>NZ_JACHLI010000022.1 GCF_014204515.1 Pseudomonas nitroreducens | reverse complement strand
AGGACTATGAAGCCCTGCTGCCCTGGATCCTCAACGCGACTGAGTAACTGCGCCTACTCGCATCGCAAGGACGTCGTCAATCAAGCGCTTACGGAACAGCAGCAAGGCCAGCACGATGATCAGCAGCAATGGCCAATACCGCAGGGCCAGAACCGCAATGGTCACCACCGCCGCGGTGCCAGCGAAGATGCTCACCAGCACGAACAGCCAACCTAGAAAGCGCAATAGATTCATCGTTGGTCCTCCAGGCGTGGGTGATCAGAACGGCAACCGCTCATGGGCCTGAATCCTCTGATATACCTCTTCCCGGTGCACCGTGATGTCGGGCGGCGCGCTGATGCCAAGGCGCACCTGGTTGCCTTTGACGCGAAGAATGACGATCTCGATGTCGTCGCCAATACGGATGGTTTGGCCGACGCTGCGAGTCAGGCTGAGCATGGTGGTTACTCCTGTGTGGATGATTGAAGGGCTTGCGCTCGATCTCTGAGCAGCGAGGCAAGCGAGGGTTTGTGTGGAGTGGATTGATCGGTTCCCGAAGACGACTGATCGGTTGGCTGTACTGGGGCTGGAGGCTGTGTGCCGGCTTCAGGAAAGAACTCATCGACGATGGCGCTACCTTCCTCCTCGCTGTCCTCAAAGGCGCCATTGGCAAAGCCCAGGCGTGCAGTGGCATCCAGCGCAGCCTGATCAAAGCCTGAGGCCTGGCGCGACTCATCCAGCTCGCGCGCCTGCAGCAGCGCCTCTTCCATGCCTATGCCACTGCGCACCGTGAGATCGACATAGAAGATTGGTGAGCCATGGCTCTGCCGTGTGGACTTACCTCGCAAGCGCATCTCCAGGGGCAGGCAGGCCAAGCGATTGCCGGACAGCGCTTGCAGGTATTGCAGGCGTGCCGCCAGGGTGCGGATGCTGTTAAAGCCCGTGGTGCGAAACACGAAGCTGCCTAGCGGATCGTCATCACCGATGCTGACGTTCAAGCGACCATAGGGCTTGCAGGCGCCGCCCTTGGCCAACGGGCAAGCCTCCGGTGAAGGGCAGCTATGCGACTCGATACCGGCCTGGGTGCGGCGCTTGCAGCTCTCGCCATTACCGACACAGACCGGACGCCCGGACTGTCGATCAAACAGGCAGTACTCGGCACGGAAGTTCAGCTCCGGAGCGTTGAACAACAAGCGGATCGGGATGCTGCGGATCTTGCCACCCTGGGCCTTGCGCAACTCCTCATCCAGGGGGTGATGGATCCAGCCGTCGCGCAGTAGCACTTGCGAGGTGATGGTGAATTGATCGTCCTTCTCCGGCAGGCGTTTGCCGTTTCTCTCGATGACCTTGCCGATGGAAATCCGTCCGAGTACGGGCGGTGTGATCGCCAAACCTTTGAGCATGGGTTTTCTCCGAAGCAGAAATAAAAAGGCCCCCACGACGAAGGGGCAACGTCGTGAGGGCCAAGGTGAAATTGAGTGTGGGAAACCTGGTGGTGCAGCCCACCAGCGCAATCGAATTAAACGACTCCGGTATTAATAAATCAGGAAGCGCCGGCTGCCAGTTTTGTGCGTGGGGAACCGTACCAGCAGATACGGCTTCTCTTTGAGCAACGTGGCGGTATCAAGCACCACGCTGTCCTTGGCTTTACGCCAAGTCACCGCGCCATTGGCGAACTCCGCGCGACTGGCATCGCCCATGGCCTGCTGCAGTTGTTGCTTGAGCTGCGCTTCACGCTGAGTCAATTGCTCCTGCTGTGTGCGCACGTCTTTCAGCTCATCAAAGCTAGCCGATAGCACCGCGTTCTGGGTGAAGTCCACCGTACGGCCATGGTCCTCCGGATACAGGCAGCGCAATGCCAACTCCGCTGACTCCGAACCGTCCGCCGGTGGCGGCGTATCGCGTTGCACGTACTGCCAGAAATCCCGCTCCAATTCGATCAGGCGAGCGATCAGCTCGTCGTCTCGTTCGATACGGTGGATCTCCAGGTGTTGACCACCGAGAAGTACCGCCACGTCAGCGGCCTGCTTGCCGGTGACGGCAAGCTGATGCATGACCTGGAGCTGCACGTACACCGGTACACCGTCTTTCCACAACTGTGCGCCATTGATGCCGGCTGTTTTGCATTCCAACACCTGGACGTCATCGGCGCCGATCACCTCGCGGTCGATGTTGGCGAGCATCCAGGGCAGGTTCGGATCAGGGTGTTGCAGTACCGCATGGATGCGCCGCACCCGATTGCCGGTACGTTGGGTGTAGTGCGTGGCGACGATGGGTTCGAGAATGTTGCCCCAGTAGGCGGGACTTTCCTCATCCTGCGGATCGATCTTGGGCAGTAGCTCGTCGCGGCCTGTCTTTTCCAGCCACAGTTCGAGCTGCGACTTGTAGGGATTCAGGCCTACCGCTGCCGCCGCATCGGAGCCGCCAATGCCGTGTTTACGCACTGCCAGCCACTCATCGCGGGACAACTCTTTGGTGCGCACCAGGCGCAGCGCTGGACGGCTGCGCAGCGGGGGAGATTCTGGCTGTACAGGTGTCATGGAGATTCCTCTGGGCAAGGCCCGCAACAGCAGCGCTTCAGATGCTAAGCGCACTGATGTGATAGTTGTGTGGGCACTCAATGGTACAATGACGAACTGCGGCTTGGCGTGCTCCAGTCCTATTGGACCGAGCACGCCGCCAGCGGTTTATGCCGCCAAAGCCAGCGCCGCATCGAGCGCCTTCTGCTTGAGTGCTGCCCCCTGACCAAACCAGGCCGAGTCCAGCCGGTACTCATTACTGCGTGCCCGACGCTCGTGGTCCACGAACTCCGTCACCGAGTTCAACAAGCCCCATGCAGTGCCCTGCGCCGACTCCAGCTGTGAGCCACGCCCACGGCCTTCGTACAGGCTCTGCACCTTGCGCATGGCCCTCTCGTTCGCCAGCTTCTCCGGCAAAGCGCCGTTAATGGGCGCATCGCACATCACATTCATGAAAAAGCCCATCGCCTCATGCCACTGCACCCTGCGTTCAGCAAGGTGGCGCATGCGATACATGAAGTCGCCCCATTGCGAGACCGCGATGCCGAGTTGCTTCTTCACCACCGTGGAATCAAAGCGCGTGTTATGCGGCACCTTGATAGCGCGGGAAGTGCCGTCCAGGGCGATGGTGAGGGTGTTGTTGCAAACGACGCGAATGGTCGTCGGCGTGGCGGTGGTGGCGAGCGTTCCGTCGCAGGAGGTCGCCAGCAGCAGGTAACCGTTTACCTGATCATTACCCTTGAGTGCGGTGTTTTGCCCGGTGCGTGCCAATGCCCAGAACTTGCGACCGCCCTTGAGTACGCCCGCGGTTTCCAGCTCGTAGCCCGAGACCTCCGTGAGATCCCGGTAGAACTCCAGGACCTCCTTGGGTTGAACGACCTGGTAGCGCTGAGAGACTACAGAGAGAGGTGTCTTGGTGTCGGAGCGGTAGAGCACTTTCTGCTCGGGGAAGGAGTGGATGCTGCCCAAGTGGCCGACAGCATCGGCCTTGAAGTGCACCGGGCTTTCCTGGATCTGCCAGTTCATTCCAGCTTCGCGTTGCCAGACGTCGATGGACTGCTTGCGAGGTAAATGATTACCCAGGCCATGCCAGGGAGTGTCGCCTACATAGGCCATTTGTTCGATCAGATGCGCCATGAGAATTTCCTTTGGGTAATAGACGGCATACAGCGCTGCGCGAGGCGCAGCACCGAGCCAGAAGGGATGGAGTGGATAGAAGCGAGGGAAACTAGGGCTACGTCGGAATGGGGCTGAAGCGGTGATTGCAGTTCAGGCAGCGGCAGTTGTTCAGCACGCGCTCATCTACTTGCCTGCCCAGGGCCGCGCCAGCAACGCCACCCGTGGCACCACCGACCAAGCCGCCGAGAATCGCGCCAGCAAGACCACCTAGCATCATGCCAGGTGGACCGCCAATCACGCCCAGTACGGTGCCGGCCTCAGCACCGGCCAGTGCCCCGGAAAAGCCACTGGCGGCGCCGCCCACCGAGCCGATCAGGCCACCAGCTTTCTTGCCGTAGTCGCAGGTGACGATGCGGGTAGAGCGACAAGCGGGACAGATCATTGAAGTAATGCTCCCTGTATCACGTCGAAATTCAGAAGTATGAAGGCAAATCGTGGAGGCCTTCATGGTCGTGATATAGGGCTGAAAATTCTTTGAATCGACTCCGCCGAGCTGAACGGGTCTGTTTAGGGCTCAGTAAGGTCGATCAGGCGGAAGCATTCGCCGGTTTCGCTGGCAAAATGACCGGCTGTGATGATGCCCAGCACTCGATTTTCCCCCATCACGACAAACTCCCCGGCCTTACGCCGAGTTACTACGCCAATAAAGCGGCTGAAGCTGCCATTAGGCAGGCAATCTGCGACGTCAAACAGCCGTGCCTGCTGAATGTGATAGCGCCGGGCTCCGTCAGCATCCACTAGATCGAATCGGCCATCCAAACGATAGGCCGCTGGCTGTTTTCGCGGCGCCAGTTGTGCCAACTGCGCGGGAGTCATGTAGTCGCTCATGCTGATTTCACCTCAACAAGACGAAAGCGCTTTCCATCACCACACCAGAAGTAGCCATCGGCACGAATCTCCCCCAGCAAGAGCTTTCCCGCCATGATTCGCCACTCATGGGGAACTGAACCGAGGACGACCTGGCCAATCATGCCAATGTTGGGATTGAACGAGTCCATCTGGGAGTGCAAATAGAAGTTCCCGCCGCGCAGGGCGTAGATGGGGAGTAGTAGAGCAGGCTGGAGTGGCAAGTCCTCCGGCGGGTAGTCGACCTCTCGATGGAGGTCGTAACTACGACTCGGCAGGTAGTGAGATGACGTACAAGCCATAATGCGTCTCCAGACAGGGCTCGTACGCTGAGATTAGCTGGCTTTCAGGTGTGAACCTGCATGCGCGATAGCGCGTGACATCGCCGGCCAGACCTCTCGACGGCAAGTCATAGTGGCGAAATGAAATCTATCGTAGGATCAGGCCGCGTTTTGCAGAATGGAAGCTGACAGACGTAAGGCCGCATCCCCGTAGTGCGGCCTTTTTGCTTTCTGAGAATCCAGTGGCGGCGTTGCCCCCTAGAAAAAGAAGAAACCAGGTACGATAAAGCCAGGTAGCCCATGCTCGATGGCGCAATGCCATTGTGCTCCTCCTGATGACTCCAGCTTCTACTGCCTCCATTGATCGAAACTTGATCAAATGAAGCAAGTGGGGGATTTTGTGGGTGAAGCCATTGATACGAGCTTAAAATACTCAATAAAATCAAATAGATACAAATAAAAGCGCCCGACACTTGGCCGGGCTTTTTCATGCAGCGGTCAGGCAGCGATCACTGCACTTCCACCGCCAGGTTCTCGGCGATCTTCTTCTGCCAGATGGCCGGGCCGGTGATGTGCACCGACTCGCCATTGGTGTCGACCGCAACGGTCACCGGCATGTCCTTGACCTCGAATTCGTAGATCGCTTCCATGCCCAGTTCGGCGAAGGCCAGGACCTTGGACTTCTTGATCGCCTGGGCGACCAGGTAGGCGGCGCCGCCCACGGCCATCAGGTAGACGGCCTTGTTGTCCTTGATCGCCTCGATGGCGATCGGGCCGCGCTCGGACTTGCCGATCATGCCCAGCAGGCCGGTAGTTTCGAGGATCTGGCGGGTGAACTTGTCCATCCGCGTTGCGGTGGTCGGGCCTGCCGGGCCAACCACTTCGTCACCGACCGGATCGACCGGGCCGACGTAGTAGATGAAGCGGCCCTTGAGGTCCACCGGCAGCTCTTCGCCCTTGTTCAGCATGTCGACCATGCGCTTGTGCGCAGCGTCGCGGCCGGTGAGCATCTTGCCGTTGAGCAGGATGGTCTCGCCCGGCTTCCAGCTCTGCACTTCTTCCGGAGTGATGCTGTCCAGGTTGACGCGGCGCGCAGACGGGCCGGCTTCCCAGACGATTTCCGGGTAGGCGTCCAGCGACGGCGCTTCCAGTTCGGCCGGGCCGGAGCCATCGAGCACGAAGTGCGCGTGGCGGGTGGCGGCGCAGTTGGGGATCATGCACACCGGCAGGGACGCTGCGTGGGTCGGGTAATCCATGATCTTCACGTCGAGCACGGTGGTCAGGCCGCCCAGGCCCTGGGCGCCGATGCCCAGCTGGTTGACCTTCTCGAACAGCTCGAGGCGCATTTCCTCGATTTTGTTCTGCGGGCCGCGGGCCTTCAGCTCGTGGATGTCGATCTCGTCCATCAGGACTTCCTTCGCCATCACCGCGGCCTTCTCGGCGGTACCGCCGATGCCGATGCCGAGCATGCCTGGCGGGCACCAGCCGGCGCCCATGGTCGGGACGGTCTTCAGCACCCAGTCGACGATGGAGTCGGACGGGTTGAGCATGGCCATCTTCGACTTGTTCTCGGAGCCGCCGCCCTTGGCCGCGACGTCCACTTCCACGGTGTTGCCCGGGACGATGGAGTAGTGGATCACCGCCGGGGTGTTGTCCTTGGTGTTCTTCCGCGCGCCGGCCGGGTCGGCCAGGATGGAGGCGCGCAGGACGTTCTCCGGCAGGTTGTAGGCGCGACGTACGCCTTCGTTGATCATGTCGTCGACGCTCATGGTGGCGCCGGCCCAGCTCACGTCCATGCCGACGCGGACGAACACGGTGACGATACCGGTGTCCTGGCAGATCGGGCGGTGGCCGGTGGCGCACATGCGCGAGTTGATCAGGATCTGCGCCATCGAGTCCCGGGCGGCCGGCGATTCTTCGCGCAGGTAGGCCTCATGCATGGCCTGGATGAAATCAACCGGGTGGTAGTAGGAGATGAACTGCAGGGCATCGGCGACGCTCTGGATCAGGTCGTCTTGCTTGATCACGGCCATGGAGCACGGTCCTCTTCAGGCAGGAAAGTCAGGCGGGGTAGTACAGGCTCTCGCCTGTGACATCGGGAGTTCGCCGACACGGCTGCGGCGAAAAAAGGCGCCGTAGTATACCGCTGCGGCCGCTTGCCGCGCACCCGCCGGTGATCCGACCTTGGTCCCAGATTACCCACTGCCAGGGAAAAGGAGCCGGCTACCGCCCACATTCCGATCGGCTAGGCACCGGGGCGCTTTGATAGTAGAGTGAAGGCAAGGTGCCATTACGGGACGGAGCCCCATGAGCACGCTGAAACCACCTCTGAAGCAGCACGCCTTACAAAAACTACTCATCAGGCGATTCGGCATGGCCCTCGGGACCTATGCCCTGGCGCTGCTATTGCTGTGGTTGGCGGTGTTCGGCGAGTTCTACCGCGCCCCTGTAAGCTTCGCCCTGACCTGCACGCTGCTGGTCGCCGGCAGCCAGCTGGTGTTCGCCTGGCTGTTCGTCAGCGGGCGCAATCAGCGCTTCACCGATCCGAGCATGACCGAGCCGCAGGTGCTGGTGGCCGTGGTCTGGAACACCCTGTTCCTGGCCAACGTGGATACCGCGCGCGGCACCCTGATGGTGCTCTACGTGCTGATCCTGCTGTTCGGCGTGTTCCAGCTGCATCCGCGGGTGTTCGCCCGCTGCGCCGCGTTGGCCTTCATCGCCTTCGCCGGGCTGAATCTCCACGAAGCCTTCCTGCAACGCCTGCAACTGCCGGCCCAGGCGGTCCTGCAGCTGCTGGTGCTGTTCATCGTGCTGACCTGGCTGAGCCTGTTCGCCAGTTACGTGCAGTCGCTGCGGCAACGCATGCGCCAGCGCCGCTATGCGCTGCAGGCGCACCAGGACACCCTGCGCGGCATGATGCGTCAGCTCGAAGACCTGGTGGCTACCGACGAACTCACCGGGCTGTTCAACCGCCGGCACTTCCTGCGCCTGGCCGGTCGTGCGCTGGAAGAGATGCACGGCAGCCAGCGCCACGGCCTGGCGCTGATCGACCTGGACCACTTCAAGCGCATCAACGACGTCCACGGCCACGCCGCCGGCGACCGTGTGCTGCAGACCTTCGCCGCGGTGGCGCGGGCCTGCCTGCGCGAAGGCGACGTGCTGGCGCGCTATGGCGGCGAGGAGTTCGTCCTGCTGTTGCCCAATGCCGACGCCGACCGCCTGACCACCTGCTGCGAGCGCCTGCGCCTGGCCTATGCGGCGGCCGAGCCGGTGGGAGTGAATATCGAGTCCCTGAGCCTGTCGGCAGGAATGACCCTGCTCGACGCCAACGACGATCTCGACGAAGCCTTGCAACGGGCCGACCAGGCGCTCTACCGTGCGAAACGCAGCGGACGTAACCGCTGCGATGCCGCATGGGAGTGGACGCGTGCCTGAGATACGGGCCGGATCGCAAAGTTTTACGGTCAACCCCGGAACCAACCTGCTCGACGCCTTGCGCGGGGCCGGCATCGCCGTGCCCTACAGCTGTCGCGCCGGCAGTTGCCATGCCTGCCTGGTGCGCTGCACCCGCGGCGAGGTGCTGGATGCCTTGCCCGAAGCGCTGGACAGCGCCCGCCGTGACGAGGGCTGGCGGCTGTCCTGCCAGTGCCGGGTCGTCGACGACCTCAGTGTCGAAACCTTCGATCCGCGCCGTGATGGCCAACCCGCCACGGTCGCCGAGCTGGACTGGCCGGCAGCGGACATCCTGCGTCTGCGCCTGACTCCGCAGCGCCCGTTGCGCTACAGCGCCGGGCAGCACCTGATCCTGTGGAGCGCCGAGGGCGTCGCGCGGCCGTACTCGCTGGCCAGTGTGCCGGGGCTCGATCCCTGGCTGGAGTTCCATATCGACTGCCGCGAGCGCGGCGCCTTTGCCGATTTCGCCCGTGGTCTCAAGGTCGGCGACGATCTGCGCCTGGGCGAACTGCGTGGCGGCGCGCTGCATTACGACCCGGAATGGCACGAGCGGCCGCTGCTGCTGATGGCCTCCGGCACCGGCCTGGCGCCGCTCTGGGGCGTGCTGCGCGAAGCGCTGCGCCAGCATCACAGCGGGCCGATCCGCGTCATTCACCAGGCCCATGACCGCGCCGCCCATTATCTCGCCGAGCCCCTGCAATCCCTGGCTGCCAGCCATCCGGAACTGGACGTCACGCAGATGACCACGGCCGAGTCGACCGAGGTTTTGGCGCAACTCCGGCTTGTTTCCCGGCGAACCCTCGCCTTACTCTGCGGCCATCCCGCCAGCGTCGATGCCTTCGCCCGCCGCCTCTATCTCTGCGGCGTGCCTCGTGGCCAGACGCTGGCTGACCGGTTCCTGCCCCACGCCTGAACCGGCCGCCCCATTTCAATAAGAACAAGGAATTGCCATGAGCGAACAGATTCTCGTCGAGCGCGAAGAGGGCCTGCTGACCCTGCGCCTGAACCGTCCGGACAAGATGAACGCGCTGACCCGCAGCATGTATGCCGGTCTCGCCGATGCCCTGGAAGCGGCGCAGGAAGATCGCTCGGTGCGCGTGGTGCTGATCACCGGCAACGCCGAGTGCTTCACCAGCGGCAACGACATCGTCGACTTCCTCCAGGAGCCGCCGAGCGGCCCGGACAGCGCAGTGTTCCGCTTCATGCGCGCGCTGATGGAATTCACCAAGCCGGTGGTCGCCGCCGTCGCCGGCCCGGCCGTGGGCATCGGCACTACGCTGCTGCTGCATTGCGACCAGGTGTTCATCGCCAAGGGCGCCAAATTGAAGATGCCCTTCGTCAACCTGGGCCTGTGCCCGGAGTTCGGTTCCAGCTTCCTGGTGCCGCGCCTGGTTGGCCCGGTGAAGGCGTCCAGCCTGTTGCTGCGTGGCGAGGGTTTCACCGGTGAGCAGGCCGTGGCCTACGGCATCGCCAACGAGGCGCTGGAAGACGGCGCTGCCGCACTGCAGCGCGCCCGTGAGGTCTGCCAGGCCTTCCAGCAACTGCCGCCGGCCGCGGTGGCGCTGAGCAAGCGCCTGCTGAAAGCGCCCTTCATCGAGGAACTGCGCCGCGTGGTGGCGGAGGAGGGCCAGCATTTCGTCCAGCGCCTGCATTCGCCGGAAGCCCACGAGGCGCTGAGCGCCTTCACCCAGCGCCGCCAGCCGGACTTCTCCAAGTTCCTCTGAGCGCCGTTCCAGCCGGGGAGGCCTTGCGGGGCGGGTTCGCGAGCAAGCTCGCTCCTACAGGGAATGCCGGCATCACCGGTGGCGTAGGGGGACTTCAACCACCCAGGTGGCGTAGGAGCGGACTCTGTCCGCGATCGGTCCGCATCGGGCACGAACTCACCTCTGCAAAGGGTTGCCCACACAATCTGTGGAACGCGCTGTGGATAAGCTCTGGGGCAACCCGGCGAGCCCACGCTGGCCGTGGCCTGCAGAGAATTGAGCGGTATTTGAGCGGTGCTTTGCACGACTGAGTGCGATGTTCGCTGAAGCGTTCGCGAGCAAGCCCGCTCCTACAGCTCCTTGAGCCCGCGCAGTGGGCATGAAAAAGGCCGCCCGAGGGCGGCCTTTTCATTTCCATCCACAGCGGGATCAGGCCAGCAGATCGCCCACGTGCAGCACCTTCATGGTGTTGGTGCCGCCCTGGGTGGTGTAGCTGTCGCCCTTGGTCAGGATCACCCAGTCACCCTTGGTCACCACGCCACGCTGCAGCAGCGCGTCGACGGCTTCCTGGCTGACGCGCTCCGGCGGCAGGGCTGCCGGGTCGAAGGGGATGGTTTCCACGCCACGGAACAGCGCCACGCGGGCCTGGGTCTCGCGGTGCGGGGAGTAGGCGAAGATCGGTACCGAGGAGCGGATGCGCGACATGATCAGCGGGGTGTAGCCGCTTTCGGTCAGGCAGATGATCGCCTTGATCCCCGGGAAGTGGTTGGCGGTGTACATGGTCGCCAGGGCGATGCTTTCGTCGCAGCGCTCGAAGGTCTGGCCCAGGCGGTGGCTGGATTTCTTGGTGGTCGGGTGCTTCTCGGCGCCGGCACAGATGCGCGCCATGGCCTTGACCGCTTCCACCGGGTATTCGCCGGCGGCGGATTCGGCCGAGAGCATCACCGCGTCGGTGTAGTCGAGCACGGCGTTGGCCACGTCGGAGACTTCCGCGCGGGTCGGCATCGGGTTGTGGATCATCGACTCCATCATCTGGGTCGCAGTGATCACCGCCTTGTTGTAGCGGCGCGCGTGCAGAATGATCTTCTTCTGGATGCCCACCAGTTCGGCGTCGCCGATTTCCACGCCGAGGTCGCCACGGGCCACCATCACTGCGTCGCTGGCGCGGATCAGGCCGTCCAGGGCTTCGTCGTCGGCGACGGCTTCGGCGCGCTCGATCTTGGCCACCAGCCAGGCAGTGCCGCCGGCTTCGGTGAGCAGGCGGCGGGCGTATTCCATGTCCTTGGCATCACGCGGGAAGGACACGGCGACGTAGTCCAGGTCCATGCTCGCGGCCAGCTTGATGTCGGCCTTGTCCTTCTCGGTCAGCGCCGGCGCGGTGAGGCCGCCGCCACGACGGTTGATGCCCTTGTGGTCGGACAGGGGGCCGCCGATGATCACTTCGCAGACCAGTTCGTCCGCCTTCACTTCCTTCACCGCCATGACCACGCGACCGTCGTCCAGCAGCAGCTCGTCGCCCACGCCACAGTCCTTCACCAGGTCCGGGTAGTCGATGCCGACCACCTGCTGGTTGCCGTCGGTACGCGGGTGGCTGGTGGAGAAGCGGAAGGTGTCGCCGACCGCCAGTTCGATGCGCTTGTTGGTGAACTTGGCGATGCGGATCTTCGGACCCTGCAGGTCGCCCAGCAGCGCCACGAAGCGGCCATGCTTGGCGGCGATGTCGCGCACCAGCTGGGCGCGGGCGCGGTGTTCGTCGGGAGTGCCGTGGGAGAAGTTCAGGCGGGCGACGTCGATTCCGGCGAGGATCAGCTGTTCCAGGACTTCCGGGGAATTGCTGGCTGGGCCGAGGGTGGCGACGATCTTGGTGCGGCGAAGGGACATGCGGGACTCCTAGGGGAAAGCAGCGGTCAGGCCCTCCGCGGAGCGGGTCCGGGGCGGCCAGGGCGCCATCTTACTCTCTTTCAGGTGACTCTTTCAGTTACGGGGCCGGATCACCAGAAGATCGCATTCGACCTCCTCGAAGACCCGCTCGGCGGTCTGGCCGATCAGCGCGTTGTCCAGCTGCCCGCGGGCGACCGCGCCCATCAGCAGCAGATCGATGGCCTGCTCCTTCACATAGGCGGGAAGCACTTCCTCGGGGAAGCCCTGGGCGAGCTTCGCGCGACTGCGGTCGAGCGCCGGGTACTGCGCCAGCAATCGGTCGAAGGCTTCGCCGTGATGCACCTGGGTGCGCTTCACGTAGTCATCGTAGCCGGCCAGCAGCTCGGCGTTGAACGCCAGGGTCTGCGGCAGGGCCATGTAGGCATGCAGGTAATGCGCGTCGAGTTGCAGGCGTTGCTGCAGTTCGCCGGCCAGCCGGATCAACTGGTGGTCCAGCGCCGCCGGGGCGTCGCCGGCGTGCAGTGGGTCGACGGCGGCGCAGAGGCTCCTGCCGGACCATTCGCCGTGCTGCACCAGCCACAGCGGCTGCGGGCAGTGGCGGATCAGTTGCCAGTCGTTGTTGGTGAGGAACAGGCGCTTGAGCAGGCTGTGATGGTGTGCGGACTTGAGGACCAGGTCGGGCGCGGTCTGCTCAGCGTGCAGCACCACCTGGTGATGCAGGGACTTGCCCCAGCGCACCTCGCAGTGCGCGGCGATCCCTTCGGCCTGCAGCGGTTCGGCGAGTTTCTGCAGCCAGGCCAGGCGCTCGTCCAGCAAATTGCGCTGCGCCTGGTCGAGGTCGCCGCGCTCCAGCAGCAGGGCATTGTCCAGCGCCGGGTTGAACTCGCAGGCCAGCAGCTCCAGGCGCGCGCCGCAGCGCAGGGCGATCCAGCGGGCGCGGGTGAGGGCGGGCTGGTCCGCGCGGGTCGGGTCGATGACGACGAGCAGGTGCTCAAGCTTCATGGCGGAGTCCTCGCTTGCTCTGCGCTCAATGCAGAGCAAGCGTAGACACTGACGCCGACCACGTGCCTTGACGTGGCTCAGCGGCGCGCCGGTTCAGCTGCGCGGTGCGCTCTGGTTCAGTGCGCGGTCGAGGTGGCGGGCGCCCTTGTCGGCCAGTTCGCCGCTGGGGAATTCGGCGAGCTGGCGGCGCAGGTAGGCGATGGCCTTCTCGCGGTCCGGATGCGGGTTGTCCGGCGCCATGTACATCAGTCCCAGCTGATACAGCGCCTTCTCGCGGATGTCCGCCGGGATGGCCGGGTCGTTGGCGCCCAGCAGGTAGAGCTGCGCGGCCTCGTCGACGCGGCCCTTGAGCACGGCGCGGCGCGACAGCAGGGTCATGTCCGGGTCGAGGGTGGGTTTGTTCAGGTCCAGGTTGTACTGCGGCTGCCAGTCGGCCAGCAGTTGCTTGGCGCTCTTCTGCACCGGTTCCCTGGCGCGCTGGGCGATGAGCTTTTCGCGGACGTCGGCGTGCTCGGCGGCTTTGGTGCCGGGGAACTCGCGGTCGATGCGCTGGAAGTAGTCGAGCGCCTTGGCGTCGTCGCGCTGGTCGTTGTAGCTGCTCATGTAGATCAGGCCGATCTGGTACAGCGCGATGGCGCGCACCTCCGGGCCGTAGCGGGTGTTGTCGTAGCCGGTGAGGTAGAGCTTCTCGGCGTCGGCACTCTTGCCGTCGCGGATGGCCTGGGCGCTGTAGGTCAGCAGGTCGCCTTCCTCCTCCACCGCGGCGGTCATGCGCTTGTTCTTCAATTGCTTGTATTCGGCGACCTCGCCGGTGGTGATCTGGGCGACGAACAGCGGCGTGGTCGGGGCGCAGGCGGCGAGCCAGGGCAGCAGCAGGGCAAGCGACAGGGGGTGAGCGAAACGCATGGCAGCTCCTTTGCGCCGGGGCGAAGTCCACGTGAGTCTAGTGGCGGGCTACAGTACGGCCAAGACGGGCCGATACACTTCCCAACGGAGGATATGCCCATGCGAACCCTTTTCCTCGCGCTGCTGGCGCTGAGTGTTACCGGCTGCACCAGCTGGTCGATGAACTATCACCTGAACAACGCCTATCGCGCGTACAAGAGCGGCGATTGCCAGCGCGTGCAGCTGGAACTTTCGGAGACCGAGCGCAAGGCCCGCGCACGGCCGTGGATCCAGCCGGAAATCTCCATGCTGCGCGGCCAGTGCCTGGAGCGCGAGAAGTTCTACGTGGATGCGGCGCAGACCTACCAGTTCATCATCGCCCGCTACCCCACCAGCGAGTATGCTTACCGGGCCAAGGCCAGGCTGGAAACGCTGCGGCTGAACGGCCGCCTGCCCAGTGATGTGCGCACTGTCCCGGCCGCTCCCTGACCCCGGCTCCCTGACCAGTGGTCAAAGGCCGACTTGAGCAAGGCCGATAGCTGGCTAATCTGTTGAGTGACTTCACGGAGGAGGTTCGAATGCGTGCCCTGTGGCTTTGCGCCCTGTGGTTCCCTCTGCTCGCTTCAGCGGATATCTATCGCTGGACCGACGCCCAGGGCAAGGTGCATTTCAGCGAAACACCGCCGCCAGGGGCACAACGCGTCGAGGTCAAGCCGCAGGTCGTCGAACGTGACGAGGCTACCCGCGAGCGGGAGGAACGTACCCGCCGCTTCTACGACGCACGCCGTGATGAAAGCGCCGCCGCCCAGAGTCGGGCGGCCCAGCAGCAGGCCCAGCTGGATCAGCAGTGCGCGAAGTGGCGCCATGACCTGAAGTCGATCAGTCATGGCGGGCGCTACTTCACGCAGGATGGCAGCGGTGAAAGGACTTACTACAGCGATGCACAGGTTGACGCCGCTCGTCAGGCGCTGAGCGCTCGGCTGGCGGAAGGTTGTCGTTAGGACTGGCCCACGGCGGGCAGCATCGTCATACTGGACGATATCTCATAGCGAAACGCCATTATGCGTCATCAACGACATATCGAGCGCCATCAGCTGCCTTACTATCTGAAGGTGTTCAACAGCATCACCGACAAACCGATGGGCTACCTGGGCAATGTGTCGCTGGATGGGCTGCTGTTGATCAGCCAGCTGCCGATGCTGGTGGGCGGCCGTTTCGACATGCGCCTGAAGATTCCCGGGCACGACGGCAAGCTGCAGTTGATCGAGTTCACCGCGACCTGCCAGTGGTGCCGCGAAGACGTCAATCCTGGCAACTACGATTCCGGCTTCAGCCTGGCGTCGCCACCGGGCGACTACGTCGAGCTGGTGGACGCGCTGCGCCGTTATTTCAGTTTTCGCCGGCAGGTGGAGTCGGTCTGAAGCGCAAGACGCGCTGACCGACCTGACCGGCGTCGCAGGGCAGAAGGTTCGCTGAATCCGTCGTAGGGCGCATGAGCATTCGCGGTGATGTGCCGCGAGCCGCTCCTGCCGTCCACGTGATGCCCGGACCCTAGAGCGCGCCCGCCTTCTTCCAGCCCAGGTAGCGGCTGATCAGTTCCGGCCCCAGCTGGCTCGGCCGCGTGTCCAGTACCGGCACGCCGTGGGCTGCCAGTTTCTCGTGCAGGCCGGCGCGGGCGTTCAGGTAATCCACCGCGCCGCAGTAGGCCAGGGCCTCCTCGAAACCTTCCACCGGCGCCTGCCGCAGGCGGTCCAGCACTTCCTCGCGCAGACTCGCCACCAGCACCCGGTGCTGGCGCCCCAGGCGTTTCACCGCGGCCACCAGTTCCTCGTCGTCCTCGTCGCGCAGGTTAGTGACTATCACCACCAGGGCGCGGCGACGCTGGCGCGTGAGCACTTCCTGCACGGCGGCGGGATAGTCCGCCGGGCGCTGGCTGCTGCGCAGGTCGTAGACGCCGTTGAGCAGCGCGCTGAGCTGGGCGCTGCCCTTGGCCGGTGGCAGGTGGCGCGGCTGGTCGCCGGCGAAGGTCATCAGGCCCACCGCATCGCCCTGGCGCAGGGCGACGTAGGCCAGCAACAGGCTGGCGTTGAGCGAGTGGTCGAAGTGCGAGAGGTCGCCATCGTGGCTGCGCATGCGCCGGCCGCAGTCGAGCAGGAAGAGAATCTGCTGGTCGCGCTCGTCCTGGTATTCGCGGGCGATGGGCGTGCGCTTGCGTGCGGTGGCCTTCCAGTCGATCTGCCGCAGGGTGTCGCCGTCGCGGAATTCGCGCAGCTGGTGGAAATCCAGGCCGAGGCCGCGACGCTGTCCGGCGCGTACGCCGATGCGGTTGAGCCAGTGGTCCACGGCCATCAGCTCGGCGCCATAGAGGCGGGCGAAGTCGGGGTAGACGCGGGTCTCGTCGCGCTGCTCCAGGTAGCGTCGGCCCTTCCACAGGCGCAGCGGGCTGGACAGCTCGATCTCGCAGCGCTGGAAGACGAAGTGCCCGCGCGCCAGCGGACGCACGCGATAACCCAGTTCGGTCTGCTCGCCGGGGTGCAGCTCCACGGTCTGCGGCAGGTATTCGAAGTCCATGCCGGCGGGCAGGTGGTCGAACACCGTGATGCGTTGCGGCTGGGCGTAGCGATGATGGAACTGCAGGCGCACCTCGCTCCAGCGCCCCAGCGGCAGGTTGCCGCTGAGCTGACGCCTGAGTTCGGGCGAGGGCGTGCGGCGCAGCCAGAGGGCATCGGCAGTTGCCAGCAGGATCAGCGCGCAGAGCGCGCCCCACCAGAGGCGACCGAGCAAGGCCGGGGCGGCGTCCAGCGCCTGGGCCGCGCCCAGGGCGACGGCCAGCGCCAGCAGGATGCCGAGCAGCGCGAGCAGTGCGCGCGATGGCTTCATACGCGCGGCGCCGGTACCTGGTCGAGCAGCTGTTGCAGTACCTGGTCCACCGACAGGCCTTCGATCTCCAGTTCCGGCGACAGCCGCACGCGGTGGCGCAGCACGGCCAGGGCGCTGCCTTTCACGTCGTCCGGGATCACGAAGTCGCCACTGCGCAGCAGCGCGCGGGCGCGGGCGCAACGCACCAGGGCGATGGACGCGCGCGGCCCGGCGCCCAGCGCCAGGCCCGGCCAGTTGCGGGTAGTGCGGGCGATGCGCACGGCGTAGTCGAGCACCTGGTCGTCGATGGGCAGGTCGGCGGCGATCTTCTGCAGCGCCAGCACGTCCTTGTCCTTGAGCAGGGCGCGCATCGGCGCCACGTCGAGCATGTCGCTGCGCGCGGAACGGGTGACCTGGCGCACCAGGGTCTGCTCCTCGGCCTCCAGCGGATAGTCGATGCGCAGCTTGAGCATGAAGCGGTCGAGCTCGGCTTCGGGCAGCGGGTAGGTGCCTTCCTGCTCGATGGGGTTCTGCGTGGCCAGCACCATGAACGGTTGCGGCACGGCCAGGGCGCGGCCTTCCAGGGTGACCTGGCGCTCCTGCATCACTTCCAGCAGCGCGGCCTGGGTCTTGGCCGGGGCGCGGTTGATCTCGTCGGCCAGCAGCAGGTGGGTGAACACCGGGCCCTTGCGCAGCTTGAACTGCTCGGTGGCCAGGTCGTACACGGCGTGGCCGGTGACGTCGCTGGGCATCAGGTCGGGGGTGAACTGGATGCGCGCGAAGCCGCCGTCGAAGCAGCGGGCGAGGGCGCGCACCAGCAGGGTCTTGCCCAGGCCGGGGACGCCTTCGATGAGCACGTGGCCGCCGGCGAGCAGGGCGGTGAGCACGTCGTCGATCACCGCCTGCTGGCCGATCAGGGCCTTCTGCAGTTCGTGGCGCAGCGCCTGGGCCAGCTGGCTGGCGCGCTGGCGCTGGGCTGCCGGGTTGGGGGCGGTGCTGGAGGGGTTGGATTGATCCGGCGTCTGTTCGCTCATAGGGCATTCCTGAGGCTTTGCAGGTGCGCGACCTGGCGGGTGAATTCGGCGACGGCCATGCGCTGTTGCGGGTAGGGGCGCATGGCCTGGCTGATGGCGCTGGCCGACTGGCGTGTCATGCGGCCGAGGGCTTGCCATTGTTCGGCGACCGGCAGGCGGTCGAAGCCGGGCTGGCGCTGCCGGGCCCGGCGCATCACGTCACGTTGCAGGCCCTGCAGCAGGGCGAGCTGGCCGCGCTGGCGGAGAATGAAGTCGGCGCCGGCGCGCAGGTGTTCTTCCAGTTGTCGGCGACTGCGATCCGGGTTGGGCTGCAGCGGCCCCTGGCGCAGGCCGCTGCGCCACAGTACCAGGGCCAGCAGCAGCAAGGCTGCCGCCAGCGCCTGCGGGAAGTAGCGCACGAGCAGGACGAACAGGCTGGCGCCGTCGGTGCGGTTGACCAGGGTGACGGCGCTGTCCTGGGTCAGGTACCAGAGCAGCCAGGCGTTGTCGTAGTCCTCGAGCTGGCCGTTCTGCCAGATCCAGTTGTCGGTCAGCACGGTGACCAGACCCTGGCCCTGCTGCAGCTGCAGCAGGTGGGTGGCGTCGGCGCTGTTGGCCCAGGCGTAGGCGAGGTTCTTCGCATCGAACAGGTGGTAGTCGGTATCGAAGTCGATGTAGGCCGGCGCCTTTTCGTTTTCCAGGTAGAGCTTGGTCAGTTGCGGATAGGGCTCGCTCTCTTCCTCGTCGGCGGCGGATGGGGCGGGATGCTGTGGCTCCGCCGCCGGCGCGCCGGCCGCGCTGTCGGCCTGCTCGCCGTCGGTATCGGCCGGCTCTGCGTCCTTGGCCTTGTCCTTGTTCAGGTCCTCGGTGAGGAATTGCTGCACGCCGAGCGAGTCGAGCAGCAGGTCGCCGCTCTTGCCTTCGTCCTCGTCCCACAGGCGCTCGGCGGTGACGATCAGGTGGCCGCCGCGGCGGGTCCAGTCGAGCAGCCGGCTGGTCTGGGTGGGCGTGAGGTTTTCCCGGCTGCCGAGCAGGATCAGGGTCTGGCCCTGGGCAGGCAGCTGGTCGAGCACCTCGATGCCGCTGGCGGTGGATACCCGTACGCCGCGCCCACGCAGGTACAGCTCGGCGGCCAGGTATTGATTGGCGCGTGCCTCCGGCGAGGGGCCGTGCTCCACGGTCTCGGTGTAGGGCTCCAGGTTGCGGTACAGGTAGTAGCCCAGGCCGCCCAGCAGGAAGACGCCCAGCAGCACCAGCAAGGCGAGATTACCGCGCTTCATGGCCGCACCTCGCTGCCGAACAGGCTGCGCCACTCACCGCACAGGCGTTGCTTGAAGCTTTCCGGCGGTGCCTGGTGGCCGTAGGCGAGGGCTTGCCATTGCTGGGTCAGGGTGCGGGCGAAGTCGTCCAGCGACGGGTCTTCCAGCCCGGCCACGCGCTGCAGCACCTCGCCTTCGGTGGTGGACTCGCGCAACGGTACGCGGAAGTCGTGCAGCAGGCGGCTGAGCAGGGCGCGGTAGAGCAGGCCGAGGGCGGCGCGCGGTTGTTCGTCCCAGAGCCGTTCGGCCTCGCTGGCGACGTCGCTGGGCAGGGTCTCGGGCGCCAGCTCCAGGCCGAACAGCACGGCCGGGGTTTCGCGGCGCGGCTTCTGCGGCAGGCCGATGCGCCCGACGAACAGTCGCAGCCACTGCCGGTAGCGCCAGATCAGCAGGGCGATGGCGGCGAACAGCAGGCCCCAGAGCAGCACTTCGATGCCCTGGGCGGCGGACTTGAGCACGCCCCAGCCCTTGAGGCCGTCGAAGAAGCTCTTCAGGCGTTTTTCCTCGTCCTTGTCGGTGGGCTTGGTCTTGTCTTCCTTTTCGTGCAGCCGCCAGCCGGTGACCTTCTCGTCATTGCGGAAGGGCGGGGCGGCGAGAATCTTCTCGGCGGCCTGGCGCGAGTCCTCGCTGTTCAGCTTCTGCTGGGTCAGGCGCGCGCCCTGCGGGCCGTCGGGGTTCTGGTCGGGCACCGGGCAGATCTGGCTGGCGCTGGCGCCGTCGTGACCGATAGCGGCGCCGGCCGCCAGGGCCGGGTTGCCGGGAAGCAGGGCGAAGGCGCCGGCCACTACCAGCAGCAAGGCGTAGGCGCTGCCGATCAGACGCTGGCGCAGGCGGCGGAAGATCAGCTCGATGTCCCAGGCTTCCAGCTCGGTGCGGCGGTTGAGGTAGAGGGTGAAGCCGCAGGCGACGTAGACCGGCTCCCAGACGATCAGCAGCAGCGCGTAGACCAGGTTGCTCAGGTGCTCCAGCCACGCCCACTGGCCTTCGGCGGCGCTGATCAGCGACTTCCACTCCCAGTCGTCGACCCACTGCTGCGGCAGCATCAGGTACATCAGCACGGTCAGCCCCAGCCACAGGGCCAGCTCGAAATGCATGCCGACCACGGTCAGCCAGGTGGCGCCGCCGGCGTTGCGCTGGCCGAGCACCACCAGGCGCTGGCTGCGCGCCTGGCCCTTGAGGCCTTCGAGCTGCAGTACCGGCAGGTCGAAGCTGCGCGTCGGGCTGAGGCGGCGCCAGAACAGGCTGGCGATCAGCTGCGGCTTGAGCAGGCGAGGGAAGGCCTTGAGTGCTTCCCTGAGCGTCGGCGCATCGCCGAACAGGGCGCGCGAGAGGATGTACAGCGGCAGCCGCTCGAAGGCCGGCTTGAGCCACCAGAAGATCAGGATCGCCCAGCTGGAGTGGTTCCACAGCAGCACGGAGAGCAGCACGAACACCGGCAGGGTGACCAGCGCCCAGCTGGCCATCAGCACACCGGCATGCCGGCGCGCCAGGAGGATGCCCAGGTCCAGCGCTTCCCAGGCGCTGCGTGGACGGATGGCGACGCTGGCGTCAGTCAGGCGCATGGCGTTGGCGTCCGGCGAAGAGGAAGTAGCAGGCCACCAGCAGCCACAGGCAGGCGCCGACGATGTATTTCACCTGCGCCGAGAAGTGCGTGACCGAGGACCAGTAGCCCTCGACGAAGGCGGCGATCAACAGCATCAGGATCACCCCGCCGATCAGCTGTACCGCGCGGGCGGCGGCCTGGCGCAGCGCTTCCAGGCGACTCAGGCGGCCAGGGGAGAGCAGCGCCCAGCCCAGCTTCAGCCCGGCGCCGCCGGCAAAGGTGATGGCGGTCAGTTCGAAGGCGCCGTGGCCGATGACGAAGGACCAGAAGGTGTCGATGTAGCCGACCTGGGTCAGGTGGCCGGCCACCGCGCCGATCACCAGCCCGTTGAAGAGCAGGAAGAACAGGCTGCCGACGCAGAACAGCAGGCCGCTGGCGAAGGTCTGAAAGGCGATGCCGATGTTGTTCATGATGTAGTGGCCGAACATCTGCCAGTCATCCCCGGCGTCGCGCTCGCTCAGGGTGCCCAGGCGCGAGGCGCCGGGGTCGTACATCGATTCCATCTCGGCGACGCGATCGGGCGCCATCATGCTGTAGACCAGGTCGGGGAAGTGGTAGACCAGCAGGCCCATCAGCAGCAGGCTTCCGTAGAACAGCAGGCTGGCCACGGCGATGCAGCGCCATTCCTCGCGCACCAGGCGCGGGAAGCCGGCCACCAGGAAGCCGAGGATGCGTGCGCCCAGGTGACTGCGGTGGCGGTAGAACTGCTGGTGCCCGCGCATGGCGAGCTGTTGCAGCTGGTCGATCAGGTGGCTGCTGTAGCCACGCTCCTGGGCCAGGGCGAGCTGCTGGCAGACGCGCCGGTAATCGGCGGCGAAGTCCTCGGGTTTTTCCGTGGGCTCCTGGCGTTTGCCGCTTTCCAGCTGCTCCAGGCGCTTGGCGAAACGTTTCCAGCTGGTCTGGTGACGCTGTTCGAAGAACGCCTGCTTCATGGACGGCCCGTCCCGTTGCCGAGCAGGCCGCTGGCGATCCCGTTCAGCCGCGCTTCGGCCTGCGCCGGGGAGACGCCCAGCGGTTGCGCGAGGATCGCCGCGAGCTCTTCGCGGCGCGCGGCGGACAGCTGGGTGGCGCGCTCGGCGAAGCCCATCAGCGCGCGCTGTTCTTCCAGGCTCAGCGGCCAGGGCGCCAGCTCCGGAGTGGTCTCCGATACCTGCGGCCGGCTCGGCGGCGGGTCGCGGTAGATCACCAGGGTGCCGGCGGCGAGGTCGCCCAGGCGCTTGAAGCCCGAATTCGACAGGCAGCTGAGCAGGCCCAGGGTGTAGGCGAACGGCAGGATATCGGCGAAGCGCAACAGGTTGCGCAGCAGCGAGGCGGACCAGCCCACCGGGGTGCCGTCGTCGTGTACCACGCGCAGGCCGATCATCTGCTTGCCGGGCGAGCGCCCCTGGTTGAGCACCTCGAAGAGCACCATGTACCACCAGGTCAGGATGAAGGTGAGGATCAGCCCCAGGCCGGTGCCGAGCTGGCCGAGGAAGGCCAGCAGCATGAACAGGGCGACCATCAGCAGGCCGCGGATGCCCAGGTCGATGAGGTAGGCCAGGGCCCGTGGCACGACGCCGGCGGGACGCAGCAGCAGGTCGATGCCTTCCGGGGTCTCCACGTGGTAGCGGGTATCCAGGACGGGGGCGTGGGCAGGGGAGGCGGCTGCGCTCAAGGGAAATCGCTGTCTATGGCTGAGGGCCAGATGCTAGCCAGCGCGGTGCGGCGAGGCAACCGCGCTGGCGGGATCAGGCCGAAGTCTTCAGTTGGCCGGCGGCAGTACGCCGAAAATGGTGCGGTACAGCACGCCGATGGCAACGATAGACAGCGGCAGGGTCCAGACCAGGCCGATGCCCAGCGGGATGGCGCTGACGATGAGGATGATGCCCAGCACCAGGAACAGCCCGAAGACCTTGAACCAGTGCTGGCTGATCGCCTTGCGCGAAGCTTCCAGCGCCTGCCAGGGGCTGAGCTTGCGCTCCACCACCAGCGGAATCGCCAGCAGGTAGGCGACGCTCAGGTAGATGCCCGGCAGCACCAGGAGCAGCAGGCCCAGGTACACCAGCAGGGTCATCACCAGGCCGGTGATGACCAGCGGGACGAACAGCCCGAAGTGGCTGAACATCTCGTTGAAGGAGACCGGCTGGTCGGCGGCGCGGCGGATGCCGAGCATGTTGATGCCGGCCAGGAAGGGATAGCCGATGGCGGCGGCAAAGACCCCCACCAGCATCTGCAGCACGGCCATCCCGACGCCACCCTCGCTGCCGCTGGCCAAGGCGCCCAGGCCGATGACCAGGCCGAGGGCGAAGCTGATGGCCTGGACGATCACCACATAGACGATGAAGCCGGCGATGACCAGGCCCTTGATGCCGCTGACGCGCTGCCAGGCCTCGCTGATCAGGTCGCCGATGGAGAAGTCGTAGCCGCGGGCCAGCGCTTCCTCGATGCTCGGCACGCTGCCGTTGGCGACGGGGTCTTGCAGGGTACTGATGGGTGTGGCGAAGGGGTTGGGAGTGGTTTCGGTGCTCATCTCTCTGCTCCGGGGGCGGGCGACCTGAGGTCGCAGGGCTTTCCAATGGCAGGCTAATGCCGGTGACCTCGACCGCGGCCGAGGGCGTTCCTTGTTGTGACGAAAGAGCGGTGCGGCTCTTCGGGCGTTCAGTCCTTGGCCGGCAGCACACCGAAGATGATGCGATACAGCACGCCGATGCAGACGATCAACCACGGTAGCAGCCAGATCAGGGCGATGCCCAGGGTCAGCAGGCTCAGGCCGAACAGCACGGCGAATACCAGCAGCACGCCGAAGACCTTGAACCAGTGCTGGCCGATGGCCCGGCGCGAGGCTTCCAGCGCCGCCCAGGGCGACAGGCCGCGCTCCACCACCAGCGGCACCGCCAGCAGGTAGGCGATGCTCAGGTAGATGCCCGGCAGCACGAAGAGGAAGTAGCCGATGCTGATCAGCAGGGTGCTCAGCAGCACGCAGACCACCACCTGGAAGGTGCGTCCGAAGTGGCTGAAGATTTCGTTGAAGCGCAGCGGCTGGTCGGCCGCGCGGCGGATGCCGAGCATGTTCACGCCGGCCAGCAGCGGGTAGCAGATCGCGCTGGCGACGAAGCTCAGCAGCAGCGAGGCGAAGAGGAAGGCGACGACTGCGCCGACCGCCATGCCGCCAGCGGGCTCGCCGCCCGACAGCAGGCCCATCCCGGCGATACCGGCTACGCCGACGACGGCCAGGAACAGGCTGAGTACGTTGATCAGGGCGAAGATGGCCGCGTAGAACACCAGGAAGCCGCTGAGGATCAGGCCCTTGCTGCCTTTGGTACGGCGCCAGGATTCGCCCAGCAGTTCGTTGATGCTGAAGTCGTAGCCGCGGGCGAGGGCGTCGGCTATCGAGGGCGCGGTACCCGACGGGGTGCCGGGTTGCAGATTGCTCAGCGGTGCGCTGTACGGACTCTGCGCAGTCAGTTCTTGCATGGTGGAAATCCTTTCCAGTGGCTGTCCTTGCGACCGCCATCATAAAGGCGGCGGCTGGCCCGGAGCCAGCGCCGTGCTTTGGAAGTGTGTCGCTCAGCACTGTTAGACTGCGACGCACTCGCTTGCAGGCAAGGAAAAACGATGAACGCCAGCATCTTCTGGTACGACTACGAAACCACCGGTATCGATCCGCGCCGCGACCGGCCGCTACAGGTGGCGGGCATCCGCACCGACGAGGCGCTCAACGAGATCGGCGCGCCGCTCAACCTCTACTGCCGCCCGAGCGACGACATCCTCCCGCATCCGGCAGCCTGCCTGATCACCGGCATCACGCCGCGGCACCTGGAGCAAGGCCTGGGCGAAGCGGAGTTCATGACCCGCCTGCATGCCGAACTGGCGCAACCCGGCACCTGCGTGGCGGGCTACAACACCCTGCGCTTCGACGACGAAGTGACGCGCTACAGCCTCTACCGCAATTTCTTCGATCCCTACGCCCGCGAGTGGCAGGGCGGCAACAGTCGCTGGGACCTGATCGACATGATGCGCACCGCCTACGCGTTGCGTCCCGAGGGCATCGTCTGGCCGGAACAGGACGGCCTGGTCAGTCTCAAGCTGGAGCGGCTCACCGCGGCCAACGGCATCGACCACGGTCAGGCCCACGATGCGCTGTCCGACGTGCGCGCCACTATCGCCCTGGCGCGCCTGGTGCGCGAGCGCCAGCCCCGGCTCTACGACTACCTGTACCGCCTGCGCAGCAAGCAGGCCGTGCTGGACCAGGTGCGGCTACTGGAGCCGCTGGTGCACATCTCCGGCATGTTCGGTGGCGCTCGCCATTACCTGTCCGTGGTGCTGCCCCTGGGCTGGCACCCGCGCAACCGCAATGCGCTGATCGTCTGCGACCTGGCGGCCGATGTGGCGCCGTTGCTGGAGCTGGATGCCGAGACCCTGCGCAAGCGTCTCTACACGCGCCGCGACGAACTGGCCGAAGGCGAGTCGCCGGTACCGCTGAAGCTGCTGCATATCAACAAGTGCCCGGTGGTGGCGCCGCTCACCGTGCTGCGCCCACAGGATCGCGAACGCGTCGGCCTGGACCTGGACGCCTGCCTGCAGTCCGCGCAGACCCTGGTTCAGGCCAAGGCGATCTGGCAGGACAAACTGGCGCCGTTGTATACCGAGGAAAGTTTCGCCGGCAGCGAAGACCCCGAGCAGCAGTTGTATGACGGATTCATTGGCGATCGGGATCGTCGATTGTGTGAACAGGTACGCCAGGCCGATCCGCAACGGTTGGCAAAAGAACAATGGCCCTTCGATGACCCACGCCTGCCGGAACTTCTCTTCCGTTATCGCGCGCGCAATTTCCCGGAAACTTTGGATGTCGCACAACAGCAACAATGGCGGGACTTCTGCCGGGCTCGCCTGAGCGATGCGCAGTGGGGCGCGCCGAATACACTGGATAACTTCGCGGCGGCAATGCACGAACAGCTGGTGAATGCCACGCCGGGCGGACGTCTGCTGCTGGAAGAGTGGGAAAAGTATGCCCTTGCATTGCGCGAGCGCTATTGCCCATAGCGCCGTGGTTGTTTGGCGGACAATAAAAAACGCCAGCCCGAAGGCTGGCGTTCCTTAATTCCGCGAAGGCCTCAGCCCAGCAGCGTGGCCCAGCCTTCAACGGCCTCGGCGCCCCACTTGGCTTTCCATTCCTTAAGGGTCTTGTGGTTGCCGCCCTTGGTTTCGATGACTTCACCGGTGTGCGGGTTCTTGTATTGCTTGACCTTGCGAGCGCGCTTGCTCACGGTGGTCTTGGCGGCGCGCGGCGACTTGGAGAGTTTCGCGTCCGGATCGAGCAGGGCGATGACATCGCGCAGGGACTTGCCGTAGCTGGCCATCAGCGCACGAAGTTTCTCTTCGAACTCCAGCTCTTTTTTCAGCTTGTCGTCCTGCTCCAGGGATTTCAGGCGCTCCTGAAGTTCCTTGATGGCTTCTTCGGTAGCGCGGTACTCGTTGATCAGCGACATGTTGGGTACCTTGTTCTGGGCCAGCGGTGGCGGATAGTTTGTAGCAGACATAATAGTCAGCGAAGTTGTTCAAGTAAATCCTCGGGCAAAGTTTTGTGAGTAATTGCCAAAGTATTTAAGTAGTTCATTCGTCGGTATTAAACCGATGCACTTGCGAAGCGCCCCTGCTGACACCCGTCGGGGCTGTTCGCGAATGGCTGAACTTTTCCCCCGCAGCCGCTAGAATGGCGGCCTTCGCGAAGTATCTGGAGTACACCCATGCGCACTTTCCGACTGGTGATCGCCTGCCCCGACGGGGTCGGCATCGTCGCCAAGGTGAGTAATTTCCTGGCCACTTACAACGGCTGGATCACCGAGGCCAGTCACCATTCCGACAACGATAACGGCTGGTTCTTCATGCGGCATGAGATTCGTGCCGATTCCCTGCCGTTCGACCTCGACGGTTTCCGCCAGGCCTTCGCGCCGATTGCCCGCGAGTTCTTCATGGAATGGCGGATCACCGATTCCTCGGTGAAGAAGCGCGTGGTGCTGATGGCCAGCCGTGAGTCGCACTGCCTGGCCGACCTGCTGCACCGCTGGCACAGCGGCGAGCTCGACTGCGAGATTCCCTGCGTGATCGCCAACCACGATGACCTGCGCAGCATGGTGGAATGGCACGGCATCCCTTACTTCCATGTCCCGGTGGACCCGAAGAACAAGCAGCCGGCCTTCGAACAGGTGTCGCGCCTGATCGACGAACACCAGGCCGACAACGTGGTGCTGGCGCGCTACATGCAGATCCTGCCGCCGGACCTGTGCCAGAAGTATCGCCACCAGGTGATCAACATCCACCACAGCTTCCTGCCCTCCTTCGTCGGCGCCAAGCCTTATCACCAGGCGTCGCTGCGCGGCGTGAAGCTGATCGGCGCGACCTGCCACTACGTCACCGAGGAGCTGGACGCCGGCCCGATCATCGAGCAGGACGTGGTGCGCATCAGCCACCGCGACAACATCGAGGACCTGGTACGCCTGGGCAAGGACGTGGAGAAGCTGGTGCTGGCCCGCGGCCTGCGCTACCACCTAGAAGACCGCGTGCTGGTGCACGACAACAAGACCGTGGTGTTCGACTGATCCACCCGCGCTAGACTGGGTACTTTCGCAGGCTCCCGCCGTCGCTGACGGCGGGCGCTGCGCTCGATGGAGCCCGCCCGCATGAGCGACCCGAAGAACCCCGGCACCGCCACCCCGCCGCCCACCCTGGGCGAAGGCTGTACCAGCCGCTACGATCCCGACGCGCTGAGCGAAGAGGACGGCACCGAGTTCCCCGGCGCCGCCGAGCTCTGGGATTCGCTCAAGCCGGCACCTGGCGACGACGCCCCGCCCTCCAGTGACTGAGCCTCAGGCGCGCTCACGCAGGCCGATCAGCTTGCGCAGCAGCGGCCGCCCTGCCATCACGGCGAACACCGGCGCGCCCATCACCAGATAGAAGTAGTAGGTCACCACGCGCCAGATCAGGATGGCCGCGGCCGCCGTCGACTTGCCCACCAGCGGGGCGAGCAGTGCGGCGCTGGTCAGCTCGGTGCCGCCAGCGCCGCCGGGCAGCAGCGTGGCCAGGCCGGCCGCCAGCGACAGCAGCTGGATCAGGAAGGCCCAGGCCCAGTGCAGATCGACGCCCAGCGCCCTCAAGGTGATGTAGAGCACCGAGAAGCGCAGGACCCAGTGGCAGCAGGTGAAGAAGAAGATCAGCAGCAGCCGGCGCTTGGGCTGGCGCAGGCAGCTCACCAGGGTGTCGCGGAAATGCAGGGCCTTGCGCGCCCAGTGCAGGCGCGTGCGCGGTTTCATGCCCAGGCGCTGGAACAGCCGGCCATTGGCCTTGATCACACGGCGCTGGAAGCGCGCCAGCAGCACCACGCCGAAGAAGATCCCGCCCAGCAGCACGCCGCTGGTGATCAGCGAGGTCTCCAGGTTCGGGCTGACGCTGTGGGACAGCGCCCATACCAGCACGGCCGCCAGTGCGCAGAGGAAGAACAGCAGGTCACTCAGCTGGTCCACGGCGAAGATCGCGCTGCTGTGGGCCGGGCGCATGCCGTGGCGGGCCAGTAGCGCCATCAGGGTGAGCGGACCGCCGGTGCCGCCGGGGGTGGCATAGAAGGCGAACTCCGAGGCCATGATGATGCCCACCGAACGTACCTTGCCGATTTCCCCGGCGCGGCCGTTGAGCAGCACGCGCAGCTTCTGCGCGTTGATCAGCCAGCACAGGCAGATCATGCCGAACATCATCAGCAACTGGTCGCGGGGGAAGGCCAGGACGTGATCGAGCATCTCCCGGCCACCGAGGGCCAGCGGGATGAGCGAAGCGCCGATCAGGCCGAGCAACAGCCACGCGGCACGGCTCACGGCTGCACCTGCGCGGGGACCTGCGAAGTCATCGAAGCGAAGCGGATAGGGAGAGCCTCCTGTCGGGAGCGAACGGCCATGGGCAATGGACCCTGATCGGCAGGTTGCGTTCGCCCGACTTTGAGTGGGCAGGCGCCGCCGCCAGGCGGCGCCCAGGGTTCACTCGGCGGATTTCTCAGGTGGGGAGACGGTGGAGGGCGCTTCGGAGACTTGCTCCAGCGCCTTGTTCTCCCAGCCTTCCTCGCCGGGCAGGATCAGGTTCAGCAGGATCGCGACGATGGCGCACAGGGCGATGCCCTTCAGGCCGAAGTCGTCCGGGCCGGTGCCCGTGCCGATCAGCACGCCGCCGATGCCGAACACCAGGGTCACCGAGACGATGCACAGGTTGCGCGCCTGGGACAGGTCGACCTTGTGGCGGATCAGGGTGTTCATGCCCACCGAGGCGATGGTGCCGAACAGCAGGCAGAGGATGCCGCCCATCACCGGTACCGGGATGCTCTGCAGGATGGCGCCGAACTTGCCGACGAAGGCCAGGCCGATGGCGAACACCGCCGCCCAGGTCATGATCTTCGGGTTGTAGTTCTTGGTCAGCATCACCGCGCCGGTCACTTCCGCGTAGGTGGTGTTGGGTGGGCCGCCGAACAGGCCGGCGGTGGAGGTGGCGATGCCGTCGCCCAGCAGGGTGCGGTGCAGGCCCGGGGTCTTCAGGTAGTTCTTGCCGGTCACGCCGCCCACGGCGATCACGCCGCCGATGTGCTCGATGGCCGGAGCCAGCGCCACCGGGACGATGAACAGGATGGCCTGCCAGTTGAATTCCGGCGCGGTGAACTTCGGCAGTTCCAGCCAGGGCGCGGCGACGATCTTCGCGATGTCGACCACGCCGAAGGCGAAGGCCAGGCCATAACCCACCAGCACGCCGGCGATGATCGGCACCAGGCGCAGCATGCCCTTGCCGAACACCGCGACGATCAGGGTGGTCAGCAGCGCCGGCATGGAGATCAGCATGGCGGTCTTGTAGGGAATCAGCTCGGCGCCGTCACCGGCCTTGCCCATGGCCATGTTGGCAGCGATCGGCGCCATGGCCAGGCCGATGGAGATGATCACCGGACCGATCACCACCGGCGGCAGCAGGCGGTCGATGAAACCGGTGCCCTTGATCTTCACCGCCAGGCCCAGGAAGGTGTAGACGAAGCCTGCCGCCACCACGCCGCCCATGGTCGCCGCCAGGCCGAACTGGCCCTTGGCGAGGATGATCGGGGTGATGAAGGCGAAGCTCGAGGCCAGGAACACCGGCACCTGGCGGCCGGTGACGATCTGGAACATCAGGGTGCCGAAGCCGGCGGTGAACAGCGCGACGTTGGGGTCCAGGCCGGTGATCAGCGGCATCAGCACCAGTGCGCCGAAGGCGACGAAGAGCATCTGCGCGCCGGAGATGATCTGCCGCCACAGCGGATCGTTGTATTCATCGGCCATGGATCAGGTGTCCTTCTGCTTGGTGCCGAAGATCTTGTCACCGGCATCGCCCAGGCCCGGCATGATGTAGCCGCTCTCGTTCAGGCACTGGTCGATGGAGGCGGTATAGATGAGCACGTCCGGATGCGCATCGTTGACTGCCTTGATGCCTTCCGGCGCCGCTACCAGCACCATGGCGCGGATGTCCTTGCTGCCGGCTTTCTTCAGCAGGTTGATGGTGGCGACCATGGAGCCGCCGGTGGCGAGCATCGGGTCGATGATCAGCGAGCGGCGCTCGGCGATATCCGGCGCGAGCTTTTCCAGGTAGGTGTGCGCTTCGAGGGTTTCCTCGTTGCGTGCCACGCCCACGGCGCTGACCTTGGCGCCCGGGATCAGGCTGAGCACGCCGTCGAGCATGCCGATGCCGGCGCGCAGGATCGGCACCACGGTGATCTTCTTGCCGGCGATCTTCTCCACCTGCACCGGGCCCGCCCAGCCTTCGATCTCGTAGTTTTCCAGCGGCAGGTCCTTGGTCGCCTCGTAGGTCAGCAGGGCGCCCACTTCCTGGGCCAGCTCGCGGAAATTCTTGGTGCTGATATCGTTGCGACGCATCAGTCCGAGCTTGTGGCGGATCAGGGGATGGCGGATCTCGAGGACGGGCATGGACGGGTTCTCCGGACGGGCTGGCAAAAAAATTGCGGTAGCGTAATGCATCCTAGCTACCTTGGGCCACGATTGTCGGCGACATTCGTCCGCTGACCCTTGCTCCGTGGCACGCCGATAGGTACCTTTGCGCACTTTTTCACGGGAGAACCCCCATGTCCGTCGATCTCGCGCACATTCGCCAAGTCATGGCCGAAGCCGACTGCCTGTACACCAACGCCGAGGTAGAGGCCGCCATCGCCCGTGTGGCCGAGGCCATCAACGGCTCCCTGGCCGATACCAACCCGGTGGTGTTCTGCGTGATGAACGGCGGCCTGATCTTCTCCGGCAAGCTGCTCCCGCTGCTGAATTTCCCGCTGGAAGCCTCCTACCTGCATGCGACCCGTTACCGCAACGAGACCACCGGCGGCGAGCTGTTCTGGAAGGCCAAGCCGGAAATCTCCTTCATCGACCGCGAAGTGCTGATCATCGACGACATCCTCGACGAAGGGCACACCCTCTCGGCGATCATGGACTTCTGCAAGCATGCCGGCGCCAAGCGCGTGCACACCGCCGTGCTGATCGACAAGGACCACGACCGCAAGGCCCGTCCGGACCTGAAGGCCGACTACGTGGGCCTGTCCTGCATCGACCGCTACATCTTCGGTTACGGCATGGACTACAAGGGCTACTGGCGCAACGCCGCCGGCATCTTCGCTGTTAAAGGTCTTTGAAGATGAGCGGGCCGCGTTTCCTCGACAGCGCGCTGTTCGACGAGGTCGCGGCCCGCGCCGCCGCCAGCCCCCGGCGCCGGCAGAACCACAACTTCCATGAGCAGAGCGAGCCCTGCCATCGCCTGCTCAATGCGCTGCAGCCGGACAGCTACATCCCGCCGCATTGCCACCGTCACCCCGACAAGGGCGAAAGCCTGCTGGTGGTTAAGGGCGCGCTGGGCCTGCTGATCTTCTCCGACAGCGGCGAGCTGCTGACCACCCGCGTGCTGCGCGCGGGCGGCGAATGCGTCGGTGCGGACCTGCCGCCGGGCACCTTCCACGCCATCGTGGCGCTGGAGCCGGACAGCATCATGTTCGAAGCCAAGGCCGGCCCCTTCGTGCCGCTGGGCGAGGACGAGCGCGGGCAGTGGGCGCCGCGCGAAGGCGAGGCGGGCGCTGCTGAATACCTGGCGTGGATGCGCGCTCAGTTCCCGCAATGAGCTCTGCACTCGCCTGCGCCGATGGGCGCGCTGTCGCTATCGTAGGAGCGGACTCCGTCCGCGATGGGCTTCCGGCACTGAATCCCGCACGCGCGTAGGAGCGGACTCTGTCCGCGATGGGCTGGCCACAACTCCTGGGTTGAGCGGAGCGGCGGCGAGTCGATCGCGGACGGAGTCCGCTCCTACGCCCATGCATGCATCGAGATGGATCGATGCATGCATGGGCTGACGTGCATTTTTGCCGATGCATGCCCCGCCTATCCTGCGAGCCTCACCAGACAACCGCCCGAGGTTCGCATGTCCCGTCTCCTTTATATCGATGGCCAATGGCAGCCCGCTGACAGCGGCGCCGTCCTGCGCCCGATCGCTCCTGCCACCCGTGAAGCGCTGCCGGAAGTCGCCTGCGCCGGTGTGTCCGACGTGGAGCGCGCCGTCGCTGCCGCCCAGCGCGCCTTCGCCGACTGGCGCCTGACCAGCGCCGCCCAGCGTGCCGGCTATCTGCGCGCCTTCGCCGAGCAGCTCGAAGCCCGCAGCGAAGCGCTGATCACCCTGCAGATGCAGGCCAGCGGCAAGCCGCGCCTGGAAGCGGAAATCGATATCGGCGACGCCATCGCCACTTTCGCCTACTACGCCGAACTGGCCGACCAGCTGGACGCCCGGCAGAACGCCGAAGTCGCCCTGCCGGACGCCGGCTACCGCTCGCAGACGCGCTTGGAGCCCATCGGCGTGGTCGGCCTGATCGTGCCGTGGAACTTCCCGCTGGTGACCAGCGCCTGGAAAGTCGCGCCGGCCCTGGCCGCGGGCTGCACCGTGGTGCTCAAGCCCTCGGAGATCACTCCACTTATCGAGCTGGTACTGGGTGAGATCGCCGACGCCATCGGCCTGCCGGCTGGCGTGCTGAACCTGGTGCCGGGCCTGGCCGATGCTGGCGCCGCCCTGTGCAGCCATCCGGGCATCGCCAAGCTGTCCTTCACCGGCAGCAACGCCGTCGGCCGCAAGGTCATGGAAGCCGCCGCCGCGCGCACTCTGCCGGTGGGCCTGGAGCTGGGTGGCAAGTCGCCGATCCTGGTGTTCGAGGACTGCGATATGGATGAGGCCGTGCAGTGGATCATCGCCGGCGTGTTCTGGAACGCCGGGCAGATGTGCTCCGCCACCTCGCGCCTGCTGGTGCAGGAATCCATCGCCGCGCCGTTGCTGGCGAAGCTGAAGGTCGCGGTGGAAGGCCTGCGTGTCGGCAACTCGCTGCTGGGCGAAACCGACATGGGCCCGATGACCAGCGAGGCGCAGTACCGCAAGGTGCTCGACTACTTCGCAGTGGCCCGCGATGAAGGCCTGGCTTGCCTGACCGGTGGCGAGGCGGGCGAGGGCTGGTTCATCCAGCCGACCGTCTATACCGACGTGCCGGCGGACAGCCGCCTGTGGCGCGAGGAAATCTTCGGTCCGGTGCTCTGTGTACGCACCTTCGCTGATGAAGCGGATGCCCTGGCTCAGGCCAACGACAGCGACTTCGCCCTGGCGGCCACCGTGTGCAGCGCCGATCTCGCGCGCGCCCAGCGCGTTGCCGAGAATCTGGAAGCCGGCAATGTCTGGCTGAACTCGCCGCAAGTGGTGTTCCCGCAGACTTCCTGGGGCGGCGGCAAGCGCAGCGGCATCGGCCGCGAGCTGGGCCCGTGGGGGCTGTCGGCGTTCTTCGACATCAAGCACATCACCGCGCCGCGCTGAGCGGTGTCACCCCGTGCTCCCGGCGCAGGTCCTCGACCAGCGCCTGGAGCGCTTCGTTGTGTCCCGGCTCGTCGCGTACCACCAGGCTGTGGGTGATGCCGTAGCCGAGGCTGTCCGGCAGCAGCGCACGCATTTCGCCCTGTTCGACCCAGCGCTCGGCGTAGTGGGTGGGCAGGTAGCCCAGGTGTGTGCCGGCGCGTACGGCGTGCAGCACTGCTTCCATGTGCTGGGCGAAGGCCGTGCTGCGCTGAGGGTCGGCCGGCAGTTGCACGTCGGCCACGGCGTAACCGTGCTGAATCCAGTTGCAGCTTTCCAGTTCGCCTGCGTCCTTCACGTCTTGGGTGAAGAGCGGATGTTCGCGCCCGCAGAACACTGCTACCCGCTCGTGGTACAGCGGTTCGTAGCGCAGGTTGGGCAGGCGCCGGCTGAAGCAGGCGATGGCCAGGTGCAGGCGGCCGCTGAGCACCAGGCGCTCCAGTTCGCTGGAGGATTCGATGAGGAAATGCAGGCGCACGTCCTGGTCGCGGCGGTTGAAGCGCGCCAGGGTCTGGTGGATTCGCGCATCGGGGAGGGTGGCGATGTTGTCGGCCAGGCCCAGGTGCAGCTCCCCCACCAGACGCCCGGCCAGGGATTGCACCTGGTCGCGGAAGTCGCCCAGCGCGGCGAACAGGTTCTGCGCGTAGTCGAGCACCCGCTCGCCCTTCTCGGTCAGGCGGAAACCGCTCTTGCCGCGTTCGCACAGGCGGTAGCCCAGGCGCGTCTCCAGGCTGGCGATGTGAGTGCTGATGGTCGACTGGCCCATGCCCAGTTCGCCCTGGGCGGCGGAAAAGCCGCCGCAGCGCACCACGCAGGCGAAGATGCGCAGCAGGCGCAGGTCGAGATCGGAGACGTTATGCAGCATCGCGGACGGGCCTGTTTCGATGTGAGATGTGCCTGACGTTGAAGGCTATCAATGTATCGCGGAGCTTGCCATGAGCGCCTGTCGTGGCGCTTCGGGCCCGTGCTAGAGTGCTCGGCCCTGTTCCGCGGAGGTGATGATGTCCGTTCGCATGCCGGGCGCCGTGCTGGCGCTGTTGTTCTGCCTTCCCCTCGGCTTTGCCGCCGCCGTTGCCGCGCCGATGCACAGCCAGTTCCTGCCGCCGGACGACGCCAGCCTGCGCCAGGGTGAGCCGGAGCAGCAGCAACTGCTGCAGGTCACCGAGTACAGCGTGGTGCTGGGCAACCAGCGCCAGTCCAGCCAGCAGCCGATCCCGATCACCACGCCGTCGCTGCTGCGCCTGAAGGGCAAGCCGCTGAACAAGGGCGCGCAGATCAGCCAGGTGGTGATCAGCTTCGACGCCGAGGGCAAGAGCCTGAAGAAGCCGGCCTACGACGAGAAAACCCGCGTGCTCAGCCTGTATTACCCGCAGGCGGCTTATCCCCAGCTGCTCGACCTGCTGCGCAACGGCACCGTCTACGTGCAGTTCCTCACTTACGGCAACGGCCATATCTGGGCCGACCTGCACACCGGCGCCGTGCGTGCGCGTTGAGCCGCGCCCGGCGCAGGGTTAAACTGCCCGACCCCTGGTGCCCGGCCTGAGCCATTGCCGGCCGCGATCCCCGAGACAGCCGTAGAGAGAAGCGAGCGATGCGTAAAGACAAGAAGCAGGTGATTGGCGAAGAGATCAACGACGACGCCGTCAAGCTGTTCCTCGACGTGGAACCGGCCGACGACACCCCGGCGTCCCTGCACAAGCTGGTCAAGGCCTACCGCGGCCTGCGCATCGACGACTTCGAGCGCTTCGTCGGCTTCTTCGTCGAGGCCGGCTACGACCTGTCCGCCAAGGACGCCCAGGGTAATGACTTTGTCGCCCTGATCCAGGACCAGCGCCAGGCCGAGCCCTACATCGAATTGATCAAGGCCGCCCGCGGCTGATCGATCCGCTTCGCCGAAAAGCCCGCCTTGTGCGGGCTTTTTTGTTCGCGCGATTTCGGCAGGGAGACTCGACGTAGGATGGCGTGGAGCGCAGCGATACCCATCACCTCCGGGCCGCGGACCGCATGGGTATCGCTGCGCTCCACCCATCCTACGAAAACCCTGGCCGGACGCCTCTGCAAAACCCCGCCTAGACTTCTCCTCACAACGATAACGACAAGGCGAGGACGAAGCCGTGCAAGTACAGCCCTATCTGTTTTTCCATGGTCGCGCCGATGAGGCCATTGCTTTCTACCAGCGCGCGGTGGGTGCTCAGCTCGGCGCGCTGATGCGCTTCGAGGAGGCGCCCGGCCCCGCGCCAGTGCCTGATGGCTGGCTGGACAAGGTCATGCACGCCAGCCTGCAGATCGGCGAAACCGAAGTCTTCCTGTCCGATGGGCGCGGCGAGCACAACGCCGCCTTCAATGGCTTTTCCCTGCACCTGACGCTGCGCAGCGTGGTGGCGGCGGAGCAGGCGTTCGCCGCCCTGGCGGAGGAGGGGCGGGTGGAGATGCCGCTGGAGAAAACCTTCTGGGCGCAGCGCTTCGGCATGCTCACCGATCGCTTTGGCGTCGGCTGGATGGTCAGCTGCCACTGAGTTTGTCGCCAGAACGAAAAAGCCCGCCAAATGGCGGGCTTTTTCATGAGCGCAAGGCTCAGGACGCGGCGACGATCTGCAGACGGTCGGCGGTCATCTGGTTGACTTCGCGGTACACCGCGGCGTCGGTTTCCAACTGCTTCTCGCGGGCCGGGAAGATCTCCTTGAGCTTCGCGGTCCACTCGGCCGACTGGTAGCGCTCGGGGAAGCAGCGCTCCAGCAGGCCCAGCATGATCGACACGGTGACCGAGGCGCCCGGCGAGGCGCCGAGCAGAGCGGCGATGCTGCCGTCCTGGGCCGCCACCAGTTCGGTACCGAACTGCAGGATGCCGCCTTTCTTCGGGTCCTTCTTGATGATCTGCACGCGCTGGCCGGCGGTTTCGAGGCGCCAGTCGGCCGGGTTCAGCTCCGGGTAGAACTTGCGCAGGGCTTCGATGCGCTGGTCCATGGACTGCATGACTTCCTTCACCAGGTAGCGGGTCAGGTCCATGTTGTCGCGGGCCACGGCGAGCATCGGCAGCAGGTTGCTGGTGCGCACCGAAAGCGGCAGGTCGAGGAACGAACCGTGGCGCAGGAACTTGGTGGAGAAGCCGGCGTAGGGGCCGAACAGCAGGGAGGTCTTGCCTTCCACTACGCGAGTGTCCAGGTGCGGCACGGACATCGGCGGGGCGCCGACTTCGGCCTGGCTGTAGACCTTGGCCTGGTGGTGCTTGACCACTTCCGGGTTGTCGCAACGCAGCCACTGGCCGCTCACCGGGAAGCCGCCGAAGCCCTTGCTTTCCGGGATGCCGGACATCTGCAGCAGCGGCAGCGCGCCGCCGCCGGCGCCGAGGAAGACGAACTTCGCCTTGACCTTGCGGGCGTCACCGGTCTGGGTGTTCTTGATATCCACCAGCCAGCCGTCACCGCTGCGCTCGAGGCCGACGACTTTCTGGAAGTAGCGGACTTCGCTGCCTTCGCGGCTGGAGAGGTAGCCCAGCAGCTGGTTGGTCAGGGCGCCGAAGTTGACATCGGTGCCGCTGGCGACGCGGGTCATCGCGACCTGCTCGTCGGCCGGACGGCCGGGGATGGTCAGCGGGGCCCACTCGGCGATCTGCGCGCGGTCCTCGGTGTATTCCATCGAGGTGAAGGCGTGGTGCTGGCTGAGCAGCTCATGACGCTTCTTCAGGAAGGGAATGTCCTTGCCACGCACGAAGCTCATGTGCGGAACCGGATTGATGAAGTTGCGCGGCGCGCCGAAGGCGTCCTTCCCGGTCAGGTAGGCCCAGAACTGCTTGGACACCTCGAACTGGGCGTTGATGTTCACCGCCTTCTTGATGTCGATCGAGCCGTCAGCCGCCTGCGGGGTGTAGTTCAGCTCGCAGAGGCCGGCGTGACCGGTGCCGGCGTTGTTCCACGGGTTGGAACTCTCGATGGCTCCGGATTCCTGCAGTTCGACGATCTCAAGCTTCACGCCCGGATCGACTTCCTTGAGCAGGACAGCCAGGGTTGCGCTCATGATGCCGGCGCCGACCAGCAGCACGTCCATCGATTCGATTTCGTTCTGCGCCATTAACGCGTCTCCAAAACTATCAGCAGCCAGTTGTGACAAGGGTTTCGCGCCCACTGCGCAAAACCATTGTCCGAATTCTTCTCAGGTCAAAGGACCTTTCGCGAATGTCTCGGGCCGGGATCGGAGGAGGAGAATGCGCACCTTCTCGGCAATCCACGGACGGACAAGTCATCCGCAAGTGCATCGGGGAGTGGCGCTTAAGCGCGGCTTCCGGTGCCGAAAAAGCGATTCAGTGCTGCGGGGTCAGACGTCAATGGTGCTACCAACGCAAAACTCTTCATTGCTCGCCACACTCTCGTGAAGTAGTGAAAAACCTTCGATCACGCTCTTTTGGAGACGTGAAGCTCAAAGGGGATCGTCGTCGCGGGCCGGTCCGGTCTCCGTGCGGAGGGGGCGGCTGCATCCATGCCAAGTTCTGCGCAACGAACGTACAAAGCGCGACGGCCAGTGACCGAGGCGAGTGGCGACTCTCTTTGAGGGGTGGCAGGAGCGAGACACGGTGTGTCGGCATCGTGCGGGGCCCGACCAGGAGGCGTCCTTATAATCGGGGGGCGATTATAACGGCGAAACACAAAAAAAAGCTCTGCACCTTAGACTTTTTTCCTAGTGTGTACCCCTTGCTTCCCTGTTTGTGCCCTGTCCCGGTGCGTCTTGCCTCCAGGTGGGTCAAGGCGGCCGATCGCCGCGTGGTCGGGGAACCCTGAGAACGGGTTCCGCGTCCAATGGCCAAGCGCTATCTGACCGCGCTGAGCGCCGGTATACTGCCGGCCATCGCTTACCCCATGGAGAGATGAGCATGTTGCCTCGCCTGTTGCTCGGCTTTATCGCTGCTGCCAGCCTGACCCTGACCGGCTGCGCCCTCAGCCCGCAACAACTCAACCCGACCCCCGAGTTCAAGGGGCCGGTGGCTGCCGTTGGCCAAGGCCAACCGGTGGTGGTGAAAGTCGTCGACGGTCGCCCGAGCACTGCGCTGGGTACCCGTGGCGGCCTGTACTCGGAAACCAGCCAGCTGACCGTGCGCAGCGAAGACGTGATTCCCAAGGTGCAGCTGCAGGCCGAGACCGCCGTGCGCCTGCTGGGCTTCACCCCGTCGCCCAACGCCTACAACGCACCGACCCTGACGCTGACCCTGACCGAACTGAAGTACCAGTCGCCCAAGGAAGGCGTGTACGTGACCGAGGCTGACATCGGCGCCACCTTCCGCGCCGACGTGCAGAGCGGAACCCGTCGCTACAGCGGCCGCTACGGCGCTTCGACCAACCAGCGCTTCGGCATGGCGCCCAACCAGGCGACCAACACCAAGCTGGTGAGCGAAGTGCTCAGCGACGCGCTGACCCGCGTGTTCAAGGACCCGACCATCGGCCAGACGCTGAACCAGCGCTGATCGATCCGGCCATGAAAAAGCCCGCCAGTTGGCGGGCTTTTTCATGGGAGTCGTGCAGGCCGATCAGGCGGCCTGGCGATACGGGTCGACCTCGAACGAACGCAGGCGCTCGTGGGTCTCCGGCAGGTCCAGGTGTTCGTGGCCGATGGCCTGGGTGTAGACCAGCCAGTGGTCGTCCTGGACGTTGAACGAGAGTTCGACGACCACGGCTTCGATTTCTTCCAGGTGTTCGATCAGGTAGGCATTTTCGTGGGGGACGATGTCGAGCATGGCGAATCTCCTTGGCGAAAGACCGGGTTTGCAGAATTCGTTGAAGCCAGCACCGTGCCAGGACGCGGAAATGGCCTTAGACCATTTCTCGATAATTCTTACGCTCGTCGTAAATAAGCGTTGCGCGCTGGCTGCGATGGCGGCCCAGCGGATAAAATGCGCGACCATTGTTTCTCATCCATGACGGGCCATGCCCGTTCGTCCAGACTGACCCCCGCTTTGCTTCGAAGTCGTAGGCGTACAGTTCTGAAGCGGAGGTTGTGATGTCGCTGCAGGCGCTCTGGAGTCTCTTCCAGGCCCATCCCGGTCGTCTCGTGAATGACCTGGCCCTGTTCTTCGCCCTGGCCGGTGGCTGGCTGCTGCTGGCGACCCGTCGCCGCGAGCGCCTCGCCCTGGCACGCCTGGCCGCCGAGAGCGAAGTCGCCCCGGTGCCGCTGGACAGCGTCGAGCCCACCGCGCGGATGAACCGCTTCTTCTACCGTTTCGGCTTCGCCTGCATGGCGCTGGCCGTGACGGTGAGCTGGTACAGCACCCAGCTCTGATCGATCTGGATGGAAACGAAAAAGGCGCCCGAGGGCGCCTTTTTTCATGCCGGCTGCTTGAGCCGGTACTGGTTCAGCACGGGGTTTGCGTACTGCAGGATCAGGTGGCCGCGCTGCTCCGCGGGGCATTCGCCCAGGCGACGCTCCCATTCGGTGCGCGCGCGCTGCAGTTCCTCGGCCTTGAACAGGGTCTCGGCGCGCGGCACGTTCAGCGCGGCATCGCGCAGCTCGGAGGCCTCGTAGGCGAGGTAGTGCACCGGGAACAGCCGGTAGTTGCCGAGGATCTGCCGGTCCAGCTCGGCGGCGAGCTGTTTGGCGTCGGCGAAGTCGCCGGTGATCTCCTCGCCGAAGTTGATGTGCACCCGGCCCTTGTAGCCGGTGATGCCCTGCACGATGCTGCGGTCGTCCTCGCCCGGCGCCTTCTTGTAATCGCCCGTGGTGGCGCGGGTGAACAGCTCGCGGGCCTTGGCCGCATCACACGGGTCGTATTCGTAGCTGATGGACACCGGGATCAGGTGCAGCTGGCGCACCACCTCGGCGAACGGCTCGTCCTTGCGGCTCATGTGGAACATCTTGAGGATCGCCGAATCGGTGCGGTCGTCACCGTCCTTGGCGCGGCCTTCGGCCTGGGCGATCCAGATCGACTGGACGTCCTGGCAGATCGAGTGATTGATGTAGGCCGAGAGGTTCTGGTACGCCGCCAGCTTCTCGCGGCGCCCGCTGATCGAGCGGTGCACGATGAAGCTCTTGTTCAGGCGCATCAGGTCGCTGACGAAGGGTTTCTGCAGCAGGTTGTCGCCGATGGCGATGCGCGGCGTCGGCAGCTTGGCGTGGAAGATCGCGTAGTTGCAGAACGCCGGGTCCATCACGATATCGCGGTGGTTGGCGATGAACAGGTAGGCGCGCCCGGACTTCAGGCGCTCGACGCCCGAGTAGGTGACGCCGTCGGTGGCGTGTTCGATGGTGCGGTCGACGTAGGGCTCGAACTTGTCCTGCAGCTCGGCGACGCTGCGGATGCCGATGATCTCGCGCGCCAGCCGATGGGCTATAAGAGGTCTGAGCAGCCAGCCGAATGGACCGGACAGACGCGGGAAACGGTAGCGCGCCAGCGCGCCGAGGAAGGCGTCATCGCTCAGCAGGCGCTGCAGGACAGCCGGGACTTCGGCGTCGTTGTACGGTCGGATGGCTTCGAACTCGCCCATCATGCTCTCTATGAATTCCAGGGGTATCACGGGCCAAGCCGCGACGTAGACGGCTCGGGAGGGTATTGCGCGACCGCGTGGTCCGGACGGGCACCCAAAAAGACCGCGCGATTATAAACGGAAGTCACGGGGGAGCCAGCGATGCTCGAAAGTCAGACCTATTCCTGCCCTTATTGCGGTGAGCCGGCCGAGGCCGTGCTCGACCTCTCCGGAGGCGACCAGAGCTACTATGAGGATTGCCCGGTGTGTTGCCGGCCGATCCTGTTCCAGCTGCACACCGATGGTGAGCAGTGGACCCTGGAAGTCCAGCGCGAGGACGATTGATGCAGCGAATCTACGAACCCGCCGACCTGATCGAAGCCGAGCTGCTGGGCGGCATGCTGGCCAACGAGGGCATTTCGTCACACCTGGGCGGACGCCACCTGGTCGGCGGTATCGGCGAGCTGCCCGGCATGGGCCTGCTGCACCTTTGGGTGGAAGACGACGAGGCCCAGCGGGCGCGCGAGCTGATCGCCGCGTACAATGCCGCGCAACCCTTGCCGGGGCCTGCCGACGATCATGAAGGCGGTCCGGGCGTCCTGCTTTGCTGAATTCCTCTGCTCAAGGTCCCCACTCGCTCCGATGACCAGCCGCTACGCCCTGTTCCGCTGGAACCGCGAACTTGCCGACAGCGCCGGCTTCCCGGCCGACCTGCAGCCGCAATGGAGCATCGCGCCCGGCGCCCGCGTGCTGATGCTGCGCGAGGAGCAAGGCGCGCGCCATGCCGATCTGGCTCGCTGGGGCCTGACGCCGGCCTGGCTCAAGGACCTGTCGCGCACTCCCGCCCACGCCCGCACCGAAACCGTCGTCGAACAGCCGATGTTCCGCGACGCCTTCGCCCAGCGCCGCTGCCTGCTGCCGGCCAACGGCTTCTACGAATGGCGCGGCGTGCGCAAGCGGCCGCACTGGATTTCCGGTGGCGGGTTGATCTGCTTCGCCGGGCTGTGGGAGGCCTACCCGGTGGAAGGCCACACCTACTACAGCGTGGCGATGCTGACCCAGGCGGCGGGCGACCTGCGCCGGCCGCTGATTCTGGATGCCGCGGAGCAGGCGCAGTGGCTGTCGAACGAGACGCCCGTTGCGCGCTTGATGGAACTGCTGCAGTTGCCCCAGGCGCGGCTGCGCGAGCAGGCGCTGGCGAACTTCATCAACGATCCGACCTGCAATGGGCCGGAGTGCCTGACGCCGGCGTGATGTTCCGTGCCTGGGTTGCCCTCACCCTAACCCTCTCCCGGAGGGAGAGGGGACTGATGGGCGCAGGCTGAAACCTTGGCGTCAGCCGGTACGGACGGCCCCCCTCTCCCTGAGGGAGAGGGCTGGGGTGAGGGGGAAGCATGGGCAGCGGGCCCAGGCGATCACGCCACACCTTGCCCCTATACCTTGAACTGATTCACCAGCCGCCGCTGCTGCTCGGCCAGCTTGGTCAGCTCGGCGCTGGCCTGGGAGGCTTCGTCGGCGCCGCCGGCTACCTGGTTGGCGACCATGCCGATGTTGGCGACGTTGCGGTTGATGTCCTCGGCCACCGCGCTCTGCTCCTCGGCGGCGCTGGCGATCTGGGTGTTCATGTCGTTGATCACCGACACCGCCTGGGTGATCGACTCCAGCGCCTGGGCTGCTTCGCCAGCGTGGCGCACGCTGTCGGCGGTCTTGTCCTGGCTCTGCTGCATCACCTGCACCACATCGCGGGTGCCGCTCTGCAGCTGCTGGATCATCGACTGGATTTCCTGGGTGGCCTGCTGGGTCTTCTGCGCGAGGTTGCGTACCTCGTCGGCGACCACGGCGAAGCCACGGCCCTGCTCACCGGCGCGGGCGGCCTCGATGGCGGCGTTGAGCGCCAGCAGGTTGGTCTGCTCGGCGATACCGCGGATGGCCACCAGGATCGCGTTGATGTTCTCGCTGTCGCGGGCCAGGGATTGCACCACGCCCACCGCACGGCCGATCTCGCTGGCCAGCGCCTGGATCGCCGTGGAGCTGCTCTCGACGATGCGCTTGCCATGGTGCGCGGCCTGGTCGGCGTGGTTGGCGGCTTCGGCCGCGTGGGTGGCGTTGCGCGCCACGTCCTGGGCGGTGGCGGTCATCTCGTGGACGGCGGTGGCCACCAGCTCGATTTCTGCCAGCTGCTTCTGCACGCCCTGGTTGGTGCGGATGGCGATGTCGGCAGTGTGCTCGGAAGAATCGCTGACGTGCTGCACCGAGGTCACCACCTGGCCGATCATGCCCTGCAGCTTGCCGAGGAAGGTGTTGAAGCCCTTGGCGATGGAGCCCAGCTCGTCGGCGCGGTCGCTGGACAGACGACGGGTGAGGTCGCCTTCGCCCTGGGCGATGTCATCGAGCATGCCGACCAGTTGGCGCAGCGGCCGGGCGATGCCGTGGCCGACCAGCCAGATCACGGCCAGGCCGATGGCGGCGATGATCAGGCCGACCAGCGCCATGCCCAGGGTGTCGCTGTCGCGCTGGGCCTTGAGGTCACTCTGCAGCTGGTTCAGGTCACCCAGCACGGCTTCCTGCGGCAACTGCAGCATCAGGGTCCAGCGCGCGCCGGAATCGGCGATGGTGAAGGGCAGGAACAGTTCGATATGGCCGTGCTCCTTGTCCAGCGAGGTCAGCGGCTGGTCGAGGGTGAGCTTGCTCAGGTTGGCCACTTCGTTGGCGTCGAGCACGGTGCTGGCGGACTCGCCGAGCTTGGACGGGTCCTTGGTGTAGGCGACCAGGCGGCCGTTGGTAGAGATCAGCGCCATCTCGCCGGCGCCGTCGTAGAGCTGGCTGTCGGCGGTCTTGAGCAGGTCCTGGATGAAGTCCAGCGACAGGTCCACGCCGACGGTGCCCTTGAACTGACCCTTGACCATGATCGGTGCGTTGAACGAGGACATCAGCACCATCTTGCCGGCCATCTCGTAGGGCGCCGGGTCGATGATGCAGGGCTGGTGCTTCTCCTTCGGGCACAGGTAGTACTCGCCTTCGCGCACGCCGGTGGGCTGCATCTTCTGGCTTTCCAGGGTGTCGCCCATGGCTTCCACGGTCAGGCTGCCGTCCTTGCGGTACCACCAGGGCATGAAGCGGCCGCTGGCGTCATAGCCGGGCAGGCCCGAGTACTGGCTGTCCTTGCCGGCGAAGGCGTCGGGTTCCCAGCCGGCGAAGGCGTCGAGCAGCTTGGGGTTCTGCGCCACGGTCTGGCGCAGCAGGTTGGACATGCCGGCGCGGCCGATGCCCAGCAGCGGCTGGCCGTTGGCGTCGGTTTCGTCGAGCAGGGCGTTGGTGTTGGCCAGATCGCGGGCGACGGTGAGCGGGTATTCCAGCTCGCGCTGGATCTGGCTGACCTGGCCGCGGGCCAGGGCCACCAGGCGCTCGTTGATGACCTGTTCGAGCAGGGCCTGGGTGCGATCCTGCACCAGTGCCTGGGTTCGGGAGCCGGCGAACAGCGCGTAGAGCACCAGCGCGGCGACCACCGCCAGAACGCTGGCACCCGCCAGCGCGACCACGGAAAACTGGATCGACTTGAATTTCATACGGGTACCCGGAATGTCCCAGAGGCGTGCTTGTCTATCTGTATCGGCAGGCCTTCGGGAATTCCTTAGGCGGCCGTTGTAAAGGGTTGTAACGCGTCTGTTTGCCGCCTGTCGCAGGATTGTCGGCAGCGAGCGGTGGGTCTAGCATGTGATGTCATTGTGAAATTATCGCTGCCCAGCGGACGCCTGCCCGCCGGCGCAGAGGGCGGCCCCCTGGGGCCCCGGGAGTTTTCCTAAGTCACTGCTGCGCCGACTGTTTCGCGGTGGTTGCCGGCCACCGGGGGTGGGCCTACCATGCGCGCTGTCCGTGGGAGATTGCATTGTTTCGGGAGAGCAACATGCCCAGAGTTTTCCGGGTGGCCGGCATCGCCGCTGCCCTGCTGCTGAGCGCCTGCCAGCAGGTGAATACCACCAGTGGCGGCGTCGTCGGCGTCGAGCGCAAGCAGAACATGTTCAGCATGCTGTCCAGCGCGCAGGTCGACCAGATGTACGCGCAGTCCTACCAGCAGACCCTCAGCGAGGCCTCCAAGGCCGGCAAGCTGGACGCCACCAGCAGCGATGCCAAACGCGTCAAGGCCATCGCCGACCGCCTGATTCCGCAGACCGGCGCCTTCCGCCCGGATGCGCCGTCGTGGCAGTGGGAAGTCAACGTCATCCAGAGCGATGAGCTCAACGCCAACTGCGGCCCCGGCGGCAAGATCATCGTCTATACCGGGCTGATCGATAAGCTCAAGCTGACCGACGACGAGCTGGCCGCGGTGATGGGCCACGAGATCGCCCACGCCCTGCGCGAGCACGGCCGCGAGGCGATGTCCCGCGCCTACGCCGAGCAGGTCGGCCTGGGCCTGGGCGGGCAGTTGCTCGGCCTGGGCCAGACCAGCATGGACATGGCCCACCAGGTGGTGGAATACAGCATGACCCTGCCCAACAGCCGGCAGAACGAGAACGAGGCCGACCTGATCGGCCTGGAATTGGCGGCTCGCGCCGGCTATAACCCCAACGCCGCGATCAGCCTGTGGCAGAAGATGGGCCAGGCCGGCGGCGATGCACCGCCGGAAATCCTCAGTACCCACCCGGCGGACAGCACGCGGATGGCCAACCTGCAGGCCGCCATTCCCAAGGTCATGCCGCTCTACGAGCAGTCGAAGTCCCGCTGACAGCAGCACGTGAACATCTCGAACGGCCAGGGGCGGCGTAAGGTTGCGCCGCTTTCTACAGTGAACAGGGAGCACCCGTGAAAATCGCTGTACTCGGAGCCACCGGGCTCCTGGGCCACCACGCCGCCCGTGCGATCAAGGCGGCGGGCCATCAACTGGTGCTGATCCACCGACCGTCATCGCAGATCCAGCGCCTGGCCTACCTGGAGCCGGAGTGCCGGGTGGCTGAACTCTTCGATCACCAGGGCATGGCCCGCGCGCTCGCCGGGCTCGACGCGGTGATCTTCAGCGCCGGCTACTACCCGGTGCGCCCGCGGCGCTGGCAGGAGGAGGTCGCCAGCGCGCTGGACCTGACCAACCATTTCTACGCCGCCTGCCTGCAGGCGAAAGTGCCGCGCATCCTCTACGTCGGTTCGGCCTTCGCCATGCCCTCGCATCCCCAGGGGCTGCCGGGGCACGAAGGGCTGTTCTACGAGGGTCTGCCCACCGGCAAGAGCGCCTACGTGATGTGCAAGTGGGCGCTCGACGAACAGGCCCGCGAGCAGGCCCGTGGCGGGCTGCCGGTGGTCATCGGGATTCCCGGCATGGTGCTGGGCGAGCTGGACATCGGCCCGACCACCGGGCGCCTGATCACCGCCATCGGCCGCGACGAGATGCTGCACTACGTACCGGGCCGGCGGAACGTCATCGATGCTTCCGAGGCCGGGCGCGGCCTGCTCATGGCGCTGGAGCGCGGCCGGGTGGGTGAGCGTTACCTGCTCACCGGGCACAACATCGAGATGGGCGAGCTGACCGCCACCATTGCCCGGTTGCTGGGCAAGCCGGCGCCGACGCCCATGCCGCTGCACCGCGCCCGCGCGCTGGCGACCCTGGGCCGCTGGCGCTATCGGCTGACCGGCAAGATGCCGCTGCTGGATGACACCGCCATCGAGGTCATGGCCGGCGGGCAGTTCCTCGATGGCCGCAAGGCGCGCGAAGAGCTGGGCTTCGAGTCCCACGTGCCGCTGGGGGACACGCTGGAGCGGGCCATTTCCTGGTTCCACGCCAACGATTACCTCTGACTCGGGGGCCTGGACTGATCTTGTAGGAGCGGATTCATCCGCGATCCGGCCGACAGGCCGGTGCTGGCTGTAGGGCACCGCTGTCGCGGTGATCGCGGATGAATCCGCTCCTACGAAAAGCGCACAAGAAAAAGCCCGGCAGATGCCGGGCTTTTTCGTTTGTCAGGGCAGCGCCTTCTCGGCGAAGGGCCGGTTGGGCAGCCCCATCTGTGCGCGGAAGCTTTCCATGTCGAACAAGGTGCACAGCTCCCGCACCTGGCCCTGGCTGTCGAAGACCCAGAAGCCCATGGCGGAGATGCTGACGATGCGGTCGCTGACCGGATAGCCCAGCACCGGGCGGGCGATGCTGCCCATCAGGGTGCTCCAGGTGAAGACCTTGTTGCCCTCGCGGATGCATTCCTCCACGGCGACTTCCAGGTCGTCCATGCCGCTGCGGATTTCCTCCACCAGCGCCCGGTAGCCGGCGTTGTCCAGCGGCTGGGCAGTAAAGGCGCTCTTGTAGATGAAGTCCGGGCTGTGCAACTGCTCCACCAGCGCCAGGTGTCCCTTGTTCCAGGCGAGGTCGACGTGGTGGCGGGCGATCTTCTTCAGGTCCTTTTCCGGCATGGCGACATCCTTTGTCGAGGGAGGCGGAAGCGTCACTGTGTATCGCTGGCGATACACGCGCATTGGCCGGCGCGCCAGCCTCCCGTCGGCCGGATGGTCGTCAGATGAACCCGCCCAGTTTCAGCGCGTGCCAGATGGCGGCCAGGCCCAGAACGGCGAACGCGGCGGCGGCCAGGCGGCGGATCAGGTTCAGCGGCAGGCGCTCGGCGGCGAAGTTGCCGGCCAGCACCACCGGCACGTTGGCGATCAGCATGCCCAGGGTGGTGCCGATCACCACCAGCCAGAAATGCGGGTACTGCGCGGCCAGCATCACTGTAGCGACCTGGGTCTTGTCGCCCATCTCGGCGAGGAAGAAGGCGATCAGGGTGGTGAGGAAGGGGCCGAACTTCTTCAGCGAGCCTTCTTCGTCGTCATCCAGCTTGTCCGGAATCAGCGTCCAGCCGGCGACCGCCAGGAAGGACACGGCCAGGACCCAGCTCAGGGTGGCCTCGGAGAAGAACGAGGCGACCCAGCTGCCGACGGCGCCGGCGGCGAAGTGGTTGGCCAGGGTGGCGGCGATGATCCCGGCGATGATCGGCCAGGGCTTGCGGAAGCGCGCGGCGAGGACGAGCGCGAGCAGTTGCGTCTTGTCGCCGATTTCCGCCAGGGCAACGATCAGGGTGGGGACGAACAGGGATTCCATCAGGCGTTCCTAAAGGGGCGGGTCGACTAATCACCATGACACGCGCCACCTGCCCGCCCCGGGTCAGGTTGCTCGTGTCATAGGTCTTGTCGAACCCGGGCCTGAACGCTGCAGGCCTGGGTCGCACGCGCCATGGTCTGCGGACCAAGTATGTTGACGCGTGCCGGGCGAGCAGGGCGCTCGCGGGAGACTACTCCCCTAGGACGGGGCGCATTCTGCCCAAGTCGTAGGACTTGGGCAAGCTGCCAGTAGGATCAGTCCGTCTTCGGCTGCACATCCATGTCTTCGTAGCGGATGAAGCGGGTGCCGTTCTTGAACCGGTAGCCCAGCCAGATCGCCAGGAACAGCGGGATGGTGATGTAGGTGGCGATCAGCCCGGCCCAGTCCACGTGCTCGCCGACGAAGGCCTGGTAGTTCTGGCCCAGGGTGATGATCAGGCACAGGGTGAAGGCGAACAGCGGGCCCAGCGGGAACCACTTGGCGCGGTAGGGCAGGTCGTCGAGGTTGCCGCCCTGCAGCACGAAGCCCTTGCGGAAGCGGTAGTGCGAGACGGCGATGCCCAGCCAGACGATGAAGCCGCACATGCCCGAGGCGTTGAGCAGCCAGGTGTAGACGGTCTTGTCGCCGATGAAGCTGGTGAGGAAGCACAGCGCGCCGATCAGCGTGGTGGCGTACAGCGCATAGCGCGGCACGCCGCTCTCGGACACCTGGGAGAACAGGCGCGGTGCCTTGCCCTGGGTGGCCATGGTGTAGAGCATCCGGGTCGAGGCGTACATGCCCGAGTTGCCGGCCGAGAGGATGGCCGAGAGGATCACCGCGTTCATCACGCCGGCCGCTGCGGCGAGGCCCGCGCGCTCGAACAGCAGGGTGAAGGGCGAGGTGCTGATGTCGCTGCTGTCGGTCTTGAGCAGGTTCGGATCGGTGTAGGGGATCAGCATGCCGATGACGAAGATCGACAGGATGTAGAACATCAGGATTCGCCAGAACACCTGGCGGATGGCGATGGGAATGGACTTGCGCGGATTCTCCGACTCGCCCGCGGCGACGCCGATCAGCTCGGTGCCCTGGAACGAGAAGCCGGCGATCATCGCCACCCCGATCATCGCCTGCAGGCCGCCGACGAAGGGCGCATCACCGGTGGTGAAGTTGCTGAAGCCGGGGCTGTCGATGCCGTGCATGATGCCGATGATGCTGGCCAGGCCGATGCCGATGAAGATCACCACGGCCACCACCTTGATCAGCGCGAACCAGAATTCGCTCTCGCCAAAGCCCTTCACCGAGAAGAAGTTGAGCATGAACATGATGGCCAGGAAGCCGGCGCTCCAGTACATGCCGGAGACTTCCGGGAACCAGAACTTCATCACCAGCTGCGCCGCCACCAGCTCCGCGGCGATGGTCACCGCCCAGTTGTACCAGTAGTTCCAGCCCATGGCGAAACCGAAGCCATCGTCGATGAAACGGCTGCCATAGGTGCAGAACGAGCCGGAATCGGGGATGTACGCCGCCAGCTCGCCGAGGCTGGTCATGAGGAAGAACACCATCAGGCCGATCAGCGCGTAGGCCAGCAGCGCGCCGCCGGGGCCGGCGGTGGCGATGGTGCTGCCGGAGGCGACGAACAGGCCGGTGCCGATGGAGCCGCCGATGGCGATCATGTTCAGGTGGCGCGGCTTGAGGGAGCGCTTCAGGTGATGCGGCTTCTCCTTGGGCCCCATGGCGAAGGTCAGTTCGACGTCGTCTCTAATTCTGCGGTTCACGGGTGTCCTCGATATTTCAGGGCGCGCGGCGGTGCGCCGATCCAGCGGGCTGCGTGGAGTGTAGTGCGAGCTCTGGATCAGCGCCGGGCGCTGTAGATGCGGAAGCCGTCGGCCTCGGCCAGGGTGCGGCAGGGGCCCAGGTGCTGTTCGATCAGCGGCGGGTATTTCAGGAAGCTGTTGGCCACCAGGCGCAACTCGCCGCCGGTCGCCAGGTGCCGAGCCGACTGGCGCAGCAGGTGTTCGGTGGCGGCGTAGCTGGTGTGCACGCCCTGGTGGAAGGGCGGATTGCTGACGATGGCGGCGAGGTCCTGCGGCGCGGTATCGATGCCGTCACCGGCGATCACCTCGCCCTCCAGGCCATTGGCGGCCAGGGTCAGACGGCTGCTTTCGACAGCGAAGGCGTCGACGTCCAGCAGGGTCAGGCGGCTCTGTGGATAACGTCGCTTGAGCGTGGCGCCGAGCACGCCGGCGCCGCAGCCGAAGTCCAGTACATGGCCGGCCGGCAGCTTGTCCAGGTGCTCCAGCAGCAGGGCGCTGCCGCGATCCAGGCGGCCATGGCTGAACACGCCGGGCAGGGTGATGACCTGCAGCGGACCATCGGCCAGCGGCAGTTCGTAGCGCTGGGTGAGGGCATGCAGATCGGGGGCGGCCGGGGCGCCATCAATGTGCGTGTGCCACAGCTGGCAGTGACGGGCGCTGTCCAGCTTGCTGGCGCGGCCGAATTCGCCGAGTTGCTTGCTGGCGCGTTCGACGCCGGCGCGCTTCTCGCCGACCAGGTAGAGCTCGCCGTCCGGCACGCAACTGGCCAGGGCGGCCAGCAGGTAGTCGGTCAGCTCGCGGGACTTGGGCAGGAACAGCACGGCAGCGTCGAATGAGCCGGCCGGCGCCGTGGCGCCGAAGTAGCAGCGGCCGGGGTAGCGGTTTTCGAGCTGGCGGGACTCGCCCGCGTGCCAGCTCCAGCCCTGGGCTTGCGGCAGGTCGCCGAGCAGGGCGTCGGCGGGCAGGCCGGCGAGCAGGACGCGGCCCTGGAAGCGCTCGATCTGGCGCAGCAGCACTTCACTGGTGGGGGCGTTGGACATGCGGCCTCCTGGAAAAAGGGCGCGAGTTTAGCAGGGCTGGCAGCGGCCGGCCTAGGCGAGACGTACCTCGCCAGTGCTCCAGAAGTCCTCGCCACGCAGCTGGAGGCGTCCCGCCGCGACCAGTTCGCGCAGGCGCCAGGCGGCCAGCAGGTCGCTGACGAACAGCCCGTCGACATAGGCCATGGTCGGGCCGATCACCGAGCGGACGGGACGCCACTGCTCGGTAACGAAATCCACCAGCACGCTGTCGATGTGCTCGTAGCCGCTGGCCGTCAGCTGGCCATCCAGCCACAGGCGCAGCTCGGCGTTGTCCTGCAGCGCGCGCTGCCATTGCCCGCCCAGCTCCCGGCGCTCGGTGGCGCTCAGTTCGTGGCTGGCGGCCAGGGCGTTGGCCAGCTCCTCGGGCCCCAGCATGGCAATGGCGTGGCGATCGTCACAGCGGCACTGGCCGCTGCCGGCGGCGACGCTGCGCAGGCTGACGTGCGCCGGCAGCAGCGCGCAGACCCGGCGCAGCAGCAGTTGTTCGCTGGCGCTGTCGCCGTGCCAGAGGGTGACGATGGCGGCGTCCGGGCTGCGCAGCCAGTTCGCGTCGGTGGCCATCTCGATGGCGATTTCCCGGTAGCGCAGGGCCTCGTCACCCAGTGCATGCCAGAAGGCGGCGCGTTGTTCGCAGGGCGGTGTGTCGACGTCGCTCAGCGGGCCGACGGCCAGGTCGTCCGGCATCACGCGGATGTTCTTCTCGGTCAGCACGCCGGCTTCGACTGCCCGGCGCAGGGCATCGGCGGCGCCGTCACCACAGACCAGATGCAGGCTCATGGCGCCACCACCCGGCGCGGTTCGCCGGCGAAGAAGGCGCTGGCGTTCTCGCTCAACTGGCCGACGATGCGCTGCCGCGCCTCGCGGCTGCCCCAGGCGCTGTGCGGGGTGAGGATGAAGCGCGGGATATCGCCGGCCAGCAGCGGGTTGCCGTCACTGGGCGGCTCGACGCTGAGCACGTCGAAGGCTGCGCCGCCCAGGTGGCCGCGGCGCAGGGTATCGGCCAGCGCCTGTTCGTCCACCAGGCCGCCGCGGGCGGTGTTGATCAGGTAGGCGCCGGGTTTCATCCGGTCCAGTTCGCGCTGGCCGATCAGGTGGCGCGTGGCGTCGGTCAGCGGGCAATGCAGGGTCAATGCGTCGACCTGCGGCAGCAGTTCGTCCAGCGCCAGGCGGTCGGCGCGCGGTGGGCGACCGGGCAGGGCGCCGAGCAGCACGCGCATGCCGAAGGCTTCGGCCAGCTTCGCCACCGCGCCGCCCAGTTCACCGTGGCCGAGGAGGCCGAGGGTCTTGCCTTCCAGCTCGACGATGGGGAAGTCCAGCAGGCAGAACTGCGGCGCCTTCTGCCAGCGGCCCTGGCGGATCGCCGCCTGGTAGTCGGGCAGGCGGGTGGCCAGGGCGAGCAGCAGCATCAGGGTGTGCTGGGCCACCGACGGGGTGCCGTAGCCCTGGCAGTTGCTCACGGTCACGCCGTGCTGGCGTGCGGCTTCGAGGTCGACGTTGTTGGTGCCGGTGGCGGCTACCAGGATCAGCCGGAGGTCCGGGCACTGCTCGAAAACCTCGGCGCCGATACGCACCTTGTTGCTGATCGCCACTTGCGCCCCTTGCAGTCGCTCGGCCACCTGCTGCGTGTCGCTGCGATCGTGCAGGACCAGTTCGCCGAACGGCGCACGCAGCGGCGCCAGGTCGAGGTCGCCGAGGTCGAGGGAAGCGTGGTCGAGGAACACGGCGCGGGAAGCATTCATGGGCGATGACACCTTGATCGGCGGGACGGAGTGAAGGGGATTCTCGGCGCAACGCCGCTTGCCAACAACCCAGGCTGCCCGCGCGGCGAGGGGCGCAATGGGCTGCACTGAGGTTAGACGTTTGAGTGAAAAGTCTGACAGGCGTTTCGGTTTTTCCTCATCTGCCTGGCACGCCGTCCTTCGTAGATTGGGCCATCGAAACCTCGAGGTGACTCGCGATGATGGGTTGGCTGCTCTCCGGTCTCACGCTCTTCGGCCTTACCGGTGCTGGCGTGTGGAGCGCACGGGTGTGGTCCCGTGCCGACTCGGCCGCGTCCTTTGCCCGGGTGCGGCGGCGCAAGCCGGCGCGCTCCTGCGGCCCGGAACCGCTGCTCTGCTTCGGCGCGCTGATGGCGGCGTACGAGGGGCGCTCCGGAGCGGCGCTGGTGCGTGAGAGCGGCGAACTGGCCTCGCGGCTGGCGACGGAGCTGGCCGACTGCTGGAGCATCGGCGATGCGCGATCGGCGCGTGATGTGCTGCAGGAGATGTTGCTGGAGGCGCACAGTCTGCCCCTGGACGAAGATTTCCGCCGCCTGCAGCGCAACGAACCGAGCGCCTTCGACGGCGAGCAGCGGCTGCGCTGGCAGCGTGCCCGGCAGGCCTGGCTCAGGGCCGGGCTGGCGCTACCGAAGAACCTGTCGATGGCAGCCCATGACTACGAATGCATCGCCTGGCTGGCCAGGCGCTGTCATGCCTGTGGCTATCTCACCGAAGCCGAGGCCTGGCTGTGCCTGGCCTGGGTAGCCGAAGCGGCCATTCGCGACTTCGCCGACTGGCAGGCCTACGCCGCTTCCTACGCCCTGGTGCGCGCCACGTTGCAACGCGATGGCCAGCAGGGCCAGCAGGCGATCAGAGCCTATAAGGAACTGATGGCTGCCGCGGGCCAATGGCGCGCAACGCCCCTGGCGAGCATCCGGGTGGACGACGTGGTGCTGCAGGTCGAGCACGAGATAGCCTTCCCGGCCTGCCAGCCTCGTCAGTCGCTGCTGGCGTTCGGCTCCCTGATTGCGCTCAGTGCCGGCAGCCGTGCCGATCGACTGGCCATTGCGCCCGACGAGGGCGAGATGCACCGGGCCTGGCTGGCCCGGCACTGGCAGGCCGCTGACCCTGGCCAGGTGAAGGAGCGCCTGCACTGGCTGTTGAATACCGGCAGCCGGGCCCGGTTCGATGCCCAGCTCGAACGCAGCGTCGGCCGCCTGAGTGGTGACGCGGGAGCAATGGGCCATGAGCGCTATGAACAGGCGCGCCGGGCTTTGCTGAAGGCGGGCCATGATCCTGAACGGGTGGATGGCTGCCGGACCACGCTGGCCTACGATCTGGAACGCGCAGCCTTCGGCGCGCGCCTGGCCTTCGCCGCCGGGCTGCTGGACGAAGACAGCCTGTGGAATGCCTTGCGCCATATGGCGCGGGAGGCACGCTCGGCCTTCGCGGAATGGGAGCAGTACCTGTGCTCCGTCGTCATCGGTCATGCAATGGCCAACCAGGACCGGGATGCTGGCCGGCAATTGCTGCGCAGCGGCATGGCGCTGCTCGATGGCATCAGCCCGTTTGCCGAGCACCTGTCGCCCTGGCGGAGTTGCCCGCTTGGCAGGTTGCCGGTACTGCATTCGGTGGCGTCCGCCGCCGCTCACTGAACCTGATGCCGCCACTGGCCTGGCGCTTGTCGGCTCCCTGCGGACTCGTATAGAACTGCAGGCTTTCTTGGCAGGGGTTCGGAGGCGCGATGTACTGGGCGGAGTTTCTCACGGTGGCGTTCATTCACCTGCTGGCGGTGGCCAGTCCCGGTCCGGATTTCGCCGTGGTGGTGCGCGAGAGCGTGACCCACGGGCGTCGCGCCGGCACCTGGACGGCATTGGGCGTGGGCAGTGCGATCTTCCTCCACGTCACCTATTCGCTGCTGGGCATCGGCCTGATCGTGTCGCAGTCCATCGTGCTGTTCAACGCGCTGAAATGGCTGGCGGCTGCCTACCTGCTGTACATCGGCTTCAAGGCTTTGCGCGCGCGGCCGGCAGGTCCGGCGGCGGCTGAAACCGTCGCCGCGCCGGTGGAGCGCAGCGCGCGCGGCGCCTACGTTGCCGGCTTCGTGACCAATGGGCTGAATCCCAAGGCCACGCTGTTCTTCCTCTCGCTGTTCACCGTGGTGATCAACCCGCATACGCCGCTTTGGGTACAGGCCGGCTATGGCGTCTATCTGGCCTGCGCCACCGCCGCCTGGTTCTGCCTGGTGGCGCTGCTGTTCAGCCAGCAGCGCGTGCGCGCCGGCTTCGCTCGCCTGGGGCACTGGTTCGACCGGGTGATGGGCGTGGTGCTGATCGGCCTGGGTGTGAAGCTGGCATTTACCGAGCTGCGCTGAACGCGGCGCAGCGCCTGCCGCCCCGCCGCGTGGGTGTCAGTTCAGCGCGCGCAGCCGCGCCACGTCCTCGGGCTGTACCGGCGTGCCCTGGTAGCCCCAGGCCGAGCGCAGGAAACTGCTCAGTTCGGCCACCTGGCGATCATCCAGCCGCCAGCCGAAGTCCGGCATGCGCAGGCCGCTGGGGGCGCCGCGGGTCACCGGTACCTGGCCACCCTGGAGGATGATGCGGATCAGCGAGTCGGCGCTCTGCCCGGTGACCGCCGAATTGCCCGCCAGGCGTGGGAAGGTGCGCGCGTAGCCCTGGCCATCGCTGCGATGGCAGGCGGAACAATTGTCCAGGTAAAGCTGCTCGCCAGGGCTGCGCGGGGCTCCCTGGGCCAGCGTGGCGCTGGTGCGGTCCGCTCCCGGTGGGGCAGCCGGCGTCGCTGGCGCCAGCGAGCGCAGGTAGACCGCCACGGCCTCAAGGTCTTCGTCATTGAAGTACTGCGTACTGTGCGCCACGGCCTCCGCCATCGGGCCGAAGGCGGCGGTGTGGACGTTGCGCCCGTTGCGCAGGAATTCCACCAGGTCCGCCTCGGTCCAGCCGCGCAGGGCGTCGCCGGCATTGCCGGTGAGCGCCGCGGCGTACCAGCCGGCCAACTGGCCGCCGCTTAGGTAGTCGCCGTCGCTCTGGTCCAGGGCCTTTTCCTGGAAGGCCAGTCCGCGTGGCGTATGGCAGCTGCCGCAGTGACCCAGACCCTGCACCAGGTAGGCACCGCGATTCCATTGGGCGCTCTTGCCGGTATCCGCCTGGTACGCCTGGGCGCCGGCGAACAGGCTGTTCCACCAGCTCAGCGGCCAGCGCATGGACAGCGGCCAGACGATGTCCGGCGGGCGATTCTCGCTGGGGTCGGCGGCAACACCGTGGAGGAAATAGGTATAGAGATCGCCGACATCCTGGTCAGTCAGGCGGGCAAAGGACGGATAGGGCATCGCCGGATAGAGCTGGCGGCCGTCGGCGGCTATCCCGTGACGCATGGCGTTGTCGAACTGGGCGAGGCTGTAGCTGCCAATGCCGTTGCGTGTGTCGGGGGTGATGTTGCTGGCGTAGATCGGTCCCAGGGGCGACTGCAGGGCCACGCCGCCGGCGAACGGTCGTCGGGCATCGAGGGTATGGCAGGCCGCGCAGTCCCCCAGCAGGGCGAGGTAACGACCGCGTTCCAGGCTGGCCTGCTGCGCCAGGTCGGCGGCCTGGGCGAGGCCGATGCACAGAGACAGCGCCAGTGGCAGAAGGATGAGTTTCATGAGCGCATCTCCTCAGGCGGCCACCAGCGGGCCGGGATTCTTCAGGTACTGCGTGCGGATTGCCTGCGCCGCCCAATAGGCCAGCGCGCCGACGATGCCGGTGGGGTTGTAGGCCATGTTCTGCGGGAAGGCGCTGGCGCCGAGGACGAACAGGTTCGGTACATCCCAGCTCTGCAGGTACTTGTTGACCACGGTCTGCCTGGGGTCCTCGCCCATGATCGCGCCGCCGGTGGTGTGGGTGCTCTGGTAGTGGGTGGCGTCGAAATGCGCCTCGGGGCCGCTCTCGACGCTGTGGCGCGGGCCGAGCACGCGGGCGATCTCGCGCAGCCGGGCCAGCATGAACTGCGCCTGCAGCACGTCGTTGCGCTTCCAGTCGAAGGTCATGCGCAGCAGCGGCAGGCCGTGCTGGTCGGTGTAGGTCGGGTCGAGGTCCAGATAGCAGTCGCGATAGGCCATGTTCGAGCCTTCGGCGTGCAGATTCATGCTGTGGCCGTAGTGATCGCGCATCGCCTGCTTCCAGCCGCTGCCCCAGGTGGGCGCGGTATGCGGCAGGCTGGTCTGCTGGATCGGTCGGCCGCCGCTGACCGATGAGGACAGGTAGGCGCCGCCGATGAAGCCATTGTCCTGGCTGAAGAACGCCGCGTTGTTGTAGTCGTCCAGGCAGGTGAAGGCGGCGCCGGCGCCGACGAAGGGATTGAAGTGGCGGTCCTGGTCGAAGAACAGGCTGATGCCGGCGTTCATCTGGTAGGCGTAGTTGCGCCCCACCGTGCCTTCGCCGCTGCGCGGGTCATAGGGTTGGCCGATCTTCGAGAGCAATAGCAGACGTACGTTGTGCAGCTGAAAGGCGCTGAGGATCACCAGGTCCGCCGGCTGCTCGACTGAGCGGCCCCGGTGATCGATGTAAGTCACCCCGGTGGCGCGGCGGCCGCTGGAGTCGGTGTTGATCCGCACCACCTGCGAGCGCGGACGCAGCTCGAAGTTTGCGGCCTGGCGCAGCAGCGGCAGGATGGTCGACTGCGGCGAGGCCTTGGCGTAGTTGAAGCAGCCGAAGCGCTCGCAGAACCCGCAGTAGTTGCAGGGGCCCAGTTGCGCGCCGTAGGGGTTGGTATAGGGCTCGGTGCAGTTGGCGGCGGGGCAGGGAAAGGCGTGCAGGCCCAGTTCGCGGCTGGCCTGGGAGAACAACTGGCCGGCGTACAACGGCCTCATCGGCGCAGTGGGGTAGGCATTCTGCCGCGGCGCCTCGAACGGATTGCCGCCGGCGATCAGTTCGCCGCGCAGGTTGCCGGCCTGACCGGCGGTGCCGCAGACCTTCTCGAAGCGATCGAAGTAAGGCTCCAGCTCGGCGTAGGTGACGCCCCAGTCGCGGATCGTCATGTCCTCGGCCATGGCGGCGGCGCCGTGGCGCTCCAGGGTGTTGCTGCGCAGCTGCAGGTCATAGGGCTGCATGCGCCAGTGCTGGCCGTTCCAGTGCACGCCGGCACCGCCGACGCCGTCGCCGGGCAGGAAGGCGCCCAGGCGGCGATAGGGCACGGCGGTACCGGCGGTATTGTGGCGCAGGGTGACGGTTTCCCGGGCGAGGTTCTGGAACAGCTGGTAACGCACGGCGTAGGTCAGCTCGTCGGCTATGCGTGGGTAGGCGAAATCCGGATAGGTGTCGCGATTCTCGCCGCGCTCCAGTGCCACGACATGCAAACCGGCGTCGGAGAGTTCCTTGGCCATGATCGAGCCGGTCCAGCCCAGGCCGATCACCACGACATCGACGGACGGCATCTTCAGGTCGCTCATGGCTCAGCTCCTGCGTCCGGCGATGTCCACCGGCCCCTGGGGATAGGCGATGCCGGGACGATCGGCCCAGTCGGCGTAGTCGGCACGGGCACCGGGGAAGCCGATCAGTTTCCACGAGGCCATGCTGCGGTTGCCGCCGTGGAGTGGGTCGCTCAACCAGCCCTCGCGGGTGTTGCCCAGCAGTTGCTGGAAGAACAGCCGGGCGGGGCAGCCTTCGAGCACCAGGCGATCCTTCTCCAGGGCTTCGAGCACTTGCTCCTGACGGGCATCGTCGAGTTCGTCGAAGCGCTGGCCGGCAAACTCGCGGCGACAGTGCGCGTTCACCGCCGCGATGCCGACGCGGTATAGCTCGCGGGGCGTCAGCGGGCTCTGCGGGCCCAGTTCGGGCGGGCCGTCAAGGAAGGGCCCGCGCATGTACCAGAGTCCGCCGTGGCCATAGTGGTTGTCCATCTGCCGGTCGATGAAGTGCGGCACGCCCTCGGCCACCGCGCCTGGGCCGAGGGCGTCGCTGGGGATCAGGCGGTCGCAGGCGGCCAGCAGGAACAGCCATTCCTCGGCGTTGAAGTACACCGGCGCGTCGGCCGGGCCTGCGGGTGGGGCAGGGTTCGCGGCGGCCTGCAGCAGGTCGCTGGTGCCGAGCAGGGAGAGGGCGGGGATCAGCGTCAGGCCGCCCTTGAGCAGGCGGCGGCGGGAGGGTTCACGATCTCGGTTGTCTTGGCTCATGGGCAATGTCTCCGTGATGTGGGAGGCCCATGGTGAAACGATACTGCTGGCGCTGGATTATGGTGCGTCCGACGACCTGGTCGGATGGATCACTTTGCTTTGTAGGCCGCTACTGACATCTGTTCGCCGGATAAAAAAAGGGGCGCTGGATGCGCCCCTCTTGCCGGCCTGATCGAGCCTCAGACCAGCTCGATGGCCACCGCGGTGGCTTCGCCGCCGCCGATGCACAGCGAGGCCACGCCGCGCTTGCCGCCTTTCTTCTGCAGGGCGTTGATCAGGGTGACGATGATCCGCGAGCCGGTGGAGCCGACCGGGTGGCCCTGGGCGCAGGCGCCGCCGTAGACGTTGACCTTGGCGTGGTCCAGGCCGTGTTCGCGCATGGCCAGCATGGTGACCATGGCGAAGGCTTCGTTGATCTCGAACAGGTCGACGTCGTCCTTGCTCCAGCCAGCCTTCTTGAACAGGTTGGTCATGGCGCCGATCGGAGCCAGGGTGAACTCGGCCGGGTCCTGGCTCTGGGTGGCGTGGGCGACGATCTTCGCCAGCGGCTTGAGGCCACGGCGCGCGGCTTCTTCAGCGGTCATCAGGACCAGCGCGGAGGCGCCGTCGGAGATGGAACTGGCGTTGGCGGCGGTGATGGTGCCGTCCTTGCGGAACGCCGGGCGCAGGCCGGGGATCTTGTCCAGGTTGGCGGTCAGCGGCTGTTCATCGTCCTTCACCACGGTCTCGCCCTTGCGGGTGGTGACGGTGACCGGGACGATTTCCGCAGCCAGCGAGCCGTCCTTGATGGCGGCCTGGGCACGCTGCAGCGACTCGATGGCGTAGGCGTCCATCTCTTCGCGGGTGACGTTGTACTTATCGGCGGTTTCCTGGGCGAAGGAGCCCATCAGGCGGCCGCTGCGGGCGTCTTCCAGGCCGTCGAGGAACATGTGGTCCTTGATCTCGCCGTGGCCCATGCGCAGGCCGGTGCGGGCCTTCTCGATGACGTAGGGGGCGTTGGACATGCTTTCCATGCCGCCAGCGACCATCACGCTGTTGCTGCCTGCCTTGAGCAGATCGTGGGCCAGCATCACAGCCTTCATGCCCGAGCCGCAGAGCTTGTTGATGGTGGTGCAGCCGGTGGCGGCGGGCAGGCCGGCGTTCAGCGCCGCCTGGCGGGCCGGGCCTTGCTTCAGGCCGGCGGGCAGCACGTTGCCCATGATCACTTCCTGCACGTCCTCGGGCTGGATGCCGGCACGGGAAACCGCTTCGCGGATGGCGATGGCGCCCAGGTCGACGGCGGAAACGCCGGACAGGCTGCCCTGGAAGCCGCCCATGGGAGTACGGGCGCCGCTGACGATGACGATCTCGGACATGAAAAAAACCTCTTCGCTCTTGTTGTGATGCGCTATCGGGGTCCCGGTCATGAACGACCGGGCGTCAGGATTCTACCGCGTGACTGGATGTCGCCAAAGAGTCATCGGCAAATCACTCTTTTGACTGATGAATGGACACACACGGCGCTCTAGAGTCGGTCTCATGCTCATAAGACCTACCGCGAATCCAGCCTCGAGAGTGCGCCCGCCATGCTGAAAACCCGTGTCATCCCTGCTGCACAGAACGCCTACCAGTACCCGCTGTTGATCAAGAGCCTGCTGCTGTCGGGCAGCCGTTACGAAAAGGGCAGGGAGATCGTCTACCGCGACACCGTGCGTTACAGCTATGCCACCTTCAACGAGCGCGTTGCGCGGCTGGCCAACGTGCTCACCGAGGCCGGCGTGCAGGCCGGTGACACCGTGGCGGTGATGGACTGGGACAGCCACCGCTACCTGGAGTGCATGTTCGCCATCCCGATGATCGGCGCGGTGCTGCACACCATCAATATCCGCCTCTCGCCCGAGCAGATCCTCTACACCATGAACCACGCCGACGACCGCTTCGTGCTGGTCAACAGCGAGTTCGCCGCGCTCTACCAGGGCATCGCCGGGCAATTGACCACGGTGCAGAAGACCCTGCTGATCACCGACGGCGCCGACAAGAGCAGCACACTGCCCGACTGCGTGGGCGAGTACGAGACCCTGCTGGCCGCCGCCAGCCCGCGCTACGCCTTCCCCGACTTCGACGAGAACTCGGTGGCGACCACCTTCTACACCACCGGTACCACCGGTAACCCCAAGGGTGTGTACTTCACCCACCGCCAGCTGGTGCTGCATACCCTGGCCATGGCCGCGACCATCGGCAGCCTGGACAGCATCCGCCTGATGGGCACCGACGATGTCTACATGCCGATCACCCCGATGTTCCACGTCCACGCCTGGGGCGTGCCCTACGTGGCGACCATGCTGGGGGTCAAGCAGGTGTATCCGGGCCGTTACGAGCCGGAGCTGCTGTGCAAGCTGATCCGCGAGGAGAAGGTGACCTTCTCCCACTGCGTGCCGACCATCCTGCAGATGATGCTCAACACCGCCAGCGCCAAGGACCATGACTTCGGCGGGCTGAAGATCATCATCGGCGGCAGCGCGCTGAACCGTGCGCTGTATGACGCGGCCAAGGCGCGGGGTATCCAGCTCACCGCCGCCTACGGCATGTCGGAAACCTGCCCGCTGATCTCCTGCGGCTACCTCAACCAGGAGCTGCTTGCCGGCAGCGAGGACGAGCGCACCACCTACCGCATCAAGGCCGGCGTGCCGGTGGCGATGGTCGAGGCGGCGATCATGGACGAGCACGGCGAGCTGCTGCCGGCCGACGGCGAGTCCCAGGGCGAACTGGTGCTGCGCGCGCCCTGGCTGACCCAGGGGTATTTCCGCGAACCGCAGAAGGGCGAGGAGCTGTGGCAGGGCGGCTGGATGCACACCGGCGACGTGGCGACCCTGGACGGCATGGGCTTCATCGACATCCGCGACCGCATCAAGGACGTGATCAAGACCGGCGGCGAATGGTTGTCCTCGCTGGAGCTGGAAGACCTCATCAGCCGCCACCCGGCGGTGCGCGAAGTGGCGGTGGTCGGCGTACCCGATCCGCAGTGGGGCGAGCGCCCGTTCGCCCTGCTGGTGCTGCGCGAGGGCCTGGCGCTGGACGCCAAGGGCCTGCGCGAGCACCTCAAGCCTTTCGTCGAGCAGGGCAACATCAACAAGTGGGCGATTCCCTCGCAGATCGCCGTTGTTACTGAAGTTCCCAAGACCAGCGTCGGCAAGCTCGACAAGAAGCGTATCCGGGTAGACATCGCCCAATGGCAGGAGGCCGGCAGCGCCTTCCTCTCCACGGTGTGACCGACGACCGGCAAGTCACGGTTTTCGGGCGTTCGTGCCAAGCAAGCGCTTGGCACGGCGCAGCCCAGTGACTGCGCCGCCTCGGCGACTGCGCAAGCGTCTAGTCAGGGCCTTTGTAAGACAAATCACACTTTCGAGCGATCAAGCACGGTAGGACGCTGGCTATAGTCGCCGCTACTCATAACAAAAAACACATGGAGTAGCGTCGATGAAAACCATGCAACATATCTGGCGCCTGGCGCGGTTGCCGCTGGCAGTCAGTCTGGCTTCAACGCTGGCGACTCCGGCATCGGCCGTCAGCTTCAACATCGGGGAAATCGAAGGTTCGTTCGACTCGACGCTGTCCGTGGGGGCCAGCTGGTCGACGCAGAATCCGAACAGCAACCTCATCGGCGTGAACAACGGCGGCAAGGGCCTGTCGCAGACCTCCGACGACGGCCACCTGAACTACAAGGCCGGCAAGACCTTCTCGAAGATCTTCAAGGGTATCCACGACCTCGAGCTCAAGTACGGCGACACCGGCGTGTTCCTGCGCGGCAAGTACTGGTACGACTTCGAGCAGAAGGACGAGAACACCGAATTCAAGCCGCTCTCCGACCACAACCGCAAGGAAGGCGCCAAGGCCTCCGGCGCGCAGCTGCTCGACGCCTTCATCTACCACAACTACGACATCGGCGACCTGCCGGGCACCGTGCGCCTGGGCAAGCAGGTGGTGAACTGGGGCGAGAGCACCTTCATCCAGAACGGCATCAGCGTGATCAACCCGTTCGACGTCACCGCCTTCCGCCGTCCGGGCTCCGAGATCAAGGAAGCCCTGGTTCCGGTGAACATGTTCTACATGTCGCAGAACCTCACCCAGAACCTCTCCGCCGAAGGCTTCTACCAGCTGGAGTGGGACCAGACCACCGTCGACAACTGCGGCACCTTCTTCTCCCAGCCGGACGTGGTGGCCGACGGTTGCACCCAGAACCTGGCGGTGCTGACCAACAACCAGGCTTCGATCAATACCCTGAACGGCCTGCTCGGCCCAAGCCTGGCCCTGACCCCCTCGCCGTGGAACGAAGGTATCGTGGTCAAGCGTGGCCCGGACCGTGACGCCCGCGACAGTGGCCAGTACGGTTTCGCCCTGCGCTACTTCGCCGAGGAGATCAACACCGAGTTCGGCGGCTACTACATGAACTACCACAGCCGTCTGCCGATCTTCAGCGGCCGCGGTGCCGATGCTTCCAAGGTGGCGCAGATCAACCAGTTGATCACCAACATCGCCCGCATCAGCCCGACCCTGGCTGCCCAGGCCGGCGCCGCCGCCATGGCCGGCAACTCCAGCTACTTCATCGAGTACCCGGAAGATATCCGCCTGTACGGCCTGAGCTTCTCCACCACGCTGCCCACCGGCACCGCGTGGAGCGGCGAGATCAGCTACCGCCCGAACGCGCCGGTACAGCTCAACACCACCGACATCCTCTATTCGGGCCTGGACCCGGTGGCCATCGGCGGCAATCACATCTACGACAACGCCTCGGTCCTGACCGGGAACGCCGGCGAAGACCTGCACGGCTATCGCCGCAAGGAAGTCACCCAGCTGCAGACCACCTTCACCCACTTCTTCGACCAGGTCATGGGCGCCGAGCGTCTGACCCTGGTGGGCGAGGTGGGCTGGACCCACGTCGGTGGCCTGGAAAGCCAGAATGACGCGCGCTACGGCCGCGATCCCGTGTTCGGCCCCGGCCCGCTGAATGGCAGCCTCAATGGTCGCCCGACCTGCGAAGCGCTGAACGCCTCGACGCTGGGTGCCGGTCCGCAGAACAACCTGTCGCGCAAATGCGAAAGCGACGGCTTCACCACCGCCGACTCCTGGGGTTACCGCGTCCGTGCAATCTGGGACTACAACGACGTCTTCGCCGGCGTGAACCTCAAGCCCAACGTGGCCTGGCAGCACGACGTGGACGGTTACTCCCCCGGCCCCGGCGGCAACTTCGAGGAAGGCCGCAAGGCGGTCAGCCTGGGCGTGGACGCCGACTACCTGAACACCTACACCGCCAGCCTGGCCTACACCAACTTCTTCGACGGCAAGTACTCCACCGTCGATGACCGTGACTTCGTCAGCCTGAGCTTCGGGGTGAACTTCTAAGCCGGCCCTTCAACCGGCACCTGGCCCGCCCTTGCGGCGGGCCATCCGCGCGGCCGGGTGACCCGGCCGCGCGGGGCAGCAGACTAGACCCGCGAATCGCTTCGCAAAGGCGAACAGCGCGGTGGGCAAAGACTCAACGAGGACGATAAACGAATGAGAACAACAAAGATCCTGCTGCACACGGGCGCCCTGGCGCTCAGCCTCCTCGCCTCCCAGGTGATGGCGGCCGTCTCTGCCGATGAAGCGGCCAAGCTCGGCACCACCCTGACCCCGATGGGCGCCGAGAAGGCCGGCAACGCCGACGGCAGCATCCCGGCCTGGACCGGCGGCCTGCCCAAGAACGCCGGCAGCGCCGACAGCAAGGGCTTCCTCAGCGACCCGTTCGCCAGCGAGAAGCCGCTGTTCACCATCACCGCGCAGAACATGGACCAGTACAAGGCCAAGCTGACCCCCGGCCAGCAGGCCATGTTCAAGCGCTACCCCGACACCTACAAGATGCCGGTGTACACCACGCACCGTACCGCCACCGTGCCGGACAGCGTGCTGGCCGCGACCAAGCAGAACGCCACCAAGACCAACCTGCTGCAAGGCGGCAACGGCCTGGAGAACTTCCAGACCGCCAACCCCTTCCCGATTCCCAAGGACGGCCTGGAAGTCATCTGGAACCACATCACCCGCTACCGCGGCGGCCATGTGCGTCGCCTGGTGACCCAGGCCACCCCGCAGGTCAACGGTTCCTACTCGCTGGTGTACTTCCAGGACGAATTCGTCTTCCGCACCGACCTGAAGGACTACGACGCCAGCAAGCCGAGCAACGTGCTGTTCTACTTCAAGCAGCGCGTGACCGCTCCGGCACGTCTGGCCGGTAACGTGCTGCTGGTGCACGAGACCCTCGATCAGGTGAAGGAGCCGCGTCTGGCCTGGCTCTACAACGCCGGTCAACGCCGCGTACGCCGTGCCCCGCAGGTTTCCTACGACGGCCCGGGTACCGCCGCCGACGGCCTGCGGACTTCCGACAACCTGGACATGTACAACGGCGCGCCGGACCGCTACGACTGGAAGCTGGTGGGCAAGCAGGAGCTGTACATCCCGTACAACAACTACAAGCTGGATGATCCCAAGCTCAAGTACGCCGACATCATCAAGCCGGGCCACCTGAACCAGGACCTGACCCGCTACGAGCTGCACCGCGTGTGGCACGTGACCGCCACCCTGAAGCCGGGCGAGCGCCACATCTACGCCAAGCGTGACTTCTTCATCGACGAGGACACGTGGCAGGCCGTGGAAATCGACCATTACGACGGTCGTGGCACCCTGTGGCGCGTGGCCGAGGCGTTCAACCAGTACTACTACAACTACCAGGTACCGTGGTACACCGCGGAAACCCTGTATGACCTGCTGTCCGGTCGCTACCTGGTGCTGGGTCTGAAGAACGAGGAGAAATCCGCCTACGACTTCAACTACAGCGCTTCGGAAAGCGACTTCACCCCGGCAGCGCTTCGCCAGGAAGGCGTGCGCTGATCCCCCGATCCCCACGGGTGGTTCCGCGGTGAAAAGAGACCGGCCTCAGGGCCGGTCTTTTTTTATGGGGAATCATCTGTCAGATGAATGGAGGCAGGAATGTCGGCTGCTTTCCAGTCATCTTGTGAGCAAAGGTAACAAAATCGGCTTCAAATACCGCTCACGAGCGGCTAGGCTCCGTCGACATAGAAAGAAGAGCTAGAGCAAGAGCCAGGCCGATGACCGACTTCTCGACTCTGCCAAGACTGACCGATGTTCCCCCCAGCACGGCGGGCAGCCGATTCTTCCGGCCGCCGCTGCCGCATGGCCACGTCGCCCGTTCGCGTCTGTGCGAGCGCATGGCCGCGGGGCTGGAGGGACGGCTGATACTGGTGTCTGCACCGGCGGGGTTCGGCAAGAGCTCCCTCGCCATCGAATTCTGTCAGACGCTGCCCAGCCAATGGCGCAGTCTGTGGCTGGGGCTCAGTGCCAGGGACAGCGACCCGGGGCGTTTCCTCGAACGCCTGCTGGATGGTCTGCGCCTGCATTTCCCCACGCTCGGCGAAGAAGCCCTGGCCCTGCTGAAGATGCGCCAGCGCCACCAGCCCTTCGCTTTCGAGGCCTGGCTCGACGACCTGCTCGATGAGCTGGTGCACAGCCTGTCGGTCGAACGCCCGCTGCTGCTGGTGCTCGACGACTACCACCTGGCCCAGGGCGCGGTGCTCGATCGCTGCCTGCAGTTCCTCCTCAATCACCAGCCGCCCGGGCTCGTCGTGCTGGTCACCAGCCGCCAGCGGCCGGACTGGCACCTGGCGCGCCTGCGCCTGTCGCGGCAACTGCTGGAGTTCACCGAACAGGACCTGCGCCTGACCGTCGAGGAAACCGCGCAACTGGTCTCGGCCAACGGCGCGCAGCTCGACGACAATGCCCTGGATAACCTGGTCGAGCGCAGCGAGGGCTGGATCGCCGGTCTGCGCCTGTGGCTGCTGGCCCACGGCGACGAACTGGCGGCCAAGGTCCCCGACCTGTCGGTGCATGGCGCCGAAGAGCTGATCCGCGACTATCTATTGGAAGAAGTGATCGACAAGCAGTCGCCCGAGGTCCAGGTATTCCTTGCCCAGACCGCGCGCTTCGAGCGCTTCTGCGCCGAACTGTGCGATTCCCTGCGCGACTCCCACGACAGCGCCGCGATCCTGCGCCACCTGCAGCAGCACCAGGTATTCCTCGTACCGCTGGACGAGCAGGGCCAGTGGTTCCGCTATCACCACCTGTTCTCCGACCTGCTGCTGGCGCGCCCGCTGCCCGGCTCCGGGCCGTCGGCCGCGGCGCTGCACCTGCGGGCCTGCCGCTGGTTCAGCGCCCAGGGGCTGTTCGACGACGCGGTGGAACAGGCGCTGCGCGCCGGCCACCCGGAGGTCGCGGCGAGCCTGGTGCAGAGCCTGTCCGAGGAGCAGCTGCTGGCCGAGCAGAACGTCGCCACGCTGCTGCGCTGGAAGATGGACCTGCCCGACAGCCTGCTGGCCAGCACGCCGCGCCTGATCGTGCTGTACAGCTGGGCGCTGGCGCTGGCCTGCCAGCTGGACGCGGCCGAGGAGCTGGCAACGCAACTGTCGCGCTTCCTGCCGGCCGCCGACGCCGCCACCCAGCTCGACCTGCTGGCGCAATGGCAGGCCCTGGCCGGAGTGATCGCCCGTGGCCGCGGCGAGATCGACGCCGCCGAGCGGCACTGCGAGGAATCCCTGCACGGCCTCGGCCCGGAACGTTTCGGCCCGCGCCTGCTGTGCCTGTCGACCCTGAGCAACCTGGCCATCGTGCGCGACGACCTGTGGCGCGCCCGCGGGCTCAACCGCGAGGCGCTGGAGCTGGCGCAGCGCTTCGGCAACCCGCTGTTCGAGGCCATGGTGCATTACGACCGCGCCCGCGTGTTGCAGGCGCGCGGCGAGGTGCTGCGCGCCGAAGAGGAAGTGCGCCAGGGGCTGGCGCGGCTGTCCGGCCTGTCGTCGCAGCGCCGCTATGCGGTGCGCGGCCGGCTGATGCTCTACCAGGGCTACCTGCGCAGCCTCGCGCTGCAGCCGGAGGAGGCGCGCAAATGCCTCAAGGCCGGCATCGAGGAAGCCCGCGCCTGCCGTGACATCAGCCTGGTGATCGGCTTCTGCGTGCTGGCCAGCCTGGAAGGGCGGCTGGGCAACTACACCCGTGCCTTCGCCCACCTCGCCGAGGTCGAGCGGATGATGCACGTGTGGGACGTGCCGCCGGTCTACTACCTGTCGGCCATCACCCTGATCAAGTGCGAGCTGTGGCTCGGCCAGGGCCAGGTCGAGCTGGCCAGCGCCTGGCTGGAGCGCTTGCGCGACACCTACACCGGCGACGAGCCGGCGACCCCGCCGGAATGCTCGCCGCAGCTGCCGCGCAACGTTGAGATGCTGCAGGCGCAGCTGGAGCGCCGCGAAGGTCGCCTGGCCGACGCCGAGGGGCGTTTGCGCGCGGTGGCCAGCGGAGCTTTGCAGGGTGGGGCGCAACTGCAGGCGCGCTTTGCCCAGGGCCAGTTGGTGGCCCTGCTGCTGCAGGCTGGCCGCGACCGCGAGGCGGTGCGCGAGCTGGGCGAATGCCTGGACAACCTCGCCGTGGGCTTGCTGATCCCGCTGCAGGAAGTGCTGCAGCAATACCCCGACTGGTTGCGCGAGCAGTTGGCGGTGCGCGCCCCGGCTGCGGCCCTCGATGCCCTGCGCGAACGCCTGCCGGCCCCGCCGGAGCGCAGCGCGGTGCTCAACGATTGCCTGAGCGGCCGTGAGCTGGCGGTACTGGAACTGATCGCCCAGGGCTGCTCGAACCAGGAAATCAGCGACCGCCTGTTCATCTCCCTGCACACCGTGAAAAGCCATGCGCGGCACATCAACGACAAGCTCGGCGTCGAGCGCCGCACCCAGGCGGTGGCGCGGGCGAAGGAGATGGGGTTGCTGCGCTAGGGGATGGAGGTTGTGGGAGCAACAACCTGTTCTCGGCTACTCCCAGGCACATAACGCCGTCAGCGTTATGTGCCGTGCAGGGGTAGCGGAGCTGGCGTAGGAGCGGACTCTGTCCGCGATCGCTTCCCACCTGCAGAGCAGCCTCAGGCCAATCGCGGACGGAGTCCGCTCCTACGCTCGGCGGTTCGAGCAGTGAGCCATCACAGCCCCTTCTTCTTCTCCGCATCCGCCGGCGCGCTCAAGTCCAGCGCCTTCGGCGCAGCCTGGCCCTTGGTCGGAGCGGCAAGCTGTTTCTGCACGTCGGTCTGGATCGCCTGCAGCACCGGCAGCAGGTCGCGCATGTTCTCGCGCACCTCCGGGTAGGCGTGCTTCTGCGCCAGCTCGTCCACGCGCATGAGCAATTGCGCGCGTACTTCGCCTGGCAGGTGGATGAACAGTTCGGGCAACTGCTTGGCCAGTTCGGCGCTATAGAGCACCAGGTCCTGGCGGTCGAACTGCGCGGTGAGGCCCAGGTAGTCCAAGGCGCTGCTGGTCAGCATCGAGGCGGCGGCCTTGGCTTCCTGCATACCCTGCAGGCGCACCGGATTGCGCTGCTCGTTCTGCGCCAGGGTCATCCAGAACTCCACCGTCAGGTTGAACAGGATCGCCTGTTCGCGCAGCGAGTAGCTCATCAGCCCCAGCGCCTCGGCGCCATAGGGCTGCTTGGCGGCGCGGAAGTTGAAGTACAGGCGCATCAGCTCCTTGAGCTTGAACAGCACCTCGCGCGCCTCGTTCTGCCGCAGCTCCAGCGGGGCGTAGATGTTCAGCTGCGGGCGGAAATTCTCCTCGCTGACCATGCGCTGGTAGATCGGCCCGGTGAACTCACCGCTGCGCCGGGGCAGGCCGTTGACCTGGGTCTCGTCGATCTTCTTCAGCGCTTCGATCAGCAACTGGTAGTCGGCACTGGTCCAGGGGCGCTGGATGTCGGGAATCTTCTGGCCCAGGTAGAACAGGTCGGCGGACAGGGCAGGGCGGCAAAGGAGCAGCAACAGCACGGGCACTAACCGGACAGCTAGCGGCCACAGCGAACGGCGGGTCAGGGTCGGCACGAACGGGCTTTCCTTGCGCGAGGGCGGGTCGGGCTAGGTTAGCGAGGTGCACGGCCGGCGTCATCCGTGGCGCGCCATCACACTACCTAGGTTGGGCGCGGTGGCGCGGGCGCTGTGGTGAGATCGGCATTCGAGAACAACAAGCACGGGAGTCACTCGTCCATGACCGCTACATTGTCTGTGCCACCGCCGCTGGCCGAGGGCCTCGCCCGTTACGGCTTCGGCGCCCTGCCGCTGGCTGCGCTGAAGGCGCGCTACGCATCACCGGAGTCCGGTTCCAGGTTCATCCGTGTCGACGGTTTCGACATCCACTACCGTGACGAAGGCAGCCGCGACAAACCGGTGCTGGTGCTGGTCCACGGCGTGATGGCCTCGCTGCACACCTGGGACGGCTGGGTCGCCGAACTGGCCCGGCACTTCCGCCTCATCCGCCTGGACGTGCCCGGCTTCGGTCTCACCGGCGGCGGCGAGGACCGCGAGTACGACGGCGAGCGCCTGGTGAAGGTGTTCGGTATGTTCCTCGACCGCCTGGACCTGAAGAGCGTGTCCATCGCCGGCAACTCCCTGGGTGGCTACATCGCCTGGAACTACGCGCTGGGCAACGCCCATCGTGTGGAGCGGCTGATCCTCATCGACCCGGCCGGCTACTACATGCAGAAGGTCCCGCTGATGATCGCCAGCGCGGTGCTGCCCGGCGCCGGCATCATGATGCCGATGTGGATGCCGCGCGCGCTGGTGGCCCAGGGCATCAAGGAAGTCTACGGCGATGCGCGCAGGATCAAGCCGGGGGTGATCGACCGCTACTACGACATCAGCCGCCGGCCGGGCAACCGCCGCGCGATGATCGACATCTTCCGCGTGCTGGTGAAGGCCAACCGCGAGGAGCTGACCGGTACACCGACCCGCGTCGCCGCGCTGAAAGTGCCGACGCTGCTGATGTGGGGCGAGCGCGACCGCTGGATCTCGCCGCGCCACGTGCCGATGTGGCAGCGCGATGTGCCGGGGATCGAGGTGAAGGTCTATCCCGGCGTGGGGCATATCCCGATGGAGGAAATCCCCGAGGAGTCGGCAGCCGATGCGCTGCGGTTCCTGCATGCCTGACGACTGATCCCATGAAAAGCCCGGCCCAGCGCCGGGCTTTTTCGTTCTGCCGAATATCTATTCGTAGGGCGCATAACGCGCCAGCGTTATCCGCGGAGCAACGATCGGCGGATAACCTGTTCCAGGTTATGCGCCCTACGGCCTGGCATCTGCGCAGATGGATGGGGGCTTTCGTAGGAGCGGACTCTGTCCGCGATGACTTGTCGGCCACTCCGCTGACTAACCGGGCGGGTGGATCGGCCTATCGCGGACGGAGTCCGCTCCTACGCAGGTCGACGCGCCGAAGTGATTTACAGGAGCGGCAGAAACGACACCGCCCCGACAGGGCGGGGCGGTGTTCGGTGCAGGGAAAATCAGCCGGCGTGAGCCAGCGGCTGCGCGTCGTATTCCTTGCGCACCTCGTAGAGCACATCGAGGTTGTTGTGCTGCCAGGGGTGGAAGTCGGACTTGAAGAAGTCCAGGTATTCGCGCAGCAGCGGGCGGAACACGCCGTGCTTGCCCCAGGTCCACTGGATGCCGTCGCGCCAGATGCGCCAGTTCCACAGCAGGCCGTCGACCTTGAGCATGTGTACCAGGCCGCGGAAGGTATCCAGGACGAAGAAGAAGGTCGCCATGCGCATCGCCCGGCGCAGCAGCTTGCGGCTGCCGCAGACCTGGTTGTAGACGTCGAAGGCCACCGCCTTGTGCTCGGTCTCCTCCAGCGCGTGCCAGCGCCACAGGCGCTGCATCACCGGGTCGGCGCCTTCCATGGTGCGCGGGTCGGTGAGCAGCCCGTTGGCCATGATCGCGGTGATGTGCTCCAGCGCAGCGGTCGCCGCCAGTTGGCGCTTGGCGGGGAATTTCTTCTGGGTGAAACGGATGCGCGCCTGGGCGCGCTTCTCGATGGCGGTGACGTCGTAGCCCAGGTCGCGCAGACGCTGGCTGTAGGTCAGGTGCTCGCGGCTGTGATGGCCTTCCTGGCCGATGAAACCGCGGATCTGCTCCTTGAGCACCGGGTCGCTGATCTGGTCGCGGAACTGCCGCACCGAGTCGATGAAGAAGCGTTCGCCGTCGGGGAACAGCACCGACATGGCGTCGAACAGGTGGGACTTGAAGGCGTCTCCGCCGTGCCAGTGACGCGGCAGCGGATCGGGCAGATCGAAGTCCATGTGCCGGGGCTTGATCTCCAGTCCTGCGGGGGTGGTGCTGGCCATGGCGGCTCCAGTGGTGTGGTTGTCCATGGTCATTACTGTGGGCTTGTAGGGAAAGCGTCACAAGGTTATTGTCTGCCAACTTTCCGGTCATATCCGGCCAGCGGTCACTATAAGAAAAATGATGAAACAACCGCTCAACTTCACCGCCGAACTGGTGCCCGTCGCCTATGCGCAGGCACTTCTGGACCTCGCCGAAGAGCTGGGCGTGCCGCGCACGCGCCTGTTCGAGCTGGCCCGCGTGCGCCCCGAAGTGCTGCAGAGCCCCAACGGCCGCCTGTCCTTCGTCGACTTCCACCAGCTCTCCAGCGCCGCCCTGGCGCACTGCAACGAGCCGGCCTTCGGGCTGTTGCTGGGGCAGCGGCTGAACGTCTCCACCCACGGCATCCTCGGCTACGCGGTGCTGTCGAGCGCCAACCTCGAACGTGCCATTGGCTTCGCCCTGAAGTACTACCGCGTGCTGGGTCTGGCTTATGATCTGGAAATGGTCGAGGACGGCGGCGTCTCCTACCTGCGCGCCAGCGAGTCGATTCCCCTCGGCGCCACCAGCCGCTTCGCCGCCGAAGGCCTGATGACCAGCCTGCATACCATCGCCCGCTTCCTGGTCGGTGAGCCGCTGCAGGGCGTCAGCGTCGGTTTCGCCCATGCCAGGCCGGACTACGCCGAGCGCTACGCCGAGGTGTTCGGCGGCGAGGTGCTGTTCGACCAGCCGTTCCACTTCATCGGCCTGCCCAGCGAGTACCTGGCGCGGCCCATGGCCCTGGCCAACCCGGCCACGGTGCAGATGTGCGAGCAGCAGTGCGAGGCGCTGCTGGCCACGCTGGACGTGCAGGAAGGTCTGCTGACGCGCATCCGTCGCCTGCTGCTGGCGCGCCCCGGCGAGTTCCCCGACCTAGAGGCCGTGGCCGCCGACCTGCACACCAGCGGCCGCAGCCTGCGTCGACATCTTTCCAACCTGGGCACCACCTACCAGGAAGTGCTCGACGACGTGCGCAAGCGCCTGGCCCTGCAATACCTCACCACCACCCACCTGCCGCTCTACGAGATCGCCCTGCTGCTGGGCTTCAACGACCCGTCGAACTTCCGCCGGGCGTTCCGCAAGTGGACCGGCAAGCTGCCCACGGACTACCGCCAGGGCGATTGACGGATGACTCGCCAGGGGACCTCGGGATCGGCGAAAATGACCGCCGTGCTATTCCGCCACCCAGCGAGCCTTCGATGAGCGACCAGCCTGCCCTGATCCGTGAAACCTTCCCCGTCGGCCCCTTGCAGTGCAACTGCACGATCATCGGCGATCCGCTGACGAAGAAGGCCATCGTCGTCGATCCGGGCGGCGACCACGAACTCATCCTGCAGCGCCTGGAGACCCTGGGCCTGAAGGTGGTCAGCATCATCCACACCCACGCGCACCTGGACCACTTCCTCGCCTCCGGGCAGATGAAGGAGAAGACCGGTGCGACCCTGCACCTGCACCAGGGCGACCAGTTCCTCTGGGACAACCTGGAGATGCAGTGCCAGATGTTCGGCGTGCCCTATACGCCGGTGCCGGCGCCTGACCAGTGGCTCAAGGATGACGAGGAGCTGGCCTGCGGCTGCGGCGTGGCGCTGCACACTCCGGGGCACACGCCCGGTTCGATGAGCTTCTGGTTCCCCCGGGACAAGCTGCTGATCGCCGGCGACACCCTGTTCCGCCGCAGCATCGGCCGCACCGACCTGTGGGGCGGCGACTACGCCACCATCGAGCGTTCGATCCGCGAGCGTCTGTATTCGCTGGACGAAGAGGCGACCGTGGTCACGGGGCACGGCCCGGACACCCGGCTGGGCGACGAGATGCGGGAGAATCCCTTCATCCGTGCTTAAGGTTGCTGCGGAATTATTTGCACGACCTACGCTCTAACCTGCCGCCCACTACTGGGTGTTTCGCTATTCGAGGAGTCATCCGTCATGTTCACCGCACGTAGTCTGTCCATGGTTGCGGCTGCCACCGCCTTTGCCCTCATGGCCGGTTGCGCCTCCCAGAATCCTTACGATCCCAATACCCAGGTTCCCGCCGAAGGCGGTGTCAGCAAGACCGCCAAGTACGGCGGCCTGGGCGCGCTGGCCGGCGCTGTCGCTGGCGCGGCGATCAACCACAACAACCGTGGCAAGGGCGCGCTGATCGGCGCCGCCGCCGTGGGCGCCGCTGCCGCGGGCTACGGCTACTACGCCGACAAGCAGGAAGCCAAGCTGCGCCAGCAGATGCAGGGCACCGGCGTGCAGGTCGAGCGCCAGGGCGACGACATCAAGCTGATCATGCCGGGCAACATCACCTTCGCCACCGACTCGGCAAACATCGCGCCGTCCTTCTACACCCCGCTGAACAACCTGGCCAACTCGTTCAAGGAGTTCAACCAGAACAGCGTCGAGATCGTCGGCTACACCGACAGCACCGGCAGCCGCCAGCACAACATGGACCTGTCCCAGCGCCGTGCGCAGTCGGTGGCGACCTACCTGACTTCCCAGGGCGTCGACCCGTCCCGCGTCAGCACCCGCGGCATGGGCCCGGACCAGCCGGTGGCGTCCAACGCCGACGTCAACGGCCGCGCGCAGAACCGTCGCGTGGAAGTCAACCTGAAGGCCCTGCCGAACGCGCAGACCCAGCAGTACCAGCAGTAAGCTGCGCCCATGAAAAAGCCCGCCGATTGGCGGGCTTTTTTGTGCCTGGCGGGAAGGGAGCGTAGGAGCGGACTCCGTTCGCGATGGGTTTCCGGCGCGATGCGGTGCCTATCGCGGACGGAGTCCGCTCCTACAACAGTCCATCAGGCCTTGGCGGGAAACTCGCGGTGCAGCTGGGTCAGCAGCTGGTCCTTGCGCTCCCACAGCTGGTTCACCCACAGCTGGAACTCGGCGCGGTAGCCCTCGTCCTGGTCGTAGCTCTTGCCGACGAACTGGCGGGGGATTTCCATCTCCTCGAAGCGCACCACCACCGAACGCAGGCGGCCGGAGAGCAGGCACCAGAAGGTCGGGCGGCCGTCGGGATAATGGATGGTGACGTTCACCAGGGTGCGCAGCTGCTCGCCCATGGCGTCGAGGACGAAGGCGATGCCGCCGGCCTTGGGCTTGAGCAGGTGCTGGAACGGCGAGTTCTGCTCGTCATGCTTGGCCTGGGTGAAGCGGGTGCCTTCGAGGAAGTTGAAGATCGCCACCGGGATGCGGCTGAACTTGGCGCACGCCTTGCGGGTGGTTTCCAGGTCCTTGCCTTTCTTCTCCGGGTGCTTGGCCAGGTAGGCCTTGGTGTAGCGCTTCATGAAGGGGAAATCGAGCGCCCACCAGCACAGGCCGATCACCGGCACCCAGATCAGCTCCTGCTTGAGGAAGAAGCGCAGCAGCGGGATACGGCGGTTGAGCTGGTACTGCAGGACGAGGATGTCCACCCAGCTCTGGTGGTTGCTGGTCACCAGGTACGAATGGTCGTACTCCAGGCCCTTTAGGCCCTGCACATCCCAATGGGTGCGGCGAACCAGGTTCATCCAGCCCTTGTTGCAGGTGATCCAGCTTTCGGCGATCACGCTCATGATCTTGCTCAGCGCCAGCTGCGCCGCGCTGAACGGCAGCAGCAGCTTGATGATCGACATGCCCAGCAGCGGAATGCACCAGCACAGCGTGCTCACCACTAGGATCAGGGTGGCGAGGATGCCGCGCAGGGTGTGCGGGAGGAAACTCAACATCGAGGAATGGTCCTTGTACGTAGGCGCCCGGTCGGCCGGGCGCGTGATGCGTTCGTGGGCACATCCCTCGTGCCTGTCAGTCAGCCGTCCTTGCTGCTGTCGGCCTGGATCGCCGTCAGAGCGATGGTGTAGACGATGTCGTCCACCAGCGCCCCGCGCGACAGGTCGTTCACCGGTTTGCGCAGGCCCTGCAGCATCGGCCCGATGCTGACGCAGTCGGCGCTGCGCTGGACGGCCTTGTAGGTAGTATTCCCGGTGTTCAGGTCGGGGAACACGAACACATTGGCGCGTCCGGCCACCGGGCTCTCGGGCGCCTTCAGGCGACCCACGCTGGCGATGGCGGCGGCATCATACTGCAAGGGACCGTCGATCAACAGATCGGCGCGTTTTTCCCGCGCGATGCGCGTAGCTTCGCGGACTTTCTCGACATCTGCGCCGGTTCCGGACTCACCGGTGGAGTAGCTGATCATCGCCACCCGCGGGGTGATGCCGAAGGACTGCGCCGAGGCGGCACTCTGCAGGGCGATCTCCGCCAGGTCACTGGCCGAAGGATCGGGATTCACCGCGCAGTCGCCGTAGACCACCACCTGGTCGGGCAGCAGCATGAAGAACACCGAGGACACCAGGTTGTAGCCGGGCGCCGTCTTGATCAGCTGCAGGGCCGGGCGGATGGTGTTGGCGGTGGTGTGGATGGCGCCGGAGACCAGGCCGTCCACCTCGTCCAGGGCGAGCATCATGGTGCCCAGCACCACGTTGTCCTCCAGCTGTTGCTCGGCCATCGGCGCGTTCAGGCTCTTGCCCTTGCGCAGCTCGACCATGGGCTCGACGTAGCGGCTACGCACGAGGTCCGGGTCGACCACTTCGAGGTCCTCGGGCAGCACGATGCCGAGCATCTGCGCCACCGCCTGTACGTCGTCGGGCTTGGCCAGCAGCACGCAGCGGGCGATGCCGCGGGCATGGCAGATGGCGGCGGCCTGCACGGTGCGCGGCTCGCTGCCCTCGGGCAGGACGATGCGCTTGCCGGCGCGGTTGGCGCGCTGGGTCAGCTGGTAGCGGAACACCGGCGGCGACAGGCGCAGTTCGTGGGGCGAGCCGCAGCGCTGCTTGAGCCACTCGAAATCGATGTGTTCGGCGACGAATTCGGTGACGCGCTCGGCGCGTTCGCGGTCGTCCACCGGGATTTCCTTGTTCATCCGCGACAGGTCGCCGGCGGTGTCGAACGAGCCGGTCTTCACCGTCAGCACCGGCAGGCCGCTCTGCAGCGCACTGCGGCACAGCTCCATGACCCTTGCATCCGGCGCCAGGCCCGAGCACAGCAGCAGGCCGGCCAGGGGCACGCCGTTCATGGCGGCCAGGCAGGCGGCGAGGATGATGTCGTCGCGGTCGCCGGGAACCACCACCAGCACGCCGGGCTTGAGCAGGTGCACGGTGTTGGGCGCCGAGGGCGCGCAGAGGATGATCTTCTGCACGCGGCGTTGTTCGTAGTCGCCGGCGTTGAGCACGCTGGCGTCCAGCAGGTCGGCCACGTCGCGGGTGCGCGGGGCGTTCATCTCGTCCTGCCAGGGAATGCAGCCGAGCAGGCGGACGTCGCCGTCGCGCAGCAGCGGCGAGTGTTCCTTGAGGCGTTCGCCGAACAGCCGCGCGGCTTCCTCGGCGTCGCGCGGCAGGTCATCGCTCTCGCCGCCACGCACCTTGTTGACGATCAGGCCGGCGAGGTGCGGATCGCGCGGGCCGCCAAACAGCTGGGCGAGGATTTCGATACGGTCGGACAGCTCGCCCACCGTCTCGTTGTCCGGCGCCGAGACCAGGATCACCTCGGCATCCACGCTGCGCGCCAGGTGCGCGTTGATGCGCGCGGCATAGCTGGCGTGCTTGGTCGGCACCATGCCTTCGACGATCATCACGTCCTTGTCCACGGCGGCGCTGTTGTACATGCCGACGATGTCTTCGAGCAGTTCGTCGAGCAGGCCGTCGCCGAGCATGCGCTCGACCTTGGACAGCGACAGCGGGGTGGGCGCATTGAGGCCGTGGGTACGCGCGACCAGCTCGCTGGAGCGCTCCGGGCCATCGTCGCCGGCGTGGGGCTGGGCGATGGGCTTGAAGAAGCCGACCTTCAGGCCGGCGCGTTGCAGGGCGCGGATCAGGCCCAGGCTGGTGGACGTCAGGCCGACACCGAAACCGGTCGGTGCGAGGAAGAAGGTGTGCATCCGGGCTCCTTAAGCCGTGCGGGGGTGGTCTGCGCCCTTGTGGGGCGCAACCGGTGAATCTTCAGTCGAGCACCGCCAGGGTGTCGAGGGCGATCTGCTTTTCTTCGTTGGTGGGGATCACCAGCACGCGGGGGTGGCCGCTCAGGTGGATCGGCCCGCCGACGCCGCGTACGCAGCGGGCGTTGGCTTCGCCGTCGAGTTCCAGATTGAGCACGTGCAGGTGCTTGACCGTGAGGTTGCGCACCAGCGCCGAGTTCTCTCCGATGCCGCCGGTGAAGATGATGCCGTCCAGCCGCGGCAGCGCACAGGTCAGCGAGGCCAGGGACTTGGCCAATCGGTAACAGAATACTTCGATGGCCAGCGCCGCGTTGGCGTGGCCCTGCTCGCGAGCGTGCTCCAGGGTGCGCATGTCGTTGGACAGCCCCGACAGGCCGAGCAGGCCGCTGTCGTGGTTGAGCATGTGGTCGATCTTTTCCAGGCTCCAGCCCAGGGTCCGCGCCAGGTGGCTGTGCAGGTTCGGGTCGACGTCGCCGGAGCGGGTGCCCATCATCAGGCCCTCCAGCGGGGTCAGGCCCATGCTGGTGTCGCGGCTCTGGCCGTTGGCGATGGCGCAGGTCGAGCTGCCATTGCCCAGGTGCGCCGACAGCCAGTAGCTGTCGCCCACCGCCAGCCCGCTCATCTGCGCCGCCTGGTGGCTGACGTAGCGGTGGCTGGTGCCGTGGAAGCCGTAGCGGCGCACGTGCTGCTCGCGGTACAGCGGCTCGGGGATGGCATAGCGGAAGGCGCGCTCGGGCAGGCTCTGGTGGAAGGCGGTGTCGAACACGGCGATGTGCGGCAGGTCCGGGTAGAGCGTCATGGCGGCGTCGATGCCGACCAGGTTGGCCGGGTTGTGCAGGGGCGCCAGGGGCGAGGTCTCGCGGATGGCGCTGAGCACCTCATCGGTCAGGCGCGAGGCCTGGGTGAAGCGCTCGCCGCCGTGCACCACGCGATGGCCGATGGCGTGCAGCTCGCCCTGGGCGGCCCTGGCCACCAGCGGCAGCAGGCGGGCGAGGGCGGCCTGGTGGTCGGCGCCGGGCAGCTCCAGGGTCTGTGGCTGCTCGTCGGTCTCGCCCTGCCAGCGCAGGCTGGCGCCGTTGGAGCCGAGGCGCTCGGCCAGGCCATGAAGAATGAAATCGTCGCGCCCCTCTCGAACCAGGGCGAACTTGATCGATGAACTGCCGCAGTTGATCACCAGGATATTGCGAGCCGGCATGCCTACTCCTTGTTGCTGTCGATGTCCTTGGCGCACCAGCCGCAGGGGAACCACCGGCCGATCTGCGCCTTGCGCTGCTGTGGGTCCAGCACCCAGGGGCGCGACTGCCAGGGGGGCTGGTGGCGCAGGTGCTGGGTGTGGCCGCAGGACAAGACTGCCACCCAGTGGCCGTCTTCGTCCTGATGAAAGTCAAGCAGGCGCGGCGCGGCCGCGTCGTCCCGTCCGTCCGTCTTCGGGTCGCAATCGGGGGCGCCGCCGCGTAGACTTGCGCTTTCAACTTCTATATCGGATAGGTTTCGAACCATGCAGATCGCGGCCAACAAGGCGGTTTCCATCGACTATACCCTGACCAACGACGCGGGTGAGGTCATCGACAGCTCCGCCGGCGGCGCTCCGCTGGTCTACCTGCACGGTGCCAGCAACATCATCGGCGGCCTGGAAAAGGCCCTGGAAGGCAAGCAGGTCGGCGACGAGCTGGAAGTGACCGTCGAGCCGGCCGATGCCTACGGCGAATACAGCGCCGAGCTGGTTGCCACCCTGACCCGTGAAATGTTCGAAGGCGTGGACGAGCTGGAAGTGGGCATGCAGTTCCACGCTTCGGCTCCGGACGGCGGCATGCAGATCGTCACCATCCGCGACATCGACGGCGACGACGTGACCGTCGACGGCAACCACCCGCTGGCCGGCCAGCGCCTGAACTTCAAGGTGAAAGTGGTCGACATCCGCGACGCTTCCGCCGAAGAAGTCGCCCATGGCCACGTCCATGGCGAAGGTGGTCACCACCACTGATAGCGCTCAACCGGTCGGACTTCGATCGGGTGAAGCCATCATTGAGCTGCTAAGCTCACACGGGAAAGGCGCCTTCGGGCGCCTTTCTCATGCAACCGTTTCACTGCAACACCGCCAGGGCATTTTTCCCGCATCCACTGGGATTGCGCAGCACGACGGACGCGTTGTCCGCTCCCTGCGCGGGCACTTCGTGCCTACCTCTTCAAGGAGCAAGCAATGAGCGCTTTTCACGATCTGACGCTGCATGGTCTCGACGGCCAGGATCTGCCGCTGGCCCCGCTCAAGGGCAAGGTCGTGCTGGTGGTCAACGTCGCCTCGAAATGTGGCCTGACCCCGCAGTACGCCGCTCTGGAAAACCTCTACCAGCAGTACAAGGACCAGGGCTTCGTGGTCCTCGGCCTGCCGTGCAACCAGTTCGCCGGGCAGGAGCCGGGCAGCGAGGCCGAGATCCAGTCGTTCTGCTCGCTGAACTACGGAGTGACCTTCCCGATGTCGGGCAAGCTCGAGGTCAATGGCGCCGAGCGCCATCCGCTGTACCGCCTGCTGGCGGGCGAGGGCGCCGAGTTCCCCGGTGACATCAGCTGGAACTTCGAGAAGTTCCTGCTCGGCCCGGACGGCCGCGTGCTGGCCCGTTTCAGCCCGCGCACCACGCCGGATGACCCGGCGTTGATCCAGGCCATCGAGAAGGCGCTGGGCGCCTGATCCGCCCCGGCGGGAGAGGGCGCATGCGCCAATCCCGCCGGCATTTTTCTCCTTCGCCTTGTTCCCTCGGGTGCGCGGCGGCTTAATTGGGCGACCTGCTTCCGGAGCCTGCCATGAGCCGTTTCGCCGCCGAGTCCGCTTGCCTGCCCGCCACGCCCGAGAACCTGCGCGCGCTGATCGAACAGCGCCGCTCGGTGCGCCGTTTCCTCGACGAGCCGGTGCCCGACGCCGTGCTGCGCGACTGCCTGGAGCAGGCCGTGCTCGCCCCCAACGCCTGCAACCTGCAGCCGTGGAGTTTCCAGGTGATCCGCGATGCCGAACTGCGCCGGCGGCTGGCGCCGGTGTGTCTGGGGCAGAACGCGGCGCGCACCGCCCCGGTATTGATCGCCGTGCTGGCGCGCCCGGACACCTGGCGCGAGTCCTGCGCGGCAATCCTCGAACAATGGTCTGAGCCGCAGGTGCCGGAGAAGGTTCGGCGCTTCTACGAGCGTACCGCGCCGTTCCAGTACAACCAGGGCGCCTTCGGCCTGCGCGGGCTGTTCAAGCGGGCGCTGTATGCACTGGTCGGCCTGCGCCGCGCCTTGATGCGCCATCCCAACAGCCACGCCGAGATGCGCCTGTGGGCGGTGAAGTCCACGGCCCTGGCGGCGCAGAACCTGATGCTTGTCGTGCAGAGCCATGGCTACGCCAGTTGCCCGATGGAAGGCTTCGACGAAGTGCGGCTGCGCAAGGTGCTGGATATCCCGCGCCGCGCGGTGCCGATCATGCTGCTGGCGGTGGGGCGGGCTGCCGACAATGGCGTCTACAACCCGCGCCTGCGCTTCCCGCTGGAGCAGCGCGTCAGCTGGCACTAGGGCTTGGTCAGCACGCCCAGGCGTCCGCCGCCGAACGACCAGTCATCCGCCTCGCTGTTGGTGATCTGCACCATCACGTCCTCGCTGGCGATGCCCAGGCGTTCGCCCAGCAGCGCGTTCAGCCGTCGGTAGAACGCCTGTTTGGTCTGCGAGTCCCGTGGACGGCCGATGGTGATGGCGATCAGCACGAAGTCGTCGCTGCGTGGCCCGCCCAGGTAATGGCGGTTGAAGACGAACTCTTCGGCTTCGTGCTGGTGGATCATCACGAACTGGTCGCCCTCGGGCACATTGAAGGCTTCGTGCATGGCGTCGTAGACGCTGTCGGCCAGTTCGCGCAGGTACTCGGGTTGCTTGCCTTTGCGCAGGGAGATGCGGACGGTGGGCATGGCGTCATTCCTCGTCGAGTCGGTTGAGAGCGGAGGCGGCCGTCGGCCAGCCGCCGTAGAAGGCCAGGTGGGTGATCAGCTCGACCAGCTCGTCGCGGGTCAGGCCGTTGCTTCGGGCCAGTTGGAAATGGAACGGCAACTGCTCCAGGCGCCCCAGCACCACCAGCGCCGCAACGGTGATCAGGCTGCGCTCGCGTGGATGCAGTTGCGGGCGCTGCCAGATATCGCCGAACAGCACGTCCTCGGTGAGCTGCGCCAGCTTCGGCGCCTGGCGTCGCAGAGCAGGGGAGACCTGGGGTGGAGAAGACATCGGGCCGTTCCTCTTCTGTGGCTTGACGGAATCAGGCTAGCGCGCCAGATTGATTCGGAAAATCGGGAAATATTTGACCGATAGTTCGATTAATCAGGATGGTTGGCATGGCTCGCCTCAACTTCGATCTCGACGTGCTGCGCACCTTTGTCACCGGCATCGAGCTGGGCAGCTTCGCCCGCGCGGCGGATCGCCTGGGGCGTTCCACCTCCGCCGTCAGTGCGCAATTGAAGAAGCTCGAAGAGCAGGCCGGTACTCCCGTCCTGCGCCGTGAAGGTCGCGGCATGGCGCTGACCGAGGCGGGCGAGACGCTGCTGGGCTACGCCCGTCGTCTATTGGAGCTGAACGACGAAGCGGCCGGCGCTCTGCGCGGCGGCTCGCTGGAAGGCCGGGTGCGCCTCGGCCTGCAGGAAGACTTCGGCGAAACCCTGCTGCCGGCCGTGCTGGCGCGCTTTGCCCGTGCCCATCCGAAAGTGCGCATCGAAGTGCGCACGGCGCGCAACCAGCAGCTCATCGAAGGCGTGCGCAACGGCGAGCTGGACCTGGCGCTGGCCTGGGAGACCGGCGAGCGCACGCCGCACATGGAGCGCATCGGCTCGGTGGCGCAATGCTGGATCGGCGCACCGGATGGAGCGCCGTCTCCCGGCGCAGAACCCTTGCCGCTGGTGATGCTGGAGGCGCCGTGCCTGCTGCGCAGCGCGGCGACGGCGGCGCTGGATCGGGCCGGCATCGCCTGGCGCGTGGCGTTCACCAGCGCCGGGTTGTCCGGCATCTGGGCGGCGGTCGGTGCCGGACTGGGCGTCGGTCTGCGCACGCCCATCGGCTTGCCCGTCAGCGTCGAGCGGCTGGATGCCGAGCGCGCCGGCCTGCCGGCCATGGCGCCGCTGGGCCTGTGCCTGCACCGCAGCGAAGCCGAACCGGAAGCCGTGGTGGAGCGCCTGCGTGAGCTGCTGCAGGAAGGCGTGGCCGAGCTGCTGGACAATCCCGCAATCCATTGATGGCTTCTGCAGCAAAATCACTCTGATCAATGGTGCTGGCAAAAGCGAGACGACCGGTCATATTCTTGCGCCCATGAACAGCATCCGACTCGACAAGCGCGACCTGATCCTCGCCAAGGGCTCCCTGGCGATGACCCGCAGCGGCTACCACGGCACCGGCGTGCAGGACATCGTCCAGGCCGCCGGCATCCCCAAGGGCTCCTTCTATCACTACTTCGAGAGCAAGGAAGACTTCGCCCTGCAGGCCCTGGAGCATCTGTATGCCCCGCGCCTGGCCCGTTATGCCGAGGCACTGAGCAACCCGGCGCTGGGGCCGCGGGCGCGCATCCTCTCCTATTACCGCGAGCTGCTGGCGCACTTCGCCCGCCAGGAGAAGCTGGAGTACCACTGCTTCATCGGCAGCCTGAGCTTCGAGATGGCCGAGCTGTCGCCGGCCATCGCCGCGCGGGTCGACGGCATCCTCCAGCAGTCCATCGACACCCTGCGCGACTGCCTCGCCGACGCCCAGCGCGCCGGGGAGCTGCCGGTGGCGGAGAACGTCGAGTCCCTGGCCGAGTTCATCGGCAACGCCTGGCAGGGCGTGCTGGCGCGGATGAAAGTCAGCGCCTCGCTCCTCCCGGTGGAACGCTTTATCGAACGCCTGGAGCACCTGCTCCGGGCCTGAACTGCCTGAGTCATCCCAACCCCATCCCGGCCCTTTATAAAAGAATGAGACGACCGGTCGCCTGGTCGCCATGGAGACTTCAATGACTGCATCCGTAGACACCCTGTTCTCGCCCTTCCGCCTGGGCGGCCTGGAACTGCCCACGCGCATCGTGATGGCGCCGATGACCCGCAACTTCACCCCGGGTGGCGTGCCCCACGCCCAGGTGGTCGAGTACTACCGTCGCCGTGCCGCCGCCGGCGTCGGCCTGATCGTCACCGAAGGCACCACGGTCAACCACCAGGCCGCCAACGGCTACCCGAACGTGCCGCGCTTCCACGGTGAAGACGCCCTGGCCGGCTGGAAGCAGGTGGTCGATGCGGTGCACGCCGAAGGCGGCAAGATCGTTCCGCAGCTGTGGCACGTTGGCGCCGTGCGCCGCCTGGGCACCGAGCCGGACGCCAGCGTTCCGGGCTACGGCCCCAGCGGCAAGGTCAAGGACGGCACCGTGCTGGTCCATGAAATGACCAAGCAGGACATCCAGGACGTCATCGCCGCCTTCGCCCAGGCCGCCGTCGACGCCAAGTCCATCGGCATGGACGGCGTGGAAATCCACGGCGCCCACGGCTACCTGATCGACCAGTTCTTCTGGGACGGCAGCAACAAGCGCACCGACGAATACGGCGGCAGCCTGGCCAACCGTTCGCGCTTCGCCATCGAGCTGATCCAGGCGGTGCGCGCCGCCGTCGGCCCGGACTACCCGATCATCTTCCGTTTCTCCCAGTGGAAGCAGCAGGATTACAGCGCCCGCCTGGTGCAGACCGCCGAAGAGCTGGAAGCCTTCCTCAAGCCGCTTTCCGACGCCGGCGTGGACATCTTCCACTGCTCCACCCGCCGCTTCTGGATTCCGGAATTCGAAGGCTCCGACCTCAACCTCGCCGGCTGGACCCGCCAGCTCACCGGCAAGCCAACCATCACCGTCGGCAACGTCGGCCTGGATGGCAGCGAGTTCCTGGCCTTCTTCGGCAACACCGAGGAAGTCGCCCAGCCCTCGGGCATCGACGGCCTGCTGGAGCGCCTGAACAAGGAAGAGTTCGACCTGGTCGCCGTCGGCCGCGCCCTGCTGGTCGATCCGGACTGGGCGGTGAAGGTGCGTGATGGCCGTCTGGAAGACATCAAGCCGTTCAGCCGCGATGCGCTGATGTCGCTGGCCTGATTCGCGATCCGTTGAAATGAAAAGCCCCTGGCGCCATTGGTGCCAGGGGCTTTTATTTTGCTGAACCCATCTCGCGGACGTTCCTGCAGGTCTGCTCGGGCACATCCCATTGCGTAAGAGCAACTGTCTTTGTCCCGGAAATCTACGGCCAGGTTTCCCTCTCGCTAACCCTGGCTGCGCGCCCCGCTCCGAAGGGAGAGGTGACTGATCGGCGCGAGTTGAAGCTGCTGCGTCAGCCGGCACGGACAGCTCCCTCTCCCTTTAGGGAGAGGGCGGGGGAGAGGGCATGCCCCTGCACGATTTTCAGGTAGGAGCGGACTCTGTCCGCGATGCCATCCGGCGCGAAGCGGATTCATCGCGGACGGAGTCCGCTCCTACCGGTTCAACCAACAATCTACGTCTCGATTATGGCGACCCATAAGCAGTCTGAATGACCTGAAAGCACCGTCCCAGGCGTTTACAAATCTTTTCCGAGACCCACCTTTCCGCATGCTGACTTCCCGGTCCGAAACGGGCAGAGTATGACCGCGTTCACACAAAAATAGGCCGGGATACGGCCATAGGAGTAAGACATGCGGATCGGCTTGGTGGTCGATGCAACCTGTGACCTTCCCCCGGAATTCCTTGCTGCCAACAACATTCGCGTGCTGCCCATCGGTATCCGGGTGGGCGAGCGGCGCATCGTCGATGACCGCGATCCCGACACCACCCTGCGCTTCTACTCCCAGGACCTGCCCAAGGTCGGCCCTGAGGACGGCAGCGAGCCGCTGACGCCGGCGCAGACCCACGACTGGTTCCTGGAACAGCTGGTCACCGACTTCGACTACGTCATCTGCCTGACCGTGACCGCACAGCGCAGTCCGATCTTCGAAAACGCCACCCAGGCTTCCTTCAGCCTGCTGCAGAGCTACAAGGAGCGCCGCGCCGCCGCGGGCGTTGCCGGGCCGTTCGCCCTGCGGGTGGTCGACAGCCAGACGGTGTTCGCCGGCCTCGCCGTGCTGGCCGCCGAAGGCGTGCGCCTGCTTGGCGAGGAAAACTCGCCCAACGCCGTGCGCACCCGCCTGGAGCAGCTCAGCCAGCAGATGAACACCTTCCTGGTCGCCAGCGACCTGGGGCACATCCGTCGCCGCGGCTTCCAGAAGGGCGACCGCAGCAGCATCGGCGACCGCCTGCGCGGTGCCTTCCTCGGCCTGGGCTCGATGCTCGACATGAAACCGGTGCTGAGCCTGGTGCAGGGTGAGGACAAGCCGGTGTCGGTATCGCCGAACTATGAGAAGTCCGCCGAGCGCCTGCTCAACTTCGCCCGCACGCGGGTGGAGGCGGGCGAGCTGCTGGCGCCGCAGATGTGCCTCAGTTATGCCGGCGATCCCTCCGCGCTGCGCGACCTGCCCGGTTTCGCCTCGCTGGAGGATGCCTGCGAGATGAAGGGCGTGAAGTTGCACCTGGCGATGCTCAGCCCCACCGGCGGCATCAACCTGGGCGCAGGCGCCATGAGCCTGTCCTTCGCCGCCGAGCCCAAGCCCTTCGCCTGATCGCTACTTGTGCGCTTCCGGGTGGCCCAGCCCGCCGGGACTCTTCCCCGGCAGGGCGGTGCGGCAGGCTTCCTGCAGATAGCCTTCGAAGCGCTCGACCACCGTGTCCCACGCCTGATGGATGGCGTGGTGACGCGCATTCAGGCGTACCCGGCGCAGACGCTCGGTATCGCCCAGCAGCCAGCTCGCCGCTTCGAAGAAGCTCTGCTCCTCACCGGGCACGCCGAGCACGCCATTGTGGCCGTGGCGGATATGCTGCCCAGCGGCCGCCTGGTCGAAGGCCACCACTGCCAACCCCGAAGCCAGGGCCTCCAGCACCACGTTGCCGAAGGTTTCCGACAGGCTGGGGAAGAGGAACAGATCGCCGCTGGCATAGTGCCGGGCCAGTTCCTCGCCGCGCTGCAGGCCGCAGAACAGCGCCTCGGGCAGCTCCTTCTGCAGGTGCGCGCGCTGCGGGCCGTCGCCGACTATCACCAGGCGCAGCTTGAGTTGCGGATGCGCCGCACAGAGTGCGCGAAAGCTGCTGCCCAGCAGCGACAGGTTCTTCTCCGCCGCCAGCCGGCCGACGTGCAGCACGGCGATATCGCGCTCGCCCAGGCCCCATTCGCGGCGTAGCGACTCGTCGCGGCGGGCGGGGTTGAACAACTGGCTGTCGACGCCACGCGACAGCTGTGCCAGCCGCTCGAAACCGCGCCGCTGCAATTCCAGGGACTGGCTGGCGCTGGGCACCAGGGTCTGCTGGGTGCGGTTGTGGAACCAGCGCAGGTACGCCGTCACCAGCCGCACCAGCGGGCCGAAGCCGTAGTGCGCGCTGTACTGCTGGAAGTTGGTGTGGAAGCCACTGATCACCGGGATCCGCAGGCGCCGCGCGGCGCGTAGGGCGGCGAGCCCGAGAGGGCCTTCGGTGGCGATGTAGAGCACGTCCGGGCGGACGCGCTTCCAGTGGCGCAGCAGCTTGTGCAGGCACGACTGGCCCCACTGCAGGCCCGGATAGCCGGGCAGCGGCCAGCCGCGGGTCAGCACCAGTTCGCCATCGCTGTGGCGGCCTTCGTCGCCGTACTGGCGCGGGCGCACGATCTGGATCTGGTGACCGAGGCGCATCAGCCCCGACGTCAGGCGGCCGAGGGTGTTGGCTACGCCGTTGATTTCCGGCGGAAAGGTTTCGCTGATCAGCGCGATGCGCAGGGGAGTCGTGGTCATGCTCGCAGTGTCCCGGCGCGCAGTGGCGCGCCGATGACAGTGCGATGATCGATAGGTGACAACCGCCGGGCAGCGGCGCTGGGTCACTTCACCAGCGCGTTTTCCCCACCTTCACGCACCCAGAACAGCACCGCGCCGGCCACGGCGGCGGGCATGGCGATCAGGTTGACCACCGGGATCAGCAGGGCCAGGTAGGTGATGCCGCCAAAGCCCATGCACGCCCAGCGCTTGCTGCGCAGCCAGGCGAGCATCTCGTTCCAGCCCAGCTTGTGGTTGTCCGCCGGGTAGTCGATGTACTGCACGGCCATCATCCACACGCCGAAGATCAGCCACAGCGGGGTGGCGATCAGGTTCAGGCCGGGGATCAGGCTGAGGATGAACAGCGCGATGGCGCGCGGCAGGAAGTAGCCGAGCTTGCGCAGTTCGCGGCCGAGGGTGCGCGGCACCATGGCCATCAGCTCGCTCCAGCTGAATTCGGGGAAGTCGTCCTTGCCGCGTACCACCACCTCGACCTTTTCCGCGAGGAAGCCGTTGAACGGTGCGGCGATCAGGTTGGCCAGCAGGGTGAAGGTGAAGAACACGATCAGCAGCACCAGCACGACGAACAGCGGCCAGAGGATGAACTGCAGGAAGCTCAGCCAGTCCGGCAGGCTGGGCATCAACGCGTCGACCCAGTGGCTGAACTGGTTGACCGCGAAGCCGATCAGGCCGACGAACAGCAGGATGTTGATGCTCAGGGGCAGCAGGACGAACAGTCGCAGGCCGGGGCGCATCATCAGTTTCAGGCCTTCGCTCAGGTATTGCGGGCCGCTCAGGGTGGACATCGGCATCTCCAGGGCATCTTTCAAGGGCAAAGCGTGGCGACCTTAGCAGACCCGGCGAAGGGCCGGCGAGCCGTCTGTTTTGCCGGGTATGTGCTTGGCAGCGGGGAGTTCAGGCCGCCGAATAACGGTAGCAGCGGTTGCGTTCCTGCTTGGCCTGGTACATGGCGATGTCGGCGGCGCGGGTGAGGGCGTCGGCGTCGACGGCGTCCTGCGGGTAGAAGGCGATGCCGATGCTGGGCGTGACGAAGTCGATGGCCTGGCCGGCCAGCCGGTATTCCGCTCCGAGCACGTCCAGCAGGCGCTGGCCCAGCCCTTCGGCCTGGGCCGGTTCGGCGTTTTCCAGCAACACCGCGAACTCGTCGCCGCCCAGGCGGAAGGCCTGGTCCGGCTGGCGCAGGCTGCCGCGCATGCGCTCGCCGACGCTGCTGAGCAGGGCGTCGCCGGTGGCATGGCCGAAGCGGTCGTTGACCTGCTTGAAGCGATCCAGGTCGATATACAGCAGTGCCACCCGCCCGCAACGGGTGACCGCCTGCTGCAGCTGTTCGTTGAACGCCTTGCGGTTGCCCAGGCCGGTGAGGGTGTCGCGGAAGGCCAGGTCGAGCAGCTGCTTCTGGTACGCCACCTGGTCGCTGATGTCGCGCAGGATGCCACGGAAGCCGTGGAAGCCGCCCTGGTTGTCGCGAATCGCCGACAGTCGCGTCTCGCAACTGACCAGGCGGCCATCGCGCCGACGGAAGGGCGCGGAGAAGGTGGTTTCCTGTTCGTCGTCGCGGGCCTGGCGGTACAGGCTGCGGGCGCGCTGGCGGTCTTCGTCCTGCAGCAGCACGCTGAAGTGCTGGCCGCTCAGCCCGGCGCTGCTGTAGCCGAGCATGCGGCACAGGGCGGGGTTGACGGTGCGGATGATGCCCTGGCTGTCCATCTCGAAGAAGCCGTCGCGGATCGCGTCAAGGATCGCCCGGTCGCGCGCCTCGCTGCGCTCCACGCGGTCGAGGGTGAGGTTGATCTGGCTGGCGAGTTGGCCCAGCTCGTCGTGTCCCTGGCTGCTCAGCCGGGCCTGGCTGTCGCCTTCGCCGATGGCGGCGACCTCGCGGTTCATGCTGGTGACCCGGCGGATGATGCGGAACTCCAGCGCCAGGTACGCCAGCAGCGTCGCGCCGCCGAGCAGGGCGAGGGTCAGGTAGAGGAACAGCCGCACCGATTGCTGGCCCTGCTGGTAGAGCGGGCGCGGGCTGGTGACTTCCAGGCGCAGCTGCGGCTTGCCGCGCGAATCCAGGTAGAGCAGGGACATCTGCTGGCTGTTCTCGTCCAGCACCCGGCGCGAGCTGAGCAGGGTGGCGCCGCGCCCAGTGGGGATGTTCAGGGTACGCCAGTCGTTGCCCTGGACCTGATCGTGGACCAGGCGCAGGCGCGCGCCCATCTGTGTCTGCAGGTTGGACAGGCGGGCGCTGTCGAGCAGCACCCCGGCGATCATTGCGCCGGCCGGCTCGGCGCGTCCGGAGGAACTGCTGATCGGGTAGCTGAGCAGCAGCTGCGGCACGCCATCCACCTGCAGCAACTGGTCGAGGGTGTGCCGCGAGTCGCCGTCCATCTCCAGCGCGCCCAGGCGGATCGCGGTGGCCAGGATGTTCCCGCGCAAGGTGTCGGTGTCCGGCATCGGCTGGTCGGGGAAGCGCTGCTGCAGGTTACCCAGGTTCCACTGCTGGCCGGTGATACGGCCGTCGCGGTCGACGTACATCACGTAGTCGAAACCGAGGATGCCCAGCAGGTCCTTGTCCAGGTTGTCCTCGACGAAGCGCGACTGCGGCAGGCGCATGAAGCGGTAGCTGGCATCCCACCAGGCGTAGCTGTGGACGATGTCCAGGTAGCGCTGCTTCTCGAAGGCCACGCGGTTGTGGACGATGCGCACCTCGTCGGCCAGGCGCTGGCGGTCCCCGCGATCGAAGCGGTCGAGCAGGATCAGGTCCGACAGCAGCCAGACCCCTGCGAGGCTCGCGGCGAACAGGGGCAGGCACAGCCAGAGCAGGCGGGCGCGAAGGTTCATGCGTTGAGGTTTGGCCTTTGGCGTCGGTTTCAGTCTAGTCAGCTGGCCGGCGGCTGCCGATGGATTCGGCGTGGGTCTTTCATCGCTGCCGGTTATTCAATAGGTGTTGTCTATGGCGCGGATTGGGATTGGGCATTTCTGTCGCCGTGGCGCCCGGCGATAAGCTGCGCTCCAGTCGAACTGCACGAGCAGCAAGGGCCAATCCGGGTCTCCCTGACTTATCTCAAGGGAATCCGGGGATTCTGCGGGACAATGCGTTCTGTGACCACGGTCACAACGCGGCGCCTTTCAGTCTCCCGGCGCCGCGCTCCGCGCAAGAAACCTTTCCGTGGAGCTGCCGCCCTCCCAACCTTCCCCCTGGTGCTTTGGCAGCTCCCTTTTCTTTCTGCGCTTCTGTAACCCCCTCCAGGAGGCTGCCATGTCCGATCGTCACGCACGGGTCATCATTCTGGGTTCGGGGCCTGCCGGCTACAGCGCCGCGGTCTATGCCGCCCGCGCCAACCTCAAGCCGCTGCTGATCACCGGCATGCAGGCCGGCGGCCAGCTGACCACCACCACCGAAGTCGACAACTGGCCGGGCGACCCCCACGGCCTGACCGGCCCGGCGCTGATGCAGCGCATGCAGGAGCATGCCGAGCGCTTCGAGACCGAGATCGTCTTCGACCACATCCACGCCGTGGACCTGGCCGGCAAGCCGTTCATCCTCAAGGGCGACAGCGGCACCTACAGCGCCGACGCGCTGATCATCGCCACCGGTGCCAGCGCACGTTACCTGGGCCTGCCCTCGGAAGAGAGCTTCATGGGCAAGGGCGTGTCCGCCTGCGCCACCTGCGACGGCTTCTTCTACCGCAACCGCGAAGTGGCGGTGGTGGGCGGCGGCAACACTGCCGTGGAAGAGGCGCTGTACCTGGCCAATATCGCCAGCAAGGTGACCCTGGTGCACCGCCGCGAGAGCTTCCGCGCCGAGAAGATCCTGCAGGACAAGCTGCGGGCGCGCATCGCCGAGGGCAAGATTGAATTGCGCCTGAACGCCCAGGTGGAAGAAGTGCTGGGCGACGCCATGGGTGTTACCGGCGTGCGTCTGCGGCATAACGATGGCGACGCTTCAGAGCTGAAGGTAGATGGCCTGTTCGTTGCCATCGGCCATACGCCCAACACCTCGCTGTTCGAAGGTCAGCTTGAACTGAAGGATGGCTATCTGGTGGTCAGCGGCAGCCGCGATGGCAATGCCACGGCGACCTCTATCCCCGGTGTCTTCGCGGCCGGCGACGTCGCCGACCACGTCTACCGCCAGGCCATCACCTCCGCCGGCGCCGGCTGCATGGCGGCGCTGGATGTGGAGCGCTACCTGGATTCCCTGTAACGGCCCGAAGAGCCGGCGTGCAGGAAGGGGCCCCGCTTGCGGGGCCTTTTTCTTGCCTATTGCTCCAGCGCCAGGGCGGCGCTGCGGGCGACCTGGGCATCCTGCTCGGCTTTCACGCCCGATACTCCCACCGCACCGACCACCTGCCCGTCGATCACGATGGGCACGCCGCCTTCGAGCATGCCGTGCAGCAGCGGTACGCTGAGGAACGCGCTGCGACCGCCGTTGATCATCTGCTCGTAGGCGCCGGACTCGCGGCGGCCGAGTGCCGAGGTGCGGGCTTTTTCGGTGGCGATGTAGGCCGCCACTGGCGCACAACCGTCGAGACGCTCGAAGGCCAGCAGATGGCCGCCGTCGTCGACGATGGCGATGGATACCGGCCACTGGTTGCGCTGCGCTTCGTCGCGGGCGATGCGCAGCATCCGGTCGGTTTCGAGCTGGGTCAGTTGCAGCTTCTGCTTCATGCGGTCACTCCAGGCGTTACGGCGCGGGCATCCAATTGACGGCTCAGCCAATCGGGGTCCATTTCCGGGACCGAAGCCAGCAGGCGCGCGGTGTAGTCGTGGTGGGGGGGATTGAGGACCTGCAGCGCCGGGCCCTGCTCGACGATCCGGCCCTGGTGCATCACCACCACGCGGTCGGCGATGCTGCGTACCGTATCCAGGTCGTGGGTGATGAACAGGTAGGACAGGCCCAACTGGCGTTGCAGGCGCTTGAGCAACTGCAGCACGCCCTTGGCCACCACCTGGTCCAGCGCCGAGGTGACTTCGTCGCAGATGATCAGCCGCGGCTCCGCCGCCAGCGCACGGGCGATGCAGATACGCTGCTTCTGCCCGCCGGACAGCTCGCCGGGGAAGCGCTCGAGGTACTGCTCGGGTGGCAGCTCGATCTGCTCCAGCAACTCATGCAGACGCGCTTCCTTCTCCGCACCGCGCAGCCCGAGGTAGTGCTCCAGCGGGCGGCCGAGGATCTCGCGGATGCGCTGGCGCGGGTTCAGCGCGGTGTCGGGCATCTGGTAGATCATCTGGATGTCTTTCAGGGTTTGCCCACTGCGCGACTGGCAGCGCGCGGGCAGCGCTTCGCCGGCGAAGGTCGTGGTACCACGATGGGGCGGCAGCAGCCCGGTGAGCACTCGCGCCAGGGTCGATTTGCCGGAACCGGATTCGCCGACCACCGCCACCGTCGCGCCACGGGGAATCTCCAGCGACACGTCCTGCAGCACCGGCAGCGGGCCATAGCTGGCGCTGATGTTCGACAAGCGCACCAGCGGCGCGTCTTCGTCCTGCGCGCGCGGTTCGTGCTGCAGGGCGCGGACCGACCACAAGGTTTGCGTATAGGCCTCGCGCGGGTTGTCGAGCATGTTGCGGGTGGTGGCTTCCTCCACCGTCTGGCCGTGGCGCAGGACCATGATGCGGTCGGCCATCTGCGCGACCACCGCCAGATCGTGGGTGATGTACAGCGCGGCGGTATCGAACTGGCGGACCAGGTCGCGGATGGTGGCGAGTACCTCCAGCTGGGTGGTGACGTCCAGCGCCGTGGTCGGTTCGTCGAACACGATCAGGTCAGGGCGGCAGGCCATCGCCATGGCGGTCATGGCGCGCTGCAACTGGCCGCCGGACACCTGGTGCGGATAGCGCTGGCCGAAGGTTTCCGGCTGCGGCAGGCGCATGCGCCGGAACATCTCGACGGCGTCGGTCCGCGCTTGCTGCTCGGGCATCACGCCATGCTGCACGGCGGTTTCGACGTACTGGTCGATCAGCCGGTGCGCCGGGTTGAAGGATGCCGCTGCCGATTGCGCCACGTAGGCGATGCGTGAGCCCCACAGCTGGCGCTTGCGCGTTTCGCTGGCCTTGGCCAGGTCTTCGCCGTCGAACAGAATGCTGCCGGCGCTGATCCGGCAGCCGGGGCGTTCGTAGCCCATGGCTGAGAGGCCGAGGGTGGATTTCCCCGCGCCGGATTCGCCGATCAGCCCCAGTACTTCGCCGCGGCGGAGCGTGAGATCGATACCGCGGATGATCGGCTTGCCGTCCAGCGCCTGGACCTGCAGCCCGGAGATGTCCAGCAGGAGTTCGTCGCGACGGCTCTTTGCGCTTTCATTGGTCATCGTGCAGCCCACTCGTCATGTGCAGGAACCAGTCCACTACGAAGTTCACCCCGATGGTGAGGATGGCGATGGCCGCGGCCGGCAGCAGCGGGGTGATTTCGCCGTAGCTGATCAGCGTGGCGTTGTCGCGCACCATCGAGCCCCAGTCGGCGGTGGGCGGCTGGATGCCCAGGCCGAGGAAGCTCAGCGCGCTGATGAACAGGAAGGTGAAGCAGAAGCGCAGGCCGAACTCCGCCACTAGGGGCGGCAGGATGTTCGGCAGCACCTCGCGGAACATGATCCAGGCGCTGCCCTCGCCGCGCAGCCGGGCGGCCTCGACGAAGTCCAGCACCACCACGTTGCCGGCTACCGCGCGGGTCAGGCGGAACACGCGGGTGGAGTCGAGCACGGCGATGATGGCGATCAGCATCGGCACCGAGGTGCCGAACAGGGTGAGCAGCAGCAGGGCGAAGATCAGTTGCGGGATGGCCATCAGCACGTCGACCAGGCGTGACAGCAGCTGATCGGTCCAGCCACCGCGCACCGCCGCCAGCAGGCCGGCGATGCCGCCGAGGAGGAAGGCCAGGCAGGTCGCCAGCAGGACGATGCCCAGGGTGTTGCGGCCGCCGTAGAGCAGGCGGGTGAAGAGGTCGCGTCCGAGGTTGTCGGTGCCCAGCAGGAACTGCCGGCTCCAGGGTTCGAACTCGGCGGCGACCACCTGGGATTCGCCGTAGGGCGCGATCCACGGCGTGAGCAGTGCCGCCAGCACATAGACGGCGATGATCGCCAGGCCCAGGCGCGCGCTCCAGGGCGCGCGCCGCAGCAGGCGCAGGGCGTTGCCCAGGCGAGAGGTGGTCCCGCGCTGTGCGCTTCGGTGTTCGGCGGGCTGTGCCGCCAGATGGCCCTGATCGATCATCGCGGGTGCCTCAGTCTGGGGTTGGTGAGGGTGGCCAGGATGTCGGCGCTCAGGTTGAGCAGGATGTAGGTCGCGGCGAACACCAGGCTGCAGGCCTGCACCACCGGCAGGTCGCGTTTCTTCACCGAGTCGACCATCAACTGCCCCATGCCGGGGTAGACGAACACTGCTTCGACCACCACCACGCCGACGATCAGGTAGGCGAGGTTGATCACGATGACGTTGATGATCGGCGCCCAGGCGTTGGGCAGCGCGTGCCGCAGGATGATGCGCCAGCGCGGCATGCCCTTGAGCCGGGCCATCTCGATGTACGGGCTGGCCAGCAGGTTGACGATGGCGGCGCGGCTCATGCGCATCATGTGCGCGACCACCACCAGCGTCAGGGTCAGTGCCGGCAGCGCCATGTAGTACAAGCGCTCGGACAGCGGCTGGCTGGCATCGACGCTGGCCAGGCTGGGCAGCCAGCCGGCCTTCACCGACAGCAGCAGGATCAGCAGGTAGGCGAGGAAGAACTCCGGGAAGGAGATGCAGCTCAGCGTGGTGACGTTGACGATGCGGTCGAACAGGCCATTGCGGTAGATCGCCGCCAGGAAGCCCAGCGCCAGTGCCAGCGGCACTGCGATCAGGGCGGCGAACAACGCCAGCAGCAGCGTATTGGGCAGGCGCGTGGCGAGCAGTTCGGCGATGGCCCGGCCGTTGGCCAGCGAGTGACCGAAGTCGCCCTGCAGCATCGCGCCCAGCCAGTGCACGTAGCGCAGGTACAACGGCTGATCCAGCCCCAGCGTCTGGCGGAACGCGGCCACGGCTTCGGGCGTGGCCGACTGGCCGAGGATCTCGGTGGCGATGTCGCCTGGCAGGAACGACACGCCCAGCAGGATGATGATCGACACCACCCACAGGCTGAGCAGGCCCAGCAGCAGGCGCTGGGTGAGCATTTTCAATAACGGATGACGCATGTCGACGGGCCTCCGGCGGCTTGGGTTAACCCTGATGGCGAGCGCTGACCGGCGCTCAGGCGAACCACCAGCGTTCGGCGGCGCGCAGGCCGTCCAGGTCCCAGTTGTTGCCGATGCGGTCGTGGCCGATCAGGCTGGAGATGCCGTCGACGTAGTTGGCGAACAGCGGGATCAGCGCGCCGCCTTCGTCACGCAGCAGCAGCTGCATTTCGCCGTACATCTGCCGGCGTTTGCCGTCGTCCAATTCGGAGCGGGCATTGAGCAGCAGCTCATTGAAGCGCGGGTTGTCCCAGAAGGTTTCGTTCCACGCCGCGCCCTTGCCGTAGACCAGCGAAAAGGCCCAGTCCTCGGTCGGCTTGCCGCCCCAGTAATCCATGCTCCAGGGCTTCTTCATCCACACGTTCTTCCAGTAGCCGTCGTTGGGCTCGCGCACCACGTTGATGTCGATGCCGGCCTTGGCCGCGTGCTCCTTGAACAGCACGGCGGTGTCCACGGAACCGGCGAAGGCCGCATCGGCGGCGCTGAGGTCGACCTTGAGGCTGTCGAGGCCGGCCTGCTTGAGATAGAAGCGGGCCTTGTCCGGATCGTACGGCCGTTGCGGAATTTCGCTGTTGAAGTAGCGGTAGCCGGCGTTGATCGGGGTGTCGTTGGCGACTTCGCCGTGGCCGCGCAGGATGGTCTGCAGCAGGGCGTCACGGTCGATGGCGTGCTTGAGCGCCAGGCGCACGTTGCGGTCGGTGAACGGCGCCTGGGTGACGTTCATCGGCAGGCTGTAGTGCTGGCCGCCCTTGATTGAGGAAACCTCCAGGCGCGGGTTGCGCTTGAGCAGGTGCACGGTCTTCAGGTCGCAGCCGTTCATGGCGTGGATTTCGCCGGTGTTCAGCGCGTTGGTACGGGCGCCGACGTCGGCGATCACCAGGAACTCCACCGAATCGAACCAGCCACGGTCGGTCTTCCAGTAGTTGGGGTTGCGCTTGACCACGGTCTTCACGCCCGGATCGAAGCTCTCGCGGATGTAGGCGCCGCAGCCCACGCCGGCGTTGGCGTCCACCGCGCCGTCCTTGGCGGGCATGATCGGCAGGTGATAGTCCGACACCAGATAGGGGAAGTCGGCGTTGCCGCCGCTGAGGGTGACGATGACGCGATTCTTGCCATCGGCGCGGATGTCGGTGATGGGCGCCAGGATGCTGCTGGCGGCGGAGCGCGACTCCGGCCCACGGTGGTGGTTGAGCGAGGCCACCACGTCGGCGGCCTCCAGCGACTTGCCGTTGTGGAACTCCACGCCGTCGCGCAGGGTGAAGGTCCACACCCTGGCGTCGGGCGAGGGCTCCCAGCTCTGCGCCAGTTCGCCGACCAGCTCGCCGCTGTTGCTGATCTCGGTGAGGTAGTTGTGCACCGAGTGCCCCACCGACTGCATGTAGTTGTCGCCGTAGGTGCCCGGATCGAACGAGTCGGTGGTCGAGCCCGAGGCAATGCCCAGCTTGAAGTGGCCGCCGCGTTTTGGCGTTCCGGCCTGCTCGGCGGCGAACACCTGACCGGCAAGGCCGGAGCTCAACGCGGCACCCGCGCTGGCGGCGAGCATGCCCTTCATGAAGCTGCGGCGATCGATCCGTCCCTGCTGCAGTTGCAGGAGCAGGCGTTGTGCAAGGTCGTCGGTGTGGTTGCCCATGAGTGTTCCTTCTTATTGGCTGTCTTGTCAGGATTCGTCTCGAACGGTGTTGGCCAGGGGCAGGGCGGCCGGCCCTCAGATGCGTGCAGTGATGGTCTTCACCGCGTAGTACGCACGCAGTCCCTCCAGGCCTTTCTCGCGGCCGAAGCCGGAGCGCTTGTTGCCACCGAAAGGCGTCTCCACACCGCCGGCGAAATATTCGTTGATGTAGATCTGTCCGGCATCCAGGTCGCGCGCCAGGCGCATGGCCCTGGAGAAGTCGCGGGTATAGATGCCGGCGGCGAGGCCGAAGGGCGTGGCGTTGGCCAGCTCCAGCGCGTGCTCGGCGTTGTCGGCGACCTGCACCGAGAGCACCGGTCCGAAGACTTCTTCCTGAACCAGCGGATCGCTCGTCGCCAGGTTATCCAGAAGTGTCGGCTGGAAGAACCAGCCCGCGTCGGTCGCCGGATCGCAGCTGCGTCGACCACCGGCTGCGATGTGCACGCCACGTGCGCGCGCACCCTCGACGAAGGCTTCGATCTTCTGCAACTGGTCGACGGTGGTGATGGCGCCGATGTCCGGATTGCGCAGCCCGTGGCCCAGGCTGAGTTGCCTGGCGCGTGCGGCCAGGCGCTCGACGAATTGCTGGTGCACGCTGCGCTCGATGATCAGTCGCGAGCCGGCGGAGCAGATCTGTCCGGCGTTGGAATAGATCGCCCAGAGCACGTCTTCCAGCGCGGCATCCAGATCGGCGTCGGCCAGGACGATGGCCGGCGACTTGCCGCCCAGTTCCAGGGTGACGCTGGCGATATTGCGCGCGGCGGCCTGCATCACGTGGATGCCGGTATTCACCGAACCGGTGAAGGTTACGTGGCGCACTTTCGGGTGCTGGGTGAGCGCCGCGCCGACCTTGGCACCGGTGCCGTTCACCACGTTGCACACCCCCGGTGGCAGCCCGGCCTGCTGCAGCAGGCCGGCCAGCAGCAGGGCGCTCAGCGGCGTCAGTTCCGATGGCTTGAGCACGGCTGTACAGCCGGCGGCCAATGCCGGAGCCAGGCTGCGGGCGGCGGTGGAGATCGGGTAGTTCCAGGGAATGATGTGCGCCGTCACGCCGACCGGTTCGAGCTGGGTGCAGGAGAAGTGATCGGCGCCCAGGGGAATGGTCTCGCCCTGCAGCTTGTCGGCGATGCCGGCGTAGTACTCGAAGATGCGCGCGGTGTTGCGCACGTCGCTCTGCGCCTCGGCGAGGGTCTTGCCGTTGTCGAGGGTTTCGATCACCGCCAGGCGCTGGGCATTGCTGCGGATGGCTTCGGCGGCACGCAGCAGGATGCGGCTGCGATCGGCCGGCAGCATCCGGCGCCACGGCCCGCGCAGGGCGGCATCGGCAGCTTCCACGGCAGCATCGACGTCTTCTGCATCGCCGGCGGCAACCTGGGTGAAGGCCTTGCCCAGGCCGGGATCGAACACCTCCATCGTTTCGCCGCTGGCGGAGGTGCGCCAGGCGCCGTCGATGAAGTGCGAGTCGGGCAGGTAGGCGAGGGTGCCGCTGGCGAAGTATTCGTGGATGAGTGCGTCGACGGTCTGGCTCATCGGGCCACCTCGCTGATCTGGTAGGTGGATTTTTCCAGCCACTGCGGGGCGATCTCCACGCCCCAGCCGGGTGCATCGCTGACAGTGACGTGACCGTCTTCCACGCGGTACGGCGAGTCGACGAACAGGCCGTCCTGCCAGGGGTAGTAGTCCGCGCCTTCGATGGACAGCTCCAGGTACTTGCCGGCGTTGGGTAGCGACTTGAGGTAGTGCATGGTGAACAGCGTCACCAGCGACAGGTTGGCGCTGTGCGGGGTCACCGGCAGACCGGCCTCGGCAGCCATGCCGGCCACCTTCAGCGAGCGGCAGAGGCCGCCGAGGTAGAGCACATCGGGCTGGACGATGTCCACGGCGCGCATCTCGATCATGCGTTTCCAGGTGGCCAGTTCGCAGTCCTGTTCGCCGCCGGTGACATCCAGCGCCAGCGCCTCGCGGACCTGCCGGGTCTGCTCCAGCTCCCAGTACGGGCAGGGCTCCTCGAAGTGGACGATGCCGTGCTGTTCGAGCATCCGCCCGACTTCGATGGCGCGCCGTGGCGAGTAGCCGGAGTTGCCGTCGACCAGCAGTTCTGCACGGTCGCCCAGCGCGCGGCGCATGACCGGGACGATGGCTTCGGTGCGGCCGGGCCATTCGTCCAGGTCGTGGCCGCATTCGCGGCCGACGCGGAACTTGAAGGCATCGAAGCCGTAGCGATCACGCAGGCGCAGCATGCGCTCGGCCTCCGCCTCGGGGGTGATGTCACGCTTCATCGACGAGGCGTAGGCGCGCAACTTGCCCGCCGTGCCGCCCAGCAGTTCGACCACCGGCTTGCCTTCGAGCTGGCCGCGCAGGTCCCACAGGGCGGTGTCCAGCCCGGCAATGGCGCGGTACAGGTAGCTGCCGGGAAACTTGTGCTCGCGCTCGGGAATCACGCTGACCAGGTGCTCGATGTCCAGCGCATCGGCGCCCAGCGCCCAGGGCGCGATCTGCCGGTGGAAGACCTGCGCGGTGATGTCGGCGTTATAGGTGGAGAGCTGTCCCCAGCCCGTCGCTCCGCATTCGCTGGTGACCCGTACGAACCCCACATACGCGTTGCAGAACGTTTCGAGCTTGCTGATTCGCATCATGCGCATACCTTTTGCTTGTGGTCGGCCAGGATCAGGTCCGCGGCCTTGTGCGCCACCATGATGGTGGGAGCGTTGGTGTTGCCCGAGGTGATGGTGGGGAAGATCGACGCATCCACCACGCGCAGCCCGTCCAGGCCGTGGACTCGGAGGCGGCCGTCGACCACCGAGCGACGTGCGTCGGGGCCCATGCCGCAGGTGCCCACCGGGTGGAACACCGAGCCGCAGCGTTCGCGGAAGTCGTCGAGGATCTGCTCGTCATCCATGCCGTCGAGGTCTGGCGGAATGGCTTCCTGCGCCAGCCGGCGCAGCGCCTGGGTGCGCATCAGGCGCTGGATCAGGCGGCCGCCGGCGATCACGCCGCGGATGTCTTCTTCCTCGGACAGGTAGTTGGGATGGATCACCGGCGTTTCCCGTGGATTCGCCGAGCGGATGTCGATGCGCCCGCGGCTCAGCGGCCGGCACGGCTGGAAGGAAATGATGAAGCCGGGGAACGGGTCGGGGTTCATCAGCGGGCGCTTGCCTTCGGGCGCCGTCGAGTAGGTCACCGGGTTGAAATACAGCTGCATGTCCGGCGCGCTGCTGTGTTCGTCGGCGCGGACGAAGCCACCCGACTGGTTGACGCTGACGCTCAGCGGGCCGCGACGGGTCAGCAGGTACTGCATGCCGGCGAGCAGTTTGCCGTGCAGGGGCGCCAGCTGGTTGTTGAGGGTCGGCTCGGTGGAGCGGTAGAAGTAGTTGATGCCCAGGTGGTCCTGCAGTTGCCCGCCCACCAGCGGCTGGTCGAGGACGACCGGAATGCCCAGGCGCTGCAGCAGGTCGGCCGGACCGACGCCGGAGAGTTGCAGCAGTTGCGGCGAGTTGATCGCCCCCGCGCTGAGGATCACCTCGCGCCGCGCCCGCGCCGTCAGCAACTGGCCGTTGTGCTCGAACTCGATGCCGCTGGCGCGACGGCCTTCGAAGAGGATTCGCCGGGCCAGCGCCTGGGTCAGCAGGCGCACGTTGCTGCGCCGCAGGGCCGGGCGCAGGAAGGCGTCGGCGGCCGAGCAGCGCACGCCGGCGCGGGTGTTGATGTGGTAGCTGCCCACGCCTTCCGGGTTGGGCCCGTTGAAGTCCGCGGTGAAGGGCAGGCCGAGCTCCTGGGCGGCGGCGAAGAAGTGCTCGCGCAGCGGGTGTAGTTGACTACTGACGTCCGAGACATACAGCGGGCCGCCCGGCTGCTCGTTGCCCTGGGCGTCGACGCGGCGCTCGATGCGTTCGTAGTAGGGCTTCACGTCGCTCCAGCCCCAGCCTGGGTTGCCCTGCTGGCGCCAGCCGTCGAAGTCCACCGGAAGGCCGCGGCAGTAGACCATCGCGTTGATCGAGCTGGAGCCACCGATCACCCGGCCGCGCGGCCAGTAGCTGCGGCGCTGCTTGGTCGCCGGGTCCGGCTCGGTGCTGTACTTCCAGTTGACCCGCTCGTCATAGAAGGTCCGGCCGTAGCCGATCGGCACCTTGATCCAGAAGCGCCGGTCGCTGCCGCCCGCTTCGAGGACCAGCACGGAGGCTTGGCCCTCGCTGGACAGCCGTTCGGCAAGGACCGAGCCGGCCGATCCGCTGCCGACGATGATGTAGTCGAACTCCCCCAATGACGACATGCGTCCCTCCCCTGGTGATTCCCTGTGGCGGCCCGTTGGGCACGACCTGCTGCTCTTGCGTTGGGGGGATTGTTTGAGAGAGGCTCAGGTCAAGACAAACAAGAAAAAACGCTCCTTTGGGGCAAAAAAATTTAAAGGTGCAGGATGGGTCATCAGCTTCCTCATCTGCCGTGGCTACGGTCCTTCGAAGCGGCAGCACGCAACCTGAGTTTCTCCGCCGCCGCCAACGAGCTGCACATGACGCCGGCGGCGGTCAGCCTGCAGATCCGTTCCCTGGAGCAGTACCTCGGCTTCCAGCTGTTCGAGCGCCTGCCGCGCGGTGTGCGCCTGACCGACATGGGGCTGGCCTACCTGCCGTCGATTCGCAAGGCCTTCGACGAGTTGTCGATGTCCACCGTCGGGCTGTTCGGCAGCCGTGGTGATCGCTCGATCACCGTGCGTTCGACGGCGGCCTTCGCCGTGCTGTGGCTGGCGCCACGGCTGGGCGAGTTCATGGCGACCTATCCGTCGATCGAGGTGCGGCTGTTCGCCGATATCTGGGCCGATGCGCTGGGCGCGGACCAGAGCGCGATCGACATCCGTTTTGGCGATGGCCACTGGGAAGGGTTCGATGTCGAGCTGATCCAGACCGAAGCCTCGATTCCGGTGTGCAGCCCGGCCTGGCTGGAACGCGTGGAAAGCGGCGGCGAGATGGTGCGCCTGGCCCAGGGCAACATGATCCATATCATGGGCTGCGAGGACCTGTGGACGCGCTGGTTCCGCGCCGCCGGGGTCGCCGATTTCACCAGCCGCAAGGGCATCCAGGTCGACACGTCGCTGACCGCGCTGGAGCTGGCCGCCGCCGGTTCCGGCTTCGCCCTGGTGCTGCGCAGCCTGGCCCAGCCGTATCTCGATTCAGGCAAGGTGGTGGCGGCATTCGACGGCGAACTGCCCATCGACCAGGCGCACTACCTGCTGCTGCCCAAGAGCGGCAACCGCCCGCCACCGGAAGTGCTGCTGTTCCGCCAATGGCTGATGGGCAAGGCACGGGAAGAAAGTGAACTGCCATTGATGGCGGTGCCGTGAGACGTTTCGGCAGCTGCGCGAGCGGATCGCCGCGACTGTTCCTGCGTCCATGAAAAAGCCCCGCATCTGCGGGGCTTTTTCATCGTGCCGTAAAGCCTCAGCCGCGACGCGACAGCGGCTGGCGCTCGAAGTTGACGCCGGCAAGGCCGGTGGTCTGCAGCGCGCGGATGTTGGCGTGGTCGCTGCCTTCGGGGTTCTCCCGCACGGCGCGGTAGTGTTCGCCGAACGCCAGCAGCGATTCTTCCTGGCTCAGGCCTTCGAGGATGGCAAAACCCAGGGTCTTGCAGGAACCCTCGTTCTGCCCGGCAGGGTTTTCCACGCTGCCGTTGGTGAAGGCGCTGGGGGTGTAGCTGTAGTGCTCGGCGATGTACGCCAGGGTGTCGGTGAACAGGTGCTGCTCGCTGCGCAGGCGCGAGCGGAAATCGGTGAGGGTCATCAAGGCAAACTCTTAGTGTTTCTTCGCGTGGTCGAAGGCCGCCTGTTGCTCGGGCGAGGCTTCCGTCTGGTACTTGGCCTTCCATTCGGCGTAAGGCATGCCGTAGATCTCTTCGCGGGCCTGGTCGGGGCTGACCGCCAGGTCCATGTCGTCGGCCGCGGCCTTGTACCACTTGGACAGGCAGTTGCGGCAGAACCCGGCAAGATTCATCAGATCGATGTTCTGCACGTCCTTGCGGGTACGCAGGTGCTGCACCAGGGTGCGGAACGCCGCGGCTTCAAGTTCGGTGCGCTGCTGGTCGGTCAGGTTCATCGGCTCGGTCATGGCGTGTCTATCTACTCAAGGCGCATCAGAGGCGCATGGCGGGGCTGGCGGGATTCTAAGAGGCGGGCGATCTGCCAGCAACGCCCGTTGGCCGACTGGCACGGGCGTGCAAGCGCAGATCGCCGCTCAGCGCTGGGCCGCCAGGGCGATCGATACCGACTCGGCGAAGCGCAGGGCGTGGGGCTTGTCCACTTCCACCTCGGCGTAGTGCACGGCCGGGTTGGCCATGACCAGGTCGAGCAGTTCCTGGGTCAGGCGCTCGAGCAGGGCGAAGCGGTTCTCCTCGACGTGGGCGATGATCGCCTTGGTGATGGTGCGATAGTTCAGCGCATGCTCGATGTCGTTGACCTGCACCGCGTCGGCGGCCGGGTAGAGGATGGTGAGGTTGATCAGCACATCCTGCTTGTTGAGGATTTCCTCTTCCTTGATGCCGATGTAGGTGCGTACGCGCAGGTCCTTGACCCGGATCCGCGCCATGCCCGGCTGCAATTGCGTCATTTCACTTGCTCCGTCCGATCAGTTGCAGGAATTCCTGGCGGGTATTGGTGGAGGCGCGGAAGGCGCCGAGCATCACCGAGGTGTTCATCACCGAGTTCTGCTTCTCCACGCCGCGCATCATCATGCACATGTGCTGCGCCTCGATCACCACGGCGACGCCGGCGGCGTTGGTGACCTGCTGGACCGCCTCGGCGATCTGCCGGGTCAGGCTCTCCTGGATCTGCAGGCGGCGGGCGAACATGTCGACGATGCGCGCGACCTTCGACAGGCCCAGCACCTTGCCGGTGGGAATGTACGCCACATGGGCCTTGCCGATGAAGGGCAGCAGGTGGTGTTCGCACAGCGAGTAGAGCTCGATGTCCTTGACGATGACCATCTCGTCGTTGTCCGAGGCGAACAGCGCACCGTTGACGATCTCGTCCAGCGTCTGCCCGTAGCCGTGGCAGAGGTACTGCATGGCCTTGGCCGCGCGCTTGGGGGTATCGAGCAGGCCTTCGCGGGTCGGGTCTTCGCCGAGCCCCTTGAGAATCTCACGGTAGTGGTGAGACAGGTCTTCGTTCATCGTGGGAATTCCTCGCGCCCGCACCGGGCGGGTCATTTGAGGTGCCGGCCGCCGTTGACGGTCAGGGTGGTGCCGGTCACGTAGGGACTGTCGAGCAGGTAGCGCACGCTCTGGTAGATCACGTCCGGTCCGGGCTCGATCCCCATGGCGGACTTCGCCAGGGTGCGGGCGCGGTAGGCGTCGTCGTCGCCTTCGTTGAACAGGATCAGTGCCGGCGCGATGCCGTTGACCTTGATGCGTGGCGCAAGACTCGCGGCGAAGGACAGGGTGAGGTTGTCCAGACCGGCCTTGCTGGCGCAGTAGGCGATGCGGTTGGCGCTGCCCTTGCGGGCGACGTCGTCGGAAAGGTGGATGATGTCCGCCGGTGCGCCACGTTCGGCCGCGTCGCGTTCGAGCAGTTCAGTGCAGCGCAGGTTGATCAGGTAGGGCGCCAGCATGTGCACGCGGAACAGGGTTTCGAAGGCCTGGGCGTCGCCGCCGGGCTGTTCGGCAATCCACGCCGAGGCGTTGTGGACGATCGCGCGCAGGCGATCGGTGCGCGACTTCAGCTCGTCGATGAAGGCGAGGATGCCGGCCTCATCGCCCAGTTCGGCGTGCAGGCAGGTAGCGCCCAGCTCGCGCAGTTCGGCGATGCCGGGCTTCTCATGTCGAGCGCCCTGGCGATAGGTGACGATGACCGGCTGGCCATCCTGCAGCAGGCGTCTGGCGCAATGCAGGCCGATGCGCTGGCTGGCGCCGGTGATCAGGATGGGGGCTGGGGTCTGGCCCATGCGCGCCTCGCGAAAATCCACAGGGGAAGCGCCGCAGCGGACAATGTCCCAGCGGCCGGGTAGGGCAAAACTATACCAGCCCCGGCGCGGTGCGGCACGGATGGGGCATAATGGGCGGCCTTGTCTTGCCTTGTGGGAGTGAACATGAAAGTCGCCATCCTGTCCGGTTCGGTCTACGGCACCGCCGAAGAAGTCGCGCGTCACGCCAAGCGTTTGCTCGAAGCGGCCGGTTTCGAGGCCTGGTACGACCCGCGTGCGACCCTGGATGCCGTGCTCGAATTCGCTCCCGAAGCCTTCCTGGTGGTGACCGCCACCACCGGCATGGGCGACCTGCCGGACAGCTTCCAGCCGCTGTTCCACGCCATCCGCGACCGCCTGCCGGCCGACTGGCGCGGCCGTCCGGGCGCCGTGCTGGCGCTGGGTGATTCCAGCTACGGCGATACCTACTGCGGAGGCGGCGAGCAGGTGCGCGAGCTGTACGCCGAGCTGGGTGTGCAGGAAGTGGTGCCGATGCTGCGCCTGGATGGCAGCGAGACGGTGGACCAGGAGACCGATTCCGAGCCGTGGCTGGCCGAGTTCATCGCCGCGCTGAAGGCCTGATGCATCCCCGCGCCCGCTACCTGATCGAGACCCTGCAGCTCGCCCCGCATCCCGAGGGCGGCTTCTATCGGCGGGTGTTCGAATCGAGCCGGGTGGGCGCCGGTGATCGGCCGCAATCGTCGGCCATTCTCTTCCTGCTGCCGGCCGGCACGGTCAGCCGTTGGCACCGTGTGGATGCCGATGAGCTGTGGCACTTCCACGAAGGCTCGCCGCTGGAGCTGCTGATCGCCGAGCAACCGGCTGCGCCGGTACGCCGCGAGATCCTCGGCCCGGTGGGCGAGGGCAGCCTGCCGCAGCGCGCGGTGCCTGCCCATGCCTGGCAGGCGGCGCGCTGCCTGGGGGATTACGTGCTGGTGGGTTGTACGGTGTCGCCGGCGTTCGAGTTCGCGGGGTTCAAGTTGCTGGCCGATGATGTGCAGGCGCAGCAGGAGTGGCCGAGGTTGATGGGGGAATTTGCTGAGCTGGTTTGATTCGGCATAGCGAATTCATCTCGCGTCGTAGGTGGCCAAAAACCTTGTCCTATCTGGTGGTGCGGGTCGCGATCCGTCGGCAGGGTCGGCGCTCCTGCAGACTCTGATACCGCAATGAACTCTCGTCTGCGTCTCGTCAGTCGTTCAGCGCCGCATTGGAATGCGCGTTGAATCCGTGTTTCGCCCCTCGGGCGACCTACTTTGGCAAACGACCCAAAGTAGGCAAAGGTCTTGCCCCAATCATCCGGTTTTTCGCTTAGGCGAAAAATACCCTCGTTGAAGCGCAGTTTCAGGGGCCCGCCGCGAAGGGCCATCCCTGGCCCATCGCGGCTCTCGCGACATCCATGTCGCTCAACCCCTGAAACTCCGCTTCAACGAGGCCTCCTGAACGGGGCGTTCGGAGTGCGCGGATGTTTCTCTGGAAGTCTTTTGAGAGCCAGAGCCAGAGCCAGATGCGGAGCCGAACGCAGGTGTGTGCTTCCTGTAGGAGCGAGCTTGCTCGCGAACCCGCCCAGCTCGGTTACTCCCTGCATGCGCAGGCCCTACCAGCGGGGCGCGGGCAGGGCTGGCTCCTGCATGATGGCTCCCTGCGCGGATGGATTCGTGGCCACCGGTAGATGCCGTTGCGCCGCGCCTGCGTAGGAGCGGACTCCGTCCGCGATTGCTCCCCGACCGCACGGCGGTGGGGCGAGTGGTAGGAGCGAGCTTGCTCGCGAACCCGCCCAGCTCGGTTATTCCCTGCATGCGCCGGCCCTACCAGCGGGGCGCGGGTAGGGCTGGCTCCTGCATGAAGGCTCCCTGCGCGGATGGATTCGTGGCCACCGGTAGATGCCGTTGCGCCGCGCCTGCGTAGGAGCGGACTCCGTCCGCGATTGCTCCCCGACCGCACGGCGGTGGGGTGTGTGGTAGGAGCGAGCTTGCTCGCGAAGCCGCTTCACGCCGGATGCAAGGGCATCTCCTGCATCAGCCGCAACCACGCCTTCGCCGCATTCGACAGGTAGGCGTCGCGCCGCCAGATGAAGCTGATGTCCCAGCGCAGGTCCGGCTGGCTCAGCAGCACACGTACCAGGCCCGGTCGTTCCAGGTCCCTGGCCACCACCCGCGGCAGCAGCACCGCGCCCTGGCCGGCGGCGACCAGGGCGCCGAGGAAGTCCGCCTGGCCGCTGCGGCCGCCTTCCTTCGGCTCGAAGCCGGCCTCGCGGCAGGCGCGCAGCAGGCGGTCGTTGAGGGTGAAGCTCTGCTGGTAGAGCAGGAAGGGCGTATCGGAAAGCTCCGTCAGCTCCAGGCTCTCGCGCCCGGCCAGCGGGTGCGCGGCGGGGAGAAGGACGTCCAGCGGCTCATTGCAGAAGGGTTGCCAGTCGAAGCCGGGTTCGTCCGGCGTAAGGCCGCCGCCCAGCTCCAGTTCGCCGCTGCGGACCATTTCTTCCATGGTCTTGCTGCCGCCCTCGATCAGGTGCACATCGATGTTCGGGTAGCGCCGCCGGTATTCGGCGAAGCGCCCGGCGAACAGAGCGTCGGCGCCCAGCAGTGGCAGGCCCAGGCGCAGTTCGCCGCGGTGCAGCTGGGTGAGGTCGTCCAGTTCGGTGTGCAATTCGCGGCGCAGGCGCAGCATGTCTTCGGCGCGGCGCAGCACCACCTCGCCGGCGGCGGTCAGGCGGATGTGCGGGCCGCTGCGTTCCAGTAGTTGCACGCGCAGGCTCTGTTCCAGCTGGGCGACCTGCTTGCTCACCGCCGACTGGCTGGCGTTCAGGTGCACCGCCGCCTGGGTGAAACTGCCGTGGCGCACGACTTCGGCGAAGGTGCGCAGTTGCTTGAATTCCATTATGGAATGGCTCCGATTCGATCTATTCGCTTTGGGGGTGATAGGCGCGGGAGTAGGCTTTGCGCCATTCCCAACCGATTTCTTCATCCGCCCCACGCACCGAGATCGCCGCCATGTTCCGCCGCGCCGCCCGCCTGATCTTCGAACTCGCCGTTCTCGCCGCCTTCTGGTGGATCGGCGGCTGGATCGCCACCCTCAGCGGCCTGCCGCTGCCGGGTGGGGTGATCGGCCTGGCGCTGCTGCTGGCGCTGTTCGCCTGCGGGGCGATCCGCCCGGCCCTGCTGCAGGGCGGTGCCGGTCTGCTGCTGGCGGAGATGCTGCTGTTCTTCATCCCTGCGCTGATGAGCCTGCTGGACTATGGCCCGCTGCTGCGCAGCGAAGGCTGGAAGATTCTGCTGGTGATCACCGCCAGCACCGTGCTGGTGATGCTCTCCACCGCCCTGGCGGTGGAATGGATGTGCAACCGGAGTTCGCGCCATGAGCCTCGATAAGCAAGCGCTGTTCTGGTTGGCCGTGACCCTGGGCGGCTACCTGCTCAGCCGTACCCTCTACCGCCGATTCCAGCAGTACTGGCTGTCGCCCATCGTCTTCGTGCCGGTGCTGCTGTTCGCCCTGGCGATCCCGCTGCACGCCCGCTACGCCGACTACGCCCGCGATACCAGTTGGCTGGTGGCGCTGCTCGGCCCGGCCACCGTGGCCTTCGCCATTCCGATCTGGCAGCAGCGCGCCCTGCTGGCCCGCCACTGGCCGGCGCTGCTGACCGGTATGCTGGCTGGCTCGACCATGGCCATCGGCAGCTCCTGGGCCCTGGCCCATGCGCTGGCCCTGGACGGCCAGGTGACGCTGTCGCTGATTCCGCGCTCGATCACCACGCCGTTCGCCATGGAGATGTCCCACGACCTGGGCGGCGTGCCGGCGCTGACCGCGGCCTTCGTGATGATCACCGGGGTGTTCGGCGCGCTGATCGGTGGTGTGCTGATGAAGGTGCTGCGCCTGCGCTCAGCCCTGGCCCGCGGCGCGTTGCTGGGCGTCGGCGCCCACGGCGCGGGTACCAGCCGGGCCTATGAGTTCGGCGGTGAGGAAGGTTCGGCGGCGGGGCTGCTGATGGTCCTGACCGGGCTGTTCAACCTGCTGCTGGCGCCGGTCCTGGTCTGGTGCTTGTAAAGCCGCGCTCAGCTCAGTTCATACGCATCGAGCATGCGCGAGGTATCGGCGGGGGAGTTGAACATCATCACGTCGATGATCGACAGACCCGCCTCGAAGGTCGGGCGTTTCTGTTCGTAGGGCACCAGCCGCGGTTCCTGGAAACGCAGCGTCAGCCCGGCGGCCTCGTACTTGCCGCGGTCGAAGAAGCTCTGCCCGCCGGGCGGGTTCCAGTACTCCTCCACACCCCCCAGTGCCTTGCAGATGTTCAGCGCCCACTCGTCCGGCGCGGTCGGCCGCTCCATCGGCAGCTCCATCCGCGAGAGAACGGGCATCTGCCGGGGGAAGCCCAGGTAGGCACAGGTCGCCTCCAGGGTGGCCTTGTTCAGCGAGACGATGTCCTCGAAGGGGTGATCCAGCGAGGCGGCGATCATTTCCCGCACGTCGCGGTAGTAGGGCGCCACCTTGCGGTACACGTCCAGCTGCGAGAACAGGCTGCGCCGCCAGTCCTGGCGGTTGTCCAGGCGCACGTCCTTGATCAGCGTCTCGCGGTGGTGCTTCACGCGTGGCACGCGGATGTACAGCCAGCCGTCCTGCTGCTTGAGGATGCGGTTGCGCTCGATCCAGCCGTGGTGGATGTACTGCACCGTATCGAACAGCACGAACAGGTCGGTGTGCTTGATCAGGCTGAAGTAGCCCAGGTACGGGAAGAAATAGGGCTGCATGATGGCGGTTCGTTTCACGTCGGCTGCCTCGTTGGCCGAACTGGAGTCTCCTCCCGACTCCCGGGTACTACGCGCGAAGGGCGTTGCGAAAGATATTGCGAAATATTTCCAGGCGGGCTGGAGACGCCGAAAACGGCGCTGGGGCAGGAAAGGAAAGCAGGCACGCTTCCGCCAGTCCTGACCTCCTGGCGGGGTGCCGGAGTGTCTGGATGGCGCTTTTGCGGGATGTTGCCCAGGACTCTTGTGCTGGCGGTTGCCGGGGCTTCTTTGCCCACTATAGGTGGCGAGCGTGTCGGTGCAAGGCGACTGATCGGCCCGCGCTTATGGCAGGACATTCGCCAGACAGTGCCAGAGGCAACTGTCAGTTCCGTGACAGTCGATTCGCCGCCACGCTGACTAGACTGCGCCATCGAACAACAACAACGAAGAGGCTACCGACCATGCACGCCGCTCATCCGCTGCCCACCGTGAACGTCAAGGACCAGGTTTCCGCCGCCGAATGGCAGACCCGCGTCGATCTCGCCGCCTGCTACCGGCTGATCGCCCTGCAGGGCTGGGACGACCTGATCTTCACCCACATCTCGGCCAAGGTCCCCGGCACCGAGGACTTCCTGATCAACCCCTACGGCATGATGTTCCACGAGATCACCGCGTCGAGCCTGGTGAAGGTGGATGCCTCGGGCAAGAAGCTGATGGACAGCCCCTACGACATCAACCCGGCGGGCTACACCATCCACAGCGCCATCCACGAGGTGCGCCACGACGTCGAGTGCGTGCTGCACACCCATACCGCCGCCGGCATCGCCGTGTCCGCGCAGAAGCAGGGCCTGCTGCCGATTTCCCAGCAGTCGCTGTTCGTTCTCTCCAGCCTCGCCTACCACGGCTACGAAGGCGTGGCGCTGAACCATGACGAGAAGGCGCGCCTGCAGGCGGACCTGGGCGAAGCCAACTTCATGATCCTGCCCAATCACGGCCTGCTGACCTGCTCGGGCACCATCGCCGACACCTTCCTGATGATGTTCACGATGCAGCGCGCCTGCGAGATCCAGGTGCTGGCCCAGGGTGGCGGCGCCGAGTTGATCCTCATCCCGCAGCAGATACTCGATGGCGCCCGCGCCATGGCTGCCGCCGTGACCAAGAGCAAGCAGGGCATGGGTGGTGCGCTGGCGTGGCCGGCGCTGCTGCGCAAGCTGGACCTGCAGAACCCCGGCTACCGCGACTGATGGCCCTGGCCGGCATCGCCCTGCGCGACTGGCGCGCGCAGGGCAGCGACTTCAACTTCCGTGGCCACGCGATTCGCTACTGGAGCGCCGGCAGCGGCGCTCCGCTGTTGCTGATCCACGGTTTCCCCACCGCCTCCTGGGACTGGCACTACCTCTGGCAGCCCCTGGCCGAACGCTACCGGCTGATCGCCTGCGACATGCTCGGCTTCGGCGACTCCGCCAAACCGCCGCAGCACGACTACCGCATCCTCGAACAGGCCGACCTGCAGCAGGCGCTGCTGCAGCACCTGGGCATCCAGGAGCCGGTGCACCTGCTGGTGCACGACTACGGCAACAGCGTCGGCCAGGAACTGCTGGCGCGGCACGCGGAGGGCGCTTTCAACCTCGCTTCGCTGGTCTTCCTCAATGGCGGACTGTTCCCGGAAACCCACCGCGCCGTGCTCTCGCAGAAGCTGCTGCTCAGCCCGCTGGGCGGCTTCTTCGGCAAGCTGTTCGACCGCCGCCGGCTGGCGCAGAACTTCGCCAAGGTGTTCGGCCCGCAGACCCAGCCGAGCGCGGCGGAGCTGGATACCTTCTGGGAACTGATCCGCCACAACGACGGACAGAAGGTCATGCACCGGCTGATCCACTACATCCTCGACCGCCGCCAGCACCGCGAGCGCTGGGTCGGCGCCATGCAGCGCACGGCGGTGCCGCTGCGGCTGATCGACGGGCCGGAAGACCCGATCTCCGGCGCGCACATGGTGGTGCGCTACCGCGAGCTGATCCCGAACCCGGACACCGTCGAACTGCCCGGCATCGGCCACTACCCGCAGGTGGAGGCGCCGGAACCGGTGCTACAGCACTATCTGGCCTTCCGGCAGCAACGGGCTCCGTAGCACCGGATCGATCCGTCAGCAGATTCGGAGCTGTCTGATGGATCTCCCCTGCATGGCAGCGGTAGTTTCCCAGGTTTTTGTCCAGCCCGAGGCCGCTGCCATGCCACTCAGATCCGTCATTCCCGTTCGCCAGCCGCAGGGGTCACGACTGTATCGAGGCCTGCTGTACCTGCGCCGCGATTTCGCCTTCGTGGCGATCCCGCTGTTGCTGGTGTTGCTGGGGCTCTGCGCGGCTGGCAGTTACTACGCCTGGCTCACGGGAGACTGGGTGCCCGCTGCCCTGGGGGCGCTGGCGTTGCTGCCGGCGATAGGCCTGCTGCTGTTCTGGAGCGAATACGACTGGTGGCTGTTCAAGCTCGGCCCGCGTGATGACCTGAACCTGCCGATGCGCTGACGGATCATCCCCTGGCCTTATCGGGCACCATTCAGCCGTGGTCGTCTTGGTTGTGACCGGATCGTGACTGCCGGACACTCCGGGAAAAACCATTCTGCCTGGAGCCCCAATCATGAGTGATGCCCTGCGTTTCGACGGAAAAGTCGTGATCGTTACCGGAGCCGGTGGCGGTATCGGCCGTGCCCACGCCCTGCTGTTCGCCAAGCACGGCGCCAAGGTGGTGGTGAACGACCTGGGCGGCAGCACCCACGGTGAAGGCGCCAACGCCTCGGCCGCCGACCGCGTGGTGGCGGAAATCCGCGAAGCCGGCGGCACCGCCATCGCCAACCATGACTCGGTGACCGACGGCGAGAAGATCGTCCGCCAGGCTGTCGAGGAATTCGGCCGCATCGATGTGGTGGTGAACAACGCCGGCATCCTGCGCGACAAGACCTTCCACAAGATGGAAGACGCCGACTGGGACCTGGTCTACAAGGTCCACGTCGAAGGCGCCTACAAGGTGACCCGCGCCGCCTGGCCCTTCATGCGCGAGCAGGGCTACGGCCGGGTGATCTTCACCTCGTCCACCTCCGGCATCTACGGCAACTTCGGCCAGAGCAACTACGGCATGGCCAAGCTGGGCCTCTACGGCCTGACCCGCAACCTGGCCATCGAAGGCCGTAAGAACAACATCTTCGTCAACGCCATCGCCCCCACCGGCGGTACCCGCATGACCGAAGGGCTGATCCCGCCGCAGGTGTTCGAGGCGCTCAAGCCCGAGCTGGTCAGCCCGCTGGTGGTGTACCTGGGCAGCGAAGCCTGCCAGGAAACCTCCGGCCTGTTCGAAGTGGGCGGCGGCTGGATCGGCAAGGTGCGCTGGGAGCGCAGCCTGGGCGTGGGCTTCGACCCGCGCGAGGGTTTCAGCGTCGAGGACGTGGCGGCCAACTTCGCGCAGATCTGTGATTTCGAGAACGCCGCGCATCCCAAGGACAACGTCGAAGCGCTGCGCGAGATGATGGCCAACCTGCAGAAATACGCCGGTTGATCCGGCCAGCCTGACCGGCGGAACGGCCAGCGGGGCTGTTCCACGGTGGCGAACGCAGTAAGGTGAAAGGGCCGGCAGCAAGCCGGCCCTTTGCTTTTCCGCTTCCCGGCCCGAGGAGTTCGCCATGAGCGTGATCATCCAGAAGAACGGCGCGGTGACCACCCTGGTCATCGCCCGCCCTGCGGTACGCAACGCCGTGGACCTGCCGACCGCCCAGGCGCTGGCCGAAGCCCTGCGCGAGTTCGAGCAGGACGAGGAAGCCCGCGTTGCCGTGCTCACCGGCGCCGGCGGGACGTTCTGCGCGGGAGCCGACCTGGGCGCCGTCGCCGAGGACGGCGAGCGGCGTAATCGCCTGGAAACGGAAGGCGACGCGCCCATGGGGCCGAGCCGCATGCAGCTGTCCAAGCCGCTGATCGCCGCCATCGAGGGTTACGCCGTGGCTGGCGGCCTGGAGCTGGCGCTGCTGGCGGACCTGCGGGTGATGGCCGAGGACGCGGTGTGCGGGGTGTTCTGCCGGCGCTTCGGCGTGCCGCTGATCGACGGCGGCACCGTGCGCTTGCCGCGCATCGTCGGCCAGGGCCGGGCGCTGGACCTGATCCTCACCGGTCGCCCGGTGGGGGCGCAGGAAGCCCTGGCCATGGGGCTGGCCAATCGCGTGGTGCCCAGCGGGCAGGCGCTGGAATCAGCCGAGGAGCTGGCGCGGGAGATCGCCGAGTTCCCCCAGCGCTGCATGCTGGCCGACCGGGCGAGCGTGTTCGCGCAGTGGGAGCTGTCCTTCGACGTGGCGCTGGCCAACGAATTCCAGGGCGGGATGGCGGTGATCGAAAGCGGCGAGACGGTGGACGGGGCGAAGCGTTTCGCCGAGGGGAAAGGGCGGCACGGGGAGTTTTGATTCTGTCTGTAGGAGCGAGCTTGCTCGCGAACCCGCCCAGCATGGGTGTCGCCGGTGAATCCGGTTCGCGAGCAAGCTCGCTCCTACAGGTGTCGATTGGCAACGAGTGAGGCCCGAGCACCGAACCTTCCCGTCATCCTCACCAACAGATCAATCGCGCTCGATGATCACATAGGTCTTGCGCGTGGTTTCCTGGATGTCCCAGATGCCCAGGCTGTTCTGCGGCAGCAGGAAGGCGTCGCCGGCCTGGAAGGCGATCGGTTCGCCGCCGTCCGGAGTGAAGGTGCCGCGGCCGGCGATGAAGTGGCAGAACTCCTGCTCGACGATCTGCCGGCGCCAGCGGCCGGGGGTGCATTCCCAGATGCCGGTTTCCACGCGGTCGGTGCGCTCGATGGACTCCACGCGGGTTTCCGAGATCGGCTCGCCCAGGGGCACGGCGACCGGGTTGGCGTCGCCCAGCGGGGCATTCAGGGTGTCTTTCAGGTGGGTCAGTTTCATACGGGGGCTCCAGTGGGGGCTCTTGTTCGGGGCTGTTCGGATAAAGGGTGGCGGCTCAGCCGACCTTCCAGGTCATCAGGTTTTCCATGCTGGCGGCGACCTTCTCTGCCAGTCGGCGACGCCAGGGCGCGCTGTGCGGGTTGGCCAGCACATCGTCCTCGTGCACGAAGCTGCGGATGATGGCGTTGTAGCCCAGCCAGCGGCAGGGTTCGGGTTCCCAGCCACGCAGGCCGTCCTGCACGCTGCTGTCGTTGATGACCCAGGGCTGGCGGGTGAGGGCGCTGTCCTGGCCGAGGATCAGGTCGGCCAGCGTGCGGCCGCCCAGGTTGGTGGCGCCGACGCCTTCGCCGCCGTAGCCGCCGGAGAGGGCAATGCCGTTGCGACGGTCGATCAGCATGTGCGGGTGGAAGCGTCGCGACATGCCCAGGTTGCCGCCCCAGGTGTGGGTGATGCGCACATCCTTGAGTTGCGGGAACAGTTCGCTGAACAGGTAGCGGCGCAGGCCGACTTCATCCTCTGTCAGGCTGAAGTCGTTGCGCAGCTTGCCGCCGAAGCGGTAGCCGCCGCGGGCGCCGAAGGCCAGGCGATTGTCCGGGGTGCGCTGGCCGTAGGTGACCTGGCGGCTGAATTCGCTGAAGGCCTGGCCCTTGTCCAGGCCGATTTCCGCCCACACCGATTCGGGCAGCGGCTCGGTGGCCACCAACAGGCTTTGTACCGGCAACTGGTAATTGCCCAGCGGTGGCAGGTCGGCGGCGTAGCCTTCGATGGCTGGTACCACCCAGTGCGCCTTCAGCTCGCCCTGCTCGGTACGCAGCAGGCCCGGAGCCCAGTGGGTGACCCGGCTCTTCTCGAAAATCTGCGTGCCCTGGCGTTCCACGGCGCGGGCCAGGCCACGGACCAGCTTGGCCGGGTCGATGGTGGCGCAGTGCGGGGTGTGGATGGCGCCCAGCGCGCTGGGGATGCGCAGCTGTTCGTCCAGCTCGCTCTTGCTCAGCCAGCGGTAGTCGTCCTCGGTGAGGCCTTCGGCGTGCAGGTGCTTGAGGTAGTCACGCAGGCGGGTTTCCTGCTCCGGGTAGCGCGCGGCGGTATAGAGCACGCCGGCCTTGCGGTAGTCGCAGTCGATGCCTTCGCGCTCGAGCACGCGGGCCACTTCATCGGGGATGTCGTGCAGCAGGTCGTAGGAGGCGCGGCGCTGCTCGGGCGACAGGCCGGCCAGCAGGCGATCCTCGCCGAGCATGTTGCCCATCAGCCAGCCGCCATTGCGGCCCGAGGCGCCAAAGCCGGCGGTCTCGGCCTCGACGATGGCGATCTTCAGCTGCGGCGCGCGCAGCTTCAGGTAGTAGGCAGTCCACAGGCCGGTGTAACCGGCGCCGGCGATGGCCACGTCGACATCCAGGGTGCCCTGCAGGGACGGCCGCGGGACGAGATCATCGTCCAGCTGGTTCATCCACAGACTGATATGACGCCATGCCGACATAGACGACTCCAAGAGGAAGAAGGGGGAATGTCGGCAAGCCTAGATTTGGCGCGGGGTTCTGTCGTGCGCGCGGGTACGCGAGGATTGCTCGCGTACCCGCCGGCAGGGGCTTTTAAGACAAAAGCTCAGGCTTCTGCCTGCTCCTCGCGCAGGCGCTTCAGGTACTCGCGGGGCGACTGGCCGGTCTGCTGGCGGAAGCAGCGATAGAAGGCCGAGAGCGAGTTGAAGCCGGCGGAGAAGGCCAGTTCGTCGATGCGCGAGGGCAGCGGCGGGCGCAGCTGGCTGAGCAGGTGGGTCAGGCGCGTCTGGTTGACGTACTGATAGAAGCTCAGCCCCATCACCTGGTTGAGCAGGTAGGAAATCTGGTTGCGCGTGTAGCCGGTGGCGGTGGCCACCTGGGTCAGGTCCAGGTCCGGCGCCAGGTATGGCTGGCTCTTGCCGAAATAGTCTTCCAGGTCGCTGGCCAGCTGGCTGAGCTGGCGCGGGGAGAGGCCCAGGCGGCTGGTGGCCGGACGCGGGTCGATGGCCTGCGGACGGCTTTCGCTGCCTTCGCGGACCACCGAGGCGTATTCGTTGATGCGCCAGATCTGGCCGTCGCGCACGGTGATCGCTTCGCTGGAATGGAAGGTCGCCAGGCGGCCGCTCAGGGTCACCGCGATGCGGTACTGGATGAAGGCGGTGTCGCCGTCCACGCGGATGCGATCGATGTGGTCGAGGAACTCTTCCGGGCGGCTGGGCATGGTCGCCTGCACATAGTCGCGCAGGTCGGTGTAGCCCAGGGTGCGGTTCTGGAAGAAGTCGTTGTACTGCACCTGCGGGTGATACAGCGCGAGCACCGCTTCGAGGTCGCGATGCTTCCAGCACTGGTGGTAGCGCAGCACCACCTCGCGGGTCTGCTCGGTCAGGTGACTGTCGGTCGGGCGTTGGTCGATGGCTTGCATAGGAGGCTAAGGATGCCCCAGACGGCGCTTCTCGGGTAGTGGCAATGCACTTACAGAGGCCGGGCACTATCCATCGTCTCGATGATCCGTCATCGCCTGCGCCAATATCGCGCGCAATGGCGCATGCCAGAGGGGGGATTCACTCTTTCGGGCGACACGGCAAATACCACCTTGGAGCGCTTACTCCCTGCCAGGTCGCTCAGTAGGGTAAGGCCACCTAGACACCGTCAGGAGAGCCGCATGACAACAAAAACAAGGCGCGGATTCTTCCAACCGCAACTTCTCGCCACCGCCGTCGCCCTGGGATGCGCCACCCAGGCTCAGGCAATCAACTTCAATATCGGGGAAATCGAAGGTCAGTTCGACTCCAGCCTGTCCGTGGGTGCCAGCTGGAGCACCCAGAGTCCGAAAGAGGACCTGATCGGCGCCGCCAACGGCGGCCACGGCATGACCCAGACCAACGACGATGGCCGGCTGAACTTCCGCAAGGGCCATACCTTCTCGAAGATCTTCAAGGGCATCCACGATCTGGAGCTGAAGTACGGGGACTTTGGCGTCTTCACCCGTGGCAAGTACTGGTACGACTTCCGTCTGAAGGACGAAAGCGTGGCCTGGAAGGACATCTCCGACGACGGCCGCAAGGAAGGCGCCAAGTCTTCCGGCGCGCAGCTGCTCGATGCCTTCGGCTACTACAACTATTCCATCGCCGAACTGCCGGGCACCGTGCGCCTGGGCAAGCAGGTGGTGAGCTGGGGCGAGAGCACCTTCATCGGCAACAGCATCAACACCATCAACCCCATCGACGTCTCCGCCTTCCGCCGTCCCGGTTCGGAAATCAAGGAAGGCCTGATCCCGGTGAACATGGTCTACCTGTCCCAGAGCCTCACCGACGCGCTGTCGGTCGAGGGCTTCTACCAGCTGGAATGGGACCAGACGGTGCTGGACAACTGCGGCACCTTCTTCTCCACCACCGACGTCGCCGCCGACGGTTGCAAGACCAACTACAACATCCTCGACCCTGCCACGATCAACACCCTGAACTCGCCGGGGATCCACTCGCTGCTCAACTCCATGGGCGTCACCGTCACCCAGGAAGGCCTGATGGTGCCGCGCGGCGCCGACCGCGATGCCCGCGACTCCGGCCAGTGGGGCCTGGCCCTGCGCTGGCTGGGCGACGATGTGGAGTACGGCGCCTATGCCATGAACTACCACAGCCGCACGCCGATCGTGAGCATGAAGAACGCCGGCTCCGCCGACATCATCAACGCGCTGCGCGTCTCGGCGCTGGCCCAGCCGATCCTGCTGGGGCGTGGCAACTACTTCCTCGAATACCCCGAGGACATCCGCCTGTACGGCCTGAGTTTCTCCACCACCCTGCCCACCGGTACCGCGTGGAACGGCGAGATCAGCTACCGGCCGAACATGCCGCTGCAGCTCAACACCACCGACCTGACGCCGCTGCTCGCCACCACCGTGGCCGGCGGGTTCGCCAGCGGCGGCGTTGCCGGCGCGCTGGCCCAGGCCAACCAGGTCAACCATGGCTACATCCGCAAGGAAGTCACCCAGGCGCAGACCACCTTCACCCACTTCTTCGACCAGACCATGGGCGCCGACCGCCTCACCCTGGTGGGCGAAGTCGGCATGACCTACATCGGTGGCATGACCAACAAGGTCGGCGAACGCTACGGCCGCGACTCCGTCTATGGCGTGCCGGAGAACGCCACGGCAGACGCCGAGTACGGTGACGGCGGCTTCTACACCTCGTCCTCCTGGGGTTACCGCGCCCGCGCCATCTGGGACTACAACAACGTCTTCGCCGGGGTGAACCTCAAGCCCAACCTGGCCTGGTCCCATGACGTGCACGGCTACGGCCCGGTCTTCAACGAAGGCAGCAAGGCCGCCAGCATCGGTCTGGACGCGGAGTACCAGAACACCTACACCGCGAGCCTGAACTACACGAACTTCTTCGGCGGCGACTACAACACCATCGTCGACCGGGACTTCGTTTCGCTCAGCTTCGGCGTGAACTTCTGACCTGCCTGCTCAAGGAATCGACATGAGAACGACAAGAATCCTCCAATGCGGCGCGCTGGCCCTGAGCCTGCTGTCCTGCGGCGTGATGGCGGCGGTGTCCGCCGACGAAGTGGCCAAGCTGGGCACCAGCCTGACGCCCATGGGCTCGCAGAAGGAAGGCAACGCCGACGGCAGCATCCCGGCCTGGACCGGCGGCATCTCCCGTACTGCCGGCAAGCTGGACGCCAAGGGCTTCCTCGGCAATCCGTTCGCCGACGAGAAGCCGCTGTTCACCATCACCGCGCAGAACGCCGACCAGTACAAGGACAAGCTGTCCGCCGGCCAGCTGGCGATGTTCAAGCGCTACCCGGATACCTACAAGATCCCGGTGTACAAGACCCACCGTACCTTCGCGCTGCCCGATGACATCTACGCCGCGATCAAGCGCAGCGCCGAGTTCGTCCAGCCGATCAACGACGGCAACGGCCTGGAGAACTTCGAGAAGAGCCGCTACTACGCCTTCCCGATTCCCAAGAACGGCGTGCAGGCCCTGTGGAACCACCTGACCCGTTACCACGGCGGCAACATCTCGCGCACCGTGGTGCAGGTGGTACCGCAGACCAACGGCAGCTACACGCCGATCCGCTTCGAGGAATCGATCGCGGTACCGCAGAACATGAGTGACCAGGACGCCAGCAAGACCGGCAACATCCTCACCTACTTCAAGCAGCAGGTCACCGCCCCGGCGCGCCTGGCCGGTAACGTCCTGCTGGTGCACGAGACCCTCGACCAGGTGAAGGAACCGCGCCTGGCGTGGATCTACAACGCCGGCCAACGCCGTGTGCGCCGTGCCCCGCAGGTCGCGTACGACGGTCCGGGCACCGCCTCGGACGGCATGCGTACCTCGGACAACTACGACATGTTCTCCGGCGCCCCGGATCGTTACGACTGGAAACTGGTGGGCAAGCGCGAGATGTACATCCCGTACAACAGCTACCACCTGAACTCGCCGGACCTGAAGTACGACGACATCGTCAAGCCCGGCCACATCAACCAGGACCTGACCCGCTACGAACTGCACCGCGTGTGGGAAGTGGTCGGCACCCTGAAGTCCGGCGAGCGCAACATCTACGGCCAGCGCCACTTCTACCTCGACGAGGACAGCTGGCAGATCGCCGTGTCCGAACTGTACGACGGTCGCGGCCAACTGTGGCGTGTCGGCGAAGGCCACGAGATGACCTTCTACACCGAACTGGCCACCGGCTATGCCGCCGAATCGCTGTACGACATCCTCGCCGGCCGCTACGTGACCTTCGGCCTGAACAACGAGGAGAAGCGCGGCTACCAGTTCGGCCAGAAGGCCTCGATGGCCGACTTCACCCCGGCAGCGCTGCGTAACGCCGGCGTGCGCTGAGTAACACCCGCTCCTTGGGCCCGGCCTTCCGAGTGGAGGCCGGGTTTCTTTTTTTGGCGGGCAGGAAATGCTCTGCCATGGGCATTCCCTGCGCTATGACGGCCCATGAGTCTGGCTGATGGTCCTTTTCGGCGGTCCGCGCGCGGGCATAGTCTGGCCAGCAAATGGCCGGAAGAAGCCCATGTCGACAATCGCCCTGCACAGCAGCGTGGCGCTGCCTCGTCTGCCCCGCCAGCACCTGCCCCGCGAACGGCTGCATGCCAGCCTGAGCGCGGCCGAATGCCGCCTGCGCCTGCTGGTGGCGCCGCCCGGTTGCGGCAAGACGGTGCTGATGAGCGAGTGTGCGCGCCTGGCGCCCGCCGGCACCCGCGTGGTCTGGCTCGCCCTGGGCGGCCGGGCGCTGGGCCCCGAGCAGTTCTGCGAACGCCTGGGCGAAGCCCTGGGCGTGCCCTGGTCCGGCGAGGAAGCGCTGGGGGCCTGGCTGGAGAACGCCAGCGAGCCGCTCTGGCTGATGCTCGACGACTATCCACGCGCCCCTGACTCCGCCCTCGACGACTGCTTCGACCGCCTGCTCGCCGTGGCTTCGCCGCAGGTCGGCTGGTGGCTGGCGAGCCGCCGGCGCCCGGCCTGCAACCTGACCCGCCTGCTGCTCGAAGGCGAGCTGCTGGAGCTGGGAGCCCACGCGCTGGCCTTGACCCAGGGCGAGCTGGACGCCTACCTGCACAGCGCTGCCCTGGAGTGGCCGCAACCCCAGCGCCTGGCCCTGCAGGAGTCGACCCAGGGCTGGTTCGCCGGAGTACGCCTGCGTCTGCTCAGCCTCGGCAACGAGGCCATCGCCCCCTGCGTGACCCAGATCGCCGAAACCGGCAGCGGCCTGCTGCAGGACTACTTGCAGCGCGAGGTGCTGGCCAGCCTGCCGACGGAGCTGGCGCAGACCCTTTGCGGCCTGGCGCTGATCGCCCGCTTCAACCGCGAGCTGTGCGACTACCTGTTCGACGAGCCCGGCCTGGGCCTGGACGGCCTGCAGGCCTGGGGGGCGCTGATCGAACCGGTGGACAACACCCAGCACTGGTTCCAGGTCTCGCCCATGCTCGCCCGCGCGCTGGCCAGCCTGTCGTGCTGGCCGGCGGCGACCCTGCACCGGCGCGCCTGCCAGTGGTTCACCCAGGGCGGGGAAATCCACTCGGCCTTCGAGCATTCCCTGTATGCCGAGCAGCCCGACGTTTCCGCCAGCCTGCTGCAGCGCCTGACCGAGGAGCAACTGCTGCACGGACGCAACGTCGAACGCGTGCTGCAACTGCGCGAGTCGCTGCCCGAGGAGCTGCTGTGCAGCACGCCGCGGCTGCTCATCCTCAATGCCTGGACCCTGTTGTTCGTCGGTCGCCTGGACGATGTGGAGGCGCTGCTGACCGGCTTCGACCGCTTCCTGCCGATGCCCGGCGAACACCGCCAGCGCGCCCTGATCGCCCAGTGGCAGGGCCTCAATGGCATGCTCACCCACGGCCGCGGCCTGCCCGGCTCCCGCGAGCAACTGCGCGAGGCCTTGCAGCACCTGCCCGAGGAGGCCTGGGCGCAGACGCTGATCTGCCTGTCCGCGCTGACCCAGCAGGCCCAGGCCGACGGCCGCCTGGCCGAAGCCCGGCTGATCAACCGCGAGGCTCTGCGCCGTGCACGCCTGCAGGGCAGCACCACCTTCGAGGCGCTGCTGGAGCTGGACCGCGCCCAGTGGCTGGAGCAACGCGGCGAGTTGCAGCGCGCCGACACCCTGCTGGCACGGGTGCAGGACTACCTCCATGAGATGCGCATCACCTGCAATGCCATGGCCGGCCGCGTTGCCCTGCGCCGGGGCTGGCTGTGCCTGCGCCAGGGACGCGACGAGGAGGCCCGCGAGCTGTTCATCGCCGGCCTCAACGAAACCCGCCGCAGCCACGATCCGAGCGCGATCTACGGCTTCACCGGGATGGCCTGGCTGGATGCGCTGGACGGCGACACCGACGGCGCCTTCAGCCGCTTGCTGGAAGTCGAGCGGCTGATGCAGCTGCAACACGTGCCTGAACCCATCTACCGTGGCCCGCTGTTGCTCGCCAGTGGCGCGCTGAACCTGCGCCAGCACCGCGCCGGTCCGGCGCGCGAGGTCCTGCAGCGAGTGGCCGCGCGTTATCGCACCGATCACCTGCGCCCGCCGGCGGCGGCACCGGACCAGATCCTGCGGGTCGAGCACCACCTGGCCCTGGCTGAACTCTACGATGGTGATCCCGACGCTGCCCGCCTACGGCTGCTGGCCATGCTCCCGGACCTGCTGCGCCAGGGCCGCCATACCCTGGCCTGCGACGTCTGGCTGGCGCTGGCGGAAACCCACTTCCTCTCCGGCAGCCTGGACGAGGCACGCAGCGCCCTGGACGAGGGCGTCGCGCTGGCCCAGCGCTTCGGTCTGGTGGCGACCCTGCGCGAAACCCAGCGGCGTCAGCCCGGGCTGTTCGGCCTGCGCCCACACGCTGGTGAGATGGCCCCGCACAACCTGCTGAGCCTGCGTGAACTCTCGGTGCTGGAGCTGATCGCTCGCGGTTGCTCCAACCTGGAAATCGGCGAGCGCCTCTACATCTCCCTGCACACGGTGAAGACCCACGCCCGCCGGATCAACGGCAAGCTCGGTGTGGAACGGCGCACCCAGGCGGTGGCGCGGGCGAAGGAACTGGGGTTGTTGAAGATCTGAGACCTGGGTCTCAGTGCAGCGCCTTGGGCGGCCCGCTGATCTCGGCCAGGCGCTGGGCCAGGCGCACCTGCTCGGCGGCGTCGTCGCTGAGCAGCATCGCCCGCTCCAGGTCGTAGCGTTCGGCCTGCGGGCAATCCAGCACGTGATAGAGGTCGGCGCGGGCCAGGTGATCGCTGGCGCTGGGCGGCCCCAGTTCCAGCACGCGCTGGGCGTCCTTGAGCGCCGCCAGGGGTTCTCCGGCGGCCAGGTGCAATTGGCGCAGATTGCGCGACAGACGCTGCAGCGTGTCCGCGGCGCTGGCCGTGCGCAGGTGCTCGGCAGACAGCTCGATGCTGGCGCCCAGCTGGCGGGCCAGCAGGTCGCGGCAGTCACGGGTATACAGGCGGCGACCGGTGGCGGGGTCGAGCAGATGATCGGCGCCGGGTACGCGCAGCAGGAAACGTCCGGGAAAATTCACCCCGACCAGGGTGATGCCGTTACGCCGCGCCAGTTCCAGGGCAATCAACGCCAGCGACAGCGGCTGGCCATGGCGACGCTGCAGCACCTGGGGCAGGAGGGCCGCCCGCGGATGCAGGGGATACTGGTCATCCTCGGCGAAACCCAGCTCGCTCAGCCGGCGCAACAGGAACTGCGCACGCTCGGCATCGCCCGCGCCCTGGGACAGCGCCACGGCGACCTGATGGGCGAGCGAGTCGAACAGCCGCAGCGCCTGTTCCGGCGGCAGCTGCGGTTCGTGCTCGGCGGCAATCCACAGGGCCGCTTCGAACAGGGCGGGCGGGTCCTGGGCAAGACAGGCAAGGCAGGCTTGACGCGGGTCCATGGCGTTCTCCGGCTGACCCTGCGGTTGTAACCGGAGCGCCGGGCACTCGTCCAGTGGCGCGGTCGTCGCCCGTGAAGGTGATGTGACAGGCGCTGCCTATACTGAATCAGTCCATACCCGGACAGCCGACCTTTCACAGCAAGGGAGCGCCGCCATGTTCGACATGATGGAAGCCACCCGGCTCGAGTCACTGCATCTTGCCCAGGACCCGGCCACGGGACTCAAGGCCATCATCGCCATCCACAATTCCCGCCTGGGCCCTGCCCTGGGGGGCTGTCGCTACCTGCCTTATCCCAGCCAGGACGCCGCCCTGCGCGACGCCGCGCGCCTGGCCCAGGGCATGAGCTACAAGGCTGCGCTGGCCGGCCTGCGCCAGGGCGGCGGCAAGGCGGTGATCCTGCGCGCCGCCCACGTGCGCAACCGCGGCGAACTCTTCGAAGCCTTCGGCCGCATGATCGACTCCCTCGGCGGCGCCTACGTGACGGCGGTGGACAGCGGCACCTCCAGCGCCGATATGGACTGCATCGCCCAGTTCACCCGCCACGTCACCAGCACCACCAGCGGCGGCGATCCCTCGCCGCACACGGCGCTCGGGGTGTTCTCCGGCATCCGCGCCAGCGCCCAGGCGCGGCTGGGCAGCGATGACCTCGACGGCCTGCGCGTGGCGATCCAGGGGCTGGGCAATGTCGGTTATGCCCTGGCCGAGCATCTGTCCGCTGCGGGCGCCGAACTGCTGGTCAGCGATATCGATGCTGGCAAGGTGCAGCTCGCCGTGGAGCAACTGGGCGCGCGCCCGGTGCCCAATGAAGCGCTGCTCACCACTCCCTGCGACATCCTTGCGCCCTGCGGGCTGGGCGGTGTGCTGACCTCGCAGGTGGTCGGCCACCTGCGCTGCGCTGCCGTGGCGGGAGCGGCCAACAACCAGCTGGCCCATGCGGAAGTGGCTGATGAGTTGGAAGGCAGAGGCATCCTTTATGCGCCGGACTATGTGATCAATTCCGGCGGGCTGATCTACGTCGCCCTGCAGCACCAGGGCGAGGCACTGCCGACCATCACCGCCCACCTGGCGCGCATCGCCGACCGCCTGACCGAGGTCTACGCCCACGCCCAGGCCGATCACCTGTCACCGGCGCGGGTGGCCGACAAGCTGGCGGAGCGGATTCTCTATGGGGAGTATTCGGGGCATTGACCTTACTTCCGCGCGCAAATTTCTGGCGGGGCGGTGCCAGGTCAGGGGCGCGAGCAGGCCGGATTCCAGGCGGCTCACATGTATCAGCGTTGGGCTTTGGCTTGGCTTTTGAGATTTCCAGGGAAATTTCCGCACGCGCCGAAGTGCCCCTTTCAGGAGGCCGAAGGTGATCGGAGTTTCAGGGGTTGAGCGACATGGATGTCGCGAGAGCCACGATGGGCCAGGGATGGCCCTTCGTGGCGGGCCCCTGAAACTCCGAGGAACCGAGGGTACTTTTCGCGAAGCGAAAAGCCGGATGGCAGGGGCGAGACTTTTGCCTACTTTGCGTCGTTTGGCAAAGTAGGTCGCCCGAGGGGGCGAAACAGGAAGTTCGGGCGCACACCGAAGCGACGCTGGAATTCCCAACCTGAGGCGAACCTATCGCGGACAGAGTCCGCTTGTGTCTGCCTTTCCCGATACGATCGGAGGTGAGAGCGGCGCAAGGCAAGCTGCAGGTCCGCAGTGTTCGAGCACG
>NZ_JACHLI010000021.1:116865-128420 GCF_014204515.1 Pseudomonas nitroreducens | reverse complement strand
ATCACTTCCATTGGGCATACGCTTAAAACCAGTCACAAGACTATCTCCTAGTTTAAGCGTGAGGCCCTGCCCTCAGATACAGGGGGCCAAACCACTACTTGTCCGAAGTGGGCAACTGCCCGCTCTCGTTGGAAAACGACGAGTATGCAATGCGCGGGATACCCTGGAATTAGTCGCGAGCCAATTGAAAACTAATCCAATTAATTGCCTGAAATATTCGGACCCGTACTAGTCGATAACACTATGGTCCCGCCACTGGTGACTGCTGCATCCTTGAGATACATTGAATCGACAGACCGTCCGGAAGGCTTACGTGCGATGAAGATCCGAATCCTGCTTGCAGATGACCATCCCGCTTTACTGTCCGGCCTGCTGCATGAGCTGAAACTCATTCCAACCCTGGAAATCATCGGCTCGGCTCGCGACTCCGGAGCCCTGGTCGATATCCTCCAGGCCGAGCCCTGCGACGTGCTGGTGACCGACTACACGATGCCCGGCGGCAAGCATGGCGATGGCATCACCCTGCTCTCCTATATCAGGCGCCTGTGGCCGCAACTGAAGATCGTGGTCTTCACCACCCTGGAGAACCAGGCCCTGACCCAGGAGCTGGCGCGCCTCGGGGTCAACGCCCTGCTCGCCAAGACCCAGCACACCAACCAGCTGATCTCGGCCATCCACGCGGTGTATGCCGGCTCCAACTACTTCCCCACCGAGGACCTGGACACCGGCCGGACCGAGATTGCCCAGGCGCCCGGCTCCAGCTACGCCCTAACCAAACGCGAGCTGGAGGTGGTGCGCCTGTATGTCTCGGGGCTGTCCATCAACGAGATTGCCGATCAGCTGCACCGCACCAAACAGACCATCAGCTCGCAGAAAGCCAGCGCCATGCGCAAGCTGGGCATCACCCGCGACGCCGAACTGTTCCGCTTCGCCTTCGAATCCGGCCTCGACGGCTCCGCTCCGTCGGCCTGACCCTTCCGCTTTACGCGCAGCTTCGGCGGTGATCCCGCCGATTGGCGCGAACTTCGCCGACGCCCGCCCCCTCCTCGCTGCACCCCGCCCAATCGCCAGCGAGCGACTTTAGTACCTGTCCCGACCCCCACCCAGCCAAATCAGACCCAGTCAGAAAGATTGATCGCCTGCGCCCCGGTTTAATGCTCCCCAGAGAAAGGCACGGCCCAAAACCTTAAAGGCCCGCCCACTCATTTCGCTCGTAAGCGCCTGGCGCGCAGCTCGAGCTGGTTATCCAGGTGCATGACTTCGCCAGCCGCTAGCGCAGCATCGAGCGAATGAACAGGCACGATCAAAAGTTTCAAGTTAACTGGGAAGAACGCTATATGGCATCGCAGTCGATCAAACTCTTGCTGGTAGATGGCAAAGAGGTAAAGCAAGAAGTTTCCATTACCAAAGGCGGTAAGGGAGCTGTTCCGAAAATCAAGGCCATGCCCGATGGCAAATTCATTCTGGCTGACCAGGATACCGGCATTGCACCGGAGAACATCACGGTTCGCCGTTCCGGCAAGAACCTGCTGGTCTTCCTCGAGGGTGAATCCTTCGATCAGCCCTCGGTCATCATCGAGGACTTCTTCGAGTTCAACTGCGAGCTCATCGGCATGGCCGAAGGCGGCGAATACTACGCCTATGTCTCGTCCAATGATGACGACGACAAGGCCGGTGCGTTCGTCCTGCAGGACGGCGAATCCTCCGCTCTGGTCCTGGGCGGCGCGCCCTACGCAGCCGGTGATGTCGACTACACCGCCTTCGGCCTGCTGCCGTGGATTGCCGGCGGTGCCCTGGGCGCCGGCGCAGGTCTTGGCGCCCTGAACAGCAACAAGGGTGGCAGCAGCAAGTCCGAAGCAACCGCCCCCGTCACTCCTGAGCCGCAGGTCCCTGCTGCTCCGGCCGCCCCGGAACTGAAGTACGTGCTGGACAACGTCGGCAGCGTCCAGGGCGCCATCCAGCGTGGCGACTCCACCGACGACACCACCCCCACCTTCAAGGGCGAAGGCCGCCCGGGTGACACCATCATCATCCTGGACAAGGGTGAGGAAATCGGCCGCGTCGAAATCGGCGAAGACGGCACCTGGGAATTCACCCCCAAAACCGAGCTGGGCGAAGGCAGCCACGACATCACCCTGATCGTGCAGGACCCCGAGGGCAAGCAGTCCGAGCCGTCCGATTCGTGGGAATTCCAGGTCGACACCACCGCCCCGGATGCTCCGGCCATCGGTGGCATCTACGATGACGTGGGCGTCAAGCAGGGCGAACTGGCTCGCGGCGACGTGACCGACGATCGTCAGCCGACCCTCTCCGGCACCGCCGAAAAAGGCGCGCTCATCGAGATCTTCGACAACGGCGTCAAGCTGGGCGAAACCCGCGCCGACAGCAATGGCCAATGGTCCTTCACCCCTGCCGAAGAACTGGGCGAAGGCTCGCACAGCTTCACCGCACGTGCCACCGACGCCGCGGGCAACTCGTCCGACCTGTCCACCGGCTGGGACCTGGTGATCGACTTCACTCCGCCGACCAAGCCGGATGACACCGTACTGGGCGGCGTGACCGACAACCAGGGTCCGATCCAGGGTCCGATCGAGAAAGGCGGCAGCACCGACGACACCACCCCGACCTTCAACGGCAAGGGCGAGCCGGGCGACACCATCATCATCCGCGACAAGGGCGAGGAAATCGGCCGCGTCGAAATCGGCGAAGACGGCACCTGGGAATTCACCCCGGAAACCGACCTGGGCGAAGGTGACCACGAGATCACCGTGATTATCCAGGACCCGGCCGGCAACCAGTCCGAGCCGTCCGATCCGTGGGAAGTCACCGTCGACACCACCGCGCCGGACGCACCGGTCATCGGCGGCATCTACGATAACGTCGGCATCAAGCAAGGCGAGCTGGTTCGCGGCGAAGCCACCGACGATCGCCAGCCGACCCTCCACGGCACCGCCGAGGAAGGCTCGCTGGTCGAGATCTTCGACAACGGCGTCAAGCTGGGCGAAGCCCGCGCCGACGGCAATGGCCAGTGGACCTTCACTCCGTCCGAAGAACTGGACGAAGGCCAGCACAGCTTCACCGTGAGTGCCACCGACGCAGCTGGCAACACTTCCGATCTGTCCACCGCCTGGGACCTGGTGATCGATTTCACTCCCCCGTCCAAGCCGGACGACACCGTGCTGGGCGGCGTGACCGACAACCAGGGCCCGATCCAGGGTCCGGTCGAGAAAGGCGGCACCACCGACGACACCACCCCGACCTTCAACGGCAAGGGCGAGCCGGGTGACACCATCATCATCCGCGACAAGGGTGAGGAAATCGGCCGCGTCGAAATCGGCGAAGACGGCACCTGGGAATTCACCCCGAAAACCGAGCTGGAAGAAGGCGATCACGAAATCACCGTGATCATCCAGGACCCGGCCGGCAACCAGTCCGAGCCGTCCGACCCGTGGGAAATCCACGTCGACTCCACCGCCCCGGACGCTCCGGTCATCGGCGGCATCTACGATAACGTCGGCATCAAGCAAGGCGAGCTGGTACGCGGCGAAGCCACCGACGATCGCCAGCCGACCCTCTCCGGCACCGCCGAGGAAGGCTCGCTGGTCGAAATCTTCGACAACGGCGTCAAGCTGGGCGAAGCCCGCGCCGACAGCAATGGCCAGTGGACCTTCACTCCGTCCGCAGAACTGGACGAAGGCCAGCACAGCTTCACCGTGAGTGCCACCGACGCTGCCGGCAACACTTCCGATCTGTCCACCGCCTGGGACCTGGAGATCGATTTCACTCCCCCGGCCAAGCCGGACGACACCGTGCTGGGCGGCGTGACCGACAACCATGGCCCGATCCAGGGTCCGGTCGAGAAAGGCGGCACCACCGACGACACCACCCCGACCTTCAACGGCAAGGGTGAGCCGGGCGACACCATCATCATCCAGGACAAGGGTGAGGAAATCGGCCGCGTCGAAATCGGCGAAGACGGCACCTGGGAATTCACCCCGAAGACCGAGCTGGGCGAAGGTGAGCATGAAATCACCGTGATCGTTCAGGACCCGGCGGGCAACCAGTCCGAACCGTCCGATCCGTGGGAAATCACCATCGACACCACCGCGCCGGACGCACCGGTCATCGGCAGCATCTACGATGACGTGGGCGACAAGCAGGGCGAGCTGGTACGCGGCGAAGTGACCGACGATACCCGCCCCACCATCCGTGGCACTGCCGAAGCCGGCAGCACCGTGGTCATCCTCGACAACGGCAAGAAGATCGGTGAGGCCCAGGCTGGCCCTAACGGCGAGTGGACCTTCACTCCCGAGACCCAGCTCTCCGCGGGCAAACACGCCATTACGGCGCAGGCGACCGATGCCGCTGGCAATACCAGCGCAGCGTCCGAGCCGGCCTTTGACTTCACCCTCATCGCCCCGAACGCGCCCACTCCCCCGGCGATCAACTCGGTGATCGACAATGTGGGCAGCATCACCGGCCCGCTGCAGAAGTACGCAGAGACCGATGACGCACGTCCGACGCTGAACGGCTCCGCCGAGCCCAACGTCACCATCCATGTCTACAGCAATGGCGAACTGCTGGGCACCACCCAGGCCGACAGCCTTGGCATGTGGTCCTTCACCCCGGCACAGGACCTCAGCGAAGGCCTGAACAACCTGACGGTCAATGCCACCGACCTGGCCGGCAACCTGATCCCCGGCTCGGCCACCGGCGCCTATCCGCTGGTTATCGACACCACCAACCCGAACGCGGTCGAATCGGTCGAGCTCTGGGACGACGTGGGCGCGATCCAGGGGCCGATCCTTGCGGGTCAGACCACCGACGATGCGCAACCGACCTTCCGTGGCAAAACCGACGAAGGCAATGTCACCGTCGTGATCTATGACAACGGTGTGGAAATCGGCCGCGTTGCCAGCGATGCCGAGGGTAACTGGAGCTTCACCCCGAACCCGGCCCTGGTGGATGGCGACCATGCCCTGAGCACCCAGGTCATCGACCGTGCGGGCAACGTCAGTGACATGAGCGAGCCGCTGGGCTTCACCGTGGACACCCATGACGTCATCGTATCGATCGACTCGGTGATGGATAACTACGGCGTCATCCAGGGTCCGATCACCGCCAACGGCGTGACCGACGACACCACCCCGACTCTCAGTGGCCGCGCCACTGCCAACGCCACCGTGGTGATCTACGACAACGGTGTCGAGATCGGCCGCGTTCAAAGCACCGCCAGCGGTACCTGGAGCTTCACTCCGGAAGACTCCCCGCTGGGCGAAGGCGAACACGCTCTGACGGTAACCGTCATCACCGAAGCCGGTGGTGAAAGCCTCCCGACGCCGGAGTTCAAGTTCGCCATCGACATCACCGCCCCCGATACCCCGGACAACACCGGCAACGGCCCGGGCATCAAGGAAGTCATCGACGATGTCGGCCCCATCCAGGGCCCGATTCAGAACGGCGGCGTCACCGACGACACCACCCCCACCCTGAATGGCACCGGCGTACCGGGCGACACCGTGCTGGTCTATGACAACGGCACCCTGGTCGGCAGTGCTCCGGTCGGCACCGATGGCACCTGGTCCTTCACGCCGCCGCCCATGAGCGAAGGCGAGCACGCGGTGACCATCGTCATCCAGGACCCGGCCGGCAATCAGTCCAAGCCGTCCGCTCCCTGGGTGGTCACTATCGATACCATTCGCCCGGACGCACCGGTCATTGGCGGCATCTACGATGACGTGGGCGTCAAGCAAGGCGAACTGGCGCGTGGCGATGTGACCGACGATCGTCAGCCGACCCTCTCCGGCACCGCCGAGGAAGGCTCGCTCGTCGAGATCTTCGACAACGGCGTCAAGCTGGGCGAAACCCGCGCCAACAGCAATGGCCAGTGGACTTTCACTCCGTCCGCAGAACTCGACGAAGGCCAGCACAGCTTCACCGTGCGTGCCACCGATGCGGCGGGCAACACTTCCGATCCGTCCGCTGCCTGGGACCTGGAGATCGACTTCACTCCCCCGTCCAAGCCGGATGACACCGTGCTGGGCGGCGTGACCGACAACCATGGCCCGATCCAGGGTCCGGTCGAGAAAGGCGGTACCACCGACGACACCACCCCGACCTTCAATGGCAAGGGCGAGCCGGGCGACACCATCATCATCCAGGACAAGGGTGAGGAAATCGGCCGCGTCGAAATCGGCGAAGACGGTACCTGGGAATTCACCCCCAAGACCGACCTGGGCGAAGGTGACCACGAGATCACCGTGATCGTTCAGGACCCGGCGGGCAACCAGTCCGAACCGTCCGATCCGTGGGAAATCACCATCGACACCACCGCGCCGGACGCACCGGTCATCGGCGGTATCTACGATGACGTGGGCGTCAAGCAAGGCGAACTGACTCGCGGCGACGTGACCGACGATCGCCAGCCGACCCTCTCCGGCACTGCCGAGGAAGGCTCCCTCGTCGAGATCTTCGACAACGGCGTCAAGCTGGGCGAAGCCCGCGCTGACAGCAATGGCCAGTGGACCTTCACTCCGTCCGCAGAACTGGACGAAGGCCAGCACAGCTTCACCGTGCGTGCCACCGATGCGGCGGGCAACACCTCCGATCCGTCCACTGTCTGGGACCTGGAGATCGACTTCACTCCCCCGAGCAAGCCGGACGACACCGTGCTGGGCGGCGTGACCGATGACCACGGCCCGATCCAGGGTCCGGTCGAGAAAGGCGGCACCACCGACGACACCACGCCGACCTTCAACGGCAAGGGTGAGCCGGGCGACACCATCATCATCCAGGACAAGGGTGAGGAAATCGGCCGCGTCGAAATCGGCGAAGACGGCACCTGGGAATTCACCCCGAAAACCGAGCTGGGCGAAGGTGAGCATGAAATCACCGTGATCGTGCAGGACCCGGCGGGCAACCAGTCCGAGCCGTCCGATCCGTGGGAAATCACCATCGACACCACCGCGCCGGACGCACCGGTTATCGGCGGCATCTACGATGACGTGGGTGAAAAGCAGGGCGAGCTCGAGCACGGCGACGTGACCGACGACACCCGCCCGACCATTCGCGGCACTGCCGAAGCGGGCAGCACCGTGGTGATTCTCGACAATGGCAAGGAGATCGGTCGCGTAGCGGTTGGCCCGGACGGCAACTGGAGCTTCACCCCGGAGCAGGACCTGTCTGCCGGCGGCCACGCCATCAGCGCGCAGGCCATGGATGCGGCCGGCAACGTCAGCGAGCCCTCCTCGCCGGCCTTCGGCTTTGCGGTTTCCGGTGACATGAAGCCGTCCGCGGCGGTCATCGAGTCGATCTTCGACGACGTGGGCCCGCAGACCGGCGAGCTGAAATCCGGTGACGTGACCGACGACACCCGTCCGCAACTCTCCGGCCACAGCGATGCTGGCGCGATAGTGGTGATCTACAGCAACGGCGTCGAGCTGGGCCGTACCGAGGCCGATGCGCAGGGGCGCTGGAGCTTCACCCCGGATGTCGAGCTGAGCACCGGCGAATACAGCTTCAGCACCGTTGCCATCAACGCCGCTGGCAACAGCAGCGATGCATCCGAGCCGTTCGACCTGATCATCTACACCGGCAACGGTCCGACCCAGGTGGCGCGTCTGTCCTCCATGGGCAAGGACTCCGGCACCGGCAACCACGACTTCGTGACCAACAACGACAGCTTCGGCCGCGCCATGTACGGCACGCTCAGCGCAGAACTGAACGCAGGCCAGCGCCTGCAGGTGTCCACCGACGGTGGCCAGACCTGGTTCAACGCGCTGGTCAACGGCACTGACTGGGCCGCGCAGGACCTGTACTCGCACAATGCCAGCTGGAACATCCAGACTCGCGTGGTCGATCAGAACAACAACGCCGGTTACGTGCTGCAACAGAATGTGGTGCTGGACAAGCTGGCCCTGGCCGCTCCGACCAGCGTCCACCTGGCCGATGGCGCCCTGGATATCGCCTTCAATGCGTCCGGCGTCGCCGTGGGTGACCGTATCGCCGTCGTTCTTGACGGGGGTGCTGCGCGCTTCGAGCACACGCTGACGCAAAGCGACATCAATGCCGGGGCTGTGCACATGGACGTCGGCTCGGCCAGTTCGGCGAGCGTGGCGATGGTGGACGTGGCCGGCAACCTGTCCGGCTACACCAACACCGCCGGCGCGCCGAATCCGGTCTACCAGCTCAATGGCGATGTGTCGGAGGTCTACGGCCTGGGTAACGCCTCGGTGTTCAGCCTGGCCGATGTCAACCTGCTGCAGAACATCAGCCTGATCGAAGGCAACGCCGGTACGGACACCCTCCGACTGACGGGCGCCAATCAGACGCTGGACCTGAGTGCCTGGCAGGGCCGCTTGAGCTCGGTGGAGATCATCGACATCACCGGCTCCGGCGACAACACCCTGAAGCTCTCCCTGGGCGATGTACTGGACCTGGGCCATCGCGGCGCCTTCATCAACGATGAAAGCGTGCAGCTGGCCGTCAAGGGCAACGCCGGTGACAAGGTCATGCTCGACGATCTGCTGCCCAACGGCATGAACGTCGGCGACTGGGAACTGCTGGGCGATGTGACCGCCGCTGGCGTGGTCTACGACGTCTATCACCACTCCGACTTCGCTGCCGAAATCCTCGTGCAGCAGGGTGTCTCGGTACAACTCTGAAGCTGAGCGATGGCGCCCGCGTGGGCGCCATCCACTCCCCTCCTTGAATATAAGTTCTGAACCGCAGGCTACGGCTCGCGAGATTCAGAGTTATAGCAATCCTCCACCATGGAAGTTATCCAGTGAACTTTGCTTATCTTCTCGACAATGAAGGTCTCTACTTCTATCCGCTGAACGCGATGGAAGAGCTGACCGCCCCCATTCAGGCCACCGAAGGGGCCCGTTTCGTACTGACCGATCTGGGCTCGGAACAGATTTCCGAAGTCGTCGCCGCCGAGCGGGTCAACAATGACCTGGTCGTACGCCTGCGCGCCGATTCGGCCACCAGCTCGACCGTTCAGATCAAGGACTTCTATCAGTTCCACAGCGGCCTCTACAGCCTGAACGACAAAGGCGACTACCGCCTGCACCTGTCGGCCGACAGCAATGTCGCGCAGGGCCCCGTGGCCCTGGTTTCCGAAAACCTCGGCGCACAGCAGGACCAGCCCGAAGCCGCCGCGCTGAACGTCATTCAGCAAGCGACCACCTTCCAGCAGCTCGAAGCGCAGGCTGAGCAACTCAACCCGCAGGCTTCGGCCGACAACGCTGCTCCCCAGGCTGTACTGTTCGACGCACCGGTCGCCCCCCTCTCTGCCCAACCGACCATCTCGGGTTTCTATGACCTCGTCGGCAGCAAGCAGGGCTATCTCGAATCGGGCAACGTCACCGACGATAACCAACCCGAATTCGTCGGTACCGGCGAACCCGGCACCCTGCTGGAAGTGCTGCAGAACGGCATCCTCGTCGGCAGCGTCCAGGTCGATGAGCAAGGCAACTGGAGCTACATGCCGGAAACCGAACTGGACGACGGCGGCCAGCTGTTCTTCGTCCGTGATCCGGAAACCGGCAGGACTTCCGGCAACCTCGTGCTGATCATCGACACCGTCGCTCCGGCGCCGGCCTTCATCAGCAGCGTGGCTGACGATTTCGCCGTCATCGCCAAGAACGGCGAGACCCGCGACAACACCCCGACCCTGTCGGGCACCGCCGAAGCCAACTCGATGGTCGCCATCTACAACGGCTCGACGCTGGTGGCAACCACCTACGCGAACTCGAAAGGCGCATGGGACATCACCCTGCCCTACAGCCTGCCGGACGGTACCTACGCCTTCCGCGCCGCAGCGATCGACTTCTCCGGCAACACCGGCCTGCGCTCGGCCAGCTACACCGTCACCATCGACACCCTGCCGCCTGCGCAGCCGCAGATCCTCGAAGCCATCGATGACTTCGGCCCGTCCACCGGCCCCCTGGTCAATGGCGCCGGCACCGACGATGCGACCCCCACGCTCAAGGGCCTCGCCGAAGCCGGCAGCCGCGTCACTATCTATGACCACGGTCAGAAGATCGGTGAAGTAACGGCCGACAACAATGGCAACTGGATCTTCACTCCTGCCCAGGACCTGGATGCCGGCGGCCATAGCTTCACCGTCACCGCCACCGACCGCGTTGGCAACCAGTCGCAGCAATCCCTGCCCTGGAACCTGACGGTTCTGCTCGCCGCACCCGACGCACCGACCGTGGAATCCGTGCTCGACGCGACCGGCAGCAAGACCGGCCAGCTGAGTTCTGGCGACGTCACCGACGAAACCCGCCCCGTCATCAGCGGTAAGGCAGCGGCTGACTCCACCGTTGTCATCTACGACAACGGCGTTGAAATCGGCCGTGCCGAAACCGATGCCGACGGCGCGTGGTCCTTCACCCCGCCGGCCGCCATGGAAGAAGGCGAACATAGCCTGACCTTCGTCACCATCAACGGTGCAGGCAACTCCTCCGATCCGTCCGAGCCGTGGATCGTCGTCATCGACACCACCCCGCCGGAAGCCCCGAGCATCGGCGGCGTCTACGACGACGTCGGCGTCAAGCAAGGCGAGCTGGCCCGTGGCGATGTGACCGACGACCGTCAGCCGACCCTGTCCGGCCAGGCTGAAGCCGGCTCCCTGGTCGAAATCTTCGACAACGACGTCAAGCTGGGCGAAACCCGTGCTGGTGACGACGGTAAGTGGACCTTCACTCCGGCCCAGCAACTGGACGAAGGCGAGCACAGCTTCACCGCCCGTGCCACTGACGCTGCCGGCAACCTGTCCGACCCGTCCGACGCCTGGGATCTGGTGATCGATTTCACCCCGCCCGTGAAGCCGCCGATCGAAGGCGAAGACGCCATCATTGGCCAGGTCATCGACAACGTGGGCAGCATCCAGGGCCCGATCGAGAACGGCGGCGTCACCGACGACACCACCCCGACCCTGATCGGCAAAGGCAATCCGGGCGACACCATCGTCATTCTCGACAATGGCAACCCGATCGGCGAAGCCCAGGTCGACGACAAAGGCGACTGGACCTTCACCCCGAAAGACGAGCTGGGCGAAGGCGAGCACGCCATCAGCGTGATCGTCCAGGACCCGGCTGGTAACCAGTCCGAGCCGTCCGATCCGTGGATCGTCAACGTCGACAGCACCCCGCCGGAAGCCCCGAGCATCGGCGGCATCTACGACGACGTCGGCGTCAAGCAGGGCGAACTGGCCCGTGGCGATGTGACCGACGACCGTCAGCCGACCCTGTCCGGTCAGGCTGAAGCCGGCTCTCTGGTCGAAATCTTCGACAAGAACGTCAAGCTGGGCGAAACCCGCGCCGACAGCAACGGTAACTGGACCTTCACGCCTGCTGAAGAACTGGCCGAAGGCGAGCACAGCTTCACCGCTCGCGCCACCGACGCCGCTGGCAACCCGTCCGCTGCATCCGAGGCCTGGGACCTGGTGATCGACGTCACCGCGCCCGAGAAACCGCCGATCGAAGGCGAAGACGCCATCATTGGCCAGGTCATCGACAACGTGGGCAGCATCCAGGGCCCGATCG
>NZ_JACHLI010000021.1:0-116767 GCF_014204515.1 Pseudomonas nitroreducens | reverse complement strand
AGCACCGCACCGGAAGCCCCGAGCATTGGCGGCGTCTACGACGACGTCGGCGTCAAGCAAGGCGAACTGGCCCGTGGCGAAGTGACCGACGACCGCAAGCCGACTCTTACCGGCACTGCCGAGGAAGGTTCGCTCATCGAGATCTTCGACAACGACGTCAAGCTGGGCGAAACCCGCGCCGACAGCAACGGCAACTGGACCTTCACGCCTGCTGAAGAACTGGCCCAAGGCGAGCACAGCTTCACCGCTCGTGCCACCGACGCTGCCGGCAACCTGTCCGATGCGTCCGACGCCTGGGATCTGGTGATCGACTTCACTCCGGCCACGCGTCCGGTGATCGAGTCGGTATTCGACGATGTGGGTCCGCTGACCGGCAACCTGCACTCGGGCGATGTCACCGACGATACCCGTCCGGAACTGTCCGGCCGCAGCGACCCGAACGCCACCGTGATCATCTACAACCGCGGTGTCGAAATCGGTCGCGTCGAGGCCAACGATGAGGGGCACTGGAACTTCACGCCCACGGCTGACCTCGCCACCGGCGAATACAGCTTCACCACCGTGGCGATGAACGCTGCCGGCAACTATAGTGCGCCGTCCGATCCGTTCGAGCTGATCATCTTCCCCGGCGATGGCCCGACCCAGGTCGCTCGCGTATCGGAGATGGGCAAGGACTCCGGCTACGGCAAGAACGACTTCGTCACCAACAACGGCAGCTTCGGTCGACTCATGCACGGTTCCCTGAGCAGCGAGTTGACCGCAGGTCAGAAGCTGGAGGTTTCCACCGACGGCGGCCGTACCTGGTTCAACGCGCTCGTCAATGGCACCAGCTGGGCCGTGCAGGACCTGAATGACCACGCCGGCAACTGGTCCATCCAGACCCGTGTCGTGGATCAGCAGGGCAACTCGGGTTATGTCATGCAGCAGACGGTCGTCTATGACAAGACCGCCGCCTCGGCTCCGACCTCGCTGCACCTGGAGAACGGCGCGCTGGACATCACCTTCAACGCCGCTCAACTGGTAGCCGGTGATCGCCTGGCGATCATCGTCAACGGTGGCCCGGCTCGCTTCGAGCACACGCTGACCCAAAGCGACATCGACGCAGGCGCGGTGCACCTGGATGTCGGCTCGGCCCAATGGGTGAGTGCCGCGCTGGTCGACCAGGCCGGCAACATCTCGGCCTACACCAACACCGCCGGCGCGCCCAACGTGATCTATCAGATCACTGGCGACGTGACCGAGGTCTACGGCCTGGCCAACGCCTCCACCTTCACCCTCAGTGACGTGAGCCTGCTCGACAAGATCAGCCTCATCGAAGGTAACGGTGGCAACGACACCCTGCGTCTGACCGGCGCCAACCAGGTGCTGGATCTTTCCGCCTGGCAGGGTCGCCTGAGCTCGGTCGAGATCATCGACATCACCGGTTCCGGCGACAACACCCTGAAACTGTCGCTGGGTGACGTCCTCGACCTCGGCCACCGCAGTGCCTTCATCAACGATGGCGCCGTGCAGCTGGCCGTCAAAGGCAATGCCGGTGACAAGGTAGTGCTCAGCGACCTCCTGCCCAACGGCATGGACGTAGGCCACTGGGAACTGCTGGGTGACGTGACGGCGGCGGGTATCGCCTACGACGTGTACCAAAGCACCGAGTTCGCCGTTGAGCTGCTCGTCCAGCAAGGCGTCGCTGTTCAGGCGTAACCATCGTGGGGCTCCTCGTGAGCCCCACCTTTCGATCGCTACCAGACTTCCTTCCCGCCGGGAAGGAAGCCTCCAACCAAGGAGTACTCGCTCATGAAACCAGCAGTCTGCAACAAGGCCACTTTCGCGCTGGCCGCCCTGCTGCTGTCGGCGCTGCCCTGCGCATATGCGCAGACCAGCGAAGCCCCCCAGAGCCCGACCTACGGCGCTCCCTACCACCCCGCGCCGACGGCCGCTGCCGACCAGGCGCAGGTTATCTACTACCGCCCCATGGCCCAGCTGGAAAAGCCCGTCGGCGCCAACGTCTACCTCGACGGCCACTTCCATGCGTCGCTCCTGCCGGGCAGCTTCACCCTGTTCTGCGTGCCTGCCGGCCAGTACACCCTGGGCGCCTACCAGAACGATGCGCCGCTGTATCGCGGCAAGAACGAAGGGCTTTTCCGCGCCCAGCTGGACGCCGGCAAGACCTACTTCGTGAAGGTCACCGAAGACGGCCATGGCGCACCGGTTTCCGTCGAGCGTCCGGAAGCCGAGCAGGCCCTGCTGGGTGCTCGCGAACAGTCGTACACCCTCTCCCGCGCTTCCACCGAGGCGTGCAAGTCGCTGGCGGCCAAATAATCGACGGCCAGTCCCAGCCACCTGCCACTCCCCCGCGTTCCCTCCCTGCTCTCTACTCTCTCCTTCCCCCGCCCTCCCAAACGTCAGCGGCCTCTTCCCGAGGCCCTGCACGCCCCACGAAAACCGTCCAGACCCCGAGTCTCGTACTTGTACTAACCAAACGAAGGACTATTCGGATTAGCCAGACAGACGCTTCTGCACGCCAAATTTAAAGTTCTGACACGCCAAGAGAAGCACTCACGAACAAGTTCGCCTGCTTCCACCGGCAACGAAAACAGCGGCCTCCCACCCGGTCGCCCAGTCAGAACCCAGAGGACCAGACAGATGTCGTCGGAACACAACCAACAGCAGACTTCGGCAGAAGCCCTGACACTGCCCCCACCTACCAGTGTCCTCGATACGCTGCTCGAAAGCGTCCTGTGGATGTGCAAGCACCAGGGCGTTCCGCGCTCTGCCGAAAGCCTCTGCGCCGGCCTGCCCAAGGCCAGCGTGCTGTCGCCCTCCCAGGCCCAGTCGGCCCTTGAAAGCGCCGGCCTCACCAGCGGCATCGTGCGCCGCCGTGCCCATGAATTCTCCCAGCACCTGATGCCGGTCATCCTGCTGCGCAAGGATCACGGCGCCGCGGTGCTGTTCAGCTCCCGTCGCAATGACGAAGGCAAGCTGATCTACCAGGTCATGCTCCCGGAAATGGGCTGCGACACCCGCGTGGAAATCTCCCACGAGGAACTGTCCGGCTGGTACTCCGAGCACGCGATCCTGGTCAAACCCAGTGCCAAGGTCGATACCCGCGCCGGTGAGGAAACTCCCAAGTCGGTCGGTCACTGGCTGTTCAGCACCCTGTGGCGCTATCGCCGCTACTACCGCAGCGCGGCCATCGCGACGGTCATCGTCAACCTGCTGGCCCTGGCCAGCATCTTCTTCACGATGAACGTCTACGACCGCGTCGTCCCCAACCAGGCGTATGTCACCCTGTGGTCGCTGGCGATCGGTGTTGCCGTGGCCATGGGCTTCGAAGCGATCACCCGCTACCTGCGAGCGCACCTGCTCGATGTCGCCGCGAAGAAAGCCGACCTGACCCTGGGTTCGCGGCTTTTCCGCCAGGCGCTGGGCGTGCGCATGGAGCACAAGCCTGCTTCCCCGGGCGCCTTCGCCAACCAGCTGCGCGAATTCGAATCGGTGCGGGACTTCTTCACCTCGGCCACGCTGGCCGCCCTCGCCGACCTGCCGTTCGTGTTCCTGTTCATCGGCGTGGTGTTCGTCATCGGTGGTCCGCTGGGCTGGGTCTGCCTGCTCATGGTCCCGTGCATCCTCGCCATCAGCGTCGCCATCCAGTGGCCGCTGGCCCGCATCATGCGTGAGAACCTGCGTGAGTCCTCGCTCAAGCAAGGCGTCCTGCTGGAATCCGTGGAAGGCATGGAAACCCTCAAGGCCGTCGGTGGCGAAGGCTACATGACCCGTCGCTGGGAATCCTTCAGTGCCGCCGCCGCGAGCACCTCGATGAAGTCCCGGCAGATGACCAGCACCGCCCTCAACATGGTCACCTTCCTGCAGCAGCTGCAGACCGTCGTCCTGGTGGTCATCGGTGTCTACCTGATCGGCTCGGGCGACCTGTCCCAGGGCGCGCTGATCGGTACCGTGATGCTCGCCGGTCGTGCCACTGCTCCGCTGACCCAGGTAGCTGGACTGGCCGTGCGCTTCCAGCAGGCCAAGGCCGCACTGACCAGCCTGAACCGCCTGATGGGCATGCCGCTGGACCGTGAGCCGGAGAAACAGTACCTGCAACAGCCGTCCCTGCAAGGTGAGCTGCAACTCAAAGGCGTCGAGTTCTCCTACCCGGCCCCGCCGGACAAGCCGAACCCGCCGGTACTGGGTGGCCTCAACCTGACCATCGCTCCGGGTGAGCGAGTGGCCATCCTCGGCAAGATCGGCAGCGGCAAATCGACCCTGCTGCGCCTGATGGCCCGCCTCTACCAGCCCACTGGCGGACAGATGCTGATGGGCGGCCTGGATGTCGCCCAGATCGACCCGGCCGACTGGCGCAACGCGGTGGGTTATGTCGGCCAGGAAGCCCGCCTGTTCTACGGCACCCTGCGTGACAACGTGATGATCGGCCGCCCCAACGCCTCCGCTGACGAGCTGCTGCGAGTGCTGCAACTGACCGGGCTGGACCACATCGCCCAGAAGCACCCGATGGGCATCAACCTGCCGATCGGCGAAATGGGCGAAGGCCTCTCCGGCGGCCAGCGCCAGCTGGTGTCCCTGGCCCGCAGCCTGCTGGCCAAACCCCAGACGCTGCTGCTCGACGAGCCGACCAGCGCCATGGATACGCAGACCGAAGCGATCTTCATGTCGCACCTGGTCAGGGCCACCGAGGGCCAGACGCTGGTCCTGGTTACCCATCGCACCTCGCTGCTCAACGTCGTCGACCGCATCGTCATCGTCGATGACGGCCGCATCGTCGCCGATGGCCCGAAGAACGAAATCATCGCTGCCCTGAGTGCCCCCGCAGACCAGGCAGCCCAAAGCGCGCAGCCCGCCCAGAGCAAGGCCGCGCCCCAGAGAACGGCCGCTGCCGAACCCGCTGCCCGTGCTGCACGCTGAGGAATACTGAAATGATCACTGCATTGAAGCGCCCGTTCTGGCGCACCTCCAAGGAAGCACCGCTCAAGGCTGGCGATGCCGCCTTCATGAGCGACCTGCGCGAGTCCCTGCTCGTGCAATCGACCCCCGGCTCCCGCGCCGTCATGTACCTGATCGGCGCGCTGATGATCGCCGGCCTGACCTGGGCGAACTTCGCCCGCGTCGAGGAAATCACCCAGGGCGAAGGGAAGATCATCTCCAAGAGCCGTGAGCAGCTCATCTCCAGCCTCGAAGGCGGAATCATCGATGAGCTCCTGGTCCGCGAAGGCGATGTCGTCGAGAAGGGCCAGGCGCTGATCAAGATCAACCCGGTGCGTGCTCAGTCGACCTACCAGGAGATGTACACCAAGCTGATGGGCCTCAAGACCATGATGGCCCGCCTGCAGGCGGAAGCCTACAACCTGCCGCTCTCCTTCCCCGACGAGGTCAAGGGCGAGAAGTTGATGGTCGAGCAGGAAACCAATGCCTACAACGCCCGCAAGCAGTCCCTGGACTCCAGCGTCAGGGCTCTGCAGAACAGCCACGACCTGATCATGAAGGAGATCGCCCTGGCCGAGCCGCTAGCTGCCCGCGGGCTGCTGTCGGAAGTGGAGCTGCTGCGCATGCGCCGCCAGGCCAACGAGCTGAAGATCCAGATCGTCGAGCGCAAGAACCGCTACCAGGGTGAAGCCAACTCCGAGCTGGTCAAGATCGAGCTGGAAGTGGCCCAGACCGCCGAGGGGCTGGTCGGGCGCAAGGATGTCCTTGAGCGCACCGTCCTCACCGCTCCCGTGCGCGGCACCGTGAAGAACGTCCGCGTCAGCACCATCGGCGGCGTCATCCAGCCCGGCCAGGACATCATGGACATCGTCCCGCTGGAAGAGCAACTGATCATCGAAGGCCAGATCAAGCCGCAGGACGTCGCCTTCCTCCGTCCGGGACTGCCCGCCGCGGTGAAGATTTCCGCCTACGACTACGGCATCTACGGCGGCCTGAAAGGCACCGTCGTCTACATCAGCCCGGACACCCTCCAGGACGAGAAGAAACTCGCCGCCGGCCGCCCCGACGCCACCTACTACCGCGTGCAGGTACTGACCGACACGAGCTGGCTGGAAGCCGCGGGCAAGCGCCTGCCGATCATCCCGGGGATGACCGCCACGGTGGAAATCCGCACCGGTGAAAAAACCATTCTGGACTATTTGCTGAAACCGATTTTCAAGGCGAAAGAAGCCTTCCGCGAGAGATGACAGACATGAAACCGACGACTATCAAACAGGCATGGAGCAAGAACACTGTGTCGCCCGTGCAAGCACTTTGCGTCAGTCTGACGGCTGCTGTTCTCTTCTCGGCGGAAGTCGCCTTTGCCCAGAACATCGAGAAGACCGTCAACCTGACCCCGGCTCGTGATGTGGTTCTGGTTGCCGCCAAGGACACGCCGCAAGCGGCACCGGCCCGCCCCGTGCAGGCTCAAGCCGTGCAACGGGCCCAGGCGCCGACCGCTGCCGCTGCGGCGAGCACCCGGAAGGTCAACCCCGAGACCCTGAAGAACGCTGACCCGCAAGGTTCCGTGCGCTTCTCCGAGTGGCTCAAGGACAACCCCGAGGCCGCGCGCCGGCGTTCCCAGAGCCAGGTATCCGAAGGCGAGATCCGCACCATCCTGGCCGGCGCACTGGACCGCGCCATCAACCAGAGCCCGCTGCTGCGCCAGAGCCAGGCCGAGCAGGCAGCCGCCCAGGCCGATGTGCGCGAAGCCCAGGGCCAGCGCCTGCCGCAGATCGACATCGGCGGCAACAGCCGTCCCCTGGCGGTCGGTGGCAAGAACGAGACCGGCAGCAACTCGCAGGCCGTCACCATGAACATGACGACCAACGTCTTCGACTGGGGTCGCACCAGCAACACCATCGACAGCCGCAAGCAACTGAGCGCCGCTGCCGACCAGAAGTACCTGGTGGACATGGAAACCCTGGCACGGGATGTCTCCACCACCGTGGTGGAACTGGAGAAGGGCCGCCGCATCAGCGCGATCGGTCAGCAGTACGTCGAGCGCATGAGCACCCTGGTGAGCATGCTCAGCGAGATCGTCACCTCCGACCGTGGTCGTGCCAGCGAACTGACCCAGGCGCGTGCGCGCCTGATGGAAGCCCAGGCGAGCCGTGATGCCTCGCAGGCACGGGTGCGTGACACCGAGATCCGCCTGCGCAAGCTGGTGGGCGATGCTCCGGTGGTGCTGCCGACCAACGATCTGTGGGCACTGCAGGCCGCCAACCTCGACAAGCTGCTGGCGTCTGCCAACGACCATCCGGCGCTGCGTCAGACCGAGGCCGAAGCGACCGCTGCAGAACTGCATGCCAAGTCCCTGCGCGCCGGCGAAAAGCCGCAGTTCAACTGGGTCGTCAGCAAGTCCACCGGCGAAGACCAGCTGGGCCGCGAACAGCCCTGGCAGACCATGATGACGGTCAGCTACCCGCTGTTCCGTGGCGGCTCGTCGCGGGCGGCACGCGAGGCCGCGACCCTCCGGGCGAGCGCCGAGCGCGAGAAGAAAGCGCAACAGCTGCAGGACCTGGAGTTCGATACCCGTACCGCCGAGCAGGATGCGAAAACGCTGCTGGCCAGGGCCGATCTCTACCGTGATCTCACCACGGAGACCGACAGCGTGCGCAAGGCGTTCTTCGAGCAGTGGTACCACCTGGGCCGTCGCACCCTGCTGGACGTACTGATTGCCGAAAGCGACCACAACAACAACCGCATCAATGAAGTTTCCAACCGCTTCGATGGCTACCAGGCCGTGCTGAAGTCCTATGCCAGCGCCGGTCAGTTGAGCTACTGGCTGCGCGGTGGAGTGAGCGTTCAGTGAGCAGCCGAACCCGGCAGGGGAAGTCAGAGACCACGGTTTTCTGACTTCCCTTATCCCGCCAAGGCGCCATTGCGTACAAGTCCTACTGGGACCCGACGTGGATAGTCATAAACTATCCGTCAGCTAACGAGCGCCGCTCTTGCACTCGGAGAAACCATGAAAATCAATATCATCATTGCCGATGACCACCCCGCCCTCATCATGGGGGTCGTGCACGAACTCTCGGCAATCCCGACGCTCGATATCGTCGGTAAGGCCAGGAATTCCACCGAGATCATCGATCTGCTCTCCGCGCATAGCTGCGACATCCTCATCACGGACTACGTGATGCCCGGCGGCAGTGCCGGAGACGGCATGGCCATGCTGTCGTTCTTCCGTCGCCGCTACCCGGACCTGAAGATCATCGTCTTCACGACCATCGACAACTCCGCCATCGTCGGAGAGATCCTCAAGCTCGGCGTCGGCTCCGTGCTGAACAAGGTCGACGACCTGGGCCATCTCATTTCCGCTGTGCATGCCGTGTATGCGGGGGCCACCTACATATCGCCGACGCTGCGCCTGACCACGCAGCAGGCCGCCAGGGACGGCAACGGCCAGATGGCCAGCCATCCGCTGACGCGCCGGGAGTCCGAAGTCATTCGCCTCTACGTCGCCGGGCTGTCCATCAATGACATCGCCAACCAGCTCAAGCGCACCAAGCAGACCGTCAGTTCGCAGAAGGCCAGCGCGATGCGCAAGATGGGCATTACCCGCGATGCAGACCTGTTCCGCTTTGCCTTTGAAACAGGCCTGCTCGACTCCGCGCATCAATCTGAAGGTGGCAACAGAAACATCCAGATTGACGACAGCGAAAGCAAACTACTTGCATGAATTGCGAGTGCAACAGGTCGCCTTGAATCACGCCAGGGCGACGCAAATCAGATAAATAGAATTGGGGAATACAATGCGCAAGCCAAAGAATCGCGCAGTTACTGAAGCTTTATTGAGCTTCTCTCAATTGAGCGATGGTGAGCAGACAGCATTTATTTCTACGATGAACTGCTTTCTGCTTGCATCGAGCAAGCGCCGGAAGATGTATATCGAGCAATGGGAGATTGAACAGGGGGCGCTCAAGAAGAGCAATGACAGCCTCGGGCATGCCAACGGCTAGTCCTGCGGCCTTGCGAGCATTCGCCATGGCCTCGTACGGCAGCCCGCCTGCGGGTTCTGGGCGGCAGTCGGACTGATCCGGGAGCAGGGTTGCCCAGCTACGGCTGACGCGGAACCTGACGACGGCAGCCGCGCTCGCGAGGCCGTGCCGTCACGCTGTCGTCCGGGCGCAAGGCGTCAAATCGATCGAGAGAAATCCCTGGGTGCGAACTGGTACACACACCGCACCCACTGACAAGTACTAATCACCCCGTACTTGTCCTATTCTTTGCACAAACCCCTGCAAGGAATAGGACATGTCAGCTCTCAAGCTCTGGCCGCTATTCGTTGCCTCACTACTGGCCCTGCCCGCCTGCTCCACTGCCGTGCGGCCCGTCCCTGCGGAAGAGGCCACACCCGGTTATTTTCCCGTCAGTTCCGCGGGCGCCCTGCCCAGCCTCTACTTCGGCAGCGCCGTGCAGTGGAATGAGCACTACGCCGTGAGCGCGGCCCACATCCCGTCCCTGGCCAATGTGGCCCACCGCTGCAGCACCGGCTGCGACCTGGTGTTCATTCGTCGAGAAGCCCAGGGCGCACTTCCCCTCTGGAGGCCGGCGGTGACTGGCGAGTCCCTGGAAGCCGTGGGCCAGAGCCCGTTCTTCGAGACCGTCAAGGGTGTCGGGACCAGCAAGGCGCAGCGCGTACGCCTCAATGGCAGGAATGACCGCACCGCCTATGCCCTGGCCGATGCTCCGGTCGTGGAGGGGATGTCCGGCGGCCCGATCTATGGCCGCGACGATGCCGTGGTCGGCATCACCGTGGGAACCTACACCTCCACGCTGCCCTCCCCCATGAAGAGCGCCGACAATGAGCCGCTCACGGTGTATGTGCCCTACGATGTGGTACTGCGGGAATGGCAACTGTTCGCCAGGACGCTGGCCAGCAAAGGCCAACTTCCCGGCAGAATAGCGAGCGATGGCTGATGCATCGCGGGGCTGGCCTTGGGGCTGCTGCGCCCATGAAGGCATTCGTCACCAGCACTGAAGCCTGACGATCCGCGCTCGCTCAGAAGCCACCTCACGCGCCGCGATCGAACAGCAGCACCGCCTCCAGCCCGCCGCCGTCGCGGTTACGCAGCTCCAGCCGGCCATGGTGGGCCGCCGCAATGGTCTGGGCGATGCTCAGGCCCAGGCCGTAGCCGCCGGTGGAACGGTTGCGCGATTGCTCCAGGCGGTAGAAGGGCTCGGTCACCCGCTCCAGCTGTTCGGCAGGAATTCCCGGCCCACGGTCCAGCACGCGGATGCACAAAGCCTGCGCGCTGTCCTCGACCAGCACCTCAGCGGCACCGGCATAGCGCACGGCATTCTCCAGCAGGTTGAGCAGCGCCCGCTGCAGGCTCAGCGGGTAGCCGGCCAGCGGCTGCAACGCACGGCCGGACAGAGAAACCCGCTCGCCCTGCTCCTCGAAATCCGCCTGCAGGCTCTGCAGCAGCGCGTTCACATCAAGGTTCTGCCGTGCCTCGTCCAGATCGCTGCCGCTGATGAAATCCAGGGTCGCGGTGACCATGCCTTCCATGTCGTCGAGGTCCTTGCGCATCTTCTGCCGCGCCGTTTCGTCGGCGAGCATCTCGGTGCGCAGGCGCAGACGGGTGATGGGCGAGCGCAGGTCGTGGGACACCGCGGCAAGAAAGCGCATGCGCTCACCCAGGTTGTGGATCAGCCGCTGCTGCATGGCGTTGAAGGCACGGGCGGCGCGGCGCACTTCCAGCGGGCCTTCCTCGGGCAGCGGCGGGCGCTGGATGTCCTGGCCCAGGCCCTCGGCGGCGCGCGCCAGCTTGTCCAGCGGGCCGATGGCCAGGCGCACCGCCAGCAGCGCCAGCAGCACCACCACGAGGATGCGCAGCAGGTACAGGCGCAGCAGGTAGTCCAGCGCCACGTCGAGGGTCGACTGGCTGCTCCAGCCCTGCCCTTCGACCATGGCGATGCGCAGCCAGCCGCCCTCACCCAGCGGCGCTTCCAGCAGCAGGTGCGCTTCCACGCCGTTGCCGACGAACAGCCCGCTGAGGCCGCTGCGCTGGCCGGCACTGTCGCGCAGCTCCACCCGCAGCAGGCGCAGCCCCTGGGGATCACCGCCCTGGTCGCGCACGGCACGGCGCAGCAGGCGTTCGGCGGTGGCATCCGGCGGCGCACCCGGCTCATCGGCGACACTCAGCAAGCGCGCCTCGAACCCTGGGCGAGCGAGCGCGCTCAAGGCCTGCGCGAAGTCTTCCGGGCGCCGCTGGTGCAGCTGCTGCAGGTCGGTCAGCCGCGCCGCCGCCAGGCGCAGGGGAATCTCCAGCGCCTGGGTATGGCGCACGTCGTACCAGATGCTGCCGGTGAGCACCTGGGCGGCGATCATGCCGCCCACCAGGATCACCACCAGCCGCCCGAACAGCGTGCGCGGCCACAGGCGCATCAGGCGCTCACCACGTCTTCGGCGGTGAGCATGTAGCCCTGGTTGCGCACGGTGCGGATCAGCTTCGGCGATTTCGGGTCGTCTTCCAGGTGCTGGCGCAGGCGGCTGACGCAGACGTCGATGGCGCGGTCGAACGGCAGGCGTTCCTTGTCGAACACCTGGCGCAGCAGGAAGTCGCGGCTCAGCGGGCGATTGGGATGCTGCAACAACAGGCGCAACAGGCGGAAGTCCGAGCCGGCCAGGGCGATGCTCAGGCCAGCCGGCGAGCGCAGGTGGCGGCCGCGGGTGTCCAGCTCCCAGCCGGCGAAGCGCAGGGTCGCCGCCTCGTCCACCTGGGCGCGCTGCGGGAAGCTCTGTACCCGGCGCAGCACCACCTTGATCCGTGCCAGCAGCTCGCGCGGGTCGAAGGGTTTGGGCAGGTAGTCGTCGGCGCCCATCTCCAGGCCGATGATGCGGTCGATCAGGGTGCCGCGGGCAGTGAGCATGATCACCGGCACGTCGCTGCGCGCGCGCAGGTCACGGCACAGGGTCAGGCCGTCCTCGCCGGGCAGCATCAGGTCGAGCACCACCAGGTCCACCGGCTGCACTTCCAGCTGGCGCTGCATCTCGCGGCCATCGGCGGCGGCGGACACCTGGTAGCCCATGCCCTTTAGGTAATCGGCCAGCAACTGGCGGATCTCGGGGTCGTCATCGACGACGAGGATGTGGTCTGGCCTGGACATCGGGAAACTCGCGGCGGGTCGCTATCGTTCCCGCTGCCTGCGCAGGCTGCCGGGCGCAAATGTAATGGAATGTTGTGGCGCGGCCATTCGCGCCTCTCCAATACAAAGCCGCCCGGCTCGCCCACCATGGCAGCGGTAGAGTGGATTGCAAATGCGATTAATTCTACTTCATGCCCAGGTCGTTCCGCATGCCCTTCCTGTCGTCCCGCGCTTCCCGCTCCCATCTCACTCACGCCTTCGCCGCCCTCGCCGTGCTCTGCCTCGGCTGGTTCGGCCTCGCCCTGCCCGCCCAGGCGCTCACCGTCACTGACGTGCTCGGGCGCAAGGTCGAGGTCAGCGGCAATGCCCAGCGCGTGGTGCTGGGTGAAGGCCGGCTGTTCTTCGCCCTGGCCCTGCTCGACCGCGACAATCCCTTCCAGCGCGTGGTCGGCTGGCAGAACGACGTGCGCCTGCTCGACCCGCACACCTTCGAGGTCTACGCACGGCGCTTCCCCCAGGTGAAGCAGATTCCGCTGATCGGCCAGGCCTCGGAACAGAGCGTCAGCGCCGAGCAGATCCTCGCCCTGAAGCCGGACCTGGCGGTGTTCAGCATCGCCGGCGAAGGCCCGACCCAGCACAGCCCGGTGGCCGACATCCTGGCCGCCGCCGGTGTGCCGGTGGTGTTCGTCGACTTCCGCGTGCACCCCATCGAAGGCGTGCGCACCAGCCTCACCGCGCTGGGCGCAGCGCTCGGTCGCAAGGCCGAGGCGGAGCAGTACCTGAAGTTCTACGACGCCCACCTGCAACGCATCCGCGACGGCGTCGCCGGGCTGGATGACGCGCACAAGCCGAGCGTGTTCCTCGAACTGCTGGCCGGCGTCTGGCAGGCGCCGGGGCACACCACCGGCAAGAGCGGCCTGGGCAGCGTCATCGACGCGGTCGGCGGGCGCAACATCGCCGCTGGCGTGGTGCCCGGCGCGCTGGGCGACATCAGCGTGGAGTACGCACTGTCGGCCAGACCGGATATCTACATCGCCACCGGCAACCGCAATCCGGGGCTGATCCTCGGCGCCGGCGTCAGCCAGCAGCAGGCCCGCGAAAGCCTGGGCAAAGTCCTGCAGCGCCCGGAGTTCGCCAGCCTCGAAGCCATCCGCAGCGGCAAGGCCCACGGCCTCTGGCACGACTTCTACAACTCGCCGTTCAACATCCTCGCCATCGAGGCCATGGCGCGCTGGGTCCACCCGGAACGCTTCGCCACGCTCGACCCGGCGCAGACCCAGGCGCAGATCAACCAGCAGTTCCTGCGCATCGGCTTGGACGGCACTTACTGGATCGACGCCAGCCAGCCCGAATGAACGCCGCCCTGAACGATATCGACCTGCAACTGGCGCGCCGCGAGCGCCGCCTGCAGCTGCGCCGCCGCGGCGCGGTGCTCCTCGTGCTGCTCGCCCTGCTGCTGGCGTCCATGGCCTGGGACCTGCTCAGCGGGCCGTCGGGCATGACGCCTGCCGCGCTGTTCCATGGCCTGCTGCATCCGGCCGAGCTGGAGCCCAGCCAGCGGGTGATCATCTGGAACGTGCGCCTGCCCTACGCGGTGATGGCGCTGCTGGTGGGCGGCGCCCTGGCCCTGGCCGGCGCGGAAATGCAGACCATCCTCGACAACCCGCTGGCCAGCCCCTTCACCCTCGGCGTGTCGTCCTCCGCCGCGCTGGGCGCCTCCCTGGCGATCTTCTTCCACCTGGGCAACGCCTGGCTCTCGGCCAATGCGGCAGTGTCGCTGGCAGCCTTCGTCTTCGCCTGCCTGTCGCTGGTGCTGCTGCAATTGCTCTCGCGCCTGCGTGGTGGTGGCGTGGAAAGCCTGGTGCTGTTCGGCATCGCCCTGGTGTTCAGCTGCAACGCGGCGGTGGCGCTGCTGCAGATGATGGCCAGCGAGGACGTGCTGCAACAACTGGTGTTCTGGACCCTTGGCAGCCTCGCCCGTGCCGACTGGCACAAGGCCGGCGCGCTGGCCCTGGTGCTCGCGCTGTGCCTGCCGTTCTCCCAGGCCGCCGCGTCGAAACTCACGGTACTGCGCATGGGCGAGGACCGCGCCCGCAGCCTGGGCGTGGACGTACGCCGCCTGCGCCGCTTCGCCCTGCTGCGCATCTGCCTGCTGTCGGCGTGCGCGGTGGCCTTCGTCGGCACCATCGGCTTCATCGGCCTGGTCGGCCCGCACATCGCGCGCATGCTGATCGGCGAGGACCAGCGCTTCTACCTGCCGGCCAGCGCCCTGGTCGGCGCGCTGCTGCTGTCGCTGTCGTCGGTGGCGAGCAAGCTGCTGATGCCGGGGCTGATCGTGCCGGTGGGCATCGTCACTGCGCTGGTCGGCGTACCGGTGTTCGTCGCCCTGATCTGCCGCGGAGTTCGCCACGCATGAGCCTGCTCGCGAAAGACCTGACGGTCGCTTACCGCCGCCACGCCGTGGTCCACGACGTGACGCTGCCGGAACTCCAACGCGGCACCCTCACCGCCCTGATCGGCCCCAACGGCGCGGGCAAGTCCACCCTGCTGCGCGGCTTGGCGGGCCTTGAGCGCGTGCACGGCGAGCTGAGCCTGGACGGCCAGTCGCTCGCCTCGCTGTCGGTGGGCGAGCGCAGCCGGCGCATCGCCTACATGCCGCAGCACCTGCCCGGCGGCATCGCCCTCAGTGTCCTCGACGCGCTGCTCGCCAGCCTGCGAGTCAACCCGTTCGACAGCGAGCTGCGCCGCACCGACCCGCTGGCCGCCGCCCTCGAAGCGCTGCGCCGGGTCGGCATCCTGCACCTGCGCGAGCAGCGCCTGGACCGCCTCTCCGGCGGCCAGCGGCAGATGGTCAGCCTGGCCCAGCTATTGGCGCAGCGCCCGCAGGTGTTGCTGCTGGACGAACCCACCAGCGCGCTGGACCTGAACTACCAGCTGCGGGTCATGCAATGCGTGCAGGAGGAAGTGCGTCGCCACGGCCTGATCGCCATTGCCGTGCTCCACGACATCGGCCTCGCCGCGCGTTATGCCGATCAGCTGGCGGTGCTGCACCAGGGCCGGCTGGTAGCCGCGGGTGACGCGCAGAGCATCCTCACGCCGCAGCTGTTCGGCGAGGTCTACGGCGTACAGGCGCGGGTGGAGCGCTGCTCGCGGCAGACGCTGCAGATCATCATCGACGAAGTGGCCTGCTGAGCCTTCAGCCCTCGCGGCGCTGCGGCTGGGTGGCGTGCACGAACACCGTGTAGGTGTCCGCCGGGTGCGCCACGCCGGCCTGGTCCAGCGCGCGGGCAATGGAGCCGCGGTGGTAGGTGGCGTGGTTGAGGACGTGGAAGAACATCTCCTCGCGGGTCAGGCTGCCGCTGCGGCCGTCGGTGAAACGGAAGCGGATGACTTCCGCCGCGCGCTCCGGGGTCAGCGCAGCGAGCTGTTCGACATACCACTGCCCGGAGACCAGCAGGCGCTCGCGTAGTTCGTCATAGCCGGGCACGCTGGCGCTATTGGTCGCCGGGTGCGGGTCTGCCGCGCCGTTCAGCCGTGCACGGAACAGGTCCTCGACGATGGCCATGTGGTTGAGCTGCTGCAGCGCGAAGGCGCGTTCTTCAGGAAAGCGCTCGGCGTCGATCAGCGCGATGGCGTCCAGCGCCCGGCGGTCCGACCAGCACTTGTAGGCGAAGGCCTGGGTCAGCATCGGAAATCCTCACTCATTCCGGGAAACGGGGGGAAATGCGGTGGCGCACTGTACCGCACTCCCCGACCGTCGCGGCCGCCTCAGTAGCCCGCGCGGCGATCCACGGTGTGCAGCAGCTCGCTGCCCTGCAGATCACGCAGGAGATTCTGCGCCACCGCCGCCGCGCCGCCTTCCACCTGCATGGTGCTGGCCACATGCGGGGTAACCCACACACGCGGGTGCGACCACAACGGATGGCCTTCGGGCAGCGGCTCCTGCTGGAACACATCGAGGATCGCCGCGCCGACCTGCCCGGCATCCAGCGCTGCGACAAGGTCGGCCTCCACCACGTGCTCGCCCCGGCCAACGTTGATCAGGCCGGCGCCCCTGGGCAATTGCGCCAGGGTTTCGCGATTGAGGATGCCGCGCGTGCTGTCGGTCAGCGGCAGCAGGTTGACCAGGATGTCGCACTGCGACAGGAAACTTTCCAGTTGCTCGGGGCCGGTGTAGGTCGTCACCCCGTCGATCTGCCGCGCGGAACGGTTCCAGCCCAGCAGCTGGAATTTCAGGTGACGCAGTTGCGCAAGGCACGCCTGGCCCAGTTGGCCGAGCCCCATCACGCCGACGCGGCTGGTCGCCGCCGGCAGGATACTCAGCGGCTCCCACACCTGCGCAGCCTGCTGCACGCGGTAGGCCGGCATCTCGCGGTGCAGCGCCAGCGCCGACATCACCACGAACTCGGCCATGATGTCGGCCAGGGAATCATCGACCATGCGCACCAGCGCCACCGATTCGGGAATCCGGCTCAGGTCGAACTGGTCCACCCCGGCGCCCGCCGCGAAGAGCACGCGCAGGCTGGTGTAGCGCTCGATATCGGCGACCGCCTTCCAGGTCAGCAGGTAGGTGACCCGCGCCGGGTCGACCGCCTCGAAACCCTCGACGAATTCCAGGTCCGGCACCTGGGCGGTCAGCAGCGCCTTCCACTGGGCCGCATGTTCGGGTTCGGCGTTGTAAAGAAAGATCACGTCCTGTTCCTCGCTGTTGTTTTCAGGTTGTCCATCAGTCTGGGGCGCTCTCCCCGCCCCGATTTGCCGCGCACCGCCCTCACTGCGCCAGGCAGCGACAATCAGTCGGCACGCAGGTTTGCACGCAACGGTTCGGTTTCCTCCAGCAGCCAGTCGCACAGCTGCTGTAGCTGTCTGCTGTTACCCAGCTCGCGCCGGCAGACGAAATAGTGTTTGCGCTCATCCGCCTTCCAGCTCTGCGGCACCGGGCGCACCAGGCTTCCGGCATCCAGCTGGTGCTGTACCAGATGCCGCCAGGCCAGGCCCACGCCCTCCTCCTGGTGCACCGCGTCGATCAGCAGGGAGAAGTGGCTGAAGCTCATGGCCTCCCGCGCCGGCTGGCTTTTCAGCCCCAGGCGCTTGAGCCAGAAGGCCCAATCCACCGGCTCCCACAGCCGCGCCTTCCAGTGGCTGGCACTGAGGTTGAGCAGCGGCAGGCCGAGCAGGCCATCGAGGGTCGCCGCCTGCGGATGCCGAGCGAGAAAGCCCGGTGTGCAGACCGGGAAGACTTCCTCGGAGAACAGCTCCTGCGCCTGGTACTGCGGGTGCTCCTCCAGGCCCAGGGTCACCGCGGCCTGGAAGCCTTCGCGGTAGTCCGGATTGCCCTCGCCGCTGATCAGGTGCAGTTGCAGGTCCGGGTGCGCCAGGCGCAGGCGACGCAAGCGCGGCAGCAGCCAGAGCTGGGCGAAGGCGCTGGTGGTGTGCAGCGGCAGGAAGTCTTGCCCGCTGCTGCGCAGCAGGTCCCGCGAGGTGCTGGCGATGTGTTGCAGCGCCGAGGTGGCGGCCTGGTACAGCGTCTGGCCTTGGCCGGTCAGCTCGACCCGGCGGTTGCTGCGCAGGAACAGCGGCAGCCCATAGAACGCTTCCAGCACCTGGACCTGCCGGCTGACCGCCGCCTGGGTCACGCACAACTCCTCCGCCGCCTGCTTGAAGCTGCCATGGCGGGCGGCGGCCTCGAAGGTGCGCAGGGCATTCAGCGGTGGCAGATCACGCAGGCCGGTCATGGGGTGGGCTCCCGCTCGGGTGTCGTCGGGACAGTTAACCAGCCGGCCGCAGCGGCGAACACCGCCGCCGATGAACTGCGGGCCCGCAGACAGCCCTCGCTTGAGCACAGGTTAAGCGAAGGCGACGGATTTCTCGTTTGTCAGGCGAACCGGCGGCTATCGATCATCCACCACGCAAGTCCTCTCCCATTTGCGCTTCGAGGTAATGCCCGATGAGATTCCAGAACAAGGTGGTGGTGGTCACCGGCGGCGCCGGTGGCGTTGGCCAGGCACTGGTGCGGCTGTTCGCGAAGGAAGGCGCGCAGCTGATGATTTCCGACCTCGACGCCCAGGGCTGCGAGGCCAGGGTGGCCGAGGCGCGACGCCTGGGCGCGGAGGCCGAGTACCTGGCCGGCAACCTGCGCGAGAAGGAATACTGCGAAGCGCTGATCGCCCGCGCGGTGGAGCGTTTCGGCGGCCTCGACATCCTGCTCAACAACGCCGGCATCATCCCTCGCGGGACTATCGAGGAAACCACCGACGAGATGTGGTTCAGCGCGCTGGACGTCAACCTCACGGCGGTGTTCTTCCTCTGCCGCGCAGCCATCCCGCACATGAAGCAGCGTGGCGGCGGCGCCATCGTCAACACCTCGTCGGTGTGGGGCGTCTATCCCGGCCCCGGCCACGTCGCCTACTGCACCAGCAAGGGCGCGGTGGCCGCGCTGACCCGCAACATGGGGCGCGACGCCGCGCCGTTCGGCATCCGCGTCAATGCCGTGTGCCCGCACGAGATCAACACGCCGATGATTCGCAGCGGCTTCGCACGCCGGGGGCTCGACCCGGACAAGGCCATCGAGGAGTTGAACCGCAGCGTGCCGCTGGGGCGCATCGCGGAGCCGGAAGACATCGCCGATGTGATCGCCTTCCTGGCGTCCCACGAGGCGCGCTATATCGCCGGCGAAGCCCTGGAAGTGACCGGCGCCAAGCCGGTTTCGGGTTGAGGTGGCGCATGGACCTGAAGAACAGAGTCGCCGTGGTAACCGGTGGTGGGCGCGGCATCGGCCGGGGCATCTCCGAGAAATTGCTGCTGGCCGGCGCCCAGGTGCTGATCGCCCAGCGCCAGGGGCTGGACGATGAGCTGGGCAAGCACCCGCGCGTGGCCTGGTGCGAGGCCGACCTGGCTGACCGCGAGGCGCCCTGGCTCATCGCCCGCACAGTGCAGCAACGCTTCGGCGGCGCGGACATCCTGGTGAACAACGCCGGCTTCATGTTCGAACAGTCGCTGGACGAGATGAGCGAGGACGACTGGGACCGCATGATGGCGGTGAACCTGCGCGCCCCGGTGTTCCTGGCCAAGGCGCTGCTGCCGCAGATGCGCCAGCGTGGCGGTGGCAGCATCGTCAACATCGGCTCCATCGAAGGCATCGGCGCCAACCCCTGGCATGCCGCCTACTGCGGCTCCAAGGCCGGCGTGCACGGTTTCACCCGTGCCCTGGCAGTGGACCTGGGGCGCGACGGCATCCGCTGCAACGCCATCGCACCGGGATGGATCAACTCCGACCTGAGCGACGCCTACATCGATGCCCAGGCCGACCCCGCCCAGGCCCGCCGCGACCTGCTCCGCCTGCACCCGGTGGGCCGCACCGGCGAACCGCAGGATATCGGCAACGCGGTGGTGTTCCTGGCCAGCGATGCGTCGGCGTTCATCACCGGCCAGGTGATCGTCATCGACGGCGGACGCACGGCGAAGCTGCCGCTGCCGTTCTGACGCACACTTCGCGAGCAAATCCCGGCACCCCGTAGGATGGCGTGGAGCGTAGCGATACCCATCGACTCCAGCGCAGCGATCCGCATGGGTATCGCTGCGCTCCACCCATCCTACAAAAGCCTCTCTGATCGCTGACGCCTTCGCGACAGCCTTTGAAGACCACGCGACAGCATCCGGGATGCACAACGTAGGATGGCGTGGAGCGTAGCGATACCCATCGTTTCCGTGCAGTGACAGCACAGCTCGCTCCTAGCAGGGAACGAGCAAGCCACCACGCGCGCGGAACTGCCCTGGCGTGACGTTGAACAGTTCGCGGAAGCAGCGATGGAAGTGCGGCAGGCTGCAGAAGCCGCTGGCCAATGCCACTTCGATCAACGGCCGCTGGGTGTGCTGCAGCAGTTGGCGCGCATGGGTCAGGCGCAGTTCCAGGTAGTAGCGCTCCGGCGTGGTGCCGACGTGGCGACGGAACAGGCGCTCCAGGTGACGACGGGAGATGCGCGCATAGCGGGCGATCTCCTCCTGCTGCATCGGCTCCTCGATATGGCTGCTCATCAGTTCCAGCGCCAGGCGCAGGGTACGCGGCAGGCCCGGATCGGCCTCGATCGAGGACACCGGCGCGCTGCCCGCGTCCGGCACCTGGTCGCAGTTGAGCACCTCTTCCACCGCGCAGCGCAGCTCCGGCCCGCCCGCCTCACCCACCAGATCGAGCATCATCCCCAGCGCGCTGTGGTGGCCGGCGCAGGTCAGCCGACGACGGTCGACAACGCGGGCACGCGAGGTGACCTTCACGTTCGGGAAGACTTCCGCCAGCATCGCCCGGCCATCGGGATGGAAGGCGCATTCGTGACCCTCGAGCAGTCCGGCCTCGGCGAGGAAATACGCGCCGTTCCACAGTCCACCCAACACCGCGCCAGCCGAGTCGGCCTGGCGCAACCGTGCACGCAGCAAGGGATCGGCCGCCAGGCGCACGCGGAAGCCGCCGCAGACGACGAGAATGTCCTGCGGCCCGGCGTGCAGATCGGCGATGCGGATATCCGTCGCCAGCGCCAGCCCCAGGTCACTGGTGACGCTGCCCTCGTTGCCGGCCACCTGCACCTGGAACAGCGGCACGGCGGTCATGATGTTGGCGGTGATCAACGCGTCCATCGCGGCGGAGAACGCCAGCTGGGAGAAGTGCTCGCGCAGCACGAAGACCACCCGCCGCGCCGGTTGCAGCGCGGCGATTACGCGCTTGCCCTGCGGCAGATGGGCCAGGTTGCGACTGCGCAGCACGCTTTCGAAGGAGGTGCGCAAGGGGGCGCTCAGGCACCCTGGGGTGCACTGAGGATCAGCCCGAACAGCCGCTCGCAGCTGACGCTGGCCGGCAGTTCGGCGATGGCCACGTCGATCTCGTCGCGCAGCGCCGGGCTCAGCGAGATGCCCGCCAGCAGGTCGAACTTGGCGCGGAATTCCGCGCGGCTCATGGCCGTCTGCGGGTCGCCCTTGGCCTGGGTGATGGGGCTGACGAAGCGGCTGCCGTCCTTGAGCAGGACCGTCACGCGGGAGAGGATTTCCTCCGGGAAGCGCGCCGACAGCTCGTCGCTCTCGACGATCTCCACCCGCTCGCTGACCGCCAGGATGTCCGCCGCGTGCACCGCCGCGCCGGTCACTTCCAGCGGCCCCACCTGCCCGCGCACGGCCAGCGCCGCCAGCGGGAAGGCCAGGGCGTACTGCGCCTCGTCGGCGTTGGCCGGGCGATGGCCCTGCAGGCGCACCGACTCGTGGAAGGTCTCGACGCGCATTTGCTCGATGTTCTCGCCACGGATCGCCGGGTGCTCGGCCATCAGCGCCGTCAGCGCGGTGAGCGCCGGTTGTGCCCAGCGGCACACCGGCCAGGGTTTGAAGTACTGCGCGTCGATCTCCCAGCGCGCGCCGAGGTCACACCAGTGCTCGGCGACTTCGAGGAATTCCACGGTCTCCGCCGGCGCGCCGGTGACGCCGGCCTCGGCCAGCAGCAGCGCGTTGAGCCCGGCATGGGCGCCGGCGCCGTGGGCGTCGCGCAGCATGCTGGGGTGGTCCACCAGGCGCATCATCGGACAGCGCGGGCCGAAGTACTCGGCAATGCCCAGGGCATGGCGGAACTGCTCTTCATCGAAACCCAGCAGGCGCGCGCCACCGCACACCACGCCGATCCCGGAGAAGGCTCCGGAGGCGTGATATTCGTGCGCGGTTGCCATGAGCGCAGCGCCCGCGCGCAGGGCGGTTTCGTAGCCGAGGGTCAGCGCCGTCATCAACTCGGCGCCGCTGATATTGCGGCCCTGCTGGCGGCAGGCATCGGCCAGGGCAAGCAGCGCCGGCACCACGGTGGCGCCAGCGTGGCCCTTGGAGGTGAAGTGGCCTTCGTGGGCGTCCAGGCTGTCGACGCAGAAGCCGCCGGCCCAGGCCGCGCCCAGCGGGTGCACGGCGCGGCCATCGAACAGCAGGCGGCTGGACAGCACGCCGGCCGGGTGGTGATTCAACGCATAGCGGCGCACGGCCTGGCTGGTGGCGTTGTCCCGCGCGCCGGCGGCAACGCCGAGGATATCCAGCAGGCAGGTCTGCATCAGCTCGCGGGTGCGCGCCGGGGCCTGCTCGAAGTGAAACTCGCGGACGAACGAATACAGCGACATCGGGGGCTCTCCCAGGCGAAGAAGGCTTTGTCGGAGGGGGAAGCGCAGGTGCCCGGAACCGGGCACCCGTCCTATCTCATTGCTTGCGCATCACTGCTTGGCAGCCGCGCGCGAGGCCTGCAGCCAGGCATCCCATTCCTGGCGGTGGGCGGCGATCCACTCATCCGCATGACGGCGGATGTCGGCGGGCTTGTTCTCGCCCTTCTGCATGCGCAGGTTCTGCTGGCTCTCGTCGTCCGCCTTGATCTGCAGCTGCGAGAGAAACTTCAGTGCCACCGGGTTCTTCTGCGCGAAGTCCTTGTTCAGCAGCGCCTCGACCTTGTCGATGGCGAAGCCCAGGTTCTTGCCGTCATAGGTGGTGTTGACGCTGTTGTTGCCGTCGGGCAGGTCGGTCTTCGGCACTTCCAGCCAGACCACGTCGCGACCTTCCACCAGCACGCCGGCGATCCACTGCGGCACCCAGGTGAAGTAGAGGATCGGCTGGCCCTGCTTGTAGCGGGTGATGGTGTCGGCCATCAGGGCAAAGTAGGAACCCTGGTTGACGTTGATCGAGTTCTCCAGGTCGTAGGCCTTCATGTGGTGGGAGATCACCAGCTCGCAGCCCCAGCCGGGGTTGCAGCCGGTGAGGTTGGCCTTGCCGTCGCCGTCGGTGTCGAACAGCTTGGCCAGCTCGGGTTTCTTCAGGTCGGTGATGTACTTGATGTGGTACTGGTCGGCGGTCTTCTTGTCGATCAGGTAGCCCTGCAGCACGCCGGGGATCACGTCACCGGCCTTGACCAGGGTATTGGGCCCGTCGACCTTCTGGTAGAAGGCGTCGTGCAGCTTGTCCCAGAAGTGCACGGTGAAGTCGGCGTCGCCGTAGGACAGCGCCACCATCATCGCCGCGTATTCGGTCTCCTTGGGTTCCTGCACGTCGTAACCCAGCTCGCGCAGGCCGGCCATGGCCAGCTCGCCGCGGAAGCGCTCCTCGGCGATCGGCGGGAAGATCGGCGTGACCTTCACGCCCTCCCCCGGCTTGTCCGGCGAAGCCAGCACGTACAGCGACAGCAGGCTCAGGGACAGCACCGAAGCACAGTGCAGGAGCTTGTTCTTGATCGACTCGAATTGCATCGTTGCGTACCTCTTGTTCTTTTCGTTGTGGGGTCGGCAGGGTGAGGAAGAACAGCGGAATCAGACGCTCTTTTGTACCGCCGGCGGGCTGCTGAACAGTCGCAGCACCAGGCCGGCGGGGCCGCTGTGGTACCAGCGGCGGCTGGGGTCGGAACGGGTGCGCTCGCCCATGGCCTGGGTCAGGCGGTCGAGGAAGATCGCCAGCAGCACCAGGCCGACGCCGCCCACGGTGGCCAGGCCCATGTCCAGCCGGCCGATGCCGCGCAGGACCATCTGGCCGAGGCCGCCGACAGAGATCATCGAGGCGATCACCACCATCGACAGGGACAGCATCAGGGTCTGGTTGACGCCGGCCATGATGGTCGGCGTGGCCAGCGGCAGCTGCACGCGGGTCAGCATCTGCCGCGGGGTGCAGCCGAAGGCGCGGGCGGCTTCGATCTTGTCCTCGGGCACCTGGCGGATACCCAGGTTGGTCAGGCGCACCAGCGGCGGCACGGCGAAGACGATGGTGACCAGCACGCCGGGCACGTTGCCGATGCCGAACAGCATCACCACCGGCACCAGGTAGACGAACGCCGGCAGGGTCTGCATGGCGTCCAGCAGCGGGCGCACCACGCGTTCGACGCGGTCGCTGCGGGCACAGAGGATGCCCAGCGGGATGCCGATCAGCGCGCAGAAGAACACCGAGGTGAGCACCAGCGACAGGGTGGTCATGGACTCCGACCACACGCCGATCAGCCCCAGCAGCGTCAGGGTGACGGCGCACATCACGCCCATGCGCGGGCCGGCGAGCTGCCAACCGAACAGCGCGGCGACAAGGATCGCGATGGTCGGCGGCACGCTCTGCAAGACGTGCTCGGAGCCGTTGAGCACCTGGTCGATGGGCCAGCGGATGGCGTGGAAGACATCGCGGAAATTGCGCACCAGGTAGTTCAGGCTGGTTTCGACCCACTCGCCCAGCGGGATGACCGCGCTCTGGAAGGGATCGAGGAAACTGGACTCGGACATGCTTGCGTACCTTTTCAAGCGGGGGACGCCCGGAGGCAGGCGTCAGGGACGGCGAAGACGGCGTGCGCTCAGTGGCGGCTCAGGGTCTGCAGCAGCTGGTTCTTCGAGATGGTGCCCTTGAGCGCACCACTGCGATCGAGCACCGGCACCGGGTACGGCAGCTCGGCGACGATATCCAGCACGTCGTGCAGCGGCGTGTCGGTGTACACCGGGTGGTCTTCGTGGCGGGTGCAGGGGCCGGCAGCCAGTTCGGCGAAGGCGGCGTCCGCCGACATCACGCCCATGAACTGGTCGCGCTCGTTGATCAGGTAGCTGAACGGCACGCCGACCTTGGGCTGCGGTCCGCGGCCGTTGACCCGGCAGAGCACTGCGGCGTCGAGCTTCGCCACGTCGCCGGCCTTGAGCACGCGGGAGCTGTCGAAGCCGCGGAAGAAGGTCTCGACGTATTCGTTGGCGGGGTTGTTGAGCAGTTCCTGCGGGGTGCCGATCTGCACCACCCGGCCGCCTTCCATGATCGCGATGCGGTGGCCGATGCGGATGGCTTCCTCGATGTCGTGGGAGATGAAGATGATGGTGCGCTGCTGCTCGGCCTGCAGGCGCATCAGCTCGCCCTGCATCTCGTGGCGGATCAGCGGATCGAGGGCGGAGAAGGCTTCGTCCATCAGCAGGATGGTCGGGTCGTTGGCCAGCGCACGGGCCAGGCCGACGCGCTGCTGCATGCCGCCGGAGAGCTGATGCGGGTAGCTGTGCTCATGGCCGGCCAGGCCGACCTGGGCCAGCGCCTCGCCGGCGCGGCAGTGGCGTTCCTTCTCGGCGACGCCGGCGATCTCCAGGCCGAAGGCGACGTTCTCCAGCACGCTCATGTGCGGCATCAGGGCGAAGGACTGGAAGACCATGCCCATCTCCTTGCGGCGCACGTCGAGCAGCGCCTTGTCGGACAGCCCGGTGATCTCCCGGCCATTGAGGTGGATGCTGCCGGCGGTGGGTTCGATCAGCCGGTTGAACAGGCGGACCATGGTCGACTTGCCGGAGCCGGACAGGCCCATGATGACGAAGATCTCGCCGCGGCGAACCGAGAAGCTGGCGTCGAACACACCGACCACGTGGCCGGTCTTGCGGAAGATCTCGTTCTTGTCAGCGCCCTTGCGCAGCATCTCCATCACCTCGTCCGGGCGCGGCCCGAAGACCTTGAAGATGTTGCTCACCGAAAGGATGTCGTCGGTCTGGCTCATACTTTCCTCACCTTGTGCTTATTCTTGTGTTCAAGGTCATGCTGCCGCTGGCCCCATGGCCTCGTAGCATTCGCGTACGCCGGAAGAAGAGCGGCCCGCGCGGCTCAGGACGCGCCGGCCCTTCCGGTTTGCAGAAGCTCCTGCAAGGCTTTGCGGCGGCCCTGTTTTCCGGACCCTGTCAGGTGGCTCGCCGTGAGTCAAAATTAGGGTTCCGAGGGGTGAGCGTCCAACGACATTTGCTCGCTCAAAACCATAACTGCATGTTATCGATCCAGGCCCGCGCCTTCTGCCACGGGGCTCGCCACGGGGATTCCAGGCGCGGGCCGGGCCAGGCACACGGCCGCCAGCAGCACCATCAGCCCACCACCGAGCATGCCCAGGGTGAGCTGCTCGCCCATCAGCCAGACCGCGATCGCCACCGCCACCAGCGGCTCCAGCGTGGACAGCGTGGCCGCCGTCGACGGCCCCACCGCAGGCGAGCCGGCGAGAAACGCCGCCACCGGGATCACCGTCGCGAACAGCGCCAGGCCCGCCGTCGCCAGCCAGGCCTGGCCCGTGGCCGGGAAGCGAGCCTCCTCCGTCAGCGCGGCCACCGCGAAGGTCGCCGCGCAACCCAGCAGCACCACCGCCGCCGACGCCAGCGGGTGGTCATGGCGGATGCGTCGGGTGCCGTAGATGATCGCCGAGCCATAGGCCATGGCCGCGAACAGCGCCCACAGCGCGCCCACCGACAGGCCCTTGAGGCTCAGCCCGGTCGCCAGCGTCACGCCGCCCAGCGCCAGCAGCAGCGCGATCAGCTTCAGCGCGCTGGTGCGCTCGCCCAGCCAGGCGATCGACACGGCGGTGACAATGGCCGGGAAGCTGTACATGAGGATCACCGCCAGGCTCACCGAGCTGGCCCGCGCGGCGCTGTAGTAGCCCAGCGCGGCCAGGCCGTAGCCCACACCGAGGATCAGGTTCTGCCGGATCAGCCGAGCGCCCGGCAGACGGATACGGCGGTACTGCAACCCCATCAGCAGCAGGGCCGCAGCGATGGCGAAACGTGCCAGCAGCAGGCCGACCGGGTTGGCGCCGCCGGCATAGGCGAAGCTGGCGAACAGGGGTTGCAGGCCATAGCAGAAGGCGGCCAGCAGGACCAGGAAGAACCCCTGGGAATGCGGGTTGGCGAGACGAAAACGCATCAGGCGCATGAGCGGCTCCGGGCGATGGAAGGGGTTTCGAGCAGCCACAAAAAACCCGCTTCGCCGGGAGGGCGAAGCGGGGTTGTTCTACAGCGAAAACTGGCTCAGTCGCTGAGTCGGCGGGTCATGCGCTCGCAGTACCAGTCGACGAACTGGCACACGCCGTTCTCGGCGATGGAGGAATACGGGCCCGGCTCGTAGGCCGGCGAATTCACCCCCATCTGCGCACCTTCCACCAGGCGGCGGTCCTGGTCGTTGGTGGCGATCCACACGCGGGTCAGGCGCTCCAGGTCGTAGTCGATGCCTTCCTGGGCGTCCTTGGGCACCAGCCAGCGGGTGGTCACCAGGGTCTCGTTGGGGCCCTGGGGGAGGATGCGGAAGCTCAGGGCGTGGTCGCCGAGGAAGTGGTTCCAGGTGGACGGGTAGTTGAAGTACAGCAGCGCGCCGATGTTTGGCTCGCCGCTGCGGTCCAGCCGGCGCGACACCGCCGGCTTGCCGTCCATGGTGTAGCTGACCGCGTTGGCGGACAGCGGGATACGCGTCATGCGGTACTGGCCGTCCTCGTCCATCACCAGGCGGCTGGGCAGGCCGGCGGCCTCGCAGCGGTCCCAGTGGGCGCTCAGCTCCGGGTCGTCCTCGCCGCCCACGCCGGCCACCGAGAGGTTCTCGACGAAGGAGTTGAGCAGCTCCGGATGGGTGCCGTCGCAGTGGTAGCACTCGCGGTTGTTCTCGAACACCAGCTTCCAGTTGCCGCGCTCGACGAGGTTGGACTCGAAGGCGACCTTGCAGTCTTCCAGGTTGTGCGGGCCGATGAAGGGCGACACGGCATCGCGGAAGCGCGAGAAGTCCGGCGCGCGCTCGGCCACGCAGACGTAGATGTAGGTATTCACCACCTCGCAGTGGGCGGGCTTCAAGCCATATTCGGCGGGGTTGAATTCAGGCCCCATGTTGCCGGCGAAGAGCAGCTTGCCGTCGAGGTCGAACACCCACTTGTGGTACGGGCAGACCAGCTTGGCGACCTTGCCGCTGCTCTCGGTGCAGACCTTGGTGCCGCGGTGCCGGCAGGCGTTGTGGAAGGCGCGGACCTGGCCGTCGGCGCCGCGCACGACGGCGATCGGGTAGTCGCCGATCTGCAGCGTCAGGTACTGGCCGGGCTTCTCCAGCTCGAAGGTATGCCCGGCGAAGATCCACTCCCGGTGCCACAGCTGTTCGAGGTCCTGGCGATACACCTCAGGGTCGCTGTAGACGGCACGGGGCAGCGCGTGGCGTGCCTTGCGTTGGCGAATCAGGTCAAGTACTGCAGCTTTCTTATCCATTGTTATAGGCACTCCAGAACAGGCGCGGTATGGAACGGTGCGTGCGGAACCGGTGGTGCGGCGGAGGCTTTCTGCGGGGCAGCGCTTGGGCTAATCTCCACGCAAACAAGTCACCGCCAGCCCTCCGCGATCACAGCATGCGGGCAGTCTAGGACGGGGGCAGGCGCGGAAGAACCGACATTTTATCCAAGGTCTTGATTACCTGAAGTTATGGTCAAACACACCGAACCGGATCAGACACTGATCAAGATGCCTTCGCTGCGCGCCGTGAAGTCCTTCGTCGCCGCCGCCAAGTACCAGAACTTCACCCGCGCCGCCGAGGCGCTGTGCGTCACCCAGGCGGCGATCAGCCGGCAGATCCGCGAGCTGGAAACCTACCTGGGCGCCGAGCTGTTCAAGCGCGTGGGCCGCGCGGTGGAGCTCACCCCCGCGGGGTCGATCTTCTTCGACGCGGTGCAGCTGTCGTTCGTCAACATCTCCCAGGCCGCCGAGCGCATCCGCAACAACAGCGTGTCCAAGCGCATCGTCACCCTGTGCTGCTCGCCGGCCTTTTCGGCGCTGTGGCTGTCGCACCGGCTGCCGAGCTTCTTCGACGCCAACCCGGACGTGGAACTGAACCTGATCACCACGCAGAACTTCCTCTCCATGGAACCGGGCGTGCGGCCGGACATCTTCGTCACCAAGATGACCCGGGTCCGCGAGGGCTACCGCAACCTGCCGCTGATGCACGACCTCATCTACCCGGTGTGCACGCCGCAGTACCTGGAGCAGCACCCGCAGATCGCCAGCCTCGACGGGCTGCGCGAAGCCACCCTGCTGAACCTCACGCCCTACGGCCGCTCGCAGGTCGCCGAGCACGTGGACTGGGCCGTCTGGATGGCCTTCCACGACATCGACATCGACAACGGCCCCGGCAAGCGCCCGCATTTCTTCAATGCCAACGATTACAACCTGCTGGTGCAGATGGTGCTGAGCCACCAGGGCGTGGCGCTGGGCTGGAACCACCTGGTCAACCACCTGGTGGCCAACGGCTCGCTGATCCGCCCGGTAGAGCAGGAACTGGTGCTGCACGACACGCACCACTACCTGGCGTTCAACGAGGACAAGGAAGACGACGACGCCTGCTGCCGCCTGCGTGACTGGCTGGCGGCGCAGTTCTGATCGACGCGGGCCGTCAACGAGCCATTGCGCAGTGCGGGCGCCCTGCCCTCACTTGGCCGAGCGCACGCAACCGAAGCGCACTTCCTTGGACGGCGAGTAGCCGAAGAACGAGGTGTAGCACTTGCTGAAATGGCTGGGCGAGACGAAGCCGCAGGCCAGCGCCACTTCCACCAGCGACAGGTCCGAATGCTGCAGCAGGCGCCGGCTTTCGGTGATGCGCAGCTCCAGGTAGTAACGCACCGGTGAGGTGCCCAGCTGCTCCTGGAACAGCCGCTCCAGCTGGCGCTTGGAGCGCCCCACGCATTCCGAGAGCTGGTCCGGGCTCAGCGGTTCCTCGATGTTCGCGCTCATCAGGTTGAGCACGTCGCGCAGCGGCTGGGTCATCTTCTCGTGCAACGCCGGGCGGGTGCGCCGGTAGCGCGACTCCTCGAAGGCGAGGATATCGACGATGCCTTCCACCAGCTCGCGGCCGTGCAGCTGGTGGACCCATTCCAGTACCAGGTTGAAGGCGCCAGTGGGGCTGCCGGCGGTGAGGCGGTGGCGGTCGAGGATGTAGCTCTCGGCGGTGACCACGCAGTTGCGCGCCACCTCCGCCAGGGAGGCGCGGTTCTCCGGGTGCACCGCGCACTTGTGGCCGTCCAGCAGACCGGCCTTGCCGAGGAACCAGGCGCCGTTCCACAAGCCGGCCAGGGCGATGCCGCGCTCGTCGGCCAGGTGCAGCAGGCGGCTGAGGTGGGGCATGTCCTTGAGCGGCGTGCGCAGGCCGCCGCAGACCACCAGCAGGTCCATGTCCAGGTACTTGCTTTCCAGCGCTGACGCCGGGCAGATGACCAGCCCGAGATCGCTGGTGACCGACTCGCCATCCAGGCTGTAGGTGCGGGTGGCGAAGGCGCCTTCGCGGATCAGGTTGGCGGTGACCAGGGTATCCAGCGCCTGGGTGAAGGCCGGCAGGGAGAAGTGTTCCAGCAGCACGAAGCCAACCTTGCGTTGGCGCTGCGGGTCGCTCTTGCGCTCGCCGACGAAGCGCAGGTTCTGGCCCTGCATCGATTCGCTGAACTGTCTTCTTTCCACGGCGGCGTACCTCGGCGATTTCTTGTTGGCAGGTGCGAGCGCGGATATCACCGCGTGGCCTGCCGCTTGTGGAAACGGATTATACAAACGCCTTCGCGCTCGGCTACTGGCCGCGCTACCCGCGCGCAATCGGCGACGGATTCGCACGGGGGAAATCCGTGGCAATGGATGACCCTGGCGCATCACGCCCTGGCGCTGGCAACGCCTGAAAGCGCCACATGAATCCCCTCACCAGCGGCGTGCAGGCCAGTCAATCCGGGGCTTTCAACGGTGCATGAGCGGTGCTGCCGACGGCCGAGTACACATCGCCGGCCAAGCCCGAAGCCCCCTGTAAGCGTATGAATTGATCCCAGAAAATGTAATTAGACGCTCCGTCGGAGCCGCTCCTATAGTCGTCACACCAACGGCGCAAACCGCGCCATCCGAAAACCGGCGCCGCAGAGGGCCCGGCCCCATCGACAGTCTCCGCTGACCGCCAGCGTCAGCCATCCACCACCCGCGCGCTCCAGAGATCTCGCGTGAAGCTTCGGCTCCACGCAAGGGATAGCTATTGGCCGATAAAAGTAACAACAGGTCCCTGCAATGACGAAGATCACCTATCTGCCCGCCGACGATAAACGCTGCGGCTGGTATCACCTGAGCCCAGCCCGGCAAGTGCGGCCGCGGCATTCGGGGCACAGCTCGGCGCGCTGGGTCATAGTCGGCGCAGGCTTCACCGGGTTGGCCGCCGCTCGCCAATTGGCGCTGCATTTCCCCAACGAGGAAATCATCCTGGTGGAGGCGCAGGAAGTCGGCTTCGGCACCTCCGGGCGCAACGCCGGCTTTGCCATCGACCTGCCCCACGACATCGGCGCCGAGGACTACATCGGCGACATCGCCACCGCGAAAACCAGCCTCAAGCTCAACCTGATGGGCCAGGACCTGCTCAAGGAGCTGGTCCGCGAACACGCCATCGACTGCCAGATGAAGGCCTGCGGCAAGTACCAGGCGGCCATCGAGGACCGTGGTATCGCCGTGCTCGAAGCCTACCGCCGCGGGCTCGACAAGCTCGGCCAGGACTACCGGATGATCGAGGCGGCCGAGCTGCCCGAGCACATCGGCACGGGCTTCTACCGCAAGGCGCTGTTCACCCCCGGCACCGTGCTGATCCAGCCCGCCGCGCTGGTCAAGGGCCTGGCCGACTCGCTGCCGGCCAACGTCACGCTCTACGAGAACACCCCGATCACCGAGGTCGACTACGGCGCCCAGGTGGTGCTGCGCCACGCCCAGGGCAGCATCAGCGCGCAGCACCTGCTGCTGACCAACAACGCCTTCGGCATGAGCTTCGGCTTCCTCAAGGGACGCATGCTGCCGGTGTTCACCTACGCCAGCCTGACCCGCGCACTGAGCGCGGAAGAACAGGCGCGCCTGGGCGGCAAGCCGTACTGGGGGCTGATCCCCGCCGACCCCTTCGGCACCACCGTACGGCGCACCCCGGACAACCGCCTGCTGATCCGCAACAGCTTCAGCTTCAACCCCGATGGCCGCAGCAGCCCGCGCTACCTGGAACGCATCGTCGGCCGCCACCGCGAGTCCTTCGCCCGGCGCTTCCCGATGCTGCCGGGGGTGGATTTCGAATTCACCTGGGGCGGCTCGCTGGCGCTGTCGCGCAACCACCTGGGCTACTTCGGCCAACTGGCGCCCAACGTCTTCGGCGCGCTGTGCTGCAACGGCCTGGGCGTCACCCGCGGCACCGTCACCGGCAAGCTGCTGGCCGACTGGCTGGCCGGGCACAAGAGCGAGCTGATCGACTACCTGCTCGCCTCCCCCGGCCCCAATGCCAACCCGCCCGAGCCGTTCCTCTCGGCCGGGGTGAACATGAACCTGAGCTGGGGCCAGTACCGCGCCGGCCGGGAAAGCTGACAACCCGATTCGACAGTCGCGTCGCAGGCAAGCCCGCGCACACGGCAACTATTCCCCCACTGGAGAAAGCACCGTGAAGTTTGAAGGTATCTACACCCCGGCCATCACCCCCCTGAAGGACGACGGCTCGATCGACACCCAGGCCTTCGCCGACGTGCTGGAAAGCCTGATCGAGGCGAAGGTCCACGGCATCATCATCGGCGGCTCCACCGGCGAGTACTACGCCCACACCGCCCAGGAGCGCCTGGACCTCGCCGCCAAGGCTAAGGACGTGATCGGCGGCCGCCTGCCGCTGATCGTCGGCACCGGCGCGATCCGCACCGAGGACTCGGTGGCCTATGCCCGCGCGGCCAAGGAGATCAAGGCCGACGCCCTGCTGGCCGGCTCGCCGCCCTACGCCCTGCCGACCCAGCAGGAGATCGCCGAGCACGTGATGGCGGTGGACGATGCCGCCGGCCTGCCGATCATGCTCTACAACTACCCCGGCCGCATGAGCGTGGAAATGGGCGAGGAGTTCTTCGCCGCCATCGCCGCGCGCAAGAACGTCTGCGCCATCAAGGAAAGCTCCGGCGACATGGGCCAGCTGCACCGCCTGGCCTGCCGCCACCCGAACATCCAGCTGTCCTGCGGCTGGGACGATCAGGCCCTGGAATTCTTCGCCTGGGGCGCGCGCAGCTGGGTCTGCGCCGGCTCCAACTTCATCCCCCGCGAGCACGTGGCGCTCTATGAAGCCTGCGTGGTGCAGGGCGACTTCGCCAAGGGCCGGCGCATCATGGCGGCGATGATGCCGCTGATGGACTTCCTCGAAGGCGGCAAGTTCGTCCAGTCGATCAAGGTCGGCTGCGAGCTCAACGGCCTGCGCACCGGCGGCGTACGTGCCCCGCTCAAGGCCATGACCGAGGCCGAGAAGGCGGCACTCAAGGACGTCGTCGACACCCTCAAGCGCAACGTCGCGCAGATCGTCCAGGCGTAACCCCGCCAGGCCAGACCATCCAGAGAAGGACAAGAACAATGGCAGACCTCCTCACCCGGGCCGAGTACGCGGCCATCGCCGCCGAGCTGCAGTTCCCCACCCGCGCCTTCATCGACGGGCGCTTCCAGGACGCCGCTTCCGGCAAGACCTTCGCCACCCGCAACCCGGCCACCGGCGAGCACCTGGCGGACATCGCCGCCTGTACTTCAGCGGACGTCGACCGCGCCGTCGCCGCCGCCCGCCAGGCCTTCGAGCAAGGCGTGTGGAGCAAGCGCTCGCCTGCCGAACGCAAGGCCGTGCTGCTGGGCTTCGCCCAGTTGCTGGAAGAGCACTCCCACGAACTGGCGGTGATGGAAAGCCTGGACAGCGGCAAGCCGGTGCGCGAGTGCGAGACCATCGACGTGCCCGAGACCATCAACACGCTGCGCTGGCACGCCGAGCTGATCGACAAGGTCTACGACGCCACCGCCCCGGTGGGCAGCAACGCCGTGACCCTGGTGGTACGCGAGCCCATCGGCGTGGTCGGCCTGGTGCTGCCGTGGAACTTCCCGTTGCTGATGCTGGCCTGGAAGATCGGCCCGTCCCTGGCCGCCGGCTGCTCCATCGTGGTCAAGCCGGCCGAGGAAACCAGCCTCACCGCCCTGCGCGTCGCCGAACTGGCGCAGCAGGCCGGCATCCCGGCCGGCGTGTTCAACGTGGTGCCGGGCAGCGGCGAGGACGCCGGCGAACCCCTCGGCCGCCATCCCGACGTGGCCATGGTCAGCTTCACCGGCTCCACCGAGACCGGCCGGCGGTTCCTTCGCTACGCCGCCGACTCCAACCTCAAGCGCGTGGTGCTCGAATGCGGCGGCAAGAACCCCGCCGTGGTGATGAACGATGTCGAGGACCTCGACCAGGTCGCCCAGCACGTGGTCAACGGCGCGTTCTGGAACATGGGTGAGAACTGCTCGGCGTCCTCGCGGCTGATCGTCCACGAGGACGTGCGCGACGCCCTGCTCGAACGCATCGGCGTGCACCTGCGCGACTGGAAGCTCGGCGACCCGATGGACCCGGACAATCGCCTGGGCGCCATGGTCAGCCCGGCGCACTTCGACAAGGTGCGCTCGTACCTGGAGTACGCCCAGGGCGAGAAGCTGGCGTTCGTCCACGGTGGCGACACCGATCAGGGGGTGTTCATCCGCCCCACGGTGGTCAATGACGTGTCCCCGCAGAGCCGGCTGTTCCGCGAGGAAATCTTCGGCCCGGTGCTGGCGGTCACCACCTTCCGCGACATCGACGAGGCCATCCGCCTGGCCAACGACACCGTCTATGGCCTCGCCGCCTCGGCCTACACCAGCAACCTGCGCCACGCCCTGCGCCTGTCGCGGGAAATCCGCGCCGGCATCGTCACGGTGAACTGCTTCGGCGAAGGCGACGCCTCCACCCCCTTCGGCGGCTACAACGAGTCCGGCTTCGGCGGCCGCGACAAGTCCGCCTGGGCCCACGACCAGTACACCGAGATCAAGACCATCTGGATCGACGCGTCCTGAGTCATCCGGCAGCCCGCCTGCGGCGGATAACCCGTTCCGGGTTATTCGCCCTACCTTCTCGGGCGACGCCCGCCTGCTCCCTGTAGGAGCGGAGCTTCTCCGCGATCACCGCGATAGCGGTGCCATTGGGTAGCGCCGGCCTGCCGGCCGGATTCGCGGATAAGATCCGCTCCTACTTTAATACCCTACCAGGGCGGTCCCTCTCCCCCGCCCTGGCTGCGCGCCCCGCTCCGAAGGGAGAGGGAGCTGTCTGTGCCGGCTGACACCATCGTTTCAACCTGCATCGAACGGTCCCCTCTCCCTTCATGGGGGGGACGCCTAGTCAGAGGGTTAGGGAGAGGGAAACCCAGGCACAGACGTCTGGAACAAAGACAGTTGCTCCTACAAAGGCGCTACGCAGGTGGCGGCGGCATGGCTTGCGCACACTTCCCTCGTAGGAGCGGACTCTGTCCGCGATCAGCGCCGACAGGCGCTCTCCACCGCCGCGCACCTACTCCCTGCGCCACCAGCGCCCACGCCGCTCCTCGCGCATCAATCGCGGCACTTGCGCCATCGGCACCCACAACTCACCCTGCCAATCCAGCACCGCCAGCGGCCGCCCTTCCCCCTTCGCCTGCATCCGCTGCGGCAGGCCCGCCGCCACTGCGCCCTGATCCCTCAGCACCGGCAGCACATGGCCGGTGAGCCAGCGACGCAACGGCCGATGCTCCGGATTGCGATAACGCTGCAGCACATGGAAAACGCCAAAGTCGCTGAGCAACAACACGACCTCTTCGCCACTGCCCGTCACCAGGCGCGCCTCGCGAAACAGATCATCATCCAGCCGAAGCACATAGGACTCGACTCGCTCGCGGATCAGATAGCCCAGCTCGCGGGCGACCAGCCAGGGCTGGTTGTCGATCAGCACGCCGCGCAGAGAACGGTTGTAGCGGTGGAAAACGGTGGGAACGTAGATGTCGTCCATTCATGCAAACCCTTTTATGACTGTCCATGACAGCCCCCTCATCCGTCGCCAAACGGATTGGGAGGCGGAACCGCGCAGGGTTGGCGAACCGGCAGTCATCACCCGGCAGACCCGAAGGTCTCCCTGCGCGGCTCGCCATAGCAAAGCACCACGCCCATAAAACTACGGCGCAGGACTTATCCGTGCGGGTCGCACAATGACTTTATCGGGTCGCCAAACCCGCTCCCCTGTCGCTTTCACAGGGGCCGGGCGAGGTTATGGCGTGGGGGTGCGGCGGTCAAGCGAGGACTGTTTGGCGTTCGAGACGTCAAGATTACGGGGTGGCGATTGGCGACTTTTGTAGTCAGCTACCGACCCGTAGCGGATGTTTGCCCCATGATGTCAGAATGTGCAGGTTGCCAATTTTTAGCCGGATTCGCGCTGAAGCCTCCTAAAACTCCGCGCCATAAAAACAAAAATTGACCATGGGCCAGTCATGAGCAAGATCGACAATCAGAAGTATGTGGATGTAATACTGGAGTCATTGAGAAAGATCGAAGATAGAGGGGACATCGTAATTACAACAACGACCCCAACCTCTATTGCCAGATCTATAATCCACTCGCTGTCCGAAGCATTTCTGGGTGAAGCAGAGGAAAGCGAAGCAATCATTGAGTGCGACATCCCTTACCTTCTGGAGGAAACCTCCCAAAAGGTTTCCCTGTTCTTCTCTAAAGATATCGCTCGTTCGAGAGAAATCGTGAATGCGTTCTATAAGAGCTTGCTTGAGCGATTAAGTATGCGCCAAATTGCGGAAATGATCTGGCATGAGACACCATCCGAGATAGCGCGATTGTCATACTACTCCGTTGAGCTGAAAAGAGAATTCGACCGCGACCTTGTATATTTAGATTGGCGTAAAGATTTTCTTTGATCAACAGGCCTGACCCAAAACGGACGTCCGTATTGACATGCTGGCATCAATCGACACTGGAGGGCATGGATCTCAGACAGCGTGACTGACCGAAATGCACAAGCCTTGAGAGTCGTAAGACGCTTCAAACGACTCTTTGGCTGATTCAGGTAGGACATGAAACTTCGTAGACTTGTTATCGCTGACCAGTATCACGGGGCACACTGTAAATGCCGAGACAAGGGGATTCACCCGCCTCCAAAACCCTGGCACTAGGCCGGTGAAAGGACTCAATACATGAAGAATAATTTGGCAAAAGATTTTCTAGGGCGAATGGAATATGAAGAACATCCGATCTAGCGATACGATGATAGTGATGAATTGAAATATCCGGTACTGACGATTGATGATTTGGGGGATTCGATATTCGATCTTTCATTTAAAGCAAAATTTTCAACCCCAACTGGACAATCCTTTGATGGCTATATCGTTGGGTTTGGGGATGTGTTTTCCATTGGCTTGTTTGCTAATGACAAGGTGTTCTTTGTTAACAAAAACTTAGTCACCCTTTCAAAAGGACAACTTCACAGCTTTTTGAGTGAACTCGGTTCGGCTCAGACTACCTCGATAGAAGATCTTTTCCCTTTGTCATATTCCACAGAAATTCACAGGGCACCATTTATTGATTTCGGAGGAGTTTTTTATATGGAATTATGAGGTCTAGGGGTAATAGTTTGAATTTGGCAGCATTTAGGACAGGCAATGGGGACAGATTTATTTTCCTATTCTGCAGAGAACCGTTCGTATCACCGGACGAGCTCAATTCCTTCGATCGCAACATCTACATAAGGAAGCAACTCGCCGCCTCCCGCTTCCTCCTCACCTTCGGCGACGACGGACGCATGCTCCTCAAGGAACTCGAGCCCAAAGGCATTTACCCACGTCGACAAGCTGGCGTCCTACATAGACAGCAAGATCACCCGTATCCCACCCGAAACCATCTGTGGGATCCTCCAGGCAATCGCCAAGCGAGTGGTCAGGCAAGCTCATGATCGAGGCGCAAAGCAGCCTCGCCTAGGGGCTGCTTTCGCCCCAAAGCGGCCTTGCGCGGATGAATTCAGTCGTCGAATGAGCAGCGCAGTAAAGGCCCGAAAAGTCTCGCCAAGGCGCTATACAGTGGTGATGTTTACAGTAATATCGAGCACACACTTCCCTGACAGCAGAATGCAAAAATGCGCCGGCTATAGACGGCGAAGCAGAACTTCAAGTTGAGTGACTCGACCACACGACTGCCTTAGCACGCAGGATCATGATGAAATTTCGAGGAATGGGAAAATGCAGCGTACAGTTCACTTCTTGATTTCACCTAACGCTTGCTTTGCTGAGCGTGTACGCAAAACTGGATCGAGTGAGCTTATCCATCTTGCCGAGCCAACCCTGTGGTCGGGCCAGGAAGGTGACGTGGCTCCAATGCAAACCGCCGCTATGGATGCAGTGGTCAAATTGCTTTTCGTGGAAATGACCAAGCGCGAGCGACAGCATATTGATGAATTCCAGGAGGAGTTCGGTGAGATTCCCGTGAGTATTGCGTTCTTTGATCTGAACTGGACGGTGACTCGAATTGACCTCGATATGACGGTTCGAGACGCAGTGGAGGACGCGCTGCTGAGTGGAAGTTTCAAGGCCATGATTCCGTCGGGGAACGCTATGGTTGATGAGCTCCTGGCTCATTTTGAGTGGAATGCCAGCTCAAGACTAAAGGGGTAAAGGGGACAGATTTATTTTCCTACTCTAGAACCGTTAGCATCACCGGCCGAGCTCAATGCCTTCGATCGCAACATCTATTTAAGGAAGCAGCTCGCCGCCTCCCGCTTCCTCCTCACCTTCGGCAACGACGGACGCATGTTCCTCAAGGAACTCGAGCCCAAAGGCATCTACGTCCACGTCGACGAGCTGGCGTCCTACATAGACAGCAAAATCACCCGCATCCCCGCCGAAACCATCGGCTGGATCCTCCAGGCAGTCGCCAAGCGAGTAGTTCAGGCAAGCTCGTGATCGATCGGTAGAGGCAGCCTCATCCTGGGGATGCTTTCGACCCATAGCGGATGTTTTCCCCATGATGTCAGAATGCACAGGTTGCCAATTTTTAGCCGGATTCGCGCTGAAGCCTCCTAAAACTCAGCGCCATAAAAACAAAAATTGACCATGGGCCAGTCATGAGCAAAATCGAGAATCAGAAGTATGTGGATGTAATACTGGAGTCATTGAGGAAGATCGAAGAGAGTGGGGACATCGTAATTACAACAACGACCCCAATTTGGATTGCCAAATCTATAACCCACTCGCTGTCGGAAGCTTTTCTGGGTGAAGCAGAGGAAATCGAAGCAATCATTGGGCGCGACATCCCTTATCTTCAGAAGGAAACCTTCCAATTTGCAATCTCATGGGACGCGCCAATTGTACCAGGCGCGTCTCTAGCTGGAGTACCCATCGGCATCAGCAAAAAGAGTCTTGATCTTGTGCTGTCTCGATATATGGTTGGCTCGAACGAATACAGATTTTCAAGGGGGCCACTACTAAGCCTGGAGAGCTATTTTGATGATGAAGATGGCGAGGGGATTCTCTATTTTCATCTCTCTGATCGGAGTGTGATAAGTAAGTTTAAGCGAGAGATGCCCGCGCTATCCTTGATGTTTAGAGAGGGAAGATTGTGCGCGATAAAAGCCTATGATTTTAGCTTCCAGGGAGACATGGCAGAGCCATTAATTTACCAAGGGCGCCTCCCCGGCGATATTCGGCTCGGCCATTTTATCGTGGATTTGTTAAGCCTTACCGAATTGGAATACGACGATAACGAGCAGTGGTTCTACACTGACGAGAAATTCGGTGTGATGGAGGTAACTGGCTGGGGTGTCCCAATAGATTATCGGCCTGACCAACGAATATACGCACTGTGTGTAATTGGTTAACAACTATCGGAGTTCGACATGTTTAGAGTAGCTGCTGGCGCTGAAATTCTTGTTGAAGGGGAACTAAATAAGTTGGCCGATTTAGTTGCGGCAGCAATAAAAGATATCAACTTGGAATGGGATCAATCCGGGCGCTACGAGGAATTTCCCGCCTATATTTTAAGGCTGGGCGAAGTTGAGTACGCTCTTGTCGGAAGAAGCGGAGAAGAAGATACAGATCCAGTGTGTTTCAGCATTTCTGGATGGGTAAAAAAAGACTTAGCGGAAATTTTTCCTTATTTAGCTCCGTCGGTTAGGGCACTGTTAGCTTCGAAAGAGATTCCTGCTGATGGATTTCTTGATTTTTCAGATGAACTGGAAAAACTTCTTCGTGAGCAGGGGGTTCCTGCTAAAGCAGTTTAGTTAATAATTAAATTCTTCACTAGAATCTAAAAGCCCGATTCTGGCCGACTGTAGCTCCAGGCGAGAGGCCGCTGCCGGCCCGAAGCGGACTTTCAAGCTATCCACCATGATCCTTTGTGGCCAGCCTGCTCCTCAGTCTCAGCTCAACACTCGGGCGCCAAATATTTCCATGATGTACTCTCGCGCCTCGTCTTCCGAATCGGTTGGAGCAACACACCAGCTCTCATTATCGAGCAGCTCTCTCCATGATTCGCCGCTCGCCTCAAATGCAATCAATTCATCTCTAAGAGCTAGTCGCACTTCCGTGTTCTGGAGGTAACACTCCGTAAAAGCCATCTCCAACTCTTCGGAAAGACCGACCTCCACAGAGAAAACTGAAATCAAAAGATTTCGTAGAACCGGATACTTTATTTCCACCGTGCTTACTCTTCAGGTTTACCCATGCTCTCGCTCAGAGCCTTCCGCGAGTATAGCGGGAGCACGCCTGAAGATTCACCCTGTAGTGTGACGTTCTCGAGCGAACGGCTATCTGCTTCTGGCCGTGTGCTGCCCGTGGCGAGAGTCCGCTACCCACGCCAAACCAGCATCACTGCTGAAGTGGCAGAGTTTTTCGTAAAGTCGAAACGAGATCGCTTCAGTCTGAGAAACGTACCGAGATACAAAAGCCTTTGGATCGCCACGGCGATGCAAGCGACTCTCTAAGCAATTCAACGAGTTGCTCGAGGGAAAGGATACGGAAGTCATTAATGTCGTCATTGCTGGCAAATACCAATGCGCAATATCCAATCTGACGTAGCAAAGCCGTTAGCCCAGCTTCGAATTGCTGAGTATGAAGCGCCCCGTCGCCGTGGTTCGCGGAGAACTCATCCCATTCATCCGCGAAGCATTTCTCCTGGAGGAGTTCTGCATAGTCGATGATGCGCTGACCCTCCATAACCACTTGTTCAAGGTCTTCCGCTTGTAGTGGCAGAGAGAGTTTGTCGCGAAGCCAACCAGGAACAGGTGAATAGCTGCGAAACTTCACGGACGGAAGCGCTTCGAACGCCAGCCAAGGCTCTTCTGCGGGAATGATCTCATCGCCCCACGTCCTCGTTTCGACAACACCGTCGACGAACAGAGACTTCCGGCGGTGTTGGGGAAGAATGATGCCCAAGCGGATATCCATTTTGAGTAGTCCTGCTTCCGGTTGCTTGCGGTATCTGTTCCGTTTGGCGGTAGGATCGCATTTGTGCAGGACAGCCGTGAATAGCTACCAGCAGTATGAGTCGAACGTCCGCTTCTGGCCGATAACTGCCTTTGCCCGCCCCGGCGCACCTTGCCCCGAGGCCGGTCGCAAAACATCCCATCCCCGCGCTAAGCCCTCGGATCAAACCCGAACACCCGCAGCTCCTGCGGACAGCGGCAGGCCTTCGCCAGGCGCGCCGCCCAGGCGATGGCGTCGCCGACGCAGGGCAGTTCGAGCACGGTGAAGCCGCCATCCAGCGTGGGGGCCCAGGGGTAGCCGCCTGGGGTGACCGAGCCGTCGGCGCTGACCAGCACGGGCGGCACGGCTTCGTCGATGCCGCCGCCAAACACGTAGACACCGGCGGCCCTGGCCTCCTCGATGACGGCGTGGGCGGCGTGGCCGACGGCCTGCAGTTCGTTGTCAGGCACGACCATGGCGGCGCTGGGGAAGGAGATCAGGTATCTGGCCATGGTGGAGTTCCTCGGAGTGGCGAGAGGTTGTTGGACGGTGGCCGATGATGATGGGACAGGTGCTTGCGCTGGTGAGGGTGTGCTGATGGGTGGTCGCCGGATTGGGCTGGGGTTGGCGGCGGTCGATTGCGGGTGGAGTAGCGCCGGTCCTGCCGGCGGATCGCGGGCGTAGCCCGCTCCTGCCGGGGGAGTTCTGCACCGGGCAGACCTCAGCCCGCACGGGCAAGGGCTGCCGGAGCATCAGAAGCGCCAGGTCGCCCCGCCGCCGAGGATGTGCAGGGCGGCATTGTGGTAGGTGCCCGACAGGGTTTCGCCGGAGCGCGACTTGGTCTGCTCGTCGTCCATGTCGCCGAGCCAGACGAGTGTGTAGGCCAGGTGCACGTCCAGGCCTTCGTCGAGCTGGTAGTTGATCCCGGTCGCCAGGCGCCAGGCTTCGCCCATGGGGTTGTCGACGGTGCGGTCCTTGTCGTCCACCGCCGAGCTGTCGTAGCCCAGGCCCAGGCTCCAGCGCAGGCGCGGGTCGATCTGGTACTGGGTGCCCACCGAGGCGTGCCAGGTGTCCTTGTACTGGCGGTCGACGGTGCGGTCCACGCCGCCGGCGTTGGCGTCCACCTCCACGCCGATCTGGCCGAAGTCGCTCCAGTCCTGCCAGCCGAGGCTGCCCAGCAGCTTCCACTGTTCGTCCAGCTGGTGGGCGATGCTCAGGGTCGCCGTCTGCGGGACGTTCATGTCCAGTTCCAGGGAGTCGACATCCAGGCGATTGAGGGCGGCGTTGATGATCGGGTTGCTGACCTTGCGCACGTCGGGGCTGTCCTTGAACTCCAGCTTGACCTTGCTGGTGTAGGCGAGGCCGATCTTGGTGCGTTCGCTGAGATCGTAGAGCAGGCCGACGTTGACGCCGGTGCCGACGTCGGTGTCCTTGTATTCCAGCTGGCCGTCCGGGCTGTCGCGCAGGCCCAGCAGGTTGTTGTTGATCGCCACTTCCGTGCGGTAGTAGCCGTAGACGATGCGTGGGCCGATGCCGACCGAGAGTTGGTCAGTGAATTTGTGGGCAATGGTGGGCTGGAAGGACACGCCGATCACTGCCGATTCCTGGGTGAAGTAGCGCCCCGCCCAGTCATCGTCGTAGTTCACCGCCAGGCCGAAGTTGCCGTACATGCCGAAGCCGATGGCGGAACGTTCGTCGAGCTGGTGGCTGATGAACAGGCTCGAACCGGGCAGCCATTGCAGCGCGTTGCCGCCTTCGTTGCCGTCGAACTGGTTGTTGCTGTCACGGGAGAAGCGGATGTCGCCGAGGATGACCTGGGCGTTGGCGCTCAGTTGCGTGCCCTTGAGTTCGGCAATGCCGGCCGGGTTGCTCATCAGGATGCTCGGGTCGCTGGGCAGCGCGGCCGCGCCAGCGTTGGCCAGGCCGTTGCCTTCCTGCCCGGTTTCGTAGATCAGGATGCCGCCGGCCAGGGCCTGGCTCGAGGCCAGGCTCAGCCCCAGGGCGAGCGGGCGGATCAGGGCGCGATGGGGGGTCATGCTGCTACCTCGGTGCTGGGCAGTTCCGTATTGCCCCGTGGGACGGAAGCGGCCGGTACGCTGCACCGGCCGCCTCGCCCGCTAGGCTGCCGTCACTTGGATTTGAGCTGCTGGAAGGTCGCCACCATGTCCTTGGCCCAACCGCTGAGCACTGCCTTGGCGTCGTTGGCGGTCATGACCTGGGAGGAGTTTTCCAGCTCCGCGCCGGCGCCCTTGCGCACGACTTCGGCGACCACCTTGCCGCTGTCGGCGTCGATGAACGCCGCTTCCGTGGCCAGGCTGGTGTCCTGGTCGCGGATGCCGGTGGCGGTGCTCACGCCCGCGGCGATCAGCGCGATGGGGATCACCTCGTAAGGCTGCAGGCCCTTGGTGGAGGCGCTCACCGCGGTGATCGCCGGGCGCACCACCAGCACGCCCTCACCCGGCCCGGTGGCCAGCGGCAGGACCTTGGAGAATTCCGTCATCAGCACCTGATCGTAGTACTGGGTGATGCCATCGAGGGTGCTCTGCGGAATCTTCTCCGACGGTTGCGGCTGCGGGTAGAGCTGGCTGCGCTCGACGAAGACCTTGGTGAACTTGTTGACGTCCACCTGCGGATCGATCCAGCGCCGCACCGGCGCACCGGACGGCGACTTGTCCTCCTTGAGCACGCTGTAGTCCTTGAGGAAGCCGGAATACTGCTCCGGCGCCACGTACTTGCTGGCGCAGCCGGACAACACGAGAGTCGTCAGGCACAGGGTGGCGGCCAGGGTCTTGATTTGCATGGATACGCTCCTTGGAATCGACGGGGTGGTTTCTAATGGGGGATGCTCTTCGCCTTCACGAGGTCGACCGGTTTCCAGGTCTGGTCATGGCAGGCGTCTTCGCTAACCTGCAGGCGCAGCGCGACGGGGAATGGATGGGCGGGCTGGAGTCGGCAGTTTTTTCAACGCGTCATTCATCATCGACGTCCTTGCATTCATGGGAAGCGTTGGACGGAGTCGAATCGGCGAACTGCAGTGAGGAGGGTCTGTCTCACACTCGGCATTGCGTGCTCCGCAGCGGAACGATTGGAGTCTAGACAGGGCTTCGATAACCGCCATTGCGCGGTGGGACGTCCATCGCAAATCGCAATTGCCGGAGCCTCGCCGATTGGTGCAGTTGCGGCCTGGGGCGAACATTCAGCGCGCCCCCAGGAACCATTGGTAGTAGGGGTTATCGCCGTCATCCAGCACCACCTGGCGGGCATCGCGCGCCCAGGCCTGGCGGTCGCCACGGTAGGCGTGCAGGCTCAGGTCGTAGAAGCGCCGCAGCCGCAGCCAGTAGTCGTTGACCGCCGCCTGTACCGACGGCACCGCGTTCTCCAGGGGCGGCGGCGTGCGCAGGGCGAGCAGGGTCGGCAGGACGCGGGCGATTTCCTTCGGGCGGACCCAGGGCGCGTACTCGATGCGCGGCTGGTCGTCGGTGACCGGCCGGGCATCGCCGGCATAGCGTTCAAGGCCGGCGCGATCGGTAATCCAGGTGGCAAGCAGGGCCTCGACGGAGTCGACCCCGACTTCGCCCAGCGCGGCGGCCACCTCCGGTTGCTCGAAGCGCTTGCGGATGGTCGTTACGTCCAGCTGCAGTGGCTGTAATGAACCCACCAGCAGCATCTCGTGGAACTCCGTGGTCCAGAGCGTGGCGTAGGGGAAGACGTCGATGAAGCTGCGCACCAGCGAGCGGCTTTCCTCGTCGTTCTGGGTCGGCAACGGCAGCCACTGGGCGACCACCCCGCCCTCCTCCAGGCGCGCGGCGGCCAGCTGGTAGAAGTCGCGGGAATACAGGTTGACCACACCGGCCGCGGAAGGTGGCGGCGGCTCCAGGGTGATCATGTCGTAGCGCTCGGCGCTGCGCAGGAGTTCGCGACGGCCATCGCGCAGGCGGATGTCCAGGCGCGCATCGTGGATCGCGTCGAAGTTGCCCTTGAAGCGCGGCGCGGCGGCCAGCACTTCGGGCAACAGCTCGGCCACCACCGGGTGTTGCAGGTCGCGGTAGCGCAGCAGGGCGCCAGCGGTGATGCCGGTACCGAAGCCGATCACCAGCGCTGAGCGCGGCTCGCCGTTGTGGATGAGCAGCGGCAGCAACGCCTGCAGACGCATGTAGCGCAGCGATGGCATGGCGTCGCCGGTGTTGGACACGCCCTGGATGTACAGCCGGCTGAAACGGTTGTCGCCGCTGCCCTGCTCCACCACGGCCACGGTGCCGCCACGGCCTTCGGCGTAGAAGCTGATCTGCCCGTTGCGCGCGCCCGGCATCAGTTCCGCCAGGTGCTGCGGCGACGTCAGCGCTCCAACCGCCACCGTCAACACGGCCACGCCGGCCACGGCGAAGCGCAGGCCCCTGCCCACGCCCTCGCCACGCCAAGTCGCGAGCAGGCCGACAAGCGCCGCCAGCGCACCGAGGACGGCCAGGGTTCGTACCAGGCCCAGCTGCGGTACCAGGACGAAACCGGTGAGCATGACCCCGGCGATGCCGCCCAGGGTGTTGAGCGCCACCACCGTTCCCACATCGCGCCCCACATGGCGGCGATCCACCGCCAGGCGCAGAGCGATGGGGAATGCCGCGCCCAACAGGGTCGTCGGCAGGAACACCACGCACAGAGCCGCCACCGCGAAGCGCGCACACATGCCGGCCAGCTCGCTGCCGCCGGCTTGCTGCACCAGCCATTCGGCGCGGCTCTGCAGGCCGACCAGCCAGGTGCCCAGCCCGGCGATCTGCAGGATGGCCAGCAGCCCGGCGGCAGCGATCAGCAGGCCGAACAGGCCCCAGGGATCACCGATGCGATCCGCGCGGCGCGCATACAGCGCGCTGCCCAGCACCAGCCCGCCCAGGTAGGTGGCCAGCACCACGGCGAAGGCGAAGGTGCGGGTACTCATGAACTGGACGATCGACTGCGTCCACACCACTTCGTAACCCAGCGCCACGCCACCGGCCACGCAGTACAGGGCGATGGCCAGGCGCGCGGCCTTGCTGCGCGGTGTGGCAATGGGCGCCTCTTCCAGCAGCGGCCGGTTCGGCCCGCGCCGCAGCGCCAGCGCACCGCCAGCGGCGATCAGGTTGCAGGCGGCCGCGGCCAGGGCGCTGCCGAATACGCCCAGCAGCGGCAGCAGGAGGAACGCCGCCAGCAATGTGCCGGCGATGGCGCCGGCGGTGTTGGCGGCGTACAGGCCGCCTCCCGCGCGGCCCATCTGGCCATCCGCGGGTTCGAGGGCACGCACCAGTACCGGCAGCGTACCGCCCATGAAGAATGCCGGAACGCCCACCAGCAGAAAGGGCAGCGTCCAGGCCAGGATGCCGAAGGCCTCCTCGAGGAAGGCGAACGTAGCGGCGGCATTGGCCAGCGCCACGCTGGACGTGACGGCCAGCAGCGCCACCAGGATTTCCAGCCCCGCGTAGAGCCGCAGCGGCCGCGCCAGGCGGTCCGCCAGGCGACCGAAAAGCAGCCCGCCCAGGGCCAGGCCGGCGAAGAAGGCACTGATCGCAGTGGTGACGGCGTACACCTCCACCCCCACCACCAGCGACAGCTGTTTGACCCACAACACCTGGAACACCAGCGCTGCAGCGCCGGAGACGAACAGCAGCAGTGCCGGCACCCACAGGGCGAGCGCGGAAGGCACAGCCGTGACGGCCGGCTTGGCGCGGCGGCTATTCATGCTCGACGAACTGACGGTTGACGGCATCGGGACGACCTTGTCGAACAGGAGAATCCCCGCGACGGCGCTGCCGCCGCGGGGAGTGAAGCGGGCATTGCCAGGGCAATGCCCGTCGCGGGTGTCACTGCTTGCCGCTCTGCTTCATCTTGGCTTCGATCTTCGCGTCCACGTCCTTGCGGATCTGGTCGATGCTGAAGCTCGCCGGGCGCTGGCTCGGCGGGTAATCGACGAAGGTCTGCAGGAAGGCCGCCGCCTTGCGCGTGCCCTGGAACAGCAGGTAGTCGTTCTTGGTCAGCCAGTCGTAGTACTGGTCGGAAACGATATCCGCGCGCTCGTAGGGGTCCATCCGCAGGTTGAACAGCTTGGGCACCCGCAGGCAGGTGAAGGGTTCGCTCCAGACCTGCAGGCCGCCCGGCGCACGCTGCTCGCACCAGACGATCTTCCAGTCGCCGAAGCGCATGCCCACCAGCTCCGCGTCGTCGTTGAAGTAGTAGAACTCGCTGCGCGCACCCTTGTCGGTCTTGCCGGTCAGGTAGTCCAGCTGGTTGTAGCCGTCCAGGTGCACCTTGAAGTTCTTGCCGCCGATGTCGGCGCCCTTGAGCAGACGGTCCTTGATATCGGTGTCACCCACGGCGGCCAGCAGGGTCGGGAACCAGTCCAGCCCGGAGAACATCTGGGTGGAGACCGAGTCCGGCTTGATGTGGTTGGGCCAACGGATCATCGCCGGCACGCGGTAGGCGCCTTCCCAGTTGGAGTTCTTCTCGTTGCGGAACGGCGTGGTCGCCGCGTCCGGCCAGGACCACTGGTTCGGGCCGTTGTCGGTGGTGTAGATGACGATGGTGTTGTCGCCGATCTTCAGGTCATCCACGGTCTTGAGCAGCTTGCCGACGTCGCCGTCGTGCTCGAGCATGCCGTCGGCGTACTCGTTGCCGGGCATGCCGCTCTGGCCCTGCATCGACTCGCGCACGTGGGTGAAGGCGTGCATGCGGGTGGTGTTCATCCAGACGAAGAACGGCTTGTCGGCCTTGACCTGCTTGTCGATGAAGTCGATGGCGGCCTGGGTGGTGTCGTCATCGATGGTTTCCATGCGCTTGCTGGTCAGGGCGCCGGTGTCCTCGATCTTGCCGTCGGCGCTGGCCTTCAGTACGCCGCGCGGCGAAGCGGCCTTGACGAAGGCTTCATCGTCCTTGGGCCAGTACGGACGCTCCGGCTCCTCCTCGGCATTGAGGTGGTAGAGGTTGCCGAAGAACTCGTCGAAACCGTGCTTGGTCGGCAGGTATTCGTCGCGGTCGCCCAGGTGGTTCTTGCCGAACTGGCCGGTGGCGTAGCCGTGGGCCTTGAGCGCCTGGGCGATGGTCACGTCGCGGTCCTGCAGCCCGACCGGGACGCCGGGCATGCCGACCTTGGACAGGCCGGTGCGCAGGATCGCCTGCCCGGTGATGAAGGTGGAGCGCCCTGCCGTGCAGCTGTTCTCCGCGTAGTAGTCGGTGAACATCATGCCTTCCTTGGCGATGCGGTCGATGTTCGGCGTCTGGTAGCCGACCACGCCCTTGCCATAGGCGCTGATGTTGGTCTGGCCGATATCGTCGCCGAATATCACCAGGATATTGGGCTTGTCCGCGGCCTGCGCCACGGAAAGGCCCATGACCGCGGTTGCCGCCAGGGCAAACCGCGATAGCCATCTTCCCCTGCGTTTCATGGGTGTATCTCCATTCCAGTCACTGCATCGTGTTCCACGACTGCATGCACTGGAGAGACCGACTTCCCGGCTGGTGGTCTCCGTGCCCCTGCGGCTTTCTTGTGTTGCGCCCTGCTACTGGTCGAACGGATAGACCTTCTTCCATTCCGTGGCCATGTCGACGACCACCCAGCCTTTGCCCTTCGCTTCGTCCAGCGCCTTGTCCAGGCGCCCGACCCTGCTCTGCCGGTCATATGCCCATTCGCGCTGACCGTCGGTGTGGTGCACCAGGCCGGCGAAGCGCCGGCCCTGGCCCGCCACGGTCCACTGCAGCATCTGCAGGTCGCCGTCGGAGTTGCCGAAGGCGAGGATCGGCCGCCGGCCGATGATGCTGTCGATGCTTTCCGGCTTGCCCCGCCCGTCATCGTTGTGCACCAGCTTGGGCAGACGCTGGATCGACAGCTCGCCGCCCTGATCCTCGAAACGGCTGCCCAGGGTGGTGCCGATCACCTGTTCGGGCGGGATGCCGTAGACCTCTTCGGCAAAGGCGCGCATGAAGGCCACTTCGCCGCCGGAGACGATGTAGGTGCGGAAGCCGTTGGCGCGCAGGTAGTCGAGCAGTTCCAGCATCGGCTGGTAGACCATTTCGGTATACGGCTTGCCGCTGCGCGGGTGGCGGGCGCTGGCCAGCCAGCGGCGGGCATTGGCGATGAACTCCTCGGTGCTCATGCCCGAATGGGTCGCGGCGACTATCTGCAGGATGCCCTGCATGCCGCTGTCGGCCAGGGTCTTCTGGTCGCCTTCGAGCACCGCCTTGAACGGCTGCGTCTGCTGCCATTCCGGGTGCTGCGGCGCCTGCCGTTTCACCTCGTCCAGGGCGAAGAGCACCTGGAAGTACATCGGCTGTTCGCTCCACAGGGTGCCGTCGTTGTCGAACACGGCGATGCGCTCGGCCACCGGGACGAAGTCCTTGCCGCCCTGTTCGGTCACCGCCTCGACGAAACCGACGATCGCCTGGCGCGAAGGGCCGTCATTCCACGACGGCAGCTCACCCGCCGCCTGGGCCAGCAGCGGCAGCCCCAGGGTCAGCAGGAAGAGCCAGCGGGCAAACGGTCGAGCGAGGTTCGAATGCATGTCGCGTCCCTGGTCACGGATTCAGTGGTTTGAGCGCATGGGCTGGGGCGCCCGGAGGCTGCTCCCGCCGCAGCTCGCGCCGCAGTTGCGGCAGTGCCCGGAGCAGCGGCGCGGACGCCGTTTCCGGCGCCCCGCCCGGGCGCCCGTAACGGGCCCTGAAAAACGCTAGCAGAGGATTTCCCGCCGGGTGGGAGCCAACGTCAATTACGCTACTCATTTCACGGCTTCCCGATGTCCGGCGCAGCCATAGATACAGCGCGCTCAGTTGCGGCGGCTCTCTGCCCAGTTGCCCGCGCACCTGCCGCCAGGCGTAGGCAGGCGAATCCCGCCAGCGTTGCCGATGGCGCTGCAGGGCACTCCTCGCCGCCAGCCGCAACGGTTTGCCCCAGGCGCGCACGGCAAGGCAAAGCCCGCCAAGGCCAGCCAGCAGAAGGCCCAGCCGCAGCCAGTGGGCGCTGACCCGCACCTGGGCGCGCCGGCCCAGTTCGCGCAGGTCTTCGCTGATGGAAAAAGGTGCCGCGTAGGCCGCCGGGGCCTGGGCCGAGAGCTTCAGCGCCGGCAACGACGCCGTGCGCGGCTCGCCACTGTCGGCCGCCCACCAGTGCAGCTGGATCGGCGGAAGCTGGAAGTCGCCGGCCTGCTCGATCACGTAGGTGACCGCATCCAGCCGCTCGCCGCCGCTGCTGCCGCCGCGTCCATCGCTCAGCGGTCGCACCGTTGGCGCCTGCACGTAGCGGCGCAGTCCGTCCACCTCGGCAAAGTTCGGCGCCGGGATCAACATGGCCTGGGCGCCCTCGGCGCTGATATGCAGGCGGCGGGTGACGCTGTCACCCACCCGCAGTGGCTCATGGGAAGGCTGCAACTGCTGGCTGATCGTCACCTGGCTGGCCACCAGGCGCTGCCCGCCATCGCCCGCAACGCCCGCCGGTGCCTTGGCGCTGAAGCGCAGCGGCTGGCTGCTGACCGTTAGCGGGCCGCTGGCCTGCCCCGGTTGCACCTGGATAGCCAGCGCCGGCAGGCTGAACTCACCGGGGTTCTGTGGGGTGATCTGGTAGCGGTAGCGCAGACCGAAGAAGGCCTTGCCGGCGATCTTCTCGTTGAGGTGGGTGGCCTCGCTGCCGGGCTCGGAGATCACCGCGCCGGCGACTTTCAGCATCGGCAGCTGCGGCGGCTGGCTGAACCAGGTGTCCACCAGCAGGTCGACCTGCAGGGTCAGCGTGCCGCCGACCAGCACCGAGTCCGCCGGCAGCAGCTGCGTGCGCACCTTCACCTCGGGCTCGGCGGCAAGCGCCAGCAAGCACCAGCAGAGCAGCCACAGGAGCAGCGCCTGCCTCATGATCCGGCTCCCTTCGCGGCGTCCTGCAGCAGGAACTTGCGGCGCAGGAACTGCGCCGGCGAGGTGCTCAGGTTGTCCAGCCATTGCTCGTCCGAGTCGGCCCTGGCACCGGGCCGCGCCACTTGCTTGCCCTTGTCGGCCGTGTTGTCGAAGACCTCCTGGTCCGGCTTGTCGCCCGGCGGGCCGGCCTCCTGCTGGTCTTCGCGGTCCTTCTTCAGGGCCTGGGCGAGCGCCAGATTCGCCTTGGCCTGCGGGAAGTCCACCTGGCGCGCCAGGGCCTGGCGATAAGCGCCGATGGCCTGGTCGAACTTCGACAGGCGCACGTAGCTGTTGCCCAGGTAGAAGTACGCCTGCGCCGAGTCGAGCCGGGCGAAGCTGGCCAGGGCCAGTGGGTAGTCCGCCGCGCGGTAGGCGGCCAGCCCCTTCCAGAACGGGTCGTGGAAATGCGCGGCGGCCTGCGGATAGTGCTCGTGCTCGAATGCCCAGCGCCCTTGCTGGTCTGCCGTGAAGAACGCGTCGGCCAGTGCCCCGGCGCGCGCCGGGGCCGGCGCCCCACCCAGACCGATGGCGAGCAGCAGCGCCCCCAGCCAGTGCACCTTCCAGCCCTTGCGGATGCCGAGCAGCGCGAGCGCCAGCACGGGCCAGCACAGCCAGTAACCGGCATCCTTCCAATGCAGTTGCCGGTCATCGCCCTGGGCTGCCTGGAAGTGCTGCTGGGCATGCAGCTCGATCCAGTCCAGGTCGTCGTCATTCAGGGTCAGGCTGCCCAGGGGCGCATCCGCCGCATCGGCCAGCCCTTGCAACCCCTGGGCGTCGAAGCTGGCGAGCAAGGGGCGGCCCGCCGCCTCCTGTTCGCCGCCGGCCAGCAGGCCGCCGTCCTGGCTGCCCACCGCCAGCACCAGCACCTGTACGTCGCTGCCACGCAGAGCCTGGCCGATGGCGTCGAACTGATCCTTGTCGGCGCCGTCGGTCAGCAGCACCAACGTCCCCGGCGACTGCTCGGCGGCCAGCAGCCGCTTGGCGATCGCGATGGCGCCCAGCGCGTCCTTGCCGCTGCGCTGGATCAGCCCGGGAGCCAGTGCCTGCAGGAAGCTGTCGAGCAGCCCGGCATCCTGGGTGGCCGGCAGCACCAGGTGCGCGCTGCCGGCGTAGGCGATGAGCGCCGTCGGGCTGCCGGGCCGGCGAGTAATGAGATCGTGCACCTTGTGCTTCGCCGCCTCGATGCGCGAAGGCGGAACGTCGCTGGCGGCCATCGAGGGCGACAGGTCCAGCGCCAGGATCAGCGGCGCGCGGTTCTCCAGGAAGGCTGGACGGTCCTGCTCCCAGGCCGGCCCGGCAGCCGCCACGCCCCCCAGCACCAGCAAGGCGCCGAGCCACTGCACCGAGCGTACGCGCTGATGATCGGCGGGGGTGATCACCAGGTGCTGCAGCAGGTGCGGTGCGATGATCCCGTCGAGCCGCCGCGCCAGGTCATGGCGCCGGCTCCACAGCAGCGGCAGCAGCACGCCCGGCAGCAGCATGAGCAGCCACCACGGCCGGAGAAAATGGAAGGCGCTCAGGTCGATTGCCATCAGCCCTCCGCTGGCGCGCCAGGGCGCGTGTCACGCGGTACGGCCAGGCGCCCGGCAAGGGCGGCCAGCAGGTGCGCCACCAGCAACAGCAGCAAGGCGGCGCCCAGCGGCAGCCAGAACAGGTCGCGCTTGGGTTGGTGGCTGAGGGTCTTCACCTGGTGCGGGGTGAGGCGGTCCAGGGTCGCGTAGACCGCTTGCAGCGCCTCGCGGTCGCCCGCGCGGAAGTAACGGCCGCCGGTGCTGCGGGCAATCTCCTGCAACGTCTGCAGGTCGACTTTCGCCTCGCCGCTGGCCTGCGGATCACCAATGCCGATGGTGTGCACCACCACGCCACGCGCATGGGCCATGGACGCGGCATGGCCAGGGGTGATGGCGCTGGCGGTGTCGTTGCCGTCGGTCAGCAGGATCAGCACCTTCTCCTGCTCCGGGGCGTCCTTGAGCAGCTTCAGCGTCAGGCCGATGGCGTCGCCCAGGGCGGTGCTCGGCCCCGCCATGCCGATGCCGACCTCATCGAGCAGCATCAGCAGGCTGGCGTGGTCCAGGGTCGGCGGCGCCTGGGCGAAGGCGCCGCTGCCGAAGACGATCAGGCCGATACGGTCGTCCTTGCGCGCACCGATGAAGTCGCGCACCACGCCCTTGACGATGCTCAGCCGGTCCACGCGGTTGCCGGCGGCGTCACGGTAATCGTTGGTCTCCATGGATTGCGAGATATCGATGGCGAGCATCAGGTCGCGCACCGGCTGCACCCGCTCGATGGGTTTCTCCACCAGCACCGGGCGCGCGCACGCCAGCAGCACCAGGGCCCAGACCAGCAGGTTGAGCGGCAGCTGCCAGCGCCCGCCGGCGCTGGCCTCGCTCCGGGGTTCCTGGCCCGCCGCCTGGCTCATGGCGGCGAAGAACGGCACGCGCAGGGCGCTGCGTGATTCCCGGTAGAGCGGCAGGAAGCGCCAGGCCAGCCACGGCAAAGGCAGCAGGAACAGCAGCCAGGGGTACTCAAGCTGCCACATGGTGCCCCCGGACCCACTCCCGACAGGCGACCAGCAGGGCCTGCGCAGCCTGCTCGTCCATGGCCCGAATCCTGGCATCCGGCGCGTAGGCCAGCCCTGCCAGCTGACGCTCGAGATCGGCGGGCAAGGCCGTGGCGCTGTGCCTTTGCAGGAAGGCCTGCCAAGCGGCGCCGGCCAAGGGCGCCGCCGCCGCTCCGCCGGGCATCGACACGGCCACGCGCTTGAGCACCACCGGCAGTTGGCGCAACGCAGTCAGCCGGCGTGCCGGGTCCTGCATCGCCAGCGCGAGTTCATCGAGCAGCGCCAGCGCCTCGCGCCGGTAGCGATCACGCTGCCAGCGCCGATAGCGCCAGATCGCCCAGGCCGCCAGCGCCAGCAGCAGCGCCACGGCGAGCACGCCCCAGGCCCAGGTCTGCGGCCAGTAGCTGACCAGTGCCGGCGGCGCCGCCAGCTCCTGCAGCTGGTCGATGTCGGGGGCGCTCATCGTGCCAGGCGCCCCAGCTCGCCACGCAGTTGCTCCAGGCTGTCGCGCCCGCTGCTGAACATCATCAGCGGCACCTGGCTGCGGCGCAGCAGCGTGGCGACGTCCTTCAGCCGTCCGGAGAGGAACTCCCCCAGCGGCCGGTGGACCTGCCGCCGCCCTACCTCCAGTTCCACCTGCAGCTCGCCCTGGGTCACGGTGACCCGGCCGCGGTCGGGCAGCTGCACGGCGATGGGGTCGAAAACCTGCAGGGCCAGCACGTCGTTGTGCGCACTCAACTGCCGCAGCAGTTGCAGGGTCTGCTCGGTCACCCCGGCGAAGTCGCTGATGATCACCACCAGGCTGTCGTGCCCGGCCACTGCCAGGCACTGGCGCAGCACCCGGTCGAGCTGGCCGGGCGAATCGTCTTCCCGACCCGTGGCGTGCAAGGCATGGTTGTGCCGCACGACCGCGGCGCACAGCGCCTCCACCCTGGCCCGGCTGCGCAGGGGACGGACGTACTCGACCTGGCGATCGCCGAACACCAGGCCGCCGACCCGATCCCCCGCCTGCAGCGCCATCCAGGCGCCCAGCGCGCAGAGTTCGGCGGCCAGCACCGACTTGAAGCTGCGCCGGGAACCGAAGTACATGCTCATGCGCTGGTCCACCAGCAGCAGGGTCGGCCGGTCGCGCTCCTCGGTGTAGCTGCGCACGAACGGCTTGCCGTAGCGCAACGAGGCGCGCCAGTCGAGATGCCGCAGGTCGTCGCCGGGGTTGTACTGGCGCAGCTCGTCGAAGCTCAGCCCACGCCCACGCAGACGCGCCGCGTGGCTGCCGGAGAGCACGCTGGAAAGCGGTTGCCGCGACAGGAAGCTCAGGCCGCGCACGCGATGCTCCAGCAGCATCAATTGCTGCAACGAGGCGTAGACATAGCCATCAGCGAGCGCCTGCGATCCGGTCATGGCCAGCGTGCCTCTCAGGCGGGAATCGCCACTTTGTCCAGCAGTCGGTCGATCACCTGGTCGGCGCCGATGCCATCGGCCACCGCGTCATAGGACAGCAGCAGGCGATGACGCAGGACGGGATGCACGACCGCGCGCACATCGTCGGGGCTGACGTAATCATTGCCGGCCATCCAGGCGTGGGCACGCGACACCCGGTCCAGGCTGATGCCGCCACGCGGGCTGGCGCCCACCTTGAGCCAGCGGGCCAGGTCGGCGTCGTAGTCGGCTGGCCGGCGTGTGGCATTGATCAGGTCGATGAGATAGCGGTCGATGGCCTCGGAGACGTGCACATCGCCTACTTCCCTCCTCGCCGCGAACACCGCTTCCTGGGCCAGTGGCGCGATGGCCACGGCAGCCGCATCGGAGTGCTGGCTGCGCTCCTCGGCGCGTACCAGTTGCAGCACGCGGGACTCGTCCTCGACGCGCGGGTAGTCGATCAGCAGCTTCATCAGGAAGCGGTCCATCTGTGCCTCGGGCAGCGGGTAGGTGCCTTCCTGTTCGATGGGATTCTGCGTCGCCAGCACCATGAACAGGCCGGGCATGCGGTGGGTCTGCCCGGCCACGGTGATCTGCCGTTCCTCCATGGCTTCGAGCAGCGCCGCCTGCACCTTGGCCGGCGCACGGTTGATCTCGTCGGCGAGGATGACGTTGCCGAACAGCGGGCCGGGCTGGAACTTCAGTTGGTTGCCCTGCTCGGTCTGCTGGAGGATCTCGGCGCCGGTGATGTCCGAGGGCAGCAGGTCGGGGGTGAACTGCACGCGGCTCATGCGCGCATCGAGGTGCTTCGCGAGGGCCTTGACGGTGCGGGTCTTGGCCAGCCCCGGCAGGCTTTCCAGCAGCACATGGCCGTTAGCCAGAAGCCCCAGCAGGATATGCCGGACCGTTTCTGCCTGACCCAGCACCTGCGCCGACACGGCGGCTTCCAGACCTGCAATCTGCTCATGGGTGGACACGGGCGAGTTCCTTGTTCCGTCGATTCGGATTCCCGCCGATGGCGTGCGGGAGCCGCGCTCCCTGCACACTGCCATGCCACGGCCTGCGAACTAACTGTAGCTGCTGTGATACACCGCGCCAGGCTGGCACCTGTCGCTGAACGAGCAGCCCGGCGGCAGGCTCCAGCGCGCCGTTATCGAGGAACAGGAGGCGTTGCCTCAGCGCAAGACTTGGCTGCCGTCTGTCACAAAATTCCTACAAGCAGGTTGACCGGCAAAACCTGCGCCTCTAGTTTCCTACCCTTCCTTCGCCGGGGTGCGCTGTGCCCTGGCGATCCCACGGCAAAGGACTGTCCGTCATGCTCAAACCCCTCGGCCCCTGGCTGCCCGCCCTGCTGCTCTGCAGCCCCCTCGCCGCGCAAGCGGAAGGCCCCTCCGGCGATTACTGGCTGATCCACCAGCAGGGCAGCCTGTACAAGAACGAAATCTTCGTCGCCGATGGCGACCCCGCCAACATCTACGACCGCAAGAACGGCGTGCGCTCGCTGGGCGTCTATGAGTTCTACGAGGAAGGCGCCAAGCCGACCTTCACCGCCTATGACGTCGAGATCGACTGCGCGAAGAACCGCGTGCGCCTCAACGGCGCGCAGAACTACGACAAGTTCTACAACGACATCCGTCCCAAGAAGGTCTCCAAGGAATGGCAGAAGAAGCCCGAGGCCTGGATCGCCCAGAGCCGTGACTTCCTCTGCAAGCCGAACGCCCACGTGGAACAGAAGATGTATCCGCTGGGCAAGATTCCCATGGCGCAACTGGTCTCGGCCGCTCCCGGCCTGTTCCAGCTGCGCAACCGCGATCACGCCAAGAACCTGATCCTGGACATGGTCGACAAGGGCTTCGAGCAGATGCCCGTGAAGAACGCACCGGCCAAGGAGGGCGTGCAATGAAAGGACTACTCGCGCTGGGGATGATCGCCATCCTGCTCGGCGGCTGCTCCGCCATCCCCACCCTGCCCGAGGCGCAGGCCCGCAGCTACTGGAAGGGTCGCCCGGCGGGCGAGGCCATCGACCACTTCGGCGCGCCCAGCGACATCGGCCTGGCGCCGGAGAACGACTGGGTCGTACTGATCTATCGCCGCGACACGTCGTATGTTTCCCGCGAAGCCCTCGGCACCTACACCGGTCCGCAGAACGGCCAGCTGGTGCATACCGAGTACTGGGGCGACGTGGTGCACTCGGCCAGCTGCGAAATCCGCGTCGCGATCAACCGCGCCCGCCAGGTCGACTACCTGCTCACCCGCGGCAATTGCGGCGGCATCCCGCTGAGGCCGGAAGCCTGACGCCTCTCGCCTTCCCCACCGGGGAAGGCGTCAACACCCGCCAAGGACGGAACCCACGATGAACAGACTACTGAAAATTTCCCTGCTCGGGCTCATGGCCTGGGGCAGCCAGGCCCTGGCCGAAGAGCCGAAACTCACCGACCTGCTGGGCCGCGGCTATGAGATCAAGTCAGCCTACTGGGCGCCGGGACGGGTCGTGCAGATCCACTTCCTGATCCTGCAGAAAGGCTCCTCGGCCTACCAGTGCACCACTTACGAAGGTGGCAGCTTCTCGCAGCAGTACTACGACTACTCCAACACCTACTCCTGCTCGGCCATCGGCGACCTGGTGCCCAAGGCCGGCGGGGTTCCGGGGCAATAACCGCGCCCGGCCGGCAGCCGCCCTGCCCCGCGTGGGCGGCTGCCGATCTCTCAAAGGTCCTTCCCTCAGAGGAATTGCCAGCGCACGCCCATCCAGGCGGTGCGTGGCGCGCCTGGCGAGACGAAGGTCTCCCCGACCGTATTGCTGCGTCGACCATTGACGGTGCCGTTGCCGGCAGCGCCATCGGTGCGCATCACCCCACTGGCGTCGAAGGGGTTGGCGCCGAGCATGCCGGCGGTGAGGTACTCGCGGTCGAACAGGTTGTCGACCTCGGCGAAGACCTTCCAGGCCTTGTCGACCTGATACGCCGCGCTGAGGTTGAACACGGTGTAGCCGCCGATCTCCCCGCTGCCCTCGTACAGCCCGCCGCTCTGGTGATCGTTGTTCTCGTTGCCGCGCACGTAGCTGCTGGAGATGCCGATGGCATCGGCGCCCAGGCTCAGGCGCTCGCTCGCCGCGTAATCGGCGGAGAGCTTGAGGATGTGCCGCGGGATCAGCGGGATGCGGTCGCCGGAGCGAACGCTGATGCGGCCATCCTCCGCGCTGCTGTTGGCTTCGCCGAGGAAGGTTTCGGCGGAGCGGTAGGTGGCGTCGATGAAGGTGTAGTTGGCGCCCAGCGACCAGTCCCCGAGGTCGGCGAACAGGCCCGTCTCCACGCCGCGGCGGCGGGTCTCGCCGAAATTGGCGAAGTAGCCGCTGCCACTGGTGCTGGAGGAGACGAACTGGATGTCGTTGCTGTTGCGTGAGCTGAACAGCCCGGCGTTCCAGCCCAGGTGATCGCCGATGCGCCCGCGCAGGCCGGCCTCGAAGGTACGGGTGACCACCTGCTCCAGCGGCGGATCGCCGGCCATCGAATTGGGCAGGCGGCAGGGCGCGTCCGGGTTGGCGCACCCCAGCTCGATGGTGGTCGGCGCGCGGCTGCCTTCGCTGTAGCCGGCGTAGGCGGTGAGGTTCGGCGTCGCCTGGAAGGTCAGGCCGATGGCGGGGTTGAAGCGGTTGAAGTGGTGCTTGCCGCTGAGCGAGGCGCTCTCGTCGATGTCCTCGCCGAGGCTGTCGCCGTCCAGTTCGTAATGCGTCTGCTGGTCGTGGTTGCGCACCGAGATGTCGTTGTAGCGCCCGGACAGCGTGAGGTCGAGCCCCTCGTGCAGGGTCAGCGTATCGCTGCCGTAGAGGCTCCAGGTGCGGGTGTTGCCCTTCAGCCGTACGGCGCGATCATCCAGCTCGCCATCGAGGTTGAAGGCGTTGTCGGCCTCGGCGTAGACACCGGTGCCGACGATGCCGCGGTCGGCCGTGAGCGCGCCGTACTCCGCTGACTGCTGGAAGCGTACCTGGCTGAAATCGAAACCGCCGCCGAGGGCGAACTGGTTGTCCAGCCCGAGCAGGCGGTTGCGCACCGACAGCTGCTGGAACAGGCCGATGTTGCTCTGGCGGGTACGGGTGCGGTTGATCATGCCCGAGCACTTCTCACCGGGTTCGCCGCCGGGCTCGAACTGCGCCCTGCACGCCTGCAGGTTGCCGGCGGTGGTGTAGGCGCCCGGCGCAGTGAGAATGTTCTGGCCGGGACCGCCGATCTCCTCGGGCAGGGCTTCATCGTTGATGTCGCCGTTGAAGGTGTCGGTGCCGATGTGGCGGTAATACAGGTTGCCGGACAGGCCCAGGTCGTCGCTGTAGTCGTGGCTCCACTGCAGGTTCAAGAAGTTGGCGGTGTTCTGCGTGTTGTCCGGGTAGGTGTAGACGCTGTCGTAGTCGCGCCGCAGGAAGCTCCTGGGGACCATGCCGTTACCGTTGAGGTCGGTGTCGGCGAAGCTGTAGGTCAGCTTCAGGTCGGTGCTCTCGCCCCGCCAGCCAAGCTTGCCGAACAGCTTCTGCGCGTCGGAATCGGAATGCTCGCGCCAGCCGTCTTCCTCGAAGTGGGTGCCGGCGGCGAACCAGTCCCACTGCCCTTCGCTGCCGCCGTACTCCACCTCGCCGATACGCCGGCCATAGGAGCCGAGGGTGGTCTGGATGGCGCCGCCGGGGTTGTCGCGGCCGTTCTTCGTCTGCACCGCCAGCGCACCGCCCAGGGTGTTGAGGCCGAACAGCGGGTTGCTGCCGGGCATCAGCTGGGCGCTGGCGATGGCGTTGTCGGGGATCAGGTCCCAGCTGACCACGTCGCCGAACGGCTGGTTCATGCGCACGCCGTCCAGGTACAGCGACAGCCCCTGGGGCGTGCCCAGCAGCGGCGAGGCGGTGAAGCCGCGGTAGTTGATGTCCGGCTGCAGCGGGTTGTTCTGGATGTCGTTGACGTAGACGCCGGCCGCGCGCCGGTCGAGGAAGTCGGCCAGGCCGAGGGACTGGCTCCTGGCGATTTCGTCAGCGTCGAAGGTCTGCACCGGCGCGGCGATCCGGTCGCGGGCCAGGCCCAGCGACGGCAGCGGCAGCGCGCCGATCACCTCGCTGTCCTCCAGCGCCAGCGGCGGGTCCTGCTCCGCCGCGCCGGCCATTGGCACCCAGACAACGGTCTGGGAAATGAACAGGGCAAGGGCACTGGAGCGGAACAGCGGGCATCCGGGCATGGCGGCGTTACCTGTCTTGTTGTGGTTATCGTCGAGCGGAACGGGAGCCGCCGGATACGCGAACGCACGCTGGTCCCGGAAACGGCAGTCGGGATGGGCGGCGAGTGCGTGGCGGCGGATGGCCAGACGGTAGTGCGACGGCGCGCCGCGAAGAATCCTACGATGGGCGGGACTGGCCTGTACCAAGGGAGGAGACCCGGCGGCGTGCCCTCGGCCACTCCATGCGCCACCCAGGACAACCCCACCGCTGGTCGCAATTTGCGAACGCCGAATCCGGCCGGCCACTCTCCTGATCAGAGCGTCGCGGAAGATTCCGCCGACCGGGTCGGTTCGATTCACCCCTAGACGTTCTTCGTCCCCGCCACCTGTTCATACGGGCATCACGCGAATGCCCGCGGGCAGCTGCGCGGCCAGAAAAGTCGTCCGGTCCCGCGCCGCACCATCCGGTTTTCGCCGGCGCGACCGGAGCAGTCCGCCACTCGCACGGGAGTGGTCCTACTGCCTGTGGCCCTGGGCCAGGAGCGCACCTATGAACTTCGAACAACGCGACAAGTACGGGATGTACAAGGGACGTACCGATTTCACCGCCGAAGGCGATCGCGGGCCCGGCCCGCGGCTGATGGGAGCCGACACCCTGATCGGCAACGACGTCTACAACGCGCAGGACGAGGACCTGGGCGACATCAAGGAAATCATGCTCGACACGGCGACCGGCAAGGTGGCCTACGCGGTCCTCTCGTTCGGTGGCTTCCTGGGCATGGGCGAGAAACTCTTCGCCGTACCCTGGGCCGCCCTGCGCCTGGATACCGTGAACAAGCGCTTCGTCCTCGACGTCGACAAGGACCGGCTGAAACATGCGCCGGGCTTCGACAAGGACCATTGGCCGGACATGCACGACGCGACCTGGGGCCGCGACATCCACGCCTACTACGGCACCACCTGGGACAACGATCCGCGCGTCTAGCCCCCTGCTCCAGCGACCCGCCGCAGCGATGCGGCGCGTCGCTGCGCACAAGCGAAGCGACCTTCCCTGCATGGATAGCTCGGGCATGAATACTGGCCATTCGCCCTGTCACCAGGCAAAATCCCACACATAAAGTCTGTCTTTCAGGGAAGAAGCCAATGACATGGCCTGTCATTCTGCAGCTTGACGAGCGCTCCTATTCGGCCAGCGTCGTACAGAGAGCTGCCTATAGCGTTGCCAGCGATTTCATCGCCGAAATCCAAGTACAAGGGCAACGCATCGTCGTACTGCTCAATCCCCACCCATCCTCCACTGTCGCGGCCACGCTCTGTGCAGACCAGGTCAAAGGCCGGCTGCTTCAGCAGTTGAATGACTTCGCCTTGCGCGAGCGAATCCAGCAGGAAACCGCCGGCCTCAGAGAGGCACTGATCCGCGCAGCACTGATCGGCTGCAGCATCTGAATGAGCGGACTCATTGCAACCGATGGCTGCTATCGGCTATTACCGTTCCGCTTCATGCGCATGGACGGTAAAAGTTCGCAGGATGTACTGATCACCGCCGATACAGGTGAGTACCTCTTCATCGCCGATAACCAGTTGCGTGACCTGCTGGACAAGCGCCTGCAATCGGGAACCCGGTTATACAAGGACCTGCTGGCACGGCACTTCATCCATGAGCCGGGGAAACACGACCCACTGCCGGAAATGGCCGCGCAGGTTCGTAGCCGCAAGGACTTTCTTCTGCAAGGCCCGGCCCTGCATCTCTTCGTTGTCACCCTGCGCTGCAACCACACTTGCCAGTACTGCCAGGTCTCGCGCGCCCCACTCGCCGGCGATGGCCACGACCTGTCCGAACAAGACGCGATGGATGCAGTCGAGCGCATGTTCGAATCCAGCTCCCCGACCCTCACTGTCGAGTTCCAGGGCGGTGAGCCGTTGCTCGCCTTCGAGCGCATACGCCAGATCGTCGAACGTGTGGTGGAGCGCAACCAGGCGGAGCAGCGCGACATCCAGTTCGTTGTGACCAGCACGCTGCATCACTTGAGCGAAGAAGTGCTGGATTTCGCCCATCAGCACCGCATCCAGTTTTCGACCTCGCTGGATGGGCCGGCCGAACTGCATAACGCCAACCGCCCGACTCCTGCTCGCGACTCCTACGAGCGAACGCTGGAGGGGATTCGTCGCGCCCGAGCGCGGCTTGGGCACGACGCGGTATCAGCACTGACCACTCTTACCGCCAGGAGTCTGGAGCAACCGCGGGCGATCATCGATGAGTACGTGAGGCAGGGGTTCTCCAGCATCTCCCTGCGCCCGCTCAGCCCCTACGGTTTCGCCGCCAGAAGCGCGCACCGGCTGGACTACCCGATGGATCGCTATGTGAGTTTCTACAAGGAAGCTCTCGCCTATCTGCTGGAGCTGAACCAGCAGGGCATCCACCTCTCGGAGGGATACACCACGCTTCTGCTGAACAACATCCTGACACCCTTCTCGTCCGGATATGTCGACCTGCGCTCGCCCATGGGCGCGGGAACTGGCGCCCTGGTCTACAACTACGACGGCCATGTCTACCCCTCCGATGAAGCTCGCATGCTCCTGGAGATGGGCGAGGACGGTTTGCGGCTGGGCACTGTTCGCCAACCACTGCGCGAATTGCTGAATGCGCCTGTGATGCACCTGCTGCTCGAAGCCGGGATCGCGGAAGCCCTGCCGGGGTGCAGCGATTGCGCTTTGGTTCCGTATTGCGGCGCGGACCCCGTCGAGCATTTCGCCCGGCAGGGCGACCCGATCGGCCATCGCGCCTTCAGCAGTTTCTGCGAAAAGAACATGGGACTTCTCCAGCACCTGCTGCTTCTGCTGCGCGACGGTGACGACGATACTCAGCGTGTCCTGTTGTCCTGGCTGACGCGTCGCTCGTTTGACGACATTGTCTACGCCGGATACAGGGGATAGGCCATGCTGCGCAGAGAGACTCATTTCGACATCCGCAATCTTGCCGCACCACGCTTGCTGAAAGTGATCACCGTCAGCGAACTCATCGAGAAAGGCACGGCCATCTGCGCCGGCAATGCGACGTTCGATGACCTGGCGCTCTGGCTCGAACCACACGACCTGCTGAATCATCCGGCCCTGGGCACGCTTCCCGTAGGCGCCTTCCTGTGCCCCTGCCAGGCAGCGGCGGAGCTGCCCAATTCGGTCGTGCAGCTGCACGCTCCCAAGGATCCTGATGTGGTCCGGCCTGGTGATGTCATTGCCCTCACGCCAGCGAGCAATCTGGTCCGTGTGCTGTATCGGCGAGGTGCCAATTCCAATCTGCTGTTCATGACCGATCGCTGCAACAGTCTGTGCCTGATGTGCTCGCAACCGCCGAAGGACATCGATGATCGCTGGCACATCGAGGAAAACCTGCGCTTGATCGACCTGATGGATCCGGGAGAGGAACAACTTGGCGTCAGTGGTGGGGAGCCGACGCTGTATCGCGAGGGACTGCTGGAAATTCTCGCCAAGTGCAAGGCCGTTCTACCGGAGAAGTCGATCCATCTCCTCAGCAACGGCAGGCTCCTGAAAGATCCCACCTGGATACCTGAACTGAAACAGCTGGACCATCCCGCATTGAGCTGGGGAGTGCCGCTCTACGGCGACAACGCCCATGACCACGACCACCTCGTGCAGGCACCTGGAGCCTTCAGTGAAACCCTGCAGGGTCTGTACAACCTGGCGCGGGCCAATCAGGTCGTGGAGCTCCGCGTGGTGCTCAACCGCCTGACAACTCCTCGGCTGCCCGGGCTCGCCCATTTCATCTTTCGCAACCTGCCTTTCGCCCGCCACGTCGCCTTGATGGGCATCGAAAGCACAGGCCTGGCGAAGAAGCACTACGACCAGTTGTGGATAGACCCGCTGGACTATCAGGAACAGCTCAGCCAAGCGGCCTGCTTCCTGCACAACCGAGGCGTTCCCGTTTCGATTTACAACCTGCCCCTGTGCCTGTTGCCGACGCACCTGTCGCGCTTTGCCAGGCAAAGCATCTCCGACTGGAAAAACCTGTTCATCGACGCCTGCCAGAACTGCGCCGCGCGGAGTCAATGTGCAGGATTCTTCAAGTCCCATACCGACCGCTGGCAGAGCCGCGGTATTCGTCCGCTATCCACGGAAGAACTCAGCACCTACGCAAGGAGTGCTCCATGAGCTTGCTCGATCGTTGGAAGATTCTGCTCGGCCATATCACCCTGTTGCCGGTCGCCGGTAGCGCCTTCGCGCACGCCAACCAGTTGCCTCTCGCCGAGGCCAGCTGGGAGCCACGCAGCGACACCCTGCCTCCCGTGTTCATGAATACCCTGAACGCGCCCGATGCCGTGAACGTCTACGCCGCACACCGCTCGCACAGCTCTCACCGTTCCCACAGCTCGCATAGCTCGCACTACAGCGGATCGGGTGGCTACAGCGCACCTCGCTACTACAGCCCACCGGCCGCCCCAACGCCGAGCCACACACCAAACACTTACTACAGCGCGCCAAGCACCTCGAGTGGAAGCTCAGGCAGCACTATCAGAAGATCAGGAAACAGTTTCAGTGATTCCTCGACAGCCCCCCGTGATACGACGACCAGGACAACACCGGCACGCCCTGCCGCTGGCGAGCTGTCGAATCTCGTGATGCGGGTGCAGACCGCCTTGATGGTGCGCAAATACTACGAAGGCTCGATCGACGGAGTTCTGGGCAAGACAACTCGCGGCGCACTGATGTCGTTTCAGATGGACAGCGGTCTGGAAATCAATGGGCGCATGGACACAGCGACTTTGAATGCATTGGGTATCCGCATTCCTGAATCGAGATGAGAGCAAAACGAGCGGCGCTGCATGCCACCAGAGAGAATGCCAATGCAGCGCAAGGCAGGCGCTGAAATTCGCGCTATCGGGATACGCACAACTACAGAGATATCCACCATGGCCGGGTGTGGCTACCTCACTACGGCAGAACCCGCGCTCTGCGTTAACACCGACATGACCGCCGGTGCGACCTGGAGCGCCCCACATCAACGAGATACCCGAAACCGCCCGCATTCTTTCGACTGCCCTGTATCCCAGATACAATCGGCCTCGAGTCCGTCTTCAGCCGCAGGACCTGCGACAGGGATGGCTCGAACATAACAACAACATCAGGAATGGAATCACTCAATGATAATTCTCGACCTGGAGGCCACCTGCGACGACTCTCCAGACTGGAACCGTGACGAAATGGAGCTGATCCAGATCGGCGCCGTGGTAATGGCCAAAGATGGCACGCTCATCAACCGATTCGAAGCCTACGCAAGACCCTCCATCCATCCGAAGCTGACCAGCTTCTGCACACGCCTGACCGGCATTTCCCAGAGCAGGATCGACCAGGCCAAACCCCTTAGCGAGGTGCTGGTGGAATTCGACAAGTGGGTCGCCGGCATTCACTCTGATCACCTTGGCCACTGGGGCTCATGGGGCGCCTACGATCGCAACCAATTCATCAAGGATGCCCGGCGCCAGAAAGTGACTCTGCAGATCCTGGCGCAGGATTCTACCCACCATAACCTGAAGAGCATCTGGGCAGAGCGCGCCCGGCAGCGGCCGATGGGATTGGGCAAGGCAGTGGTTGCCGAAGGCCTGCGTTTCGAAGGCCGGGCACATAATGCTCTGGTGGATGCCGAGAACATCGCCCGGCTGAAACACATCAGGAACTACCGCAGGGAGCTTCCCTACTGACGCGACACTGTCCGTCACCGCATTGCTCTGCTTGACCGATCCAGCCTGCAGAGCCCTCCACACCCTTCCACCCGCCCTTCCCCGCAGCTGCCAACACCACTCTGCCCTGCCATCCGGCACGACTGCTTTCGCGCAGCGAAGATGCTTTTCGAGCAACCGATGACGGGCCTTCTGCAGATTTCCGAGAAGGTCACCCACCATCCCAATCCGACCTTCAGCCCCGCTGCACGGCAGTGTTCGGGGCGGTACGCCATCGGGCAGGCGAAGTGTGCTCACGACATCACGCTCACCCGCAGTACTCCTTCTCGACTCACTGCAGCGCGGGCTGAGGCGCGGAATCCTCATAGCGGCGCTGGATGCGTGCCAGCTCGCCGGATTCGCGCAGTTGCTCCAGCGCGCGGTTCCAGGCGGCCACTTTCGTTTCGTCACTGTCGCGGCTGAAGGCGATGTACAGCGACGAGCGATACAGCTCGACCGGCACCCGGCGCAGGGTGCCCGGTGCCAGCCCGAGCTGGCGGCTGTAGTAGGCGACGCCCGCGTCGGTATCGCCGGCGATGATCTCGGTGCGCCCGGCCAGCAGCATCAGGTAGAGCTGCTGGCTGCCGGTGGCGCGCTTGTCGAGATTGGCGAAGCCCTCGGCCTGCAGCACGTCCGGCAGCAGCCCGGCGTGCCGGGTGGTGATGCGCGGCGCGCGACGCAACTGCTCCAGGGTCTCCACCGGCGCCTGGGTGCTGGCCAGCTGGTAGGGATGGATGGATTCCTCGACGATCGGCCCGACCCAGTGGTACAGCGACTCGCGCTCGGCGGTGCGGAACATGGAGAACATGATGGTCCGGCTCTGCGACTGCAGGGCGCGGCTGGTCCTCATGCTGGGCAGCAGTTCGATGACGAAATCATCCCCGGTCAGCCCCATGATGGCTTTGACCACGTCCGTCGCCATGCCGGTGAGGCGATGGTCCTCGACGTAGTTGTAGGGCGCCCACTCCTCGGTGACCAGGCGGTAATCGCCGGCCCAGGCACTGGCGCTGAGCAATGAACAGAGCAACGCCGCGGGTAAGGTGGGAAGTTTCACGTCGCTCGCTTGGCAGGAGGATTCGCGCGGCAGGGCGCTGCCGCAATGACTGCAGGATCATAGCCCCGGCACCTGGGTGTCGCCACCGCAGGGCCGGCGGGCAGATACCGGCAAAGGATGCGGCGCGGCATCCCAGCCAGGTTGCGCAGCGCTCGTCGAATGCCGGAATGATCTCGGCGGATATCAGGACCTCACCCAGCCACGACGAAGACAACAGGGCGCCCCGAGCAGCGCCTCATTCAGCCGGCAAGCCGCTGCCCCAGGCACTCCACCAGCCAGTCGATGAACACCCGCAGGCGGTGGGTGACATGGCGGCTCTGCGGGTAGACGACGTGGAAGGGATATGGCGCCGGGCGCCAGTCAGCGAGGATTTCCACCAGCGTGCCGTCGCGCAGGGCGGGGCCGGCGGCGTAGGTGAAGGTCTGCAGGATGCCCAGGCCCGCCAGGCCGGCCGCCAGGTGGGCATTGCTTTCATTGACGCCGATGCGGTGGTCGAGCTTCAGCTCGCTGCGCTCGCCGTCGCGCTCGAAGCGCAGCGGCACGGCACGGCCGGTCTGCGGCGACAGGTAGCTGACCACCCGGTGGCCGTTGCGCAGCTCCTCCGGGTAGGCAGGGATGCCGTTGTGGCGCAGGTACTGCGGCGACGCGCAGGTGACCATCGGCGCCTGGCCGAGGCGGCGCGCCACCAGCGACGAGGCATCCAGCGGGCCGCCACGGATCACGCAATCGACGTTGTCGCCGATCAGGTCCACCGAGCGATCTGAGACACCCAGGTCGATGCGGATCTCCGGGTAGCGGGCGAGGAAGTCCGGCAGCAGCGGCACCAGCACATCGCGCGCGGTGGAGCCGCCGACATCGATGCGCAGATGGCCGCGCGGCTTGCCGCGGGTGACGGCAAAGGACGAATCGATGTCTTCGAGGTCGCGCAGCACACGGCTGGCCTTGGCGTAGTAGTCCTGGCCTTCGGGCGTCACCGTGACGCGCCGGGTGGTGCGCTGCAGCAGGCGCACGCCCAGGTGCGCTTCCAGTTCCTGCACCAGCTTGCTCAGGGTGGCGTTGGGCATGTCCAGCGAATCGGCGGCGCGGGTGAAGTTGCCGGCCTCGACGACGCGGGCAAAGGCGCGAATGGCCTGGAGCTGATCCATGCAAGTGGTCCTCGGCAAGGTTTCCCCGATTATCCATGGATATGGATAGTCATTCCATTGGCTGCGCTTTTTCCACCAATAAAAGACTCCTAGAGTAGCGCCATGCCTCACCGCAAAGCCGCACAGAACGCGGCGACCGAGGCAGAACCCTCAACCACTGAAGCTCTGGAGTCGATCATGAACAAATCCCTCACTGGCAAAATTGCACTGGTCACCGGCGGCAGCACTGGCATCGGCCTGGGCGCCGCCCAGGAACTCGCCGCGCAAGGCGCCCGCGTCTTCATCACCGGCCGCCGTCAGGCCGAACTGGACGCCGCCGTGGAAGCCATCGGCCCGGCCGCCACCGCCATCCGCGCCGACGCCTCGGTGCTCGCCGATCTCGACGCGGTGTACGCGCAGATCGCGAAAAGCGCCGGCCGCCTGGACATCGTCTTCGCCAATGCCGGTGGCGGCGACATGCTGCCGCTGGGCGCGATCACTGAGGAACACTTCGACCGCATCTTCGGCACCAACGTGCGCGGCGTGCTGTTCACCGTGCAGAAGGCCCTGCCGCTGCTGACCGATGGCGCCTCGGTGATCCTCACCTCCTCCACCACTTCGATCCAGGGCACTGCCAACTTCAGCGTGTACAGCGCAAGCAAGGCCGCCGTGCGCAACTTCGCCCGCTCCTGGGCGCTGGACCTGAAGGATCGCGGCATCCGCGTCAACGTCGTCAGCCCCGGCCCGGTGCGTACCCCCGGCCTCGGCGACCTGGTCCCCGAAGAAGCCCGCCAGGGCCTGTTCGATGCCCTCGCCAGCCAGGTGCCGCTGGGTCGCCTGGGCGAGCCGCGGGAGATCGGCAAGGCGGTGGCCTTCCTCGCCTCCGACGCTTCCAGCTTCGTCAACGGCATCGAGCTGTTCGTAGACGGCGGCATGGCCCAGGTCTGAGGCGACGGGGCGTGCCCCTGCTCCGGCAGGGCACGCCCTTTTTTTCAGTTGGCCAGTAGCCCCAGGCGGTCGAGGCTTCGGGCGGTGGCGACGATGGCCTCCTCGGCAGGCCGCGGCGACCAGCCCAGCAGCCTGCGCGCCTTGGCGCTGGTGGAGTTCAGGGTGCGCCCCAGCAACGGCACGGAACCCTTGAGCGCCGGGTCCTTGAGCGCCCCCAGGCGCACCACCCAGTTGGGCAGCACGCGCGTCGAGACCTTGGCCGCGACAGGCCCCATACGCTCCTTGAGGAGGCGGGCGACCTCCCCCAGCCACAGGCTGTCCCCCGCGGTGGCGATGAAGCGCTCGCCGCGTGCTGCGGCGTGGGTCATGGCCAGTAGGTGGAGATCGGCCACATCGCGCGCATCGACGAAGCCGCAGTTGATCTTCGGGCTGCCCGGCTGGCCGGCCAGCAGGTTGCGGATCAGCCGGATCGAGTGCGAGTAGTCGGGCCCCAGCACCGGCCCGAGCACAGCCACCGGGTTGACCACCGACAGCTCCAGCCCCTGCCCTTCACGGGCGATGAAATCCCAGGCGGCGCGTTCGGAGAGGGTCTTGGACTTCTGGTAGAGCCAGACGTCACTGGCGGAAAGATCGCTCCAGTCGTTCTCGTCGAACGGCCGCCCGATCTCCCCATGGCCCGCGCAGATCGCGCCGAAGGCCGAAGTCAGTACCACCCGCCTGACCCCGGCATCGCGAGCTGCCCGCAGCACCCGCAGGTTGCCTTCTACGGCCGGGCGCACCCAGTCGTCCTCGTTGGCGTGCAGGCCGGTCGGGGTCGGCGAGGCGCCGTGCAGCACGTAGCGGCAGCCGCCGACAGCTTCGGCCCAGCCCTGGTCCTGCTCCAGGTTGGCGACCACGAAGCTCAGTCGCTCGCCGGCGTCGATACCGCCTTCACGCAGGTTGGCGCGCACTTCGTCTTCCCGCGCCAGGGAGCGCACCGTAGCCCGCACGCGGTAGCCACCGCGCAGCAGGGCGAGGATGCAGTGCTGGGCGATGAACCCGGTGCCGCCGGTGACCAGTACGGTTTCTTCGATCATGTTTTCTCTCACGCTCAGTAACCCCGCCACCTGGCGGGCCGGTGGGAGGCAAGCTACGCCCGTCCCGCCGAACCGTGAATGCGCCGGAGTGCGCATTACTTGCGTGAGCGTTCAAATTCACCCGTGGCCCGCTCGCCGGTTGCCCGGCTCACGGCCCGATGCGAACCTGAACACCACCGAAGATGCAGCAGTCCCGACAAGGCACCCGACATGAACGCATTTCTGCCGCCCAGGTCCGACCCGCTTTCCGACTTCCTGCGCGTGGCCGACGCCCAGCTGACCGTGGCCGGCGGCTTCAGCGCAGGCGGTGACTGGAGCCTGCGCTTCCCGCCGCCGGCGCACCTGAAGTTCTTCGCCCTGGTGAAGGGCGAATGCTGGCTGCAGATCGACAGTGAAGTGGAGCCGGTACGGATCAAGGAAGGTGACGTGTTCATCCTCTGCTCGCGGTGCTCCTTCGTGCTGGCCAGCGACCTGGGGCTGACGCCGCTGGACGCGATGCAGGTGTTCAGCGGCGAGGCCGGCGAGCGCACTGCCACCCTGGGCAACGGCGAGGACTGCATCCAGCTGGGCGGCCACGTGCGCCTGGACCCGACCAGCGAGGAACTGGCTTTCCGTCTGCTGCCACCGGTGATGCAGGTGCACGCCGGCTCGCAACAGGCCGGGCGGCTGAAATGGCTGCTCGACCAGATTGTCGAGGAGCGCACGCAGTGGCGGCCGGGCGTGGGCCTGGTGTCGGCGCAGCTCACCCAGCTGCTGTTCGTGCAGACCATGCGCGCCTACCTGGAAGCCGCCGACGCGCTGCCCTGCGGCTGGCTGCGGGCGGCCAGCGACAAGCGCCTGGCACCGGTGCTGGGGCTGATGCACAACGAGCCGGGCCGAGCCTGGCAACTGGGCGAACTGGCCAAGGCCGCGGGGATGTCACGCACCAGCTTCGCCGTGCACTTCAAGTCGATCACCGGGATGCCGCCGCTGGGCTACCTGAGCCAGTGGCGCATGGTCCTGGCGCAACAGGCGCTGCGACGCCGCGACGTGACCCTGGCGGAGCTCGCCGCAGAGCTGGGCTTTGCCTCCGAGAGCGCCTTCAGCAACGCCTTCAAGCGCATCACCGGCAGTGCGCCGCGGCACTATCGCAACCAGTGGCGTAACACCGCGCAGTAAGCCTGCGGGCAAAGGAAAACCCGCGTGGCACCAGGCCACGCGGGTTGATTCAGGCGGATAGGATCAGGCCGCTATCAGACCCCCGACTTGATCCGGCTCCAGTTACGGGTGATCAGACGCAGGATCGACGGGCTCGGCGGCAGGCTGACGTACATGCTTTTGACCAGCTGCGCATCCGGGTACACCGCCGGGTTGCCGCTGACCTTCGGGTCCATCAGCGCCTTGGCCGGCAGGTTGGCGTTGGCGTAGTGCAGGTAGTCGCTGGTCCTGGCGATCACGTCCGGGCGCATCAGGTAGTTGATGAAGGCATGGGCGCCTTCGGGGTTGCGCGCGTCCTTGGGAATCGCCAGGTTATCGAACCAGATGTTGGTGCCTTCCTTCGGCACGCTGTACTCCACGTCCACCGAACCGCCGGCGTCCTTGGCACTCTTCTGCGCCTGCAGCACGTCGCCGGAGAAGCCGATGGCCAGGCAGATGTTGCCGTTGGCCAGATCAGCGATGTACTTGGTCGAGCTGAAGTAGGTGACCGAGGGCTTCAGGCTTTCCAGCAGTTTGGTGCCGGCCTCGTAGTCCGCCGGGTTGTTGCTGTTCGGGTCCCGGCCCAGGTAGTGCAGCGCCAGCGGCAGGATCTTCGCCGGCGAGTCGAGCAGGGCTACGCCGCAGCCCTTGAGCTTGGCCAGGTTCTCCGGCTTGAACACCAGGTCCCAGGAATCCACCGGTGCGTCGGCGCCCAGTGCGGCCTTGACCTTGGCCGGGTTGTAGCCGATGCCCACGGTGCCCCACAGGTACGGCACGGCGAAGCGGTTGCCCGGATCGGACAGCGCCACGCGGGCCAGCAGGTCGGGGTCGAGGTTCTTGCGGTTGGGCAGCAGCGCATCGTCCAGCGGACGGTAGACACCGGCCTTGAGCTGGCGGGCGAGGAAGTCCGCCGAGGGCACCACCACATCGAAGCCGGAATGCCCGGTAAGCAGCTTGGCCTCCAGCACTTCATCCGACTCGAAGGCGTCGAGCACCACGTGGATACCGGTTTCCTTCTGGAAGTCCTGCAGCACGGTCGGCCCGATGTAATCGGCCCAGTTGGCGAAGTGCACCTCTTGCGGCGCCGCCGCCAACGGCAACGCGACACCGGCCAGCAGGCCGGCCAGACAACCCAAAGCACGCTTGTTCATCTCAACTCCTGGAGCGCGCCAGCTAGCGCGGCGCAATGCGATCGGCAGGTGGGAATGGGCCTTCTTCAAGTTGTTTTCGGCCCTGACCGGAAATTAGGCGCGGGGCCTGCCGGCGTCGTTCTTCCGTGCACGCTCGGAATGCGCCATGCTGCTGCGGACCCGCAACGCTGGGCAGGCGGCCTCGCGCGCCCTACCCTGCGGGCCCCGACGGCGGAGGATTGGCGGAGGATTGGAGAGTGGACGAGGAAACCGAACGCACCCGCGCAGTGGTGACGCGCTACCACCAGTACTGGATGGACCGCGATATCGAGGGCGTGCTGGGCATGTTCCACCCGCAGGTGCAGTACTGCGACTTCTACAACGACCTGGAAATCCCCGCCGCCGAGCTGCCGGCCTATATCCGCACGGCCATGCCGCGCAGCCCGCAGCACCGCATCGAGCACATCGACAAGATCCGCGCCGACGGCGACACCGCCTTCATCCAGTACCAGTCGCGCCTGACCCTGCGGCGTAGCAGCCGGCTGGCCTCGTTCCGCGCCAGCGAGGCGATCACCGTGCGCGACGGGCTGATCTGGCGCGTCCACGAATACGCCACGCCGGTGCGCGAACAGCGCAGCGAAGGCCCCGGCGACCAGCAGCGCCTGGGCCTGAGCTCGGCGCAGGTGGGCAAGATGCTGCTGGACATCGAGTCGTACTTCGGCAGCGCGCGCCCCTACCTCGATCCGGAGATGGACCTGGAACGCCTGGCCCGTGCTACCGGCTATACCCGCAACCAGATTTCCTACCTGCTCAACCAGGTGCTCGGGCAGAGCTTCTACCGCTACCTGAACCAGGCGCGCATCGTCCACCTGCTCGAACGCCTGCGCGAAGAACCCGCCGCGCGCATCGACGAGCTGGCCTTCGCGGTGGGCTTCAACTCGCTGTCGGTGTTCTACCGCTGCTTCCGCGAACACACCGGCCAGCCGCCACGGGCCTACCTGGCGGCGCTGGCCACGCAGCGCGGCGAAGACTGAGCCACGCCCGCCGCGGCCTCAGGCATGCTTGCCGGAAGCCGGCGCAGCAGCAGGAGCCGGCGTGGCGTACTGCGGCTTGAGCTTGCCGTCGTCGTCGAGCAGCCAGGCATCCATGATCTCGCGCACCACCGGGCCGGCGACGCGGCCGCCGGCCTCGCCGTTCTCGATGGTCACCGAGACCACGATGGACGGCGCAGCCGCCGGGGCGAAGCCGACGAACAGGGCGTTGTCGCGGTGGCGTTCCTGGGTCTTGAGGCGGTTGTAGCGCTCGCCCTGGCGGATCGCGACGATCTGCGCGGTGCCGCTCTTGCCGGCGATGCGGTACTGCGCGCCCTGCCCCGCCGCCCGCGCGCCGCCGCCCGGATCGTGCATCACCAGCTGCATGCCGTAGTTCACCGCATCCCAGGCATGGGGGTCGTGCAGGCGGATATCGGGCATCGGATCGCTGTCGACGACATCCTCGCCGCCCACCGACTCGGCCAGTCGCGGCCGGTGCCAGACGCCCTTGCTGGCGATCAGCGAAGTGGCCTCAGCCAGTTGCAGCGGCGTGACCTGCATGTAGCCCTGGCCGATGCCGAGGATCACCGTCTCGCCGGGGTACCAGACCTGTCGCCGCGTCGCCCGTTTCCATTCGCGCGAGGGCATCAGCCCGCTGGCCTCCTCGTCCATGTCGAGGGAGACCTTGCTGCCCAGGCCGAAGCGGCTCAGGTAGTCGTGCATGCGGTCGATGCCCAGCTTGTGCGCGACGTCGTAGAAGTAGGTGTCGTTGGAGCGCTTGATCGCCGTGTCGAGGTCCACCCAGCCGTCGCCGCTGTGGTTCCAGTTGCGGTACTTGTGGTCGTAGTTGGGCAGCTGGAAGTAGCCCGGATCGAACACCCGCGTGGCCGGCGTGATGGTGCCGGTGTCCAGCCCGGCGATGGCCACCACCGGCTTGATGGTCGAGCCCGGCGAATAGAGCCCGCGCAGCGCGCGGTTGAACAGCGGCCGGTCGATGGAGTCGCGCAGCTGCGCGTACTGCGCCGAGCTGATGCCGTTGACGAACAGGTTGGGGTCGAAGCTCGGGTTGCTGACCATCGCCAGCACCTGGCCGCTGTTCGGGTCCAGCGCCACCACCGAGCCGCGGCGGTCGCCCAGGGCCTTCTCGGCAGCCTGCTGCAGGTCGACGTCCAGGCCCAGCACGATGTTCTCGCCGGCCACCGGCGGCACCTTCTTCAGCACCCGCATCACGCGGCCCTGGGCGTTGGTCTCGACCTCTTCATAGCCCACGTGGCCGTGCAGCTGCGCCTCGTAGAAATGCTCGACGCCGGTCTTGCCGACGTACTCGGTGCCGCGGTACTCGGTGCTGTCCAGGCGCGCGGCCTCGCGCTCGTTGATGCGCCCGACGAAGCCCACCGAATGGGCGAAGTGCTCGCCGTAGGGATAGTGACGGATGAATTCGGCATCCACATCGATGCCCGGCAGCTTGTAGCGGTTGACCTCGACGAGGGCGATCTGCTCCTCGCTCAGGTCGTGGAGGATGGTCACCGGCTCGAACGGATGGCGGCTCTTCTTCAGTGCCTTGTCGCACTGCAGGCGCTGCTCGGCGGAGAGGTGAAGAATCCCCGTGACCTGGTCGAGCACCTCCTGCGAATTGCCCGCGCGCTCGCGGGTCAGGGTGAGGTTGAAGCTGGGCAGGTTCTCGGCGAGCACCTTGCCATTGCGGTCGAAGATCAAGCCGCGTTCCGGCGCGATCGGCAGCACGTGGATGCGGTTGTTTTCGGAGACGGTGGCGTTGGTCGCGTAGTCGGTCACCTGGAGGAAGTACATCCTCGCCACCAGGGTCACGCTCATCAGGGCGACCAGCGCGCCGCAGGCCATCAGTCGTCGATTGACCAGCTTCGACTCCTGCTGATGGTCCTTGAGTTTGATCGGATCGTGCATCGGGATTCCAGAAGCACCGCAGCGATTCCCGCGCCTGTCGGCGGGCGCCCCCGCGCAGGGCGGTGGCGATCGGTGCGGCCTTGTCACAGCGGATTCGGGACGGAAGGCGCCGGCGCCCGTCAGATGGCATACCGGCGCGGCATGGTAGCAGTCGAGGCCGGCACTGACACGTCGGATTCCGACCGGCAGGCCTCTCCAGCCGGCATCGCCCCGCGGGCCGGGCATCCGAATTCGCCGGCAGGCGGCTCGCTTGAGGTACCATGCCGCGCCGAAAAACCCGTCGCCCTGCTGGTCGCCCATGTCCTCGAACGCGCTCTACACCGATCTGTCCTGCTACTACGACCTGATGTGCGCCGACATCGACTACCCGGCGCAGAGCCACTGCGTGCGCCGGCTGCACCAGCTGTTCGGCAACCCACCGGCCGGGCGGCAGGAAAAGCGCCACCTCGACCTGGCCTGCGGCACCGGCCCGCACGTGCGCCACTTCCTCGACGCCGGCTACCGCAGCGCCGGCCTGGACATCAACCAGCCGATGCTCGACATCGCCGCCCAGCGCTGCCCCGAGGCGCGATTCAGCCGCCAGGACATGGCGGACTTCCAGGTCGACGAGCCGCAGGACCTGATCACCTGCTTCCTCTACTCGATCCACTACAACGCCGACCTCGAGCGCCTGGGCGCCTGCCTGGCCAGCGTGCACCGCGCCCTGGCCACAGGCGGCGTGTTCTGCTTCAACACGGTGGACAAGCTGCAGATCGACAACGCCTCCTTCGTGCGCCACAGCATCGAGCACCAGGGCAGCGCCTTCACCTTCGGCTCCGGCTGGTACTACCCCGGCAGCGGCGAGCGCCAGGCACTGCGCCTGAGCATCGAGAAGAGCACCGACGGCGTGACCCGGAGCTGGCAGGACGAACACCCGATGGTCGCCACCAGCTTCGCCGAACTCCAGCAACTGCTGCAGCCTTCCTTCGAGGTTCAGGTGTTCGAGCACGATTACGAGCGCATCACCCCCTGGGCCGGCCGTTCGGGCAACGCGCTGTTCGTCTGTGTGAAGCGCTGAAGGCTGCTCGGTGCCTGGCCTGTCTTCTCGCGTCAGGGATGCTGCGGCGCCAACGAGTGCTGCGTGAACCCGGCGCATTGACATATCGGTAAATACCGATATCATCGCCCCATGGAATTACTCGACGTCTTCAAAGCGCTCTCGAACCGGACCCGCCTGGACATCCTCAAGGGCTTGAAGGATCCGCTGAACAGTTTCCCTCCGCAGGACGAGGGCGACGTGCTCACCGTGGGCGTTTGCGTCAGCAGCATCCAGGAAGGCGTCGGGCTGTCGCAGTCGACCGTCTCCGACTACCTCGCGACGCTGCAACGCGCCGGGCTGGTGGAGGTCAGGCGCATCGGCCAGTGGACCTACTACAAGCGCAACGAAGCAGCCATCAAGGCCCTTGCCGACGCCATCGGTACCGACCTGTAATTTTTTATCTTCACATATCGTAAATTCGCGATATCCCTTTTAACCGAACTGGAGAGCCGAGATGGCCTGGAACTCAGGGTAAAACACCACTGCAATATATCGAATTTTCGCGATATCCCTTTTTCAAGAAATGAGGTTTTGCCATGCAAGCGATGCTGCTCAAGTCCTTCGGTGCTGCGGATTCCTTCGAACTGTGCGAGGTCCCCAGGCCCGTGCCGGGCGCGGGACAGGTCCTGGTCCGGGTCCACGCCACCTCCATCAACCCCCTGGACTACCAGGTCCGCCGCGGTGACTACGCCGACCTGGTGCCCCTGCCGGCGATCACCGGCCACGACATCTCCGGGGTCGTCGAAGAGGTCGGGCCGGGGGTGACCGCCTTCGCTCCGGGCGACGAAGTCTGGTACACCCCGCAGATCTTCGACGGTCCGGGAAGCTACGCCGAGTACCACGTGGCGGCGCAGGGCATAGTCGGCAGGAAGCCGGCCTCGCTGAGCCATCTCGAGGCGGCCAGCCTGAGCCTGGTGGGCGGCACGGCGTGGGAAGCGTTGACCGTGCGAGCAGCGCTGAAGGTCGGCGAAAGCATCCTGATCCATGGCGGCGCAGGAGGCGTGGGCCACGTCGCCATCCAGTTGGCCAAAGCCATGGGCGCGCGGGTCTTCACCACCGTGCGCGAGGAGAATTTCGAGTTCGTCCGCGGCCTGGGCGCCGATGTGCTCATCGACTACGAGAAGCAGGATTACGTCGAAGTCATCCTGCGCGAAACCCAGGGGCACGGCGTCGACGTGGTGTTCGACACCATCGGCGGCAACACCCTGTCGCGCAGCCCCGACGTCCTCGCCCAGCTCGGCCGGGTGGTCAGCATCGTCGACATCGCCCAGCCGCAGAACCTCATCCAGGCCTGGGGCAAGAATGCGAGCTACCACTTCGTCTTCACCCGGCAGAACCGCGGCAAGCTGGATGAATTGAGCACGCTGGTAGAACGCGGCCAACTTCGACCGCACGTGGGCGCCGTCTACCCGCTGGCCGACATCGCCCGCGCCCACGCCCGGCTGGAGAGCCCGAACAACGGCCTGCAGGGAAAGATCGCGATTGCCGTAGTGCCCTGACCCGATCTCACGCCGCAGGACTCACTTCCCCGAGCAACCCACTACAGAGGTATCCCATGATCTACGAGATCGCTCTACTGCCCGTGCGCCACGGGCAGATTGAACGCTTCCGGCAGGCCTTCACCGAGGTCGCTCCGCTGCTGTGCCGCGCGAAAGGCTACTGCGGGCACCTGCTGGCCCAGGGCATCGAAACGCCGCAGCACTTCAACCTGATCGTGCGCTGGCAATCGCTCGAGGACCACACCCCAGGCTTCGAAGCGAGCGCAGACCACCAGTTGTTCATGAACGGCCTGCAGGACTATCTCGCGGCTGAGCCGCAGGTCTATCACCTGGAGGGAGCGGCATTCGCTGACGAGGCTCCTGCCGTTTGACGCGCCACTTCCGTGAGCGCTGCACCTCGCCGGTTGTCACCTTTCCCAGGGGGCAACCGGCGCCTCCCTGACATTGACCTGGCGCTGCTGATACCCCTTCAGCCTGAGCGACCGTCCCGCACCAGGCTGGCCAGCAGGCTGTCCTGGGGCGGCCGCTGCACGAAGTAGCCCTGCAGGCCGCTGAAGATGGCTTCGGCCAGTTGCTGCTGGTGCCGGCTGTCGTGCAGCCGGCGGCAGTCGGCATCGTTGGAGATGAACCCGGTCTCGACGAGGATCGACGGGATATCCGGCGACTTGAGTACCGCGAATCCGGCCTGGTCCACACGCTGCTGGTGCAGGCGGGTAATGCCGCCCAGGCTGCGCAGCACGCTGTGCCCAAGGTCCAGGCTGGAAGCGATGGTGGCGTTGATCGACATGTCGAGGATCACCCCGGCCAGCGCCGGGTCCTTGCCCTTGAGCGGGAGATTGCTGGAGGTGCCGATCAGGTCCGCGCCGTTCTCGCGCTGGGCCATGAAGCGCGCCAGGGTCGAACTGGCGCCGTGCTCGGACAGCGCATACACCGAGGCCCCGGAAGCCGAGCGCCTGGGCGCCGCGTCCGCATGCACCGAGACGAACATGTCGGCATTGCAGCGCCGGGCCACTTCCACCCGCTGGCGCAGCGGGATGAACACATCGACGTTACGCACCAGGCGTGCCTTGAAGCCCGGCTGGCAATCGATGCGCCGGGCCAGGTTCTGCGCGATCAGCAGGGCGACGTCCTTCTCCCGCTCGCCCTTCGAGCCGAGGGCGCCGGGGTCCTTGCCGCCGTGGCCGGCGTCGACCACCACGACGATGTCGCGCCCTCCATTCAGGACTTTCTGCGCGGCGCCGGCGGCCACGGCCCTGGTGGCTCTGGCTCGCAGGTCGAGCACCAGCCGGTGGCCCTTGCCGCCTTCCGGTGCCAGGGCGAAGGCATTGACGTCCACCGGCTCGGTGACGTCGAGCACCAGGCGCAACCCCGTGCCCTGGTTACCGCTGCGCAGGTCCTTGAGCAGGCCACCGGGCAGTTTCAGGTGACTGAGGTCCGCGCCAGGATGCGCACCTTCCAGATCGACCACCAGGCGCTCCGGCGCCGACAGCGCGAAGGTGCGGAAGTGGAACGGCCCATCCAGGTCGACCACCAGGCGCAGGCCGCCTCCGGATTGGAAAACCCGTGCATCCAGCACGCGGGTGCCAGCAAAGGCCGCAAGGGAAGGAAGCCAGGCAGCGCTGGCGAGCAGGCTCTGAAGCAATCGACGTCTGTTCATCTGGGAAGGGTTGCAACGGAAGGCAGGAAATTTTATGTTACTTTATAACATCTCAAAATCTCAATGTGATCGCACCGTCAGCGCAACCGAACTCAACTGCCTCTCTGCCCCCTCCCAATAAGCTGGAAATCCACATGATCGATTGCCAATCCCTGCAGTGGGGCCCTCTCCGGCTGCCGCTGACACCGCCGCTGGAGCTGCAGCTGGCCAGCGGCAGCCTGACCGCGTTGATCGGCGCGAACGGCTGCGGCAAGAGCAGCCTGCTGAAAGTCTTCGCCGGCCTGCAGAAGCCCCTGGCAGGCAAGCTCAAGGTTGCCGTCCGCCCGCGGCAAATCGGTTATCTGGTGCAGCAGCAGGCGCTCGACCGACAGTTCCCCATCAGCCTCGGCGAGCTGGTCGGCGCCGGCTTCTGGAACAGCTCGCTGGACACCGCCAGGCGCCGGGAAAAGCTGCGCGAGGTCCTCGCCCTCTGGCATCTCGAAGGCCTTGAGCAGCGGCCCCTGGCCGCCCTTTCCGGCGGCCAGTTGCAACGCGCGCTGCTGGCCCGCCTGAGCCTGCTGGAGGCGCCGCTGCTGCTGCTCGACGAGCCCGATGCCTGCCTCGACGAACCCAGCCAGGAACTGCTCTGGCAGCAGATTCGCCACTGGCACCGCGAGGGCCGCACCCTGGTACTGGTCTGCCATGACCTGGCGACGGTGCGCGAACGCGTGCCCGACTGCCTGCGCATCGCCGCCGAGGGCTGTCGCTACGGCTCCAGCGCGGAACTGATCGTCCCGCGCCAACGGTTGCAGGAGGCATGATGGCCCTGCACGCCCTGTGGCAGCCCTTCGTCGAGTTCGCCTTCATGCGCAGGGCTCTGCTGGGCGGCATCGCCCTGGCCCTGAGCGCCGCGCCCCTGGGCGTGTTCCTGATCCTGCGGCGGATGAGCCTGATCGGTGACGCCATTGCCCACGGCATCCTTCCGGGCGCCGCCATCGGCTTCTGGCTGGCCGGGCTGTCGCTGCCGGCGCTGACCTTCGGCGGCCTCGGCGCCGGGCTTGCGGTCGCCGGCCTGGCGGCCTGGGTGACGCGTCATACCGGACTGCGGGAAGACGCCAGCCTCGCCGCGGTCTACCCCATCTCGCTGGCCTGCGGGGTGCTGCTGCTCGGGCTGGCCGGCAAGCGCCTGAACCTGCTGGAGCTGCTGTTCGGCTCGGCGCTGGCCGTGGACCGCACCACGCTGCTGGGTATGCTCGGCGTCGCTGCCCTGAGCCTGGGCGTGCTCGCGCTGATCTATCGCAGCCTGCTGCTGGACAGCCTCGACCCGCTGTTCCTGCGCAGCGTCAGCCGGCTCGGCCCGTTCGCCCACGGCATCTTCCTGGGCACGGTGGTGCTCAACCTGGTGATCGGCTTCCAGGCCATCGGCGCGCTGATGATGGTCGGCCTGATGATGCTGCCAGCCGCCGCCGCGCGCTTCTGGAGTCGCCGCCTGCCGATCCTTCTGGCGCTGGCGGCCGGCCTCGGCGCGCTGGCGGTCTGGCTGGGCCTGGCGGCGTCCTATGCCTGGTCGCTGCCCAGCGGCCCGGCGATCGTCATGCTCGCCGGGCTGTTCTACCTGCTCTCCGTCCTGTTCGGCCCGGTGCACGGCCTGCTGCGTCGGGGGCTGCTGCCCGTTCCGCAATGAACCCATCCATCCCCTGAACCAACCCCTGAACTATCCCGAGGAACGAAGTACCATGCGCCTCCTGATCCTGCTGTGTGCGTTCTGCCTATCCCTCCCGCTGTCAGCCGCCGAGAAGCTCAAGGTGGTGACCAGTTTCAGCATCCTCGCCGACATCACCCGCCACATCGGCGGCGAGCATATCCAGCTGACCAACATGGTCGGCGCGGACAGCGATGCGCATACCTACGAGACCAGCCCGGACGACGCACGTGCGGTGCGCTCCGCGCAACTGGTGATCGAGAACGGCCTGGGCTTCGAGCCCTGGCTCGATCGCCTGGTGAAAAGCACCGAGAGCCGCGCCCTGGTGATCCAGGCCAGCACCGGGGTGATCCCGCGCAGCCTCGAAGAAGACGGCCAGACCATTCCCGACCCGCACGCCTGGAACAACCTGGCGAACGCCGACCTCTACGTCAGGAACATCACCCAGGCGCTGAAGCAGCTGGACCCGGCCAACGCCGCCGAGTACCAGCAGAACGCCGCGGCCTACCTGGCGCAGGCGCACGACCTGCTGGCCTACGCCAGGGAAAAACTCGGCAAGCTACCTGCCGACCGTCGCAGCCTGGTGACCTCCCACGACGCCTTCGGTTACCTCGGCCAGGCCTACGGCCTCCAGTTGCTGGCGCCCCAGGGGCTCTCCACCGAACGCGAGGCGTCGGCCACCGAGGTCGCCGCACTGATCCGGCAAATCCGCGAGCAGCACATCCGCGCGGTGTTCGTGGAGAACATCAAGGACCCGCGGCTGATGCGCCAGATCGCCGAGGAAAGCGGCGCGAAGATCGGCGGCACGCTGCACTCCGACGCGCTCGCCAGCGAGGGGCCGGCCAGCACCTACCTGGGGCTGTATCGCGACAACGTCGATACCCTCTACCAGGCACTGACTGCTACCAGGCACTGACCGCTACCAGCCACCGACCGGCTCGCCCTGAGCCGAGCCGTCCCGCAGCGCCGCTCAGCTTTCCAGGCGCTGCACCGCTCCCGGATCGATATCGGCCCGGCCGTTGCGGGCGCGCTCCTCGGCCAGGCGCGCGCCTTCGGCGGCGGTGAGGGTGAACAGCCGCTCCGGGTCGGCAACGCGCAGGTGCAGGGCGATCTTCTCGGTGCCCTCCACCACTTCGATGCTGCGCTGGCCGGCCGCCAGGCCCTCGACGATGCGCCGCGCGGCTTCTTCGGCGGGCATGCCGTTGTCGATGTTGACGTCGGAGCGACCGCGACGGGCGCCGTCACCGCTCAGCGCATTGACCGCCACGCCGGTGCGCACCGAGCCGGGCAGGATCACGCTGACGCGGATGCCGTGGGCCTGTTCGACCTCGGCGCGCAAGGCCTCGAAATAGCCGACCACGGCGTGCTTGGCGCCGCAGTAGCCGGTGCGCAACGGGGCGCCGACCTTGCCGGCCACCGAGCTGACCACCGCCAGCTGGCCCCCGCCCTGCTCGACCAGACGCGGCAGCAGCAGCTGGGTCAGGGCCACCGGCGCCAGGTAGTCGACCTCCATCAGTTCGCGATAGACCTCCAGGCGGGTATCCAGGGCCAGGCTGCGCTGGCTGACACCGGCATTGTTGATCAGGCAGTCGATCCGATCCTGCCAGGCCCAGGCCTGCTCGACCACCTGCGGCAACGCGGCGTAGTCGGTACTTTCGAAGGGCAGCACCAGGGCGCGCTGCGGCGCCTGCTCGGCCACCGCCTGCAGCGCGGCTTCGCGCCGGCCGGAGAGGATGACCCTTGCGCCCTGTTGCAGCAGCAGGCGGGCCAGGGCCTCGCCAATGCCCGAGGAGGCCCCGGTGATCCAGACCACTTGGTTGTCGTAAGTCATGCGCCACTCCTTGTGTTGGGTAGCCGCAGTCTAGTGCGCGCCGCGCGGTCGGCCCGATGTCCGCGCAGGCCAATCGGCTGGCTCTGCGGCCGAGGAAGCGCCTGAACTCCGGCCCCTGGCGGGCAGGCCGGGACGGATAGTCAGGCCGCCCACTGATTGCACGGCAGGCACTGCCCCGCCACCGCATCGTCTGGATTGCCAACGACCGGGTTCCCGGAGTATTTTGAGAATACTTCCCATCTGCACTTCCCCTACCCCTCTTCGGCCACCGCCAGCCATGAAGCAGAAATCCTCATCGCTCCTCGCGTGCTTCGTGGCTGAGCGCAAGACCCTGGCCCGCTACCTGACCGGGCGCACCGGTTGCGCCGACACCGCCGAAGACCTGCTGCAGGAAGCCTGGCTCAAACTCAATCGGGCGCAGGCCAGCGATGCCGTGGCGAATCCCGCCGCCTACCTGCGGCGCATGGCCGCCAACCTGGCGATCGACGATTCACGCGCCAACTCGCGGCGACTGCTCGACGCCACCGAGATCGACGCGTTGCTGGATGTGCCCGACGAGGCTCCCGGCGTCGAGCAGCAGGTCGCCGATCGCCAGGCCCTGGAGCGACTGACGGAAATCCTCAAGGAGCTGCCCGTGCGCCGACGCGAGCTGTTCCTCGCGGCACGGGTGGAAGGCCTGCCCCACAAACAGCTCGCCAGCCACTTCGGCGTCAGTCTTCGTACTGTCGAGCTGGAGATCCAGCGGGCGCTCGATTACTGCCTGGCCAGGTTGCAGCAGATGACCGGCGAACAGAGGCTTCGCTAGCCAGCTCATGTACAGTGTCCCCTTCCCATAGTGCGCGCCCATGAATCAGTCATCCCCTCTGACAGAGCAATCCGATAGCCTCGCGAGCCAGGCCAATGCCTGGGTCGTCCGCCTGACCTCGGGAGAGGCGACGGTGGAGGATGCGCGGGCGTTGAAGGACTGGTGCGCACAGAGCCCGCAGCATGCCGCCGCGTACCAGGACGCCGCCAGACTCTGGAAGCTTGCCGGTCAACTGCCGGCAGCCAGCAGAGCGCGCCGCCCGCTGCGCCGCCTCCTGGTCGGCGGCCTCGCCGCCGCGTGCCTGGCGCTGGGAGTGTCGGCGGCGATCCGGGTCGGCGTGCTGCCCAGCGGCCTTGCCCTGCTGGCCGATCACCACACCGGCCTTGGCGAGCATCAGCAGATCACCCTGGAGGACGGCAGCACCGTCGAGCTCGACGCGAAAACCCGCATCAGCGTGGACTTCACCCCTGGCCAACGGCGTGTTTCCCTGGGGGATGGTGCGGCGGTGTTCCATGTCCGTCACGATCCTGCCCGTCCCTTCGTCGTCAGCGCCCAGGGCGGCAGCGTGACCGCCGTGGGTACCGTCTTCGAAGTCCGCTATCGCAACGACGATATCCAGGTGACCTGCACCCAGGGCGCGGTGCAGGTACAGCCGGTCCAGGCGGCGCCAGTGTTGGTACGCGCCGGCGAGCAACTGGCCTACGGCCGCCGCGGTGCCTCCGCAGTGGCCCCGGTGGATGGCGAACAGGCCCTGGCCTGGCGGCAGAACCTGCTGGTCTTCAAGTTCCGTCCCTTGCAAGATCTGGTCGACGAGCTGAACCGCTACCGCCAGGGGCATATCCTCATTGCCGATACCCGGGTGGCGGCCGCCCCCGTCAGCGGCGTCTTCCACCTGCAACGTCCCGACGAAGTGCTGCAGCACATCGAAAGCAGCCTGCAGCTCTCCGCCACCCGGCTTCCCGGCGGAATCATCGTGCTCCGATAAAAATCTCTCCGGCGATTGCGGGTCGGGCAATCGGGCAGCGTCTTTCAGATAGGAATGCTTTTCAGCTGCACTTACCTATTGCTGCCACCTGGGGAAAACATGGCAAAGCCATCTGCATCGAAACTCCGTGCTCCTGCGCAACGACTGTCCTTCACCCCTGGCTCCTGGGCCCTGAGCGCACTGCTCGGTTGCTCGGCGCTGGTCATCCAGCCCGCCACGGCAGCCGAACCGCCGGGCGCCGGCACGACCCGCGCGCAGGAGCTGGACTTCGCCATCCCCGCCATGTCGCTCGACGATGCCCTGGCGGCCTATGGCATAGCCACGAACGTCCAGGTGCTCTACCCGGCCGGCCTCACCCAGGGACTGCGCTCCGGCCCGGCCACCGGCAGGCTGACGCGGGAGCAGGCGCTGGCGCAGATTCTCGCCGGCTCCGGACTGTCGTTCCGCTTCACCGATCAGCGCAGCGTGACCCTGCAAGGTCGCGAGGAAGCCGCGGGCGCTCCCGACAGCCCGCTGGAAATGGCTCCCGTGGTGATCTCTGGGGAGAAGATCAATCGCACCCTGGAACAAACCCAGACCAGCGTGGTGGTCAACGGCGCGGCGGACTTCGCCGAGCATGGCGACAACACCCTGAACGACGTCTTCGCCCGCACTCCTGGCGTCTACACGCAGCCGGGCAACAAGAACTGGGGGATTCGCGGGGTCCCGGTATCGGGCTTCGACGACCAGGGACCGGCCACGCTGAACGGGGCGGTGTCGGTCTTCGTCGACGGCGCGCAACTGCCCAACCGGGCACTGACTCTGAGTCCGCTGCCGCTGTGGGACATCGAGCAGGTCGAGGTGCTGATGGGGCCGCAGTCGACCACCCAGGGCCGCAACTCGCTGGCCGGCGCGGTGGTGGTGCAGACCCGCAACCCGAGCTTCACGCCATCGGCGTCGGTGCGCACCAATGTCGGCGACTACGGCACCCGCGGCGCCGCCGCAGCCGCCGGCGGAGCCCTGATGGAGGGGGTACTCGCCGGACGCATCGCCGTGGACTACCAGCAAAGCGACGGCTACATCGAGAACCTCGCCACCAACGACGATGCCAACATCCAGCGCAACAGCAACGTGCGCGGCAAGCTGCTGTTCCTGCCCAATGACGACATGGACGTGCTGCTGGGCTATGCCCACAGCGAAAACCGCCAGGGAGTGAACGCCTCCACCCGCCAGGACGGACGCGTACGCTTCTACCGCATCGACGAGAACTCCAGCGCCTACGACAAGATGCGCCAGGACACCGGCACGGCGAAGATCGACTACCGCCTGGACGACGCCTGGACGCTGACCTCCCTGACCGCCATCACCCGCTCGGACTACAACGCCCTGCTGGATTTCGACCAGACCTCGAGCGACCTCATGGAGGCGATCCGCAGCCAGGACACCCGGATGTTCAGCCAGGAGCTCCGGCTGGGCTACGAGGCGACCGACCTGCGCGGTTTCGTCGGCCTGTACTACGGCCACACGCGCAACGACTACCACGACCTGCTGACCTCCGACGGCGCCCCGTTCGGCACCGTGCAAGGCGATACGCGCATCGACAACCGCGCGCTGTTCGGCGAACTCAACTGGACCTTCCAGCCCGGCTGGACGCTGATCACCGGCGCACGCCTGGACAGCGAACACAACGACACCCGGGTCGACCAGGACGACTTTTCCAGTCCCGGCGACGCCTCCAAGCGCTTCAGCGCATTCCTGCCAAAGCTTGGTCTCGACCACGAATTGGCGGCCAACCAATACCTCGGCGTGATGGTGCAGAAAGGCTATCGCGGCGGTGGCGTCAACGTCCGTGCCGGCGGCGGCCATGCGGCCTATGACCCGGAATACACCACCAACTACGAGCTGTCCTACCGGGGCGCCTGGCAGGAGCGCACCCTGCGGCTGCGCGCCAACCTCTACTACACCCAGTGGAAGGATCAGCAGGTCAGCATGCTCGACAGCTCGGGCAATTTCTTCCAGGTCTACAACGCCGGCCGAAGCACCATCCGCGGCCTGGAAACCTTCCTCGAAAAGGACTTCGGCAGCAGCCTCAGCCTCAACGCCGGCCTGGCCTATACCGACGGTCGCTACCGCGACTTCATGATCGGCGAGACCGACCTGGGCGGAAAATCGTTCCTCTACTCGCCCAAGTACAAGGCGTCTGCCGGGATCGTCTATCGCTTCGCCAATGGCCTGAGCCTGGGCAGCGACCTTCTCTACCAGGACGGCGCGCCGTCGGAATACCAGCTCGCTGACAACGGCCAGGTGGTCCATCAGCGCAAGAGCGACTACTACACGCTGGTCAACCTGAACACCGAGTATCAGCTGGGCCATGGCCTGACGCTGTCGGGCTACGTGAAGAATCTCTTCGACAAGGACTACATCACCAACGATCGCAGCGGCGACTTCGTCGACGTCGGCGCGCCCCGTACGTTCACCGTGGCGCTGCAATACGACCTCTGAGCGCAGTTCGCCGACGAAGGGGCGGCACTGGAGGGAATCCGCGGCCTTGCGCCGCGCGGTAGCGCTCGCCGAGGGCGGCAAGCCACCTCCAGTAGCCGCCTCTCCCGTCTGGTCCACAGGCGAATTGCACGGATTCAGGTGCTCCGACGCCAGACATGGAATAAGCTTGCACCACGTCATCAACGTCGAAGCTGTGAATTGAACGATGGGTTTTGAACAACTAGCGGGTCTGCGTGACCGCCTGCGGGCTGAAAAAGAACAGGCAAGAACCGAAAGGGAACAGCGCCCCAAGCGCAAGCCTTCTCCTCAGCAGAAGTCGCGTGAGCAGGATCCCGCGCTGGAAGCGATCTGGCGCTTGCAGAAGCATTTCCCCCTGGCCTTCCCGGTCAACCCGGCTCCCAAGGTGCCGCTCAAGGAAGGCATCCTCAAGGACGCCGAGCAGCACCTGGAGAAACTGGGCCTGACCAGCGAACAGCTCAAGCTGGGCATCGCGGCCTGGTGCCGCGGTTCCCGCTACTGGGCCTGCATGGTGGCGGATGCGCCACGCCTGGACCTGAACGGCCAGGCCGTTGGTGCGGTGAACGCTGCCCAGGCCTTGCACGCGAAGCGCCAGGCCTCGCGGCAACGCAGCGAGGATCGCCGCAACCGCGCCAAGTCGAAGGCCCAGGCCCAGCCCGCGCCGGCCGCCCCCGCTGAAGAAGCGCCGCAGTCCGCGGACTGAACCCTGTCCACCGGCAACTCCTCGCATGTTCACTGAGCATGTGATGGGCTGGCGGTCAGGAAGCTCCGACGGCCAGTGACTGGCCGTCGCGACGCCCCGCTTCGATCCGGAGCGGGCGCTCCCCTTGCCTACCGCTGCAGCACCAGGCCCACGCCTGGCGCTCGCGGCTGCCCGTCGATCAGTACTTCCAGGTCACCGCGGCCGTCAGGTTGCGCGGCGCGCCGTAGTTGGAGGTGCTGCCGCTCTCCAGCGAGAGCAGGTACTTGCGGTCGGTGAGGTTGTTCAGGTTCAGCGAGGTGCTCCAGTTCGCGTCGATGTCGTAGCTGGTCATCAGGTCGACCAGGGCATAGGCGTTCTGCCGGACCGCGCTGTAGGTGTCGCTCTCGACACCGCTCTGCCAACTGATGCGCGAACCGACCTTGACCTGCGGCAGGCCGGGCAGGCGGTAGGTCGCGCTGCCGCGCACGGTGTGCTTGGGCACGTACTTGCGGGTGCGGTCGCCATTGTCGTCATCGATGCGCACGTAGGTGTAGCCGGCCAGCAGGTCCAGGCCCGGCAACGCTTCGCCGGAAACCTGCAGCTCGACGCCATGGCTCTTGTTGTCGACGCCGTCGTAGACGTAGTGACCGTCCACCAGCCCGGCGTACTGCTGGACATTGCGCTGGTCGGTCTTGAACAGCGCGGCGCTGAGGCTCAGCGAGCTGTCGCGCAGGTTGCCCTTGATGCCGATTTCCTTGCTGGTGCCTTCCAGCGGATCGAGCAGGCCGCCGTCGGTGGCGATCACGTACTGCGGCGAGAAGATCCGCGTCCAGCTGCCATACACCGCCCATTCCGGGCTCAGGTCGTAGACCAGGCCGGTGTACGGGGTGACCTTGCCGTGCTCGCGGGTGTCGTGGGCGGCGCCGTAGCTGTCGCCACTGCCATCGGCGCTGAGCATGCGCGCACCGACGATCCAGTGCAGGTCGTCCAGCAGGCTGAAGCGCGCGCCGGCGTAGACGCTCTTCTGGCTGTCCTCGAAGTTCTGCGCATTGGTGGTGTCGTTGGTGTAAGCCAGGTTCGGACGCTGCAGGTTGCCCGCCAGGGCGTCGGACAGGTTGGCGCTGTAGTAGCCATTGGCGGCGATGGTGTTGGCGCCGGCCTTGAGGTGGGTACGACCATAGTTCACGCCCAGGGTCAGCTCGTGCTCGCGACCCAGCAGCTGGAACGGACCGGACAGCTGGCCCTCGCCGATCACCTGGTGCTGGGTGCTGGCGGTCTGGTTGGCATAGGCGGTGCCGGTATCGCCGGTGATGCCGTAGAGGTAGAACAGCTGGGTGTCCTGGTACTGGGTTATGCCGGTCAGGGTGAGCTTGCCGTTCCAGCCGTTGCCGAAGTCGTGGGCGAGCTCGGCGAAGGCGCGCTGGGTGTGCAGGTTCCAGTAGGTCCAGTCCTGGCCGACGCTGGAGCTGCGGCGGCTGTAGTGGATCGGGTTGCCGCTGCTGTCCACAAGCGGCAGGTTGCCCCAGGTGGTGCCGTTGGAGTCGGTGTTGTGCTGGGAGAAGCCCACCGTCAGGGTGTCCGCAGCTGACAGGTCGAAGGCCAGCAGGCCGGCGGCGACGTTGACTTCGTGGCTGTAGCGGTCGAGCCAGGAGTTGCCCTTGTCGTGGGCGTAGATGAAGCGCCCGCGTACGTTGCCGCTGTCGGTCAGCGGGCCGGATACGTCGGCGTCGACGCGACGGTTGTCCCACGAGCCGACGCTGCTGCCGATCCTGGCCTGGAAGGTATCGGTCGGACGCTTGCGCACGAAGTTGACCGTGGCCGAGGGATTGCCGGTGCCGCTCATGAGGCCGTTGGCGCCGTGCAGCACGTCGACCTGCTCGTACTCGGCCATGTCCTGGCCGCCGCCCATCAGCGTCTGGGCGAAGGGCAGGCCCATGCCGTCGTACTCGAAGGTGTCGATCTGGTAGCCGCGCGAAGTGAAGATGGTGCGGTCGGTCTCGAACTGTTCCACGGTGACTGTGGGCGCCGAACGCAGGGCGTCGCGCACGTCGTGCAGGCCGAAGTCGTCGATCTGCTGGCGGGTGATGGTGGTGACCCCCTGGGGCGTCTCCTGGTCGCTCAGTTTCATCCGCGTGGTGCTGCGCGACGGCTTGGTCTGGTAGCCCTCGGCCGGCGCCTCGGAGCGATCAGGCGCCTGGATCACGCTGTCGGACAGGTTCAATACATCGTCCGCGGCATGAGCCGCAGGCAGGGCGCTACAGGCTCCGGTGAGCAACAGGGCGGAAAGACGGGGTTTCATGGATGAACGGCCTTGTGTGGAAGTTTTGGCAGAGAGTGATTATTTTTTGCAAATAGTAATTCATCCTATTTGCGAATTTCTCCTCTTTTGTGTATCGACGGCGATACAAGGGCTCTCCAGGCGCCCCAGGAAAATGGCTCCCCGCGGCATTAGCCGGTAGCATGCCGGGCTCGCTTCCAGGAACACGGCCACCATGCTCACGGTGCAGGACCTCATCGAAATCGATGCGCTGAAACTGCAGCGCGTTGCAGGCTTGAGCGGCACCAGCCGACTGATCACCTGGGCCCACGCGGTGGATCTGCCGGACCCCTGGCGCTGGATTTCGCCGGGCGACCTGGTGATGACCACCGGCCTGGGCATGCCGCAGGCGGCGGCGGATCAGGTGAGCTGGCTCGAGCAATTGGTGCAGAGCAACGCCAGCGCGCTGGTGTACGCGCCCAGGCCGGGGGCGCCGGAGCTGTCCGCCAAGCTGCTGAAGGCCGCCGACCGCCTGCTGTTCCCGGTGTTGCTCGGCAGCTTCGAGCTGGCTTTCAACAAGCTCTCCCACCATGTGATCGAAAGCGTGCTGCAGGCCCAGCGCGAGCGCTTCAACGCCAGCGAGCGGTTGTTCCAGACCTACGCCGAAGCGCTGCGCAAGGAACCGCAGATGGCCGGACGACTGTCGATCCTCGCCGCGACCCTGGACCTGAGCCTGGCCATCGAGGACGCCGCCAGCGGCCAGCGCATCGTCGAATCCAGCGCCCCGCGCCGGCCGGCTCCGGAACAGGTCGAGCGCATTCCCATCGGCGGGCGCACCCGCGCCAACCTGCTGCTCGCCCGCAAGGGTGAAAGAACCCTCGACGACCCCATCCTGGTGCGCTCCCTGGTCGGCCTGCTGGGGGTCGAACTGGAACGCCTGATGATCCATCGCGACGTGCAGCGCGAAGAAGGCGCTGCGCTGCTGCGCAGCCTGCTGGAAAGCGAAACCGAACTCGCCCTGGCCCGGCCCCTGCTCGAACAGCGCGGCCTGGGCGGCACCCTGGTGTGCCTGGCCGTCAAGCCAGGCAAGCGTGGCACCTGGAGCGCCGAGGAGCTGCACCAGGCGCCTGCCCTGCATCAGGCGAGCCCACTGCTGCTGAACGACAACGGTCTGCTGCTGGCGATCATCGGTGACGACGCCGACAGCATCCGGGCACTGCGCAGCCTTCTGGGCGAAGACACGGTAGTCGGCGTCAGCGGTGCCATCGCCGCCGCTACCGGTCTGCGCGAAAGCGTGCGCCAGGCACGCCTGGCCCTGACCCAGGCGCAGGATATCGGGGCCGTCGTCCTGCGTTACGGCGAAGCCGAGACCGGGCTGATCATGGCGCCCAAGTCCCTGGCCGAAGCCCGCGCGCTGGTGGGCCGCTACCTCGGCCCGCTGATCGAGCACGACCGCAGCCAGGGTGCGGAGCTGCTCAGGACGCTGTTGAGGTTCCTGGACAACGACGGCAACTGGAAGGCCAGCGCCTTCGACCTGGGCATCCACCGCCAGACCCTGGTCTACCGCCTGAAGCTGGTGGAACAGCTCACCGGCATCAAGCCCACCACCACCCAGGGCATCGCGCGCTTCTGGATCGCCATCCAGGCCGGCAGGAACGCCGACCTGTTCGAGCCTTGAAAGCACGACGGCCCCGTACCAGTGTACGGGGCCGTCGCGTGTCACGGGTGCTTCGCGTCAGTTGCTGGTCGGCATGGCGAACTCGGCGCCCTTGGCGATCGCCTGCGGCCAGCGCTGCATGATGCTCTTCTGTTTGGTGTAGAAGCGCACGCCCTCCTCGCCGTAGGCATGCATGTCGCCGAACAGGCTCTTCTTCCAGCCACCGAAGCCGTGCCAGGCCATGGGCACCGGGATCGGCACGTTGATGCCGACCATGCCCACCTGGATGCGCCGGCCGAACTCGCGGGCGACGTGGCCGTCGCGGGTGTACAGGCTGACGCCGTTACCGAATTCGTGGTCGTTGATCAGCTGCACCGCCTCGGCGAAATCCTTCACGCGGATGCAGGCCAGCACCGGGCCGAAGATTTCCTCCTTGTAGATACGCATGTCCGGAGTGACGTGGTCGAACAGCGTGCCGCCCAGCCAGAAGCCGTCGCCACAACCCTCGCCGGCCACTTCGCCATGGAAGCCGCGACCATCCACCAGCATCGTGGCGCCCTCTTTGACACCCTGTTCGATGTAGCCGGTAATGCGCTCCAGCGCGGCACGGGTGACGATCGGGCCCATCTCGGCCTCGAGGTTGGTGCCGTTGAGCACCTTCAGGCTGCGGGTGCGCTCGATCAGTTTCGGCATCACCTTCTCGGCCGTCTCGTCGCCAACGAACACCGCCACGCTGATCGCCATGCAGCGCTCGCCGGCCGAACCGTAGGCGGCACCGATCAGCGCGTCGACGACCTGGTCGATGTCCGCGTCGGGCATCACCACCAGGTGGTTCTTCGCCCCGCCCAGGGCCTGCACGCGCTTGCCGTGGCGCGCGCCGGTCTCGTAGATATGGTTGGCGATCGGCGTGGAGCCGACGAAGGAAACCGCCTGCACGTCCGGATGCTCCAGCAGTGCGTTGACCGCTTCCTTGTCGCCCTGCACCACGTTGAACACGCCATCGGGCAGGCCGGCCTGCTTGAGCAGCTCGGCGATGAACAGGCTCGGGCTGGGATCGATGGGGCTCGGCTTGAGCACGAAGGTGTTACCGGTGGCCAGGGCCACGGGGAACATCCACATCGGCACCATCACCGGGAAGTTGAACGGGGTGATGCCGGCCACCACGCCCAATGCCTGGCGCAGGGTCCAGTTGTCGATGTTGGTACTGACCTGGTCGGTGAAATCGGTCTTCAGCAGCTGCGGCGCGCCGCAGGCGAACTCGACGATCTCGATGCCGCGGGTGACTTCACCCTGGGCGTCGGTGAACACCTTGCCGTGCTCGGCGGTGATCAGCCGGGCCAGGTCGTCGCGATGCTCGTTGAGCAGCGCCAGGAAGCGGTTGAGGATGCGCGCGCGGCGCAGCGGTGACAGGTTGCTCCAGGCCGGGAACGCGGCCTTGGCCGAAGCCACGGCGCTATCCACGTCGGCATGACTGGCCAGCTGTACCTGGCCGGTGACGACGCCGGTGGCGGGGTTGTAGACCGGCAGTTGCTGGCCGCTGGTGGACTCCACGCGGGCGCCGGAAATCCAGTTGACGATGCTGTTGGTCATTGCGGGTTCTCGTTCAGGGGGCGCTGCACGGCGCCCGGAAAATCGGGGCGACTGGGTGAATTCCCCGTCGGTGAAATGGCTGCGTTCAGTAGATCGCGTAGACCTTGCGCACGGTTTCCAGCACGTCCCAGCGGCCGGTCCAGCCCGGTGGCAGGATGATCAGGTCACCGCCGCTGACCTCGACCGCTTCGCCGCTGGCGTCGTCGGTCAGCACGGCGCGGCCGGAGAGGATGTAGGTGAATTCGGTATCCGGGCGGTTCACCACCGGCCAGCCACCGGGCTGGCATTCCCAGACGCCGAGGTTGCCGGTGGCCTCGGGCGCCAGCTGCTGGATGGCGATCTGCGGATCGCCACGGTCGGCGCCAGCGCGCTGGCCGGCCTTGACCAGCGGCAGCGCTTGCAGGGCGGCGGATTTGAGGATCGTGAAAGTGCTCACGGCATACTCCTGTCAGTGCGCACCGGTGAGCTTTTCCAGCAGCATCGCGGTACGGGATGGTCGATGGGTGACGCGCTCTTCGATGTCGCTCAGCGAGGCGGCGGCGAGCCCGCTGTTGACACCCAGCCAGCGCAGCGGCTCGGGCTCCCAGGACGGGGAGCGGTGGTTGACCAGGGGCAGGCTGTTGATCGCCTCGTCCCGGCCCTGGATCAGGTTGCGCAGGATGCGGCCGGCCAGGTTGCTGGTGGCCACGCCGTCGCCCACGTAGTTGCCGGCCCAGGCGATGCGGTTGGCGCGGTCGATGCTCACGGTCGGGCACCAGTCACGCGACACACCCAGCGCGCCGCCCCAGCGATGGGTGATGCGGGCGTCGCCCAGCGCGGGGAAGAACTCCAGCAGCGTCTGGTGGATCTTGCCGTGGATGCTGTCCACCAGGTCGGCGTCTTCGGTGATCCGCGAACCCCAGCGATAAGGTGCACCGCGGCCGCCGAAGACCAGCCGGCCCTCGGCCGTTACCTGGCCGTAGACGCGCAGGTGGCGCATGTCGTTGAAGGCCAGGCGGTGATCGAGGTTGAGCTGGCGGCGCAACTCCACGGGCAACGGCTCGGTGGCCAGCACCAGCGAGTACAGCGGGATGACGAAGCGCGAGAAACCCGACTGCTGCGAGGTGAAGGCCTCGGTGGCACGCACCGTGAAACCGGCCTTGACCGAGCCGCGCGCAGTGCGCACCACGCCCGGCGCCATCTCGGTGACAGCGGAATGCTCGTGGATGGTCGCGCCCAGGGTCTCCACCAGCCGGGCGAGGCCGCGCACCAGCTTGCCGGGATGGATCAGCGCGCAATGTTCGGTGTAGAGCCCACCCAGCGTACCTTCGGCACCGACCCGAGCGGCGGCCTGGTTGCCGCTGAGCAGTTGCCACTGGTTCGGCAGGCCGAAGCGCGCGGAGCCTTCCACCGTGGCCCGCGCACGGGCCAGTTGCGGCTCGCTGCGGGCCAGGGAGAGGAAGCCCTGCTTGGCGTAGTCCGCCTCGACGCCTTCCAGCGCCAGGACGCGGCCGATCTCGTCCACCGTCTCGTTCATCGCCGCCTGCAGCTGCAGGGCGGCGTCGTGGGAGTACAGCTGGGCGACGCGCTCCAGGGAGATCGGGAAGATCGCCGAGGCCCAGCCGCCGTTGCGCCCGGACGCGCCGAAGCCGACCTCGCGCTTGTCCAGCAGCACCACGCGCAGCGAAGGGTCGCTCTTGAGCAGGTAGTAGGCGGTCCACAGGCCGGTGTAGCCGGCGCCGACGATGATGACATCGGCGTCCGTGCTGCCTTCCAGAGGTGCGCGGGACGGGCCCTGTTCGAACCACAGGGGCTTGTTGGGTAACTGAGTCAGATCGAATCTCGCGGTCATGGGCTTGGCTTCCAATTGACGGCCATGGAACAGGTGATGAGTCGGCGGCGAATGGGGGTTACGCGGCGTTGCGCGCGGGCTTATGTAGCGCTGCCCGCCGGGGCCGCCCCGCCCTGCTGGCGGCTGCGGGACAGGCGCACCAGCACGTAGGAAGCGGCGATCGCGGCGATGGCGATCAGGCACTGCAGCAGGCTGATCTGCATGCCCGGGTCGAAGGCCATGCTCACCAGCACCGCGATGATCGAGGCGGTCACCAGCAACGGCAGCCAGGGGTGGCCCCACATGGCGAACTTCAGGTTGCCCTCGGCCACCCAGCGGCGACGCAGCTTCAGCTGCGACAGGCAGATCACCAGGTAGACGAAGAGGAACACGGTGCCGGAGGAGTTGATCAGGAACTGGAACACGGTGTCCGGCCAGAGCGCCGCGATCACCACGCAGCCATAGCCGACCAGGGTCGAAGCGATCACTCCGCGCACCGGCACGCCACGGCGGCTCACCGCGGCAATCCAGCGCGGCGCCTCGTCGTTGGAGGCCAGCACGTAGAGCAGGCGCGAGGAGGTGTAGAGCCCGGCGTTGAGCACCGACAGCACCGCCACCAGGATCACCGCGGTGAGCATGTGGCCGGCGCCGGGGATGCCGATGTGTTCCAGGGTTGCCACGAACGGCGACTTGCCGGCCTTGATCTCGGTCCAGGGCTGCGCCACCACGATGAAGAAGGTCGCCAGCACGAAGAACACCAGGATGCGCAACATCACCGTGTTCACCGCCTTGCGGATGTTGCGCGAGGGGTCTTCGGACTCGGCGGCGGCCAGGGTGGCGACTTCCACGCCGGTCATGGAGAAGATCACCACCACCACGCCGGTGAACAGCGAGGACACGCCGTGGGGCAGGAAGCCACCGTGCTCGGTGAGGTTGGCGAAGCTCGCGGTGGAGTTCGGCCAGAGGTGGAAGGCATAGGCGCCGGCGACGATCAGGAAGACGATGATGGCCGCCACCTTGACTCCGGCAAACCAGTACTCGGCCTCGCCAAAGGAATGCACGGACATCAGGTTCAGCAGCGTCATGCCGACCATCAGCCCGAGGGCGATGGCCCACACCGGCAGGTCGGGGAACCAGCCATTGATGATCTGCCCGCCGACCACGGCCTCGAAGCCGACTACGATCACCCAGAAGTACCAGTACAACCAGCCGGTCATATAGCCCGCCGGGCGGCCGAAGGCCATGCGCGCGTAATCGACGAAGGAACCCTTGGCAGGATGCGCGGCAGCCATTTCGCCAAGCATGCGCATCACCAGCGCAACGATGATGCCGGTGATGGCGTAGGTGATGAAGGCACCCGGCCCGGTGGCGGCGATTACCGCGCTGGAGCCGACGAAAAGCCCGGCGCCGATGACGCCGCCCAGGGCCAGCATGCTGATGTGTCGCGTCTTGAGGGCACGCTTCAAGCGCGGGTCGTGCTCAGTCTGTATAGGCACAGGTTGTCTCCTTTTATTATTCGTCATCAACGCCGCCTGCCCCGGAGATTAGGGACGCGCCTGGCGGCTGAACATCGACGAAATCAAAGCCCGCGGAGACGGCGCTGTACAAATGTATGAAGGAGGTTGCGGCAGACTGCAGGCGGAAATCTGCAAGCGAAAAACCGCTGGGAAACGAGGGCGGTGAACGGAGGAGTCAGCGCCCCTCGCCCATCAGGTAGGTCACCAGCTGCCGCGCATGGGAGGACAGGGCATCCCAGCTCGCCACGCACAGGCGCAGCTCGCGGGTGGCCCAGGCGTCTTCCAGGGGCACCACGCTGACCGGCAGCTCCTGCGCCAACCGCGTGGCCGCCGCCTCGGGCAGCATGGACACGCCCACGCGCTGGGCGACCAGCTGGGCGATGGCGTCGAAGCTGGGAGCGCGCACACGCACCTTCAGCGGCATCGCGTTGCGCACCGCCATTGCTTCGACGAAGCGCTGCATGGCGCGCTCGGCCGGCAGGCCAACGAACGGAAAGCTCAGCGCATCGCGCAGGCTGGGCAGGCGCTGGCTGGCGAGCGGGTGGTCATGGGGCACCAGCAGCACCAGCTTGTCCTGGCGGAACGGCAGCGACAGCAGGCCGGTGGTGGGCAGGTTGCCGTCGTACACGCCGATATCGACGCCACCCTCCTGCACCGCACGCAGCACGTCGCGACTGTTCTGCTCGATCAGTTCCAGGTCCACCTGCGGGTAGTCAGCCAGGAACGGCCCGAGGGCGGTCGGCAGGAAAGTGCTGTTGGCCACCGTGGAGGCACCCAGGCGCAGGGTGATGCGTTTCTCGCCCTTGAGCTCCTGCAGCATGTCGCGCAGCTGCTGGGCCTCGCGCAGCACGCGCTGGCCGGCCTCCAGCACCAGGCGCCCGGCCGGCGTCGGGCTCATGCCGTCGCTGTGCCGGGTGAACAGCGCCAGGCCGCAGCGCTCCTCGAACTGGCGCAGGCGGTTGCTCGCCGCCGATACCGCCACCGGTACCGAAGCCGCGGCCTTGCTCAGGCTGCCGGTGCTGGCGATGGCGCAGATCAGGCGCAGGTCGGCGAGATCGAAATACACTTGGCGTTCTCCAGAAGTGAAAGCCCTCTTCGCCAAACTGGGATTCTGGCGAGACGGCCTTCTCTCTAGAATAAAGACTTTCCCCTGCCCTGCCTGCCCGCCGAGATGAACAATCTGACTTCCCTGTACCACCGCAGCTTGCAAAACGGCGTGTTCTTCGCCGTGCTGTCGGCCACCGGCTTCAGCCTCAAGGCTGTCTTCGTCAAGCTCTCCTATGCCGCCGCCAGCGTCGACGCGGTGACGGTGCTGGCCATCCGCATGGGCCTTGCGCTGCCGCTGTTCCTCTGGCTGCTGTGGTTCAGCCGCGGCACCGGGCAGGCGCGACTGTCGCCGGGCGACGGTGCGCGCATCCTGTTGCTCGGGCTGGTCGGCTACTACCTGTCGAGCCTGTTCGACTTCTATGGCCTGGAGTACATCAGCGCCGGGCTCGAGCGATTGATCCTGTTCACCTACCCGACGCTGGTCCTCCTGCTGCAGATGGCCATGACCCGCGAGCGCCCCAGCTCGCGCACCCTGGCGGCGATGGCGCTGTGCTACGCCGGCCTGGGCATCGCCCTGGTGCACGACATCCGCGTGGAAGGCAGCGACGGGCAGATCCTGCTGGGCGCCATCTGGGTCTTCGCCAGCGCCGTCACCTATGCCATCTACTACATCGGCACCGCCGCGGTGATCCAGCGCGTCGGCTCCATGCGCCTCTCCGGGCTCGCCGGCATCGCCTCCTCACTGATGGTGCTGATGCACTACGCGGTGACCGGCGACGTCCACCAGCTGGCCGCCCTGCCCGTCTCGGTGTGGGTCTACGGGGCGCTGATGGCGCTGGTCTCCACCGTGCTGCCGATCTACTGGATGGCCCTGGCGATCCAGCGCATGGGCGCCACCCACGCGGCGGCCTTCGGCAATCTCGGCCCGGTGCTGACGGTGTTCGCCTCCTGGGCGCTGCTCAACGAGGCGATCACGCTGTACCAGATCGCCGGCCTCGCGCTGGTGCTCCTGGGCGTGTCGCGGCTGTCCGGTGCCAAAGCCGCGGCGCCGCGCGACGCCAGTGCCAGCGAGGCGGAAAAACTGCCAACGGCTCGGTAGCAATTTCGAGGCTGGCGGCTAACATCGTCAGCCTCTTCTGCACCGACACGGATGTTGCCCGATGAAACTGCGCCTGCTGCCCGCCTGCCTGCTCCTGGCCTGCACCCTCGCCCACGCCGGCGAACCGCAAGCCATTCCCAAGCCCCTGGAAGAACAGGTCGCCCGCCTGGTGGAACTGTTCAAGGACGGCTTCGCCACCGGCTATCCCGAAGCGACGCGGGTGCAGACCCTGAAGACCGGCCAGGGCAGCGAGATCATCCTGGCGGTGTTCACCATCGAAGGCTTCGACATGGGCAACAACTACAGCCAGTACCTCGCCGCCTTCACCCCCAGCGCCAACGAGGAAGGCGTGGTCCACTACACCCTGCTCGATGCGCTGGTCATCGGCGGTGGCGGCTGGCGTGCAATCGACAGACTGGATGCACGTCTGGTCGGCGAGCCGACGCCGGAGCGAACGCGCATCGACGTCCCGGTGCTGGAAAACACCGACGACGATTCGCCGAACTTCCCCAGCCGCGCCGGGGTGATCCACCTGAGCCTGGAAGGCTCGCCGTCGGTAAGGCTGCAGGAGAGCCACTGAAGGTTCGCGCCGGCAGGGGTTACAATGGCGCCCCTGCCGACCCGCCGCGGTCGGGCAAGCCCGGAGCCCGTTCTACCGATGTTCACCCTCGCAAGTCTCGACAACCCGCCACCCGAGTCCCTGAAGAGCCAGGTGCTGCAGATGGTGGTGGACTACTTCAGCGACATCAGCCCGGTGCCGCTGACGCCCAGCAACCCGCTGTTCCAGCTCTACCAGTACGTGATCGGCTTCGAGGTCCACCTGTACCTGCAGGCCATGGACGGCTCGAACCCGAGCGGCACCCGGCTGCTGCTGGCACTGGACGACGAAGACCCGTCGCAGGTGCTGGGCTTCGCCCTGTACCTGCCCAGCCCGGACGATGAGCAGGCCTGCACCCTGGCCTATCTGGCGGTGAGCGCCAGCCACCGCCGCCAGGGCATCGCCCGCGCCCTGCTGCAGCGCATGCTCGAACACCGGCCCCATGCGGAGCTGGCCTGCGCCGCAGGCAAGGTGCCGGTCTTCGAGGCGCTGGGCTTCCGCGTGCTGGCGGCCCAGGGGCCCCACGTGCTGCTCAACACCCGTGCGCAGCGCTCCGACGGCATGGTGGCGGTGCAGGACCTGGCGCCGATCTACCAGACCAGGGAAGTGCGGCAGATCCACGCCTATCTGCTCAAGCAGAACGGCGCCAAGGCCATGAGCGACGCCGAGCGCAAGCGCGACCGCCTGCTCGACCAGATGACCTGGCAGGCGCAGCAGCTGGTGCAGGAACGCTTCCCGACCCTGCACTGATACCCCACTCTACTGCGCTCCCGCCCGCCACCGGGCCGGAGCGCGCCAGGCTCAAGCCGAGCCGTTTCAGAACGACCAGTTGGTGACCACGCTGTCCTTGTCGAAATCGATCGACAGGGAATTGCTGATGCTGCCCTGCTGGTTGCCGGTCAGCTCGCCGAGGGAGTTGCTCGCGCGGTCCAGGTTGTTGCTGTTGTAGCCCTTGCCCTTGGCATCGGCCAGGGCCGACGACACCTTGTCGCCGCCGGGGATGCTGCCGGCGAGGTTGTACAGCGAGTTCAGCTGATCGCCGGCGCTGCGCTTGTGATAGGTCAGCGACAGGCTGCCGTCGCTGCGGCTGTTGCGCGTATCCGGCGAGCCGTACATGGCCTGGATCTCGTTCAGCGTGGTCTTGTGCGGGATGACGTGCGAGCGCACATAGGCATCATTGAACTTGTCCTCGCCGCCGCCCAGGGTGCTGCACCCGGCGGCCGTCAGCAGGGCGATGGCGAGAAAGCTGAATTTCACGAAAGGCACGGGCATGTTGAACTCCATGGTTTTGCTGGGTCGTCGAACAGGGAATGGCATCAGCTGCCGGGCCGCGCGAACGAATAGTCGTTGCAGCCGCCCGGGTAGCTTTTCCACGTCTTGAAGTTCGTGATGGTGTTGCTCTGGTCCCCGCCCCGCTCAAAGCTCAGCTCCAGCCGGCTTTCCAGAGGGCTGGAGCTCTGTACGCTGTTGGGAGTGACGGTTACGCCTCCGGGCCCAGGGCCGGCGGAGAGGGTGTTGTAGCTGGTGCTCGAGGACCAGGTACGGATGTAGCGCCAGCGCGCCACCGGATGGCCGCTGGAATCCTCGACGAAATCGGTCGGCTCGCCGAACTCGGCCACGGCGCTCTGCAGCGGCTGCCCTTCCCAGTTGCGGGCGTTGATCACGTCCGGAATGCTCGGGAAGAGGTTGGCGGTATCGAATTTCCCGTTGCTGCATCCCGACAGGATCGCCAGACAGGGAATACCGAGGAAAGGGTGCAATCCATTGCGCAAGGGATAATCCTTCAACCAGCGTCTGCAACTCCCAGGCACCGCCCATTGCCGGACGTTTGTCCGGGGCAGGGAAGGTTCGGGGAATGGCCTGGATCACCCGGAAAAAGCCCGCCGGATAACCCTGAAATCATCTGAAACCGATTATAGGGAGCGGGGTTTTGCGCGCAGGGGAATCTCTTGCCTGGGCGTCTCGGACTCTTGCCTGGGCGTCTCAGCCGGTCTTCATCCGGCTCAGCACGCTGTGCAACGAGGTGCGGTGCTGGGCATGCACCGGCTGCGGACGCTCGCTCTGCTGGCCGGCCAGCGCCAGGTCCCGCGCCTCGGTGGGCGAGTAACCGAACGCCGCCCTGAAAGTGCGGCTGAAATGCGCGTCGCTCTTGAAGCCGAACCGGAATGCCAGGGCCGATACCCGGTGCTGCCGGCCCAGGTCGGCCTGCAGCAACTCGTGGGCCTTGCTCAGCCGGCGCAGCTGGACGTAGGCCGCCACCCCCGACTCCTGAGCGAACAACCGGTACAGCCGCGCCCGCGAGATGCCCAGCCGCCGGCAGAGAAAGTCCGGCGTCAGCTCGGGGCTCTGTAGCTGCTGCTCGACCAGTTGGCGGGCACGGTTGAACAGGTTGTGGTCGATCGCCGCCTCGGCGCTTTCCAGGTTCGCCAGCCCCGGCGCCATCGCCGCCGCGACCAGCGCCAGGGTGGCCTGCTGCACGTGGGGGATGTCCTCCGGGGTGAAGCTGGGCAGGCGCTGGCGCAGGGCGCGCATGTGGTCGCCCAGCAATTCGCCCAGCCCACCCTGCAGCACCATCCCGTGGAAGCCCTTGTGCCCCAGCCGGGGGCTGAGCAGGTCGCGGGGAATGGTCAGGATGATGGTATCGCCGGCAGCGATCACACTGTCCAGTTCGCGGGCCAGGTCGAGCACGTAGATCTGCGAGCTGCCGGCGTTGAGGCTGGCGCGGCCGGCGGCACCGCTGATGGAATGCGACAGGCTCAGGCACAGATAATAGTGGTCGAGGCCGTCGCGGCGGATCATCTGCAGCGGGCGCTTGACGTCGTAGTACACCGGCTGCCCCTCGCCCTGCCAGGTGCCGCAGCCCATCAGCAGCGAACCGACGTAGCTGGTGGCGAGGTGGTAATTGAAGGCCGCGGACTGCGGTGCGCCGATGTTGATGTCGAAGATGGCGTTGACCTCTTCGCGCCAGACTTCGAAACGCGACTTCTGCGGGTACGGCTGGGTGCTGAACGTGAAGACCGGATGTTCCATGAATACTCCGCTTTCGTGACAGCGCCCCGCGAAGACCAGCTGAGGGGCCACGGGGACGAGCGACCGGCCGGGGTGCCGAAAGCCGTCCACAAGCGAAAAATTCTAACGCCAGGCGACGCGCTGCCGCCACCTTCGCCGGGCACGTGCTCAGCGCGCCCGACGAAGTTCGCCGGTCAATACTTCCAGGTCACCGAGGCGGTGAGGTTGCGCGGGGCGCCGTAGTTGGAGGTGCTGCCACTTTCCAGCGAGAGCAGGTATTTGTGGTCGGTGAGGTTGTTCAGGTTCAGCGAGGTGCTCCAGTTCGAGCCGATGTCATAGCGGGTCATCAGGTCGACCAGTGCATAGGCGCTCTGCCGCACGGCGCTGTAGGTGTCGCTTTCGACGCCGCTCTGCCAGCTGACACGGGAGCCGACCTTGACCTGCGGCAGCCCCGGCAGCGCCTCGCCGGAGGCCTGCAACTCGATGCCCTTGCTCTTGTTGTCGACGCCCTTGTAGACGTAGTGGCCATCCACCAATCCTGCGTATTCCTGGACGTTGCGCTGCTCGGTCTTGAACAGTGCGGCGCTGACGCTCATGCGGCTGTCGAGCAGGCTGCCCTTGATGCCGACTTCCTTGCTGGTGCCTTCCAGCGGCGCGTCCGCCAGATCAGGGTCGCGGACCGGGCCCGGCCGTGGTAGGGGAAGGAAGCGCCAAAGCGCTTTGCGAGATAAACCGGGAGTGAGCCACTCTCGAACAGTCGGCTCACATGGTCAGTCCTGAGGTCCACCAGCAGAGGGATCTGGCCGTTGGAACTGCCCTGGACGAAGCTGCCGGAGAACCGCCAGCCCTCCAGGAAATCGACCAGCCAGCCCCCCTGCGGGGGACTCGCTGGTGCGCGGCCGGGCAGTCAGGGCTTGATGGCGATCTTCAGCACACCGTCGCGCTGGTGGGCGAACAGGTCGTAGGCCGCGACTATGTCGTCGAGGGCGTAGTGGTGGGTGACCAGCGAGCCGAAGTCAGCGCGATTGGACTCGATGATGCTCATCAGCCGGCGCATGCGCTCCTTGCCGCCGGGGCACAGCGCGGTGTTGATGCGGTGGTCGCCCAGGCCGGCGGCGAAGGCCGAAAGCGGGATGTGCACGTCCTGGGAATACACCCCCAGGCTGGACAGCGTGCCCCCCGGCTTGAGCACCTTCATGGCCTGCTCGAAGGTGCTCGGCAGCCCCAGGCACTCGATGGACGAATCCGCGCCACGGCCGCCGGTGATCTTCATCACCTCCACCACCACGTCGCAGCGGGTGAAGTCCAGGGTGATGTCGGCGCCCATGTTGCGCGAGATACCCAGACGATGTTCGTTGCCGTCCACCGCGATGATGGTCGAGGCACCCAGCAACCGCGCGCCAGCAGTGGCGCAGAGGCCGATAGGACCCTGGGCGAAGATGACCACGGTGTCACCAATGCGGATGTTGGCGTTCTCGGCGCCCTTGAAGCCGGTGGACATGATGTCCGGGCACATCAGCACCTGTTCGTCGGTGAGGCTGTCGGGGATCGGTGCAAGGTTGCCCTCGGCGTCCGGCACCAGCACGTATTCGGCCTGGGTGCCGTCGATCAGGTTGCCGAAGCGCCAGCCGGCGGTGGCCTTGTAGCCGTGGCAGGAGCAACGCCCGTCGGCGTTCAGGTAGCTGCCATCCTGAGACGGCACGCCATCCTGGGCGGCATAGGAATTGAAGTTCGGGCAGATGGCCCCGGCGATCACCCGCTGGCCCTCGCGGTAGCCCTTCACCGCGCTGCCGAGCTTCTCGATGATGCCCACCGGCTCGTGGCCGATGGTCAGCCCCTTGGCCACCGGGTACTCGCCCTTGAGGATGTGCACGTCGGTGCCGCAGATGGTGGTGGTGGTGATGCGGATCAACGCGTCGTTGGGGCCGATCTCCGGGATGGGCTTGTCCGCCAGTTCGATTCGTCCCGGCTCCACGAAGATCGCCGCTTTCATCATTGCCATCGTTCTTTCTCCTTGCAGGAATTGCGCTTGGATGCAGCCTGGCCGAGGGCGCTGTGCAGCCTCGGCCGAGCCGGTCCAGTGTGCTTGTCGACGGAGAATCACGGTTGATGCATATCAACTGCCGGGGAAAGCCTGCGTATCGATCCGCCCGCCCTCTGCCCTCGCCCACCGCCGCAGCCGTACTGCGCAGATCGTCGGAGGCCGCTTGAGCATTGACCGTTCTGCCACGAAAGCAAGGCCGTCGAGCGCCGCCCTGACGAAGCGTCCGGCTGCCAGGTTCAAGCCTTGCGCAGCGGCACTTCCGTGAGCAGCCAGGACAGCGCGAAAGCCACGCTGCTGACCAGGCAAGCCACCAGGAACACCCCGTGCATCGACCCGGAGAAAGCCTCCAGGTAGGCCTGCTGCAACGCTGCCGGCAAGGCATGCACGGCGGCCGGCGACAGGTTGGCCGGCGACCCGGCGCTGGCCGGGAAGCTGCTGGCAAGCCGGCTGATCAGCTCATGGGAGAACAATGCACCGAATGCCGAAACGCCGATGGAGCCGCCGATGGAACGGAACAGGGTCGCGCCGGAGGTAGCCACGCCCATGTGGCGGAACTCGACACTGTTCTGCACCGCCAGGATCAGCACCTGCATCACCATGCCCAGGCCGACGCCGAGCAGGGCCATGCACAGGTTCATCTGCAACATCGACGAGTGCAGGTCGAGGCGGCTGAGCAGCCCCAGGGCGATCGCCTGCAGCAGGGTGCCGAGGATCGGGAACAGCCGGTAGCGGCCGAAGCGGCTGATCAGCCGGCCGGTGATCGCCGAGACCACCAGCATGGCGCCCATCAGCGGCAGCATCTGCAGGCCGGCGCTGGTCGGCGTGGCGTCCTTCACCACCTGCAGGTACAGCGGCAGGAAGGTCACCGAGCCGAACAGCGACACGCCCACGGTGAAGCCGATCAGTCCGGCAAGCACGAAGGTCCGATGGCGGAACAGGTGCAGCGGCATGATCGGCTCGGCGGCGACCCGCTGTTCGGTGACGAAGCCGATCAAGCCGACGACGGCGAACAGCGCCAGGCAGAACATATCGACCGACATCCATCTCAGCGTGCTGCCGCCCAGGCTGGTGATCAGCACCAGCGAGGCCAGCGCCAGGGTCAGGAAGAAGGCGCCGAAGTAGTCGATGACATGCTTCACCCGCGCAACGTGGGGACGGAACGCGCTGCCGATCACCAACAGCGCGAGCAGCCCCAGCGGCAGGTTGATGTAGAAGATCCAGCGCCAGGACAGGTGCTCGACGAGGAAGCCGCCCACCAGCGGGCCGACCACGGTGGCGAGGCCGAACACACCGCCGAACAGCCCCTGGTAGCGGCCGCGCTCGGCGGGAGGAATGACGTCGCCGATGGCCGCCATCGCCACCACCATCAGGCCGCCGCCGCCCAGCCCCTGCAGCGCGCGCAGGAGGATCAGCTGGGTCATGTTCTGCGCCAGCCCGCACAGCACCGAGCCCAGCAGGAACAGCACGATGGCGGTCTGCAGCACGCGCTTGCGGCCATACAGGTCGCCGAACTTGCCATACAGCGGCACCACCACGGTGGACGCCAGCAGGTAGGCGGTCACCACCCAGGACAGCAGGTGCAGGCCGCCCAGCTCGCCGACGATGGTCGGCAGCGCGGTGGAGACGATGGTCTGGTCCAGCGCCGCGAGGAACATCACCAGCAGCAGGGCTGCCAGCAACAGCGGGATGGAAGGACGTGTGCTGGTGTCGAGCGCGGGACTCGCGCTCGACACCAGGCTCTGATCGGCGGCCGAAGGCATGGTCTGACCTGCTGGGTTGAAGCGTCGTGTGAGGGCGTGGAAGGCGGACTCAGGCGTCCGCGCCAGCGGCGCGCTGGCGGTACTGCCGGCCGACTTCCGTCAGGCCGGCCAGGGTGAAGCTGTAGAGCTGGGCGGTGATCACCTCGACAGGCAGGTCGAGGGTGTCGCGCAGGGCACCCTGGCCGCCGCGCGGACCGATCAGCAGCATGGCCCAGGGCGCGGTCACGCTGAGAATGCAGGGCATCAGGGTGGGGTCGTCGCTCGGTATCCCGGTGAGCTCGCTGAACAATTGCTTGAGCAGCATCAGCTTCAGGGCCTTCTGCGGATGCAGCACCTCCTGGCCGTGACTGCTGGGCGCCAGGGCCTCGGCCGCCAGCACCCGCAGGTGCCAGCTCTCGCGGCCCCGCGCCGCCTTGCGCACCACCAGCTCGGTCAGTGCGCGCAGCTTCTCCGGCGCCGGTTGCTCGCCCTGGATGATCCGCTGCAGGTCGGCGATATCGAGAAAGCGCCGCCGGGCCTCGCCCAGCACCGCCTGGTAGAGGCCGTTGCGGCTGCCGAAGTGGTAGTTGATCGACGCCAGGTCGACTTCCGCCCTGGCGGCCACCGCCTTGTTGCTGGTTTCGCCGAAGCCCAGGGCCGAGAACAGCTCGCCGGCGGCTTCGAGGATGCGCATGCGGGTCGCTTCACCGTCTTTGCGGGACTCGCGGATGGCCATGGTATTTCCTGCTGGAGCGGACAATGAACGGCAGCTTGCGCTCGCCATATTCTAAATTCAATTTAAATTTAGAAATCACGACGAACGCAAAGCCACTGCGCTGGCAGGTTTCAGGCCGCTCGCGATGAAGGGAACTCCACCGGCAGGTGGGGCTGTCTATCGGCGAATGGCAGAATCCGCTGACCAATGCACGGACCACTGGCCGTCAACTCCCTACCCTGTAGCCCGTATCGCTCACATTCGATGAAGGATCATTCATGTCTGCAAGATCGTTGCTGCTCCACGCCGCCCTCGGCCTTGGCGTCACCCTGCTGGCCGGCTGCTCCCACTACTTCCAGGGTATCCCGGACCTCATGGACGCCGCCGACTGGGAGGGCCGCCCGCTGCAGGAAGCGGTGGACACCTTCGGCGAGCCCAGCGATGTGGTGAAGGACGCGCAGAACAACTCGGTGGCCCGCTGGATCTACAGCGAACAGTTCACCCGCACCCAGGGCTACAACGAACTGTCCGCCGGCCCCACTCCCGGCGGCGTCATGGTGACGCCCCACTCCTATGAGGAAACCTACGGCAAGGAATGCCGGCTGGAGCTGACCTTCAATGCGCAGAACGTCATCACCGATTTCAAGACCTGGAAAAGCGTGGGCGACGCCTGCAATTCCTACTCGTTTGCCTATCCGAAGCAGTAGGCGGATCGAGGCGCATCGGCTGGCGGGTCGGTCCGGCGAACCGCAACTGCCGCTGGCCAGGGCCCAGCGCCCTGCCCCGCGCGTTGTACGGGCGGCGCCAATGCGTCAGGCATTGCACGCCCGCACGCGCTGACGCCTCGACCTTGCCCGTGATAGCGGATTGCCTTCCCCTGGCGCATGTGCTTAGGTGCCGGGGCCCGCGACTGCAGCGCTGGGTGGGGAGGCGGCCAGGGAATCAGCCCGCGCGTTCCCCCCTGCTCCTGCATTCGCCTCCCTTTTGCAGTGCCTTCAGCGACGCGAACCCATGGTCTCCACTGTCATCCTCAGCATGCTCTGCGTGCACCTGCTGTGCTTCTGCGTGATGTTCCTGCTGATCAGCACCCGGCTCAACGGCCGGAAAATGGGCATGGAAGTCTTCGCCCTGGGCAATCTGCTGCTCGGGCTCGCCTACATCCTGCAGTTGATCGGCGGCTCTGCCAGCGGGGACGCGCTGAGCCTGGTCAACCACACGATGACGCTTTGCGCCCCGGTCGCCTACGTCCTGGGCGCGATGCGCTTCTTCGATCGGCCGACCGCGGTGTGGCGGCCCCTGCTCAGCCTGGCGCTGGTCTACACGGTTCTGCAGGTCGTGGTGCAATCGACGCTCGGCGGCGCCGCGCGCCATGCACTGCTGGCAGCGTCGTGCGCCCTGCTCTTCCTGGGCATGACCATCGCCGTGTTGCTGGCCCGACGCAGCGTCGCTCGCGACCTGCGGGTGGAGATGCTGGTATCGGCCGTCCTGATCGGCGGCATCTGCGTGCTGAACGCCGCGAAGTTCGTGATGATCCTCCAGCACGGCCTGGCCGCGCTGGATATGGACAGTGGCTTCCAGAAGGTCTTCTACCTCTACATGTCCTTCCTCGGCACCGTGCTTCCGCCTTGCGCCGTCTGGCTGGTGCTGCGCCGCCTCACCGACGAACTGCGCAGGATGGCCGCCCATGACCCGCTCACCCGGCTGCTGAACCGGCGCGGGCTGACCGAGGGGCTGAAGGCGCACTTCGACTCGGCCAGCGCGGGGCCGGCCTACCTGGTGATCGTGGATATCGACCACTTCAAGCGGATCAACGATACCCATGGACACAAGGTGGGCGACCTGGTGCTGTGCCATGTCGCCGGCGTCCTCCAGGCCACGGCTCGCCAGGGTGACCTGATCTGCCGCCTGGGTGGCGAAGAGTTCGTCCTGGTCGCCTTCGGCACCGACGACAACGGCGCCCTGCACCTGGCGGAGCGCATCCGCACGGCCATCGAGCACAGCGAAATGCCCGGCATCGGCCCCGCTCAGCCGATCCGCTGCACCGCCACGCTCGGCGTCTCCGAGGCCTTCGACAACCCCTACGCCTTCGACGACTACCTGCAGCAGGCCGATGCCGCGCTGTACCGCGGCAAGAGCGCGGGGCGCAATCGTGTTGCCGACCGGCACTCCCCCGAGTCCGCAACGGCTGCGCGGGGTTGATCAGACCCGCGGCGCATCGTCTGTCCGGCCGCGCGAGCCAGCCGCGCCGGCCAGCCAGAGCGGCCAACCAAGCACCGGTGACTGCTGGAAGAACGTGCGTTACCTGTAGAGCTGCCCGGACTTCGTCGGCGTAGACTCAACCCCGACTTCGAGCGGGCATCTCCGCTCGCTACAGAACCGGCGGCGCTCGACACCCCGCCTGCCATCGGCACGGCAAGGCCGGCTTCCCGATGGCATTCGGAGCGGCGCCAGAAGCGGCCGCTGCTTCACGGCACAGTTCTCCCGGAGCGAGGCGCACCCCCACCGTTGCGCATGGCCGACAGCCCTTGCAGCGTCAGCCACGTTGTCCGCTACGAGCACCGAGCACGAGTGAAGACCTCTCTCCTGAGTCAGCTGCCGGCCCGTAGCGGGCGCTTAACGAGTCGGGCTCAGAAGCTCACATTCAGCCCCAGGCGAATGCCGTTGTCCTTGTAGCCGTCGCCGAATTGCCCGGAATACCCCAGGCCCACCGTGGTGCCACTGGCGACCTGCGCCGTCACGCCCAGTTCCGCCAGTGCGGTGTCCTGCGCCAGCGGCGTGCCCTTGACGGTGAACGAGTCGCCACCGGCAAACGACAGCTGGCGCTTCGGATCGAGGTCGTCGAAGGCATGCTGCCAGCCCAGCGTTCCTTGCAGCGCGAGCGGCACCGAACCCACCGTGGTCAGCGCCGTCGAGGCGTGCAGGCCGAGGGTGCCGTAGGTCACCTCGTCCTTCTCGCTGTCGCTGCGCAGAGCGGTGCTGCCGCCGTGCTCCTTGAAACTGTCGCTGTCGACCTTGACGTGGGCCAGGCCGGCGAAAGGCTCCAGGGTGAAGTCGCCGGCGGCGATGGCGTAGCCCAGTTCGCCGAAGACCTGGCTGGTGTTGGCGTCGTAGCTGGCCTTGTCGTGCTCGGCGATACCGCCGGCCTGGACGTGACGGCTGCTGTCGATGTCGTTCCAGGCATGCGAGGCACCCAGGCGCAGGTTGATGGCGTCCCACTGGCCGGAAGCGAACAGCGTCAGCGAGGTGCTGTCGATCTCGGCCGAGGAGTTGCGCGCGTCGACGTCGAGCTTGCTGGTGCCATAGCCCGCCGCCACACCGATGCGCCAGTTGTCGTTCACTGGCAGGTCGATACCCAGCAGGGTGCCGCGGCTGTCGTGATCCAGGCGCGCGGTATTGCTGTTGCCGCTATTGTCGCCCCAGCCGCCGTAGCCTTGCAGCCAGAAGGTCATGCCGCTGTCGGCGTCGGTGTGCAGAATGGCGTCAGTCGAGGCCTGTCCCTGGGCCGCACGCAGGCGTTGGCCAACGGCATCGCGCAGGTAACGGCTGTCATCGAACAGAGCGCCTTGCGTGCTGGCATGCAGCTCGCCGGAAAGGCTGTCGTAGGCATCCTGCGCCTGCTCGGCAGTGAGCGCACTGATGGCGCTATACAGGCTCCCCGAGCCCAGCGACTCGACGCCAGCGGCGGCTGCGCGCTGGTTGTAGGTACGGCCGACCGAGACAAAGCTGACTTCGTTGCGCTCCAGGGTCAGTTGCACGCCGGTCGCGCTGTAGGCCAGCTCCGGTGTGAGGAACGCCAGGTTGCTGCTGACGCTGGCGAATGTCCCGTTGAGTGCGGCGGCCTGGATGATGCCGTAGCTGGTGCTGGGCGCCCAGTCACCGGCACCGGCGAGCAGCTTGAGATTGGCGCCGGCGACGCTGACGGTACCGGTGGCGATGAGCTGGTCCGAGCTGCCGTCAGGATTGGCTTCTATTTCCAGGTTTGAGCCAGCAGCCAGGTTGACGTCGCCGTTCACGTGCAGCGTGCCGATGGAGTTGCCCGGGTTGAGGGTCGCGCCATTGGCAACGCCGACATCACCGATGATGGTGCCGTGGCCACCGAGCAATGCGCCGCTGGCGACCTGCACATCGCTGGCCAGAGTCGCGCTGCTGCCGCGTGCACCGCCGACCACCAGGCTACCGGCGTTGACCTGGGTGCCGCCGCCAATGCTCGACTGGCCGTTGAGCACCAGTTTGCCCTTGCCGGTCTTGGTCAGACTGCCGGCGCCACTCAGGGTGCCGTCGTAGGTGCTATTGGCGTCGTTGCTGCCGACCTGCAGCTGGCTGCCCGAAGCGAGGCTGAGGTCGCCCGAGCCGCTCAGTGCTTCGAGCACGGTCGAGCCGCCAAGGGCAACGTCGGCAGCGCTGCCGACGTTCAGCAGGGCATTGCCCAGGGCATTGGTGCCGCTCAGGGTCAGGGAGCCGGCGAGCACGTTGAGCATGCCGCTGAAGCTGTTGTTGCCGCTCAGGGTAAGGTCGCTGGCGCCTTGCTTGGTCAGCGAGCCGTTGCCGCTGATGGCGCCGGCCAGGGTCAGGTCATGGCTGCCAGCGAGGGCGAGATCGCCGTTGAGCGATACCGCGTTGCTCACTGTCAGGGCTGCGCTGTTCTCCAGGGTGGTGCCGTCCGCCACGGTCAGGCTGCCGCTGCCCAGCGCGTCGGCGTTGCCCAGTACCAGCGTGCCGCCGTTGAGCTGGGTGCCGCCGCTGTATGTGTTGACGCCATTGAGCGTCAGGGTGCTGCCGCCCTGCTTGGTCAGCGAGCCATTGCCGCTGACCACGCCAGCCAAGGTCAGGTCGTGGCTACCGTCGAGGGTCAACCCACCGTTGAGTACCACGGCGTTGTTCAGGGCCAGCGCCGAGCTGTTGTCCAGGTGGGTGCCAGCGGCCGCGGTCAGGGCGCCGCTGCCCAGCGCGCCAGCGTTACCCACGACCAGCTTGCCGCCATTGAGCGCGGTGCCGCCGCTGTAGCTGTTGTTGCCGGTGAGCACCAGGGTGCCACTGTCGTACTTGCCCAGGGTGCCGCTGCCGGTGAGCGCCACGCCGAGGGTGGCGGTGACGTTCGGGTCGACCCGCACCGTGGCGTTACCGAGTGAGCCGTTCAGCAGATTCAAGGCCCCGGCCGCACCGCTCTGCAGGCTGTAGCCATCGGTGACGAACTGCAGGCCGGTGATGTTCTGCGTGCCGTCGACCGTCACGCTGCCGGCGCTGCCCTGGAATACCGCGAAGCTGTTGGCCCAGGACTGGTTCAGCGCGCCGTCGACGCGGGTCCAGTTGGTGTTGCCGGCGCTCCAGGTACCGCTGCCGCCGTCGATAGCGCCGTTGGCCGCCAGTTGGCTGCCGTCCCAGAACTGCACGGTGACGCCGGGGCTGGTGACCAGCAGGTTGACCTGATTGGCGATGACGGTTTGCAGCTGCAGGTCGCCGGGGATGACGCTGCCTGGCACGCTGCCGATCAGCAGGCCATTGTCGGTCAGGCCTCCGGCGTAATTGGCGAGACGGTACACACCGCTGCCAAAGCCACCGGCGTCGCTGACATTGAGAGTGCCGTCGAGGGTCAGGTTGCCGCCCACGTTCAGCAGCCCTGTGCCGCCGCCGTTCACTGGCGCGCCCAGCGCGACGTCGAGGTTCGAGTTGGCGTTGAGTACCAGCGAATCCACCGACAAGGTGCTGCCGGTGGCCAGGGCCAGGTGACCGCCATCGGCGATGTCGACTGCACCGCCCAGGCTGCCGCTGCCGCCCAGTGTGGCGCCGCTGTTGACCTGCACGTTGGCGCTCGCCAGCGAGCCGTTGACCAACAGGGTGCCGGCGTTGACCGTGGTGTTGCCGGTCAGATTGCTGATGCCGTTCAGGGTCAGGGTGTCGCTGCCGAGTTTGCTCAGCGCGCCGATTCCATTGAGAGCACCGGCAAAGGTGCTGCTCTGGTTGTTGCTGCCAACGCTCAGGGTAGTGCCGGTGCCGATCAGTGCAGTACCGCTGCCGGTCAGCGCGCCGAGGCTGCCCGAGGCGCCCAGATTGAATACTGCACCGCCGCCAAGGTTGACCGCGGCGTTGCTGCCCAGCGCCGAGCTGCTCAAGGTGGTCAGGCTGCCGGACTGCACATCGAAGGTGCCGTTGAAGGTGTTGTTGCCGCTCAGCGTCACATCGGACAGACCCTGCTTGGTCAGGGTGCCGGCGCCGGCGATCACGCCGGCCAGGTTCAGGTTGTTGTTGCCGGCCAGCCCCAGGTTGGCGTTGACGTTGATGTCATTGGCCAGCGTCAGCGGTGCGCTGTTGTCGAGGCTCGAAGCCCCCGCCACGGTCAGCGCACCACTGCCCAGCGCGGCGCTGGTGCCGAGGGTCAGGGTGCCGCCGTTGAGCGTGGTGGCGCCACTGTAGGTGTTGATGCCGTTGAGCGTCAGGCTCGACGCACCGTTTTTCACCAGGCCGCCAGTGCCGCTGACGACGCCATTCAGGCTCAGGTCGTTGCTGCCGGTGTTGGTCAGGTTGGCGTTGAGTACCAGGTTGTTGCCCAGGCTCATCGCGCCATTGCTGTCCAGCGCTGCAGCACCCGCCACGGTGAGGTTGCCCAGGCCCAGTGCCGTATTGCTGCCGGCGGTCAGGCTGCCGGCGTTCAGCGTGACGCCGCCGAGGAAGTTGTTGCTGCCGCTCAGGGTCAGGTTGCCCGCGCCGTTCTTGGTCAGGCTGCCGGCGCCGTTGATGGTGCCGGCCAGGGTCAGGTTGCCGCTGCCGACAATGCCCAGGTTACCGGCCAGGTTGACTGCGTTGTTCGCTGAAACGGCGCTGCTGGCATCCAGAGTGGTGCCGTTCGCCGCGTTCAGGGTGGCCGAGCCCAGGGCGCTGTTCGACGCCAGAATCAGATTGCCCGCGTTCAGGGCCACCGGCCCGAGGAAGGCGTTGTTGCCGCCGAGGGTCAGGCTGGCCGAACCGTTCTTGATCAAGCCACCGCTGCCGCCGATCACGCCGTTGAGGGCCAGCGCATTACTGCCGAGCACCGTCAGGTTGCCGTTGAGCGTTGCGGCGTTGCTCAGGGTGACTGCTGTATTGCTGTCCAGCTGCGTGCCGGCGTTGGCGGTGAGTGCGCCGCTGCCCAATGCGCTGTTGCTGCCGACGACCAGAGTGCCGCCGTCCAGTTGCGTGCCGCCGCTGTAGCTGTTGGCGCCGTTGAGCACCAGGGTGCCAGCGTCGAGCTTGTTGAGAATGCCGCTGCCATCGATGTTGACGCCAATGGTGCCCGTCACCCCCGGATCGACCCGCACCGCCGTGGTACCGGCAGTGCCGTTGACGGCGGTCAGCTGCCCCGCTACGCCGTTGACCAGGTTGTAGCCATCGGTAGCGAACTGCAGGCCGGTGAACAGCTGCGTGCCATTGACCGACACGGTGCCGGCATTGCCCTGGAACACGGCGAAGTCGCCAGCCCAGGTCTGGTTGAGCGTGCCGTTGGCGTTGGTCCAGTTGGTGCCACCGGCGTTCCAGGTGCCGCTGCCGCCATCGATCGCACCGTTGGGAATGGTCTGGCTGCCATCCCAGAAGCGGATGTTGGCATTCGGGGCCGAAACCAGCAGGTTGATCTGGTTGCCGATCGCCGTTTGTACCAACAGGTCGCTGAGGCCGAAACCATCCGGCACGCTGGTCACATCCAGGCCCTGGTCGACCAGGGCGCCGGTGTAGTTGAACAAGCGATACACGCCAGCGCCGAAACCGCCGACATCGGTGACATTGAGCTTGCCATCGAGGGTCACGTTGCCGCTGACATCCATCAACGATGTGGTTGACGGGGCACCGAGTGTGACGTCGACGTTGCTGTTGGAGCTGAGGAGCAGCGAACCGGCACTCAGGGTATTGCCCGACGACAGCGCCAGGTGAGCGCCATTATTGACCGTGACCGCACCGAGTGCCGAGCCGGTGCCGGTCAGGGTTGCGCCGTTGTTGACGGTGAGCTGCGAGCTGGCCAGCGAGCCGCTGAGGTTCAGCGTACCGCCATCGACCGTGGTGTCGCCGGTAATGCCGTTGATCCCGCTGAGGGTGAAGATACCGCTGCCGATTTTGCTCAGTGAGCCGTTGCCACTGAGATCGCCGGAGAAGGTGCTGTTGCCGTTGCTGCTGCCCACCGTCAGCAGGCTGCCGCTACCGGTCTGTACGCTGCCGCTGCCGCTGAGCAGCCCCACGCTCGCGTTGCCGTTGAGATTAAGGCTGGCACCGGCGCTGATGTCGACCCCCGAGGTGTTGCCCAGCGCCCCGCTGCTCAGGGTAGTGACGCTGCCGGAGGCGATATTCAGTGCACCCGTGAAGGTGTTGTTGCCCACCAGCATGAGGTCATCGAGGCCATTCTTGGTCAGGCCGCCGGAGCCGCCGATCGAACCTGCGAGCACCAGGGAATTGTTGCCAGCCAAAGACAAGTCGGCGTTCAGGTCAATGTTGTTGCCAAGGGCGAGAGGCGAGCTGTTGTCCAGCGTCGCCGCCCCGCCAACGGTCAATTTGCCGTTGCCCAGGGCACCGGAATTGCCAAGGGTCAGCGTGCCGGCATTGAGCGTGGTGCCACCCTGGAAGGTGTTGATGCCATTGAGGGTCAGATTGGCCGCGCCATTCTTGATGAGCGCACCTGTGCCGCTGACCACGCCGCCCAGGGCCAGGTCCTGGGAGCCAGCGACGGTGAGCCCGGCGTTGAGGGTGACGCCATTGTTGAGATTGACCAGCGACGAATTGCTGTCCAGCGTCGATGCGCCGCCAACGGTCAGAGCCCCCAAACCCAGCGCCGAGCTGTTGCCGACGGTCAGTTTGCCGGCGTTCAGCGTAGTACCGCCGAGGTAGCCGCTGGCACCGTTGAGCGTCAGATTGGCCGCGCCATTTTTCACCAGGCCGCCCGCGCCGTTGACCGTCCCTGCCAGTGACAGATCAGCCGAACCGCCGATATTCAGGGCGCCGGCGAGGTTGACGGCGTTGCCCAGGTTGACCGCCGTGTTGGTATCCAGCGTGGTGCCGGCCGCTGCGTTCAGCGCACCAGTGCCCAGCGCTGTATTGCTGCCGACGATGAGCTTGCCGGCGTTCAGCGCTGTGTTACCGAAGTAGGTGTTGGCAACGTTGAGCGTCAGGTCGGCGGATCCGTTCTTGACCAGCCCCCCGACACCGGCCACGACACCACCGAGGGTCAGCGCATTGCTGCCCCCCAGGGTCAGGTTGCCACCGAGGTTGATGTTGTTCGCCAGCGACGTGGCAGTGCTGGCATCGAGCTGGGTACCGCTGGCGGCGTTCAGGACGCCTGTGCCCAGTGCGGTGTTGGAGCCGACAATCAGTGAGCCGGCACTCAGCGATGTGTTGCCGCTGTAGTTGTTGTTGCCGCTCAGTGTCAGGCTCGACAGGCCGGTCTTGAGCAGGCCGGCATTGCCGCTGATCACCCCGCCAAGGGTCAACGCATTGGAGCCACCGGCGGTCAGGTTGGCGTTCAGGTTGATGGCGTTGTTCAGGGTGGTCGACGTGCTGCTGTTGAGGGGTAAGCGCTTGATTGACGACGTCCTTGCGATGCGAGTAGGCGCAGTTACTCAGTCGCGTTGAGGATCCAGGGCAGCAGGGCTTCATAGTCCTC
>NZ_JACHLI010000020.1 GCF_014204515.1 Pseudomonas nitroreducens | reverse complement strand
AAACTGACTCGCATTGCCTTTGCCCTGATGACGACTGAGCAGGCGTATCGGCCTGCGGCCGATACGCGGGGGTAGACATAGAATCTCCTACAGGGTTAAAGGACCTTTCACCGCACATCCTGTGCGACGTTAATCCCCCGCTAATTCGCTTCGTCGGACAGTATTCCGTGTCCCACGCTCTGCGCTGCGCTTCTGTCGTCCATTTCCGCGCCGAAAGCGGCATCGCAGAGCGGTCGGCTTCTGTAACTTCGTGCTTACCCAGTAGCCGTTGTCTTACAAAAAACCACCTGAAAACTTGAACTGCTTCACATAAAATTGGCCCGTCCGCTTAGTGCATTTCGCTCTATCCGTCGTCGCCATTCAGCAGTAGAAATCGCCATGGAAAACCACAGCACCCCCCTGGGGCCGGTCCCGATGCACCTGGTCCGTGAAGCCGCGGCCAAGAAGACCGGTCTGGGCTGGATCGTCGAATTCAATATCGCGACCTGGCTCAACCTGGCCGTGCGCGGACCCACCCCCATCGCCCTCAGGGTCAGCTACCTGGACGGCGACAAGCCGCGTGAAGTGCTGGTCGACAAGGGCACCCTGCACGGTGCCCAGCGCATCCTGCTGTGCGGCATCGCCCGCCTGGGGGTGAACCAGAAGCTCGAATCCATGAGCCTGTCGCTGGAAACCCAGGCGCCGATCCAGTCCCTGCTGGTCGAGGAACTGTTCGTCCAGGCCGTGGAAAAGCAGGTCGTGAAGCAGGGCGGCGTGCGCAAGTCGCGCTGACTACCCGCCGCGAGGGGCGCAGCCGGCTGGCGCGCACGCTGCAATCAGCAGGCATTCCCACGATGCATGACGCTGCGCCGGGCTTGCGATTCGACTGCCGGAGCGGGGAACATCGCCTGGCCCCACCCGCAAGCCAGGAAAGCCCATGCCCCTCGATATCGACCAGCTCAAGCTCTATACCGCCCACCGTGGCGTCGCCATCCCCATGCTCGACCACCTGCAGTTCCGCCATGCCCCCGCCGCCGATGGCAAAGGGCCGGGCTGCCTGGTGGTGCGGATCGAGCCGCACTTCCTCAATGGCTGGGCCAACGCCCATGGCGGGTTGATCATGACCCTGCTCGACGTGGCCATGGCCCTGAGCGCCAGCGATGCCGACGAAGCCTATCGCGGCGTGGTGACCGTGGAGATGAAGACCAACTTCCTGCGCCCCGGCGGCGAAGCAGGGGAAATCCTCGAAGCCCATGGCAAGGTCCAGCACCACACCCGCTCCATCGCCTTCTGCGAGGGCGAGCTGCGCAACAGCCAGGGCGTGGTGGTGGCCACTTCCAGCGGCACCTTCAAGTACGTCAACAAGCCACGTCCGCTGGCCGACGCCTGACCAGTTCTGTTCCCCTCCTGTTGGCGGCCGTGGGCGGAAGTTCGCGGCTGTTTTCCAGCGCTGACAGCGTTGCGCCATCAATTCCATTCATCGGTGCGCTGGCGCTGTTAAGACCTTCTTAATTCATCGGGTGTCCTATCGAGGAACGCTCTAGCACGGGCTTTGTAAGAAATATCTTTCACTGGCTGTAATTAATTCGTCATAAAGCGTGACTACATTTTTCTGTCATTAAAGTGTCACGCGATGTGACTGAGCCAGTGACGGCACAAGGCGAACCACCATGCTGCTCGATGACAAGAACTTCCCACGACGCGTCCAGCGCGACCTGCTGGATGACCGCGACGAAGAGCTCGAACTCGAACTGTTCGACGAACTCTACGACTTCGAAGGGCTGCGCCACGGCAGCCTGCAGACCCACGAGGAACGCCTGGCGCGCCAGCGTTACTTCCACACCCTGTTCAGCCTGCAGGCCGATCTGGTCAAGCTGCAGAACTGGGTGGTGAAGACCGGCCACAAGGTGGTTATCCTCTTCGAAGGCCGCGATGCGGCCGGCAAGGGCGGGGTGATCAAACGCATCACCCAGCGCCTCAATCCGCGCGTCTGCCGGGTCGCCGCGCTGCCCGCGCCGAACGACCGCGAACGCACCCAGTGGTATTTCCAGCGCTATGTCTCGCACCTGCCGGCGGCGGGGGAGATCGTCCTGTTCGACCGCAGCTGGTACAACCGCGCCGGCGTCGAGCGGGTGATGGGCTTCTGCACCGATGCCCAGTACGAGGAGTTCTTCCGCAGCGTGCCGGAGTTCGAGCGCATGCTCGTGCGTTCCGGCGTGCAGGTGCTCAAGTACTGGTTCTCGATCTCCGACGAGGAGCAGCACTACCGCTTCCTCAGCCGCATCCACGACCCGCTCAAGCAGTGGAAGCTCAGCCCCATGGACCTGGAATCCCGCCGCCGCTGGGAGTCCTACACCAAGGCCAAGGAGATCATGCTCGAACGCACGCACATCGCCGAAGCGCCCTGGTGGATCGTGCAGGCCGACGACAAGAAGAAGGCCCGCCTCAACTGCATCCACCACCTGCTCGGGCAGATTCCCTACCAGGAAGTCCAGCAGCCCGCCGTCAGCCTGCCCGAGCGGCAGCGCCATGAAGGCTACCGTCGGCATCCGACGCCGTCGGAGCTGCAGGTGCCGGAAGTCTATTGAGCCGTCGCCGCATCGCGTGCAGGAGCGGGAGCGTCAGTCTGTTGCCGCTCAGGCAGACTGCTCTTCCAGCGCGCTTTCCTCCAGTTCCCAGCGTGTGCCAGGCAGGCGCCAGGACAGCGCGGGCTGGCGTCGCAGACATTTCCAGACGCCATTGCGCAGACGGTACAGCGACATCTCGTGGAAGACGCGGCGGCGAGTGCCGCTGTATTCAATGAGGGATACCAGCAGCGGTGTGTCCGCGCTCCACTGCGAAGCGACAAAATCCAGAGATTTCTGCAGCGTGCCGCGGGGGGTATAGCTGAACAGGAAGCAGAACCTGGGCGTTTCCTTTTTCGCAGCATCGGATAACTTCTTCGGCTCGTTGATGGCTGATCTGGCCGGGCTTTTCCATTCCCACTCGGCGAAGGCCACCGCGTTGCGCCGGGCGTCGCGGATGACCGAGTCGGTGCGGTTGGACGATTCGAAGTGAGCGAAGTAACCCATCAGGTCAGCGACGCGGCGCAGGGTGATGCCGGTGTGGATGTTCCAGTCCGAGCGCGTTCCCATTTCGCGGTTGAAGCCATCCACGGGAAAGTCGCGGTACCAGTTGTAGGCGAACAAAGTGGCGAAATCGTGCAGCAGGGTGTCGCGGGCCATGGTCCCTCCTGGCCGGATAGATGATTGGTCCCTTGGCAGGGCCGTCCGATGATAGCCGGCTGCCAGTGGCTGGCCCAGCCAGGAGCGTCCTGGCTCCTGCGGCTGACCGTCAACTCCGGCAACATCGCCCCCACATCTGGCTCATCCATGCAGGGATGAGCTTGCTCGCGAACAGTCCTCGAGAGAGCCACCGCGGACACGCAAAAAAGCCGCCCCATAGGGCGGCTTTTTGGTCTTCGGCGCGCCTGGCTCAGTGCCAGAACAGCGCCAGCAGGATGATGATCGGGATCGGAACGCCGAGGAAGTACAGAAGAATCGAGCGCATGGTGGGCCTCCAGTCAGTGGGCGGGACGGGATACGGGAGCGGTATGCGGCGTGGTGCGGGTCATCAGCACCACGGCGTCGCGGCGACGGCCGCCATGGATGGCCAGGACGCTGGCGAAGAACGCGCCGCACAGTAGGGCGATGAACATCCACAGGGCAGAGCCGGCAGCCACCTTGCGCGCCGTGTCGGCTGCCTGCTGGGCTTTCAGCTTGGCCTGTTGCGCGGCGGCGAACACCTGGTCGATGCGCTGCTCGGCTTCCGCCTGGCTGATCTCGGTACGTTGCGCCACCACGCGGGCGAGGTAGGTGCGGTCGTCCGCGTTGAGTTGGCCTTCGGCAAGGCTGCGCACGAAGATGCGCGTGGCGATGCCGTGGGCTGCGTCATCGCTCACCGCCACCGGGCGGTTGTCGCGGAACAGCATGTCGATGAAGTAGCCCGAGCCGTCTTCCGAAGCGCTGGCGCCGGCCTTCGAGCCCGCTGCCACGGCCGCCGTGGTCGCTGCCGACGCACCGGCCTGCAGGCCGCCGCCGATGACGCTGCTCACCGAACCCACCACCAGCATCGCCGTTACCAGGGTCGCCAGTGCCCAGGCGAGGAAGCCGTGGGCGGTGTCGCGGAAGTACACCTCGTCGTCATGCAGGGTCGCCCAGCGCGCCCGCAGCCGGCCGGCGATGTAGCCGCCCAGGCCGGAGGCGAGGATCTGCGTGACCATCAGCCAGATAATGGTGGAAACGCTCAGCTGCTTGAGCGTCGCGCCTTCGCCCGACCAGGGCGACACGGCGGAAAAGCCCAGGCCGAAGCCCAGGATGATCAGGATCAGGGACAGCGCCGCCGCTCCGGCGGCCCCGGCGAACACCGCCGCCCAGGACACTCCCGAATGATCGGTGGTGTCTACGACGGTGGGTGCGTAGGCATCAGTGGTTGTCATCATCTTGGCTGCTCCGTGGCGAGAGGGTGGAAACCTCGATGAGAGCTGCTGCAGCCGTTGTGCCAAATGTTACAAAATAATAAAGTCATACTTATCAATGACTTGTAAAAGATTGTCGAGCTGCTGCCATGCAGCTTGCAAGATCAGCCATTTTTCGCCTTGGCAGATTGCATGACTGCCGCGCCACCCTTTATTCGCCATGCCGGATGCATGTGCCAGAGTGGACGAAAGCGCCGCCAAATTGGCGAACCCAAAACCAGGCAGGACACCCGCCATGAGCCTCGATCCCTCGACCCTGCTATGGAGCGCCCCGCTGGTGATGCTGCTCGGCGTTTACCTGCTGGTCCGCTGCATCGGCGGACTGCGTCGGGTAATCGCGCCCGGCCTCTGCTACCGCTGGGCCGACCCCGCCCGAGGAGAAGTGGTGGCGCTGCCACAGCCGGGGCGCTACGTGATCAACATCGTCTTCCCGCCCTTCACCGTCGTCACCGGTACCGCGCACTTCAATGCCGATTTCGCCGTTACTGTCTGCGCCACCGGCAAGCCCATGCCCTACGAGGCGTACAGCCGCTTCAACGTATTCACCGTGCGCCGCAGCGACATAGGCGGCAACGCCAGCAATCCTCTCGGGGAATTCCGCTGCAGCGAACCCGGCGACTACCGGATCACCTGCCTGACCCCACAGCACATCCGCTCCGGCTTCCTGCTCGAAGTAACGCCCTACGTTTCCCCAGGCACCGTCGTCCCGCTGATCCTCGGCACGCTGCTCGCGTCCTTCATGACCATCGGCGGGCTGGTACTGACCCTTCTCAAGCTCGCCGGCACCGTCTGACGCCACCCCGGCGTGACGCACAAGTAGGATGGGTGGAGCGCAGCGATACCCATGCTGTCAGTGGGTAGACATTGATGGGTATCGCTGCGCTCCACGCCATCCTACGAACGGCATTTCCCGGTGAGCCCGTAGGGCGAATAACCGCGAAGCGCTTATCCGCCGCCACAGCCTAACGGCGGATAACGCGTGCCGCGTTATGCGCCCTACGTCCGCAACCGCTTCGCCCAGCCGCGCCAGCCGGTGCGCCCGGCGATCGGCGAGCGCCCGCCGAGCACGCGTGGCAGATCGCCGAAGCGCGCCCAAGGATCATCCTGCCAATTCAGCACCAGCGCCTGGTGCACGGCGGACTCGCTCAGCACCACGTAATCGAGTTCCAGGCCGTCCTCAGCCAGCAGTCGTTCCTGGCGAATCGGATCGCCCGCCAGGCGCATGGCCGGTGTTCTTCGAATTTGCAGTCCGTTCCACCGCCAATCGGCATGGCGACGGAACCGCATCGGGATAGCAGGCCGCCCCCAGAGTTACTTCAACAACTCCGCCATCGTCCGCTCCTTGCCACCCAGTTGCTTGTAGGCCTTCCAGTACGCCTTCATATCGTCCTGGCAGCGCACGATGCGAAGACCTGCTTCGTGGCGGACGCTGAGGTTGCGGACGCCGGAGACTCTGGCGACGCGGTCGTCTTCCGCGATATCCGCGCGGGCGTCGTCGATTTCCTCCTGGCAGGCCAGGATGGCATTGCGCTGGGCCTCGGCGCGGCCTTCGACGGAGTTGTCATAGGCCTGTTGGTCTGCCTGCAGCTGGGCGTTGCGGGCTGCCAGCTCGGCCTGGCGGTGCAGTTCGGCGTTGATCTGTGGAGCGTTGGCGTCATTGCGGTAGAGGAAACTGGTCGCCACCTGATCGTCGCGGCGATGGATGTTCATCGGCACCGAGGCGTTGGTCCAGAGTGTGCCGATGAAACGCTCGAACTCCTTCTGCTCCGGGTTGGTGCTGAGGGTGGAGTAGCCGGTGGCGCTGAAGTACTTGAAGCCATTCAGTGTGGTCTGTGTCGTCAGTACCAGCACGTTACCGATCTGTGCGTGGGCGCCGCGTTCCTGGAAGGTCAGTTTTTCATTCATGACGCCGAAGGGGAGACGCTTGGCCGGCGGGCCGATCAGCTTGCCGTCGACTACGCAGTTGACGGCCACTTGCGGCAGGCGCTCTTCACAGACCTTGAGGGCCTGGGCGGGCTGCAGGACGACAACGTAGTCCTGCGCGCTCATTTCCAGCATATGGGCGTCCAGCCCTTCCTGGAACTGACGCATTTCCTCCTGGGTGCAGCCGGTGCCTGCCGCTGTGATGAACAGTGCGAGGAGGGTGGTGCGGTACTTCATGATCGTCCTTGTCTTCAGGATACGGATTTGCAAGGTGGGTGAAGGGGCGCGGTCAGCCCAGCCGTCCGTTCATTGCCTGGTCGATTGCTACGGCCCACTGCTTCCTGCCGAACAGCACGAAGCTGAAGGGATCGCTCTGTTGCGTATGGACCGATAGCGAATTGGGGAAGAGCGGGATCATGCCCAGAAACCTGGTCCAGGCCTTGGCGGTGTAGCGGATATCGCTCAACTCTATTTCGCTGGGCTTGGACTGGAAGTTGACGGCGTGGGCTTCGAACACCAGGCGCTGGTTGGTGAGGTAAAGATGGCCGCCGACGGTTTCGATGCCGCGCTGCAGATTGGCAGCACCTTTGCGCAGGAGCTTTTCGTGGGTGCGCAGTGGAGTCTTCATTCGGTTGAGTCCGTTCAGTGTGCTGGTCGTGAGGGGCGGGTCATTCCCCGCCTACCCCATTGCGCTCATGCCGATAAACACTGACTGCCTCATAAACCGCCTTCCTCAGCCGGTTGATGCCGCCAATCGGCCGGTGCTCGGGGAGGGCATGCCAGGGATTGTAGGAGAGGTTGTCGCAGGCGAGGTTCTGTTCGCGGCTGTCGAAGTCCTGGGGTGGGATGCTGACGGTGGCGACGGTCTGGAAGGGTGAATCCTTCTCGCTCCATTCGACGCTGACGTCTTCGATGGGCATGAACTTGCTCGGGTCCTGTTTCTGCACTTGCAGGGCGAAGCAGGCGGGGATGCGGTCGACCGAGAGTTGCTGGTACATCGCGGTGCGCAGGAAGTTGGGCAGTTTCTCGTTGAGCTTGGGTAGCTGGTAGGCCGGGCAGCCTTCGCTCAGCGGGATGACGCGGTACTTGATGTTGTTTTCCTCACCCAGCTTGTACGGGGCGATGCCGTTGTAGCCGGCCTGCAGGGGGCTGTCCGGGGCGGGGGCTAGGGTCTGCAGGGCGATGATCAGGTGGCGGATTTCCCAGGTGCTGGGTTTCCAGCTGGGGAAGAAGGCGGCGACCTTCTGGCCGCTGGCCTGGGCGGCGAAGTTCTGCCGGTATTCGGCGACGTCGCGGACGAAGAACACCGGGTGGTTGAACATGACGAAGTCCTGCTCGCTGTCGTGGCCCTTGCCGGGCATCAGCTTGGCGCCGGGGACGTCGAGCAGCTTGATGGCCATGCCGCGGGCGTCGCGGGCGCTGTCGAACTGCGGATAGGCGTTGCCGTTGGAGAAGCGGACCATGGCGTCCCATTTGTGGCCCGGTTCGGCGAACACGCCCTGGCGCAGGCCGGGGGCGAGGTCGCTGGCCACGGTGACTTCAGCCTTCACGCAGCCGTGGGCCTTGGCGTGGGCGTCACGCAGGACGCGGGTGTTGTCGCGGTGCTGTTCGACGATGCGTACGGCGTCTTCGATGATGGCCTGGGTGAGCTGGGCTTCGCCCGGCGGGATTTCTTCCTGGGCGGAGACCGGGCCGGAGAATTTCCAGGCGTAGTAGAGGCTGCCGAGGCCCCAGCTGAGCAGGCCGATGGCGGCGACGGCGAGCAGCAGACGGCCGAGCCATTTGCCGAGGAAGAGCCAGATTCGGGTGAGCAGGGAGCGCATGGCACAGGGTCCTTTGGTGTTCTTTTTATGGAGGGGATTCCGTTCCCTGGCCCGTGCGGGTGTAGCGGGGTGGGCCTGGTGCGGGGCGTTTCCCTCTCCCTAGCCCTCTCCCTGAAGGGAGAGGGAACTGGTTCGGCGTTTCGGTGGTGCCTCGGAGCGGGGGCTGGCCCTCACCCCAGCATTCTCCCGGCGGGAGAGGAGGCGGATCGGTAGTTCGGTGGTGCTTCGGAGCGGGGACTGGCCCTCACCCCAGCCCTCTCCCGGAGGGAGAGGGGATGGTTCGGTGTTTCGGTGGTGCTGCGGAGCGGGGGTTGGCCCTCACCCCAGCCCTCTCCCGGAGGGAGAGGGGGCGGATCGGTGTTCAGGCGGTGCTGCGGAGCGTGGGGCACCTGTAGGAGCGAGCTTGCTCGCGAACCCGCCCAGCGCTGGAGCTGCCGGGGAATCTGTTCGCGAGCAAGCTCGCTCCTACGAAAAGCGAAAAGCCGGCCTGCCCCAGAGCATCACTCGCACTTCGGCCCCGGCGTCCACGGTTGGGTTGGGACGTTCGGGTCGAGCTGATTTTCGTATTCGGGATTGCCCAGCACCTTGAGGTATTCCACCAGCGCCCAGCGTTCTTCCGGCGACAGGGCGCGGCCGATCACGCCGTCCTGGCGGCAGCCGTCGCGGAATTCGTGGCCGCGGTTGCTGTTGCCGGTGACGCTGGTCTTGTAGAGGAAGCCGCCGGGGAAGCGCTCGCTACGGTAGCCGGCGAATTTGGGGTCGTACTCGAAGCTGCCGACCCAGAACTGGCTGTCGCGCTCGGCCACCGGCGAGAGCATCTGGAGCAGGTTGGGCACCGAGCCGTTGTGCAGGAACGGCGGAGTGGCCCAGATGCCGTCCAGCGGACGGGCCTTGTAGGCGCGCAGCTCGCGCACGCCGATGTCGAGGCCGTAGCCGTTCATTGCCTTCTGCTGCTCGGGGCTGATGTGGGCGTCGCGGTAGCCGCGCTGCTCGACGAACGCGGTGACGTAGGCCAGGCCCTTGGCGGCGGAGATCTTCGACAGGTCCAGCGGCTTGTCGCTCTCGGGGTAGAGGCGCACGTTCATGTGCTTCAGTTCTTCGAGGTTCCACTTCAGCGAGCGCACGTCGAAGGTGTGGTCGGCAATGTTGTCGGCAGTGGTGGGGTCGGTGCCGATCTCGCTGGTGGGGACCATTTTCATGCGCCATTCGGGCACGCGAGCCGGGGCGATGTAGTCCTTGGCGCCGGGCTCCTTCACGTGGGGGCCGTGGCAGTAGACGCAGTTGGCCTGGAACAGGGCGCGGCCCTGGGAAGCCTTCTTCAGGTCGATCTCGCCGAAGACTTCCTTCGGCCAGGCCGGCGGCTTGAGCTGCTTGAGGGCTTCTTCCAGGGTGTAGAGGTCGCGCAGGCGCACGCTGGAGGCGTAGCGCTCATCGCCCATCACCGGTTTGCCGTCGCTCTCGAACATGCGCAGGGTGGCGCCGACGCCGAGGGCTTCGCCGATGTTGCGCGCCATGGGTTGCATGGCCGAGCCGTTCCACTGCACCCAGTCGAATTTCCAGATGTCCCACAGCTGCGGGTAGTTCACGGGGGCGTTGGCGACGCGGTAGTTGGAGGCGTCGATGCCATCGCCGAACACGCCGTTGGCGATGCGCCCGAAGGCATCGGCGCGGCCGGGGCCTTCCAGGGTCGGGTAGAGGCCGCGGTGGGTGTCGTTCCAGGCGGTGCCGACCAGGGTGCCGATCACGTTGCGCACGTCGCGCTTGAGCGCGGCCTTGCCCTTGGGATAGCGGTCGCCCAGCACGCCCTTGGCGAAGCGGTCGAACTTCCACGGCACGTAGTAGGTAGAGGCGAGGCTGGCGCCCAGCGCCTGGCCGAAGGCGCCGCCGCGCAGGGTCGGCACGGTGGAAGCGATGGAGTGCATGGCCGCGCCGCCGTCGATGCGCACGGCGGTGCCCTTGTAGCGCAGCTCGCCGGTGTGGCAGGCGGAGCAGGTGATGTCCAGGTACCAGGCGCCGGTCTCGCCGTCCTGGTGGCGGGCAAAGCCCACCGGCAGGTTGCCGGGGTTGGTCGCGGTGGCGGCGAGGGTGTCATCGGCGTCGCGGCCGATCTGCTCGGGCTCGATGAGGAAGCCGAAACGCGCGAGGTTTTCCGGGGTGGCGAACCTGTCCTTGGAGAAGGGCTGTTCCAGGTGGGTGAACCAGTCGTAGCGCAGGCCTTTTACCTGGGTGCCCTGGGGCGTGTAGTAGTACAGCTCGCGATCCGCCTTGGACCATTGGTCGAGATGGATCATCTTCTCCGGTTTGGTGTACTCGGGGAGGTTGGGATGCGCGGTGTACCAGGCGATCACGCCGCCGACGAGCAAAAGCAGCAGCAGGACTGCAATTAGGACGCGTCCGAGAGTGCGCATCGAAACTTCCTTGTTATTTGTACGAAAAAGATTCGGACGTTTATGCCAACTGCCTTGCCGATTGGCAAGGTGATGTCGCACGGAATTCAGGGTTTTTATGATGGGTTACGGGGCTGGGGTGGGATGTTTTGGGTTTCGTGGGGGAGTGGAGGCGGCAGCATGGGTCTCGCTCTGATCCACCACATCCTACGGAAAGCTCCGGGGCGGGCACGTAGTGCGTCGTAGGATGGCGTGGAGCGCAGCGATACCCATCGTCCTTCAGGCGAATGCCTAGGACGTCGGTCGCAGCTCCAACAGCAGGCTCAGGCAGATCGCCGCGCCGATCAGCACACCGACCACGCTGGCGATGATCAGCGGCCAGCGCAGGGCCGGGCTGTCGCCCTCGTCATCGGGAAGGCGCGCGTGGATCGCGCTCCAGAGATCGTCTGGCGGCGGCAGCTCCGGCCACGGCTCGTCGCTGGGTGGCGGGGAGGGTGCGCCCGCGAGCCGGTAGAGCAGGGCGACCATCCAGTCCAGAGCCGCGCTGCGTGTGGGGTGGTAACGGTCGGCGTCGGTCCAGACGTGGAGGAAGGTGTCGATCAACAGAGTGTCGGCTGCTTTCTGCTCAGGCTTCAGTTTCAGCGCCAGCGGGTAGAGGCGCGGGGCGGTGCAGCGGTACAGCGTGGCGAAGGCGCGCGCGTCGCCGTCGCCACTTTCGGCGAGCAGGTAGCTGAGGAAGTTCGCTTCGTCCGGGTCGATGATGGCCTCCGGCGGTGTCGCGGCGAGCGGCGTGGCTGGAGGACTAAGGATAGTTCGCAGGGCTTCTTGCAGGAGCCAGCCCACTAGCGAACGGTTTGGTCCGTGCCACTGAATGGCTCTTGAACGACGGATAACGCTGGCGCGTTATGCGCCCTACGGATCTGTCTCCTGGTGGAGTATCGGTGCGAGTGCATCCCCTCACCCCAACCCTCTCCCGGAGGGAGAGGGAGCTGATCGTGCCGGCTGACACCAGGGTTTCATCCTGCACCAAACGGTTCCCTCTCCCTCTGAGCGGGGCGCGCAGCCAGGATTAGGGTGAGGGCCGACCCGAGCGCAGAGTTAACCAGAAGCAGGTTATCCGCCGGCTCGTGAGCGTCGGATAACGCTGGCGAGCTATGCGCCCTACGGGGCTGGGCTTCGGCGTGTGAGGTATTTGTAGGAGCGGAGCTTCTCCGCGAAATCCCGGCGTAGCCGGGACGCAAGTCACGAGGAGAGCGCCGGCCTGGCGGCCGGATCGCGGACAAGGTCCGCTTCTACAGGGAGCATCGAGACGTAGCGCGTTCGACGTCATACGTCGCCAGGCATGCCGCGAGTCAGGCCACTTCCTCGAACGGCAAGCCCACATAGTTCTCCGCAATGGTCGTGCGGCCGGCCTGGGAATCGAGGAAGTAGTCCAGCTCGGTCTCCAGCATGCGCCGGGTGAAGGCGTCGTTGTCCGGGAAGCGATGCAGCATCGAGGTCATCCACCAGGAGAAGCGCTCGGCCTTCCAGATGCGTCGCAGGGCGACGGGGGAATACTGCTCCAGCAGCTCACGGCGGCCTTCGCCGTAGACCTTCAGCAGGATGCGGTACAGCGTGTTCACATCGCTGGCGGCGAGGTTCAGGCCCTTGGCGCCGGTAGGCGGGACGATGTGCCCGGCGTCGCCGACGAGGAACAGTCGGCCGTACTGCAGCGGCTCCACCACGAAGCTGCGCAGCGGGGCGATGCTCTTTTCCAGCGCCGGGCCGGTGACCAGCTGGCGCGCGGCGTCTTCGGGGATACGGCGTTTGAGCTCTTCCCAGAAGCGTTCGTCGGACCAGTCCTCCACCTTCTCCTCCAGCCCCACCTGCAGGTAATAACGGCTGCGGCTCTCGCTGCGCTGGCTGCACAGACTGAAGCCGCGCTCGCTGCTGGCGTAGATGAGTTCGTGGTTGACCGGCGGAGTGTCGCTGAGCAGGCCGAGCCAGCCGAACGGGTAGACACGTTCGAACACGCTCAGGCGTTCGGCGGGGATGCTGCGCCGGGCCACACCGTGGAAGCCGTCGCAGCCGGCGATGTAGTCGCAGTCCAGGCGCACGTGTTCGCCCTGGTGGGTGAAGGTGACGTAGGGTTTTTCGCTGGTGACGTCATGCAGCTCCACGTCGGCGGCTTCGTACACGCTCAGCGCGCCGCTGGCCGCGCGGGCCTGCATCAGATCGCGGGTCACTTCGGTCTGGCCGTAGACCATCACCTGCTTGCCGCCGGTGAGGGCCTTGAGGTCGATGCGCTCGCGGCGGCCGTTGAGCACCAGTTCGAAGCCGTCGTGGAGCAGGCCTTCGGCATCCATCCGTGCGCTGGCGCCGGCTTCGCGCAGCAGGTCGGCGGTGCCCCGTTCGAGCACGCCGGCGCGGATGCGGCCGAGCACATAGTCGGCTGTCTGGCGTTCGAGGATCACGCTGTCGATGCCAGCCTTGTGCAACAACTGGCCCAGCAGGAGGCCGGCGGGGCCGGCGCCGATAATGGCAATCTGAGTCTTCATGGAGTGGCTCCTTGGAGAGCGCTGTTGTTTTTGTCTCCTGCATTTTTTGTGGATGGCATCGGCCTTTGAAGGTAATTTCCAACAGTCTTCTTGGACTTTTCATGGATGTGGGCGGTGATCGAACAACGTGCTGACACACCGGTCCCGGTGTTCCGCCTGTACGGCGAAACCACGGCATGGCCGACGCCGGACCTGATCCATTGCGAATCCATCGCCTCGCGCAGCCGCCTGCACGATTGGGAAATCCGCCCGCATCGGCACGGCGATCTGGTGCAACTGCTGTATGTGCAATCCGGCGAGGCGGAGCTGGAAGTGGAAGGGCGGGTGACGCCGATCCGCGAGGCGTCGCTGCAGGTCACACCGGCACTGGCGGTGCACGGCTTCCGCTTCGCCGAGGACGTGCAGGGCTGGGTGCTGAGCATGGGCCTGCCGCTGGCCGAACAGCTTGGTGGCCTGCTGCAGAGCTCGGTATTGGAGCAACCGGCGTGCTTCGCTGTGGGCGCTGGCAAGCGCGAGCTGGATGCTCTGTTCGAGTCGATCGAGCGCGAGTACGCCCAGCAGGCGCCGGGGCGCGACCTGATGTTGCAGTCGCTGCTCAACGTGCTGCTGGTGTGGCTCAGCCGGCGGGCGCTGGAGCAGGCGCGTGCCCAGGCGAGCCAGCAGGACCGCGGCATCGAGCATGTGCATGGGTTCTCCCGCCTGTTGGAGCAGGACTTCCGCGAACACCGGCCCATCGAACACTATGCGACGGCCCTGGGCATCAGCGCCGCGCACCTCAATGCGCTGTGCCGGCGTCTGGCCGGGCAGTCGGCGTTGCAGATGATCCACCAGCGCCTGCTGCTGGAGGCCAAGCGCAACCTGGTGTACACCGCCATGACCATCCAGCAGGTGTCGGATGCGCTGGGTTTCTCCGAACCCGCCTACTTTTCCCGATTCTTCAAGCGCTACGCCGGGGTTTCGCCCCGCGCGTTCCGCGAGCCCCGATGAGCCGCCATGAATATCGATTCGCGTATCAAGTTCCGCCACCTGGTGTGCTTCCTCGAAGTGGCCCGCCAGGGCAGCCTGGCCCGCGCGGCGGACGCCCTGGCGGTGAGCCAGCCGGCCATCTCGAAGACGCTCAAGGAACTGGAAGACCTGCTCGAAGCCAGCCTGTTCGAGCGCGGCAAGAGCGGCGCCAGCCTGACCGAGGCTGGCGTGGCTTTCCTGCGTTACGCCGGCCCCTGCGTGCAGGCGCTGCGCGACGGGGTGAACAGCCTGCGCGGCGGCGAGTACGCCTCCAGCACGGTGCGCCTGGGTGTGCTCTCCACCGTGGAAAGCCTGTTGATGCCGGAGACGGTGCGGCGCCTGCACGAGCGCCATCCGGCGCTGGTAGTCAGCGTGGTGACCGGGCCGAACGCGCACCTGCTTTCGCAGCTGCGCGTCGGTGAGCTGGACCTGGTGGTCGGCCGCATGACCGAAAGCCCGCAGATCCAGGGCCTGGCCTTTGAGCACCTGTACAGCGAATCCATGACCTTGGTGGCCCGCGCCGGCCACCCGCTGCTGGGTCGCCCGCTGCCGCCCTCGGCGCTGGACGACTGGCCGCTGGTGTTGCCGCTGGCCGGCACCACCATCCGCAAGTCCGCCGACAGCCTGCTGGTGCAGAGCGGCCTCGGCCAGCCACGCCGCCGCCTGGAAACCCTGTCCACGGTACTCAGCCGCCGTTATGTATTGACCAGCGACGCGCTGTGGATCGCCCCACTGGATTCGGTGCGCCTGGACCTGCGCTCCGGCGAGATGGTCGAGTTGCCGCTGGACGTACAGGAGCCGGGCGGTTCGGTGGGGGTTTGCAGCAACTCGACGCTGCCGCTTTCGCTGGGCGCGCACTGGTGCCTGGAGGTGTTGCGTGAGGTCGGCGAAGCCTACCGAGATGGGGCTTATCCATAACCAATTGGTTATGGATGGCGGGCATCTTTTCAGTTTTCGGTGCGGGGAGGGCGGGCGACACTCCGCCGCACCGCCTGATGCAACAGCAGGCTCCAATAAATCCAACAAGAGGAGACCGACATGTCCGATGCCCATATGCCCGACACTCAGAACAGCCGCTTCGTCATTCGTGACCGAAACTGGCACCCCAAAGCCCTCACCCCCGACTACAAGACCTCCATCGCCCGCTCCCCGCGCCAGGCGTTGGTGAGCATTCCGCAATCGGTCTCCGAAACCAGCGGCCCGGACTTCTCGCACCTGAAGATGGGCGAGCACGACAATGATCTGCTGCTCAATTTCAATAACGGTGGCCTGCCCATCGGTGAGCGCATCCTCGTCTCCGGCCGGGTCATGGACCAGTACGGCAAGCCCGTGCCGCACACCCTGGTGGAGATGTGGCAGGCCAACGCCGGCGGCCGCTATCGCCACAAGAACGACCGTTACCTGGCGCCGCTGGACCCGAACTTCGGCGGCGTCGGCCGCGCGCTGACCGACAGCGAAGGGCGCTACGTCTTCCGCACCATCAAGCCCGGCCCGTATCCGTGGCGCAACGGCCCCAACGACTGGCGCCCGGCGCACATCCACTTCTCCATCAGCGGCCCGTCGATCTCCACGCGGCTGATTACCCAGCTGTACTTCGAGGGCGACCCGCTGATCCCGATGTGCCCCATCGTCAAGTCCATCGCCAACCCGGGCGCGGTGGAAAGCCTGATCGCCAAGCTCGACATGAGCAACGCCAACCCCATGGACTGCCTGGCCTACCGCTTCGACATCGTGCTGCGCGGCCAGCGCAAGACCCACTTCGAGAACCGCTGAGGAGGACCGACCATGCCTATCGAACTGCTGCCGGAAACCCCCTCGCAAACTGCCGGCCCCTACGTGCACATCGGCCTGGCGCTTTCCGCCGCCGGCAACCCGGCCCGTGACCAGGAAATCTGGAGCGAAATGGCCAAGCCCGGCGCGCCCGGTGAACACATCCTGCTGATCGGCCACGTCTACGACGGTAACGGCCATCTGATCCGCGATTCCTTCCTGGAGCTGTGGCAGGCGAATCATGAGGGCGTGTACGACACGGCCTACGATCTGGAGAAACCTTTCAACGGCTTCGGGCGCACGGCAACGACCTTCGATGCCGGCGAGTGGCAGGTGCAGACCATCAAGCCCGGCGTGGTGAAAAACGCTGCCGGTGTGCCCATGGCGCCGCACATCAACTTGTCGCTGTTTGCCCGCGGCATCAACATCCACCTGCACACCCGCCTGTACTTCGACGATGAGGCCGAGGCGAACGCCGTGGACCCGGTGCTGAACCTCATCGAGCAGCCCGAACGTCGGCAAACCCTCATTGCAAAGCGTTGCGAGGTGGACGGGAAGCTCGCTTACCGGTTTGATATCCGCGTCCAGGGAAATGCGGAAACGGTGTTCTTTGACTTCTGACACACGACTACATGAGACATCCGCCGAGCCGGTCGCTGACCGCGTCCGGCGGCACTTCGCCGCCGCGCTCGATGAGCGCGGCTACCGGGCGGACGAGGCCCAGACGGCGGCGGTGGACCACCTCGCCAACTGGCTCGACGACTTCCTCGCCGGCCGCCACGGCTTCCTGCGCAAGCCGGTGGCCGGTGTCTACCTGTGGGGTGGGGTAGGGCGCGGCAAGAGCTTCGTCATGGACCAGTTCTTCGCTGCCGCACCGACCCAGGCCAAGCGCCGCGTGCACTTCCACGCCTTCCTGCAGGAACTGCAGGGGCGCATGCTGGCGATCACCGGGCAGTCCGACCCGCTGGTGCGCGTGGCCCGTGCCATCGCCGAGGAAACCCGGCTGCTGTGCTTCGACGAATTCCACGTGCACGACATCGGCGACGCCATGCTCCTGGGGCGAATGCTGAAGGTATTGGTGGACGAAGGCGTAGGCCTGGTCTGTACGTCCAACTACGAGCCGGAAAACCTCTGTCCGAACCCGTTGTACCGCGAGCGTTTCCGCCCGGCCATCGAGCTGATCGAAAAGCGCTTCGAGGTGATCTCGGTGGATGCCGGCCAGGACTACCGCGAGCACAGCTCGTCGCTGGAGGAGTGGGGCAGCTTCCTCTGGCCCGCCCGTGCCGACGACCTTGAGCTGATCGGTGCCCGACTAGGTCTGGCGCCGGATGCGAAGTTCGACGAGGTGCTCAGCGTCAATCACCATCCGCTGAAGGTGCATGCCCACGATGATCACTGCGCGTGGATGGACTTCAGCGAGATGTTCGAGCGCCCGCGCTCGGCCAGCGACTATCTGTGGCTGATCGAGCACTACCCGCGCATGGCAGTGAGCGGCCTCGGCCCGCTGGCGGACTATCCGCCGGACGTGAGCATGCGTTTCCTCAACTTCATCGACATCGCCTATGACCGGCAGCTGAAACTGCAGCTGTTTGCCACGGTGTCGCTGGAGGAGCTGGCAGCGGGTGGGGCGGCGCTGGATTTCTCGCGGACGTTGAGTCGGTTGCGGCAGTTGAAGCTGGAGCCGCTGTAGGCAACCACCTGCATAGGGATATCCGGTAAAAGCTAGCTCGCTTGCCAACCTGGTGCCTGGGTATCCCCTCTCCCCAGCCCTCTCCCTGAAGGGAGAGGGAGCCGCCCGTGCCGGCTGACGCCATGGTTTCAGCCGATGCCGATCCAGTCCCCTCTCCCTTCAGGGAGAGGGTTAGGGAGAGGGCGTGCTCCTGTGGTGTCGTAGGCGCATAACCTGGAACAGGTTATCCGCCGGCCCCGATGGCGGATAACGCTGGCGCGTTATGCGCCCTACGCCTGACCTGCGCACTTGCCTCTGGCTGCGGACAGTTCAATAAGCTCTGTTCGATAATCGATCATCCGTGTTGCGATTATCGCCCGTGCGTGTCGATAATCGCCCGGCATTTGCCTGCCAGGACAACAACAATGACCGACGCTCCCCGTGCCAGCCTGCCGCCCCTCGCGCCGCCGATCATCGCTTCGCCCGCCAAGCGCATCGAGGCCTTCACCGGCGATCCGAACTTCATGACCTCGCTGGCCCGCGGCTTGGCGGTGATCCATGCGTTCCAGGAGCGCAAGCGCCACCTGACAATCGCGCAGATCAGCCACCGCACGGAGATTCCCCGAGCCGCGGTGCGCCGCTGTCTGCACACGCTGATGAAGCTGGGCTACGTCACCTCCGATGGCCGCACCTATTCGCTGCTGCCCAAGGTGCTGACCCTCGGTCACGCCTACCTGTCCTCGACGCCGCTGGCAGTCACCGCGCAGCCGATCCTCGACCGCCTCAGCGAGCAACTGCACGAGGCCTGCTCCATGGCCACGCTGGAAGGCGACGAGATTCTCTACATCGCCCGCTCGGCTACGCCGCAGCGCTTGATCTCGGTGGACCTGAGCGTCGGCAGCCGTCTGCCGGCGTACTGCACGTCCATGGGCCGCATCCTGCTGGCCGGATTGAACGACGATGCGCTGGAGGATTACCTGGCCCACGCCGACCTGCAGGTGAAGACCAGCCGCACCGTGCACACCCCGGAAATGCTCCGCGCGAGCATCGCCGAGATCCGTCAGCAGGGCTGGGTGATCATCGACCAGGAACTGGAAGTCGGCCTGCGTTCCATTGCCGTGCCGCTGAAGGATTCCGCCGGCCAGGTGCTGGCCGCGCTGAACGTCGGCACCCACGCCGGCCGTGTGTCGCGCCAGGAGCTGGAAACGCGCTTCCTGCCGGTGTTGCTGGAAGCCAGCCGCGAGCTGGGCACGCGGCTGTTCCACTGACCGCGTTCAGCGTTGTTCGAGGTAGTTCGAAGGGACTGCCTCGGCCAGCCAGACGCCGTTGGCCGAGCGGTAGAAGCGGTGGCCGTCGCGCCACATCTGGCCGCTGCGCACCACCAGGATGGTCGGCTTGCCGCGTCGCGAGCCGACCCGGTCGGCGGTTTCGCGGTCGGCGCTGAGGTGCACATGCTGGCGACTCATGGGTTTCAGGCCATCCGCCTGGATTGCTGCGATCGCCGCGGGCACCGTGCCGTGGTAGAGCACCTCGGGCGGTTCGCAGGGCTCCAGTTGCAGGTCGATGTCGACCGAATGCCCCTGGCTGGCGCGGATGCGCAGGCCGTCGTCGCTGAAGGCAAAGCGTTGCTTGTCGTTGGTGGCGACTACTTCATCGAGCATTGCGCGGTCGAAGTGGCGCCCCTTGCGGGCGGACTGCGCGAGCAGCTCATCGACCGCCACCCAGCCATTGGCGTCCAGGCTCAGGCCGGCGGTTTCCGGGCTGTGGCGCAGGATCAGCGACAGCCATTTGCTGATGGATTTCCTTTCGTTGTCGTTCATCTCTTCCTCTGATTTTTCCTTTTTGTGTGCGGCGCATTCTAACCGGAGCGGGTGGGGCTGAATGCTGTTCGCTAACCGCCCACAGGCGCGATTATCGAATTGAACGACCGGGCGTCTCTTCGTACTGTGGCTCCACTCGTCCAGCCGGACGGGCAATAACAACAATGAGCGTCAGCCATGGCCCCTGTGTGCCTGCCCAATTCGCCGGTCCGTGCGTCCACCGGCTCGCGCCTCATTCCTGTCCAGCTTGCGGGAGAGCGAGGCGATAAGCCCGGCCTTCCCGCGACGACGCCTTCGCAGGAAGTCTTCGCATGACCAGTTCCGCCCACGTGCCCGCTGCCGGCACCCTCGACGTCCAGTCCTTCATCAATGCCCAGCCGCTGTCGCTGTACCAGTGCCGCATCGTGCTGCTGTGCTTCCTCATCGTCTTCCTCGATGGCCTGGATACCGCCGCCATGGGCTTCATCGCCCCGGCGCTGACCCAGGACTGGGGCATCGACCGCGCCAGCCTCGGCCCGGTGATGAGCGCCGCGCTGATCGGCATGGTGTTCGGCGCCCTGGGCTCCGGCCCGCTGGCCGACCGCTTCGGGCGCAAGGGCGTGCTGGTGGTGGCGGTGTTCCTGTTTGGCCTGTTCAGCCTGCTGTCGGCCTACAGCGCCAACCTCGAACAGCTGATGGCGCTGCGTCTGCTGACCGGCATCGGCCTGGGCGCGGCGATGCCCAATGCCACCACGCTGCTCTCGGAGTACACCCCCGAGCGCCTCAAGTCGCTGCTGGTGACCAGCATGTTCTGCGGCTTCAACCTGGGCATGGCCTCGGGTGGCTTCGTTTCCGCCAAGCTGATTCCGGCCTACGGCTGGCACAGCCTGCTGCTGCTCGGCGGTGTGCTGCCGCTGGTGCTGGCGGTAGTGCTGCTGGTGTGGCTGCCGGAGTCGGCGCGCTTCCTGGTGGTGCGCAGCCGCGGCGCGGACAAGGTTAAGCGCGTGCTGGCGCCCATCGCGCCGGATGAGGTGGTGGCCGCCCGCGACTTCAGCGTGCCCGAACAGAAGACGGTGCAGAGCCGCAACGTGTTCAAGGTGATCTTCTCCGGCACCTACAGCGCGGGGACCCTGCTGCTCTGGCTGACCTATTTCATGGGCCTGGTGATCGTCTACCTGCTCACCAGCTGGCTGCCGACGCTGATGCGCGATGCCGGCGCGAGCATGGAGCAGGCGGCCTTCATCGGCGCGCTGTTCCAGCTCGGCGGGGTGCTCAGTTCGGTGGCGGTGGGCTGGGCCATGGATCGCTTCAACCCGCACAAGGTCATCGGCATCTTCTACTGCCTGGCCGGGGTGTTCGCCTACTTCGTCGGGCAGAGCCTGGGTACCGTCACGCTGCTGGCGACCCTGGTGCTGGCCGCCGGCATGTGCGTGAACGGCGCGCAGTCGGCCATGCCGTCGCTGGCGGCACGCTTCTACCCGACCCAGGGGCGCGCCACCGGGGTGTCGTGGATGCTCGGCATCGGCCGCTTCGGCGCCATTCTCGGTGCCTGGATCGGCGCGACCCTGCTGGGCCTGGGCTGGAACTTCGAGCAGGTGCTGACCGCGCTGATGCTGCCTGCCGCCATCGCTACCGCAGCGGTGGTGATCAAGGGGCTGGTGAGCCACGCTGACGCCACCTGAGTGCGTTGGCGCAGCCGGGGTGCAACGCCCCGGCTTTCGTCCGCCACGCTGCCAGTCATCGTCTGCGCCGGGGATTTTTGGCATCGCCAGGACGAGCGGTCTATAACTGAGTACCAGTGGTAGCAAATTCGCCTCCACTGACGGCAAACAGATTCAACTACCAGAAGAAACGGCTGTCGGACCATTAACCATACGTTGTCCTGGCACCCCTCGGGGGCCACCAGAGCATTGTTGGAAACGTCCATGTGTCTTCGTGCAAGTGACTGCTCAATGCCACGCCCAGGGCGGGCGAGGGACCCACGGCACCAGGGAGCTTTTACCCTGGTGGAGCTGATGGTGGTCGTCGCCCTGCTGGCGATCTTCGCCGGGGTGGCGCTGCCCAGCTTTCGCTCGATGATCGAGTCGAGCCGCGTGCAGAACGGCGCCACCACGTTGTTCCAGCTGCTCCAGGCGGCGCGCACCGATGCCGTCTCCACCCGCACCACGCTGACGCTCTGTCCCACTGCCGCCAACCTGCAATGGACCCTGGTCCGTGCCACCAGCTGTGGCAGCCAATCCAGCGACATCGTCAGCCGCCAGCTGGACCTGCCGTCCAGCCTGAGCGTCAACAGCAGCGTCAGCAGCCTGACCTTCAAGCCCGACGGCACCGCCGCCAACGCCAGCGTCGGCGTTACCAGCAGCGGCACCTCGAAGGCTTTCAGCGTGACCGTCGAACCCTCCGGCTTCATCAGCCTGAGCGGCGGGGCGGGGCAGTGAGCCGGCGCCCGGCGGGATTCAGCCTGATCGAGGTGCTGGTGGCCCTGGTGGTGACCTGCATCGGCGTGCTTGGCATGTTCTCCATGCAGGCGCGCACCATCAGCTACGCCAGCGACACGACGATGCGCAGCACTGCCGCAGAGCTGGCCGATGAACTGCTGGAAACCATGCGCGCCGACCTCTACTCGACCCAGGACAGCAGTGCCACGCAACTGCAGCCGCCGGCCACCTGGGGTTACTACAAGGCCGACGGCGCAAGCTTCCCCGCCGCGCCCTCCAGTTGTGCGTCGCTGGCCGCGCTGACTGCCGCCCAGCGCCTGGGCTGCTGGGCCCAGCGGGCGCAGCAGGCGTTGCCCGATGCGAGCAGCCTGGCCAGCGAATTCCATGTCTGCCGCACCAACGGCTCGACCAACTGCAGCGGCTCCGGCTCGGCCATCGAGATCCAGCTGGCCTGGCGGGTCAAGTCCGGCGAGTGCCTGAACCCTAGTGCCAGCGGCGATACGACGATCTGCCGCTATGTGCTGCGCGAGGCGCCCTGAGATGCGCGCCCAGTCGTCCGCAGCCGTGCGCTCCAGGCAGACTGGCATGACGCTCATCGAGTTGATGATCGCCATGACCCTGAGCCTGTTCCTGATCCTGGGGGTGACGCAGATGTTCCTCGACGGGCAGAACAACGCGCGCTATTTCAACAGCCAGGCGCAGAACCAGGACAATGCCCGCTATGCCCAGCAGATACTCGAGGCGCGACTGGCCAAGGCCGGTTACCGGCGCTTGCCGTCTTCGCGGATGGCGGCGTCGTTCCCGGCGCTCAATAGCAGCGGCTGCGTCTTCGCCAGCGGCCAGGCGCTGGTGCGGGTGGATGCCAGCACGCTGTGCCTGCGCTACCAGCCCCGCGACAGCGTGGACGTCGACTGCACCGGCGCCTCGCTGAGCGCCCGGCCCGGCCTGAGCAAGCCCTACAGCAGCTACATCCCGAGCAACAACGTGGTGGAGAAGCTCACCCTCAGTGGCGCCAAGCTGCTGTGCAACGGCACCACGCTGCTGGATAACGTGGTGGCCGTGCGCTTTGACTATGGCGTGGATGCCAGCAGCGACGAATACAACCGCAAGGTGGCGCAGTACGTCGACACGCCGGCCAGCGGGCAGACGGTGCGCAGCCTGCGCTACTCGCTGCTGCTGGCCAGCAGCGCGAATGTCTCCGGCGGTCTTGCCGCCACCACCTGCCAGCGCTGGCAGGACCTCTACGGCAGCAAGGCCTGCACCGACGGCGACGGCCCGGTGCGGCGCATCGTCAGCGGCAGCAGTATGTTGAGGAACCTCATGCCATGAATCGTCCTTCGCCTCTGCGCCAGCGCGGCGCCGTGCTGTTCATCGCCCTGGTCATGCTGGTGCTCATCACGCTCGCGGCGATCAGCGGCATGCGCGGCATGCAGCTGGAAGGCCGGATGACCGGCAACCGGCTCGAACAGCAGCGGCTGATGAGCGCGGCGGAGTCGGCGCTGCGCGAAGGGGAAGGGCGTATCCGCAAGAGCACGCGGGCGCTGGACAATTGCACGGCATCGTCGATCCCCTGCTTCACCGGCCTGGCCACTACCTACGCGACCAATTTCACCGGCTCCACCGTCTATACCGGCCTGGATGGCAGCACCACCCTGCTGCGCAATGCCCGCTGGTACCTGCGCTACATCTCCAACAACTGCCGCGGTGGTTCCGGCGGCAGCGGCAATGCCTACCTGTCCAAGGGCCAGGCCGGCTGCACCTACTACTACGAAGTGAACTCGGAGGCCTACAACGGCGCGGTGGGTGTGAAGGCCTGCGGCCCGGACGCCCTGTGCCTGCGCTCGACCTTCGGCCTGGTCATCCAGTGAATCCACCCCGTCGAACAGGGATGCCGACGCCATGAAGACATTGCGCCTGACGCTGTTACTGCTGTTGTCCTGCCTGGCTGCCGGCCAGGCCTGGAGCGCGTCGCTGGCGCAGACGCCGCTGTTCGTCAGCAACACCGCGCCGCCGATGAACATGCTGGTGGTGGGGCGCGACCAGAAGCTGTATTTCCCCGCCTACAACGATGCCTCGGACATCGACGGCGACGGCCAGCTGGACACCTACTACAAGCCGAGCATCGACTACACCGGCTATTTCGATTCCTACAAGTGCTACATCTACGACGTGCTCAGCGGCGTGTTCACGCCCTCCAGCACCACCGCCACGAAGAAGTGCACCAGCGCCGTCGGCCGCTGGAGCGGCGACTACCTGAACTACCTGACCATGTCGCGCCTGGATGTGCTGCGCAAGGTGCTCTACGGCGGCTACCGCTCCACCGACACCACCCTGAGCACGATCCTGGAGCGCGCCTTCATCCCCAACGATGCGCACAGCTGGGGCAAGGAGTACCTGAGCGTCGCCCGCGACGGCTACAGCCTGTCCGACTACACGCCGATCCCGGTGCCCACCAACGGCAAGTACGTGCTGTTCGCCAACACCTCCATCGGCAGCGGCACCCTGGGGGCCTACAACAGCAGCGCCGCCCCCCGCCTGCGGATCATCACCAGCCTGCAGCAGGCGTTGCTGGGCACCTATCGCATCTGGGGCTGGGTCTCCCGCGAGTCGGCCCAGGGTACCAACACCGTCACCAGCACCACCAACGTCGACACCACCATCATCCCGGCCTACGACTACAACGTGCGTGTGCGCACCTGCGTCGCCGGCCTGCTGGAAAGCAACTGCACCCAGTACGGCAGTATCTACAAGCCCACCGGCGTGCTGCACGACTACGGCTCGGCGGACAAGATGTACTTCGGCCTGGTCACCGGCAGCTACACCAACAACCTGCGTGGCGGGGTGGTACGCAAGGCGGCGGCGTCCTTCAGCAACGAGTACAGCAGCGCCAATGGCCGCTTCCTGACCGATGCCGTTACCGGCACCGGCTGCTTCAACGGCCGCTGCTACGTCAACAACAGCGGCATAGTCGCCAACCTCGATCGTCTGGTGTTCTCCACCGGCTGCACCGATTCCAGCGGCTACAACCTCAATCCGCTGACCAACGGCAAGTGCGTGGACTGGGGCAACCCGCTCGGCGAGATGGCCTACGAGACCCTGCGCTACTACGCCGGCAAGACCCCCAACAGCAACTACGCCGCCGGCAGCGCGGACACCGCGCTGGGCCTGACCAGCCTGAGCAGCTGGAGCAATCCCTACAGCACCTATCCCTCATGCACCCTGCCGTTCATGACGCTGATGAGCGACATCAACCCCAGCTACGACTCCGATGTGCCCGGCAGCACCCTGGGCACCGATGCCCGTCCCACCACCGACATCGGCTTCGACTTCGCCAGCATCGGCGCCACCCTGTGGAGCAACGAGGTCGGCGGCAGCGCCTCGGTGAACGTCGGCCAGTCCGGCAGCAACAGCGATTCGGCGCCCACCGCCAAGACCGCCAGCAGCTTCGCCACCATTCGCGGCCTGGCCGAGGAGCCGACGCGCCAGGGCAGCTACAGCTCCTCGGCGGTGTCCTACTTCGGCAGCCAGAATGCGCTCACCACCGCCGGCTCGAACTCGGTGCAGAGCTTCTCCATCGCCCTGTCCTCGACCCTGCCCAATATCAGCATCAAGACCAGCAAGGGCTCCCTGCGCCTGGTGCCGTTCAGCATGAACGTCAGCCAGGGCGTGGTCAGCCAGATCACCGGCTTCTATATCGACACCCTGACCAACGACAGCGCCGGCAACCTCACCTCGATCACCTTCCGCGTGGTCTACGACGATGCCGCCCAGGGCCGCGACTACGATATGGACGCCATCGTGCTGTACACGGTGAGCGCCCGCAGCGACGGCAGCGTCGACGTGACCAGCCAGACCGAGTACTCGGTGGCCGGCGACGAATCCCACATGGGCTACACCATGGCCGGCACCACCAAGGACGGCGTCTACCTGGAAGTCACCGGCGGCGGCAGCGGCAGCACCCGCTTCAGGCTTGACACCCCCGACGGCCGTTCCCCCGGCGACTGTTCCGCGATCACCTGTGCACTGCTGCCCGGCCTGAGCGGCAGCAGCGGGGCGCTCAGTGGCAGCCGTCCGTCCTACCACACGCGCAACTTCACGCCCACCGCCACCCGTGCCGTCACCACCCTGCAGGACCCGCTGTGGTACGCCGCCAAGTACGGCAAGAGCGACCTCACCAGCTGGGACCGTGACGGCGACGGCGTGCCGGACAACTACTTCCTGGTCAGCAACCCGGGCCAGCTGGCGGCGCAGCTGAAGTCCGCCTTCGACGAGATTCTCCAGCTCAACACCTCGGTCACCGCCGTTGCAGTGGACTCGCAGTCGCTGGACAGCGGCAGCTACGTCTACGGCACCAGTTTCACCTCCAGCGACTGGACGGGTGACCTGATCAAGCGGCAGAAGGTGCGCGCCAGCGGCTCCAACACCGCCACCAGCTCCATCGTCTGGCGTGCATCCGCGCAGCTCGGCTCGCCTGCTTCGCGCAACATCCTGTTCGCCAAGAACGGCAGCCTGACCGCCTTCAACTGGAGCAACCTGACCACCGCCCAGCAGACCCAGCTCAACCGCACCGTCACCGGCACCGTGGACAACCTGGGGCAGACCCGTGTGGGCTTCCTGCGTGGCGAGAACAGCACCTTCCGTACCCGCGCCTCGCTGATCGGCGACATCATCAACTCCTCGCCGATCCTGGTCAGTGGTTCCGACTTCCTCTCTTCCCGTGCCGACGCCCTGGAAGGCAGCAGCACCTACGCCGCCTACAGCACCGCCCAGGCCGCCAACCCGCCGATGGTGTACGTCGGCGCCAACGACGGGATGCTCCACGCCTTCAACGCCACCAGTGGCGCCGAGCAGTTCGCCTTCGTGCCCAGCGCGGTGTTCGCCAATCTCAACGCACTCACCGCGCCGGACTACGGCCAGCAGCAGGGCACCGAGCACCGTTACTTCGTCGATGGCCCGCCGGTGATCTCCGACGTCTACTACGGCTCGGCCTGGCACAAGGTGCTGGTCGGCAGCCTGGGTGCCGGCGGGCGCGAGGTGTTCGCCCTGGACATCACCGACCCCACCGCGCCACGCTTGCTCTGGGAATTCACCAGCGACAACGACGCCAGCCTGGGCTATACCGCCGCGACCCCGACCATTGCCCGCCTGCACAACGGCAAATGGGCAGCCCTGGTGCCCAACGGCTACGACACCGGCGCCAGCACCGCCTCACTGCTGATCATCGATATCCAGTCCGGCGCGCTGCTGCGCAAGATCACCGCCACGCCCAGTCTCACCGCCGCCGAAACCGCGGCGGTGGACGGCCTGGCCAACGGCCTGTCGCGTCTGTTCGTGGCCGATGCCAACAGCGATGGCATCGCCGACTACGCCTATGGCGGCGACCTGCTGGGCAACCTCTGGCGCTTCGACCTGATCGACACCAGCCTGGCCGACCCGCTCAACACCGCGGCGGCGGAATCGCGCTATGCCGTGTCCTTCGGCGGCAGCCCGCTGTACGTGGCGCGCAATGCCGCCGGCGTGCGCCAGCCGATCAGCGCCGAGCCCTACCTGCTCGACCACCCCAGCGGCACCGGCTACATCGTGGTCTTCGGCACCGGGCGCTACCTGCTGACGGTGGACAAGACCACGACCACCCAGCAGAGCGTCTACGGCATCTGGGACCGCAAGACCGCGGGCGAGGCCACCACCGCCTCGCTCACCGGCAGCCGCACGCGCAGCAGCCTGCAAGTACAGACGCTGAGTTCCGGCGTGTTCAACGGCGTCTCGACCTACACCCTGAGCAACAACGACGTCGCCTGGTACGACAGCTCGGGCAACACCGCCGACGCCAACGTCAACAAGTGGGGCTGGTACTTCGACTTCCTGCAGAGCGGCGAGCGCATGGTCTATGACATGACGCTCTACGGCTCCAGCCTGATCATCAACAGCATCACCCCGCAGACCGGCACCTGCACCGCCGGCATCTCCGGCACCATCTACGCGGTCGACCCGGAGCGCGGCGCGCTCACGCCCTACAACGTCTTCGACCTGGACAACGACGGCAATTTCGACAGCCTCTCCGGCTTCGTCACCGGTGGCGGCGATATCACTGTCTCCGGCGGCTACACCTGGGGCAACTCGGACAATTCCAATACCCAGGACGGTATCCGCACCAACACCGGCAGCGTCAGTGGCCGCCGCACCTGGCAGATACAGCCGGCCAACTGATCCTCGGCGATCCGTTCAGGCCGGCTTCGCGCCGATCAGTTGCAGGCAACGTTGCAGCGGCGCACTCACGTCGCCGCGGCGCTGGCTGAGGATGATCGGCGAGACTGCCTCGGCGTCGGTCAGCGTCACGTAGCCGATATCGGCGCGGTGCTGTTGCTGTACCGACGCCGGCACCAGCGCCACGCCCAGGCCGGCAGCGACCAGGCCGATGGCGGTCTGCAGCTCGTTGGTCCACTGCGAAACACGGATGCCCAGGCCGTGGTTGGCAAACAGCGCCAGCACGTGGTCGGCGTAGCTGGGGCGCGGGTTGGCGGGGTAGAGCACGAAGTCCTCGCCGGCCAGTTGCTCCAGGCTCAGCGGGGCACCGAGCAGACGGTGCCCGGCCGGCAGCACGGCGACCATCGGTTCCTCGCGCAATACCTGCTGGGTAATGGCCGCATCGTCGATGCGGATGCGCCCGAAGCCGATATCGATGCGCCCGCTTTTCAGCGCCTCGACCTGCTGCACCGTGGTCATCTCCTGCAACCCCAGTTCCAGCCCGGCGTCCGCGCGCAGTTCGCGGATCAACTCGGGCAACCCGTCATACAGCGTCGAGGGCGCGAAGCCGATGCCGAACCACTGGCGCTCGCCCAGGCCGATGCGCCGGGTGCTCTGGCAGATGCTTTCCAGCTGGGCCAGCAGGGTGCCGGTCTGCTCGTGGAAGTAGCGCCCGGCGTCGGTCAGGCGCAGCGGCCGGCCACGTTCCAGCAGCGGTACACCGAGCAGTTCTTCGAGTTGCTGGATCTGCCGGCTCAGCGGCGGCTGGGCGATGTGCAGGCGCTCGGCCGCGCGGGTGAAGTTGAGGGTTCCGGCGACTTCGCGGAAGTAGCGCAGGTGGCGCAGCTCCATGATACCTCCAGGGTATGCAACAAGACGGCAACGATATTGGACTGCCCGCAGGGCCCGGCGCAATCCTCCGTCAATCGTGAAAAGACCTTCCGGGTATCGCTGGCGATGCCCGACTCCAAGAACACCACAGACCGGAAAGCCGTCCATGAGTAGCCCCGTCATCGAACGCATCGAGTCGATCATCGTCGACCTGCCGACCATCCGCCCGCACAAGCTGGCCATGCACACCATGCAGCAGCAGACCCTGGTGATCATCCGCCTGCGCTGCTCCGACGGCATTGAAGGCATCGGCGAAGCCACCACCATCGGCGGGCTGGCCTACGGCAACGAGAGCCCGGAAAGCATCAAGGCCAACATCGACGCGCACTTCGCGCCGCTGCTCCAGGGCCAGGACGCCAGCAACATCAATGCCTGCATGCAGCGCCTGGACAAGTCGATCAAGGGCAACACCTTCGCCCGCTCCGGCATCGAGAGCGCGCTGCTGGATGCCCAGGGCAAGCGCCTCGGCCTGCCGGTCAGCGAACTGCTCGGCGGCCGAGTGCGCGACAGCCTGGAAGTGGCCTGGACCCTGGCCTCCGGCGACACCGCCCGCGACATCGCCGAAGCCGAACAGATGCTCGACATCCGCCGCCATCGCATCTTCAAGCTGAAGATCGGCGCCAACCCGCTGGAGCAGGACCTCAAGCACGTGGTGGCGATCAAGAAGTCCCTGGGCGAGCGCGCCAGCGTGCGTGTGGACGTCAACCAGGGCTGGGACGAATCCCAGGCCATCCGTGGCTGCCAGGTACTCGGCGAGAACGGCATCGACCTCATCGAACAGCCCATCTCGCGCATCAATCGCAGCGGCCAGGTGCGCCTGAACCAGCGCAGCCCGGCGCCGATCATGGCCGACGAATCCATCGAGAGCGTGGCAGACGCCTTCAGCCTCGCCGCCGACGGAGCGGCCAGCATCTTCGCCCTGAAGATCGCCAAGAACGGCGGCCCGCGCGCCGTCCTGCGTACCGCGCAGATCGCCGAAGCAGCCGGCATCGCCCTGTACGGCGGGACCATGCTCGAAGGCGCGGTCGGCACCCTGGCCTCGGCCCACGCCTTCCTCACCCTGGAGAAGCTGACCTGGGCCACCGAGCTGTTCGGCCCGCTGCTGCTCACCGAGGAAATCGTCACCGAGGCGCCGGTTTATCGCGACTTCCAGCTGCAGGTGCCACGCACGCCCGGCCTGGGCCTGACGCTGGACGAAGAGCGCCTGGCGCGCTTCCGCCGCCACTGATTCGCAACCCTTTCCGACTGCCCGAATAGAGGAGAAGACCCGATGCTGTTCCACGTGAAGATGACCGTGAAATTGCCCGTCGACATGGACCCGGCCAAGGCCGCCCAGCTCAAGGCCGACGAGAAGGAACTGGCCCAGCGCCTGCAGCGCGAGGGCAAGTGGCGCCACCTGTGGCGCATCGCCGGGCACTACGCCAACTACAGCGTGTTCGACCTCGCCAGCGTCGAGGAACTGCACGACACCCTGATGCAGCTGCCGCTGTTCCCCTACATGGACATCGAGGTCGACGGGCTCTGCCGCCATCCGTCCTCGATCCATTCCGACGACCGCTGATTTCTGTCCCGAACGAATCCACAAGAACAAGACATGAGGATCGCATCATGACCGTGAAGATTTCCCAGACTGCCGATATCCAGAAGTTCTTCGAAGAAGCCAGCGGCGCGCTGAATGACGCCGGCAACCCGCGGGTGAAGCAGTTGATCCTTCGAGTGCTGCAGGACACCGCCAGGCTCATCGAGGATATGAACGTCACCCCCGATGAGTTCTGGAAGGCGGTGGATTACCTCAACCGACTCGGTGCCCGCCAGGAAGCCGGACTGGTCGTCGCGGGCCTGGGCATCGAGCACTACCTCGACCTGCTGCTGGACGCCCAGGACGCCGCTGCCGGCATCGGTGGCGGTACTCCACGCACCATCGAAGGCCCGCTGTACGTGGCTGGCGCGCCACTGTCCGAAGGCGAAGCGCGCATGGATGACGGGAAAGATGCGGGCACCGTGATGTTCCTCTCCGGCCGTGTGTTCGACCTCGACGGCAAGCCGCTGGCCGGCGCCGTCGTCGACCTCTGGCACGCCAACACCAAGGGTACGTACTCCTACTTCGACAGCACCCAGTCGGAGTTCAACCTGCGCCGGCGCATCGTCACCGACGCTGAGGGCCGCTACAAAGCCCGCAGCATCGTGCCCAGCGGCTACGGCTGCCCGCCGGATGGCCCGACCCAGGAACTGCTCGATCAACTGGGTCGCCACGGCCAGCGTCCGGCGCATATCCACTTCTTCATTTCTGCACCGGGGCATCGCCACCTGACAACGCAGATCAACCTCGCCGGTGATCAATACCTGTGGGATGACTTCGCCTATGCCACCCGCGACGGGCTGATCGGCGAGGTGCGCTTCGTCGAGGACGCAACTGCCGCGAAGGCGCGCGGTGTGGAAGGGCGCTTCGCCGAGATCGAGTTCGACTTCCAGCTGCAGCAGGCTGTTTCCGTCGACGCCGAAGACCGCAGCAGCCGTCCTCGCGCGCTGCAGGAAGCCTGACTCCCGGCCCTGCCGGTAACCCCGACGTAGGATGGGTGGAGCGCAGCGATACCCATGCTGTCGATGCACGGGCCGATGGGTATCGCTCCGCTCTTCGCCATCCTACGCAGAGCACCTCAGACCCCGGCGTGGCCGGGGAGCCATCGCGGACGGAGTCCGCTCCTACGCCCCCGGCACCTTTTTCGCCAGGATCGTAGGTGCGGACTCCGTCCGCGATCGTTTCGCTGCCGCTCCGTTCTCTGGACCGGAACGCACTGCTCGCTCGCACGTTTGCGGACGACTGCCGAGCGCCATGGCGTCCGTTAGCCCCCTAAGAGAAGTGTTCGATATTCGCACCAATAGTCGATTATCGCATTGTTCGTCCATCCCCCCGACGGTACTGTTTTCCCATCGGCACCCCCAACACAACGAGACCGACCATGGCTGAACTCCTCACCCTCCGCGAAGCGGTCGAGCGCTTCGTCAACGACGGCGACACCGTCGCGCTCGAAGGCTTCACCCACCTGATTCCCACCGCTGCCTCCCACGAGCTGATCCGCCAGGGCAAGAAAGACCTGCACCTGGTGCGCATGACCCCCGACCTGGTCTACGACCTGCTGATCGGCGCCGGCTGCGTGCGCAAGCTGACCTTCTCCTGGGGCGGCAACCCCGGCGTCGGTTCGCTGCATCGCCTGCGTGACGCGGTGGAGAAGGGCTGGCCGCGCGAGCTGGAGATCGACGAGCACAGCCATGCCGACCTCGCCAACTCCTACGTTGCCGGCGCCTCGGGCCTGCCGTTCGCCGTGCTGCGCGCCTACGCCGGTTCCGACCTGCCCAAGGTCAACCCGAATATCAAGTTCATCAACTGCCCGTTCACCGGCGAGCAACTGGCCGCCGTGCCTTCGGTGCGTCCGGACGTCACCGTGATCCACGCGCAGAAGGCCGACCGCAAGGGCAACGTGCTGCTGTGGGGCATCCTCGGCGTACAGAAGGAAGCTGCCCTGGCCGCCAAGCGCTGCATCGTCACCGTCGAGGAAATCGTCGACGACCTCAACGCGCCGATGAACTCCTGCGTGTTGCCGACCTGGGCGCTGTCCGCCGTCTGCCTGGTGCCCGGCGGTTCGCACCCGTCCTACGCCCACGGCTACTCCGAGCGCGACAACCGCTTCTACCAGGCCTGGGACCCGATCGCCCGCGACCGCGACACCTTCAACGCCTGGATCGATACCTACATCCGCGGCACCCAGGATTTTGCAGCGTTCCAAGCCAAGCTCGCGGAGGCCAACTGATGAGCGCCTACAGCACCAATGAAATGATGACCGTGGCCGCCGCCCGCCGCCTGAAGAACGGCGCCGTCTGCTTCGTCGGTATCGGCCTGCCGTCCAAGGCCGCCAACCTGGCGCGCCTGACCGCATCGCCCGACGTGGTCCTGATCTACGAATCCGGCCCCATCGGCGCCAAGCCCAGCGTGCTGCCGCTGTCCATCGGTGACGGCGAGCTGGCCGAAACCGCCGACACCGTGGTGCCCACAGGCGAGATCTTCCGCTACTGGCTGCAGGGCGGGCGCATCGACGTCGGCTTCCTCGGCGCAGCGCAGGTCGACCGTTTCGGCAACATCAACACCACCGTCATCGGCGACTACCACAAACCGAAGGTGCGCCTGCCCGGCGCCGGCGGCGCGCCGGAGATCGCCGGTTCCGCCAAGGAAGTGCTGATCATCCTCAAGCAGTCGCACCGCACCTTCGTCGACAAGCTGGCCTTCATCACCTCGGTCGGTTTCGGCGAGGGCGGCGACCACCGCCAGCAGCTCGGCCTGCCCGGCAAGGGCCCGGTGGCGATCATCACCGACCTCTGCATCATGGAGCCGGAAGCCGGCAGCAATGAATTCATCGTCACTACCCTGCACCCGGGCGTGACCCGCGAGCAGGTGGTCGAGAACACCGGCTGGGCGATCCGCTTCGCCGACCAGGTAAAGGAAACCGTCGCACCGACCGACGTCGAGCTGGAAGCCCTGCGCGCCCTCGAAGCCCGTACAGCCGCTGCCCACGGCCAGTTGGGAGGTGAGGAATGAGTCGCGAGGTGTTCATCTGCGACGCCGTGCGCACGCCCATCGGCCGCTTCGGCGGCTCGCTCTCCGGCGTGCGCGCCGACGACCTCGGCGCCGTGCCGGTAAAGGCGCTGGTGGAGCGTAACCCGCAGGTCGACTGGGCCGCGCTGGACGAGGTCTACCTCGGCTGCGCCAACCAGGCTGGCGAGGACAACCGTAACGTGGCACGCATGGCGCTGCTGCTGGCCGGCCTGCCGGAAAGCGTACCGGGCGTGACCCTCAACCGACTCTGCGCCTCGGGCCTGGACGCGGTGGGTACCGGCTTCCGCGCCATCGCCAGCGGCGAGGCCGAACTGGTCATCGCCGGCGGCGTGGAATCCATGTCCCGCGCGCCCTACGTGATGGGCAAGGCCGACAGCGCCTTCGGCCGTGGGCAGAAGATCGAGGACACTACCATCGGCTGGCGCTTCATCAACCCGCTGATGAAGGCGCAGTACGGCGTGGACGCCATGCCGCAGACCGCCGACAACGTGGCTGACGATTACAACGTCAACCGTGCCGACCAGGACGCCTTTTCCCTGCGTAGCCAGCAGCGTGCTGGCGTCGCCCAGGCCAGCGGCTACTTCGCCGAGGAAATCGTCCCGGTGGTGATCAAGGGCCGCAAGGGCGAGACCGTGGTCGACACTGACGAACACCCGCGCCCGGACACTACCCTGGAAGCGCTGGCCAAGCTCAAACCGGTCAACGGCGAAGGCAAGACCGTCACCGCCGGCAACGCCTCGGGCGTCAACGACGGCGCGGTGGCGCTGATCCTCGCCAGTGCCGAAGCGGTGAAGAAACACGGCCTCGTTCCCAGGGCGCGAGTGTTGGGCATGGCCAGCGCCGGTGTCGCCCCGCGGGTGATGGGCATCGGCCCGGTGCCGGCGGTGCGCAAGCTGTTGGAGCGCCTGAACCTGTCGGTGGACCAGTTCGATGTCATCGAGCTGAACGAAGCCTTCGCTGCGCAAGGCCTGGCGGTCACTCGCGATCTCGGCATCGCCGATGACGATGCGCGGGTAAACCCCAACGGTGGCGCCATCGCCCTCGGCCATCCGCTGGGCGCCAGCGGCGCGCGCCTGGTACTGACCGCCGTGCACCAGTTGCAGAAGTCCGGCGGCAAGCTCGGCCTGTGCACCATGTGCGTGGGCGTAGGGCAGGGCGTGGCGCTGGTGATCGAGCGCGTTTGATCAAGGGCCCCTCACCCTAACCCTCTCCCGCAAGCGGGAGAGGGGACCGTTCGGCGTGGATATCAGCGCGTAGTCATCCGGAAACTGCAGGATGCACGCCGATATGATCATTCGCTGAGGACGGCTCCCTCTCCCTGCGGAGAGGGCTGGGGTGAGGGCAGTCTCGTAGGGCGGATAACCTGGAACAGGTTATCCGCCAGCCGCGGGGACGGCGGATAACGCTGGCGCGTTTTGCGCCCTACGCAAGGCAAGCTCTGCGGTCATACTGTCCCGACCTCGCAAGCCGATCTCCGGAGTCACTCCAGTGAGCACCAACCACCTGTTCGACGCTTACTTCACCCAACCGGCCATGCGCGCGATCTTCAGCGACCACGGCCGGGTGCAGGGCATGCTCGACTTCGAGGCCGCGTTGGCTCGCGCCGAGGCCCGCGTCGGCGTGATCCCGTCCTGCGTCGTGTCGCCCATCGCCGCTGCCTGCCACGCCGAACTCTACGATTTCGACGCGCTGGCCCAGGCCATCTGCAGCGCCGGTAACTCCGCGATCCCGCTGGTGAAGGCGCTGGGCAGTCGCATTGCCGCCGAAAGCGCCGAAGCCGAGCGCTACGTGCACCTGGGCGCCACCAGCCAGGACGCCATGGATTCCGGGCTGGTCCTGCAACTGCGCGCCGCCATCGAACTGCTGGAAAGCGATCTCGCCCAACTGGCCGATGCGCTAGCCGTGCAAGCCCAGGCCCACGCCGGCACCCCCATGGTCGGCCGCACCTGGCTGCAGCACGCCACGCCGATTACCCTCGGCATGAAGATCGCCGGCTGGCTGGGCGCGATCACCCGCCACCGCCAGCGCCTGATTGAGCTGAAACCGCGCCTGCTGTGCCTGCAGTTCGGCGGCGCCTCCGGCAGCCTTGCGGCGCTCGGTGAAAAGGGCTTTGCGGTGGCCGAAGCCTTGGCGGAAGAATTGAATCTGCAACTGCCCGAGCAACCCTGGCACACCCAGCGCGACCGCCTGGTGGAGTTCGCCAGCCTGCTTGGCCTGATCGCCGGCAGTCTCGGCAAGCTGGGCCGTGACCTCAGCCTGCTGATGCAGACCGAGGCCGGCGAAGTCTTCGAACCCTCCGCGCCGGGCAAGGGTGGCTCCTCTACCATGCCGCACAAGCGCAACCCGGTGGGCGCCGCCGTGCTGATCGGTGCGGCCACCCGTGCACCGGGACTAGTCTCGACGCTGTTCGCCGCCATGCCCCAGGAACACGAGCGCAGCCTTGGCCTGTGGCACGCCGAATGGGAGAGCCTGCCGGAATTGTGCTGCCTCGTCTCCGGCGCGCTGCATCAGGCACTGAGCCTGGTGCCGGGCCTGGAAGTCGACGCGGAGCGCATGCTCGCCAACCTCGACCTGACCCGCGGCCTGGTACTCGCCGAAGCCGTGAGCATCGCCCTGGCCCAGCGTATCGGCCGCGACGCTGCGCACCATCTGGTGGAGCAGTGCTGCAAGCAGGCGGTGAAGGAGGGTGCGCATCTGCGCGCTGTGCTCGGTGCCAATGCCGAGGTCGCTGCACAACTGAATGCCGAGGAGCTGGATCGCCTGCTCGATCCCGCCCACTACCTGGGTCAGGCGCGCCGCTGGGTCGAACGCGCGCTGGCCGAACACCACGAACTTTCTTTGCGCAAAGAATCCCGATAGGAGCCTTGCATGCCTGCCGTACGTCTCGCCGATGGCGACTTGAACTATTTACTCGAAGAGCCGCTTCTGGCAGGCCCTGCCGGCGCCCCGGTGCTGGTGCTGTCCAACTCCCTGGGCACTGACCTGCACATGTGGGACGCGCAAGTTCCGGCCTTCGCCGAACACTTCCGCGTGCTGCGTTATGACACCCGTGGTCACGGCGCTTCGCTGGTCACTCCCGGCCCCTACAGCGTCGAGCAGAACGGCCGCGACGTGCTGGCCCTGCTGGACGCCCTCGATATCCCGCGTGCGCATTTCTGCGGCCTGTCCATGGGCGGCCTGATCGGCCAGTGGCTGGCCATCCATGCGCCGGAGCGCATCGAGCGCCTGGTGCTGTGCAACACCGCCGCCAAGATCGGCACCCCGGAAGTGTGGAACCCGCGTATCGAGACCGTGCTCAGCGGTGGCGCCGAGGCTATGCGGAATTTGCGTGACGCATCGATCTCGCGCTGGTTCACTGCTGACTTCGCCGAGGCGCAGCCAGGCAAGGTCGAGCCCATCGTCGGCATGCTGGCGCAGACTTCGCCGGAAGGTTACGCGGCCAACTGCGCTGCTGTGCGCGATGCCGATTTCCGAGGCGAGATCGCTGCGATCAGCGCGCCGACCCTGGTGGTCTGCGGCGCCTCCGACCCGGTGACCACCACCGAGGACGGGCGCTTCCTGCAGGCGCGCATTGCCGGCGCGGAGCTGGCGGAATTCCGCGCCGCGCACCTGTCCAACGTGCAGGCCGGCGATGCCTTCAGCCAGCGCGTGCTGGCCTTCCTGCGCGCATAGCTGCTTTTCAGGTTGAATTTGGAGTTACCTGATGGACGAGAAAGAACGCTACGAAGCCGGCATGCAGGTACGCCGCGCGGTGCTGGGCGACGCCCACGTCGACCGCAGCCTGCAGAACCGCACGGACTTCAACGAGGAGTTCCAGGAAATGATCACCCGCCATGCCTGGGGTGACATCTGGACCCGCCCGGGCCTGCCGCGCCACACCCGCAGCCTGATCACCATCGCCATGCTGATCGGCATGAACCGCGAGGGCGAACTCAAGCTGCACCTGCGCGCCGCGCGCAACAATGGCGTGACCCGCGAAGAGATCAAGGAAGTCCTGCTGCAGAGCGCGATCTACTGTGGCATCCCGGCCGCCAACGCCACCTTCCACCTCGCCGAGGCGGTGTGGGACGAGCTGGGCACCGAGTCGCTGGGCGACGCCTGATCAGCGCCGCCCGGACCACGCATCCGGGCGGTGTCTGATTCGTCGCATCGCCGGCGTCGTTGTAGGGCGCATAACGCGCCAGCGTTATCCGCCGCAGGGTTGGACGGCACCAACGTAGGAGCGGACTTCGTCCACGATGTTGTCCGGCGCGAGGCGGGGCCATCGCGGACGGAGTCCGCTCCTACGGGATTTCTTCAGCTTTGGGGGGAGGCCCAGGTACGGTGTTACCGGAAAGCCTCAGCTCTCCAGCTCCTTCCGATCCCTGAACAGCTCCAGCGCCTGCGGGTTGGCCAGCGCGTCGGTGTTCTTCACCGGCCGGCCATGCACCACGTTGCGCACTGCCAGTTCGACGATCTTGCCGCTGATGGTGCGCGGGATGTCGCTGACCGCGAGGATCTTCGCCGGGACGTGGCGCGGGGTGGTGTTGCTGCGGATGGTCTGGCGGATGCGTTCCTGCAGTGTCTCGTCCAGCTCCACGCCTTCGCGCAGGCGCACAAACAGCACTACACGGACGTCGCCCTGCCAGTCCTGGCCGATGGCGATGGATTCCAGCACTTGCTCGATCTTCTCCACCTGGCGGTAGATTTCCGCCGTGCCGATGCGCACGCCGCCAGGATTCAGCACGGCATCCGAGCGGCCGTGGATGACCAGGCCGCCGTGCTCGGTCTCCTCGGCATAGTCGCCGTGGGCCCAGACACCGGGGAAGGTGGCGAAGTAGGCGTCGAGGAATTTCTCGTTGTTCTCGTCGTTCCAGAAGCCCACCGGGATCGACGGGAAATGCCGCACGCAGACCAGCTCGCCTTTCTCCCCGTGCACCGGCTTGCCGGCCTCGTCCCAGACCTCCACCGCCATGCCCAGCGCCTTGCACTGGATTTCCCCGCGCCACACCGGTGCGGTCGGGTTGCCGATGGCGAAGCAGGAGACGATGTCGGTGCCGCCGGAGATCGACGACAGGCAGAGGTCGGGTTTCACCTCGCGGTAGACGTAGTCGAAGCTCTCGTGGGCCAGCGGCGAGCCGGTGGAGAGGATCGTCTTCAGGCGCTCCAGGGAGTGCGTCTGGCGCGGCCGCACGTTGGTCTTTTCCAGCGCGGCGATGTACTTGGCGCTGGTGCCGAAGACGCTGATGTGCTCCGCGTCGATCAGGTCCATCAGGCGCTCGGGGCCGGGGTGGAACGGCGAGCCGTCATAGAGCACCAGCGTAGCGCCGACGGCGAGCCCCGAGACCAGCCAGTTCCACATCATCCAACCGCAGGTGGTGTAGTAGAACAGCGTGTCGTCGGGGCCCAGGTCGACGTGCAGGCCATGTTCCTTCAGGTGCTGCAGCAGCACGCCGCCGGTGCCGTGGACGATGCACTTGGGCACGCCGGTGGTGCCGGAGGAGTAGAGGATGTACAGCGGGTGGTCGAAGGGTACGGGGGTGAATACCGGTTCGCCTCCGCTGAGGAAGAAGTCCTGCCAGAGGCTGACCCGCGCCGGGGTGTGGAAGTCGCTGCGGCGCGCGTGGCCGTTGGCGTAGGGGACGATCACCAACTGTTCCAGGGTCGGCAGCTGGGCGAGGATTTCGTTGAGCTTGGCGGTCAGGTCCTGCAGCTTGCCGGCGAAGCGGTAGCCGGCGCAGGCGATCAGCACCTTGGGTTCGATCTGGCCGAAGCGGTCGATCACGCCCTGGGTGCCGAAGTCCGGCGAGCAGCTCGACCAGGTGGCGCCCAGGCTGGTGGCGGCGAGCATGCCGACCACGGTCTGCCAGGTGTTGGGCATGAAGGCCGCGACACGGTCGCCGACGCCCACGCCGGCCTCGCGCAGTGCCTTCTGCAGGCCGGCGACCTGGGCCGCCAGTTCGGCATGGCTGATCACCTCGCGGCGCTCGTCCTCGCTGATGGCGATCAGCGCCGGTTTGTGATCGCGGCGGCGCAGCAGGTGTTCGGCGAAGTTCAGGGTGGCGCCGGGGAACCAGCGCGCATCGGGCATCTCCGGGCCTTCTTCGAGCACCGCGGTGGGTGCCTCGTGGAACTGCACGCCGAAGGTGTCGACGATGGCCAGCCAGAAGGCTTCGCGCTCGGCGATGCTCCAGGCGTGCAGCGCGGCGTAGTCGGGCAGGTCGATGCCATGCTGCTGCGCGACCTTGCGGCGAAAGGCATCCATGCGGGTGGCGGCGATGCGTTCGGGGGAGGGGCTCCAGAGCGCCTGGTTCATCGACTACGACTCCAGCGAATTCGAAGGGACGAAGGTACCGCCGACAGACGGTACCTACGAATCATGACACGAAGCGCTGTACGAAGTTCGCGTGGTTCAAAAGGCTCATTGAGCGACCCAGCCACCATCCATGTTCCAGGCGGCGCCGCGGACCTGGGCGGCAGCTTCAGAACACAAGAATAGCGCCAGCTCGCCGAGCTGGTCGGCGGTGACGAAGTCCAGCGACGGCTGCTTCTCCGCCAGCAGGTCGTGGCGTGCCTGCTCGGGCGTGGCGCCGGCCTGCACCCGCGCGTCGATCTGCTGCTGCACCAGCGGCGTCAGCACCCAGCCGGGGCAGATGGCGTTGCAGGTAATGGCCGTGGTGGCGGTTTCCAGGGCGGTGGTCTTAGTCAGGCCGATCACCCCGTGCTTGGCGGCGACGTAGGCGCTCTTGCCGGCGGAGGCTACCAGCCCGTGGGTCGAGGCGATGTTGAGGATGCGTCCCCAACCGCGCTGGCGCATGCCCGGCAGCGCCAGGCGGGTGGTGTGGAACACCGAGGAGAGGTTGATGGCGATGATCGCGTTCCAGCGCTCCACGGGGAAATCCTCCAGCGCCGCGACGTGCTGGATGCCGGCGTTGTTGACCAGGATGTCGAGGCCGCCGAACTCGCGCTCGACGTAGGCGATCATCTGCCCGATCTGCTCGGGTTGCGCCATGTCCGCGCCGTGGTGGCCGATGCGCGTGCCGTGCACCGATAGTTCGCGCACGGCGCCGTCGATATCGCCGAAGCCGTTGACCACCACGTTGGCACCCGCCTGCGCGAGCTTTGCGGCGATGCCCAGGCCGATGCCGCTGGTGGAGCCGGTGACCAGTGCGGTCTTGCCTTTGAGAGTCATGCAAATCTCCTCTGGAACAGGGCGGTCGCCGCGGGGCGACCGCTTGAAAACAACCGGCTCAGACGATGCCGGTGGCGTAGAAGGTCCCGATCACCACGAACACCGCGAGGGTCTTGATCAGGGTGATGGCGAAGATGTCCTTGTAGGCCTCGCGGTGGGTCAGGCCGGTGACCGCGAGCAGGGTGATGACCGCACCGTTGTGCGGCAGGGTGTCCATGCCACCGGAGGCCATGGCGGCGACCCGGTGCAGCACTTCCAACGGAATGTTGGCGGCGTGGGCGGCGGCGATGAACTGCTCGGACATGGCCGCCAGGGCGATGCTCATGCCGCCCGACGCCGAACCGGTGATGCCGGCCAGGGTGGTGACGGTGATGGCCTCGTTGACCAGCGGATCGGGGATCTTCTTCAGCGCATCGGCCAGCACCAGGAAGCCCGGCAGCGAGGCGATCACGGCGCCGAAGCCGTATTCCGAAGCGGTGTTCATCGCCGCCAGCAGAGCACCGGAGACGGCGGTCTTGCTGCCTTCGGCGATCTTGCTGCGGATCACCGCGAAGCTGGTCACCAGCACCAGCAGGATGCCCAGCAGCAGCGCCGCCTGCACTGCCCAGATACCGGTCAGCTTGGCCACGTCGCTGGCCACCGGCGCGGCCATGCCGGCCAGCTGCAGGCTGTGGGTCTTGCCGTAGAGCTGGGGAATCCAGTGGGTGAACAGCAGGTTGGCGACGCCCACCAGCACCAGCGGCGAGAGTGCCAGCAGCGGGTTGGGCAGCTTGATGTCGGCGGCGGTTTCCGGCTCGTTGCGCAGCTCGGTGCCGTAGCCTTCACCGGCGGCGCGCGCCTTGCCGGCCTGGCGGCGGAGGAACAGCATGCCCACGGTGAACACGAACAGGCTGCCGATCACGCCCAGCCAGGGGGCAGCCCAGCCGGTGGTGTTGAAGAACGCGGTGGGGATGATGTTCTGGATCTGCGGGGTGCCGGGCAGGGCGTCCATGGTGAAGCTGAACGCGCCCAGGGCGATGGTCGCCGGGATCAGCCGCTTGGGGATGTCGCTCTGGCGGAACATCTCGGCGGCGAACGGGTAGACCGCGAACACCACCACGAACAGCGACACGCCGCCGTAGGTGAGCAGGGCGCAGACCAGCACGATCACCAGCATTGCCTGGCTCGTGCCCAGCAGCCTGATGGCGGCGGCGACGATGGAGCGCGAGAAGCCCGACAGCTCGATCAGCTTGCCGAACACCGCGCCGAGCAGGAACACCGGGAAGTAGAGTTTGACGAAGCCGACCATCTTCTCCATGAACACCCCGGTGAAGGCCGGGGCGACGGCGGACGGATCGGTCAGCAGCACCGCCAGCAGCGCGGCGATGGGGGCGAAGAGGATCACGCTGTAGCCGCGGTAGGCGGCGAGCATCAGCAGGGCGAGGGCCGCGAGGGCGATGACCACGCTCATCGAAGTATCTCCAGTTGTCGCGCGGCCTGGGACCGCGCTTCGTTCTTGTTGTAGTGGGCTTGCTTGACGATCAGGCGTTCAGGCGGTTACCAGAGCGGCAGCACGTAGCTGAGGATCAGGCGGTTCTCGTCGAGGTCGTTGCCGAAGTGGCTGGAGCGTACCGTCGCGTTGCGCCATTTCACGCCGAAGTTCTTCAGCGGGCCGTTCTGCACCACGTAGCCGATGTCGGTGTCGCGCTCCCACTCCTTGCCTTCGGGCTTGCCCGCGCCCAGCTCGATGTTGTCGCCGGACAGGTAGCGCGTCATGAAGGTCAGGCCCGGCACCCCGAGGGCGGCGAAGTCATAGTCGTAGCGCGCCTGCCAGGACTTCTCGTCGCGGTTGGCGAAGTCGCCGATCTGTACGAAGTTGACCAGGAAGGCGTCGGTGCCGCCGATGTAGGCGAAGCCGGTGTCGCCGCTCATCTTCTGGTAGCCGGCGCCGAAGCCGTGGCCGCCCAGGGTGTAGGTGAGCATGGCGCCGAAGGCGCGGTTGTCGACGTTGCTGTGGCCGTCGTCGTCGGAGCGCGCGTAGCGCAGGTCGGTCTTCAGCGACTGGCCGGCAGCGATGGGCAGCACGTGCACGAGGTTGACGATGTGCTGGTCGTAGAGACCGTCGAGCTTGGCGTAGCTGTAGCCGGTGGTCAGCTGCGGCGTCCACTTGTAGCTGAGGCCGGCGAAGTCGAACTGGTCGCTGCTGTCGGTGGCAACGATGCCGCGCGCGCTGCCGCTGGTGACGGTCATGTCCTCGCGGTTGGAGGAGTCGCGCTGACTCACCTGGCGCAGGCGGCCGCCGTCGAAGGTCAGGCCGGCGAACTCGGCGGAATTCAGGTGCGCGCCCTCGAAGGTCTGCGGCAGCAGGCGCGAATCGTTGGCCAGCACGGTGGGCAGCTTGGGCAGCAGGGTGCCGATCTTCAGGGTGCTTTTCGAGGCACGCAGCTTGGCGGTCAGGCCCAGTTCGCTGTAGTCGTCCGGTGCGCCGTTTTTCTTCTGCACATCGCGCGGCAGCAGACCGGAGCCGGCGCGGTCGGGGCTGGAGTCCAGCTTCACGCCCAGCAGACCGAGGGCATCCACGCCCACGCCGATGGTGCCTTCGGTGTAGCCGGATTCGTAGCGCAGCAGGAAGCCCTGCGCCCACTCTTCCTGCTTGGACTGCGCGGCGTTGTCCTGGCGGAAGTCGCGGTTGAAGTAGAAGTTGCGCAGTTCGACGCTGGCCTTGCTGTCGGCGATGAATTCGGCGAAGGCCTGGGGCGAGAGGGCGAGGGTGGAACCGAGGGCGGTCAGGGCGGCGGCATGATTGAGCTTGGAGCGGCTCATCGGGTGATCTCCTGGCGCGGCGCCGTGTGCGAAGCGGGACTAGCCGTGGTGTCCGCTGGGGTAGGTTCGCGTTCGGGCAGCGTTGATTGTTGTTATGTCGGCTGTGCGGACGGGTGCCGCGACAGACGCTATAGCCAGGACTGTGCCAAGACTGTAACTAATTGATTTACAAGTCTTATTTTGAGAATGATAGTAAGTGGCGGCAAAGCTTTTTCTCGGATTGGAGACATTGGCGGCGCCGCTGGGGATATTTTCCCGTTTTATCGCAGTTCGCGGGTTTGTCTCTATTTTGAGACGTGTCTCGTTTTCAGGACGAGATGCCTAGAGCAGCCATCTTCTTGTACAGCGTCGAGCGCCCCAGGCCCAGGCGCTGCGCAGCCGCGTCGACGTTGCCGCTGTGCTCGGCCAGGGTGTTGGCGATCAGCTCGCGCTCGAAGGCGTCGCGGGCTGCGTAGAAATCCTGGCCTTCGCTGAGTTGGGCGCTCGTTGCCGTCGACACGGCTGGCAGTGGTTGCAGCTCGCCCAGCGCCGAGCGCAGGGCAGTGGCGTCGATCTGCGGGCGGTCTCCCAGCAGCACGGTGCGCTCCAGCAGGTTGCGCAGCTCGCGCACGTTGCCCGGCCAGGCGTGGCGGGCGAGCAGGGCGAGGCCGCCGGCATCCAGCTCGTAGAGGGTCTGGCGGTCGTCGCGCAGGCCGTCGAGGATGGCTTCGCACAGCGCCGGCAGGTCCTCCAGGCGCTCGCGCAGCGGCGGGATCTCGATGGGCAGGACGTTGATGCGGTAGAACAGGTCGGCGCGGAAGCGCCCCTCGCGCACGGCGGCGTCGAGATCGATGGAAGTAGCGGCGATCAGGCGGATGTCGCTGCGCAGCACCTCGTTGGAGCCCACCGGTTCGAATTCCTTTTCCTGCAGCACGCGCAGCAGCTTGCTCTGCAGGGTCAGCGGCATGTCGCCGATCTCGTCGAGGAACAGTGTGCCGCCCTGGGCGATCTGCAGCTTGCCGGCGCGGCCCTTGCGGTCGGCGCCGGTGAAGGCGCCCGGCGCGGTGCCGAAGAATTCGGCCTCCAGCAGGGTTTCGGGGATGGCGGCGGCGTTGAGGCTGACGAAGGGTTTGTCGGCGCGTGGAGATGAGGCATGAATGGCGTGGGCCAGCAGCTCCTTGCCGGTGCCGGTCTCGCCCAGCAGCAGGATCGGCGCCTCGCTGGCGGCGCCCCGGCGGGCGCGACGCTTCACTTCCAGGCTGGCGGTGCTGGTGCCGATGAAGTGCCCGAAGCTGTACTTGGCCTGGCGTGCCTGCAACAGCGAGCGGGTCGAGGCCAGCTCGGCCTGCATGCGCTGGTAGCGGGTAAGCAGCGGCGAGAGTGTGCGCAGCTCGTCGAACAGGGCGAAGCCGATGCCGCCGATGACCTCGCCCGCGTCGTCGCGGATCGGCACGCGCATGACCACCAGCGGGTCCTTGGCCATGTCGAGGATGTCCAGCAGCATCGGCCGACCACTGCTGACCACCTCGCGCATCAGGCTGCCGGGGATCACCTGTTCCACCGGGCGGCCGATGGCCTGCTCGGCGCTGTCCAGCCCGAAGCGCTGGGCATAGCGCTGGTTGATCCAGACGATGCGTGCCTCGCGGTCGACTATCACCGTGCCTTCGCTGAACTGCTCGAAGATCTCGAACAGCGAGCGGATCGCCAGTTGGCGAACGCTGGGGTAGTCCTTGAGGCTGTGGGTGTCGGTCATGGGCAGGCCGTGCGCGGGGTGGACAGAGGGCGCACTGTACCGGGATGTGGCAGCAGGGTCAGCATTGCTGAACGGGTGGGCACCGCGTAGGAGCGGACTCCGTCCGCGATTGTTTCCCGGCTTGTGCGGGGCCATCGCGGACGGAGTCCGCTCCTACAGGTTGAGATCAATGTGGGCGGGCCGGCATCGAGTAGGGCGTATAACGCCATCGGCGTTATCCGCCGATGGGCTGGTGGCGGATAAAGCGTGCCGCTTTATGCGCCCTACGATCCTGTACCGGGATGTGGCAGCAGGGTCAGCATTGCTGAACGGGTGGGCACCGCGTAGGAGCGGACTCCGTCCGCGATTGTTTCCCGGTTTGTGCGGGGCCATCGCGGACGGAGTCCGCTCCTACGACAGCCGTTGAACACAGTGCCCCTTGGTAGGAGCAACTTTCTTCTTTCCGGAAGCCCGTGGCTTGGTTTCTCCCTCTCCCCAGCCCTCTCCCTGAAGGGAGAGGGAGCCGTCTGTGCCAACTGACTCATTAGTTTCAACCTGCACCGAACCAGTCCCCTCTCCCTTCAGGGAGAGGGTTAGGGAGAGGGCAGATCCTTGCGCAGAAGTTCACGTAGAAGCGCGATCAAGCCAGGGGGGTCGATATCCGCCCTACGGTCCGTGCTGGCCTCAGCGCTTGGACAGCTGCGCCTTGGCCACGCGTGAGCCGTTGGGCTTGTCGAGCACCGAGCAGATGCGCTGGCCGGCGTCGATCAGCAGGTCCAGGTCGATGCCGGTGTGGATGCCCAGGCCGTTGAGCAGGTAGAGCACATCCTCGGTGGCGACGTTGCCGGTGGCGCCCTTGGCGTAGGGGCAACCGCCGAGGCCGGCGACCGAGCTGTCGAACACCGCGATGCCTTCCAGCAGGCTCGCGTAGACGTTCGCCGTGGCCTGGCCGTAGGTGTCGTGGAAGTGCCCGGCCAGTTGCGCGCGTGGCACGCGCTGGCCGACGACTTCGAACATGTGCCGGGTGGCACCGGCGGTGCCGACGCCGATGGTGTCGCCCAGGGAAACTTCATAGCAGCCCATGGCGTGCAATTCCGCAGCGACGGCGGCGACCTGTTCCGCGTCCACCTCACCCTGGTAGGGGCAGCCGAGCACGCAGGAGACGTAGCCGCGCACGCGCACACCGTGCTGGCGCGCCGCTTCCATCACCGGAACGAAGCGCTCCAGGCTCTCCTTGATCGAGCAGTTGATGTTCTTCTGCGAGAAGGCCTCGGAGGCGGCGGCGAACACCGCCACTTCCTTGACCTGCGATTCCAGTGCGGCCTCGAAGCCCTTCATGTTTGGCGCCAGGGCCGCGTAGGTGACGCCGGCTTTCTGCTGGATGCCGGCGAAGACTTCGGCCGAACCGGCCATCTGCGGCACCCACTTGGGCGAGACGAAGCTGCCGACTTCGATGTAGCCCAGGCCGGCGGCGGTGAGGTCGTCCACCAGGCGCACCTTGTCGGCGACGGCGATGGGCTGTTTCTCGTTCTGCAGGCCGTCGCGCGGGCCGACTTCGACCAGGCGGACGGATGTTGGCAGGGTCATTTGTGGTCCTCGTAGTGTTTCGTGGAGGAGGGTGCGCAGTGTTCGGCACCCTCTCCCTAGCCCTCTCCCTGAAGGGAGAGGGGACTGTTCTCAGCGGCGGGAGGCTTCCGGTTCACGCGGAAGGTCCGCCCGGCTCGGATACTCCCTCTCCCCCTGGGAGAGGGCTGGGGTGAGGGCTGGCCGACCGCAGCGGGGCTTCCCCTCACTTTAACCCTCTCCCATAGGGAGAGGGGACTGTCCTCTGCCACTGCCTGCATCGGTGTGCGCCATTCAGCCAGGTAGGGCGCATAAAGCGGCACGCTTTATCCGCCGTTGTCCGGCGGCGGATAGCGCTGGCGCGTTATGCGCCCTACAAATGCCGGCGTCAGGCCGGCGCTTCTTCCAGCTCCACCAACGCGGTGCCTTCGGACACCAGCTCGCCTTCGCTGCAATACAGCGATTTCACCACGCCAGCGTGCGGCGCGCGAATGCTGTGTTCCATCTTCATGGCTTCGAGCACCACCAGCGCGGCGCCGGCTTCGACGCTCTGGCCGGGTTCGACCAGAATGCGCACGATGCTGCCGTTCATCGGCGCGCCCAGGCCACCCTGGTGCGAATGCGCGGCTTCGGCCTCGGCGATGGGGTCGAAGCGCTGCACGCTTATCAGCTCGCCGTTCCATTCCAGATAGAGGTGGTCGCCACGGCGGATCACCTGATGACGGCGACGGACTTCACCATCCTTTACATCCAGCCACTGACCATCCAGCTTGGCGATACGCTGGCCATCGGCATGGCGCAGGCGCACCACCTGGGACTCGCCCTTGGCCAACAGGTGCAGGTCGGTTTCCCCCGGCAGGCCGCTGCGCCAGCCGCTCTGGGCGGACCATGGCGAATGGGCATCGTCAGCGCGTACGCGGGCGGCTTCGCTCTGCACCCAGGCTTCGGCGGCGAGCTGCCAGAAGCGTTCGGGCAGGGCGGTGGAAGCCGGCAGCAGGGTGTCCTGGTAGCGGCCGATGAAGCCGGTGTCCAGCTCGCCTTCGGCGAAGGCCGGGTGGGCCAGCACGCGGCGCAGGAAGGCCAGGTTGGTCTTGAAGCCGCCGACGGCGGTTTCCGCCAGCATCGACAGCAGGCGCTGGCGGGCTTCCTCGCGGTTCTCGCCCCAGGCGATCAGCTTGGCCAGCATCGGGTCGTAGAACGGCGAGATGTCGTCGCCCTCGCGAATGCCGCTGTCGGTGCGGCGGCCGGGGCCGGCGGCGGGTTCGCGGTACAGCGCGAGGTGGCCGCTGGCGGGCAGGAAGCCACCTTCCGGGTCTTCGGCATACAGGCGCACTTCGATAGCGTGGCCCATCAGCGGCACCTGTTCCTGGGTGATCGGCAGCGGCTCGCCACGGGCGACGCGGATCTGCCAGGCCACCAGGTCGAGGCCGGTGATGGCTTCGGTGACCGGGTGTTCCACCTGCAGGCGGGTGTTCATTTCCATGAAGAAGAACTGGCCGCTGCCTTCGTCGTAGAGGAACTCGACAGTACCAGCGCCGACGTAGCCGATGGCCTGGGCGGCACGTACGGCGGACTCGCCCATGGCGGCGCGCAGTTCAGTGGACAGCCCCGGCGCCGGCGCTTCCTCCACCACTTTCTGGTGGCGGCGCTGGATCGAGCAGTCGCGTTCGTTGAGGTACAGGCAGTGGCCGTGCTGGTCGGCGAACACCTGGATTTCCACGTGGCGCGGCTTGGTCAGGTATTTCTCCACCAGCATGCGCGAGTCGCCGAAGCCGGACTGCGCTTCACGCTGGGCGGATTCCAGCGCTTCGGCCAGTTCGGCCTCGCGCTCGACCACCTTCATGCCCTTGCCGCCACCACCGGCCGCGGCCTTGAGCAGCACCGGATAGCCGATGCGCTGCGCCTCGCGCTGGAAGGTCGCATAGTCCTGGGCCTCGCCGTGGTAGCCGGGCACCAGCGGCACGCCGGCGGTTTCCATCAGCGCCTTGGCGGCGGACTTGCTGCCCATGGCGTCGATGGCGCTGGCCGGCGGGCCGAGGAACACCAGCCCGGCCTCTTCGCAGGCGCGGGCGAAGCCGGCGTTCTCCGAGAGGAAGCCGTAACCGGGGTGGATGGCCTGGGCGCCGGCGGCCTTGGCGGCGGCCAGCACGGCGTCGGCGCGCAGGTAGCTTTCAGCGGGCTTGGCGCCGCCCAGGTCGATGGCGATGTCCGCCTCTTCGACGTGGCGGGCATTGCGGTCGGTGGCGCTGTGCACGGCCACGGTGGTCAGGCCCAGGGCCTTGGCGGTGCGCATCACGCGGCAGGCGATCTCGCCGCGGTTGGCCACCAGCAGGGTATCGATCTTCTTCATCAGACTTGCTCCTGCCAGGCCGGTTTGCGTTTTTCCAGGAAGGCGCGCAGGCCTTCCTGCCCCTCGGGGCTGATGCGGATGCGGGCGATGGCGGCTTCGGTGTAGCGGCGGCGTTCTGGGGTCAGTTCACCGGCGCCGATTTCGTGGAACAGCGCCTTGCAGGCCACCAGGGCCGCCGGACTGTTATTCAGCAGGTTGGCGATCCAGGCGTCGGCTTTCTCGTCCAGTTCGGCGGCCGGATGGTGCTCGTCCACCAGGCCCAGCTCGCGGGCGCGGATGCCGCTGAAGCGCTCGGCGGTCATGGCGTAGCGGGTGGCGGCGCGCTGGCCGATGGCCTTGGTGACGAAGGGACCGATGGTCGCCGGGATCAGGCCGATACGCACTTCGGACAGGCAGAACTGCGCGTCTTCGGCGGCCAGCGCCATGTCGCAGCAGGCCACCAGCCCGACGCCGCCGCCAAAGGCTGCGCCCTGGACCACGGCAAGGGTCGGCTTGTTCAACTGGTGCAGGTTGTAGAGCAGTTCGGCGAGCTGCTGGGCGTCGGCCAGGTTGCCCTGGTAGTCCAGCTGCACGGATTCCTGCATCCACGCAAGGTCCGCGCCGCCACAGAAGTGCCGGCCACGGCCGCGCAGCACGACGAGGCGCACGCGGTCGTCGTTGGCCACGGCGGCCAGCGCCTGGATCAGCTCGGCGATGGTCTGGGCATTGAAGGCGTTGTTCTTCTCCGGGCGGTTCAGCCAGAAGTTGGCGACGCCGCGCGGGTCGATATGAAGCTCAATGGTTTCAAAGGTGCTCATGTAAAGAGTCCTCAAGGGCTGCAGGCCTCAGGCTGCAGGCGGCAGGCAAGAGCGCTCCTGCCTGCCGCCTGTAGCCTGCCGCCGCTTACATCCTGAATACGCCGAAGCGCGTGGCTTCGACCGGCGCGTTGAGCGAGGCGGAGAGGGCCAGGCCGAGCACGTCACGAGTCTGCGCCGGGTCAATGACGCCGTCGTCCCACAGGCGCGCGCTGGAGTAGTAGGGGTGACCCTGGCGCTCGTACTGTTCGAGGATCGGCGCCTTGATCTTCGCCTCGTCCTCGGCGGACAGTGCGTTGCCGGCGCGTTCGGCCTGCTCGCGCTTGACCTGGGCCAGCACGCCTGCGGCCTGTTCGCCGCCCATCACGCCGATCCGCGCGTTGGGCCACATCCACAGGAAGCGCGGGTCGTAGGCGCGGCCGCACATGCCGTAGTTACCGGCGCCGAAGCTGCCGCCGATGATCACGGTGAACTTCGGCACCTGGGCGCAGGCCACCGCGGTGACCAGCTTGGCGCCGTGCTTGGCGATGCCGCCGGCCTCGTACTTCTGGCCGACCATGAAGCCGGTGATGTTCTGCAGGAACACCAGCGGGATGCCGCGCTGGCAGGCCAGTTCGATGAAGTGCGCGCCTTTCTGCGCGGCTTCGGCGAAGAGAATGCCGTTGTTGGCGAGGATCGCCACCGGGTAGCCGTGCAGGTGGGCGAAGCCGCACACCAGGGTGGTGCCGAACAGTGCCTTGAACTCGTCGAATTCGCTGCCGTCGACCAGGCGGGCGATGATCTCGCGCACGTCGAAGGGCTGCTTGCTGTCCACCGGGATCACCCCGTACAGCTCGTCGCTGGCGTACAGCGGCGCGCGCGGGGCACGGGTATTGAGCTGGCCCTGCTTGCTCCAGTTGAGGTTGGCGATGCAGCGGCGGGCGATGGCCAGCGCGTGCTCGTCGTCCTCGGCGTAATGGTCGGCCACGCCGGAGGTCTTGCAGTGCACGTCGGCACCGCCCAGGTCCTCGGCGCTCACCACTTCACCGGTGGCGGCCTTCACCAGCGGTGGGCCGGCGAGGAAGATGGTGGCCTGCTCGCGGACCATGATGGTCTCGTCGCTCATCGCCGGCACGTAGGCGCCGCCGGCGGTGCAGGAGCCCATCACCACGGCGATCTGCGGGATGCCCTGGGCGCTCATGTTGGCCTGGTTGAAGAAGATCCGGCCGAAGTGCTCGCGGTCGGGGAACACCTCGTCCTGGCGCGGCAGGTTGGCGCCGCCCGAGTCCACCAGGTAGATGCACGGCAGGCGATTCTGCTGGGCGATGGTCTGGGCGCGCAGGTGTTTCTTCACGGTCAGCGGGTAGTAGCTGCCGCCTTTCACCGTGGCGTCGTTGCCGACGATCATGCATTCCACGCCTTCCACGCGGCCGATACCGGCGACCACGCCGGCGGCGGCGACGTCTTCGCCGTACACCTCATGGGCGGCGAGGGCGGAGACTTCGAGGAAGGGCGAGCCGGCGTCGAGCAGGCGGTTGATGCGCTCGCGTACCAGCAGCTTGCCGCGCGCGGTGTGCTTGGCCTGGGCAGCGGCGCCGCCGCCTTCGTGGACGCGGCCGAGGACGGCGCGCAGGTCCTGGACGTTCTCCAGCATGGTCGCGGCGTTGGCGGCGTATTCCGGGGAGCGCGTATTGATCTGGGTGTTAAGAATGGTCATTCGGTTCTCCGCGCGCTGCAGGCTACAAGCTGCAGGCCGCAGGCGGGTGCTCCTGCTTTCGCTTGCAGCTTGCAGCCTGTCGCCTGTGGCTTATTTTGTTTCGTTGAACAGCTCGCGGCCGATCAGCATGCGGCGGATTTCGCTGGTGCCGGCGCCGATTTCGTAGAGCTTGGCGTCGCGCAGCAGGCGGCCGGTGGGGAACTCGTTGATGTAGCCGTTGCCGCCAAGAATCTGGATGGCGTCCAGGGCCATTTGCGTCGCGCGCTCGGCGGTGTAGAGGATCACCCCGGCGGCGTCCTTGCGGGTGGTCTCGCCACGGTCGCAGGCCTGGGCCACCGCGTACAGGTAGGCGCGGCTGGCGTTGAGCTGGGTGTACATGTCGGCGACCTTGCCCTGGATCAGCTGAAACTCGCCGATGCTCTGGCCGAACTGCTTGCGGTCGTGGATGTAGGGGACGATCACGTCCATGCACGCCTGCATGATGCCGATCGGGCCGCCGGCGAGCACCACGCGCTCGTAGTCCAGGCCGCTCATCAGCACCTTCACGCCGCCGTTGACCGCGCCCAGCACGTTCTCTTCCGGCACTTCCACGTCATCGAAGAACAGCTCGCAGGTGTTCGAGCCGCGCATGCCCAGCTTGTCGAACTTGCTGCCACGGCTGAAGCCCTTCCAGTCGCGCTCGACGATGAACGCGGTGATGCCGTGGGCGCCTTTCTCCGGCTCGGTCTTGGCGTAGATCACGTAGGTGTTGGCATCCGGGCCGTTGGTGATCCAGGTCTTGCTGCCGTTGAGGACGAAGCGGTCGCCGCGCTTCTCGGCGCGCAGCTTCATCGACACCACGTCGGAGCCGGCGTTGGGCTCGCTCATGGCCAGGGCGCCGACGTGCTCGCCGCTGATCAGCTTGGGCAGGTACTTGGCCTTCTGCTCGGCGTTGCCGTTGCGCTTGATCTGGTTGACGCACAGGTTGGAGTGCGCGCCATAGGACAGGCCGACCGAGGCCGAACCACGGCTGATTTCCTCGATGGCGATGACGTGGGCCAGGTAACCCATGTTGGCGCCGCCGTATTCCTCCGCGACGGTGATGCCGAGCAGGCCCATGTCGCCGAACTTCTTCCACATGTCCATGGGGAACAGGTTGTCGGCGTCGATCTGCGCGGCGCGCGGGGCGAGTTCGCTGGCGACGAAGCCCTGCACCTGCTCGCGCAGCATGTCGATGGTTTCGCCGAGGCCGAAGTTGAGGGAGGGGTAGCTCATGGAATCACCTGTACTTGTATTTGTAATCGGATGAGAGAGCGGGGCAGGGCGCCGAGGTCAGCTCGGCACGCGCTGCTTGCGGGGTTTGTCGGTCTCGGCCATGGCCGCCAGGCAGCGCTCCTCGGCCGTGTCCAGTTCCAGTTTCATCTGCTCGATATCGAGCAGTTGCTGTTCCAGCTGCGCGCGGCGCGCGGTGATCTTGTCGAGGAAGGTCTGCAGTTGCTTGGTGTTGCCGCTGCTGGGGTCGTAGAGGTCGATCAGTTCCTTGCACTCGGCCAGCGAGAAGCCGATGCGCTTGCCGCGCAGGATCAGCTTCAGGGCCACCAGGTCCTTGGCGCTGTAGATGCGCTCCTGGCCACGGCGCTCGGGGCTGAGCATGCCCTGTTCCTCGTAGAAGCGGATGGCGCGGGTGGTGACGTCCAGTTCGCGGGCCAGCTCGGAGATGGTGTAGGTCGTGGGCATGGGAATCTGCTTGCTCGGTTGTTTACCTTTACGTTAACGTAAACCTGCCTTGGGTCACTGTCAATACAACCCGGAGGCGGCGCAGGAGGGTTCGCTGGCGCGGGAATTGCGTTGTGTTCCCGGTGAGCCTTCCTACTAAGGGCTTCCCCTTTACTGACGCCGCCGGCGGGTGTACACAGCCCTGACCAGCCTGCGAGTTCTGCGCCCTCCTTACATTTGTGGAGAAGAGGGCGCGGGACCTACCGGAGCGATGCATGACTACAAGAACAATAAGCAGCGACCTGCTGCGCGAAGCCCACCTGGCCCGTGAACGCCTGCAACAGGAGGGCGAGGTCCCCAGCGGCGTGCTCCGCGAGGAAATCGACGCCTCCTGGCGGCGCAGCCTCGGTCACGGCCTGGACTGCAGCAACGGCACCGAGCACGGCCTCGACACGCGGGTCAAACCCGACGTGCTGCTGGCCGGCAACCGCCTGCTGCTGGACGCCGCCACTCCCGAACTCGACTACCTGCAACAACGCCAGGGCCATGACGGCGTGATCATCCTGGCCAACGCCGACGCCACCATCCTCTCCGTCGAAGGCGCCCGCGAGCGCATGCAGAGCAAGGGCCTGGCCGATATCGTCCAGGGCGCCTGCTGGAGCGAAGCCTCGCGCGGCACCAACGCCCTGGGCACCGCGCTGGTGGAACGGCGCGCCACGCAGATCGACTGCGGCGAACACTTCCTCGATCGCCTGAGCCGTTTCTCCTGCACCTCGGTGCCCATCGAGGGACCGCAGGGCACGCTGCTCGGCGTGCTCGACATGACCCGCGAAGGGCCGCTCTCCGGCCCGCGGGAAAGCCTCTCGCTGCTCAGCCTCGCGGTGTTCCAGATCGAGGCGCGACTGTTCGCCGTCAGCCATCCGGGGCAGGTGGTGATTGCCTTCCATTACCGTCGCCAGTACCTCGACTCGGCCTGGCAGGGCCTGCTGGCGCTGGGTCTGGACGGCAAGGTGCTGGCGGTCAGCGGCCAGGCCTGCCAGCTACTGGGCGCCAACCGTGAGTCGCTGGTCGGCCGGCGTAGCGAGGACTTCCTCGGCCTGCGCGGCGACCAACTGCTCGGCCGGCTCTACCAGGGCGGCGTCGGCAGCCTGCAGACGCCCAAGGGCGAGCTGTTCTACAAGACGCTGCAAGCGCCACTGCGCAGCCATGCGGTGCCGGTCAGCACCCGTGCGCCGCGCCCGGCGGCCGGCCCGGAACTCGAAGCCCTCGCCGGCAGCCATCCGCGCTACGCCCGCGCCCTGCGCATGGCGCGCCAGGGGCTGGTGAACGAACTGCCGGTGTTGCTGCTGGGCGAAACCGGCAGCGGCAAGGAAGTGGTCGCCCGCGCCTTGCACCAGGCCAGCGCGCGCAGCGACAAACCCTTCGTTGCGGTGAACTGCGCGGCGATTCCCGAAGGACTGATCGAGTCCGAGCTGTTCGGCTACCGCGACGGCGCCTTCACCGGCTCGCGGCGCGGCGGCATGGTCGGCCGGCTGAAACAGGCCCACGGCGGCACGCTGTTCCTCGACGAAATCGGCGATATGCCGCTGGCCTTGCAAGCGCGCCTGCTGCGCGTGCTGCAGGAGCGCAAGGTGGCGCCGCTGGGCGCCGGCGAGGAGCAGGACATCGATGTCGCACTGATCTGCGCCACCCACCGCGACCTCAAGCGCCTGGTGGAAGAGAAACACTTCCGCGAGGACCTCTACTACCGCGTCAACGGCATCAGCGTGAAGCTACCGGCGCTGCGTGAGCGCGACGACCTCGCCGAACTCGCCAGCAGCCTGCTGGCGCGCCTGGGCGCGCCGAAGGTGAAACTCTCCGCCGAGCTGCTCGGCCTGCTGCGCGAGTACCACTGGCCGGGCAACATCCGCCAGCTGGAGATGGTCCTGCGTACCGCGCTGGCCATGCGCGAGGAGGGCGAAGCGGAGCTGAGCCTGGATCACTTGCCCGACAGCACGCTGGACGAACTCGCCGCCGGTGAGCGCCCACAGAGCGGCAGCATCCGCGAAAACGAACTGGAGCTGATCCGCCAGGCGCTGGAGCGCCACCAGGGCAACGTCTCTGCCGCCGCCGACGCGCTGGGCATCAGCCGCGCCACGCTGTACCGCAAGCTCAAGCAACTCAAGGTGGGCTGATGTTCTTCACCCGCCTGATCGACAGCGAAGACCCGCAGCAACTCAAGGCTTCGCTGCGCTGGCTGTACGGCTTCGTACGGCCGCACAAGGCGGCCATCGCCGGGCTGCTCGGGCTGTCGTTCTGCGCCTCGGTCCTGGTGCTCGCGCAGCCCTGGCTGACCAAGACGCTGATCGATGACGGCCTGCTGGCGAAGGACTTTCCGGTGCTGGTGATGGTGGCCGGCGCGATGATCGTCGTCGGCCTGGTCGGTACGGCGTTGTCCGGCCTCAACCGCTACCTGCACACGCGGCTGTCCGGGCGCATCCTGTTTTCCCTGCGCGATGCGCTGTACCGCCACTTGCAGACCCTGTCGCCGAGCTTCTTCGGCCGCCGCCGTATCGGCGACCTGATGTCCCGGCTCGACGGCGACGTCGCCGAGATCCAGCGCTTTGCCGTGGACTCGCTGTTCTCCGCCGTCTCCAGCGTGATCGGCCTGATCGGCGCGCTGGCGCTGCTGCTCACGCTGTCGTGGAAACTCTCGCTGCTGGTGGCGCTGCTGATCCCGCTGGACGTGCTCTGGCTGCGCTGGATGCGGCGCAAGGTGGAGCGCGAGGCGCGGGGTTTGCGCGAGCGCTCGGCGGACCTCTCGTCATTCTTCGTCGAGACGCTGCCAGCGATGAAATTCATCCAGTCCGCCGGCCAGCAGCACCGCGAAGCCGGCCGCCTGGAAGGCCTGGGGCAGGGCTATCTCGGCCAACTGCTGCGCCTGCAGCTCACCGAATTCTTCACCCAGGCGGTGCCCGGCACGCTGATGTCGCTGTCCCGCGCCTGCGCCTTCCTGGTTGGCGGCTATTGGGTGGTACAGGGCACCTGGCAGCTGGGTTCGCTGATCGCCTTTTCCACCTACCTGGGCATGACCATCGGGCCGGTGCAGAGCCTGCTCGGCCTGTACGTCGCCTTGCAGCGCATGACGGTCAGCCTCGGCCGGGTGATGGAGCTGCGCGGCGAGGAAGCGACCATCGTTTCACCCACCGTGCCGAGGCCGATGCCATCGGTTGGCGAGCTGCGCCTGGAGAATCTGCACTACGCGTGGCCGGGCCGTGCGCAGCCCGTATTGGCGGATGTGCAGGCGCTGATTCCCGCCGGTCTCAAGGTTGCCTTGAGCGGCCCGTCCGGGGTCGGCAAGAGCACCCTGATCGACCTGCTGCAACGCTTCTACGACCCCGATCAGGGCCGCATCCTGCTGGACGGCGTGGACCTGCGCGAGCTCGACCTGCACGCCCTGCGGCGCCGTGTGGCGGTGGTCAGCCAGGATATCGTGCTGTTCCGCGGCAGCCTCGCCGACAACCTGGCCTACAGCGCTCCCGAGTCGAGTCGCGAGGCCATCGAAAAGGCCGCCCGCGCGGCGCAGCTCGGCGGCCTGATCGCCAGCCTGCCCGAGGGCATCGACAGCCCGCTGGGCGAGCGCGGCCAGCAACTTTCCGGCGGGCAGAAACAACGCATCGCCATCGCTCGCGCGCTGCTGCAGGACCCGCTGATCCTGGTGCTGGACGAGGCTACGTCGCAGGTGGACGAAAGCACCGAGCGCGAGGTGATCGCGGCCATCGACCAGCTGTTCGCCGAGCGCACGCGGCTGCTGATCAGCCACCGGACTTCGACCCTGGCAGCGGCCGACCTGCACCTGGAATTGCAGGAGGGGCAGATGCGTGTGCGCGAGGCGCAGCCGGTGCAGCGTCATGAGGCCTGAGTTGCTGATTGGTGTGATCGATAGCGGGCATTCAGAGGGGCAGGCCGCTTCGGTCGTCAGTGGACAGCGCTTCCGTCTCGCCGATGATGGATTGGACCGACTGCCACTGTCGGTTGATCTGCTTGGCCACGGCAGCGCCGTCTGCGAAGCCATTCTTTCCCACGCAGCGGAGGCGCGCTTGTGCGTCGCCCAGGTCTTCGATGAGCGCGGCGTGACCAGCCCGTTGCAGATCGCTGCCGCACTGCACTGGCTGGGCGAGCAGGGCGTGCGGGTGATCAACTTGAGCCTGGGCGTGCGTCAGGGTCGGCCGATCCTGCGCGAGGCTGTGGCGGAGCTTATCGAGGCCGGTGTTCTGGTCTGCGCGTCCAGCCCGGCACGCGGCGAGCCGGTGTTTCCAGCGAACTATCCCGGCGTGATCCGGGTGACGGGGGATGCCCGTTGTGGCGAGGGCGAATGGTCCTGGCTGGATAGCCCCCAGGCGGATTTTGGTGCGGCGGTGAAGGTCGGTGGGCGCTCTGGCGCGAGCCTCGGGTGCGCGGCGTTTTGTGGGCATCTGGCGGAGCTGCTGGCTGAGCAGCCGGCGCTGTCGAACCTGCAGTTCATTGAGGTGATGCGGGAGCGGGCGGCGTTTCGGGGGATCGAGCGGAAGGTGGGGATGTGAGTGGAGGTCGAGTTTGTTCCCCTCACCCCAGCCCTCTCCCGGAGGGAGAGGGGGTCGTCCTCTGCGGTCGTTCATCTCTGGCGTTCGTCCGTTGCTATCGGCGTGCGCAGAAACTTCCAAAAGCGCCGAACAGCTCCCTCTCCCTTCAGGGAGAGGGTTGGGGAGAGGGCACTGCCGGCGCGCTGAACTTGACCATCCTGGCTTTCCTCCGGGCCACCGCAGCATGAGTGATCACCCCATCCTGATCCTCGGCGCCGGCCCCGCTGGAGCCGCCGTCGCCCTCGGCCTGCGCCGCTTGGGGCACAAGGTCACTGTGATCAGCGAATGGCGCCGCTTCGCCGCCGTCGAAGGCGTCTCCCAGCGTGTACTGGAAGGCCTGCGCAGTGCCGGGCTGCAACACGCACTGGCGAGCGCCGCGCCACCCTCGCAACGCCGCGTGCTCTGGAATGGCGCGGAAAGCGCACAGAACATTGAATGCATCCTCGATCGCCCATGCTTCGATGCGGGGCTGCGCGAGGACCTGAAACAAGCCGGCATCGAGTTGATCGAAACCCAGGTACTGGCCGTGGCGGAAGAGGCCACCCGCTGGCGCGTGAAACTCGAAGGCGGCCGCGAAGTACAGGGCGTTTTTCTGGTCGAGGCCCGCGGCCGCCAGGCGCCGCTGAACCAGAAGGGCAGCAAGGCCCGACGCGGCCCGGAAACTCTCAGCCTGCTCAATCGCTGGCAGGGCGAACCCGGCCCGCTGGCGACGGCGGTGGAAAGCCTGCCTGATGGCTGGGCGTGGATGGCGCGGCTGGAGGATGGCCGCTGTTACTGGCAGCTGACGCTGGATGTCGCCAGCAGCCAGCTGCCGCCCCGCGAGCAATTACTGGATTACTGCCGCGAGCGTCGTGCTGCTTCAACGCTGGTACGTGAGTTCTTCGGCCCCAGCGAAGAGTACGATTTGGACCTGCACGCCCGCAGCAGCACGGCGATCCTTTGCCTGGAAGCCTGCGGCGACAACTGGATTCGCGTGGGCGATGCGGCGATGGCGGTGGACCCGCTGTCCGGCAATGGCATCTTCCAGTCGCTGTCCTCGGCCTTGCAGGCGCCCGTCGTGATCAACACGCTGCTGCGCGCGCCGCAGCGGGCAGAGCTCGCCAGGCGTTTCCATCAGCAGCGCGTCGAGCAGCTGTTCCTGCGCTTCGCCCGTGTCGGCCGCGACTTCTATGCCAGCGAAGAGCAGTGGAGCGGGCAGCCCTTCTGGCAAGCTCGCCGCGCCTGGCCGGACCAGCAGCCGAGCCATGTACCGGCGGATTTCGCCAGCCTGCGCATCGAGCGTGCCCCGGTGCTGAGGGGCGAGTTCGTCGATGAAGCAGAAGTGGTGGTCAGCGCCGACCAGCCGCTGGGCATCTGGCACCTCGATGGCCTGGAGCTGGCGCCCTGGCTGCGGCGGCTGCGCACCGAACCCGAGGCGCAGGTGCTGGCGGACCTGCCGCCGGAGCGGCGGCGCGCTTTCCAGGGTTGGTTGCTGTCTCAGGGGTATCGGCCGCGATCCTGATTGTGCAGCCTGGTTATGGCGGATAACGCCTTTGGCGTTATGCGCCCTACGGTCTGCTGAGCGTTCGCAGGAGGACTCTTCGTAGGATGGCGTGGAGCGCAGCGATACCCATCGATTCACTTTCCGGTCCGCTCGATGGGTATCGCAAGCTCCACCCATCCTACTCAGGTGCCAGCCGGGGACCCTGGCGGTTCGTCCCAGGGCTATCGGCCACAGCTTTAACCACTTCACGGAAATTCGAGGCCGCGTCGGGCGATGATGCTCGGCTGCCCGATGGAGAATCCCATGGCCTTCCTGCGCTCCGCCTTTGCCCTGTCGCTGATCCTGTTGACGCTCTTCGATACTTCGCTCGCGGCCTCGACGCCAGCGGCCGATAGCGCCAGCGCGGAGCGCTTTCTGCGGCAGATATACGGCAACTACACGCCCGACGGCCCCGGCGTGCCCAACGGCAAGCTGAAGGAGACGGATGTCTTCGACGCTTCGTTGCTTGCCTTGATGAAGGCTGACCAGGACGCCGCCGGCGGTGAGCTGGGCTACCTGGGTGGCGACCCGCTGTGCGATTGCCAGGACTGGGGCGATATCAAGGTGAAGTCGCTGGCGTTCACTCCGGTGGACGACGAGCGAATCAAGGCGCGGGTGGTGCTCAAGGATGCCCTGACGGGGGAGGACCGCGATCTTGGCCTGCTGTTGCATCGCACGGCGGGCGGCTGGCTGGTCGAGGACTGCTTCAATGAGCAGGGCAGCCTGGCCGAGAACCTGCGGCACAGCACGCAGGAGCTGCTGCAGTTGAAGAAGGACACGGCCAAGCCCTGACTCCCGCGGGAAGGTTCTTGTAGGGCGCATAACGCGCCAGCGTTATCCGCCGCCGTGCGCACAGGCGGATAACCTGTTCCAGGTTATGCGCCCTACGGATTTAATCGCGCCGATTAATCCCGATCTTAAAGGGAGCGTAGGAGCGGACTCCGTCCGCGATAGGTCCGCATCGCGCCGGATACCATCGCGGACGGAGTCCGCTCCTACGAAAGCAAAAAACCCTCTACCGCCGGGCGGGAGAGGGTTTTTGTTTTTCAGGTTCGACTTACTTGCGGTCGATCCACACGGTCTGCGGGTTGGTGAACTCGCGCAGCCCGAAGTGCGACAGCTCGCGACCGAAGCCGCTCTTCTTCACGCCGCCGATCGGTACGCGGGGATCGGAGGCGGAGAAGCCGTTGATGAACACGCCACCGCTGACCAGGTGACGGGCCATGTGCTGGGCCTTGGCCTTGTCGGCGGACCAGATGGCGCCGGAGAGGCCGAATTCGCTGTCGTTGGCCAGCTCCAGGGCATGCTCGGCGTCACGGGCGACGATCAGCGAAGCGACCGGGCCGAAGATTTCCTTCTTGAACGCGGTGTTGCCCGGCTTGACGTCGGCCAGCACGGTCGGCGCGTAGTAGTTGCCTTCGCCTTCGAGCTTGTGGCCGCCCAGCAGCAGGGTGGCGCCGTCGGCGATGGCCTGCTGTACCTGGCCGTCCAGTTCGTCACGCAGGTCGAAGCGGGCCATCGGGCCGACGAAGGTGTCGTCCGCCAGCGGATCGCCGATCTTCAGCGCCTTGACCGCGGCCAGCAGCTTCTCGGTGAAGGCCGGAGCGATGGACTCTTCGAGGATCATGCGCTTGGCGGCGATGCACACCTGGCCGCAGTTGCCGAAGCGGCTGGCGACGGCGGCTTTCACGGCGGCGTCGAGGTCGGCGTCGGCGAGCACGATGAAGGCGTCGGAACCGCCCAGCTCCAGCACGCACTTCTTCAGGGCGGCGCCGGCCTGGGAGGCGATGGCGGCGCCTGCGCCGACACTGCCGGTCACGGCGATGGAGGCGATGCGGTCATCGGCGATGGCCTTGGAAACCAGCGGCGGCTCGACGTTCAGCACCTCGAACACACCCTCCGGCAGGCCGGCCTGCAGCCAGGCGTCGCGCAGCTGATAGGCGCAGCCCATGACGTTCGGCGCGTGCTTGAGCACGTAAGTGTTGCCGCCCAGGATGATGCTCACCGCGCCACGCATGACCTGCCAGGTCGGGAAGTTCCACGGCATCACGGCCAGCACCGGGCCCAGCGGCAGGTAGGAGATGTACGCGCCTTCGATGCTGGTCTTCTCGTCTTCGAGCATGGCCGGGCCGTTGTCGGCGTACCACTCGCAGAGGTTGGCGCACTTGTTGATCTCGCCGCGGGCCTGGGTGACCGGCATGCCCATTTCCTGGGCTTCCATGCGGGCCATCGGCTCGACGTTGGCACGCAGGACTTCAGCCATCTTGCGCAGCACGGCAACACGTTCGCCGATGCTGGTGTCGCGCCATTGGCGGAACGCGGCATCGGTGCGGGCCAGCGAGGTTTCCAGCTGGGCGGCGTCTTCGAAGGTGTAGCGGGCCAGTTCCTGGCCGGTGGCGGGGCTGCGGGAGATGGCAGCGGGGATGGCGGCGATCTGGTTCATGGTGAGTCCTGCTTGTTCTATGGGAGGGCGCAAGGCCGGTCGTTCGTCCGGGCGTGGTAGCTCCGGGATGGCGCAGAAATTAAGATGCGCAACCATTCATGTAAAATGAATAATCAAGAAAGACTCCTTCTCCCGGAGAGAATGATGGACCTGACCCAGCTGGAAATCGTCCGCGCCGTCGCCACCGAAGGCAGCATCACCGCCGCCGCGGCCCGTCTACACCGCGTGCCGTCGAACCTGACCACGCGGATCAAGCAGCTGGAGGCGGAGCTGGGCACCGAGCTGTTCATCCGCGAAAAGCTCCGTCTCCGTCTGTCGCCGACCGGGCGCAGCTTCCTCGATTACGCCGAGCGCATCCTCGATCTGGTGGAGGAAGCGAAGCAGGTGGCGGTGGGCGCCGAGCCCCACGGCGGCTTCTCCCTGGGCTCCATGGAGAGCACGGCGGCGGTGCGCATTCCCGAGATGCTGGCGCGTTATCACCAGCAGTGCCCGAAGGTGCAGCTCGACCTGTCCACCGGCCCTTCCGGCGAGATGATCGACGGCGTGCTCTCCGGCCGCTTCATTGCCGCCTTCGCCGATGGCCCGGCCAATCACCCGCAGCTGGACGGCAAGCCGGTGTACCGCGAGGAACTGGTGCTGATGAGCGCCCGCCACCACGCGCCGGTGCACGATGCGCGGGACGTGGCGGGGGAGACGGTGTTCGCCTTCCGCGATACCTGCTCCTACCGCAAGCGTCTGGAAGGCTGGTTCGCCGAGCACCGGGTGGTGCCGGGCAAGATCGTCGAGATGGAGTCCTACCACGGCATGCTCGCCTGCATCGCTGCCGGTGGCGGCGTGGCCATCGTGCCGCGGGCGATGTTCGAGAGCCTGGCCGGCGGGCGCAACGTGGCGATCCACCGCCTGGCGCCGCACCACGCCGAAGCGACCACCTGGCTGTTCTGGCGGCGCGGCACCGACACCCCGGCGCTGCGGGCCTTTATCGGGCTGCTGGAAGCTCCGGCCGCAGACACCGCAGCGGCCTGATTCAACGTTGCAACAGCCACTGTTTCAGCGCTGCAACGTAACGCTGGCGAGACGCCCGAAATTATCCGCCAAGCCCCCTTGCAGAGGCTTTGCGCTGCGCTAACGTGAGCTGGACTGTCAGCCGTGCGATGCGCGGAAGGCGCCCGTGGTTGAAGCATCGGGCGCATGCCGTGGCGCTTCGCGACAGGGATCGTTTCCATCCCTCGTTGCCTGGAGCCGCCATGGACACACGTACCCGGACCCGCCGCGCGAATCGTCTGCAGATCTGGACGCTGGGCGCCGGCCTGATCTTTCTTTCCCTGCTGCTGGCCTGGCTGCTGGTGTCGCTGTGGCCGCAGCACTACCCGAAGTTCCCGCTGGCCGGCACCGAGGGCGACGCCGGCGCGCAATGCCTGCTCGGCTGGTGTCCCGGCCCCGACGCCCGGCTGCTGGTGATGGTCATGGTGGCGGGCGGGCTGGGCAGCTTCGTGCACATCGCCAAGTCGTTCGGCGACTTCGTCGGCAACGATCGCTTCATGGCCAGCTGGATCTGGTGGTACATCCTCAAGCCCTTCATCGGCATGATCCTCGCGCTGATGCTCTACCTGGTCATCCGCGGCGGCTTCCTCACCGTCGGCACCACGGCGGCAGCCGATGACGGCGTGGTCAACGTCAATCTCTACGGCCTGGTGGGCATGGCGTGCCTGGCCGGGATGTTCGCCAAGCAGGCCACCGACAAGCTCGGCGAGCTGTTCGACACGCTGTTCCGCACCCGTGAAGGCGACAAGCGCCGCGACGGCCTGGGCAACCCCGTGCCGACCCTGACCGACGCCCAGCCCGGCGCCGTGGATGCCCAGTCCCTCTACGTCTGCCTGCAGGGCAGCGGTTTCGTGCGCGGCGCGGTGGTCCAGGTCAACGGTATCAGCCGCGAGACCAGCGTCAGCGACAGCACCCGGCTGGCGGTGCAGCTGCTGGAGGAAGACCTGCAGGCGGGCCGCCAGCTGAGCCTGGTGGTGCTCAACCCGCCCCCTGGCGGAGGTGCCTCGGCGCCGCTGATGCTGCCGCTGCTGGAGCCCGCCGCGCCACCCCTCGCGGCCCCGGTGGGCTTGTCGGCGCCCGGCGTGGTCATGCTGCACCCGGAGGGCGATGTCGATGGCTGCGATTGCCCGATCGAAGAGGAAACCGCGGACGAAGACCTGCCCGCCGCCACCGGAGGAGTGCAAGCATGAGCTACGCATTGACCTGGCTGCCGGACGTGCTCGAAGCCGCCGGCCTGAAAGTCGCCCGCGTGGACGGCTGGCCCGAGCGTGGGGTGGGCGAGATGGGGCCGGTGCACGGCGTGATCTGCCACCACACCGCCGGCCCGCTGCGCGGCAACATGCCCAGCCTGAAGACGCTGATCGAGGGGCGCCGTGATCTCAGCGGGCCGCTGGCGCAGCTGGGGCTCGGACGCGACGGCACCTACTACGTGATCGCCGCCGGCCGCTGCAACCATGCCGGCAAGGGCAGCTGGGAAGGCATCAGTTCCGGCAACAGCAGCTTCATCGGCATCGAGGCGGAAAACACCGGGCTCGATGAAGCCTGGAGCGATGTGCAGATGGACAGCTACCAGCGCGGTGTCGCGGCCATTCTCAGGCACCTGAAGCAGGACGAGCGGGCCTGCGCCGGCCACAAGGAATATGCCTTGCCGCAAGGGCGCAAGAACGATCCGACCTTCGACATGGCGGAGTTTCGCGTACGGGTGCGGGAGATTCTCGAGGGCAAGGCGATTCTCCGGCCGATGATCCCGGCCCTGGAGCCGGACACGGCGCCGGGCCAGGTGCCACGGCCGACCTTGCGGCGCGGCGCGCTGGGCGATCTGGTGCGGTTGCTCCAGCGTGCCTGCGGGGCCGAGGAGGATGGCCATTTCGGTGCCAGGACCGAGGCCGCGGTGCGGGAGTTCCAGCGCCGTCACGAGCTGGTGGCCGACGGCATCGTCGGGCCCAAGACCTGGCGGCTGATCGATCAGGCTGTGCTGGAGGAACAGGCCACCTGAACGAAAAAGGCCCCGCGAGGGGCCTTTTTCAGGGAAGCGCCGGATCAGGCGCTACTGTTCACCGCCTCACGCTTGAGCGGTTTCACCGCTGGCGAGTGGTGCTCGTCGTGATCGTCGACGATCACCGGCACTTCGTTGCCCTCGGCGTCGAACAGTTTGCCGTTCTGGAAGTAGTCACCCTCGTTCAGCGCGGCAATGTCGCGGTAGCGCAGGGTGCGCTCCTCGGCGGCGACGAACACCGACTGCTGGTCCGAGTTGCCGGTCTTGAAGTGGTTGAACAGCAAGTTCAGGCCGATGGCCATGATCGCCGCCGAGCTGATGCCCGAGTGGAAGATGGTGGCGAACCAGCTGGGGAAGTGCTCATAGAAGCTGGGGGCGGCGATCGGGATCATGCCGAAGCCGATGGAGGTGGCGACGATGATCAGGTTCATGTTGTTGCGGTAGTCGACCTTGGACAGCGTGCGGATGCCACTGGCCGCCACGGTGCCGAACAGCACCACGCCAGCGCCGCCGAGCACCGAGGAGGGCACTGCGGCGATCACCCGGCCCATCACCGGCAGCAGGCCGAGGGTCACCAGGATCAGGCCGCCGGTGGCCACCACGTAGCGGCTCTTCACGCCGGTCACGGCCACCAGGCCGACGTTCTGGGCGAAGGCGCTCTGGGTGAAGGAGCCGAAGATCGGCGCCAGGATGCTCGACGCCATGTCCGCGCGCAGGCCGTTGCCCAGGCGCTTGGAGTCGACCTTGGTGCCGATGATTTCGCCCACGGCGAGGATGTCGGCCGAAGTTTCCACCAGGGTCACCATGATCACGATGAGCATCGAGAGGATCGCGGCGACGTGGAAGGTCGGCATGCCGAAGTGGAAGATCGACGGGAAGGCCACCATCGGGCCTTCGGCCACGCGGGAGAAGTCGGTCATGCCCAGGGCGGCGGCGATCAGCGTGCCGATGACCATGGCCAGGAGGATCGACAGGCGCGAGATGGAGGCGCTGCCCAGCTTGCTCAGCAGCAGGACGATGACCAGGGTGAGGGCGGCCAGGCCGATATTGGCCATGCTGCCGAAATCCGGCGCCTTGGGGTTGCCGCCCATGGCCCAGCGCGCCGCCACCGGCATCAGCGTCAGGCCGATGGTGGTGATGACGATGCCGGTGACCATCGGCGGGAAGAACTTGGTGATGCGCGAGAACACCGGGGTGATCAGGAAGCCGATGAAGGAAGCCGCCATCACCGCGCCGAGCACCGCGGGCATGCCGCCGCCTTCATAGCCGCCGCCGAGGATGGCGATCATGGTCGCCACGCCAGCGAAGGACACGCCCTGCACCAGCGGCATCTGCGAGCCGAAGAAGGGCAGGCCGAGGGTCTGCAGCAGGGTGGCGAGGCCGCCGGCGAACAGCGACGCGGCGATCAGCAGGCCGATCTCGCTTCCAGAGAGCCCGGCCGCCTGGCCGAGGATCAGGGGCACGGCGACGATACCGCCGTACATGGTCAGAACGTGTTGCAGGCCGTACGCCAGGTTGGCGCCGATTCCGAGGTTCTCGTCTTCCGGGCGTGCTCCGGCGGACGCTACAGCTGAACGATCATTCATGGCTGAGGACTCGCTTGTTTTTGTTGTGCGGCCACTGTAGACAAACTGCGTGGGAAATATCCACTGTTTTGTATACATGTTTGTGTCCGGTGGTCCGGAATCTGACCGCTCGGTTATCTGTTTTTTCGTTCGAGATGGCTCTGTTATCGGTGTCCTGCAGGGAATCCTGACTCACCGTCGCGTGCACGGAATGTGTGCAGGAGTGAATCCAAAAGCACCGCTTGGCTGCACGCAAAGTCCTCAAAGGTTCCCTGCGGGCGTCTGCATCGAGGTCATCGCAAATTGCGCGCCAGTCCGCCGCGCTCCCCTGAGGCGAGCGGCCCTGCTATAACCGTTGGCCTCGGTTCGATGCAGGATTTGCGCAGAAGATGGCCCTTCCCCCGCTGCACAGTTTCAGGGTGTTCGAAAGCGTGGCCCGCCTGGGCAGCCTGGCGGCGGCCGCCGTGGAGCTGCACGTCACCACCGGCGCGGTCAGCCAGCAGGTCAAGGCGCTGCAGGCCAGCCTGGAGGTGGAGCTGTTCGAGAAGCGGGGTCGCCAGCTGGTGCTCACCGCCAGCGGCCGCGAGCTGCAGAAGCGCGTGGCCAGCGCCATGGAGGAGATCACCGGGGCGGTGCAGGCATTGCGCGCAGGAGTCCGGCCGCCAGAGCAGCGGGTGGACATCTGCCTGTCGATTCCGCCGGCTGAAGGTGTGGAGTGGCTGACCCGGCCGCTGCTGCGCTTCATGGAGGAATCCGCGTCGGTGCGGGTGAGGGTGATTACCGCGCCGGGCATGCCGCAGGTGGACTGGCGCCGCGCCGACGTCGCGGTGATCTACGGCACGCCGCCGTGGCCTGGCGTGTGGTGGCGCTTGCTGCACGGCATCCGCATGACGCCGGTGTGCAGCCCGCAATACCTGCGCGGGCCGCTGGCCATCGTCGAGGCCGCCGACCTGGCGCGGCACCGGCTGCTCCACGAGGACGACGGCAGCCAGTGGCAGCAATGGCTGGCCGAGGCCGGTCACTCGCGCGGTGGTGCCGAGGATATCCATTTCGAGGATTTCGGCATGGTGTTGCAGGCGGCACGCGATGGCTTCGGCGTGGCGCTCAGCGATGAGACTGTTTCGCAGCGCGACCTCGACGAAGGCCGGCTGGTGCGCCCGCTGCCGATCTCGGTGGCGGCGGTGCACAACTACTACGTGGTCTGCCCCGAGGCGAAACGCGAACGCCCGGAGGTCCGGGCGTTCATCGAATGGTTGTTGGCGATAGTCGAGTAGCGTCCGATCGGAGTTTCTCTTCCCTGCGGATGACTCGGTGCTTGGGTCTTCCCCTCACCCCAGCCCTCTCCCGGGGGGAGAGGGGGCAAACCGTGCCGGCTGACGATGGGGTTTGATCCTGCACCGTACGGTTCCCTCTCCCCCTGGGAGAGGGCTAGGGTGAGGGCCGACCTGAGCGCAGAAACATCAAAGTGGCCCCCATCCTGCACTTCCCCGTCAGGCTGACTCGGGTTCGCGAGCAAGCTCGCTCCCACGAAGAGCGCGCTGAGCGCAAGTCTCAGTAGCCGTAACCGCGCCCATCGGTGAACTGGATGTCGGTGAGGATGCTGATGTCCTTCTCCACCTTGTACAGCTCCGAACTCCTGATCAGCTCCGGGTCGCTGAAGGCTTCGCCCTTGGCGCGGCCGGCCTGGATCTGCTGCATCTTGTCGCGGACCGCCACCACATCGGCGTAGGTCATCGCCGGCACCTTGCTCGGGTCTTCGTCGGCGTGGGCGCCGTAAAGGGTGGTCTGCGGGTTGATCACCTTCAGGGTGGCGTCCAGCGAGGCGACGTAGTCCTTCAGGTTCCCCGCCAGCAGCCAGGACGGGTAGAGGTGGTCGCCGGAGAGCAGGATGTTGTGCGCCTCATCGAACAGCGCCACCTCATCCGGCGTATGGCCGGGCATGCTCAGCAGGCGCAGCTTGAGGCCACCCAGGTCGATCACCTCGTCGGGCTTCACCAGCCGCGCCACCTTGAAGGGCGCCAGGGTCATGTGGTCGATATTGCCCAGGTAGACGGGTTCGGGCACGTGATACAGGCCATCGTCGCGGCGGAATTTCGCGGTGAACGGCGTATCCACCAGGTAGACGCTGTGGAAATTGTGCAGCCCGCCCAAGTGGTCGAAGTGCAGGTGCGAGGGCAATACCGAGAGCGGCTTGTCAGTGATCTTCCGGGCAACCTGGGTGATGTCTTCCTTCTGGTTGGCGCCCGAGTCGAACATCAGCGCCTGGTCCGCGCCCACCAGCAGGTACGAGTAGTTCTTCTGGTAGTAGTTCGGCTCGCCGATGGCGTAGAGGAAGTCCGTCAGCTTGTGCACCACGAAGGCCGGGCTTTCGGCCTTGGGTGCCTCGGTGGCGGTCACGGCGAGCGGTGCGCCGAGGAGGGTGGTGGAAGCCAGGGCCAGGGCTTTGATCAGCGTGCGCATGGGGCGCGAACCTCTTTCTCGTTGTTGTCGGTGGCGGGCGGCGACGTGCTGGCCGCGGGCTTATCTCAACGCCGGGGTGGGGGCAGATCAATCGACGATTTCTAAAGCCTGAGCCTTCGGCCTGGCTGAAGTTTCCACCGCCGGTCACTGTATCGCCGGCGTTACATGGCTCTAGGACGGGCTGTACGGCTCGTCGGGAGCGCGCAATATCGGTTTTGCTATATCCGATCAGTCAACTAAGACTTTCAGGAAGCCCCTACCAGGATTCGGACAGAACCATGGCATGGTCCCGCTTGCAGTGCGCTCTGGGTGCGGTACTCCCGCTGACTTTCCTGCTGCCCGGCACATCGGTCCATGCCGCTTGCAGCTTCAGCCCCGGACCGGGCAACGACCAGCATCTGTGCAGTTCCGGCAGCGCGCCGGAGCTGACCGACACGGGCGGCGACAACAGCCTGAGCTTCCCCGCCGGCGGCAGCGGCGCCATCAGCGGCAACGTCACCTTCGGCGATGGCAATGACAGCGTGACCATGGATTCGGGCAGCATCGGCGGCAACCTCAGCCAGGGCGGCGGCGCCGACAGCCTGCGCATCAGCGCCGGGACCATTGCCGGCGCGGTCAGCCAGGGCGACGGCGTCGACGATTTCGTCATGACCGGCGGCAGCATCGGCTCCCTGGCCCAGGGCGATCAGCGCGACTTCTTCAGCATGAGCGGCGGCATCATCATCGGCGCCTTCGAGGACGGCGACACCGCGCGCATGAGCGGCGGCACCATCGGCCGGGTCGACATGAAGCTGGACAACAACCTGTTCGACCTGTCCGGCGGCGCGATCATCGGCAACCTGGTCACCGGCTTCGGCCAGGACACCATCATCATTTCCGGCGGCAGCGTCGGTGGCAATGTCAGCGTCAGCGGCGGCGACGACAGTCTGACGCTCACCGGCGGCGGCATCCGCGGGCAGGTCCTGATGAGCTTCGGCAACGACCGGCTGACCTGGGATGGCGGCGGCACGGTGCGCAGCGGCATCCTCATGGGCGATGGCAACGACACGGCGCTGCTGCGCAACCTCAGTGAAATCCAGCTGGGCAGCACGCCGCTGATCGACGGCGGGCCGGGGTTCGACCAGCTGACTTTCGACAACACCCGGACCAACCGCGGAGGGCGCTACATCGGCTGGGAAACCGTCGCCCTGACCAATGCCTCGCGCCTGGACCTGAACGACACCCTGACCCTGGGCGACGCCGCCAGCGGCACCGGCAGCCTGAGCCTGGACGGCAGCAGCCTGCTGACCTCCAGCCGCGGGCGCATTGCGCCGAGCAACGCGGCGCTCAATGCGCGCCTGGTCAACGCTGGGACGATCGACCTGACCACCTCTGGCGCGAGCGCCAGCGACAGCCTGAGCGTCAACGGCGACTACCAGGGGGCGAACGGTACCCTGCGCATACAGAGCGTGCTGGCCGGCGATGGTGCGGCCTCGGATCGCCTGGTGGTGAACCGCAGCCGCATCGACGGCAGTACCTCGCTGCAGGTGAGCAACCTGGGTGGCGCCGGTGCACTCACCGAGCTCAACGGCATCCAGGTGGTCCAGGCCAGCCAGGGTGCGACCAGCAGCAACGATGCCTTCAGCCTGGCTCACGGCCTCTCGGCCGGGCCCTACCAGTACTACCTGTTCAAGGGTGGCCTCACGGCCGGCAGCGAGAACAGCTGGTACCTGCGCTCCAGCGTGGCCGCCGTCGAGCCATCGGTCGTGGCGCCCGTCGAACCGCCGCCGGCGCCGCCGGTGGAGCCGCCGCAGGACCCCGACGCTCCAGTCAATCCACCGCCTCCGCAGGACCCGATATCCAGCGAGCCCGCCGCCACGCCGCCGGTAGCCGCGCCAGGAACGCCGGCACTACCCACGCCGAGTGCCGGCGAAACCCTCGTCATCTACCGCCCGGAAGTCCCGGTGTATTCCGCGGTGCCACCAGTGGCCTCGCTGCTGGTGACCAGCGCCATCGGCACCTTCCACGAGCGCCAGGGCGAGCAGAGCCTGCTGGACGAGATCGGCGGTGTACCCGCCGGCTGGGTGCGGGTGATGGGACAGAGCCTGCGGCAGAGCTGGTCGGGCACAGTGGCGCCCAGTTTCGACGGCAACCTCAACGGCTTCCAGGTCGGCCATGACCTGTTCGGCATGACCCTGGGCAATGGCTACACCCAGCGCGCCGGCCTGTTCGTCGGGCACTCCAGCGTCGATGGCGACGTCAAGGGCTTCAACCTCGGCTTCGAGGACCGCCACAGCGGCGATCTCGACCTGGACGCCGACAACCTCGGTGCCTACTGGACCTTGAGCAGTCCCACCGGCGGCTACCTCGACCTGGTCGCCATGGGCACACGCCTGGATGGCCGCAGCCGTTCGGATCGCGGCTACCGGATCGACCTGGACGGTCACGCCTGGGCGGTGTCCGCCGAGGCCGGCCAGCCGTTCGCGGTCAGCGAGCGCTGGGTGGTCGAGCCACAGGCCCAGGTGATCGCGCAGAAGGTCTCGCTGGACAGTGACAACGACGGTATCTCCCACGTCTCCTTCGACACCCAGGAGACCTACACCGGTCGCCTTGGCGCACGCCTCAAGGGCCGCTACCTGGTCAACGGCACGGCACTGGAGCCGTGGCTGCGCAGCAACCTCTGGCACAACTTCGGCGGGCGCGACGCGGTGGTCTACGACCATGCCGATGCCATCCGTACCGATCACCAGGGCAGCTCCATGGACATCGGCGGCGGCGTCGCGGTGCAGCTGTCAAAGGAGGTCGCGCTCTACGCCTCGGCGACCTACAGCGGCAATATCGACAGCGAAAACCAGGAGTCGCTGTCGGGCAGCCTCGGCCTGCGGATCAGCTGGTAGCAGGCATTAGCGAAAATGATCCCGCTGTCTTTCCATAAGCACAGCTAATCCTTCATTCGGGGATTTCATGGCAGCGCTGGCCGCCGGCCGGTAGAAAGGAGCGGGTCGGGCACGCCTTTCGTGCCCCCATCCCACCATTCCCGGAGAGATAACCATGAAGTCCAGATGGACCGCCCTGCTGTGCATGCTGCAAACCCTGTCCGTCGCCTGGGGCGACTACCACCGGCGTGGACTGGTCCGCCGCTGAGGCGGGCCCGTCACTCGCTGCCTTTCCTTTCCACCGTACCCCAGGATTGCGCCATGCCACCTGTCACGCCCCTCATCGATCCTGCCGTCGCTGCCATCGCGCCCGGCTTTCGTGCCCTGAGCATCACGCTGCAGGCCGCGCCGCTGCTCCACCCGGAGCTGGCGCAACAGGCCCTGGAGCGTGCCTGCGTGGCCCTGGCGGCGGGCGAACCGGCCTGGGGCGAGGCGCACCTGGCCGCCTGGGCCGAGGTCTTCCGCCGCTTCGGCGCCAAGCCCCAGCGCACCCCCTGTTCGGCGGAGGCCCTGCGCAAGCGCGTCCTGCGTGACGGCAGCCTGCCGAGCATCGACCCAGTAGTGGACCTGTACAACGCCATCAGCGTGCAGTTCGCCATCCCCGTAGGCGGCGAGAACCTGGCCGCCTACGCGGGCACCCCGCGCCTGGTGATCGCCGAGGGCAGCGAAACCTTCGACACCCTGAAGGACGGTGCGCCGGCCGAGGAATCCCCCGACGCCGGCGAAGTGATCTGGCGCGACGACCTGGGCGTCACCTGCCGTCGCTGGAACTGGCGCCAGGGCGTGCGCACCCGCCTGGACGCCGAAGCGCAGCACATGTGGTTCATCCTCGAAAGCCTGCCGCAGATGCCGCTGGAGGCCCTGCATGAAGCGGGCGGGCAACTGGTTGCCGGGCTGCAGGCCATGATGCCGGGGGCGAAGTGCGAGGCGGTATTGGTGGAGTGTCCCGCGTAAGCCGTTACGGCGTGAGACTCTCCAGGTAGGCGCAGAACATGCCCGCCATGGCTTCGCTGAATGCCTCGATCTCCTGCGTACTGCGCGGGCTTTCCGAGAACTGCTTGCCCACCGAGCCGAGCGTGGTGGTGATCAGTTCGCGGGCCAGGTTGCGCTGCGCGTCGCTGGCGGCGGGCAACGCCTGGACGATGAACTCGCGGAAGATGCCTTCGCCGGCGGCCTTGGCTTGCCGGGCCTCGGGCGCATCGCGGTAGAGCGGGGCGGCGTCGGCCAGGGCGATGCGCATGCGTGCCTCCTCGCACTCGGAGCGGATGAAGGCGTGCACCAGGTTGCGCAGGCGCTGCAGGGGCGCCTGGGTTTCGTCGCTGAGCAGGCCACAGAGCATCTCGGTGGTCTGCCGCCACTCGTCGCTCTGCAGGCGGAACAGGATCGCCGCCTTGTTGGGAAAGTACTGGTAAAGCGAACCGACGCTGACCCCGGCGCGCTCGGCGACCCGCGCGGTGGTGAAGCGCTGGGCGCCTTCCTTCTCCAGAACCTGAACAGCGGCGTCGAGAATGGCTGTCACGAGGTCGTTGGAGCGGGCCTGTTTCGGCTCCTTGCGCGTGGAAATACGTGGGCTGCGACGTTCACCCATGGCTGGCTCCGGCAATGCGAATAGTAAAACCTGACGAAAAGATCGCATTCTAGTCGGGCGCTGTTTCGCACTCAAATCCCCCTCTCAAGTCGCGATGGAACCCCAGCATGACGACCCTGACTTCCGCCCCCGTGGCACCCCTGCTGCAACAGCTGTTCGAGGAGGCCGACGCGGCTTCTCCGCAATCCACCCCGGCCTTCGCCAACCTCGACCAGGCCGCGCTGACCCGCCTGATGCAGAGCAAGACGCAGTACCGCGAACTCTACGGCCAGCTCAAGGACCAGCCGCTGCCCGTCTCGCGGGAGACCGGCGCGCTGCTGTACATGTTGGCGCGCAGTATCGGCGCGAAGCACATCGTCGAGTTCGGTACCTCCTTCGGGATCTCCGCGCTGCACCTGGCAGCAGCGCTGCGCGACAACGGCGGCGGCCGGCTGATCACCAGCGAATTCGAACCGTCGAAAGTGGCGCGGGCCCAGGCCAACCTGGTGGCCGGCGGCGTCGCCGACCTGGTGGAGATCCGCCAGGGCGACGCGCTGCAGACGCTGGCCGGCGACCTGCCCGAGAGCATCGACCTGCTGTTCCTCGACGGCGCCAAGGGGCTCTATGGGCAGATACTTTCCCTGGTGCAGGGCCGCCTGCGTCCCGGCGCGCTGATCGTCGCCGACAACGCCGATTACTGCCCCGAGTACCTGGCCGAGGTGCGCCTGCCCGGCGGGCGCTACCTGTCGATTCCCTTCGCCGATGACGTGGAGCTGTCGATGCGCCTTGCCTGAAGCAGGGCGCGCGCGGTGGCTACAGTGGCGGCTGGACCACCGGCGCATGCTGAGCCATCAGCTCGACGATCCAGTCGATGAACACCCGCAGCTTGGCGCTGACGTGGCGATTGGGCGGGAAGGCCAGGTACAGCGGCATGCTTTCCATGCTCCAGTCGCCGAACAGTTCCACCAGTTCCCCGCGCGCTACCGCATCCTGCGCCATGTAGCGCGGCAGCCAGAGCACGCCCATGCCGGCGATCCCGGCAGCCAGGTAGGCGTTGCCGTCGTCCACCGTGAGCACCGGGCGGCCGTGCACCTGCAGGGTTTCGCCGGCCTTGTGCATGGCAAAGGACAGCGGCTTGCCGGTGCGCGCCCAGAGGTAGCCGACGATACGTTGCTGGCTGTCTTCCAGGTCGCGCGGGTGCTCCGGCACGCCGAGCCGCTGCAGATAGCTCGGTGCCGCGAACACGCCCAAGGCCAGGTCGCCGACCTTGCGCGCCATCAGCGACTGGTCGGTGAGCTCGCCGCCGCGCACCACGCAATCGACGTTCTCGTCGATCAGGTCGACCAGGCGATCGCTCACCCCCAGGTCGATCTGGATATCCGGGTAGCGCTGGTGAAAGTCGGGCAGGGCGGGGATCAGCAGCAGGCGTGCCAGCGGGCTGGGCACGTCCACCCGCAATCGTCCGCGCGGCACGGCAGCCGCGCTGGAGAGGCTGGTCTCGGCGTCGTCCATGCCCGCCAGCAGGCGCACCACGCGCTCGTAGTAGGCGGCGCCGTCGGCGGTGAGGTTGAGCTTGCGGGTGGTGCGGTTGAGCAGGCGCACCCGTAGCCGCGCCTCCAACTGCTGGATCAGCTGGGTGACGCTGGTGCGGCTCATGTGCAGGGTGTCGGCGGCCTTGGTGAAGCTGCCGGTTTCCACCACGCGGGCGAAGGCTTGCATCGCATCGAAACGGTCCATGGGCGGCTCCGGCGGAGGGCTGGCGAGGGTCGGATTGTTTGGATTCTACAAACAATCCTGACCGGTGTTGCCCGATTATCCCGGCCGCTCGCCGCCGTAACCTGCCGCCATCGTTGAAACCGGGGCTGCGGTCCCTGATGGAGCAAGTCGATGAACACCCGTGACGTGGTATTCCCCGCGGGCCGCCAGGCCCTCTATGAACGCAACCGCTATTCCCCGGCGATCCGCAGCAACGGACTGCTGTTCGTTTCCGGCCAGGTCGGCAGCCGCGCCGACGGCTCGCCCGAGCCCGAGCTGGAAGCCCAGGTGCGCCGGGCTTTCGACAATCTCAATGCGATCCTCGCCGCCGCCGGCTGCAGCTTCGACGACGTGATCGACGTGACGGTGTTCCTGGTCAATCCCGAGCAGACCTTCGAGCGCATCTGGCAGATCGTCCCGGAATACTGGGGCGAGGCGCCGCATCCCACGCTGACCGGCATCGGCGTCACCTGGCTGTATGGCTTCGATTTCGAGATCAAGGTGGTCGCCCAACTGCCGGAGGGCCGCTAGGTATCGGCCAGCGCCCTGAGCATCTGCTCACGCAGCCAGCGCTGCCCTGGCCGGCTGGCGTGGCGCGGGTGGTAGAGGATGCGCAGGTGGTAGCTCGGCAGCTCGATGGGCGCCGGATACAACGCCAGCGTACCTTCGGCGTTGAGCTGTTCAGCCACTCGGCGGGGCAGGGTGAGCAGGTAGTCGGAGACGGCGACCAGGCTCGGCGCCGCCAGCAGGCTGGGCAGTTGCACGGCCACGTCGCGCTGGATGCCCTGGCGGGCCAGGGCCGTGTCGATCACGCCGACGGCATCGCTCCACGGCAGCACCGCCACGTGGCGCTCGGCCAGGTACTGCTCCAGCGACAGCTCGCCGGTGATCCGTGAATGCCCCTTGCGCGCGGCCACCACGTAGTCGTCGCTGAAGCAGTCGATGGCTTCCAGGGTGTCGTCCTGCAACCGCTGGTGGGAAACGCCCAGGGCGAAATGCACGCGACCTTCGCGCAGGTCGTCCAGCGAATCCTGCTGGGTGGCGTAGATCACCTTGATGCGCAGGTGCGGGGCGAGCTTCTCGATCCGCGCGATCAGGCCCGGCAGCAGGGTGAAGCTGGTGTAGTCGGTGGCGGCGAAGACGAAGGTCTGGGAACTGTGCGCCGGGTCGAAAGGCGCGGCGCTGGACAGCCGGTCGGCCAGCAGCGCCAGGGCTTCGCCGATGCCATCGGCCATCAGCTCGGCCTGGGCGGTGGGCTGCATGGCGCTGCCGGCGCGGACGAACAGTTCATCGCCGAGGCTGTCGCGCAGGCGGCCCAGGGCATGGCTGCAGGCCGACGGGCTCATGGCCAGTTCATCGGCGGCGGCCACCACGCTGCGCTGGCGGAACAGGGCGTCGAAGACCAGCAGCAGGTTGAGGTCGAGGCGACGCAGGCTGGCATGCACGATGTTCAGTATCCGGTGAAGAAAATGCAGTACGTGCATTCTGCGCTTTCATTATCCTGCTGTCTCCGATCCACCCGATTCGCCGGACCATCACCATGAACCAACCGACTTTCCGCACCGCCACCCTGGCCGACACCGACCGCTGCTTCGAGATCGAGATATCCGCCTACGAAGGCGACGAGGCCGCCACTCGGGAGAAGATCGCCACGCGTATCGCGCAGTACCCCGAAGGCTTCCTGATCATGGAGCTGGAAGGTGAGATCATCGGCTTCATCAACAGCGGCTGCGCGTTCGAGGTGGTGATGTCCGACGAGGCGTTCAAGGAGCTCATCGGCCACGACCCGGCAGCGCCCAACGTGGTGATCATGTCCGTGGTGATCGACCCGGCGCAGCAGGGCAGGAGCTATGCCACGCTGCTGATGCACACCTTCATCGAGCGCATGGGCGGCCTGGGCAAGCGCACCATTCACTTGATGTGCAAGGACCGCCACGTGCCGCTCTACGAGCGCTTCGGCTATCGCTACGTGAAGCCGTCGGCGTCCGACCACGGCGGCATGGCGTGGCACGAGATGGTGATGGAACTGCCAGCCGCCTGATCCCCGATGCTTGGCGGCCGGAGCTTCAGCGCTCCGGCCGGTCGTTCACCCGGTCACGGGTGGCGCGCTCGGCCAGCAGGTCGAAGGATTCCGGCAGCAGCGCGGCCTCGCCCTTTTCGTCGAGCAGCTGGCGGAACACCAGGTGGTCGGGGAAGCTGCGGCTGATCAGGGTCAGCAGCTCGTTGCCGCGCTCGGTCAGCTCGAAGTTGTTGCCGGTGCCGCCGTGTTCGCGCGGGCGTTCCTGGATGTAGCCGTTGGCGAACAGGTCACCCTCCAGGTCGCCGGCGACCTTCTTCAGGTGGTCGACGCTGCCGTCCACCGGCTCGCCCTGCAGCCGGTGCTGCTCGGCCACTTCCTCGCCGCACTCGCGGGCCTGGTAGGGTTGGTCGGCGCACTCCTGGGCGCGCAGCAGCAGACGTTCGATCAGGTCCCAGTCGTAGCTCATGGCGTGTCCTCCGGGTCATCAATGCAGGGCCTTCCTGAGTTGCGACCCGGCCGGGCGGGGAGGGTTCGAACTTCCTGCGCAGCGGTGCGTCATCGCCGGGCGGCGAATCATCAATACCGTCGAGTCTCACTATCGATGCAATCGAGTGGTGCGTGGGGCGCCCGCGGCTGACTATCTGTCCCACGAACCCGCTGAACCGGGGCCACGGAACAGAACCCATGAACACTTCGCGCCTTGCCTGTCGCCCATTGCTGGCACCGCTGCTGCTGACGCTGGCCAGCCTGACCGGCTGCGCCGCCACGTCGGCCACCTCCGAGAGCCAGCTGAGCTGGGACAGCCTCGGCGGTACCACCGCCCAGAGCAGCGACGCCTACCTGAGCTGCGTGGATGGCCGGGTGAATGCCCGCACGCCGATCTTCTTCAACGAGCAGGGCGCCACCCGCCAACTGCTTACCGGCAGCGCCGACCCGCTGCAGGCCAGCGGCATCGTCGAGGTCACGCCGATCGCTGGCGGCAATCACTTCAGCGCCTTCCAGCGCAGCGCCTGGCAGGACAAGGGCGAGTTGCTGGACGCCGCCTACCAGTGCGCGCAGCACAGTTGAATCGTCTTCGAGCGGGTCGCTCCCCCCAGCGACCCGCCCAGCGCCGGCAGGCGGCGAATAGCCTGCGTCAGTGTCGGCCATCGGGCTTGCGCTGATTCACTCTCCAGGGCGCTCCCCCCAGCGCCCGAACTGTCGCCCGGCGAGTCCCCCCACTCGGCGGGCGTTTTTTTTAATTTACGTCTGTTGTGTATTCTGATCGGGCATGCCAGTGTGTGCGCCCTGGCGGCTGTATTCGCCTTTCACAGCCTGTCTCGCTGCGCATCCGGTTTGTCCGCCGGGCGCTGAACCCTGCCGCCGGCCGACGGTACACTCACTCCCGTCGCGAAACAGAAGTACAAGAGAATTCAGATGAACACGCACTTTCCGACTTGCGCTGTCTTCGTCCTTCGCGACGCAGACCTGCCCCTTCCCACCAACCTTCAGCCGACGGTGACAGCATGATCGAGGTAACCGAAGTTTCCATTGCGCAGCTGCGTGAAGCCCTGGAGTCGGGCCGCACCACCGCGGTCGAACTGGTCAAGGCCTACCTCGCGCGCATCGATGCCTACGATGGCCCGACCCGGCTCAATGCCGTGGTCGTGCGCAATACCGAGGCCCTGAAGGAAGCCGAAGCCTCCGACGCCCGCCGCGCCCGTGGCGAGACCCTCGGCCCGCTGGACGGCATCCCCTACACCGCCAAGGACAGCTACCTGGTCAAGGGCCTGACCGCCGCTTCCGGCAGCCCGGCCTTCAAGGACCTGGTCGCCTACCGCGACGCCTTCACCGTCGAGCGCCTGCGCGCCGGCGGCGCCATCTGCCTGGGCAAGACCAACATGCCGCCCATGGCCAACGGCGGCATGCAGCGCGGCGTCTACGGCCGTGCGGAAAGCCCGTACAACCGCAAGTTCCTCACCGCGCCCTTCGCCTCCGGCTCCTCCAACGGTGCCGGCACCGCGACTGCCGCGAGCTTCTCGGCCTTCGGCCTGGCGGAAGAAACCTGGTCCAGCGGTCGTGGCCCGGCCTCGAACAATGGCCTGTGCGCCTACACCCCGTCCCGTGGGGTGATCTCGGTACGCGGCAACTGGCCGCTGACCCCGACCATGGACGTGGTGGTGCCCTACGCGCGGACCATGGCCGACCTGCTGGAAGTGCTCGACGTGGTGGTTGCCGAAGACAGCGAAAAGCGCGGCGACCTCTGGCGCCTGCAGCCGTGGGTACCGATCCCCGCCGTAAGCGAAGTGCGCCCGGCCTCCTACCTGGACCTCGCCGCCGGCCCGGAAGCCCTCAAGGGCAAGCGCCTGGGCGTGCCGCGCATGTTCATCAACCAGGACGAGCTCGCCGGCACCAGCGAGAAGCCCGGCATCGGCGGCCCGACCGGCCAGCGCATCAACACCCGCGCCTCGGTCATCGACCTCTGGGAGCAGGCCCGCAAGGCCCTGGAAGCCGCCGGCGCCGAAGTCGTCGAAGTGGACTTCCCGCTGGTTTCCAACTGCGAGGGCGACCGTCCTGGCGCACCGACCGTGTTCAACCGCGGCTTCGTCACCGAGCAGTTCCTGCATGACGAGCTGTGGGAACTGTCCGGCTGGGGCTTCGACGATTTCCTGCGCGCCAACGGCGACCCCAAGCTGAACCAGCTGGCCGACGTCGACGGGCTGAAAATCTTCCCCCACGATCCGGGCACGCTGCCCAACCGCGAGGATGACCTCTGCGCGGGCATGGACGAGTACGTCAACATGGCCAGGCGCGGCCTCAAGACGTGGGACCAGATCGAGACCCTGCCCGACGGCCTGCGCGGCCTGGAGAAGACCCGCAAGCTCGACCTGGAAGACTGGATGGACGAGCTGAAGCTCGACGCCGTGCTGTTCCCCACCGTGGCCGACGTCGGCCCGGCGGACGCCGACGTCAACCCGGAATCGGCCGACATCGCCTGGAGCAACGGCATCTGGGTCGCCAACGGCAACCTGGCGATCCGTCACCTGGGCGTACCGACCGTCACCGTGCCGATGGGCGTGATGGCCGACATCGGCATGCCGGTGGGCCTGACCTTCGCCGGTCGCGCCTACGACGACTCCGCGCTGCTGACCTTCGCCGCCGCCTTCGAAGCCACCGGCTCCAAGCGCCTGGTGCCACCGAGCACGCCGCCGCTGGGTTGATCGCTCTGCCGCTTCACGCTGCCTGAAAAACCGCGCCCCAGGGCGCGGTTTTTTTGCTGTCCCGAACGGCGGATTTTCCGGCGGATGCCCTTTGTAGGATGGGTGGAGCGCAGCGATACCCATGCTGTCGGCGATCGGGATTGATGGGTATCGCTGCGCTCCACGCCATCCTACGACGCTGCTTGAGGCGCTAGCCCCGCGCGAGCAGAACCCGCACCGGCGCCAGCGGAATATCCACGTGGCCGAGGTCGTCCACGCCGTCGAACCCGGCCTCGTGCAGCAATGCCAGCAGCTCGCCCGGCTCGGGCACCCAATGGCCGCGCAGGCGCAGCGGCAGGTAGTAGGGCAGTACCCGCTCGGCCAGCTCCGGCTGCATTTCCCAGTGCGCGTGCAGGCAGAGGAAGCGCCCGCCCGGCTTGAGTGCCGCGCGGATGCGCCGCAGCAGCCCGAGCCGGTCCTCGACGAAGTGCAGCACCGAGGCGCACCAGACCAGGTCGAAGCCGTCGCCCAGCTCGGCATCGCCCAGCTCTGCATCGCGCAGATCGGCGCCAATGGCCTGCAGGCGATTGGCGACTCCGGCGGCCCGCAGATTGTCCCGCGCCACCGCCGCGCTTTCCGGGAAGTCCAGCAGCACCCCACGGCAGTGCGGCCAGGCCAGCGCCAGGGCGATGGCCTGCAGACCGGGGCCGCAGCCCAGGTCGAGGAAGCGGCCATCCGCCGGCAGTTCGCCGAAGCCTTGCACCAGCCGGACCGCCGCCTCGGCGGTGACCGCCTGCTGCTCCTGGGCCAATTGTCGCCGCGCCGCCTCGGCCCAGCCGCTGCGCACGGCCTCGGCCGGTGGCGCGAAGGGCCCTGGCGAACCCAGCGCGGCACCGACTCGGCGCAACGCTTGCAGGCGCAGCAGCCAGGCCTCGCCGCAATACCGGGTGGAAGAAGGCACGAAATGGCGGCGGGCGACCTCGCTGGCGCTGTAGCGCTCGCCGTCGCGCTCCAGCAGGCCGAGGCTCCAAAGGCAGTCCAGCAGTGGTGCCAGGCTGGCGGCGGGCAGCGTGGTGCGCGGCATGAGGTGGTCGAGACTGACGGGCGCCAGCAGTTGGCTGAACAGCTCGTGCTCCAGCGCCGCACGCAGGCAGTCGGCGCCGACGCTGGCCAGCAGCAGGTCCCAGCTGCGGCGCAACGGATGCGATTCGAAGGGCAGGGTGGTCATGGCGGTACTCCAGCGTGATTGACGTGGCAGCCAGGGTGCGCGCTAATGCGAATGACTATCGTCTATTAACTCTGCGCGGCGGCGTTTTTCGTCTGCGCAATGCACGGCAGGAAGCCAATGGAGCCCTTCACGCAAAGCCGCCAGCTGGCGCCGGGATTGCTGCTGGTGCGCTCGCGCCTGCACCCGCTGCGGGACTGCCGCGAGCCCGGCGCATCGCCCCAGGGAAGCGCATCCCTGGTGATTACCCTCGGGCTGGCGGGGCGCTCCGCCTTTGTCGGCCGCGACGGCAATCGGGTGGATTTCCGCGAGGGCCACACCACTGTCACCAGCTTCCGCCACAGCGAGGGCCAGCGATGCTATCGCGGTGGGGAAACCCTCAGCCAGCTGCGCCTGATCGCCGACGAAGCCGTGCTGACGAATTACCTGGGCGCAGCTCGCGCCGGCGAGCTGCTGGGCAACGGCCACCTGCGCCGCCTGGCGTACCAGCGCACATCGCCGGCCAGCCTTGCGCTGGCCCGCGCGCTGCTGCGACCGGGGCAGGGTCTGCTCGACCTGCACCTCAACGGCCTGGCGCTGCTGCGCGAGCAGCTGCAGGGGCTGCTGCCGAGGGCGGCTATCGACCCGCAGCGCCGCTTGCAGACGGTGGAGATCGAATGCCTGGAGCAGGCGCGCGACTGGATGCGCGAGCGCCTGGATCAGCCCCTGACTGTGACATTGCTGGCGGCCGCTGCCGGCATGGGCGAGACCCGGCTGAAAACCGCCTGGAAGCGTCACTACGGCTGCACGCCGCAGCAGTCCCTCAACCAGCTGCGCATGGGGCATGCCCACGCCCTGCTCGAAGGCGGCTGCCAGGTGGCCCAGGCAGCCTGGGCAGTGGGCTATGGCCATGCGAACAATTTCAGCGTGGCCTTCGCTCGCTACTTCGGCTATCCGCCCCGCGCAGTGGGCAGGGGATGAGCGACGCAGCGGATGCTGGGTTCGCGAGCAAGCTCGCTCCTACCGTTCAGCTCTGGCTCGGATCGCTCTTCGCAGGAGCGAGCTTGCTCGCGAACCGATCGGGCGCCGGCCTTGTCGGCGGATCGCGGATGGAGCCCGCTCCTATCAGGGGCTCCAGCCGCCAAGCGTTCCCGTAGGGCGCATAACGCCTACGGCGTTATCCGCCGCCGTGGCGGATAACCCGTTCCGGGTTATGCGCCCTACAAAAAGCCGGAGCCGGCAGTCAGTTGCTCCTACAGAGGGCGCTCGACCGGGCGAAGGGCCTTGACGCAACCATGGCGCGCTTCCTTGGACGGCGAATAGCCGTAGAACGAGGTGTAGCACTTGCTGAAATGGCTGGGCGAGACGAAGCCGCAGGCCAGCGCCACCTCGACCATCGGCAGGCTGGAGTGCTGCAGCAGGCGGCGGCTTTCGGTGATGCGCAGCTCCAGGTAATAGCGCACCGGCGTGGTCCCCAGCTGCTCCTGGAACAGCCGCTCGATCTGCCGTTTCGAGCGTCCCACGTAGCGCGACAGCTGGTCCTGGTTCAGCGGCTCCTCGATGTTCGCGCTCATCAGGTTGATCGCCTCGCGCAGCGGCTCGCTGAGCTTCTCGTGCAGCGCCGGGCGGGTGCGGCGGAAACGCGATTCCTCGAAGGCGAGGATGTCGACGATGCCCTCCACCAGTTCGCGGCCGTGGCGCTGGTTGATCCACTCCAGCACCAGGTTGAAGGCGCCGGTGGGGCTGGCGGCAGTGAGCCGGTTGCGATCGGCCTGGTAGCTTTCGCTGGTGACTTCGCTGTGCCGGGCGATCTCCGCCAGCGCCGCGCGGTGCTCGGGGTGGATGGCGCAGCGGTAGCCGTCCAGCAGGCCGGCCTGGCCGAGGAACCAGGCGCCGTTCCACAGGCCGGCGAGGGCGATGTCCTTGTCGGCGGCGCTCTGCAGCAGGCGGGTCAGTTCGGGGATGGCGCGCAGGGGTGTGCGCAGGCCGCCGCAGACCACCAGCAGGTCCAGTTCGCCGAGCTGCGCCGGGGTCAGCGCGGCGCCGGGGCAGATCACCAGGCCGAGGTCGCTGGTGGCCGATTCGCCGTCCAGGCTGAAGGTCTGGCTGGCGAAGGTCTGCGCGCGGATCAGGTTGGCGGTGACCAGGGTGTCCAGCGCCTGGGTGAAGGCCGGCAGGGAGAAGTGTTCCAGCAGCAGGAAGCCCACCCGCGCGAGGCGGTCGGGCTGCTGCGGTTCACCGTCGAGGTAGCGCAGGTTGCGGCCCTGCATGGTTCCACTGAACTGGCGGCGTTCGACCAATCGGCACCTCGGCTGCTTTGTGGGCGATTGGCTCAGTTGCGCACGGCGCTGCGGCCGATGGCGGCCGGCGCGTGCGGCGAAGTGCGCCGGCTGGTCTGGCTGAGCAGGATGATGATCACCGTCAGCGCCAGGGTCGAACTCACTTCGATGCGGTGCGCGGGCATGCTGAACATCACCACCAGGATGAAGCTGATGATCCCGATCACCAGCCAGGTCAGCCAGGGGAACAGCCACATGCGGAACACCAGCTCATGGTTGCGCCGGCGCAGGATGCCGCGCATGCGCAGCTGCGACACGGCGATGGCGAGATAGACGAGCAGGGCGATGGAGCCGGAGCTGGCCAGCAGGAACTCGAACAGCCGCCCCGGCGCAAAGAAGTTGAGCAGGGTGGTGAACATGCCGATCAATGTGCTGGCGATCACCGCCGCGCGCGGCACGCCGGCCTTCGAGGTGCGCTGGATGAAGGCCGGCGCGTCGTGGCGACGGCTCAGCGAATAGATCATCCGCGAGGCGATGTACACCGAGGAGTTCAGGCAACTGGCCACTGCCACCAGCACCACCAGGTCCATCAGCAGTTGCGCGTTGGGGATGTTCAGCAGCTCCAGGGCACGCTGGTAGGAGCCGATCTCCACCAGGCGCGGATCGTTCCACGGCACCACCGAAATGATCACCAGGATCGACAGCAGGTAGAACACGCTGATGCGCCAGATCACCGAGCGCGTGGCCTTGGCGATGTTGCGGCTGGGGTCGCTGGATTCGGCGGCGGCGATGGTCACCGCCTCGGTGCCGATGAAGCTGAACAGGGTGGTGACCAGCGCGCTGAAGATGGCCGTCCAGCCGTTTGGCATGAAGCCGCCGTGCTCGTGCATGAGCTTGCTCAGGCCGCTGACCTCGCGCCCCGGCAGCAGGCCCAGCAGCGCGGCGGCGCCCAGCCCGATGAAGGCGACGATGGCGACCACCTTGAGCATGGCGAACCAGAATTCGAACTCACCGTACTTGGCCACGCTGAACAGGTTGGTGACGGTGAGCAGCAGCGTCATCGACAGGGCGAACACCCAGGTCTCCACCTGCGGGAACCAGTTGTTGAGGATGACCCCGGCGGCAATCGCCTCGATGGGGATCACCAGCACCCAGAACCACCAGTACAGCCAGCCGATGGTGAAGCCGGCCCAGCGGCCGATGGCCTGGTCGGCATAGGCGGAGAAGGAACCGGTGTCGGGGCTGGCCACGGCCATTTCGCCGAGCATGCGCATCACCAGTACCACCAGCAGCCCGGAAAGGGCGTAGGCGACGATGGCGGAGGGGCCGGCGGCGGCAATCGCGTGGCCGGAGCCGACGAACAACCCGGCGCCGATGATTCCCGCGATGGAAAGCATGGTCACGTGGCGGGGCTTGAAGCCCTGCACCAGATCGCCATTGGCGCCGTTTGCACTGGGAGCACTCATCTGTCGGCCTTTTCTTGAAATTGTTATGTAGGACGCGGCGACGTGGGATGAGCGCAACTTCCTTCCTGACCGATGGTTCCGCTCCTGGCGGGGTTGGGAATTGGCCGAGGAAGTGTGCAGCTGGATCAACACGCTTCACGCGGGACCCAAGCTAAGGCAGTGGATGGGCGGCGAGTTGCTCGAAATCGCCGCAGGCATGATCAAAAGCGACATGGACGGCCGGTGCAGTAGTGGCCATCAGCCGCTCTGCAGCGCTGCTTCCTGCTGGTCGGGACCTCGCGACGCCGGTGATCAGCCGCGGGTGCCGGGCAGGCTGGCGAGGAGTCTGGCCAGCAGCCCGGCCAACTGCTTCTGCTCGGCGGCGCTGAGCCCGGCGAGTACCTGGCGCTGGTTCTCGACATGGGCGCCGACTGCGGCGTCGATCAGCGCCAGTCCTGCTTCGCTCAGGCCCACCAGCGAGCCGCGGCCGTCCTCGGGGTTGGGCATGCGCTGCACCAGGCCCTGTTTTTCCAGGCGGTCGAGGCGGTTGGTCATGCTGCCGGAGGAGATCATTGCCGCCTCGTAGAGCACGGTGGGCGTGAGGCGGAAGGGCGGGCCGCTGCGGCGCAGGGTGGCGAGCACGTCGAACTCGCCCGGTTGCAGGCCGTACTCGGCGAACAGCGGGTTGAGGTGGTCGCGGGCGATCAGCTGCGCGGCCTCGCCCAGGCGGCCGAGCAGCAGCATGCCATCGGTGTCCAGCTCGGGGAGTTGCTCGCGCCATTGCGCGACGGCGAGCGCGGCTCTGTCCGGTGAGGTCATCGGGGGGCTTCCTTTTTATCTTGATGTCGAGATACATTGAATTTGTCTTGATGTAGAGATATTCGCCTGCGCCGTCCTCGCGATCAAGTGCTGGTGCCCACTGGAAGGATGTTTGCCATGTCTCGAACCGTTTCTCTTGTCGCCTGCCTGCTCGCCGTCGTGCTGGCCGGCCTCAACCTGCGCCCGGCGCTGGCCTCCATCGGCCCGCTGCTGGACGCATTGCAGGCCTCCGCGCAGTTGTCCGACAGCCTTGCCAGCCTGCTCACCAGCCTGCCGGTGCTGCTGATGGGCCTGGGTGCGCTGGGTGCTGCCCAGCTGTTGCGCCACTTCGGTGTGCGCCGTGGCGTGATGGGCGGCCTGCTGCTGATCGCGTGTGCCTGCGCACTGCGCCTGCTGCCGGGGCAGGTCGGGCTGCTCGGCGGCGCAGTGCTCGCCGGCCTGGGCATCGCCGCCTGCCAGGCGCTGTTGCCGGTGTTCATCCGCCGGCGCTTCGGTGCGCGGGTCGGCGGAGCGATGGGCGCCTATTCCACCGCAATCATGGGCGGTGCGGTGCTGGCCAGCGTCGCCTCGCCGTGGCTGGCGAAAGCCTGGGGCGAGTTGCCGGCGCTGGCGTTCTGGGCGTTGCCGGCCCTGTTGGCGCTGCCGGTGTGGAGCCGCGCCGCGAAGGGCGAGGTGCCCGCCAGCTCCGTCGCTCCGGCCTTTGCCGGTATCGCCCGGCGTGCGGTGTGGCTGGCGCTGTTCTTCGGCCTGGGCACCGGCGCCTACGTGCTAGTGCTCGCCTGGCTGCCGCCGTATTACACCGCCCTGGGCTGGAGCCCGGCCCAGGCGGGCGCATTGCTTGGCGGGCTGACGCTGACCGAGGTGGTCGCCGGGCTGCTGGTCTCGGCCTTCATCGATCGCCTGCCGGACCGTCGTCCGGCGCTGCTGCTGGCCATTGTCCTGCTGCTGGGCGGGCTGATCGTGCTGGTGCTGTGGCCACAGCAACTGGTGCTGGTGGCGATGATCTGTCTCGGCCTGGGCATCGGCGCGCTGTTCCCGTTGTCGCTGATCGTCGCCATGGACCGCGCCCGCAACCCGGCCGAGGCCGGTGCACTGGTGGGCTTCGTGCAGGGCGTGGGCTACCTGATCGCCGCGCTGTTCCCGCTGCTGGCGGGGCTGGCGCGGCAGTCCATGGCCAGCCTGGCGCCGGCCTGGATCGGCATGGCGCTGGTGTGCCTGGTGATGCTCGCCCTGGCCAGCCGCTTTGCGCCGGAGCGGCCGGCGGCGGGGCAGACGCAGGCCTGCTGAGAAATCCATGGCGCGGTCATTCGGGACTAGGCTGAGTACTTTCGTCTGCCCCAGGTGATCCGCCATGTCCCTCATCCTGTTCGGCCATCCGTTTTCCTCCTACACGCAGAAGGTGCTGATCGCCCTCTACGAGAACGCCACGCCCTTCGAGTTCCGCAGCCTCGGCCCGGATCAGCCGGAGCATGGCGCGCACTGGCTGCGCCTGTGGCCGCTGGCCAAGTTTCCGGTGCTGCTGGATGGCGAGCACAGCGTTGCCGAGACCAGCATCGTCATCGAGTACCTGCACCTGAAGCACCCCGGCCCGGTGCGCCTGCTGCCGGACGACCCGCTGAAGGCGCTGGACGTGCGATTCCTCGACCGCTTCTTCGATTGGCACGTGATGACCCCGGTGCAGCATGCCGTTCTCGGCGCCATGAGCGGTGAGGCGAACAAGCGCGCCGAAGGGCTGGCCCACGCCGTGAGCAAGCTCGAACTGGCCTACGCCTGGCTGGAAGAAGAGCTGGCCGGACGCACCTGGGCGGCGGGAGAGAGCTTCAGCCTCGCCGACTGCGCCGCAGCTCCGTCGCTGTTCTATGCCGACTGGACCCATCCCATCGGCGACCAATACCCGACCTTGCGCGCCTACCGCTCGCGCCTGCTGGCGCGCCCATCCTTCGCCCGCGCGGTGGAGGAGGCGCGGCCGCATCGGCCGCTGTTTCCGCTGGGGGCGCCGGAGCGGGATTGATCCGGACAAAAAAATCCCCCGGGCGCGGGTGCGAGCGGGGGATCAAGACCCGCGCAAGGGATGCGCGGGCGAGGTAGAAAGTTCGATATCAGGGGCTGTCTCCGGCCTCCGGCGCGATGCCGGCCTATCGCGGACGGAGTCCGCTCCTACGTAGTTTCCAGGCCGGTGTTTACAGGTGGATCAGGTCCGTAGGGCGCATAACCTGGAACAGGTTATCCGCCATGGCGTCGGCGGATTACGCTCACGCGTTTGCGCCCTACGACGACATCGCACGCGTGTGGGTATGGCGTAGGAGCGGACTTCGTCCGCGATGTTTCCGGCGTGCTGCGGAGCTATCGCGGACGTACCCATTCCCCACCTTCTCCAGCTGGCTTACAGGCGGATCAGCACCGACTTCAGCTCGGTGTAATGCTCGATGGCAGCGGCGCCCATCTCGCGGCCCACGCCGGACATCTTGAAGCCGCCGAAGGGCAGCGCCGGGTCCAGCGCGCTGTGGCAGTTCACCCACACCGAGCCGGACTTGATGCGCGGCACCATGCGGTGCACTGCCGCCAGGTCGTTGGACCAGATGCTCGCGCCCAGCCCGTAGGGGCTGTCGTTGGCCAGGCGCAGGGCGTCCTCGATGTCGTCGAAGGGCATGGCCACCAGCACCGGGCCGAAGATCTCTTCCTGCACCAACGGGTTCTTCTGGTCGACGTCGACGATCACCGTCGGTTTGACGAAGTAGCCGGGGCCGAACTGCTCGCCGCCGCAGGCGATGGTGGCGCCTTTGTCACGGCCCAGTTCGATGTAGTCGAACACGCGCTTCTGCTGCTTGGCGGAAATCAGCGGGCCCATGTCGATGCTCGGGTCCAGGCCGTTGCCCAGCTTCATGCCGTTGGCGATGCCGGAGATGTCGGCGATGACGTTGTCGAAGTGCTTGCGCTGCACGTACAGGCGCGAACCGGCGCAGCAGACCTGGCCCTGGTTGAAGAAGATCGCCTGCGCAGCGCCGGCGGCGGCGGTGGAAAGGTCCGCGTCGGCCATGACGATGGTCGGCGACTTGCCGCCCAGCTCCAGGGTCACGCGGGTCATGTTGTCCATGGCCGCCTTGCCGATTTCCTTGCCCACCGGGGTCGAGCCGGTGAAGGTCAGCTTGTCCACCAGCGGGTGGTGGGAGAGGGCGGCGCCGGCGCTGATGCCGGCGCCGGTGACGACGTTGAACACACCCGCCGGGTAGCCCGCTTCGAGCACCAGCTCAGCGAGCTTCAGCGCGGACAACGGGGTTTCGTCGGCGGGCTTCAATACCACGCTGCAGCCGGTGGCCAGCGCCGGGCCGAGCTTCCAGCAGGCCAGCAGCAGGGGGAAGTTCCAGGCGACGATGGCGCCCACCACGCCGACGGCTTCACGGCGGATGTAGCCGTGGAAGTCGCCATCGGGCATCAGCGGCATGGACACGTCCACGGTGCTGCCTTCGATCTTGGTGGCGTAGCCGGCCATGTAGCGCAGGAAGTCGATGGCCAGTTGCACGTCCATCACGCGGGCGACGGCGGCGCTCTTGCCGTTGTTCAGGCACTCCAGCTCAGCCAGCAGGTCGGCGTCGCGCTCCATCAGGTCGGCGAGCTTCCACAGCAGGTTCTGCCGTTCGCGCGGACGGGTGCGGCTCCAGGCCGAATCATCGAAGGCCTGGCGCGCGGCGCGCACCGCGCGGTCGACGTCGGCGGGGGTGCCGGCCGGCACCTGGCAGAGCACTTCGCCGGTGGCGGGGTTGCGCAGGTCCATCAGGGCGCCGTCGCTGGCGGAGGTCCAGTCGGCACCGATCAGCATCTTCGGGGCGCGCTGCAGGAAGGCGCGGGATTCGGGCTTGATGGGCAGGGAAGCGAGCATTGCGGTGGCCTCTTGTTGTCTGTTCGTGCTCCCGGTCCGGGAGGCGCTGAGGCGGAGCATCGCAACGGCTGTGCCAAGGATGGATTTATGATTCAACTATTTGAATTTGAAGAGATTATTTTATTTTTTGGTGCGCAGATGAAAAGGCCGCTGTCGCACATTGCGACAGCGGCTGAGATTTGTAGGGTTCGATTGGAAGGGAACTCTGGAGCTGGGCGTTCCCTCTCCCTAACCCTCTCCCTGAAGGGAGAGGGGACCGATCGGCGTTGTGCGATTTTTCACTTTCAGCCGGCACCGCGGGTGCAGGAAAGCATCGAGGCTTGCATTGCACGAACGCCCCCTCTCCCTTCAGGGAGAGGGCTGGGGAGAGGGGCTCTCCGGCATGGCACACCCCATCATTCGGTGATATCCCGATCCTTGGTCTCCGGCAGGAAGAAGATGCCCAAAATAGCCGTCATCACCGCGATGACGATGGGGTACCAGAGGCCGTAGTAGATGTCCCCGGTGGCCGCCACCATGGCGAAGGCGACGGTGGGCAGGAAGCCGCCGAACCAGCCGTTGCCGATGTGGTAGGGCAGCGACATGGAGGTGTAGCGGATGCGCGTCGGGAACAGCTCCACCAGCCACGCGGCGATCGGCCCGTAGACCATGGTCACGTAGATGACCAGCACGGTCAGCAGCACCAGCATCATCAGGTGGTTGATCTTCGCCGGGTCGGCCTTCTCGGGGTAGCCGGCTTCCTTGAGCGAGGCGGCCAGCTGCGCGGTGAAGACTTCCGACTGCACCTTGAATTCCGCCGCCGGCATGCCGGCCCCTTCGAAGCTGGCGATGACCTTGTCGCCGATGTGCACCTGGGCCAGTGCGCCGGTCTCGGCCTTGAGGTTCTCGTAGGGGATGGCGCGCTTGGCCAAAAGGCTCTTGGCCATGTCGCAGGAGCTGACGAATTTGGCCTTGCCCACGGGGTCGAACTGGAACGAGCAGGCATTCGGGTCGGCGACCACCGTCACCGGGTTCTTCTCCTGGGCGGCGAAGACGTCCGGGTTACCGTACTGGGTCAGCCCGTGGAAAATCGGGAAGTAGGTGAGGGCGGCGAGGATGCAGCCGGCCATGATGATCTTCTTGCGGCCGATGCGGTCGGACAGGCTGCCGAAGAACACGAAGAACGGCGTGCCCAGCAGCAGGGAACCGGCAATCAGCAGGTTGGCGGTCTGCGCATCGATCTTCAGCGTCTGCAACAGGAAGAATAGCGCGTAGAACTGCCCGGTGTACCAGACCACGGCCTGGCCTGCAGTGCCGCCCAGCAGCGCCATGATGACGATCTTCAGGTTCTCCCAGCGGCCGAAGGATTCGGTCAGCGGCGCCTTCGATGCCTTGCCTTCTTCCTTCATCTTCAGGAACACCGGCGACTCGGAGAGCTGCAGGCGGATGTAGACCGAGATGATCAGCAGCAGGATCGACAGCAGGAAGGGAATCCGCCAGCCCCAGGCCTCGAAGGCCTCGTTCCCCATCACCGTGCGGCAGGCCATGATCACCAGCAGCGAGAGGAACAGCCCCAGGGTTGCGGTGGTCTGGATCCACGAGGTGAAGAAGCCACGCTTGCCCTTGGGTGCGTGCTCGGCGACGTAGGTCGCCGCGCCGCCGTACTCGCCGCCCAGCGCCAGGCCCTGCAGCAGCCTCAGCGTAATGAGGATGATCGGCGCGGCAACGCCGATGGTGGCGTAGGCCGGTAGCAGGCCGACCACGGCGGTGGATACGCCCATGATGACGATGGTGATGAGGAAGGTGTGCTTGCGCCCGATCATGTCGCCCAGGCGGCCGAACACGATGGCGCCGAAGGGGCGTACCGCGAAGCCGGCGGCGAAGGCCAGCAGGGCGAAGATGAAGGCGGTGGTTTCATTGACCCCGGCGAAGAAGTGCTTGGCGATGATCGCCGCCAGGGAGCCATAGAGATAGAAGTCGTACCACTCGAAGACCGTGCCCAGGGAGGAGGCAAAGATGACCTTGCGCTCCTCCTTCGTCACGCCTTGGGAAGGAGCGTTGCCCGCGGACGGGCTGTATGTCTGTGCCATGTTCGTCTCCGTCTTGTTGTTGTTTTGGGCCGGAGTCCCTCAATACCGTTACCGCGCTCGAGCCCAGGGCTGATGTCAGGTCGTACGGATTGCACATGCAGGCAACCCTGCGAAAAGCCGCAAGGTCTTCTGAAAGCATAATCGTTCTCACGCATCTGGCCACTCGCCGCCATGGGCAAAGCCCCGGCTGGCGCGGATTGGCGCCTGTTCTGGACAGCTCGGATGAGGCGAGGCCTCTGGCTGGCGCTCCGAGGCTGTTGGTCCGCGCGGCATGGCCAGGAGCCATTAGACCATCGTCTATAACGGGTAGGGCTGTCGCAGACTGCTACAGCTGTCGCGATCTGCCACGAGCGGGCGGCCGTAAGGTCGTCGTAGCCTGCTGTTTCATAAGCCTTTTTTCGTCTGGCACGCAACGTGAAGAACCCAGGGTTCGCCCAGCGCCGCGTCGGCGCCGCACAAGGAGACCTGGCTTGAAGAGGATGCACCTGTCGTCGCCGTGGATCGTGGGGCCGCTGGCCGCCGCGTTGACCTGTCTGCTGTTGTGGCTGCTGCCCGTTCTGGGTAACGCCATCCTCTGGGTGTTGGCGGGGTTGATTGCCCTGGGTGCGCTGCGCAACGAGTGGCGTGCGCTGGCGTGGCCGGTGGCTGTCGGCGCGCTGTGCGGCGCCTGCCTGGCGCTGGGCCTGCACCTGGTGGCCGACCACTTCCAGCTGCGCTATGCCTGGCTCTACAGCAGTGCGGCGCTGCCGGCCTACCTGAAGTTTTCCAACCTGTGGGGCGGCGACGAGGGCACGGTGCTGCTGCTGGCGACCTTCTGCATGGTTATCGCCCTGCGCAGTGCCACCTTGCCCGGCTGGGCCGGGCGCGGCATGGCGTTGATCGCCGCCTGGTACGTCGCCACTGCCGCCTGGCTCGGCCCCTTCAGCGCCACGCCGGCGGACTGGCTGGCGGCTCAGCCGAGCCAGGGTATGAACGCCCACCTGCAGACCTTCTGGATGTCCCTGCATGCGCCGCTGATCCTCTGCGCCTACGCCTGGGTGCTGGCGCCCGCCGGCGCCGCGCTGGAAGCACTGGGGCGGGGAGGGCACGCCTACGCCTGGGTGATGCCGCGCTACAGTCGCCGCGCCTGGCTGATCCTCAGCGCCGGGATCGGCGTCGGCATGGCCTGGGCCATGGAGGATTTCACCTACGGCCAGCTGTGGCACTGGGACCCGGTGCAGACCTCGGCCTTCATCATCTGGGCCCTGCTCGGCGCGGTGCTTCACGGCGCCCGTCGCTGGCGCGCGGATGGCGCCTATGCACGGCTGCTGCCGGTGCTCAGCCTGCTGGCGGCGGCCATGGCCTGCGGCGCCATGGCGGTGACCCGCAGCACGGTGCTGGCCAGTTCGCACCGCTACATCGGCACTACTTCCTGGCTCAGCCACCTGGCGCTGACGGCGCTCCTGCTGGCGCTCGCCAGCTTCCATCTGCTCAAGGGCTGGCGCGCCGGCAGGCGGGCAGGGCGGCCGCGCGGGGCCAGGGACTGGACGCTGGACGTGGCCATCTACCTGTTCGCCGGCACCGGCCTGCTGGCCCTCGGCGCACTCCTGCAGGCGCACCTCTACGAGTGGCTGGGCATGGAGCGCCCGAGCGAGCTGAAACCCTTCTTCGAAACCCTCACCGCCTGGGCCACCACGGCGGAGATGGACAGCCTGCGCCGCGCCTTCGACCAGTGGGACGTCAACGGCTACAGCCTGGCTCCCTGGCTGGTACCGCTGTTGGCGGCGCTCGGGCTGATGGGCGGCTTCAGCTTCCTGCGCCGCTGCGGGCGGCCGCGGCTGGCGCTGCTGGCGACTGTGCTGATGGCCGCGGTGATGCTCTGGACCGGCTGGCGCGGTGGTTGGCTGAGCGACGGCTACAACGGCGACGGCATGCTCTCGCAGAACATCGTGCGGGTACTGCCGTGGCTGGATGCGGCGCTGCTGGGCGGCGCCTTCCTGATGCTCAGCTGCCTGCTCTGGGGATTGCAGACGATGTGGCGCAGCCGGCGCCTGGGCAACCTGCGCTACAGCGGCGGACTGGCGCTGGTGCACGGCGGCGCGGTGATCGCGCTGGTCGGCGGGCTGGCCGCCACCGCGCTGAACAGCTACCAGCAGATCAGCATTCCGGCGGGCACTTCCTTCGAGCAGTGGCACGCGGTGATCGGCGGCATGCAGATGCGCGTCTCGCCCGATGCCAGCCGGCCGGATTTCTCCGGTTACCACGCCCTGGCCAAGGTCGAATTGCGTGACGGCGAGCGTACGCTGGCCGGCCACGCGCTGTTCCAGGACAGCCGCGGCAACCCGCCGGCCTACCAGGGCCCGGTGCGCCAGCTCTGCGAAATCCTCGACTACCACTACGCGCGCTTCGCCTCGGATCGCGGCTACGTGCTGCATCCGTTCATCGTGCGCGGCTGGAGCGGCGATCTGCAGATCTGGGTGCCGGCCTCGGCGCGGCTGCTCAAGCAGCCCGGCGACGACATCGAGAGCGTGGTGGTGGTGCGCCGCTTCCCGTTCCTCTCGCTGGTCTGGGTCGGTCTGCTGACCATGCTGCTGGGCGCCCTGTTGCTGCCGGCGGGCGGCGCTTTGCGCAAGCCGGACCATACTGCTTCGCAGGGTGTTTCACCGGCCCTGTCTCAGAGTTAGACAGCAATCGCGAAATGTGACGCAGGCAAGGTGCCGTGATGCCTTGCCAGTGCCCGCAAGTGGCACCGAAAGCCTGATTCGGCGCGGCTTGCGCAGTAGTGGCACACAACCTGCTAAATCGCTTTGAAGAGCTCGCTCTTGGAATCTGCTTACGATCTTGCGAGCTAGAGCAGAACAAGGCGAAATCGGTTGAGGGAGCGGAGTTTACTCGCCGTAAATGAGCATCCCGAGACCGATTTCAACGCAGTTATGCCGACGCGCAGCAGATCGTAAGCAGGTTCTTAGCCCATCGGTGGGCGCGAATAACCAACAAGAATACCGAGGAGGCCTGACCTTGAAGATGACACGACTTCGGCACTATCTGGGTGCCGGAACCCTGGCCGCACTGGCCCTTGCGCTGCACCAGACGGCCCAGGCCGCACCCGAAGGCCAGGCGATCATCAACGCCAAGTGCCAGGCGTGCCATACGCCCGAAGGCAACAATTCCCTCAGCCGCATCAGCCACCAGCGCAAGACCCCCGAAGGCTGGCTGATGAGCATCGCCCGCATGCAGGTGATGTACGGCCTGAAGATCACCGACGAGGAGCGTCGCTCGGTGGTCAAGTTCCTCGCCGACAAGCAGGGCCTGGCGCCCAGCGAGACCGATGGCGTGCGCTACGCCCTCGAACGCCGGCTGAACACCGTCGAAGACTTCGATACCAACTTCGAGCAGATGTGCGCCCGCTGCCACTCGGCCGCGCGCATCGCCTTGCAGCGCCGCCCGGCGGCGGAGTGGGAGAAGCTGGTGAACTTCCACCTCGGCCGCTGGCCGTCGCTGGAATACCAGGCCCTGGCCCGCGACCGCGACTGGTTCGACCTGGCGAAGAAGGAAATGATCCCCGAACTGGCCAAGCGCTACCCGCTGGACAGCCAGGCCTGGTCCGACTGGCAGAAGAACCGGCCCAGGGCCGAGGCGCTGGCCGGCAGCTGGAGCTTCGCCGGACACATGCCGGGCAAGGGTGACCTGGCTGGCAGCATGAAGGTGACCCAGGACGGCGACGACGCCTTCAAACTCAGCGTGAAGGGCCAGTACGCCGACGGCTCGCCGTTCAGCGGCGAGGGCAGCGCTGTGCTGTACAACGGCTACGAATGGCGCGGCGCGGTCACAGTCGGTGACGTGACCATGCGTCAGGTATTCGCCGCTCTCAACGGCCAGATGCAGGGCCGCATGTTCGACAAAGCCCATGACGAGCGCGGCCTGGACTTCGTTGCGGCGAAGGACGGCACCAGCCACGTGCTGGGCGTGCAGCCGGCCTACATCAAGGCAGGTGCCGAGACCGAGGTCAGCGTGGTCGGCACCGGCCTGAAGGGCAAGCCGTCGTTCGGCAAGGGCGTGGAGGTCGTATCGGTAGTGTCCGAGACGCCTGAGCGCGTGACCGTGAAGGTCAAGGCCGATGCTGCCGCTGCCGCCGGCGAGCGCGACGTCACCGTGGGCAGCGCCAAGGGCGGCAACCTCGCGGTGTACAAGGACATCGCCGAAGTGAAGGTAGTCCCGGAGTTCTCCATTTCGCGCATCGGCGGCAATGGCGGTTCCACGCCCAAGGTGCAGGGCAGCTTCGACGCCGAGGCCTGGGGCAAGGGCGCCGACGGCAAGCCGTTCCGCATCGGCGTGTTCCCGGCGCAATGGTCGGTGGAGCCCTTCGATGACCGCGCCAAGGAAGACGAGGACATCAAGTACGCCGGGGTGATGGACGCCGACAGCGGCATCTTCACGCCGGGCGATGCCGGCCCCAACCCTGCGCGCAAGATGATGACCAACAACGCCGGCAACCTGAAGGTGATCGCCGCGGTGGATGACGCCGGCCAGTCGCACAAGGGCGAAGGGCACATGATCGTCACCGTGCAACGCTGGAACAACCCGCCGATTCCGTGATGAACGGGATTGGATGAACTGATGACGTGAGCCCCACCTGCGGGTGGGCAAACCCAAGAGTTCCGGGAGGTCGCCATGGGCGCCATCTTGAATCTGGTCGAACGCAACCTGCACGAAGTGCAGGTGGACGCCGACCGCCTGTTGTTCCACATCCCCAGTTCCTCGCTGTTCGCCAGCGACGAGCTCACCGGTGGGATCATCGACGCGCTGCGCGGGCAGGCCTGCTCGCCGGACGAGCTGACCCAGCGCCTGAGCGGGCGCTTCGGCGCCGAGGAAATCGACGAGACCCTGCGCGAGCTGATCGCGCTGGAGCTGGTCAGCGACGGCTCGCCGCTGACCCCTGAAATCGGCATCAAGAAGGTTGACCGCACTGCGCTCAACACCGTGGTGCTGAACGTCAACACCGGCTGCAACCTCAGTTGCACCTACTGCTACAAGGAAGACCTGGACAAGCCCTCCGCCGGCAAGAAGATGGGCGCGGAAACCGCCGAGGCTTCGGTGGAAATGCTGATCCAGGAATCCCCCGACGAGCCGCGCTACACCGTGGTGTTCTTCGGTGGCGAACCGCTGTCCAACCGCCCGCTGATCGAGCACATGGTCGCTTACTGCGAACGGCGCTTCGGCGAGCTGGGCAAGACGGTGGACTTCGTCATGACCACCAACGCCACGCTGCTCACCGAGGAAATCGTCGACTGGCTCAACGCCCATCGCTTCGGTATCTCGATCAGTATCGACGGGCCGAAGACGGTGCACGACCGCAACCGCATCACCGTGGGCGGGCAGGGCACCTATGACGTGGTGCGGCGCAAGGCCGACATGCTGCTGTCGCGCTACACCGCGCGGCCGGTCGGCGCGCGGGTGACGCTGACCACTGGCGTCACCGATGTCGAGACCATCTGGAACCATCTGTTCAACGAGATGGGCTTCGCCGAAGTCGGCTTCGCGCCGGTCACCTCGGGCGACATCAGCAGCTACAACCTCACCAGCGACGAGCTGAAGGAGGTCTTCGCCGGCATGAAGGCCCTCGGCCGTCGCTACCTGGTCGAGGCGCTGGAAGGGCGCAACATCGGCTTCTCCAACCTGCACCAGCTGATCACCGACATCCACGAAGGGCAGAAGAAGGCCCTGCCATGCGGCGCCGGCCTGAAGATGCTGGCGGTGGACCACAAGGGCGAGCTGAACCTCTGCCACCGCTTCACCGGTTCTTCGCTGCCGACCTTCGGCAACGTCCACGAAGGGGTGAAGCAGGCCGAGCTGAACGACTTCCTCTCGCAGCGCCTGGATCGCACCGACACCGGCTGCGCCAGCTGCCACATCCGCAACCTCTGCTCCGGCGGCTGCTACCACGAGAGCTATGCGCGCTACGGCGACCCGGCGCACCCCACCTACCACTACTGCGAACTGATGAGGGACTGGGTCGATTTCGGCATCGAAGTCTACAGCCGGATCATGGCTTCGAACCCCAGCTTCATCGACCGCCACATCACTCCGCGGAAGGCGCACTGACATGAAACATCTGAAAGCGATCAACACCAAAGCACAGAAGCTCGAACAGGCCGCCGCCGAGGATCGCATCGAGGACGTGGTGGCGATGAACTCCGTGGCCGGCTGCGCGGCGACCACCGATCCGGGCTGGGAAGTCGACGTGTTCGGCGGCGTGTCCTCGCTCTGCCAGCCGATGGAAGCGGACCTCTACGGCTGCTCCGACCCTTGCTGGTGGCCGGCCCAGGTGCCGGACATGATGAGCACCTACCCCGACTGGAACAAGGATGCGCAGGCCTCGGCCGAAAACTGGCGCAACCTCGGCACCGTATTCCCGGACGACAAATGATCGGACAGAAGAACAAGAGGAAAACCTGCATGTCCAGAAAAGCATTCGCCGCCGCGCTCGGCGGCCTCTCGCTGGCCTGCGCGCTGCAAGCCGTCGCCGCCGATGCCGGCGCCGACACCGGCAAGGCGCTGGAAAGTGGCCACGAGTACCTGATCAGCACCAACTACCCCAACAACCTGCACGTCATCGACATGCAGACCGACAAGCTGTTCAAGACCTGCACCATCCCCGGCGCATACGGCCCGGGCATGACCCAGCTGTCGCCGGACCGCAAGGTCGCCTACATCCTCAGCAACCACTACGCGGACATCTACGGCATCCAGCTCGATGACTGCAAACCGGTGTTCCACGCCACCATCGCGCAGAAGCCCGGCGAGAATGCCAAGGCGATGTTCTCCATGACCGTCAGCCACGACGGCAAGGAAATCTATGCCATCGCCAATCCGACGCTGATCCTCTCCGAGCACTACGAGGTGCAGCAGCCGCGCCTGCAGGTCTACTCCGTCGCCGACGGCATGGACGCCAAGCCGGTACGCACCTTCCCGGCGCCGCGCCAGCTGACCATCATGCAGAGCGGCGACGACGGCACCCTCTACGTGGCGGGCCCGGACATCTACAAGGTGGACGTGAAGACCGGCAAGTTCGACGTGGTGATCCCCAGCCGCAACTGGAAGCGCCCCAACTACGCGCCGCCAGATGTGCTCTACGTGTGGAACCAGCAGACCTATCCGCGTGACTTCTCGCTGCTCTACACCACGGCGAAGTTCAAGGACGCCAAGCAGGACATGGCCACGGCCGATTTCCTCTACGGCTTCTTCAACATCGACCTGGCCACCGGCAAGACCGAGACCGTCGACTTCGGCCCGGTCACCGAGGTGTACTTCAGCGGCATTCGCTCGGCCAAGGATCGCAACATCGTCTACGGCGTGCTCAACCGCCTGGCCAAGTACGACATCAAGGAACAGAAGCTGGTCAAGGCGGCGAACCTGGACCACTCCTACTACTGCCTGTCCACCAACAAGGCCGGCAACAAGCTGTACCTGACCGGCACCCTGAACGACGTGGCGATCTACGACGCCGACAGCCTGGAGCGTATCGGCGACCTGAAGCTGCCCGGCGGCGACATGGCGATCACCACTAGCCAGGCGTTCGTCGCCAACTGATTCCTGGCTGACTGATCGTCACAGGGCAACACCCGATGCCCGGAGCACGAAAGTGCTCCGGGCATTTTCTTTGGGCCGACTTCAGATTTCCGGCTCGGGGTTGAGGTATCGCTGTGCACCGCAGCGCGTGCAGCGTTGGCACAGCATCGGCACGCGGCCGACTTCGGTCAGACTCCCTTCATCCCAAACACATCCCAGGAAAAAGCAGCGCAATCGCATGGGTCCTCCTCCGGATCGCTCCGGTTCGTAGACGGCAGCCAAGTGCAGGTGACGCTCCGGGATTGTTCTTGTGTGGAGACGCCCGTGAGCCTCTCGCGGGCGCTCTGGAATGGGCAACCTAAACCGCCGGATGGCTTGTGGTGCCCGTCCTTCCTGGCTTCCAGACGTTTCTCGCGCCGTTCGTCAGCACTGCTGGATAGACCTTGACGGATAATATTATGAGTATAATATTCGAAATCAGATGACGGTCGTAATTCAACGCCGGACATGCTTCACGGCCACCTGGCCCACCCAACCTGTAAGCGGGGCGAATGCCTCCGGAGAACCAACCATGAATGCCAAATCCGAACTGGGCCGCGCACTGATCACCGGTGCTTCCTCCGGCATCGGCGCCACTTACGCCCAGCGCCTCGCCGCCCAGGGCTACGACCTGCTGCTGGTGGCCCGCGACCAGCAACGCCTGGAAGCCCTGGCCGCGCGCCTGGGCAAGGAGTACGGCGTCTCGGTGGACGTATTGAAGGCCGACCTGACCCGCCGCGAAGACCGCGCCCGCATCGAGGCCCGCCTGGCTGAAGACGCCAGCATCAGCCTGCTGCTGAACAACGCCGGCGTGGCGATCAACGGCACCCTGCTGGAAACCGACCTGGACCGCCTGGAAAGCATGATCGAGCTCAACGTCACCGCCACCGCGCGCCTGGCCGGCACCGCCGCCAAGGCCTTCGTCGGGCGCGGTCGCGGCACCATCATCAACGTGGCCTCGGTGCTGGCCCTGGCGCCGGAGCTGTTCAACGGCAGCTACAGCGCCACCAAGGCCTTCGTGCTCAATCTGACCCTGTCCATGCAGCAGGAGCTGGCGCCGCTGGGCCTGCGCATCCAGGCCGTACTGCCGGGCGCTACCCGCACCGAAATCTGGGACCGCGCCGGCACCGATATCTCCGCGCTGCCGGCGGAGATGCTGATGGACGTCAACCACATGGTCGACGCCGCCCTGGCCGGCCTGGCCCAGGGCGAAGTGGTGACCCTGCCGGCGCTGCCGGAATTCGGCGAATTCGAAGCCTTCACCGCCGCGCGCCTGAAGATGGCGCCGAACCTGTCGCGCAGCGCCCCGGCGCAGCGTTATGGCGTGGCGCTGGGCTGATCGCTGCAGGTAAAGCGAAGAGTTGAGTGGCGAAAAGCTTGCCCCGGCCCAGTGCCGGGGCTTTTTTATGCCCGGCTTTTGTCTTCGCGGGCGATCGCGGGCATGACTCGCTCCGGATGAGCATCCGCGCTCGGATTGGCCCTCACCCTAACTCTCTCCCAAGGGGAGAGGGGACCGTTCGGTGTGGCGTGAGTCCATGGCGTCAGCCGGCACGGGCGGCTCCCTCTCCCAGCGGGAGAGGGCTGGGGTGAGGGGAGTAAGCAGGCACGAACTTTCCAGAAAAGGAACGTAGGGCGAATAACCTGGAACAGGTTATCCGCCGGCCCTTGAACGGCGGATAACGCTGGCGCGTTATGCGCCCTACAAAAGCGCCTCACTCCGCCGCGCCGATCTCGCGCTTCAGATGCCGCCGCGTGCTCTCCAGGATGCGGTCGGACATCTGCGGATCAGCCACGCTGCGTGCCAGCACCAGCGCACCGATCAGCGTAGCGAGCATCGCGACACTCTCATCCTCGGCATGCTCGCTGGGCAGCGCCTTCTCGATGGCATCGATACGCGCCTGGACGATGGCGTCGGTGGTGGCGCTGGCATGGCCGCGGGCGCCCAGTTCGGCCGAGATGGTCGGCAGCGGGCAGCCCTTGCCGGGAGCGTTGCGATGGCCAGGGGAGAGGTACTGGTCGATGAAGCCGGGCAGCGGGTCAGTCTTTTCGAACTGCTGGTCGACCACTGGGCGCAGCTGCGCGGCGGCTTGCTGCAGGGCGATCTCCACCAACTCGTCCTTGGACTTGAAGTGCGCGTAGAAACCGCCGTGGGTCAGGCCCAGCGCCTTCATCAGCGTCTGCAGGCCGGTGGCGTCGACGCCCTCGCTGCGAAAGCGCTGCGCCGCCTCGTTGATGATGCGTTCGCGGGTCTGGGCCTTGTGGTCTTCGGAATAGCGCATGGCCGGTTTCTCCTGCGGCATTTGCATGGTGCCCATCATGTTACCCCATGCGCGCGCCCTGTGTTTTCCGCCGGGGCAAATCCTTATCACTCAAATGAATAGACCTGGCAATCAATAGATTAGGACTGGTCTAGGTCTGCCCTCAGTTGATTCCTACACCCGAGCCATTGGAGTGGCAAGTAGAGTTCGCGCGGTAATTCACCTCAACACACCCACTCAGGTTTGTTAAAAAAAATGGCAATTGAAAACATCGGTCTCATCGCCGTCACCGAGAACGCAGCCAGGAAGGTTGCGTTTAAATCCGGTGGCAAGATCAAGGCAAAGGCGGGTACCAAATACCTGTTCCAGGTCGAGAATGGCGACATCGCGCCGGAGAACGTGACCGTCAAGCGTGTCGGCAAGGATCTGCTGATCTCCTTCGAGGGCAGCGATGCGACGGACCTGACCATCGAGAATTTCTACGCCGACGGCATGGAGCAGCAGCTCTACGGCGTCGCTGAGGACGGTCAGCTCTACGCGTACGTGCGCACGGACGGCGAAGGCTTTTACGGTCAGCTGCAGCTGGCTGATGGCGAGAGCGCACCGATCGCCCTGGGTGGCGCGGGCCTCGGTCCGATGCCGGTAGTGTCGGGTGAGAGCGACGACGCGGCCGGTTTTGTGCTGTGGCCTTTGCTGCTGGGTGCTGCTGCGCTGGCGGCGGGTGCGGCGGCGATCATCCACCACAACAAGGATGATGGCCACAAGAAGCACACCAGCCCGGCCCCGACCAACATGAAAGCGATCGACGACGTCGGTCCGATCCAGGGTGAGCTGCACAACGGCGACATCACCGACGACGCGCACCCGGAAATTTCCGGTAACGGCGTTCCAGGCGCGATCATCCACGTCTTCGACAACGGCCAGGAAATCGGCTCGACCACCGTCAATCCGGACGGTACCTGGTCGTTCACGCCCGAACTCGCCGATGGCGCGCACAGCATCGATATCACCCAGGTAGTGCCGGGCGACAAGCCCAGCGGCCACGTACCGGTCGTCGACATCGTCGTCGATACCGTCCCGCCCGCCGCGCCGACCGCCGAAATCGACGGTGCCAAGAGCGATGGCGAGCACACCTACAGCAACGACGACAAGCCCACTATCCATGGTGATGGCGAGCCGGGCGACAAGATCATCATCGTCTTCCCCACCGGCGAGAGCGTGACCACCATCGTCGACCCCCAAGGTCACTGGGTAGCTCCCGAGCCGACCCAGCCGCTGCCCGAGGGCAACAACGAGATCAAGGTGATCGAGCAGGACCCTGCCGGTAACGAAACCGAAATCACCATCCCGGTGATCATCGACACCATCGCCCCGAATGCGCCGGAAGTGCACCTGGACCCGGCTTCGGACACGGGCATCAAGGGTGACGACATCACCAGCGACACCAAGCCGACCATCGATGGCAAGACCGAGCCGGGCGCTGACATCACCGTGATCATTCCGACCACTGGTGAAGAGATTCACACCAAGGCTGATGAGAATGGCGAGTGGTCGGTAACACCGACCAAGGACCTGCCCGAAGGCAACAACGACATCACCGTGATTGCAACGGACCCGGCGGGCAACCAGAGTGAGCCGACCGTCATTCATGTGGTGATCGACACCACCGCTCCGGACGCGCCCGAGGCCCATCTGGACCCGGCGTCGGATACCGGCGTGAAGGGTGACGACATCACCAGCGAAACCAAGCCGACCATCGACGGCCGGACCGAGCCGGGCGCTACTGTGGTCGTGGTCTTCCCGACCGGCGAGAGCGTTACCGCCAAGGCCGACGAGAAGGGTGAATGGTCGGTTACTCCGACCCAGGACCTGCCCGAGGGCAAGAACGACATCACCATCATTGCCACCGACCCGGCGGGCAACAGCAGTGAGCCCACGGTCATTTCCGTGGTGATCGATACCACCGCTCCAGACGCTCCGGATGCCTGGCTGGACCCGGCGTCCGATTCGGGCACCAAGGGCGACAACATCACCAACGAGACCAAGCTGACCATCGACGGCAAGGCCGAGCCGGGCTCCGATGTAAAAGTCATCTTCCCCACCGGCGAAGAAATCCACGTCAAGGCCGACGAGAAGGGCGACTGGAAGGTAACCCCGACCCAGGACCTGCCCGAAGGCATCAACGACATCACCGTCACCGCCACTGACGCCGCCGGCAACGAAAGCCAGCCGACCGTCATCAGTCTGGACATCGACACCACTGCGCCGGATGCCGACAAGCTCGCCATCACCGGCGTGCTGGACGATGTCGGCCTGGTCACCGGCAACATCGAGAATGGCGGCACCACCGACGATGCGCACCCGACTATCAATGGTACCGGCACCGCCGGCGACACCGTGGTCGTGTATGCCAAGGACGTCACTGGCGATCATCCGATCGGCAGCACCACCGTCAAGGAAGATGGCACCTGGTCCCTCACTCCGGAGCTTCCGCTGCACGCGGGTGTGAACGAGCTGACCGCACACGAGCTCGATGCGGCGGGTAACGAGACCATCAGCAAGCCGTACGACATCATCCTGGACATGGGCAGGCCGGACGTTCCGACCATCGACAGCGTCTACGACGACGTCGAGGCCTATACCGGTTTCCTGCAGAAAGGCGACGTCACCAACGACAGCAAACCGACCTTCGAAGGCACCGCGCAAGCCGGTAGCACCGTCAAGCTGTACGACGGCGACAATGTCCTGATCGGCAGTACCACCGCCGATGCCAAAGGCCATTGGACCATCACCCCCGAAACTGACCTGGCCGATGGCAAGCATGAAGTCCATGCCACCGCGACCAACGCCATCGGCGTGGTCAGCGATCCCACCGGCCCGTGGCCGTTCGTCGTCGATACCAAGGCTCCGTCCAACGTCACCGATCTGGTCATCACCGACGATGTCGGCGCCGTGACCGGTCCGCTGCACGACGGCGATACCACCGACGACAACAAGCCCACCTTCAGCGGTGATGCCGAGCCCAATGGCAAGGTCATCATCTATGACAACGGCGAGAAGATCGGCGAAGCCGACGTCGACCCCAATGGCAAGTGGGACTTCACGCCCACCACCCCGCTGGACGATGGCGAGCATGCCTTCACCACCGAAGTTCTGGACCCGGCCGGCAACAGCAGCGGCCAGAACCAGCCGATCCATGTGGTCGTGGATACTTCCGATATCGAAGTGGCCATCGTCCGCCTGATCGACGATGTCGGCAGCATCACCGGCGACATCGCGCCCAACGGCGTGACCGACGATACTCGCCCGGAAATCCAGGGCACTGGCAAGGCCGGCAGTATCGTTACCCTCTTCGACGGCGACGTCGAACTGGGCAGCACCACCGTCGACAGCCGCGGTAACTGGAGCTTCACTCCGAGCACCGAGCTGGCTGAAGGCGATCACAGCATCACCGCCAAGGCCACCGACAAGGCGGGCAACGTCAGCGAATCGGCGAAGTTCGATTTCAGCATCGATATCACCGCGCCGAACAAGCCGACCATCGACGGCGTCATCGACGACGTGGGCGCCATCCAGGGCCCCATCGCCAATGGCGGCGTGACTGACGATTCGACCCCGACCCTCAACGGCAAGGCTGAAGCCAACGCCATCGTCACCATCTACGACAACGGCGAGAAGCTGGGCTCCGTGGTGGCCGACAAGGATGGCGACTGGAGCTTCACTCCGACTTCGCCGATCAACGAAGGCAAGCACGACTTCACCGTCGATGCGACCGACAAGGCTGGCAACACCAGTCCGAAATCCGACGTTTACACCGTCATCACCGACTACACCGCGCCGGACATGCCGAGCATCACCGGCGTTCTGGACAGCGTCGGCGAAGTGACCGGCAACATCCCCAATGGCGGCAAGACCGACGACTCGCGTCCGGTCATCAGCGGTGAAGGCACCGCCGGCGACGTCATCACCGTCTATGCCAACGACCCGATTGCCGGCAACCACCCGATCGGCTCCACCACCGTCGGCGAAGACGGCAAGTGGTCGCTGACTCCGGAAGTGCCGCTCAACGTCGGCCTGAACGACCTGACCGCCGTCGAGACCGACCCGGCCGGCAACTCCACGCAGCCGTCCGAGCCCTACAGCTTCACCTTCGACCCGGTCGAGCCTGGCGTACCCGTCATCGTCAACATCTTCGACGACGTCGGCCCGTACACCGGCTTCCTGCAGAAGGGTGACGTCACCGACGACAACCAGCCGACCATCAACGGCACCGCCCAAGCGGGCAGTACCGTCAAGCTGTACGACATCAACAACGTACTGATCGGCAGCGCCACCGCTGACCAGGACGGCAACTGGAGCATCACTCCGGCGACCGCACTGGCCGATGGCAAGCACGACGTCTACGCCACTGCCACCAACGACATCGGCGTGGTCAGTCAGCCCACCGGCAAGTGGGACTTCATCGTCGACACCGCCGCACCGGACAACGTCACCAACCTCGTGGTCATCGACGACGTCGGCCCGAAAACCGGCCAGTTGTTCGACGGCGACACCACCGACGACAACCGCCCGACCTTCAGCGGCGACGCCGAGCCCAAAGCCACCGTCGTCATCTATGACAACGGCCAGCCGATTGGCAGCACCACCGCCGCCGACGATGGCAAGTGGGAGTTCACCCCGACCAAACCGCTCAACGACGGCGACCACGCCTTCACCACCGAAGTCATCGACCCGGCGGGCAACAGCAGCGGCCAGAACGATGATCCGCTGCACGTGATCGTCGACACTTCCGCCGTGGGCGTCGCCATCACCCACGTCATCGACGACGTCGGCAGCATCACCGGTGACATCGCCCTGGGCGGCGTGACCGACGACAAGCGTCCGGAAATCCAGGGCACCTCCAAGCCGGGCAGCATCGTCAAGATCTTCGACGGCAGCGTCGCGCTGGGCAGCACCGTGGCCGATGCCAAAGGCAACTGGAGCTTCACCCCGGCCAAGGACCTGGTCGAAGGCCCGCACACCATCGCGGCCATCGCCACCGACAAGACCGGCAATATCAGCGACCCGGCGAAGTTCAACTTCATCGTCGACACCACTGCGCCGAACAAGCCGACCATCGACCAGGTGTTCGACGACGTGGGCAGCATCCAGGGTCCGGTACCCAACGGCGGTGTCACCGACGATTCGACCCCGACCATCTCCGGTAAAGCCGAAGCCGGTTCCACTGTCGTCGTCTACGACAACGGCCAGAAACTCGGCTCCGTGGTTGCCGATGCCGATGGCAAGTGGAGCTACACCCCGACCACGCCGATCAGCGAAGGCAAGCACGACTTCACCGCCGATGCCACCGACAAGGCTGGCAACACCAGTCCGAAGTCCGACGTCTTCACCATCATCACCGACTACACCGCACCGGATGCCAGCAAACTGGCCATCACCGGCGTGGAAGACAGCGTCGGCACCATCACCGGCAACATCGACAACGGCGGCACCACCGACGACCCGCGTCCGGTGATCCATGGCACCGGCACCGCTGGCGACCTCGTCACCGTCTACACCAAGGACAGCACCGGCAATCACGTGATTGGCAGCGCCGTGGTGGATGCCGATGGCAAATGGTCCATGAAGCCGGAACTGCCGCTGGTCTCGGGCCTCAACGACCTGACCGCCGTCGAGTCCGACCCGGCCGGCAACGCCACCGCGCCGACCGACAAGTACAGCATCACCCTCGACCAGACCGCGCCCCAGGCACCGGTGATCGTCAGCGTGTATGACGACGTCGGTCCGTACCAGGGCTTCCTGCAGAAGGGCGACGTCACCGACGACAACAAGCCGACTGTCAATGGCACCGCGCAAGCGGGCAGCACCGTTCGCCTGTACGACACCAATGGCGTCGTGATCGGCAGCACCACCGCTGACAGCAAAGGCAACTGGACCATCACCACCAGCGAACTGGCCGACGGCAAGCATGAAATCTATGCCACCGCCACCAACGCCGTGGGCGTGGTCAGCGAGCCGACCGGCAAGTGGGACTTCACCGTCGACACCAGCGCACCGTCCAACGTCACCGACCTGGTCGTCACCGACAACGTCGGCGCCGTCACCGGCCCGCTGCACAATGGCGACACCACCGACGACAACCGCCCGACCTTCAGCGGCGACGCTGAGCCCAACGGCAAAGTCGTCATTTACGACAACGGCAACAAGATCGGCGAAGCCGATGTCGATGCCGACGGCAAATGGGAATTCCGTCCGACCACCCCGCTGGACGACGGCAAGCACGACTTCACCACCGAAGTGCTGGACAAGGCTGGCAACAGCAGCGGCCAGGGCGACAAGCTCGACGTGATCGTCGACACCTCAGGTGTTGGCGTCGCCATCACCCATGTGATCGATGACGTCGGTTCCATCCAGGGCGACATCGCCATGGGCGGCTCCACCGACGACAAGCGTCCGGAAATCCAGGGCACCTCCAAGGCCGGCAGCATCGTCAAGATCAGCGACAACGGCGTCGAACTGGGCAGTACCGTGGCCGATTCCAAAGGCAACTGGAGCTTCACCCCGTCCAGCGACATGGCCGACGGCAAGCACGACATCGTAGCCATCGCCACCGACAAGGCGGGTGTCGTCAGCGACCCGGCCAAGTTCGACTTCATCGTCGACACCATCGCCCCGGCCAAGCCGACCATCGATCAGGTGTACGACGATGTGGGCAGCATCCAGGGCCCGATCGAAAATGGCGGCGTGACCGACGACTTGACCCCGACCCTGTCCGGTAAAGCCGAAGCCGGTTCCACCGTAGTCGTCTACGACAACGGCCAGAAGCTGGGCAGCACCACCGCAGGCGCTGACGGCAAGTGGAGTTACACCCCGACCACGCCGATCAGCGAAGGCTCGCACGACTTCACCGTCGACGCGACCGACAAGGCCGGCAACACCAGTCCGAAGTCCGATGTGTTCAACATCATCACCGACTACTCGGGCCCGGATGCCAACTCCACGCAACTGGTCATCGACAACGTCACCAGCGACAACACCATCAACAACGCGGAGTCCAAGGGCAACGTCACCATCAGCGGCAAGGCGACTGGCGAGTTCCAGGCTGGCGACATCGTCAGCTTCAAGCTCGACGGCACCACCTACAGCGCCTCGGTAAAAGCCGACGGAAGCTGGAGCGTGGATGTGCCCGGCAGCAAGCTGGTCGACGACAGCGCCCACAGCATCAACGCCACCCTGGTGGCCCACGATGCCGCGGGTAACGCCGGCAGCATCAGCGCCAACCATCCGTACCAGGTGCAGCTCAACGGCCTGTCGATCACCAGCATGAGCAAGGACTCGGCGATTGATCTGGCGCACGCGTCGGACTTCATCACCGCTGATGGCTCAGCCGGCCGAGGTGTCTACGGCACCATCGAGCAGTCGCTGACTGGCACGCAGAAGGTGCAGATTTCCGTCGATGGCGGCGCCACCTGGAAGGACGCGGTCACCACCGGCCTGAACTGGGTTGCCGTGGATGCCGGGGCGCACGATGCCAACTGGACCATCCAGGCGCGCATCGTGGACAACGGTGTTTCCCAGGCCGAAGCGAGCAAGGCAGTGACCTTCCTCGGCGGCATCGGTGCACCGACCATCACAGACGTTCCGGGTACTGAGGGCACCTACACCGACGCCAAGGCAGCCAACGGCAACGACGTGAATGTCTCGCTGGCGGGCACCAATGCCAAGGCCGGTGACACCCTGCACATCATCTGGGGCGACACCACCTATGACCAGGTGCTGAGCGCGGCCGACGTGGCGGCGGGTACGGTGACGGCCAAGGTACCGGCCCAGCAGACCACCACCCAGGGCGGAAAGTGGGACTTCTCGGTGACGGCGCAGATCGTCTCGCAGGAAGGCCAGATCAGCGCACCGAGCGCGGCGATCGACGTGCATGGCGAGGGTTGGAAGACGCTGGCGATCGATGACTTGAACCGTAACGTGACCGGCACTGGTACTGAGGCGGTTTATCAAGGGGGCGGTGTGACCATCACCTCCAATTCGGCTTCGCTTGCTCATTTCAATGGCGATAGCTCGGGTAAGGCTGGTCTGAGTATCGACAACCCGGCCGTGGGTGATACTTCGGTCTATATGCAGATCAACTTCACCCAGCCGGTGAGTGAGTTCTCCATCAACATCACCAACCTGCAGAACACCTACGGTGGCTCGCACGTCGTCATCTACGACACCAGCGGCAACGTACTCTTCGACCAGATGGTGACGGCTGACGGAACGGCCGGTAACGCTGCTTCCAAAGCCTTCAGTTTTGCCGCCCCGTTGGGCGTCGATATCGGCAAGGCGATGATCTACGGTGATGGCTCGGGTAGCCTGGCCAACGCTGGTGGCCTGACGGTCGATACCCTGAAGTTCCAGCAGGTGCACCATGCGCCGGGCTACAACGACACCTTCACCAATGAAGTCGGCAAGACTACTTCTGGTGCCGGCTTCCACAGCGACGAAGGGCATTTCACCCTGACCTCGCAGGGCACGGTCTCGGTGCGCAGCGCGGCTGAGCACAACCTGGACGGTCCGTACCTGTACATCGGGACCGGCACCAGCGCGATCAACAACTCGGCGGCGATCTTCACCTTCGACCAGCCGGTGCAGTCGGTCTCCTACAACCTGTGGGGCCTGGAATCCGAGGCTTTTGCACCGGGCAACTACTCGAAGCTGGAGGTGTACGACACCAATGGCACGCTGATCTTCACCCGCAACGTCACCAACAATGGACAGAATGACAATGTGGCCACTTACAACTACGAGCAGGTGTCCTACACCGCGCCCGAAGGCATCAGTATCGGCCAGGTGAAAGTGTTCCAGGACAAGAACGGCACCCTGCTGGACAACTTCACCACCGTCCTGGCGCCGACGGCACCATCGGGCCAGAAGTTGGTCGACAACAGCTGGGAGACCTTCTTCGACGAGGCCAGCGCCACCCATGCCGTGGACTGGCACGGGCAGAGCTTCGGCACGACGGCATACAGCGGTGATGGTTCGTTGGTTGGCTTCCACAGTGATAGCGGCAGCTTCACCATCACTGGCAATGCGATGAAGAAGGCCTCTGGCTCGGTCTGGACCAATGCATCGGCAGGCTCCATGTTCGTGGACAACGCCCAGGTCGCCGTGGTGACCTTCGACAGTGCCCGCTCCAAGGTCGAAATCGGCGCCACCGGCATCGAGAAAGGCAACACCGCAGTCATCAAGGTGTTCGACACCGACGGCCAACTGCTCGATACCCTGAACCTGACCAACCCCTACGCGCAGTACGATATCCAGACGATCTCGTACGAAGCGGACGGCAACCGGATCGGGCGCATCGAGATCACGGGCGAGGCGGGCGGTACGCACATCATGAGCATCTCCTCCGCGGAAACCCAGGTATCGGTCGAGCACGACATCGTGTCCATGGTCGTCGACCCGGTGGCCTACTTTGCCCAGGACAATGCGCACATCTTCGGCGGCACCGGCCTGGATACGCTCAAGCTCACCGGCGCCAACCAGGTCCTGGACCTGACCACGCTCACCGGCGACAGTGGCGCGGCGAAGATCAGCAGCATCGAGAAGTTCGACATCACGGGTACTGGCAACAACACCCTGAAGATCTCGCTGAACGATGTGCTGCACCTGGGTGAAACCGACCTGTTCCAGAAGGACGGCAAGGTTCAGGTGCTGGTCGATGGCGACGCCGGCGACCAGGTGCAACTGGCCAACCTGCACGACCACGGCAGTGCGCCGGGGACCTGGCAGGCCAGCGGCACCACCAGCATCGGTGGCGCGACCTACAACGTCTACAGCTACAGCAACCTGGATGCCGAGGTCCTGATCAAGCAGGCCGTGACCGCCTCCATCGTCTAAGCCCGCTTCTGGAAAGGGCGGCGGGATAGCCATCCCGCCGCCTGCTCCGGACCCTATTGCCCGCTCCGCCGCCAGCGGCGGAGCCAACCAGAGACATGTCCAAATGACTTCGAATCTTCGCAATGGCGCCGCCAAGGCCAAGCGTCAATGGCCCCTGGCCCTGGCCGCCCTGGCGGTCTTCACCGGCCTGCATGCCCAGCAGAGTCTGGCTTTCTCCAACAACGATGCGATCTATGGTGAGGCCTACCAGAAGCAGCAGTCGGTGTCGGCGCAGCAGGCCCAGATCATCCTGTTCCGTGGCAATGACACCGGCAAGGAAGCCGCCCACGTCTACATTGACGGCCAACTGCAAAGCGCCCTGATGCCCGGTGGCTACACCACCTTCTGCACCCCGGCCGGCGAGCACTCGCTGGAGACCTACATCGGCGACGCGCCGCTGTATACCGGCAAGCGCAACCCGCAGAGCTACGCCAAGCTCAGTGGCGGGCAGACCTACGTCCTGGAGGCCCCGATCGCCGGCAGCACGCCGATCGTACACACCGGCCGCGAAGCCGAGCAGAGCCTGCAAGGTCTGCGCCGGCAGATCCACGTGATCAGCCGTGCCAGCTCGGTGGTGCCGTGCCAGGGTGAAACCAAGCTCACCCTGCGTAGCGACGTGCTGTTCCAGTTCGGCAAGAGCGGCTACAAGGACCTGACTCCTGAAGGTCGGCAAATGCTGAACAAGGCCGTGCAGGACATCCAGCAACAGTCGGATATCGGCAGCATCGACGTGATCGGCCACGCCGACCCCATCGGCAACGCCGCCGCCAACCAGCGGCTGTCCCAGCAGCGCGCCGAAACCATCCGCCGCGTCCTGCAGGAACAGGGCATCCAGGCCAACCTGCTGCATGCCAGCGGCCGCGGCAGCTCGGAGCCGGTGGTGCAGTGCGGCAGCGGTTCGCGCAAGGAACGCATCGCCTGCAACGCACCGAACCGCCGTGTGGAGGTGGTTATCCAGAACGGCCAGCAGTAAGCCCGGCCTGCGGGATCCGGCGCGCTGGCGTTTCGACTGCCCCCATCGGGTGTGTGAGACGTCGAGCCGGGAATCGCATATATGGCTTGCTCGTGCTGACTGAGCGCGGACAACGCCAACCGGAGTTCGATTCTTGCGGGCTTTCGGACCCTGAAGCGCGCCTCGAGAGGCGCGCTTTTTTTCGCCCGCGGAAAAGTGCCGGGCTGGCGCCGGATCTTCAGCGCCCGAGGATCAGGCAGGTGGTGGAGCCGGTGGCGTAGAGCCGGCCGTCGACATCGTAGAGGCGGCCCTCGGCCAGGGCGGTGGAGCGGCCGATGTGCACGATGCTGCCCTCGGCGCGGATCGGCCCGGTGTCGCGGGTCAGGGCGCGGATGTAGCTGATGCGCAGGTCGGTGGTGGTGTAGCCCAGCCCCGGTTCGAGCATGGTGTGCACCGCGCAGCCCATGGCTGAGTCCAGCAGGGTCGCCGCGTAACCGCCGTGCACGGTGCCCAGCGGGTTGTAATGGCGCATGTCCGGGGTGCCCTGGAAGATGAAGCGGCCCTGGCCCCATTCCAGCGGAACGAAGCCGATCAGCGCGTTGATCGGCGGGGCGGGCAGTTCGCCGGCGCCAATGCCGTCGAAGAACTCCTGGGGCGACTTGCCGCGCAGCTCCTGCAGCGACACCACGCCGGGTTCGGCCAGGCGTTGGCGCATGTCCGCCGCGGCAGCCTCCCAGGCGGCGATCTTCTGTTCACGGGTGAGGGTCAGGTCGGTCATCGCAGGCTCCAGTGCTTATCAAATATTACGTTCGTCATACTATCATTGAATGATGACGGGCATATAAGTGGTGGAAGCGCCATCCAGCAGGGCTGAAACGACAGGGGGAAAGGAAGAAAGGAGAGGGCGGCTGGCGGAGCGGTCTCCGCCAGCGCGAGGAGCAGCTTACTCGGCGGTGGCCGTGATGTTGGCTGCGCGCGCCTGGCTGCGCTGGGCCTTGTACTGCAGGGCGACGGCGGGCACCGGGGAGGCGACGCCGGTTTCCACCCAGCGGCGGATGCGGCTGGCGTCGGCCACGTGGGTGCGTTTGCCGAAGGCATCGAGCAGGGCCAGGGCGACCGGGCGGCCGTTCATCATGGTGATCATCACCAGGCAGTGGCCGGCGTCGTTGGTGAAGCCGGTCTTGGTCAGGCGGATGTCCCACTTGCCGTTGCGCACCAGCGGGTTGGTGTTGAAGAAGCTCAGTGAGTAGCTGGGCTTGCTGAAGCGCGCGTCGCTGGTGGCGGTGGTGCTCGCCGCGCGGATCTGCGGGTAGGTGTAGGCGGCCTTGGCCAGGCGGATCAGGTCGGTGGCGTCGGAGACGTTGTGGATCGACAGGCCGGTGGGCTCGACGTAGTGGGTGCGGGTCATGCCCAGGGATTTCGCCTTGGCGTTCATCGCTGCGACAAAGGCTTTGGAACCGCCCGGATAGTTGTGGGCGAGGCTCGCGGCGGCGCGGTTTTCCGAGGACATCAGCGCCAGCAGCAGCATGTTCTGGCGGCTGATCATGCTGCCCAGGTGCACGCGGGAGAACACGCCCTTCATCTCGGCGGTCTCGGAGATGTCCACCGGGATCAGTTCATTCATCGGCAGCTTGGCGTCCAGGGTGACCATGGCGGTCATCAGCTTGGTCACCGAGGCGATGGGCACCACCAGGTTGGGATTGCTGGAGTAGAGGGTCTTGCCGTTCTCCATATCGACCACCAGGGCGCTGCCCGAAGCAAGCACCAGCTCCTTGGGCGAGGCCGCTTTGGCGGTGGAGGCGGCGAGGGTGTTCGATGTACAGACAACAGCGGCACAGGCAAACAGCAGGCTCAGTATCGAACGACGACTAGTCATGGATGAAATTCGCAAACATTGAGTGGGAATGTGTCTACATCCATGTAGGCATTTTCGGCGAAGTCTACTGCAAGGTCCGTCATAGCGCACGTGGCGTGGGGCGTCTCAGTTTGCGACAGGCTGAGACGTGGCGCCGACCGCTACAGGGAAGCCGTGAATCGCGCTGCCAGTCGCGGCGCGGCAGCTTGCCCGAGCTGTTGCGAAATGCAACCGGAACGACTCCCCGGAAGTTAGCCAGAATCCCTCTGAAAGCCGCGCTGCATAGGGCTGCAAGCTTGGGTGGCACGCTTTGTGAGTAGCTATCCTGAAATGAGCGGAGGCATCCGGCCCGATCGGCTGCCGATGGTCGGGGTTGCGTTTACCTTTACGTTAACGTAAACATGTTTCGCAGCCCGCGACCGGCCAGTCAGTCCGGCAGGGCTGCCAGCTCGGCCCTCGGTGCATGCACCGCTGCCAGGGCCGATCGTTCAGCGTTGATCCCAGAACAAGCACAACAAGGGAAAGCCATGAACCACCTGAGTTACACCCGCGGTCCGCAGGACAAGCCCCTGCTGGCCATGACGGTCGGCGCAGCCTTCGACGCCACCGTCGAGCGCTTCGCCCAGCGCGAGGCTCTGGTCGTGCGCCACCAGAACCTGCGCTACACCTGGGCCGAACTGGCCGAGGTGGTCAATGGCATTGCCCGCGCTTTCCTCGCCCTCGGCCTGCGTCCCGGTGACCGCCTGGGGATCTGGGCGCCCAACTGCGCACAATGGTGCGTCACCCAGTTCGCCAGCGCCAAGGTCGGCGCCGTGCTGGTCAACATCAACCCGGCCTACCGGGTGAATGAACTCGAATACGCGCTCAAGCAGTCCGGCTGCCGCTGGCTGGTGTGCGCCGACGCCTTCAAGTCTTCCGATTACCACGGCATGCTCGCCGACCTGCTGCCCGAGATGGGGCAGGGGCGTCCGGGCGAGCTGTCCAGCGACCGCCTGCCGGAACTGCGCGGGGTGATCAGCCTGTCCGACAGCGCGCCCGCCGGCTTCCTGCGCTGGAGCCAGCTGGAGCCGCTGGGCCGTGGCATCGCCGCTGCCGAACTCGCCGAGCGCCAGGCGCTGCTGCAGTTCGACGAGCCGATCAACATCCAGTACACCTCCGGCACCACTGGTTTCCCCAAGGGCGCCACGCTCAGCCACTACAACATCCTCAACAACGGCCTGATGGTCGGCGACAGCCTTGGCCTCACCGAGCACGACCGCCTGGTGATCCCGGTGCCGCTGTACCACTGCTTCGGCATGGTGATGGGCAACCTCGGCTGCCTGACCCACGGCTCCACCATGATCTACCCCGCGCCCAGCTTCGAACCCGAAGCAACCCTGGCGGCGGTGGCGGAAGAGAAGGCCACGGCGCTTTACGGCGTACCCACCATGTTCATCGCCGAACTGGACCACCCGACCCGCCGCGACTTCGACCTCTCCAGCCTGCGCACCGGCATCATGGCCGGCGCCACCTGCCCGATCGAAGTGATGCGCCGGGTCATCGACGAGATGCACATGGCCGAGGTGCAGATCGCCTACGGCATGACCGAGACCAGCCCGGTGTCCCTGCAGACCGGCCCGGAAGACGACCTGGAAACCCGCGTCACCACCGTCGGCCGCACCCAGCCGCACCTGGAAAGCAAGATCATCGACGCCGACGGCCGCATCGTCCCGCGCGGCACCATCGGCGAGCTGTGCACCCGTGGCTACAGCGTGATGCTCGGCTACTGGAACAACCCGCAGGCGACCTCCGAGGCCATCAGCCCGGCGCGCTGGATGCTCACCGGCGACCTCGCCGAGATGGACGAAGCCGGCAACGTACGCATCGTCGGGCGCAGCAAGGACATGATCATCCGCGGCGGCGAGAACATCTATCCGCGCGAGATCGAGGAATTCCTCTACACCCACCACGCCGTGGCCGACGCCCAGGTGATCGGCATTCCCGACGAGAAGTACGGCGAGGAGCTGGTGGCCTGGGTCAAGTTCCACCCCGGCCACAGCGTCGCCGAGGACGAACTGCGCACCTTCTGCAAGAACGCCATCGCCCACTTCAAGGTGCCGCGTCACTTCCGCTTCTGCGACGAGTTCCCGATGACGGTGACCGGCAAGATCCAGAAGTTCCGCATGCGCGAGATCAGCATCGAAGAGGTGCGCATCAAGCGTGGCTGATTGCGGCAAGACCTCCTGCACCCAGGACCGCTTCAGCAGAACCGGGGCGCCATGGGCGTAGAGAAGGGCACCATCTCCATCCGCCTGGTCAGCGAAGCGCTGGCCGAGTTTCGTCGCGCCGGCCGCGACGACGCTCCGCTATTGGCCGCCGCCGGCATCGCTCCGGAGCTGTTTGGCAAACCCTACGCGCGGGTCTCCAGCCAGGCCTACGCGCGGCTCTGGCTGCGCCTGGCCAAGGAGATGGACGACGAGTTCTTTGGCATGAACGCCCGACGCATGAAGTCCGGTAGCTTCAACTTCATGGCCGCCGCGGCAGTACGCGAGCCGACCCTGGAAGCGGCGCTGAACGCTGCGCTGCGCTTCATGGGGCTGATCTTCGACGACTTCACCCCGCGACTGGTCCGCCAGGACGGCGTCGCCGCCATCGCCATCGACGAACCCTCCACTGACGCGCCGCGCGCCTTCTGCTACTTCACCTTCTGGCTGATGTTGCACGGCCTGGCCTGCTGGCTGGTGGGACGGCGTATCCCGGTGCTGGCCATCGAACTGCGCTGCCCGGCGCCGGATTTCATCGCCGACTACCGGGTGATGTTCACCGAGAACCTCAACTTTTCCCGACGCCAGTCGCGCCTGCTGTTCAACGCCGAGGCGCTGGACCTGCTGGTGCGCCGTGACGAGCGCGAACTGCGGCGCTTCCTCGGTGGCGCGCCGGCCAACATCCTGGTGCGCTACCGCGACCCGCAAAGCCTCGCCGCGCGCACCAAGGCTTACCTGCGCAGCCTGAAGTTCGAACGCTGGCCGGACCTCGACGCCCTCGCCGGACACTTCTACATGGCGCCCTCGACCCTGCGCCGCAAACTCGCCGCCGAAGGGCAGTCCTACCAGGCGCTCAAGGACCAGCTGCGCCGTGACCTGGCCATCGCGCGGCTGGACAGCGGCGACGGCAACTTCGCCGACCTCGCCGAAGAACTGGGTTTCGCCGACACCAGCGCCTTCTACAAGGCCTTCCGCAAATGGACCGGATCGACGCCCGGGCAATACCGCGCGCTGATCCGCCAGGAGCCCTGATATTTAAGGGCTTGGCTCAAGTGGCCGCCTTTCTAGCCGATACAACAAAACAGAATCGCTCTTGCCCAAGGACGTCCCGCCATGCCCCTGTCCCGCCTCTCGATCCAGTGGAAGATCACGCTGCTCACCGGCCTCTGCCTGCTGTGCATCGTCTGCCTGCTGGTCGGCCTCTCGCTGTTCCGGATGAACCACGACGCGCAGCTGATCAAGGCGGCCAACGCCGACATGCTCAAGGACGCGGCCAAGTCGCGGATGCAGGCGCGCAGCGAGCAGCAGGCGGAGATCATCCAGCGCTTCTTCACCGACGTTTACCACTTCGGCAACCAGTTCTCCCGGCAGGTCTCCCAACTGCGCGAGCAGTCGACCCGGCACGGCGTGGACGCTGCCAGCGTGCGCAAGGACCTCAACCAACTGGTGCGCGATGGCCTGAAGAGCAACCCCAACCTGCTCAGCCTCTACGTGGTCTTCCAGCCCGATGCGCTGGACGGCCAGGACGCGCAGTTCATCAATCAGCCCGATGCCGGCAGCAACGACAAGGGCCGCTTCGGCGCGTACTGGGCGCAGAAGGCCTCGGGCGAGATGACCGGCCTGGCGGTGACCGAAGACATGATCGCCGACACCTCGGTCATGCTCGACGGCAGCCCGTTCAACACCTGGCAGCTGTGCCCGCTGCAGACCCGCAAGGCCTGCGTGCTCAACCCGTATTTCGACAGCGCCTCGGGCAGCAAGGTACTGATGACCACCGTGACCTTCCCGCTGATCGACCAGGGCAAGGTCATCGCCGTGATCGGCATCGACATCAGCCTCAGCCGCCTGCAACAGCTGGCGGTCGATGGTGATCGCCAGCTGTATGACGGCGCCGGCAGCGTCAGCATCGTCAGCCCGGCCGGCCTGCTCGCCGGCTACAGCAGCGATGAAGCGCTGCTCGGCCAGCCGCTGGCCAAGGCCATTCCCGGCCAGGCCGCCGAGCTGCTCAGCCTGCAGGCAGGCGGTCGTCCGGAAGTCCTGGAGCAGGGCGGCCAGCTGCGCGTGGTCGAGCCGCTGCTGCCGATCCCGGATGCCAGCAAACCCTGGGCGGTAGTCCTGGATGTGCCGCAGGACGTGCTGCTGGCTCCCTCCCTCGAATTGCAGAAGAAGCTGGATGAGCGCAACTCCAGCAGCGCCCTGTGGCAGACCCTGTTCGGCCTGATCGCCGCGGTGGCCGGCCTGCTGCTGGTGTGGCTCACCGCCCGTGGCGTGACCCGGCCGATCCTCGGCGTCGCCGCCATGCTGCGCAACATCGCCAGCGGCGAAGGTGACCTGACCAAGCGTCTGGACTACGCCGGCAAGGACGAGCTCGGCGAGCTGGCCGGTTGGTTCAACCGCTTCCTCGACAAGCTGCAACCGATCATCCGCGACGTGAAATCCTCAGTGCACGACGCCCGCGCCACCGCCGACCAATCCTCGGAAATCGCCAGCCAGACCAGCGCCGGCATGCAGCAGCAGTTCCGCGAAGTCGATCAGGTGGCCACTGCGTCCCAGGAAATGAGCGCCACCGCCCACGACGTCGCCAACAGCGCCGCCATGGCCGCCGATGCCGCCCGCGGCGCCGACGGCGCGACCCGTGATGGCTTGAGCGTGATCGACAACACCACCCGCCTGATCGACGAACTGGCCAGCGACATGAGCAATGCCATGAGCCAGGTGGAAGGACTCGCTGCCAGCAGCGAGCAGATCGGTTCGGTGCTGGAAGTGATCCGCGGCATCGCCGAGCAGACCAACCTGCTGGCGCTCAACGCCGCCATCGAGGCGGCCCGCGCCGGCGAGGCCGGTCGCGGCTTCGCCGTGGTGGCCGACGAGGTGCGCAACCTCGCCAAGCGCACCCAGGATTCGGTGGAGGAAATCCGCCAGGTCATCGAAGGCCTGCAGAACGGCACCCGCGATGTCGTTGGCGCGATGAGCAACAGCCATCGCCAGGCGCAGGACAGCGTGAGCCAGGTCGAACAAGCGGTTGCCGCGCTGAAACGCATCGGCGACGCGGTGGGCGTGATCACCGACATGAACCTGCAGATCGCCAGCGCCGCGGAGGAACAGAGCGCGGTGGCCGAGGAGATCAACCGCAACGTGGCGGGCATCCGCGACGTGACCGAGTCGCTGTCGAGTCAGGCGCAGGAATCGGCGCAGGTCAGCCAGTCGCTGAACAAGCTGGCGAATCATCAGCAGGGGTTGATGGATCAGTTCCGCGTTTAAGGGCGATTCATTCGCGAGCGCCGATTTCCCAAGGGCGTTCGAACCGTAGGATGGTGTGGAGCGAAGCGATACCCATCGTTCGATTCGCCGTCCCCCGGAGCTCGGGCCTCCCCTCACCCCAGCCCTCTCCCGGAGGGAGAGGGGGCAGTCCGCTGCAGTCGATAGGCTCGCAGTTCTTCCTGCACCTCCCCTGACCAGCTAACGCCGAGCATCCAGCCCGCTCCGAACGGTCCCCTCTCCCCTTGGGAGAGGGTTAGGGTGAGGGCGAGCCAGCGCGCCGATGTTCCCGTAGGAGCGGACTCCGTCCGCGATCCGCCGGCAAGGCCGGTGCCAGGGTGGGTTCGCGAGCAAGCTAGCTCCTACAAGGTCCGCACCGAGCCAACCGGCCGGGGTAGGACCGAGGGGGACGCCTAGTCCTTGCTCGCGAACCGCACGGCCCCCAGCCCATCGCGGACAAAGTCCGCTCCTGCGCAACTTCCACCATCGTGCCACCCCCAGGCTGTCCAATCCGCTCATCCAGATTGGCGGCTTTCGACATTGCCCGCGCCGCGCTGCGGCGGGAACATCAGGGAACTCCACACAAGAACAAACCAGGAGTTCCGCGATGCGTTCCCATACCGCCGCCACGGCCGAGTTCGACTACTGCGCCACCGCCGATGCCGTCCTGGACGGCAACCTCGATGCCCTCAACGCCTGCGTCGAATGCTGCGACCGCCACGCCATCCCCGGCCGTGTCGCGCTGTTCTGGGAGGGCAAGGACGGCGACAGTGCCACCTACACCTTCACCCAGCTCAAGGAACTCTCCGGCCGCTTCGCCAGCTTCCTCCACGGCCTCGGGGTGCGCCCTGGCGACGTAGTCTCCGGCATGTTGCCGCGCACTCCGGAACTGCTGATCGCCGTGCTCGGCACCTGGCGCCTGGGCGCGGTCTACCAGCCGCTGTTCACCGCCTTCGGGCCCAAGGCCATCGAGCACCGGGTCAAGCTCGCCGGCAGCAAGGTGGTGGTCACCGACGGCGCCAACCGCGGCAAGCTCGACGAAGTGCCCGACGCGCCCATGCTGGTCACCGTTGGTGGACCGAAGGGGCAGGGCATCCGCCACGGCGACTACAGCTTCTGGGCTGAACTGGAGCGTCACTCGCCGGACTTCGAGCCGGTGCTGCGCAGCGGCGAAGACACCTTCCTGCTGATGTTCACCTCCGGCACTACCGGGCTGGCCAAGCCGCTGGCCGTGCCGCTGAAGGCCATCGTCGCCTTCGTCGGCTACATGCGCGACGCAGTGGGGCTGCGCGAGGAGGATTCGTTCTGGAACCTCGCCGATCCGGGCTGGGCCTATGGCCTCTACTACGGTGTCACCGGGCCGCTGGCCATGGGGCACCCGATCACCTTCTACGAAGGCGCGTTCACGGTGGAGAGCACCTGCCGCATCGTGCGCAAGTACGGCATTACCAACCTGGCCGGTTCGCCCACTGCATACCGTCTGCTGATCGCCGCTGGCGAGGCGGTGTCCAAGCCGCTCAAGGGTCGCCTGCGCGCGGTGAGCAGCGCCGGTGAGCCGCTGACGCCGGAAGTCATCCGCTGGTTCGCCAGCGAGCTGGGCGTGACTATCCATGACCATTACGGCCAGACCGAACTGGGCATGGTGCTGGCCAACCACCACGCGCTGGAGCACCCGGTACACCTGGGCGCCGCCGGCTTTGCCATTCCCGGCCACCGCGTGGTGGTGCTGGACGAGCAGGGCCACGAGCTGCCCGCCGGCCAGCCCGGCATCCTCGCCATGGATCGCCAGCGCTCGCCGATGATGTGGTTCGCCGGCTATCAGGGCATGCAGACCAAGTCCTTCGTCGGCGACTACTACCTGAGCGGCGACACCGTGGAGCTGAACGCCGACGGCAGCATCAGCTTCGTCGGCCGCGCCGACGACCTGATCACCACCTCCGGCTACCGCGTCGGCCCGTTCGACGTGGAGAGTGCGCTGATCGAGCACCCGGCGGTGATCGAGGCGGCGGTGATCGGCAAGCCGGACCCGGAGCGCACCGAGCTGGTCAAGGCCTTCGTGGTGCTCTGTTCGTCCTTCCGGCCGGGCGCGGAGCTGGCCGAGGAACTACAACAGTACGTGCGCAAGCGACTGTCGGCGCATAGCTACCCGCGGGAAGTGGAGTTCGTCGACGAACTGCCCAAGACCCCCAGCGGCAAGATCCAGCGCTTCCTCCTGCGCAACCAGGAGATCGCCAAGCAACGCGAAGCAGCCGAGCAAGCGGCTGCTCACTAAGTCCAGCGGAGAGATTCCATGCAGATCCAGAACAAGGTATTCCTCATCACCGGCGGCGGCTCCGGCCTCGGCGCGGCCACCGCGAAGCTGCTGGTGAGCGCCGGCGCCAAGGTGGTGCTGGCGGACATCAACGCCGAAGCCGGCACGGCCCAGGCCGCCGAGCTGGGCGAGGCGAATGCGCGCTTTATCCGCACCGATGTGTGCAGCGAAGCCGACGGCAAGGCTGCCGTACAACTCGCCCTGGACGCCTTCGGCGCACTGCACGGTCTGGCCAACTGCGCGGGCGTGGCCCCGGCGGAAAAAGTCATCGGCCGCAACGGCGTGCACGGGCTGGAAAGCTTCACCCGCACCATCAATATCAACCTGATCGGCACCTTCAACATGCTGCGCCTGGCCGCCGAAGCCATGGTGCAGAACGCGCCGGATACCGGCGGCGAGCGCGGCATCATCATCAACACGGCCTCGGTGGCCGCCTTCGACGGGCAGATTGGCCAGGCCGCGTATTCCGCGTCCAAGAGCGCGGTAGTTGGCATGACCCTGCCGATTGCCCGTGAGCTGGCACGCTCGGGCATCCGCGTGATGACCATTGCCCCTGGCATCTTCGAGACGCCGATGATGGCCGCCATGCCCCAGGAAGTGCGCGACTCCCTCGGCGCCAGCGTGCCGTTCCCGCCGCGTCTCGGCCGCCCGGACGAGTACGCCGCGCTGGCCCGTCACATCATCGAGAACAGCATGCTCAACGGCGAGGTGATCCGTCTCGACGGCGCCATCCGCATGAACGCGAAGTAACAGGAGCAGAGCCATGAACGATCCCATCGTCATCGTCAGCGCCACCCGTACCCCCATGGGCGGCTTCCTCGGCGACTTCAAGGATGTCACCGCCGCTACCCTCGGCGCGGCAGCTATTCGTGCCGCCGTCGAGCGTGCCCGCCTGGGCGCTGAAGAAGTGGATGAGGCCGTGCTCGGCTGCGTGCTCGCCGCAGGACAGGGCCAGGCGCCGGCGCGTCAGGCGGTGCTGGGCGCGGGCCTCGCGCGCGGCACGCCATGCTCCACGGTGAACAAGATGTGCGGCTCGGGCATGAAGGCCGCGATGATGGCCCACGACGCCATCCTTGCCGGCAGCGCCCGCGTCGCCCTGGCTGGCGGCATGGAGAGCATGTCCAACGCGCCGTACCTGCTGGAGCGCGCCCGTAGCGGTTACCGCATGGGCCACGGCAAGGTCCTCGACCACATGTTCCTCGACGGCCTCGAAGACGCCTACGACAAGGGCCGGCTGATGGGCACGTTCGCCGAGGACTGTGCCGAGAAATACGGCTTCACCCGCGAGCAGCAGGACGACTACGCCATCACCTCGCTGACCCGTGCGCAGAAGGCCATGAGCGAGGGCCGCTTCAAGGACGAGATCGTTGCGGTCACCGTCAAGGCCGGCAAGGAACTGCGCGCCATCAGCGAAGACGAGCAGCCGCCCAAGGCCCGGCTGGACAAGATTCCGACCCTGAAACCGGCTTTCCGCGACGGCGGGACGGTGACGGCGGCCAATGCCAGCTCCATCTCCGACGGCGCTGCCGCGCTGGTGCTGATGCGCCTGTCCGAAGCCGAGAAGCGCGGCCTGACCCCGCTGGCGGCGATCCGCGGGCATTCCTCCTATGCCGATGCGCCGAACCTGTTCCCCACCGCCCCGGTGGGCGCGGTGGAGCGCCTGATGCAGCGCACCGGCTGGGCGCTGGGCGACGTCGATCTGTTCGAGGTCAACGAAGCCTTCGCCGTGGTGGCCATGGCCGCGATGCGCGACCTCGACATCCCCCACGACAAGCTCAACATCCACGGCGGCGCCTGCGCCCTCGGCCACCCCATCGGCGCCTCCGGCGCGCGGGTGATCGTGTCCCTGCTGTCGGCGCTCAAGCAGTACGACCTCAAGCGCGGCGTGGCCTCGGTGTGCATCGGTGGCGGCGAAGCCACGGCCATCGCGGTCGAGCGCCTGGTGTAAGGAGCGAGCCATGATTCCCAGCGAAGAAGACATCCAGATCCGCGACGTCGCCCGCCAGTTCGCCCAGGAGCGGCTGAAGCCCTTTGCCGCCGACTGGGACCGCGAGCACCGCTTCCCCGCCGAGGCCATCAAGGAAATGGCCGACCTCGGCTTCCTCGGCATGCTAGTGGCGGAGGAGTGGGGTGGTGCGCAGACCGGCCACCTGGCCTACGCCATGGCGCTGGAGGAAATCGCCGCCGGCGACGGCGCCTGCTCGACCATCATGAGCGTGCACAACTCGGTGGGCTGTATGCCCATCGCCAAGTTCGGCAACGATGAGCAGAAGCGCCAGTTCCTGGTGCCCCTGGCCCGTGGCGAGATGATCGGCGCCTTCGCCCTGACCGAACCCCAGGCCGGCTCCGATGCCAGCTTCCTGAAGACCCGCGCGCGCCGCGACGGCGACCATTACGTGCTGAACGGCAGCAAGCAGTTCATCACCTCCGGCAAGCATGCCGGGCTGGTGATCGTCTTCGCGGTGACCGACGCGGCGGCGGGCAAGAAGGGCATCAGCGCCTTCATCGTGCCCACTGATACGCCCGGCTACCGCGTGGTGCGCGTCGAGGACAAGCTCGGTCAGCACGCTTCCGATACCTGCCAGATCGCCTTCGATGACGTGCGCATCCCGGCCAGCTACCGCCTGGGCGAGGAAGGGCAGGGCTACGCCATCGCCCTGGCGAACCTCGAAGGCGGGCGCATCGGCATCGCCTCCCAGGCGGTCGGCATGGCTCGGGCGGCCTTCGAATACGCCCGCGACTACGCCCACGAGCGCGAGACCTTCGGCAAGCCGATCATCCAGCACCAGGCGGTGGCCTTCCGCCTGAGCGACATGGCCACCGAGATCGCCGTGGCGCGGCAGATGGTGCATCACGCGGCCAGCCTGCGCGAAGCCGGCCTGCCGTGCCTGACTGAAGCCTCCATGGCCAAGCTGTTCGCCTCGGAGATGGCCGAACGGGTTTGCTCCGCGGCGATCCAGACCCTTGGCGGCTATGGCTACCTGCAGGACTACCCGGTGGAGCGCATCTACCGCGACGTGCGCGTGTGCCAGATCTATGAAGGGACCAGCGACGTGCAGCGGCTGGTGATTGCGCGGAGTCTCTGAAGGGTTCGCCGGCAGACCCCGCCTGGCTCGTTGGACAGGCACCTCGGCGGGGCGGGGCTTGCCGGTGGCTTGCTTTTTGTAGGAGCGAGCTTGCTCGCGATCAGCTTTCGCGATGAACCACCGGGCTGGGCGGTTCGCGAGCAAGGACTAGGCGTCCCCCTCGCTCCTACAGGGTAGGTCGTAGCGCAATTCCGTAGGGCGAATAACCCGGAACGGGTTATCCGCCGACCTGGCGGATAACGCCCTAGGCGTTATGCGCCCTACGTTCTGGCGTTACGTAGGATGGCGTGGAGCGAAGCGATACCCATCAACCGGCACCGCCCGAAATATCAGGCGCGCTCCGCCGCCTCGCGCGCTTCCCGCGCCGTCACCTGCTGGCACAACTCGATGATCTGCTCGCGCATCCAGCGGTTGGCCGGGTCCTGGTCGGTGCTTTCGTGCCAGTACAGGTGGGTCTCCAGCTTGGGCACGTCGTTCACCGGCAGGTCGACGAAATGCAGGCCGTGGTGGCGGGCGAAGCGCTCAGGCACGGTGACCACCATGTCGGTCTGCTGCACCACGGTGGAGGCCATCAGGTAGTGCTGCGAGCGCAGGGCGATCTTGCGCTGAAGGCCCATCTTGCCCAGCGACAGGTCCACGTAGCCCAGGCCGCTGCGGCGGCTGGAAATCTGGATGTGCGCCACCGACAGGTATTCCTCCAGGCTCAGCTTGTCCTTGGCCAGCGGGTGGCCCTGGCGCATGGCGCAGACGTAGCGGTCCTCCATCAGCTTGACGTGGCGCACCTGCGGGTCGGTGTTCAGCGGCGCGTCCACGGCGAAGTCCAGGCGGCCAGCGGCCAGCTCCTTGGTGGTCTCGCGGCGCTTGGAGAGGAAGCTCTCGATGTGCACGTTCGGCGCCAGACGGCGCAGGCGCTGGAACAGCGGCGGCAGGACGATGGCCTCGGTGAGGTCGGTCATGCTGATGCGGTAGGTCTTGCTCGCCTGGGTCGGCGTAAAGGTGCGACTCTCCTGCACCGAGACGCGCAGCAACTGCAGCGCGTTGCGCACCGGCCCGATGATGTTCTGCGCCATGGGCGTGGGCACCATGCCCTGCGCGGTGCGCACGAACAGCGGGTCGTTGAAGGTTTCGCGCAGGCGGGCGAGGGCGTTGGAGACGGCGGGCTGGGTGATGCCGACGATCTGTCCGGCGCGGGTCAGGTTGGCTTCGGTGTAGATCGCGTCGAAGACGATGAACAGGTTCAGATCGACCTTGCTGAGGTTCATTCCGGGGCTCCGCTTGTAGTTGTTCTGCGGCCGATCATACCCGAACCGGCGCTCAGGTCCATATGGGTTATGAATGTTCATTGATTCGGATAATAGGCTGGGTAAATGCTCTTGCCTGTTCTAGCATCATCACCACACAAACAACCGCCGCCAGAAGGTTAGCCCCCATGGATTTCGCTTATTCCGCCAAGGTTCAGGACCTGCGTGAGCGCGTTACCGCGTTCATGGATGCCTATGTCTATCCCGCCGAGAAGGTGTTCGAGGAGCAAGTGGCCCAGGGTGACCGCTGGCAGCCCACGCCCATCATGGAAGAGCTCAAGGCCAAGGCGAAAGCCGAAGGCCTGTGGAACCTGTTCCTGCCCGAATCCGAGCTGGGTGCCGGTCTGACCAACATGGAATACGCGCCGCTGGCCGAAATCATGGGCCGCTCGCTGATGGGCTCCGAGCCGTTCAACTGCTCCGCGCCGGACACCGGCAACATGGAAGTTCTGGTGCGCTACGGCAGCGAAGAGCACAAGCGCACCTGGCTGGAGCCGCTGCTGCGCGGTGAGATCCGCTCCGCCTTCGCCATGACCGAGCCGGGCGTGGCTTCGTCCGATGCCACCAACATGGAAGCCAACGCGGTACGCGACGGCGACGAGTGGGTCATCAACGGCCGCAAGTGGTGGACCTCCGGCGCCTGCGACCCACGCTGCAAGATCATGATCTTCATGGGCCTGACCAACCCGGATGCGCCGCGTCACCAGCAGCACTCGATGATCCTGGTGCCCACCGACGCCCCCGGCGTGAAGATCCTCCGTCCGCTGCCGGTGTTCGGCTATGACGACGCCCCCCACGGCCACGCCGAAGTGCTCTTCGAGAACGTCCGCGTGCCTTACGAGAACGTACTGCTCGGCGAAGGCCGCGGCTTCGAGATCGCCCAGGGCCGCCTCGGCCCAGGCCGCATCCACCACTGCATGCGCTCCATCGGCATGGCCGAGCGCGCCCTGGAACTGATGTGCAAGCGCGCCGTCAGCCGTACCGCCTTCGGCAAGCCGCTGGCCCGCCTGGGCGGCAACATCGACCACATCGCCAACTCGCGCATCGAGATCAACCAGGCCCGCCTGCTGACCCTCAATGCCGCGTACATGATGGACACCGCCGGCAACAAGATCGCCCAGAGCGAGATCGCCCAGATCAAGGTGGTGGCGCCCAACGTCGCCCTGCAGGTGATCGACCGCGCCATCCAGATGCATGGCGGTGCCGGTGTTTCCAACGACACCCCGCTGGCGTACTTCTATGCGATGCAACGCACCCTGCGCCTGGCCGACGGCCCGGACGAAGTGCACCGTGCCGCCATCGGCAAGTTCGAAATCGGCAAGTACGTGCCGCGTGACGCGCTGCGCAGCAGCCGCTGATCCCAGGCAGCAACGAAAAAGGCCCGCTGATGCGGGCCTTCTTTGTTAGCTCTGCGTAGGAGCGGACTTCGTCCGCGATGATATCCGGCGCGAAGCAGACCTATCGCGGACGGAGTCCGCTCCTACGCCCCGGTTAGGGGTAGGGCGGATAACGCCTGAGGCGTTATCCGCCATCGATGCCATCGGCGGATAACCCGTTCCGGGTTGTGCGCCCTACGATCTGGTTCGCGAGCAAGCTCGCTCCTACGGCCAGGGGTAGGGTGAATAACGCGCAAGCGTTATCCGCCCCGCGTCTCAACAAAAAGGCCAGCTTGCGCTGGCCTTTTTATTCATGGATCGGAAGATGGCTCCGGTCCGTCGGTTTTCGCCCGCTGCTCGATCAGCCATTCCCGCCGCGTGTGCAACTGGGCGGCGAAGGCGCGCGCGGCAGCTTCATGGGGAAAGCGCAGTGCACGGCGGCCGAGGCGGACCTGCCAATAGGCCTGGCCGCGAAACTCAACGGTTTCGATCCTCACCTCCAACGCTGGCATGCACCCTCTCCTGGCTGACGATTTCCAGCGGTTCCTCGCTGGTACGGCGGGTCTTGAGCAGGGATAGCAGTATGCCACCCGCCAAAAGGCCGAAGGTTACGCCAAGGGACAGGGCCGCGGGAACCTTGCCGATGAATCCGTGGAGGAAAATCTTCGTGCCGATGAACACCAGCACCAGCGCCAGCGCGTATTTCAGGTAGACGAAGCGGTGGATCATCGCCGCCAGCGAGAAGTACAGGGCACGCAGGCCGAGGATGGCGAAGATATTCGAGGTGTAGACGATGAACGGGTCCTGGGTGATGGCGAAGATCGCCGGCACGCTGTCCACGGCGAATACCAGGTCGGCCAGCTCGATCAGGATCAGCGCCAGGAACAGCGGGGTGGCGTAGCGCACCAGCTTGCCGGAGGCGTCCGGCATCTTCACGAAGAAATGGTGTTCGTGAATGGTGTCGGTCATGCGGATGCGCTTGCGCAGGAACTTCAGCACCGGGTTGTTGGCCAGGTCCGGCTCCGCATCATGATTGGCGAACAGCATCTTCACGCCGCTGAACAGCAGGAAGGCGCCGAACACGTACATGATCCACTCGAACTCCTTCACCAGCGCGGCGCCCAGGCCGATCATCAGCGCGCGCATGACGATGGCGCCGAGGATGCCCCAGAACAGCACCTGGTGCTGGTAGCGGCGGGGGATGCCGAAGAAGCCGAAGATCATCGCCATGACGAACACGTTGTCCAGCGACAGCGATTGTTCGACCAGGAAGCCGGTGTAGAACTCCACCGCGCTGGTGGCGCCGAACTCGTACCAGACCCAGCCGCCGAAGGCCAGGCCGCAGGCGAAGTAGCCGGCAGAAAGCAGCAGGCTCTCGCGCACACCGATCTCGTGGTGATCGCGTTGCAGGACGCCCAGGTCGAGTACGAGCAGGAAAATCACGATGGCCAGGAAGGCCAGCCAGAACCAGGTGGCGGTTCCGAGGAATGGTTCGGTCAAAAAGGCGTGCAGAGCTGTCATGTGGCCCCTCCCTTAGTGTCGTTGTCGAAAAGTGACTCCGACATGGCGGTTGGCAACCGTCAGAGGGGCCCGGCGTCACAGGCGGAAAAATAGCAGAGCGGATGCCGCAGGCAAGCGATGGAACGTAACAAGTTCCTACATGGCTTGAGGAATTGAAAGTCAGCGTCTGACAGAAAGCCTAGACGCTGATCCTCGGAAGACGTGGGAGACTCAGTAGACCCACACCTCGACGCGGCGGTTTTTCACCCGGCCATCGTTATCGCTGTTGGCCGCCACCGGCAGGGCGTCACCCAGGCCGCTGATCTCGCGGAACATCACACCTTCCTTCGCCAGCTCGCGGCGCACGGCCATCGCCCGCAGCTTGGAAAGCAGCTCGGCGCGGGCAGGGTCCTGCTTCGGGTCGCCGAAGCCGACAAGCACCGCCTGCTTGTTCATCTTGCCGTTCTGCTGCAGGTACGCCAGCAGCCGGTCGATGTCTCGCTGGGCCTTGTTGTCCAGGGTGGCGCTGCCCTCGCGGAAACGGAAGTTCACCGACAGGCGCTCGGCATCGCGGGCCAGCGCCTGGTAGTTCTCCGGCATGCTGGCGCGCGGCGCCATCTTCACCGCCTGCACCCGCTGGCCGACGAAGCCGCTGGCACTGACCAGCGCCTGGCCCTGGACACCCTGGGCGAACTGCAGCAGGGCGCGGGCCCAGCGGTTCGACTCCTCGGGCTTCATGTAGAGGAACAGGCGGCGCGACAGCGGGTAGTCCTCGGTAGCGATCAGTGTGGTGGATGGCGGCATGGCCTGGGAATCGCCATCGGCGATGCGCAGCGCCTTGGACTTCTGGATCGACGACAGGCCGACGAAGCCGATGCCCTGCGGGTCCTTGCTGACCTCGGCGGACAGCTGGTCGCTGGACTCGAAGCGCTGCACGCCATTGGCCAGGGCCTTGCCGTGGCTGGCCAGCACCAGCTCCTTGAAGGTATCGAAGGTGCCGGAGTTGTCATCGCGGGAGTACAGGCGGATGGCACCGCCGCGGCCGCCGATTTCCTCCCAGGTCTTCACCTCGCCCGAGAAGATCTTCGCCAATACATCGGTGGTCAGTTCGTCCAGTGGGTTGGCGGCATTGACGATGATCGCCAGGCCGTCGATGCCGATCACCTGCTCGGCCTTGGCGCTGCGCAGGTTGCCCGAGCCCGACAGGCCGGCCACCTCGGCGTCCTTGATCGGCCGCGAAGCGGCGGCCAGTTCGGCGCTGTTGTCCTTGAGGGCGACGAAGCCGGTGCTGGAACCGTGGGCCGCCAGGTCGACGATGGCCTCCTTGCCGTCGGCGCTGCGGCCGATGATGCGCTGTTCGTTTTCCGCCTTGCCCGGCCTGGCGCTGACGTCACTGAAGCCTTCGCTGACCAGCAGGCCCTTGACCAGCTCCGGCAGCAGGTGCGCGCCGATGGTGTTGGAGCCCTGGATGCGCAGCACCGGCTCGCCACCCTGGGAGGAGGGAAGGGCAGCATAGGCCTGCCAGGGGAAGGCGTAGCAGATGAATCCGATGATCAGCCACGCGATAGCGGCGGGCCACGCCTGTTCTTCACTCGCGCTCGACTTGTACGACATGGAGCAACTTCCCTTTAGAGGCATCGATTGCGCGGCAGATTAAGTCGGAATCATTGCATCGATATGACGCTTGCCGGCGTTGCAGAGCCCTTTCTGTCGCCATCGGAGATCACTGGTGGATTGTCGGAGATTTCCGATCCCCAGGCTTTGGGGTGGAGCGCTATACAGCCGACTTGAATCCGTACTGCTGGAGATCGGAATGGACGAGAACATCGAGTTCGCTTCCCTACTGATGAAGCTGGTCATCCTCCTCACGGTCGTGCTCATGGCCGTGTCGCTGGTCGCCGCACCGGAGAGCCTGCCGCTGCTGGGTGAGGCGATGCTCCTGCTGGTGGTGCCGCTCTTCGTGTTCACCACGCTGCTCGACCTCGCGGTCAGCTGGCGGCGCAGGTCCTGAGACCTCTTTGGAGGAGAGGCCCGGCGTGCTCGTCGATAGCGGAAGTAATAGGAGAAATCCCACGGTGTATCAGGAAAGCCTGATGACATGCGATTCGACCGCCAAGCGACACTTGCGCGGTTTTCACAGGCCCCTCGCCGGTGAACTGACCCCCGAAAGTTGGACAGTTGGACTGGGCCGCTAAGCTGCCAATGACTGAGCCCTGTATTGAACGGGGCTCAGTCCCTTCAACTT
>NZ_JACHLI010000019.1 GCF_014204515.1 Pseudomonas nitroreducens | reverse complement strand
ATTCCTTATCGGCGCTTGTCGTGAGCGCGTGGGCGGGGGAAGTCTCCTACCGTCTGGCTTGCAGAAGCGGACTTTGTCCCTCCACCCCCGACAGGTTCCTACCCTAACGCCATACAAGCGGACTCCGTCCGCGATAGGTTCGAATCGCGTCGGAAGCCATCGCGGACGAAGTCCGCTCCTACGAAAAGCCATCACCCCAGCAGCGGCACCTCGATCAGGAAACGGAACAGCGCACCATGCTGCTCCACCGCCAGGCAGTGGTAGCCATGGCGTTTCGTATCCTCCGGTATGCCATGCACCGACTGCGAACAATCGGTGATCACCTCCAGCAGATCGCCCGGCTTCAGTGTCTCCAGGGTTTCCAGGGTGGCGATGGCGTTGTACGGGCAGTGTTCGCCGCGCAGGTCAAGCGACAGCGTCGGCGTCTTGGTTTCGGGCATTGGTAGGTTTCCGTTTGCGGGTGAAGCGTTGCGCGTTGAGTTGCACCAGCAGCATGCATAGGGCGAGGCCGGCGAAGGTGATCAGCAGGCCGCCGCCGGGGCCGAACTCCTGCAACAGGTTGAGCTTGGGATAGGGCAGGGCGAGGCTGGTGCCCAGCTGGTCCCAGAACACTGCGACCAGGGTGCCGCCGATCACGTTGCCGATACCGACCACCCAGAAGTGCACCTGGCCTTCCATCGAACGGTACATCCAGCCGGTCTCGCAGCCGCCGGCGAGCACGATGCCGATGCCGAACAGCACGCCGCCGATCACGGCGTTCGGGCCCATCCAGAAGATCTTCGGCGGCAGGCCGTTGTGGATCGCCGCGAAGGTGCCGATACAGGCCGCGGCCATGCCCAGCAGGATGCCCAGTGCGGCCTGGGTCCGGCCGGTGGTCCAGAGGTCGCGGGCGGCGCTGGTAAAGCAGATCTGCGCGCGCTCGATCAGGCCGCCGAACAGCAGGCCGAACAGGCAGGCCATGCCCAGCACCAGCGAGACCTCGAAGCGCCAGGCGGCGAACAGCGCGGCGATCGCCAGCACGCCCATGCCCAGGCGCCATTGCAGTTTGGCGCGGCGGGCCAGGGCTTCCGCGCTTGGCAGGGCCGCTGCCCTGCCGCCGACCTTCAGCGGAATGCGCAGGAACGGCAGCAGGCTGATCTTCACGCCGAACCAGGCGCCGAGCACGGTGGAGAACATGAAGGCCCAGGCGTGCACCGAGAACATCGGGATGCCGGTGAAGAACGCGGCCAGGTTGCAGCCCATCGCCAGGCGCGCGCCGAAGCCGGCGATCACCCCGCCGATCAGGCCCTGCAGCAGGCGGCGCTTGCTGGTCGGCCAGCGCAGGCTGACGTTGCCGGCCCAGAGGGCGCAGACCAGCGCGCCGAGGAACATGCCGATGATCATCACGCCATCGATGCGATCCAGCGGCGTGCCCTGCAGGCCAATGATCTTGAAATAGCTCCATTCCTGCGGCTGCAGGCCGAACCAGGACAGCACGTGGCCGCCCCAGCGGGTGAATTCGCCGGTGACCGCCCAGAAGGTGCCGGTCATGGCGAAGTAGTAGGCGGATGCGACGCCCAGGGCGATCAGGGTCGGCAGGGGAGACCAGAAGCGCAGCAGGTAGCGCTCGCGGAATGTAGAAAGGGCTGACATCTCGTCATCCTTGATCTGAAGGGTGGGAAACCGCCCATTTTAGCCAAGCGGCCCCGTGCTTGCCTGCCCTAGGACAATGGAGAGGGCTGAAGATGCTGTAGGCCTTCCTTGAGATGGTCCACCAGCTGCCGAACCTTCGGCGACAGGTGCCGCTGCTGCGGGTAAAGCGCCCAGACCCCGGTGTTGGGCGGCTGGTGCGCCTCCAGCAGGGACACCAGGCGCCCTGTGCGCAGGTGCTCCAGCACGTAGTAGTCCGGCAACTGGCACAGGCCGAAGCCGCGCAGCGTTGCATCCAGCACCGCCTGCCCGCTGTTGCAGCGCCAGTTGCCCTGGACCCGGTGCTGGGTCTCGCGGCCTTCCTCGAGGAAGCTCCACTGGTCGCTGCTGCCCACCAGGCAGTTGTGCTGCGCCAGTTCGGCAACGCTGGCCGGAGTACCGTGGCGGGCCAGGTACTCCGGGGTGGCGCAGAGGTACATCACCCGCGGCGCCAGACGGGTCGCCACCAGCCGCGAATCGCTCAGGCGTCCCAGGCGGATCGCCAGGTCGAAGCCTTCGTGGAACAGGTCGAGCTGCCGGTTCGACAGTTCGATCTCCACCCGCAGTTGCGCAAACTGCGCCATGAACTCGTTCACCAGCGGCACCACGAAGCGCTCCCCATAAGCCACCGCGCAGGTCATGCGCAGCAGGCCCTTGGGTTCGGCGGACAGGTCGCTGACCGCGCGCAGCGCTTCCTCGCGGGCGTCCTGCAGGCGCCGACAATGCTGCAGGAAGGTCTGTCCGGCCTCGCTCAGCGTCACCTTGCGCGTGTTGCGGTAGAGCAGGCGGGTCTGCAGACGCTCCTCCAACCGTGCGACCTGACGGCTGACATGGGACGACGAGACGCCCAGGCGTTCGGCGGCGGCGGTGAATTGGCCGGTTTCGGCGACGGCGACGAATTCGTCCAGTCCTTCCCAGCGGTGCATCTGGATTGTCCCTGTATGGCAATAATGTTTTGATTATTGCCTGATTATTCCCCGAAACGGGGTTTTCTACACTTCCACGGCTGTGGGTGCACTCTACGCAAGGCGTCCCATGCTCCCCGACGTGGCCCAAGGCTCGTCCCGGTTTCTCGGCCTGTGTGCCGAATCCGTCCGCTCTGGCGGGCGTTGTCGTTTCCCTCGTTCAGGAGTTTCCCGATGATCAAGTCCCGTGCCGCCGTCGCCTTCGCCCCCAACAAGCCGTTGGAAATCGTCGAAGTGGACGTGGCGCCGCCGCAGAAGGGCGAAGTGCTGGTGCGCATCGTCGCCACCGGTGTCTGCCACACCGACGCGTACACCCTTTCCGGCCAGGATTCCGAGGGCGTGTTCCCGTGCATCCTGGGCCACGAGGGTGGCGGCATCGTCGAGGCGGTGGGCGAGGGCGTGACCTCGCTGAAAGTGGGCGACCACGTGATCCCGCTGTACACCGCCGAATGCCGTGAGTGCAAATTCTGCAAATCCGGCAAGACCAACCTCTGCCAGGCCGTGCGCGCCACCCAGGGCAAGGGCCTGATGCCCGATGGCACCAGCCGCTTCTCCTACAACGGCGAGCCGATCTACCACTACATGGGCTGCTCGACCTTCTCCGAGTACACCGTGCTGCCGGAAATCTCCCTGGCGAAGATCCCCGAGGAAGCGCCGCTGGAGAAGGTCTGCCTGCTCGGTTGCGGCGTCACCACCGGCATCGGCGCGGTGCTGAACACCGCCAAGGTGGAAGAGGGCGCCACCGTCGCCATCTTCGGCCTGGGCGGCATCGGCCTGGCGGCGATCATCGGCGCGAAGATGGCCAAGGCCTCGCGGATCATCGCGGTGGACATCAACCCGGCCAAGTTCGACATCGCCAAGGAACTGGGCGCTACCGACTTCGTCAATCCGAAGGATCACCAGAAGCCGATCCAGGACGTCATTGTCGAAATGACTGACGGTGGCGTGGATTACTCCTTCGAGTGCGTGGGCAACGTCCAACTGATGCGTGCGGCGCTGGAGTGCTGCCACAAGGGCTGGGGCGAATCGACCATCATCGGCGTTGCCGGCGCTGGCCAGGAAATCAGCACCCGTCCGTTCCAGCTGGTCACCGGCCGCGTCTGGCGCGGTTCCGCCTTCGGTGGCGTGAAAGGCCGCACCGAGCTGCCGACCTACGTGGAAAAGGCACAGAAGGGCGAAATCCCGCTGGACACCTTCATCACCCACACCATGGGCCTGGAGAAGATCAACGAGGCCTTCGATCTGATGCACGAAGGCAAGAGCATCCGCTCCGTCATCCATTACTGATCGAACGGCCGGGCGCCCCGCGCGCCCGGCGTTGCGTAAAAGGAGGGTTCCATGACGGACTCCATCGAACTGATCAGCAGCCAGAAGAGCTTTGGCGGCTGGCACCAGCGTTATCGCCACCGCTCCGAAACCCTCGGCTGCGAGATGGTCTTCGCAGTCTATCTGCCGCCTCAGGCCGAACCCGAGGCGGGCTTGCCGGTGCTGTACTGGCTGTCCGGGCTGACCTGCACCGACGAGAACTTCATGCAGAAGGCCGGCGCCCAGCGCCTGGCGGCCGAACTGGGGATCGTCATCGTCGCGCCGGACACCAGCCCGCGCGGCCCGGAAGTGCCGGGCGATCCGGATGGCGCGTGGGACTTCGGCCTCGGCGCCGGCTTCTACGTCAACGCCACCCAGGAACCCTGGGCACGTCACTACCGTATGCACGATTACGTGGTGCAGGAGCTGCCGGCGCTGATCGAGGCGAACTTCCCGGTGTCGCAGAAGCGCGGCATCAGCGGCCACTCCATGGGCGGCCACGGCGCGCTGGTCTGCGCCCTGCGCAATCCCGGTCGCTACCTGTCGCTGTCGGCTTTTGCGCCGATCACCCACCCGAGTGATTGCCCCTGGGGGCAGAAGGCCCTCGGACGCTTCCTCGGCGAAGACCCGGCTACCTGGCGCGAGTGGGATGCCGTGGAGCTGCTGGCGAATGCCAGCGAGCGTCTGCCGATCCTGGTGGACCAGGGCGACCGCGACGACTTCCTCGCCGTACAGCTCAAGCCCGAAGCCCTGCGTGAAGCGGCCGCTGCGGTCGGCCAACCGCTGGAGCTGCGCCTGCAGCCCGGCTACGACCATAGCTACTACTTCATTGCGAGCTTCATCGAAGATCACCTGCGCCACCATGCTGCGGCGCTCTGTGGCTGACACCCTGAGCGCAGTGATCCGGTAGAATCGACGCCCTGACATCTACAGGGCGTTTTTTCATGCGTATCGGACATGGCTACGACGTGCACCGCTTCGGCGAGGGCGACTTCATCACCCTGGGCGGCGTGCGTATTCCCCACAAGTTCGGGCTCGTCGCCCACTCCGACGGCGACGTGCTGCTGCACGCGCTGTCCGATGCCCTGCTGGGCGCCTGCGCGCTGGGCGACATCGGCAAGCACTTCCCCGACACCGACCCACAGTTCAAGGGCGCCGACAGCCGTGCGCTGCTGCGCCACGTGCTGAGCCTGATCGAGGCCAAGGGCTGGAAGGTGGAGAACGTCGACACCACCATCATCGCCCAGGCGCCGAAGATGGCACCGCATATCCAGAACATGCGCGAGACCATCGCGGCAGACCTGAAGGTCGAACTGGATCAGGTCAACGTCAAGGCCACCACCACCGAAAAACTCGGCTTCACCGGCCGCGAAGAGGGGATCGCGGTGCACGCCGTCGCCCTGCTGGTTCGCGCATGACCGAGCTGGAGCTGCTGGGCCCGCGCGCCCATGGCGAGGCCTGCGGCAGCGCCGTGCTCAAGGCCGTGGCCGAGGACTTCCAGGTCGATGAAGTGCTGGATATCCCGCTCTCCGGCGACGGTGAGCACCTCTGGCTGTGGGTGGAAAAGCGCGGCCTGAACACCGAGGAAGCCGCCCGCCGCCTGGCCCGTGCCGCCGGCGTGCCGGTGAAGATGATCAGCTACGCCGGCCTCAAGGATCGCCAGGCGCTGACCCGCCAGTGGTTCAGCCTGCACCTGCCGGGCAAGTCCGACCCGGACCTGGCGGCCGCCGAAGACGACAGCCTGCGCATCCTTGAACGCAACCGCCACCGCCGCAAGCTGCAGCGCGGCGCGCATTCGGCCAACGGCTTCACCCTGCGCCTGACCGAACTGCAAGCTGATCGCGAGCAGCTCGAGGCGCGCCTGAAAGCCATCGTTGCCCAGGGCGTGCCGAATTACTTCGGCACCCAGCGCTTCGGCCATGACGGCGGCAACGTTTTCGACGCGCGGCGTTTCGCGCAGAGTGGCAAGCTGCCGGACCATCGCAATATCCGTTCGCGCCTGCTCTCGGCGGCGCGCAGCTACGTCTTCAACCAGGTGTTGGCCCGTCGTGTGGCGGAAGGAACCTGGAATCAGGCCCAGGTCGGCGACCTGCTGGCGTTCACCGACAGTCGCAGCTTCTTCCCCGCTGGCGATGCTGAGTGCTCCGATCCGCGCCTGGCGGCCCTCGATCTGCACCCCACCGGCCCGCTCTGGGGCGAGGGCGAATCGCCCGCCAACGGGGCGCCCGCAGCCATCGAAGGCAGCGTGCAGCATGCCGAGGTGGCGCTTTGCCAGTGGCTAGCCAGTGCGGACATGGCGCACGAACGGCGCATTCTGCGCCTCCCCATCCCCGGCCTTACATGGCATTATCCCGCCCCTGACATTCTGCAACTGGAATTCGTCCTGCCGGCAGGCTGCTTCGCCACCGTGGTAGTGCGCGAGCTGATCGACCTCGTGCCGGCAGGGCAGACGGAAAGCCCATGCGCATATTGATTGCCAACGACGACGGGGTCACTGCACCCGGTATCGCCGCGCTTCACGACGCGCTGTCCGAATACGCGGACTGCATCGTGATCGCCCCGGAAGCCGATCGCAGCGGAGCGAGCAGCTCGCTCACGCTGGATCGGCCACTGCATCCCCATCGCCTGGGCAATGGTTTCATCAGCCTCAACGGCACCCCGACCGACTGCGTGCACCTGGGCCTCAACGGCCTGCTCGAAGAGGTGCCGGAGATGGTCGTCTCGGGTATCAACCTGGGCGCCAACCTGGGCGACGACGTGCTCTATTCGGGCACTGTGGCGGCGGCCCTGGAAGGGCGATTCCTCGCCCGTCCGGCGTTCGCCTTCTCGCTGTGCTCGCGTCTGACCGACAACCTGCCGGCGGCGATGCATTTCGCCCGCCTGCTGGTGGAGTCCCACGAAAAGCTCGACCTGCCGCCGCGCACCGTGCTCAACGTGAACATTCCCAATCTGCCGCTGGAGCGCATCAAGGGCATCCAGCTGACCCGCCTGGGCCACCGTGCCCGCGCCAAGCCACCGGTCAAGGTGGTCAACCCGCGCGGCAAGGAAGGCTACTGGATCGCTGCTGCCGGCGATGCCGAGGATGGCGGGGAGGGCACCGATTTCCATGCCGTGATGCAGGGCTACGTGTCGATCACGCCGCTGCAGATGGACCGGACCTACCGGGAGGCATTCCCTGTCCTGGGTGACTGGCTCGGAGGGCTCGACCATGGCCAATGAACTGTCGCGCCGCGGCGGCATCGGCATGACCTCGCAGCGCACCCGCGAGCGCCTGATCCAGCGCCTGTACGAAGAAGGGTTGTCCAACGCCCACGTACTGGAAGTGATTCGCCGCACGCCGCGCCACCTGTTCGTCGACGAGGCGCTGTCGCACCGCGCCTACGAAGACACCGCGCTGCCCATCGGGCACAACCAGACCATCTCGCAGCCCTTCATGGTCGCGCGGATGACCGAGCTGCTGCTGGCCGCAGGCCCGCTGGACAAGGTGCTGGAGATCGGCACCGGCTCCGGCTACCAGACCGCCGTGCTGGCGCAGCTGGTGGAGCGGGTGTTCTCCGTCGAACGCATCCAGGCCCTGCAGGATCGCGCGAAAGAGCGGCTTGTGGAGCTAAACCTGAGAAATGTTGTCTTTCGTTGGGGCGATGGCTGGGAAGGCTGGCCTGCCCTGGCGCCTTACAACGGCATCATCGTCACTGCCGCCGCGGCGGAAGTGCCGCAGGCGCTGCTGGATCAACTCGCGCCCGGGGGGCGGCTGGTGATTCCGGTGGGCGGTGGCGAGGTGCAGCAACTGATGCTGATCGTCCGCACCGAGGACGGCTTCCAGCGCCAGGTGCTGGACTCCGTGCGCTTCGTGCCGCTGCTCAACGGTCCGCTAGGCTGAGAGCAGCGTCGCCGACGCTTGCGGTTACTGCCGGCCAGTGAGGCTGGATGTCAATTCATGGATAAGGGGGATGGGTGAGCTTGACAGCGACCCTGTGTCAACGGAACTGGATCAAGGGCCTGGGCCACGTCGTGGTGGCCGTAGCCGTTTGCTCTCTGCTGGCGGCCTGTTCTTCCACCTCGCGCAGCACCACCACCGTGGTCGACCGCAACGCTCCACAGAAGCCGACGGTCACCAGCGGCCAGTACGTGGTACGCCCCGGCGACACGCTGTACTCCATCGCATTCCGCTACGGCTGGGACTGGAAAGCCCTGGCCGCGCGCAACAATATCGCGGCTCCCTATACCATCCGTCCCGGTCAGGCCATCCGCTTCGATGGTGGCGCTTCGTCAGCACCGTCTGTCGCTAAAAACACAACGCCGGTCGCCCCGGTCATCGTCAGTAAACCGCCATCGACACCCGCAGCCGCCAGTAAACCGACTGCGCCGGTCACGGCGACTCCCGCTCAGCCACCCGCGAGCAGCGCAACTCCTGCTGTGGCAGGGGGGGCGGCAGGGGGCTGGATATGGCCGACCAACGGCACCCTCATCGGCCGATTTGCCTCAAACGGCAGTTTGAATAAAGGGATTGATATAGCCGGGCAATTGGGCCAGCCTGTCCTGGCGGCGTCCAATGGCACGGTGGTGTACGCCGGTAGTGGTTTGCGGGGCTACGGCGAACTCGTGATCATCAAGCACAGCGATACCTACGTAAGCGCCTACGGTCACAACCGCAGGTTGCTGGTGCGGGAAGGGCAACAGGTCAAAGTCGGGCAGAACATTGCCGAGATGGGCTCCACAGGGACCGACCGGGTGAAGCTGCACTTCGAGATTCGCCGCCAGGGTAAACCTGTAGATCCGCTGCAATACCTGCCAAGTCGTTGACGCAAGCTATTCCCCTGCGTGGGTGAGCGGGCCCAGGTGTCCTAAGGATAAGGTCACATCCGGGCTTGTTGTCGAACTCAGCAAGGGATAACGACATGGCACTTAAAAAAGAAGGGCCGGAGTTTGACGTCGATGATGAAGTGCTCCTGCTGGAGCCCGGCATCATCCTCGAAGAGTCATTTGCCGAAGAGCAGGTATCGCTTCGAGTCACTCCTAAAGCCACCTCACTCTCCTCTCTCAAGCAACACAAGCACATCGACTACAGCCGCGCGCTCGACGCGACCCAGCTGTATCTGAATGAAATCGGTTTCTCGCCGCTTCTGACTCCGGAAGAGGAAGTCCACTTTGCGCGTCTGGCGCAGAAGGGCGACCCGGCCGGCCGGCGGCGAATGATCGAAAGCAACCTGCGTCTGGTGGTGAAGATCGCGCGACGTTACGTCAACCGCGGCCTTTCCCTGCTCGACCTGATCGAAGAGGGCAACCTCGGGCTGATCCGCGCGGTGGAGAAATTCGACCCCGAGCGCGGCTTCCGCTTCTCCACCTATGCGACCTGGTGGATTCGTCAGACCATCGAACGGGCCATAATGAACCAGACCCGGACCATCCGTTTGCCGATCCACGTGGTGAAGGAACTCAACGTCTATCTGCGGGCGGCTCGCGAGCTGACCCACAAGCTGGACCACGAGCCCTCGCCCGAGGAAATTGCCAACCTGCTCGAGAAGCCGGTAGAAGAGGTCAAGCGCATGCTCGGCCTGAACGAGCGGGTGACTTCCGTGGACGTGTCCCTCGGCCCGGACTCGGACAAGACGCTGCTCGACACCCTCACCGACGATCGCCCGACCGACCCCTGCGAGCTGCTGCAGGACGACGACTTGAGCGAGAGCATCGATCAGTGGCTGTCGGAGTTGACCGACAAGCAGCGCGAGGTGGTGATTCGCCGCTTCGGTCTGCGCGGTCATGAAAGCAGCACGCTGGAGGAAGTCGGCCAGGAAATCGGCCTGACCCGCGAGCGGGTTCGGCAGATCCAGGTCGAGGCGCTCAAGCGCTTGCGGGAAATCCTCGAGAAGAACGGCCTGTCCAGCGACGCACTCTTTCAGTAGAAGCTAGGTGGACTCCAGAAAAGCCCGGATCATTCCGGGCTTTTTTATGCGTAGTGATGTAAGCATTCGCTTACACAGCGTGTGAGCGTTCCGCTTGAATTGCGACAGGCTCTGGCTTCTATCGCATCTATCATTATGTTTTTAAAGGATTTTATTTTTACTGATGAGTGAGGTAAGTGGCGCCAGCGGCGATTTGCCCCGGTTGCCGGGCCCGCTGAGGTGGGTAATATCACTCCTGCGTACACGGAAAGACGCAAGCCGGTAAGGATGCCGGTGAGGACATCGCAGGATGGCGATTCATCAGGATGATGAACTAGGGAAGAAAGAGTGGGCGGGTTATCCCGCCCCTTTTTTTTGCCCGCAGAAAAGCGCTGACCGCAGAATGCAGAAAGGCCCGCACTTGGCGGGCCTTTCTTTTGGGCGCGCTGGCGATCAGCGCTCCAGGTACTGCATCTTGTTCGGCTTGCCGTCCCACTCTTCAGCGTCCGGCAGGGAATCCTTCTTCTCGGTGATGTTCGGCCAGACGTCGGCCAGGTCCTTGTTCAGCTCGATGAATTCCTGCATGCCATCCGGGACTTCGTCCTCGGAGAAGATCGCCTGGGCCGGGCACTCCGGCTCGCACAGGGCGCAATCGATGCATTCATCGGGATGGATGACCAGGAAGTTCGGGCCTTCGTAGAAGCAGTCCACCGGGCATACTTCCACGCAGTCGGTGTATTTGCACTTGATGCAGTTGTCGGTGACGACGAAGGTCATTTCTAATTTTCTCCTCAGGCGGGCGGCTAAGCGCGCGCGATTCTAACAGCTTGTTTCGCGGTCCGTCAGACTCGCATCTTCCATGCATATAACAATTCGAGAGCTTGACGCGGTGTCAGGTCATCCGGGCTGACACGCATCAGCTCTTCGACGATCGGGTGCGGCAGGCTGGCAAACAGGTCGCTCTGCAGCGGCGCCGGGGCTTTGGGATCAGTCGAGCGCGGCGCCTCGTGGGGCAGGCTGGTGGTTTCCAGGCGCGCCAGGTGTTCGCGGGCGCGCTGAATGACCGCACCCGGCACGCCGGCCAGTTGCGCCACCGCCAGACCGTAACTCTGGCTGGCCGGGCCCGGCAGCACGTGGTGCAGGAAGACGATGCGCTCGTTGTGCTCGGTGGCGTTGAGGTGGACGTTGGCCACCGCCGGCTCGCTTTCGGGCAGCACGGTCAGCTCGAAATAGTGGGTAGCGAACAGCGTGAAGGCGCGCAGTTTGGCCAGGTGCTCGGCGGCGGACCAGGCCAGCGACAGGCCGTCGAAGGTGCTGGTGCCACGACCCACTTCGTCCATCAGCACCAGGCTGCGGTCGCTGGCGTTGTGCAGGATGTTGGCGGTTTCGCTCATTTCCACCATGAAGGTGGAGCGGCCGCCGGCGAGGTCGTCGGAGGAGCCGATGCGGGTGAAGATGCGGTCGACCAGGGACAGTTCGCAGCGTGCCGCGGGAACGAAACTGCCGATATGCGCAAGTAGCACGATCAGCGCTGTTTGCCGCATATAGGTCGATTTACCGCCCATGTTCGGGCCGGTAATCACCAGCATGCGGGTGTCTTCGTCGAGGTTCAGGTCGTTGGCGACGAAGGGCGTGTCCAGTACCTGCTCGACCACCGGATGACGGCCCTGCTCGATGAGGATGCCGGACTCTTCGACGAAGCGCGGACGGTTCAGGTCGAGGTTCAGTGCGCGCTCGGCGAGGTTGGACAGTACGTCCAGTTCGGCCAGGGCGGCGGCGGTGTCCTGCAGCGGGGCCAATTGGCCGATCAGCAGTTCCAGCAGTTCTTCATAGAGTTGCTTCTCGCGGGCCAGCGCACGGCTCTGGGCGGACAACGCTTTGTCTTCGAAGGCTTTCAGCTCCGGGGTGATGAAGCGCTCGGCGCCCTTGAGAGTCTGGCGGCGGATATAGTCGGCCGGCGCCTGCTCGGCCTGCACCCGGGGCAGTTCGATGTAGTAACCGTGGATGCGGTTGTAGCCGACCTTCAGGTTCGGCAGGCCGGTGCGGGCCTTTTCGCGAGTCTCCAGGTCCATCAGGTACTGGCCGGCGTTCTCGCTGAGCATCTGCAGCTCGTCCAGCTCGGCATCGTAGCCGCGGGCGATGACGCCGCCGTCGCGGATCACCGCCGGCGGATTCTCGATCACCGCTCGGGCCAGCAGGTCGGCCAGTTCCGGGTAGGTACGGATGCTGACGGCCAGTTCTCCCAGGTGCGGGGCTTCCAGCTCGGTCATGCCACTCTGCAGTTCCGGCAGCGCCGCCAGGGCGTCACGCAGGCGGGCGAGGTCTCGCGGACGGGCATTGCGCAGGCCGATGCGCGCGAGGATACGTTCGACGTCGCCGATTTCCTTCAGCTGCGGCTGGAGGATTTCGAAGCGATAGCGTTCCAGCAGGCAGGCAATGGACTCCTGACGGGCTTCGAGCACGACGCGGTCGCGCAGCGGGCGGTTCAGCCAGCGGGTCAGCAGGCGGCTGCCCATGGCGGTCTGGCAACGGTCGACCACCGATTGCAGGGTGTTGTGGCGGCCGCCGGCGAGGTTGGTGTCCAGTTCCAGGTTACGCCGGCTGGCGCCGTCGAGGATCACTGTGTCGTCGATGCGCTCGTGGCGCAGGCTGCGCAGGTGCGGCAGAGCGGTGCGCTGGGTTTCCTTGGCGTAGGCCAGCAGGCAGCCGGCGGCGCCGATGGCCAGGGTCAGGTCCTGGCAGCCGAAGCCCTTGAGGTCCTGCACGCCGAACTGCTGGCACAGGCTCTTCTTCGCCGAATCGCGGTCGAAGTCCCAGGGCGCGCGGCGATGCGCACCCCGGCGTTTCTCCGCCGGCAGGCCCTGGGGCCAGTCATCGGGGATGAGCAATTCGGCGGGATTCATGCGTTCCAGTTCGGCCAGCAGGGTTTCCCAGCCTTTTATCTCCTGGACGTTGAAGCGGCCGCTGGTGATGTCCAGCACGGCCAGACCGAACAGGCGCTCATCGCCCAGCACGGCGGCGATCAGGTTGTCGCGGCGCTCGTCGAGCAGCGCTTCGTCGCTGACGGTGCCGGGCGTGAGGATGCGCACCACCTGGCGTTCCACCGGGCCCTTGCTGGTAGCCGGATCGCCGATCTGCTCGCAGATCACCACCGATTCGCCGAGCTTCACCAGCTTGGCCAGGTAGCCTTCGGCGGAGTGGAAGGGGATGCCCGCCATGGGGATGGAGTTGCCGGCTGACTGGCCACGCGCGGTCAGGGTGATGTCCAGCAGCTTGGCAGCCTTCTTGGCGTCCTCGTAGAACAGCTCGTAGAAATCGCCCATGCGATAGAACATCAGCTGGTCCGGGTGCTGATTCTTCAGTCGCCAATATTGCTGCATCATCGGTGTGTGGGCGGAGAGGTCACTCATGGCTTCTGGCTGTCCGGCTTCAACATGCAAAAGCGCCTAGTGTACGGTATCCGCCTGGCCTTCTTTAACCCCGGAGCGCACTGTGCCCGTTACCGATTCCTCTATTACCGATCTCTCTGCCCGTCTTGGCGAACGACTGAAAGCCAACAGACTGCGCGTGACCACTGCCGAATCCTGCACCGGCGGCGGCATCGCCGAGGCGATCACGCGGATTGCCGGCAGCTCGGCGTGGTTCGAGGCCGGCTACGTCACTTACTCCAACAGCCAGAAGACTCGCCAACTGGATGTCCCGGCCGAACTGTTCGTGCAGGTCGGTGCGGTGAGCCGGGAAGTGGTCGAGGCCATGGTCGCTGGCGCCTTGCCGCGCAGCGGGGCGGATATCGCTGTGGCGGTCAGCGGCATTGCCGGGCCGGATGGCGGTTCCGCCGAGAAGCCGGTAGGCACCGTCTGGCTGGCCTGGAAGAAAGGCGAACAGCTGTTCAGCGAACGCCGTCTGTACGCCGGCGATCGGGAAGCCGTGCGCCGGCAGGCCGTGGCGACCGCTCTGGATGGGCTGTTGCGACTGGCGGATGGGGAAAATCCAATCCAGGGGTAGGCGAGCGGCTTGCCCTGTGGAATAATACTGTCTACTTATACAGTTGTTCGTGGCCGCCCGGCCGCCTGACTTCGCGAGGACTTCAATGGACGACAACAAGAAGCGCGCCCTGGCCGCGGCCCTGGGACAGATCGAACGCCAATTCGGCAAAGGCGCGGTCATGCGCATGGGCGACCATGAGCGCCAGGCCATCCCCGCCATCTCCACCGGCTCGCTGGGCCTGGATATCGCGCTGGGCATCGGCGGTCTGCCGCGCGGCCGTATTGTCGAGATCTACGGTCCGGAATCCTCGGGTAAGACCACGCTGACCCTGTCGGTCATCGCCCAGGCACAGAAGATCGGCGCCACCTGCGCCTTCGTCGATGCCGAGCACGCACTGGACCCGGACTACGCCGGCAAGCTGGGCGTCAACGTCGATGATCTGCTGGTGTCCCAACCGGACACCGGCGAACAGGCCCTGGAAATCACCGACATGCTGGTGCGTTCCAACGCCGTCGACGTGATCATCGTCGACTCCGTGGCGGCTCTGGTACCGAAAGCCGAAATCGAAGGCGAGATGGGTGATCAGCACGTCGGCCTGCAGGCCCGTCTGATGTCCCAGGCGCTGCGCAAGATCACCGGCAACATCAAGAACGCCAATTGCCTGGTCATCTTCATCAACCAGATCCGCATGAAGATCGGCGTGATGTTCGGCAACCCGGAAACCACCACCGGTGGTAACGCGCTGAAGTTCTACTCCTCCGTGCGTCTCGACATCCGCCGTACCGGCGCGGTGAAGGAAGGCGACGAGGTGGTCGGCAGCGAAACCCGCGTCAAGGTCGTGAAGAACAAGGTCGCTCCGCCGTTCCGTCAGGCCGAGTTCCAGATCATGTACGGCCGTGGTATCTACCGCACCGGCGAGATCATCGACCTGGGCGTCCAGCTGGGCCTGATCGAGAAGTCCGGCGCCTGGTACAGCTACCAGGGCAGCAAGATCGGTCAGGGCAAGGCCAACGCCGCCAAGTTCCTGGAAGACAACACCGAGATCTGCAACACCCTCGACAAGGCTATCCGTGATCAGTTGCTGTCCAAGCAGACCCCGCCGACCAAGGCCGAGCTCGCTGCGGCCGAAGCCGAAGCGGAAGCTGAAGCCGACTACTGATCGCCATGACCGCTGAGCTCGATAACCCCGTCGCAGTGCGACGGGTCGCCATGGACCTGCTGGCAAGACGCGAGCATGGCCGGGCGGAGCTCTCGCGCAAGCTGCGGCAGCGCGGCGCGACGCAGGACCTGATCGACCCCGCCCTCGACCGTCTGGCCGAGGAGGGGTTGCTCAATGAAAGCCGCTACCTGGAAAGCTACATCGCCAGCCGTGCGCGGGCCGGTTACGGTCCGATGCGGATTCGCGAGGAGCTGTCGCAGCGCGGTTTGCCCCGTGGCGAGATCGACGAAGCGCTGAGCGAGTCGGGTGTCGACTGGAGTGAAAACCTGCGTGAGGTCTGGCGTCGCAAGTTCGCCCGGCTGCCGCAGGATGCCCGCGAACGAGCCCAGCAGGGGCGGTTCCTGAGTTATCGCGGCTACTCGATGGAAGCGATCAGCCGACTGCTGAGTGGCCGGCGAACGGATGATTGAACGAAGAAGGCACCCATCGGGTGCCTTTTTTGTTCTCCAGCTCTGGAAATCAGCGTTCCCAGTTCTCCGGCTGGTTGATGAAGTTCAGCAGCTCCCGCAGGCGCCCCTGGGCACGGCCGTTGAAGGCGAAGGCCAGGCGGGTGAGGTGGGAGAACTCCGGTTCGTCCAGTTCCGACTCGCTGTAGGGCTGCTGGTGGAATCCGCCGCTGACGCACAGGCTGCCGAATTCCTGTTCCAGCAACTGCAGGGCACGGACGCTCAGCGGATGGTTCAGGCGAATCACGAAGCGGTCCTTGAGCCAGCGGCTGGAGTGGAAGTTGCTGTAGAACTGGGCGATTTCCTCGGCGGCCTCTTCGGCGCTGTGCACCAGCGTCATCAGGCTCATGTCGCTGGGCAGGATGTAGCCGTTGTCTTCCAACTGCTCCTTGATGAACTCCAGGGCGTGATCCCAGTAATGCCCGCCCGGTTGGTCGAGCAGCACCACCGGGACCAGCGGGCTCTTGCCGGTCTGGATCAGGGTCAGCACTTCCAGCGCTTCGTCCAGGGTGCCGAAGCCGCCGGGGCAGAGCACCAGCGCGTCGGCTTCCTTGACGAAGAACAGCTTGCGCAGGAAGAAGAAGTGGAACGACAGCAGGTTGCCGGTGCCGTCCACGGTGCGGTTGGCGTGCTGCTCGAAGGGCAGGGTGATGTTGAAGCCGAGGCTGTTTTCCAGCCCGGCCCCTTCATGGGCGGCGGCCATGATGCCGCCGCCGGCGCCGGTGATGACCATCAGGTCGTAGCGGGCCAGGGTTTCGCCCAGCTCGCGGGCCAGGGTGTAGACCGGGTGGTCGGCCGGCGTACGCGCCGAGCCGAACACCGTGACTTTGCGGCGACGCTTGAACTGCTCCAGGGTGGCGAAGGCGTGCTCCATCTCGCGCAGGGTCTGCAGCATGATCTTGGCGTCCCAGCGGTTGCGGTCGGCCTGGGCCATGCGGGCGACGGTGGTGAGCATCTCGCGGTACAGCGGCAGGTTGCGGCTGTCGCCGGGAGCGGCCAGCGCAGCCAGTTCGTCGATCTTCTGCGCAAGGTCGGTGCCGCTGGTCTGGAAGTGTCTGGAGAGGTAGTCGTCAGGCTCGTAGGGCATGTTGATACTCCTTGTTCATCAACCCCTGATCGCCTGTCCATGGGCGGCGCCGGCCACGCAAGGTGGCTCTGGCGGTATCGCGTTGGCGCTCGCCGCACGCACAGGGTTCAGCAGGAGGCCTGCGCAGTCTGGCACGCGGGGTGTGACAGTCGCTGAGGCCTCGATTTCAGATGGCGATCCGGTCTCCGGGCTCCGGAATGTTGGCCGTCCAGTTCAGGCGATCCTGGAGCGCGCCCTTGAGCGTGTCCATCTTTTCCCGCTCGCCATGTATCAGGTATAGCTCGGGTTTGTTCTCGAAGTGGCCAACCCACTGAATCAATTGCGATTGTCCGGCATGGGCGGAGAACCCGCCGAGGGTGTGAATTTGCGCTTTGACGCTGATGCGCTGGCGCAGGATGCGCACCGTTTCTGCCCCTTCGACGATGGCGCGACCCAGGGTGCCCTTGGCCTGGAAGCCTGGGAAGACGACGTGGCACTCCTCGCGCCAGAGGTTGTGCTTGAGGTGGTGGACGATGCGTCCGCCGGTACACATGCCGCTGCCGGCGATGATGATGGCGCCGCTCTTGATGCGGTTCAGCGCCATGGATTCGTCGGCGCTCTGGGTCGTGCGCAGGATCGGCAGCCACTCGCCAACCTGGGCCGTGCCGGTACCGCGCATGTATTCGCGGTCGACGTCGGCGATCTCGCCGATGTGCTGCAGGTAGATGCTGTTGGCGCGCGCTGCCATGGGACTGTCGAGGTAGACGACCTGTTGCGGCAGGCGGCCTTCCTGGTAGAAGCGCCCCAGGTAGTAGATCAGGTCCTGGGTGCGGCCCACGGCGAAGGACGGGATCAGTACGTTGCCGCCGTCGTTCTGCGCGCGCTGGAGGATGCCGGCCAGCTCCAGCAGGGTGTCGTTGGCGTCGCGGTGATCGCGGTCGCCGTAGGTGGACTCCAGCAGCACGACATCGGCGCGGGTCAGCGGCGTCGGCGTGCGCATCAGCGGCGAGCAGGTGCTGCCCAGGTCGCCGGAGAACACCAGGCGGCGGGTCGAGCCGAACTCGTGGATCTCGATCTCGACGATGGCCGAGCCGAGGATGTGCCCGGCGTTGTGGAAGGTCACGCGGATGCCACGCGCCACGTCCACCGTACTGCCGTAGCTGACGCGGCGGCGCTGGTTCAGCGCGCGGGAGGCGTCCTCCACGGTGTAGAGGGGTTTCACCGGCGGCTTGCCCAGGCGCGAGCGCCACTTGTTCTCCCACTCGGCGTCCCGCTCCTGCAGGTGCGCCGAGTCCATCAGCATCAGCTCCAGCAGGTCGCAGCAGGATTCGGTGGCGTAGATCGGCCCCTTGAAGCCTTCCTTTGCCAGGCGCGGCAGCAGGCCACTGTGGTCCAGGTGGGCGTGGGACAGCACCACGGCGTCCAGTTCCTTCGGGTCGAAGGGGAACGGCGTACGGTTGTTCGCCTCGTTGTCACGGGTGCCCTGGTTGCCGCTGCGCCCCTGGCGCATGCCGCACTCCAGCAGGACGCGGACGCCGTCGCGGGTTTCCAGGAGGTAGCAGGAACCGGTGACTTCCTGGATCGCGCCGATGAAGGTGAGAAGCGCCATGTCGTCTCCTTGTCGGAATTCTCTTTCAGCCTTGCCTGATTGGTCGGGACGGTCGTTGATACATGTCAGCGCCGGTCCGATCCGTGGCGACCTAGACTTTCCAGGACTACCCAGGGAGAGCCGAGATGCCACAGATACTGCCCAGTCCCGAGGAACTCGCCAGCCACGCGGCGGCGCAGCCGGAATATGCCCGTTGGCGGCAAGGCCGCGGACCGCTTCAGCATAGCCCGCAGACCCAGGCGGCGGTCTTCCGTATCGCTCATCAATTGGTCCAGTACGGCCTGCAGCCGGACCTGGCCTGCGTCTACCGGCTGTTCGGCGCGCTGGACCGGCTGACCTGCGCCGGCCTCTGGCTGGTGGCGCACATGACCTACGCCCGGCGTGTCCGCCTAGACGGCGCGCCATTGCAGGCCGACGACTTCAAGGCGCAGCCCGAAGGCCATACCGGTGGTGCGTTGAACATGGTGCCGGCCTACGCCGGTTATCTCGCCCTGAATGCCTTGAGCGGCAAGACCCGCGGCTGGCTGATGGGGCAGGGCCACTGCGTGGCGGCGATCGATGCGCTCAACGTGCTCACCGGCAACCTGCACCCGGAGCAGGCCGCTGCCTACGGCAATGGCGAAGCCGGGCTGGATCGGCTGGTGCAGGATTTCTACAGCTACGTGCAGACGCCGGAAGGCAAGGTGGCCGCGCCTCTGGGTAGCCACGTCAACCCGCATACCGCCGGCGGCATTGCCGAAGGGGGCTATCTCGGGTTCGCCGAGTTGATGTACGCGCACATGCCGTTGCCCGGCGAAACGCTGGTGGCCTTCCTCTCAGACGGTGCCGCCGAGGAGCAGCGTGGCAGCGACTGGATTCCCCGCTGGTGGCGTGCCGAGGATTGCGGCGCGGCACTGCCGGTGATGATCGCCAATGGCCGGCGCATCGAGCAACGCACGGACCTGGGTACCCACGAAGGGTTGGAGGGATTCAAGCAGCACCTGCGCCGCTGCGGTTTCGACCCGATCAGCTTCGACGGCCGCGACCCGGCAGCCTTCGTCTGTGCCCTGTGGGAAATGGAAGAGCGGCTGCAGCACCGGGTCGATGAGAAGGAGCGCGGCATCCTGCGCTATCCGCTGCCGATGCCCTACGGCATCGCCGAGACGACCAAGGGTTACGGCTTCTACGGCGCCGGCAGCAACGCCGCGCACAACCTGCCATTGCCGGGCAATCCCAGCGAGGACGCCGAGGCACGTGAGCTGTTCAACCAGCACGCGGCGCCCTTGTGGGTCGAGCCGGAAGAGCTGGCGCAAGCCTGCGGGCTGTTCGCCGCCTCGCGCAGCGGTCGGGTGCTGGAGCGGGACAATCCGCTGGCCGTGCGTCGGCCCATCGAACCTTCGATTCCGCTGCTGCATTACCGCAGCGACGAATGCTCGCCCATGGCCGCGCTGGATCGTTTCTACGTCGAGCTGTGCGGCGCCAACCCGGACCTGCGCGCCCGCGTCGGCAACCCCGACGAGCTGGCGAGCAACCGCCTGGGCGGGGTGCTCAAGGCGCTGCGGCATCGGGTGAGCGAGCCGGAAAGCGAGCTGGAGGCGGTGGACGGGCGGATCATCACCGCGCTCAACGAGGAGGCGGTGGTGTCTGCCTGCCTGGCCAACCAGGGCGGTTTGAACCTGGTGGCCAGCTACGAGGCGTTCTGCGTGAAGATGCTCGGCGCCGTGCGGCAGACGCTGATCTTCGCCCGTCAGCAGAAGGAGGCCGGGCGCCCGGCGGGCTGGCTCGGCTGGCCGCTGGTGGCGACCTCGCACACCTGGGAGAACGGCAAGAACCAGCAGTCGCACCAGGACACCACCTTCTGCGAAGCGCTGCTGGGCGAGATGAGTGACATGGTTCGGGTAGTCTTTCCCGCCGATCACAACAGCCTGCTGGCGCTGTTGCCGGACATCTATCGCAGCCGCGGACAACTGGCCTGCATCGTCGCGCCCAAGCGCGAACGCCAGGCGGTGTTCAATCAGGCCCAGGCCGAACAGCTGGCGCGCGAGGGCGCGATCCTGCTGGACGAGCATCCCGGTGCCGAGCCGCTCCTGCTGATCGCCAATGGCAGCTACCAACTGGCGGAGATGCGCCGTGCCGCCTTGCGGCTGGAAGAGGCCGGCTATCCGTACCGGCTGGTCTACCTGCAGGAGCCGGGACGTTTCCGCGCACCGCGGGACAACTGGGAGCTGCCGGCGCTGGCGGACGAATCGCTGGCTGCGCGGTTGTTCCCCGATCACTGCGAGCGCCGTGTGCTGCTCACCCACATGCGCCCGGAAGTGGCCCGCGGGCACCTCTGGCCGATCCTGCCGGATGCCTTGAAGACGGCGGTGCTGGGCTATCGCAACCAGGGAGGCACGTTGGATGAGGCGGGGATGCTGTTCGCCAACCGTTGCACCTGGGCCCACGTGCTGGCCGCCTGCGCGCGCCTGATGGAGGTGCCGCGCACGGCACTGCTGACCGCCGAAGAGGCGGCGGCGGTGGCTGGCCGGGAGGGCCCAGCCGTGCTGCGCTGACGGGCGCCGGCGCAATCACCGGCAGGTGCTTGCGCCGATTTCAGCGCTTGAGCGGCCTGATCAGCTCGTCCAGGCCGTCGATCTTCAGTTCCAGGGTCAGTTGCATCAGCCGGCCCAGTTCGCCGGCCGGGAACTGGCCCTTCTTGTGGAACCACAGCAGGTACTCGTCAGGCAGGTCCACCAGCAGGCGGCCCTGGTACTTGCCGAAGGGCATCGGCGTACGCGCGATCTTCAGCAGCATTTCCTTGTCGAGCATGGCGGCGGCTTACTTCTTCAGCTTGATCTTGCAGCTGCCAGCGTCGAAGCGCTCGGTGGCGACCGGGGCGTTGGTCTTGTACTCGGTGAAGCTGTAAGTGAGGATCGCGCCCTCGGCCAGCAACTGGCGGTAGGCGGTGTTGCTGCAGACGCTGTCGCCCAGCTGGCTGCGCACGCTGTCAGGGTTCTCGCGCATGCGCTCGGCATGGCTGGCGCGCACGCTCAGGTGGTTGATCAGCTGCGGGCCGTCGACGGTGTAACCCTGGTCGAGGATGTCCTCGTTGATCGCGCGCGGGGTGCCTTCGCTGCTTTCCTTGGCGACCTTTTCCAGGGTCTGGGTCAGTTGGAAGTCCTTCTTCGAGGCGGCGTGCGCGACGGGAAGAACGAGGCAGAGGGCGAGGGCGGTGAGGCGCAGCATGGGCATCTCCTGACAATGGTGCCGATTCGACCGTGACGAGCCTTCCGGGTTCGCCGGTCATTCAAGCCGCCTATTGTCCCTTAAAACGGGCCGCATGCCGAGGAACTGTTACCTCAGGCCCCAGACTGCGCCGCCGGGCAGCCAACCCCGTCAAAGGATGGGGGAAGGATGGCGCAACTCTCCGGTCACAACCTCTGCCCTCCAAGCGGGAGGGTCGACCATCGGGAGGTCCAGCCGCCGCGCGAGGCGGTGCGATTTGCATGCTGCTGCTGCTGCGGTAGGGCGGACTCTTGTCGATGCGTCGGGCGAATCATCCCATCGCAGGAGAAGAACAATGACAAGCGTATTGCGCCCCTGGCCGCTAGCCCTGGGCTCCTGGTGCCTGATCGCGGTTCCCGCACAACAGGCCTTGGCGTCCGGCTACCACTTCGGCTCCCAGTCGGTGTCTGCCCAGGGCACCGCCCATGCCAACGGCGCCGAAGCGGCCGATGCCTCGACCATCTTCTACAACCCCGCCGGCATGGCGCGCCTGCCCGGCACCCAGGTCACCGGTGGCCTCACCATCCTGTTGCCCAAGGGCGAATACAAGGACGACGGCTCCACCGACGTCTTCGGCAACCGCACCGGCGAAGGCGACGGCGATGCCGGTTCCTACCTGCCCGACGCGGCCGCGGCGCCGAACTTCTACTTCTCCCATCAGGTGAACGACACCATCAACATCGGCCTCGGCATCTTCACGCCCTATGGCGCCAAGCTCGACTACGAGAAGGACTGGAGCGGTCGCTACGGTATCCAGTCGGCCTCGTTGGAGACCGTCACCTTCAACCCGAGCATTTCCTTTCGCCTGAATGAGCACCACAGCGTCGGCTTCGGCGTCTCGGCGCAGTACATCCGCTCGATCCAGCGCGGCGCGGCCGACGTGAAGGGGGCCTCGCGGCAACTGGCCGGGCAGTTCGTCAAGGAGAACCAGGATGTCACCGAACTGGCCGCCTCGCCCCTGGGCCAGGCGGTGATCCCGCTGGTCTACGGCGTGCAGGTGCCGGAAGAAGTGACCAGTTGTAACGGCCAGAGCGGCGACGCCTTCGTCGATTGCGTGGCGAAGAACTTCTCCGACAACGTCCAGGGTGACGGCTACTTCCGCGTCAAGGGCGACGACTGGGGCTACGGCTGGAACTTCGGCTACCTGTGGGAACCCACCGAGCGCACGCGCTTCGGCATCGCCTACCGTTCGCGGATCAAGCACGAACTGGAAGGCAGGACCAAGTGGAGCTTCTCCGACGTGCAGGGCACGGTGCCGTCGCCGGATACCGACCTCAGCGGCGGCCTGGACCTGGGCATCATCGAGCTGCCGCCCAAGGATGCCATCCAGCAGCTGTTCGACCCGGACCAGTGGGTCAACCCCGGCAACTTCGCCGCCACCCGGCTGCATCCCAACTCCAAGGCCAAGGTCACCATCGACACGCCCGAATCCCTGTCGATCAACGGCTTCCACCAGCTCAACGACAAGATCGCGCTGATGGCCGACGTGACCTGGACGCGTCACTCGCGGTTGGACTCGGTGGATATCGGTATCGACCAAGTAGAGGGCTACCCGTACTTCAACGGCGTTACCGAGGGCGATCTCAATGTCAAGCAGGACTGGAAGAACACCTACAAGGTCTCGCTGGGCATGAACTACCAGTACAACGACGACCTGATGCTGCGCACCGGCATCGCCTACGACAAGACCCCGGTGGGCGGCGATGGCCTGCGTCATCCGGCCTTCCCCGACGCCAACCGCAAATGGCTGTCGCTGGGCGCCAACTACCACTTCACCAAGGACACCTCGGTGGGCCTGGCCTACAGCTTCGTCAAGTTCGATAGCGGCAAGATGGACTACGCCGACGGCTGCTCGCCGGCCGGCTGGGCGCCGGGTGCTGGCGGCTTGTACGTCGACAGCGGCGTGCGCTGTACGGGTAACGGCGGCAACTACAAGGGGGAGTACCAGCAGCAGATCCACTTCATCGGCCTGGCGCTGAACCACAGCTTCTGACGGCCGGTGCCTGTGCAGGCCGTCGGGCCGCTCGCAAGGAGGCGGGCGGCGGCTCTGGTACAATCGGCGGTCCGCAAAACACCTCCTGTCAGAGCCTTCGATGTCCCGTCCGCTTTCCTTCATCCCGGTGGCCGCAGCATGAGCCACGCCGTCGCACGCCTGCGCGATGAACGCCTGGCCCGCTGCATCAAGCCGTTCTTCGCCCGTGGCTCGCGCTCGCCGCGCTGCCCTGGCTGCCGCCTGCGGCCGAACTACTGCATGTGCAGCCTGCGCCCGCAGGTCGAGTCCCGCTCGGCGATGTGCCTGGTGATGTTCGACACCGAACCGCTCAAGCCCAGCAACACCGGCTGGCTGATCGCCGAGACCGTGCCCGAGACCTGGGCCTTCGGCTGGTCGCGCATCGAGGTCGATTCGGCGCTGCTGGCGCTGCTCGACGATCCGCAGTGGCAGCCGTACGTGGTGTTCCCCGGCGAGTTCGTCCAGCCCGAGCGTGTGGTTACCGCCGTCGAGCCGCAGGACGGCAAGCGGCCGCTGTTCATCCTGCTCGACGCCACCTGGAACGAGGCGCGCAAGATGTTCCGCAAGAGTCCGTACCTGGAGCGCTTCCCAGTGCTGAGCATCACTCCGGATGCGCTGTCGCGCTATCGCCTGCGCCGCTCCAAGTTCGACGAGCACCTGTGCACCGCCGAAGTAGCCGCGCTGTGCCTGGGCCTGGCCGGCGACCGCCGCGCCGGCGATGCGCTGGATGCCTACCTGGACGTGTTCAGCGAACGCTACCTGGGCTCCAAGCGCCAGCAGCCGCTGAATGAGCAGAGTCCGGCGCATCAGGCGTTGCGGCCGTTTACCCGGCGCTGACCCGAAACAAACGCACACGCCGGCGTTGGAGCGTACGTAGGAGCGGACTCCGTCCGCGATTGATTCAATGCCGCTCCGGCGGACCCGATGGCATCACGCCGACCCATCGCGGACGGAGTCCGCTCCTACGACAGCCGGCACGCACGCCGTTCGAGTGCAGGAGCGGTAAGCCGGCTCAGGCCGTCGTGGCCTCGGCCTTCTTCGGCCACAGCTGCGCCACCAGCATGCCGGCGAGCATCAGCGCGCAGCCGAAGTAGCCGCGCAGGTGCAGGGTTTCGTCGAGGAACAGGGCACCGGCGATGGCGGCGAATACCGCTTCCAGCGAGAGGATGATCGCCGCGTGGGAGGCGATGGCGTGCTTCTGCGCGATGACCTGCAGGGTGAAGCCGGTGGCGACGCCGAACAGGCCGCCGTAGAGCAGGGCAGGGCCGGCCTGGATGATCGCGTCGAGGTGGATCTCTTCGAATATCACCGCGAGGATCATGCTCACCACCGCGCAGGTGGCGAACTGCAGGAAGGCCAGGCGGATCGGGTCGTAGCGGCTGGCGAACAGGCCCACCAGCAGCACGTGGCCGCCCCAGACGAAGGCGCCGGTCAATTGCAGCCAGTCACCGGAGGCGACGTGGAAATCCGGGCCGATGCTCAGCATGGCCATGCCGGTCACCGCGAACGCCGCGCCCAGCCAGGTGCCCGTGCCGGCGCGGTGGCCGATCAGCAGGCCGAGCAGCGGCACGATGATCACGTACAGGCCGGTGATGAAGCCGGAGTTGGTGACGCTGGTGAACAGCAGGCCGACCTGTTGCAGGTTGATGCCCACGGTCAGGGCGGCGCCGATGGCCAGGCCGGCGAGGATCAGCCCGCGGTTGAACGGCTGGGCGCCGCGCTTGCTCGACCAGGCCAGCAGCGGCAGCAGCGCCACGGCGCCGAGGGTGAAGCGCAGGCCGGTATAGAGGAAGGGGCCGATGGCATCCATCCCGAGGCGTTGCGCGACGAAGGAGACCCCCCAGATCATCGCGGTGAACAGCATCAGGAAATCGGCGCGCAGCGCGTGGCTTTTCATCTTGTTCTCGTAACGGGCAGGAAAAAAGCGGAACTCTGCCGTAACGGCGGGCCTTTGGAAAGGGGCGCGGACTGCGCGCGGGCACACCGGCAGTGGCTTGCAGGCCATTGTGTATGTACCGCCGGGCCATGTATTCGCGGCGGACACCGGGGGTGGTCTTTGCGTACAATGCGACGAGCAGTGCTCTATCCGTGCTCCGACCTTTCCTGCGCAAGTCTGGCTGTTATCCACGGCGGGACTTCGGCGCGGCCTTCAAGGAACATTCATGGCTTCTTACGAGATCCTGATCGCTGACGATCACCCGCTGTTCCGCAGTGCCCTGCACCAGGCCCTGACCATCGGTCTTGGCCCCGAGGCGCGACTGTCGGAGGCAGCGAGTATCGCGGAGCTGGAGACGCGCCTGAACGAGAAGGCGGATTGGGACCTGGTGCTGCTGGACCTGAACATGCCTGGCGCCTACGGCTTCTCCGGCCTGGTGCTGCTGCGCGGGCAGTACCCGCAGATTCCGGTGGTGATGGTCTCGGCCCAGGAGGACGCCGCCGTGGTGCAGCGCTCCCGCGAGTTCGGTGCCAGTGGTTTCATTCCCAAGTCCAGCGAACTGGGCGTGCTGCAGCAGGCCGTGCGCGCTGTGCTCGACGGCGACGTCTGGTGGCCGCCGCAAGTCGACGCGGTGACCGAGATGAGTGAAGAGACCCGCGCCGCCAGCGCCGGCCTGGCCAGCCTCACGCCCCAGCAGTTCCGCGTGCTGACCATGGTCTGCGAAGGCCTGCTGAACAAGCAGATCGCCTTCGAGCTGAGCGTTTCCGAGGCCACGGTGAAAGCCCACGTCACCGCGATCTTCCGCAAGCTCAACGTGCGTACCCGTACACAGGCAGCATTGCTGCTGGCGCAGATGGAGTCGGTGCCGGGGGCCTGAGGGCGTCACAGCCTCGACATGAGTTGTCACATTCTGAAACCGGCTTGACCCCTTTTTGACGATCGCTGGTATAGAGTGCCGCGACCTTTGCCTGTGAGATCCCCACGTGTCCGCTTCCCCCTTCAAGGGCCAGACCGGCCTGAAACGCATCCTCAACGCCGCCGGCTACTCCCTGGCCGGCTTCGCCGCCGCCTTCAAGGGCGAGGCGGCGTTCCGCCAGCTGGTGCTGATCAACGTCATCCTGATCCCGCTGGCGTTCTTCTGCGACGTGACCCGTGGCGAGCGCGCGCTGATGATCGCCGTGTGCCTGCTGGCGCTGATCGTCGAACTGCTCAACTCCGCCATCGAGGCGGTGGTGGACCGGGTTTCCCTGGAGCGCCACCCGCTGTCGAAGAATGCCAAGGACATGGGCAGCGCCGCGCAGTTCGTGGCGCTGACCATCATCACCGTGACCTGGGCGGGTATCCTGCTGGGTTGATTCCTGTAGGAGCGAGCTTGCTCGCGAGCGCTTTGCGCCGGTGATATCCGGGTAGCACTGTTCGCGAGCAAGCTCGCTCCTACAAAAGCCCGACTCAGGGAATCATCGGCAGGACGATATCGTCGCTGCGCGTCACGCCGGCGGTTTCGCTGCGGCACAGTTCGAGGAACTCGCGCATGGTCGCGGTCTGGTACTTCTGCCGGTGCCAGATGAAGTAGAACTGCCGCCGCAGGTCCAGGTCCGGAGTTTCTACCGGCACCAGGCTGCCACGGCGGAAGGCATCGCGCAGGGCCAGACGCGAGATGCAGCCGATGCCCAGTCCTGATTCCACCGCGCGTTTGATCGCCTCGGTGTGCTCCAGCTCCAGCCGCACGTTCAGTGGCTCCACGTGGTGACGCATGGCCTGGTCGAAGGTCAGTCGTGTGCCCGAGCCCTGTTCCCGCAAAATCCACGCTTCCTCCGTCAGCCGCTCCAGGCTCGCGCGGCCGTCACGGGCCAGCGGATGCTGCGGCGCGCAGAACACCACCAGTTCATCTTCCATCCACGGCTGCACTTCGATGTCCGGGTGCTGACAGTCGCCTTCGATCAGGCCCAGATCCAGCTCGTAGTGGGCCACGCGCTGCACCACGTGGGCGGTGTTGTGCACGTGCAGACGCACCCGGCAGTCCGGCTGGCGCTGCATGAAGGTGCCGATCAGCAGGGTAGCCAGATAGTTGCCGATGGTCAGGGTGGCGCCCAGGTCCAGTGAGCCGAAGGCGCTCTTGCCGTTGAGCATGTTCTCGATCTCGCTGCCGCGATCGAGCAGCGCTACCGCCTGGGGCAGCAGCTGGCGGCCGAGGGCGTTGAGGGTGAGGCGCTTGCCGGAGCGGTCGAACAGCTTGCAGTCGAACTGCCGCTCCAGCTCACCCAGGGAGGTGCTGGTGGCCGATTGCGACATGGCCAGGGCCTCGGCCGCGCGGGAGACGCTTTCCTGCTGGGCGACGGCGACGAAGACTTCGAGCTGGCGCAGGGTGAATTTCATTGAGGTCTGACTCCGAGACGACTGCGCGACATTTCGTCACCCCGGCGTAGGAAGGGCCTGACGGTATCCTTTTCCGGCGACGAAGTGGCCTTATCTGCGTTTTGGATTAGCAATATCCAGATAATTTATTTTGCGGATATTGTCGCCGCCTATAAAATGTCGCGCAATTGCGCTACGTCCGGGATCTGCTGGGGTGCGCCACGTTTCTCCTAGGAGTCCTTGATGAGCAACCTGTACACCGAGCGCGTTCTCAGCGTGCACCACTGGAACGACACCCTCTTCAGCTTCAAGACCACCCGTAACCCGGGGCTGCGCTTCAAGACCGGTCAGTTCGTGATGATCGGCCTGGAAGTCAACGGTCGTCCGCTGATGCGCGCGTACAGCATCGCCAGCCCGAACTACGAAGAGCACCTGGAGTTTTTCAGCATCAAGGTCCCGGACGGTCCGCTGACTTCGCGTCTGCAGCACCTGAAGGAAGGCGACGAGCTGATGGTCAGCCGCAAGCCCACCGGCACCCTGGTGCTGGATGACCTCAAGCCCGGCCGCCACCTGTACCTGCTGAGCACCGGCACCGGCATGGCGCCGTTCCTCTCGGTGATCCAGGACCCGGAAGTCTACGAGCGCTTCGAGAAGGTCATCCTGGTCCACGGCGTACGCTGGGTCAGCGAGCTGGCCTATGCGGACTTCATCACCAAGGTCCTGCCGGAGCACGAGTACTTCGGCGACATGGTGAAGGAGAAGCTGATCTACTGCCCGCTGGTGACCCGTGAAGAGTTCCACAGCATGGGCCGCCAGACCGACCTGATGCGCAGTGGCAAGCTGTTCGCCGACATCGGCCTGCCGCCGATGAACCCGCAGGACGACCGCGCGATGATCTGCGGCAGCCCGAGCATGCTCGACGAGACCAGCGAAGTGCTGAACAGCTTCGGCCTGCAGATCTCCCCGCGCATGGGCGAGCCGGGCGACTACCTGATCGAGCGGGCCTTCGTCGAGAAGTAGGCCGGGAAGTACGCCGAGTCCGACGCTTCAGTCGAAAGAGCGCCGCGAATCCTCAGGGATCGCGGCGTTTTTTTATGGGCGGATTTTTTCGGGGTGGCGGCTTTTCGTAGGCGCGGACATCGGCGTGCGCGGCGGCCCTCACCCTAACCCTCTCCCAGAGGGAGAGGGGACCGTTCCGTGCAGGATGAAACGGCGGCATCAGCCGGTTCATCCGGCTCTTCGTAGGAGCGGACTCTGTCCGCGATAAGTCTGCTGCGCGCCGGAGGGCATCGCGGACGGAGTCCGCTCCTACGGGGAGTTCGGCGCGTGGGAATGCCCTCACCCTAACCCTCTCCCAGAGAGAGAGGGGACCGTTCGGCGAAGGTTGAAATGGCCGCGTCAGCCCGCACATCCGGTTCTTCGTAGGAGCGGACTCTGTCCGCGATAGGTCCGCTGCGTGCTGGAGGGCATCGCGGACGGAGTCCGCTCCTACGGGGAATTCGGCGCGTGGGAATGCCCTCACCCTAACCCTCTCCCAGAGGGAGAGGGGACCGTTCGGCGCAGAGTGAAACAGTGGGATCAGCCGGCACGGCTGCGTTTTGTAGGAGCGAGCTTGCTCGCGAACCGGAACAGACCGTGCCTTGCAGGTTCGCGAGCAAGCTCGCTCCTACAGGCGTGCATCAAATCAGGCGCTGACCGGAAACCGCCGGGTGATACAGCGGCTGCACCTTGTTCCCCGCCGGATCGAGGAGGTGGAAGCTGCGGGCGCCGTCGCCATGGTCGAAGGGGCGGTCCAGCAAAGTCACGCCGCGTGCCTTGAAGTACTGGTACCAGGCTTCCAGTTCTTCCACGCTGTCGACGATGAAGCCGTAGTGGTCCATGGTCTGCAGGCCGTTGGCCGCGCCGATGCCGCGGCCCAGGGAGAGGTTGTCGTTGCCGCAGGTGAGGTAGACCAGGTCTTCGTTGGCGCGGTTGAGCACCTGCATGCCGAGTACCTCGACATAGAAGCGCTCGCACTCCTCGAGGTTCGGCACCAGCAGGGCGAGGTGGCGCAGGCCGTTGAGACGACCGGGGCGGGCGGGCATATCAGGCAGGTCAGCAAGAGCGGACATGGACGCGGTTCCTTTTTTGTATACAATTTGTTTTTGAATTTAAAACAAAAGGAACGTCCTGTGTACAGTCTGTTCATCAAGACCCGCGTGAAACCCGGCAGCGCCGAGGATTTCCTCCACGCCATCAAGGCCAACGCTGCCGCTTCCGTGTCCAGCGAACCCGGCTGCCTGGTCTTCGATGTGTCCCAGGATCGCGTCGATCCCGACGTGATCTATCTCTACGAAATCTATCGCGACGACGCGGCCTATGAGGCGCACACCCAGACCGCGCACTTCCGCGACAGCCGCCCGCTGGTGGAGCCGCTGATCGTCGAGCAGGAGTGTTTCGAGAGTGATGTGATCGCCCTCAATCCGGTGGACTGACGCCAGATTCAGTCGGCGGCGTGCTGCAGGTCCAGCACGCAAATCTCGCCGTCGGCGGGGTAGTGCCAGTGCACATCCAGGTCCCACAGGCGGACGCCGTAGCGACGTTCGGGCGGCGGCTTCTGGTAGGCCGGGCGCGGGTCCTGGGCGAGGCATTGCTCGATGAGTTCGCGCACCGGCTGGCCGAGGCGCAGGCCGTGTTCAAGGGCCTGGCGTAGCGCCTCGTCGCTCCAGTGCACGGCAATGGCGGCGGGCGGTGCGTCGGCGATGGCGTTGCGTGCCTGGGGGACGATATCCGCGTAGGGCACGTAGGGCTTGATGTCGATGACCGGCGTGTCGTCGAGCAGGTCGATGCCGGACAGCCAGAGGCGGCCGGGTTCGACCTTGTCCAGCTTCACCACCGACTGGCCCAGCCCATTGGGGCGGTGGGTGGCGCGGGTGGCGAACACGCCCATGGACTGGTTGCCGCCCAGGCGTGGCGGGCGCACCTTCAACCGTGGTTTGTCCTCCAGTGCCTGGTGGAAGAGGAAGATCAGCCAGACGTGGCTGACCTGCTCCAGGCCGGCCACCGCATCCCCCGTGTCGAACGGCGGCAGCAGCTCCAGCACGCCGGTCGCGGCCGGAGCCAGTTGCGGCTGGCGCGGGATGGCGAACTTCTCCTTGAAGCAGGAGCGGACGATGCCGATAGGGGAAATGCGGTGGGACATGGCGGCGGAGGCTGGTAGCTGGGGCCGCCATGGTACCCGATTCGAAGCTTTTCAGAAGTTGCTCAAAACCTTGCGAGCTAGAGCAGAGCAAGGCGCAACGACCAACGGGAGTAACAGCCGAAGGCTGGCCCGAAGGGTGAGCGCCAGCGAATCAAGCAGGCGATGAAGCGCAGTTTACATGTCGTAAATGAGCATTCAGCGCCTGCTTTCAACGCCGCTATGCCGACGCGCAGCAGGTTTTGCCAGGCTCAGCCGAGGTGGAAGCCGCCGTCGATGGGGATGATGTTGCCGGTCATGTAGGCGCCGGCAGCGCTCGCCAGGCTGATCGCCAGGGCGGACATTTCTTCCTCGCGGCCCCAGCGGCCCATGGGGATCACGGCGGTGTCCTCGGCCATGGCCTGCTCGTCGTTGGCGATGTGGCGGGTCATCTTGCTGGGGAAGCGGCCGGGGGCGATGACGTTGACGTTGATGTGGTCCTTCACCAGTTCGCGGGCGAGCATGCGCGACAGCTGGTGCAGCGCGGCCTTGCTCGGGCCGTAGGCATAGGCGTTCTCGCCGTGGGAAGTGACGCCGGCCACCGAGCCGATATTGATCACCCGCGCCGGGCTCTGCGCGGTGCCGGCCTTCTTCAGCAGCGGCAGCAGTTGCTGGATGCAGCTGAACACCGCGGTGACATTGAGCTGCATGACCTTCTCCCAGCCCGCGGCCGGGTAGCTTTCCAGCGGCGCGCCCCAGGTGGTGCCGGCGTTGTTCACCAGGATGTCGAGGTGATCCAGGCGCTCGTTCAGCTCGACGGCCAGGGCGCGGGCACCTTCCTCGCTGGCGAGGTTGGCCGGCAGGCCGATGCATTCACCGTACTGCGACAGTTCGGCGGCGGTGTCGGCACAGGCGGCGCCGTCGCGGGCGCAGATGATCACCTTGGCGCCGGCTTCGAGCAGGCCCTGGGCGATCATCCGGCCGATGCCGCGGGTGCCACCGGTGACCAGGGCGGTCCGTCCGGCGAGGGAAAAGTACGGGTGCATGAGTCTCTCCTGGCTGGGTTTTCGCTTCACCCTAGCGGGATCACCGACGACCTCCGAGCACTATCGAGAGCGCAAATGGCGACGCATCACACCGACACTGCGTTTTCTTAACCGCCGCATAACCTTGGCTGGCCTAGTGTCCGCGCACCTTCCAATGGCGGAGCCGGGTAATGCAGGGGTGGAGCAGAGATCGCAAGGCGTTGGCCTTGCTCATGGGCGTGTCGACGCTGCTGCTGGTGTTCGGGCTGGGCTGGCGTGAAGTTTGGGGACCGGAGGTGCGCTGGGCGGATATCGCGCTGCAGATGCTGCAGTCGGGCGACTACTTCGATCCCTACCTGCGGGGTGCGCCGTACTACGACAAGCCGCTGCTGTCCTACTGGCTGATTACCGCGCCGGCCAGCCTGTTCGGCCTCAACCACTGGACGCTGCGTCTGAGCACCGTGCTGGCAGGTCTGGGCAGCATCTGGCTGACCTGGTGGCTGGGCGAGCGCCTGCTGCGCAAGGGCACCGGGCTGCTGGCCGGCTGGCTGCTGGCGACCACTTTCTATTTCCTGTTCTGGGCGCGGGTGGCGACGGCGGACATGCTCACGGTGTTCGGCGTGCTGGCCGCCCTGGCCTGGTACTGGCGTGACCCGGAGGACACGCGTTTCTCCGCTTACCTGGGGTTCTTCCTGATCCTCTCGCTGACGTCGCTGTGCAAGGGGCTGATCGGTTTCGTCCTGCCGGGGCTGGTGCTGCTTCCGCATCTGCTCAGCGAAGGGCGCTGGCGCCGGCACCTGAACCTGCGGCTGCCGGCGGCGCTGCTGGTGGCGGGTGGCGTCTATGCGATCCCGTTCGTGCTGTCGCACTTCTACGGCCAGCCCAGCTATGGCGAAAGCGGGTTGGCGCTGGTGTTCCGCGAGAACGTGGTGCGCTTCTTCCAGCCCTTCGATCATGAAGGACCGATCTACACCTACCTGCTGTACCTGCCGGCCTACACGCTGCCCTGGGCGCCGCTGTGGATTCTCGGCCTGTGGTTCGCCGCGCGGCGCTGGAAGCAGCTCACGCCCAACGCACGCTGGCTGGTCTGGGCGCTGGGGCTGCTGTTCGCCTTCTTCACCGCCAGCGGTGGCCGGCGCAGCTACTACGTGCTGCCGCTGGTGCCATTCGCCCAACTGGTCGCGGCGTGGTGGGTGATCGAATCGCGGCATGAACGCGGGCTTGCCGGGCTGGGCCGCGTCTGGCCGCGCGCCGTGGCAGCGGGCGCCGTGGCGATGCTACTGGTACTGGGGGTGGCTTATCCGTGGAGCAATGGCGGGGGAGGGGTTCCCGCCTTCGCCAAGGACGTGCGCGCCGCGGCGCAGCAGATCGCGCCCTGGTCGCAGTGGCGGGTGCTGATCCTCGGCGACGACGATGCGCGCCTGCCGATGTACCTGGAGCGACATGGCGAGCGCCAGGCCCATCCCTTCCTCTATGTCCACTCCGGTTATCCACAGGGCGACAGCGCCGAGCTGTTCGCCTGGCTGCACCAGCGCACCGGCGAGGCCTGGGACCCGGCGCGCACCCTGATCATTTCCCAGGTGACCCACTCGGGAGAGCAGCCGCTGAACTGGCTGACGGCGGATCACCGGCTCATCGAATCGAAGCTCAACAATGGGCAACGCCTGGGGCATGCGAAGAACAAGGAGGCGAGCCTGGCCTATCTGCCGATGGGGAGTCCGCTCAGTGCGAACGCAGCGCCCGGCGCAGCAGAAGCAGGTAAGGCGGCAGATTGACCGCCACCACGATCAGGCCGAGGACGACCTGGGTCGCCTCGGTCAGGCCGGCCGGGTAGATCAGCGGGATGACGTAATGCTCGATGAAACCACCGTTGTAACCGCTATCGCCGGCCAGGGCGCGGAAGTGGTTTTCCAGCGGGGTCAGCGGGCAGTAGAGGTGGAGAAACTCCACCGCCATGCCCCAGGCCGCCGCCGGCACGTGCAGCCAGGCCAGGCGCGGCCAGCGCAACACCAGCAAGCCGCCGAGCAGCACGAAGAGGATGAACCCCAGGTGCAGCAGCACCACGGCGTCGGCGGCGAGACGGTAGAGCACGGCGGCCTCAGCGCTGCTGGCGCTGGGTCAGGCCCTTGAGGAAGTTGCGCAGCAACTGGTCGCCGCAAGGCCGGTAGTTGTTATGGCCGGGCTTGCGGAACAGCGCGCCCAGTTCGGTCTTGGTGACGATGAAGCTGACGCTGTCGAGGATCGCCAGGATGTCGTCGTCGCGCAGCTCGAAGGCTACGCGCAGCTTCTTCAGGGTGATGTTGTTGGTCAGCGGCAGCTCCACCGGCGGCAGCGGGCGCGATTCGTCGCGGCCACGGCGATGGACGATCAGGCCGTCGAGGAAGTGAGCCAGCACACGGTCGCTACAGGGCTTGAAGTCCGGCTCGTCGTCGCGGGCGAGGTAGGCGCCGACCTCTTCGGTGCTGATGTTGAAGCCGGCCAGCGCGGTGATCTCGGCCACCTGCGCGTCGCGGATGTCCAGCAGGTAGCGCAGGCTGCGCAGTACGTCGTTGTTGATCATGGGCTTTCCACTAGCAGCAATGAAAAGCCCCGCTTCAGCGGGGCTCTTGCGGATCAGACCAGTTCGGCCCAGAGGTCGTACTCGTCGGCGTCGGTGATGCGCACGCGCACCTTGTCGCCCGGCTTCACGTCGAAGCTGTCGATGTACACGGCGCCGTCGATTTCCGGGGCGTCGGCGTAGGAGCGACCGACCGCGCCTTCATCGTCCACTTCGTCGATCAGCACGTCGATTTCCTTGCCGATCTTCAGTTGCAGGCGGGCGGCGGAGATCGCCTGCTGGTGCGCCATGAAGCGCTCCCAACGGTCCTGCTTGACGTCGTCGGGGACGATATCCAGGCCCAGGTCGTTGGCCGGTGCGCCTTCCACCGGGGAGTACTGGAAGCAGCCGACGCGGTCGAGTTGGGCTTCGGTCAGCCAGTCGAGCAGGTACTGGAAGTCTTCCTCGGTCTCGCCGGGGAAGCCGACGATGAAGGTGGAGCGGATGGTCAGTTCGGGGCAGATCTCGCGCCACTTCTTGATGCGCGCCAGGGTCTTGTCCTCGAAGGCGGGACGCTTCATGGACTTGAGCACTTTCGGGCTGGCGTGCTGGAAGGGGATGTCCAGGTAGGGCAGCAGCTTGCCCTCGGCCATCAGCGGGATCACGTCGTCGACGTTGGGGTACGGGTAGACGTAGTGCAGGCGCACCCACACGCCCATCGAGGAGAGCGCCTGGCACAGCTCCAGCATGCGGGTCTTCACCGGCTGGCCGTCCCAGAAGTCCATCTTGTACTTCAGGTCCACGCCGTAGGCGCTGGTGTCCTGGGAGATGACCAGCAGCTCCTTGACGCCGGCCTTGACCAGGCGCTGGGCTTCGCTGAGTACGTCACCGACCGGACGGCTGACCAGCTTGCCGCGCATGGACGGGATGATGCAGAAGCTGCAGGTGTGGTTGCAGCCTTCGGAAATCTTCAGGTAGGCGTAGTGGCGCGGGGTCAGCTTGATGCCCTGCGGCGGCACCAGGTCGATCAGCGGGTTGTGCTCGGTCTTGGGCGGGATCACCTCGTGGACGGCGTTGACCACCTGCTCGTACTGCTGCGGGCCGGTCACGGCCAGCACGCTGGGGTGCACGTCACGGATGCTGTCTTCGGCCACGCCCATGCAGCCGGTGACGATCACCTTGCCGTTCTCGGCGATGGCCTCACCGATGGCGTCCAGGGACTCGGCCTTGGCGCTGTCGATGAAGCCGCAGGTGTTCACCACCACCACGTCCGCGTCCTGGTAGGTGGGGACGATTTCGTACCCTTCCATGCGCAGCTGGGTGAGGATGCGTTCGGAGTCGACAGTCGCTTTCGGGCATCCGAGCGAGACGAATCCTACTTTAGGTGTGGCGGTGGACATGTGCGGCTAACCTCGAAGGGCGCGCTGGCGGCGCCTCTGATCAAAAAGTGCGCAATTCTAGCGGCGTCCCGCGCGCTTGACCAGCCTCTGTGGGACAAGCCGTCGCAGGCCGTCCGACAGCTCGGTTTGCCCGGTAATTGTGGGCAACTGGCTCTATAGTCATTCAGAACCTTCGCACCCGGCTCTTGCATCGACGAAAGGGTCGGAGCAGGATGCGCCGAATTTTTTTGAGGAATCTTGTTACATGTCCGATGCAAGCGCCGGCACCGTTGAGCATGAGCAGCCCCATTCCAGCTCCGCTGTCGGCCTGATGGTCGGCGCGGTGGGGGTCTGCTACGGCGATATCGGCACCAGCCCGCTGTACACCCTCAAGGAAGTCTTCGTCGGCGGTTATGGCGTACAGGCCAACCACGACGGCGTGCTGGGCGTGCTCTCGCTGATCTTCTGGTCGCTGATCTGGGTGGTGTCGATCAAGTACGTGATCTTCGTGCTGCGCGCCGACAACCAGGGCGAGGGCGGGGTGATGGCGCTGTCGGCCCTGGCCCGTCGCGCCGCCACCGGCCGCCGCCGGCTGCAGGCGTTCGTGGTGGTCGCCGGTCTGATCGGCGCGGCGCTGTTCTATGGCGACAGCATGATCACTCCGGCGATCTCGGTGCTGTCGGCCATCGAGGGCCTGGAAATCGCCTTCGACGGTCTGGAGCACTGGGTGGTGCCGCTGTCGCTGATCGTGCTGGTGGGCCTGTTCCTGATCCAGAAGCACGGCACCGCGCGCATCGGCATCCTCTTCGGACCGATCATGGTCGCCTGGTTCCTGGCCCTGGCGGCGCTGGGCGTCTATGGCGTGTCGCAGCAGCCGGAAGTGCTCAAGGCGATGAATCCGGCCTGGGCCTTCAACTTCTTCGTGTCGCACCCCGGCATCGGCGTCGCCATCCTCGGTGCCACCGTGCTGGCGCTGACCGGCGCCGAGGCGCTGTATGCCGACATGGGCCACTTCGGCCGCAAGCCCATCGCCCGCGCCTGGTTCGCCCTGGTATTGCCGGCGCTGGTACTGAACTACTTCGGCCAGGGCGCGACCATCCTGGTCAATGCCGAGGCCGCGCGGAACCCCTTCTACCTGACCGCGCCGGGCTGGGCGCTGGTGCCGATGGTGGCGCTGTCCACCGCGGCTACCGTGATCGCCTCCCAGGCGGTGATCTCCGGCGCCTTCTCGCTGACCCGCCAGGCCATCCAGCTGGGCTACGTGCCGCGCATGTCGATCCAGCACACCTCCAGCCATGAACAGGGGCAGATCTATATCCCCGGGGTGAACTGGGCGCTGATGGTTGGCGTGGTGCTGCTGGTGCTCGGCTTCGAGTCTTCCGCCGCCCTGGCCTCGGCCTACGGCGTGGCAGTGACCGGCACCATGCTGATGACCACCCTGCTGATGGGCGTGGTGGTCTGGCTGCTGTGGAAGTGGCCGCTGTGGCTGGCGGTTCCGTTCTTCCTGATGATGCTGTTCGTCGACACCCTGTTCTTCGCCGCCAACCTGCCCAAGGTGGTCCAGGGCGGCGCCTTCCCGGTGATCGCCGGGATCGGCCTGTTCATCCTGATGACCACCTGGAAGCGCGGCCGCCAGTTGCTGGTGGACCGCCTGGACGAAGGAGCGCTGCCGCTGCCGCTGTTCATCTCCAGCATCCGCGCGCAGCCACCGCACCGCGTGCAGGGCACCGCCGTGTTCCTCACTGCGCGCTCCGACGCCGTGCCCCACGCGCTGTTGCACAACCTGTTGCACAACCAGGTGTTGCATGAGCAGGTCGTGCTGCTCACCGTGGTCAACGAAGACAGCCCGCGGGTACCGCCGGACCGTCGCTTCGAAGTCGACGCCTATGGCGAGGGCTTCTTCCGCGTGGTGCTGCACTTCGGCTTCATGGAGGACCCGGACATCCCGCAGGCGCTCAAGCTGTGCCACCTCAACGAGCTGGACTTCAGCCCGATGCGCACCACCTACTTCCTCAGCCGCGAGACGGTGATCCCGTCCAAGCTGATCGGCATGGCGCGCTGGCGCGAGGCGCTGTTCGCGTTCCTGCTGAAGAACGCCAACGGCAACCTGCGCTACTTCAACCTGCCGCTGAACCGGGTGATCGAGCTGGGGACGCAGGTGGAAATCTGACGATTCGCAGTCTGAAAAAACGCGCCGATGGGCGCGTTTTTTCTTTGTGGGTGTTTTCCGTAGGAGCGAGCTTGCTCGCGAACCCCCTCACTCCCGCGTCGGCAATGCCTATTCCGGCTTCGCCTCGCCCTTGCCCGGCAGCATCCGCACCAGGGTGTTGTCGCGGCTGATGTAGTGGTGGAACAGCGCGGCCAGGGCGTGCAGGCCGATCAGCCAGTAGCCGAGCACGGCGATGGTCTCGTGCCAGTACTTCACCTGCTTGGCCAGGTCCGGGTTCTTGTCCACCAGGTGCGGCAGTTCCAGGCCCCAGAACGGTACCGGCTTGTCGGCGGCGCTGAGGATGATCCAGCCGGCCAGCGGCAGGCCGATCATCAGGCCGTAGAGCGCCAGGTGCATGAGCTTGGCCAGGATCATCTGCCAGGCCGGCGGCGCCGGGACGATCGCCGGGGTGGGGTAGATGAAGCGGCCGATGAGGCGTAGCCAGACCAGTACGAAGACGCTCAGGCCGAACATGAAGTGGAACTGGGAAAACAGCGCGCGGGTGTCGCTGCCTTTGGGGAAGTTGGTGCGGTACTCCATGCAGAAGTACGTGGCAGCGATCAGCACCAGCATGATCCAGTGCAGGGCGATGGACAGGCTGCCGTAGCGCGACGGGGTTTTGGACAGGCTCATGACGGTTCCTTGTGTGTCTAGGAGTCGTGGCGCCCCATTCTGGCGACGGGGCTGCCAGTGTCAGCATAGAGCCTTAATCCTGACTGAAAAACCGTCACGGCAAACAGAAAGGGCCGCATGAGCGGCCCTTTTGACGTCGATCAGCCTTCGTCGTCGGCTGACTGGCGGGAGCGGATGGCGTTTACCAGCCGCTTGGCCAGCGCCGGGTAGTCCTCGTCGAAGTGGTGACCACCGGGCAGTTGCAGGTTCTCGCCCACGGCCTGGGGCTGGGTGCAGCCGCTCTCGTCCTTTTCTTCGATGCCGTACACGCAGAGCACTTTGGGCCCCGGCAGGCGGGCCATTTCCGGGCCGGTGGAGGCTTCCTGGCCGGCCTTGCCGAGCCAGCCCTGCACTTCGATCTCGAAGCTGCCGCTGCGGGCGAAGGCCAGCAGGATCACCGAGCTGACGTCCTTCTTGGCGTCCGCCGGCAGGCGGTTGTAGATCGCCGGCAGCACGTCGGCGCCGAAGGAGTAGCCGGCCAGCACGAAGTGCTTGGCGCCCCATTTCTCGCGGTAGTGCTGCATCAGCAGGGCGAGGTCGGCAGCGCTCTGTTCCGGGGTCTTGTGCTCCCAGAAGTAGCGCAGGGCATCGACGCCCACCACCGGGTAGCCCAGCTCGGCCATCTGCGCCGCGACATCGCGGTCCAGGTCGCGCCAGCCGCCGTCGCCCGAGTAGAACAGGGTGACGGTTTCCGAAGGCTTGGCGGCCGGCACTTCCACCACCGGCACGTTGTCGCCGCCGCCCTGCAGTTGCTGGCGCAGCTGGTCGGCGAGGACCTTGGGCAGCGGCGTGTCGTAGTCGGTGATCACCGTCTCGGCGTTCTTCAGGCCACGGGCGAAGCGGGCGCTGGCGTCGTCCGGGTTGTCGTTCCAGGCGGCCAGCCAGTGGCCGTGGGCGGCGCTGGTCGGCAGCGGGGTGGCGGCGCAGTCGGGCTTCTCCAGGGAGAAGCCTACCGACAGGGCCTTGGCCTTGTCGTCGGACTGCCCGGCGAGCCAGCGGAAGGCCCAGGCGCTGCCCGGACCGATGCCGGCGACCAGGGTCGGCTGGCCGTCGAGCAGCTCGCCGGCGGCCTGGATGCGGGCCTGCTGGGCGCTGCAGTCGTTTTCTGGGAAGACGAACTGCACCACGCGGGCGCCACTGTCGTGGGCCAGGGCGAGCAGTTGGGCATCGTCGAGCTTCTGCTCGGGCTGCACCGCAAGCAGCACGCGGGCGTTGGGCTGCTTGCCGGGGTTGGCCAGACTGACCGCGCTGCCGTCGGGCAGCTGGCGGTGGTCCAGGGAGGCCTGCGGGGCCGGGCGGCTCCACAGCAGCAGGCCGACGGCGATGATGATCAGCAGGAGGAGGGCGAGCAGGTGTCGCCAGCGTCGTTTCAACATGTCAGCGTTTTACCAATCCACTCAGGCCGCCTGCAATGAGGGCGGCTGTATCGGCCAGGGCCACCAGCGGATCCAGTCCGGCGGGCACGGCCAGGTAACGGGGTTCCCAGTCGGGCTGGAACTTGTCCTTGAAGCGCCGCAGCCCCTGGAAATTGTAGAACTGCTCACCCCGGCGGAAGACCAGTGCGCCCAGACGCTGGGTGAGCGGCGCGCCACGGCGCGGTTGCAGGCCGGCAAGCGGCACCATGCCGAGGCTGAAGCGGGTATGCCCGCTCTCCTTGTAATGCAGGATCAGGCCGAGCATGAGGAATTCCATGGTCAGCTTGGGTGCGTCGGGCACCACGCGCATCAGGTCGATGCTGGCCAACTCCTTGCTGCCGGTCTCCAGCAGGTTGGCAAAGGCCACGGCACGACCCTGGAAGCGGACGATGACGACGCGGAAGTAATGCAGGTATTCGGGGGTGAAGCGGCCGAGGGAGAAGCCCTTCTCGCGGACGTTCTTGCCGCCCAGCCAGGCATCGGAGATGGCCCGCAGCTCGTCCAGCGGCGCTTGCCCGGCCTCGTGGAATTCCAGGCTCAGGCCGTCGCGCTGGCCGCGGTTCCAGGTGTAGCGCAGGTCCTTCATCTCCTTGCCCTTGCTCTCCAGGTCGAAGCGGCGCAGGTCGACCCGCGCCTCTTCGCCGAGCTTGAGCGCGGTCAGGCCGATGTCCATGTACAGCGGCAGGTTCTCCGCGCGCACCTGGTAGAACACCGGGCGCGCGTGGTGCAGGTCGCAGAGGTCGCGGAACTGCCAGATCAGCTCGGCGCGGGCCTGGGCCGGGCCGATCGGATCGAACAGCGCAACCAGGCTGCGGCCACGGCGGGCGTACATGAGGAAGGCGTCGTTGCCTTCATGGAACAGCAGCGCCTTGTCGCCGGACAGTGCCAGGCCGCCATCGGGCTGCGAGGAGTTGGCGAGGATGCCGGCGGCGCTGTCCAGTTCCTCGCGGCTCGGGGCGTGGATCGCCGGCGGTGCGGTGCGCAGCAGCCAGTACAGCGCCAGCGCGGCCAGCAGCAGGCAGCTGCCCAGGGCGGCGCGCAGGCCGCGCGGGGCGTCGGCGTCCAGGGCGAACTGCCACCAGAGTTCGTGGCTGTAGGGCACGTCCTGGTAGGCGAACAGCAGCAGCCAGATGGAGGCGGCGATCACGCAGGCGGCGGCGCCCAGGTAGAGCGGCGAGAACGGCAGGTCCATCAGCCGGCTGCGACGGTAGAAGGCGCTGCGGAAGATCACCAGCAGGACGGCGGTGAAGCTGAGGATCAGTGCCTCTTCCCAGTCGAAGCCCTTGAGCAGCGAGAGCACCGCACCGGCGCTGAGCAGGCCGATGGTCAGGGCGCAGGCGGCGGACAGGCGGCGGCGCAGGCCGTAGGCGAGCAGCAGGCAGAGCACGCCGATCAGGCTGGCGGCCAGGTGCGAGGCGTCGATCAGGCGATGCGGGACGAGGAAGCCGATATCTTCCAGGCGTGTGTCGATCGACGGCGTGGCGCCGGAGAACAGCAGCACGACGCCGGAGATGAACACCAGTAGCGAGAGGATCTGCGCGGCGAAGCCGGAAGCGACCCGCACCGCCTGCTTGGCCACCAGGATGCGGCGGGCCTCGAGGAACAGCAGCAACAGGCAGGCGACGATCAGTGGCAGCACCACGTAGATCAGCCGGTAGAGCAGCAGCGCGGCGGCCAGCGGTGCCGCGCCCAGCTGGTTGGCGAAAGCGGCGAGCAGCACGGCCTCGAACACCCCGACGCCACCGGGCACGTGGCTGAGCACGCCGGCGGCCAGGGCGATCAGGTAAACCAGCAGGAAGGCGCCGAACGGCGGCGCCTCGGGCAGCAGCAGATAGAGGACGGTGGCCGCGGCGGCCACGTCCAGCGCGGTGATCAGCAGTTGCAGCAGCGACAGGCGCAGGCCCGGCAGACGCAGGGTGCGGCGGCCGAAGCGGACCAGGTGGCTGTCCGCCGACGGCTGCTCGGGCAGGCGCCGGCGCTCGATGCTGACCACCAGCACGATGCACAGGGCGATGATCGCCAGGGCCAGAATCGTCACCAGCCACTGCGGCAGGTGCAGTGCCAGGGAGGCGTCGCCCAGGTCGCTGAGCGCGGCCAGCGCCGCCAGTACCGGCAGCGCGCAGCCCAGCGACAGGCTGGCGAACAGGGTCATCAGGGCGACGTCGCCGGCACCCAGGCCCTGGCGGGCGTACAGGCGGTAACGTACCGAGCCGCCGGAGAGCATCGACAGGCCCACGGCATTGCCGATGGCGAAGGCCGAGAAGCCGCCGGTCAGCAGCGCCGGCAGCGGCAGTTTCACGCCGGCGAAGCGGCTGGCGGACCATTCGTAGCCGAGCAGGACGATGAAGCCGACCACGGTCGCGGCGAAGGCGCCGAGCAGTGACGTGGTGGGAACGTCGAGCAGGGCGTCATGCAGGGAATAGGCATCGATATCGCGCAGCAGGTGATAGCAGGCGATCAGGGCGAGACAGAACAGCACCAGGGTCACGCCCAGGCCGAGTGCCTGGCGGTTGCTGTTGATCCAGTCGAGCCAGGCCGCTCGTGGAGAAGTCTCTTCGGCGGCAGGTGTATCAGGTGTGGCGGAGTTGGCGCTCATCGGGCACCTCTAACGATCCTGCGCGACAGAGTAGGGGCACTGTCGCGAATTCCCAAGTCCCTGGAGAGTATTTTCGTCATTCGGCTGGCGCCACCCGTACGTGGTTTTTTCTGCGCACAACGAAAAAAGCCACTCCTAAGAGTGGCTTTCTTCTTGATGTCTGGTTGCGGGAGCAGGATTTGAACCTACGACCTTCGGGTTATGAGCCCGACGAGCTACCAGACTGCTCCATCCCGCGGCGGCAATTCTACGCGGATGAAGCCTCGTGTCAAACGATATTTCGTTTTCGATCAAACATTTAAATCGCGCGCAAACGAAAAAGGCCACTCCGAAGAGTGGCCTTTCCCAGTGTCTGGTTGCGGGAGCAGGATTTGAACCTACGACCTTCGGGTTATGAGCCCGACGAGCTACCAGACTGCTCCATCCCGCGGCGGCCATTCTACGCAGATGAAAGTTCCTGTCAATCGATATTTCGCCTTCGATCAATAATTTAAATCGCGCGCAAACGAAAAAGGCCACTCCGAAGAGTGGCCTTTTCACGGTGTCTGGTTGCGGGAGCAGGATTTGAACCTACGACCTTCGGGTTATGAGCCCGACGAGCTACCAGACTGCTCCATCCCGCGGCGGCCATTCTACCCAGATGAGCCTTCATGTCAAATCAAAGATGGAAAAAAGTGATTTTTTATCAGTCGCTTAGCTCAACGGCGGGGGTGGCCGGGCGGTTCCCGTCAGGGTTTTGTGCATTAAGGGCTGCCGCTCGCGAGCACCAACGGCAGCAGCAGGAATTGCATTACCATGGGCAGGTTTCCGTCGTCCTCCAGGGCGACTTCCCGCAGGTAGGCAGGCGCTTTCCCCGTGACCCGGCAACGAAAGATCATCCACATCGATTGCGACTGCTTCTATGCCGCCATCGAGATGCGCGACGACCCGAGCCTGGCCGGCAAGCCGTTGGCCGTGGGCGGTTCGCCGGACAAGCGTGGGGTAGTCGCGACCTGCAACTACGAGGCGCGCGCCTACGGGCTGCATTCGGCCATGGCCATGCGCACCGCGGTGAAGCTGTGCCCGGACCTGACCATCGTGCGCCCGCGCATGGATGTATATAGAGAAGCCTCGCGAGACATCCACACGATCTTCCGCGATTACACCGAGCAGATCGAACCGCTGTCCCTGGACGAGGCGTACCTCGACGTCAGCGACAGCGAGCGCTGTGACGGCAGTGCCACACGGATCGCCCGGGAGATTCGCCAGCGGGTCTGGGAAACCCTGCACATCACGGTGTCCGCCGGGGTGGCGCCGAACAAGTTCATCGCCAAGATCGCCAGCGACTGGCGCAAGCCCAACGGTCTGTTCGTGGTCACGCCGGACGAGGTGGATGGATTCGTCGCCGAGCTGCCGGTGAAGAAGCTGCATGGCGTCGGCAAGGTCACCGCCGAGAAGCTGGCGCGCCTGGGCATTCGCACCTGCGCGGACCTGCGCGACTGGTCGCGCATCCAGCTGGCCAAGGAGTTCGGCAGTTTCGGCGAGCGCCTCTGGGGCCTGTCGCGGGGCATCGACGAGCGCCCGGTGCAGGTGGACAGCCGGCGCCAGTCGATCAGCGTGGAAAACACCTTCGACCAGGACCTGCCGGACCTCGCTGCCTGCCAGGAGGAGCTGCCGTCACTGCTGGGCGAGCTGGAACGGCGCATGACGCGCCTGGACACCAGCTACCGGCCGGGCAAGCCGTTCATCAAGCTGAAGTTCCATGATTTCACCCAGACCACCCTGGAGCAGGCGGGCGCCGCGCGGGATCTGGAGAGCTACCGGCTGCTGCTGGGGCAGGCCTTCCAGCGCGGCAACAAGGCGGTGCGGCTGATCGGGGTGGGTGTGCGCCTCGTCGACCTGCGCGGGGCGCACGAACAGCTGAGCCTGTTCTGAGGCTCAGCCTTTTTCAGGACTCAGCCTTCCGGCCACATGCGCATGGCGCGGCCCGAGACCGGCCACAGGCGCAGTTCGCCTTCGTCGGTGATGTCCCAGCGTTGCACTTCGCCGAGCATCTTGAGGAAGTGCTGTTCCTGCTCCATCACCAGGTCGGGGCAGAGCTTGCGGGTCGAACCGGGCTGGCCGAAGGTCAGTTGTTCACCTTCGAGCTTGTAGCTGGCGAACCAGTGGTTGCAGCCGGCGCTGCCGTAGGCGCGGCCGTTGCCGTCCAGGGTCAGGCTGATGTGGGTGTAGTCGATCAGCGGCCGTTCGCCGATCCATTCCACGCGGTAGGTCTGTTCGGCTTCCGGTACCGGCTTGTTCGCGCAACCGGCCAGGGCCAGCGCGGCGCAGGCACCGGCGATCAAAGCTTTCATGCAGTCTCCTTGCTTTGGCAATCCGGGCAGAGGTGGCGGTTGCCGGCCTTGGCCCATCCGAGTTCGCCGATGCGCGCTTCGGCGGCCGGCTGCTGGGCAGCCTTGCCGAGGGTGGCGTCGACGGCGAATTCGAAGTCCAGCGTAGCACCACAGCCGTCGCAGTTGACCTTCCATTCGTGGATGCCCAGTTCACGGAATACCGGGCCCTTGGCCACGGCCATCCACTGTCCCGGCGGGTTGATCAGGTGACGGACCTTTTCCACTTCCAGGGTCATGCTCAGGCTCTTGCTGCCCTTGAGGCTGACCAGCAGGGTGTCGCCGGCCTTGATCGAGCCGCCGATGCCGGTGACCTGATAGCGGCCCGGAGTCAGCGCGCGGCACTCGTTGAGGGTGAATTGCGGGTTGAGCAGGGTGTAGCGGAAATCGTGCTGGGCCATGGGTCCTCCGGGAAAGCGCGGCATTCTAGGGCGCGTGGCGTGCGGATGCGAGCGCCTTCTGCTCAGATTTTCACCAGGTTGACCGGGTTGCCGGCCTGCCACGCGGCGATGTTGGCCAGGGTGGTCTGGGCGATCCCGGCGAGCGCCTCGCGGGTGAGGAAGGCCTGGTGCGCGGTGATGATCACGTTGGGGAAGGTCAACAGGCGCGCCAGCACGTCGTCCTGCAGCGGCTGGTCGGAGCGGTCGGCGAAGAAGATCTCGGCTTCTTCTTCATAGACGTCCAGGCCCAGGTAGCCGAGCTGACCGCTTTTCAGCGCCTCGATCAGCGCCGGGGTGTCCACCAGCGCGCCGCGACCGGTGTTGATCAGCATCGAGCCGCGCTTCATGCGTTCCAGGCTGTCGGCGTTGATCAGGTGCTGGGTGGCGTCGTTGAGCGGGCAGTGCAGGCTGATGATGTCGGACTGCGCGAGCAGTTCGTCCAGCTCGACGAAACGCCCGCCCAGGGCTTCGATGGCGCGGTTGGGGTAGGGGTCGTAGGCCAGGATGTGGCAGCCGAAGCCACTCATGATGCGGGCGAAGACTTCGCCGATCTGGCCGCTGCCGATCACCCCGACGGTGCGCCCGTGGAGGTCGAAACCGGTCAGGCCGTGCAGGGAGAAGTCGCCTTCGCGGGTGCGGTTGTAGGCGCGGTGCAGGTGTCGACAGAGCGCCAGAACCAGGCCGACGCCATGTTCGGCGACGGCGTGGGGGGAATAGGCCGGCACGCGCACCACCGCCAGCCCCAGTGCGTGGGCGGCGGCCAGGTCGACGTGGTTGTAGCCGGCCGAGCGCAGGGCGATCAGTTTCGTGCCGCCGGCCGCCAGGTGTTCCAGCACCGGACGGGAGAGGTCGTCGTTGACGAACGGGCAGACCACTTCGAAGCCCATGGCCAGGGCCACGGTGTCCAGGCGCAGCTGGGCCTGCTGGAAGTGCAGTTCGAAGCCGTGGCCGTGGTTGGCGGCCAGAAAGCTGTCGCGATCATAGGTCTGGTTGCTGAACAGGATGATGCGCATCGGGGCTTCCATCTTCAGGGCGGGCGTCAGGTCGTGTGCCCGGCTTCGGTTTCCGCCAGTTCCTCGGCAGCCTGGGCCAGCTCGCCCATGGCGCGGTCCAGCTCGTCCAGGGCAGCGGGCGCATCCGGCTCGTTCTGCTTGAGCAGGGTCTCGGCGCGCTGGCAGGCGGCGCGCAGCATCGGCACGCCGCAGTAGCGGGTGGCGCCGTGCAGGCGATGGATGCGTTCGAGCAGGGTGTGGCGATCACCGCGCTCGCGGGCCTGGCCGATCACCTGGCGGTCGGCGGACAGCGAGGCGAGCAGCATGCCGAGCATGTCGGCGGCCAGTTCCGGCTTGCCGGCGGCCAGGCGCAGGCCTTCCTCGTGGTCGAGCACGCTGAGGCCGCTCAGGGCCGACTCGGCGTGGCGCGGGCGCTCGTCGCGCGGTTCGCCCAGGGCCAGACCGGTCCACTTGAGGATCACCTGGACCAGCTGGCGTTCGTCGATCGGCTTGGTCAGGTAGTCGTCCATGCCGCCCTGCAGCAGCGCGCGCTTTTCGTTGGCCAGGGCATGGGCGGTGAGGGCGATGATCGGCACCGGGCTGACCTCGCGATCGCTTTCCCAGTGGCGGATCGCTTCAGTGGCCTGGCGGCCGTCCATGACCGGCATCTGCACGTCCATGAACACCAGGTCGAAGCGCTCGCGCTGCACCGCCTCGACGGCGGCCAGGCCGCTGTCGACGGCGAGCACCTCGGCGCCCAGGTCGCCGAGCAGGGTCTTCACCAGCAGCAGGTTGGCCGGGTTGTCGTCGACGCAGAGCAGGCGTGGGGTGCGCTCCAGCTTGCCGTTGGCGGACTTGTCCTTGCGCAGCGGGCGCAGGTGCAGGAGTTCGTTCATCGCCTGCTGCAGCTTGCGGGTGCAGGCCGGCTTGCTCTGCACCTGGGCGTCGGGCAGCACGTCGTTGTAGTGCGCCTGCTCGATGGTCGGGCACAGTACCAGGCTCTTGCAGCCGTGCTGCTCCAGCTCGCGGATGGCCTGGCGCAGCGCCTCGGGCGGGTGTTCGGCGGCGGTTACGCCGAGCAGCGCCAGGGTGATCGGCGTCTGTTCCTTGGGTGCCCCCTGCAGGGCTTTTTCCAGGGCGGCGAGGTCGGCGAACTCGGTGACTTCCAGGCCGCAGTCTTCCAGCTGGTGATGCAGCGCGGTGCGGGTCAGCTCGTGGGGTTCGTAGAGCGCCACGCGCAGGCCGCCGGTGAGCGCCGGCGGCAGGTCGTCGCCGTCGTCGCGGGCCTTGGGCAGGTTGAGGCTGATCCAGAATTCCGAGCCGTCGCCGGCGCTGCTTTCCACGCCGATCTCGCCGCCCATCTGCTCGATCAGGCGCTTGGAGATCACCAGCCCGAGGCCGGTGCCGCCAGCCTGGCGCGAGAGGGAGTTGTCGGCCTGGCTGAAGGCCTGGAACAGCGCGCGCAGGTCGGCGTCGGTGAGGCCCACGCCGGTGTCCTGCACGCTGATGCGCAGCTGTGCGCGGTCGTCGCTTTCGTCTTCGAGCATGGCGCGCACGGCGATGCTGCCGTCGTGGGTGAACTTGATGGCGTTGCTCACCAGGTTGGTCAGCACCTGCTTCAGGCGCTGCGGGTCGCCTACCAGCTGCAGCGGGGTGTCGCGGTAGATCAGGCTGACCAGCTCCAGGTGCTTCTCGTGGGCGGCGGGGGCGAGGATGGTCAGGGTATCCTGGATCAGCTCGCGCAGGTTGAACGGGATGTTCTCCAGCACCAGCTTGCCGGCCTCGATCTTCGAGAAGTCGAGGATCTCGTTGATGATCCCCAGCAGGCTCTCGGCGGATTTGTGGATGGTCCCCAGGTAGTCCTGCTGGCGGCTGGTCATCTCGCTCTTCTGCAGCAGGTTGGTGAAGCCGATGATGCCGTTGAGCGGGGTGCGGATCTCGTGGCTCATGTTGGCGAGGAACTCGGACTTGATCCGGCTGGCCTCCAGGGCCTCCTTGCGCGCCAGGTCCAGCTCGATGTTCTGGATCTCGATGGTCTCCAGGTTCTGCCGCACGTCCTCGGTGGCCTGGTCGATGTTGTGCTGCATCTCTTCCTGGGCGCTCTGCAGCGCCTCGGCCATGCGGTTGATGCCGCCGGCCAGCTCGTCCAGCTCGTGGCTGCCCAGGGCCGGCAGGCGGGTTTCCAGGCGGCCTTCCTTGAGCTGCGCGACGCCCTGGGCGATCTGCCCCAGCGGCGCGTTGATCGCCCGGCTCATGCGCAGGGCGAGGAGGGCGGTGACCGCCAGCCCGGCGCCGATCAGCAGCAGGCTGGTGAACAGGCTGCGGTAGCCGCGCAGCAGGGTGCCATGGTGGGACAGTTCCAGCTCGACCCAGCCCAGCAGCTTGTCGGCGTCGTCGTCGGGATCGCCCGACAGGCTGCGGTGCTTGCCCAGCACGGGGAGGAGGAAGTGGGTGGTGTCCAGGTTGCTCGCCATGCTCAGGTGCGAGCCGTCGCCGCTGGGCATCGGGGTGAGGATGCTGGGGCCGGCGTGGACGAGTTTTTCCCGCTCCGGATCGAGGAAGGTCACGGCGCGCACGTCGGGCTGGTCCAGCGCCTCGTTGGCGATGCGCTCCAGCAACGCATTGTTGTGGTTGGCCATGGCTGGGGCCGACAGCGGCGCCAGCTGCTCGGCGATCAGTTGGCCGCGCTCGATCAGCTGGGCGTGCATGTCCGCCAGCTGCACCCAGGTGAAATAGCCGCCCAGCACCAGCGCCAGCAGGCTGGTGGGCAGCAGGGTGAGCAGCAGTACCCGTCCCTTGATGCCGAGATCCTTGAACACGCGCTTCCTCCGATGCGTTTATCCCCGGCAGTGTAGCGGTTCGGACCTGCCCCGGAAGCCCTTTGCCTTGCCCTGGACGCGTGGAATCGTGAATACTTCACGCAATTGCTAATCACTCTTATTTGATATGAATGCCATAGCTGCGTCCGGCCTGCGTCTGCTGACCATCGAGGACGACCCGACCCTGGGCGCCCACCTGTCTTCCCATCTGAGCGAGCGTGGCTTCGACGTCACCTGGTGCCAGGACGGCGACGAGGGCCTGGCGCAGGCGCGTGGCGGCGACTATGACCTGGTGCTGATGGACATCATGCTGCCCGGCACCGGCGGCCTGGATATCCTCCGCAGCCTGCGCCGCGAGCGTGCGGTGCCGGTGATCCTGATGTCCGCCCTGGGCGCCGAGCAGGACCGCATCGCCGGTTTTTCCCAGGGCGCCGATGACTACCTGCCCAAGCCGTTCAGTCTCGCCGAGCTGAGTGTCCGCGTGGATGCCGTGCTGCGCCGGGTCGCCCTGGAGCGCGCCAGCCAGCCGCCAGCGACGACGACGCCCACCGGTCTGCAACTGGACCCGCAGAAGGACGACGTCGGCCTCGACGGCCACTGGGCCGGGCTGACCGCTACCGAGTACCGCCTGCTGGAGACCTTCCTCGGCAGCCAGGGCGAGACCCTGAGCAAGCCCTTCCTTTACCAGCACGTGCTGCACCGTGCCTTCACCGCCCATGACCGCAGCCTGGACATGCATGTCAGCCACCTGCGCCGCAAGCTGCAGGCCATCGGCTACCTGCGCCACCAGCTGCACACCGTGTGGGGCAAGGGCTACGTGTTTGCCGAGAGCGAAGACTGACGATGCCCGGCCGCCACTCGCTGTTCTGGAAACTGGCCATCGCCCTGGTGGTGTTCGGCCTGTCGGTGATCTGGCTGTCCTGGAACTGGGGCAAGCAGATGGAGCGCGACAGCTACAACCTGTCCGAGGAAGCCCGAGAGGTCCTCGGTGGCTATGCCCACGAAGCCCAGCAGGCCTGGCAGGAACAAGGCGCCCCTGGCGTCGATGCCTGGCTGGCGCAGATGCAGCAGCGCGAGCCAGTGTGGATGGTGGTGGTGGACGGCCGCCTGCAGTCGCTGGCGAGCCAGCCGTTGCCCATGGCGGATATCGCCCACCTGACCTTCCAGCGCGGCCTGGACTGGCCGGTGAGCTCGCGCTCGGTGACCCTGCCCTACATCGGCATTCCCTTCCCCGATGCGCCCGCTGCCGGCCGGCTGGTGGTGCAGTTGCCGCAGCGCTTCCTGCCTGGCGGGCTGACCTTCCTGCGCCAGTCCATCAGCCATGCGCTGGTGCCGGCGATCCTCGCGCTGCTGCTCTGCGGGCTGATCTACCGGCGTCTGGTGCGCCCGCTGGGGCGCCTGCGCGAGCACGCCAACGCCCTGGAGGCGGACGATCTCGGCTCGGTCGCCGGCCCGGAGCTGATCACCCGGCGCGACGAGCTGGGCGAACTGGGCCGCGCCCTGGACCACATGGCTGAACGCCTGCGCGGCCACGTCGGCCTGCAGCGCCAACTGCTGCGCGATCTCTCCCACGAATTGCGCACGCCGCTGAGCCGCCTGCGCGTGGCCGGGGAAAGCCCGATCAGCGAAACCGCGCTGCGCCAGCGGGTCGAGCGCGAGGTGGAAGTGATGCAGCGGCTGGTCGCCGACACCCTGGAGCTGGCCTGGCTGGATACCGAGCGCCCGCGTCCGCCGCTGGAGGACATCGACCTGCGTTCGCTGTGGGACCTGCTGGTGGACGACGCGCGTTTCGAGGCCGGCTGGAGTGCCGAGCGCTTCCTTTACCAGGTCCCGGCGGACTGTCGCGTACACGGTCATCTCAACGGCCTGGCCCAGGCCCTGGAAAACCTGTTGCGCAACGCCATCCGCCATTCCCCGGCGGACGGCCGCATCCGCCTGAGCGGCCGGCGCGAGGCCGGCGGCTGGCACCTGTGGCTGGAGGATGATGGCCCCGGCGTGGCGCAAAGTGACCTGGAACGCATCTTCCTGCCGTTCACCCGGTTGTCCGACGCGCGTACCGGCGAGGGCTTCGGCCTGGGCCTGAGCATCGCCCGCAGCTCCCTGCGCCTGCAGGGCGGCGAGCTCTGGGCGGACTGCGCCGAAGCCGGGCTGCGCGTGCACCTGCGCCTGCCGGATGCAGCCGCCGCCTGAGCTGCCTTGCGGCCGAAGTGGGCGGCTGCAAACACGGCTTGTTAGGAAGTTTCGTATGGCGCTGCGTTTTTTGCCGGTATCATAGGGCGCCCTGTTCCAGATCCGAGTGCCTCCATGACCGTGCAGTACCCGACTATCGCCGATTGCGTCGGCAATACCCCGCTGGTGCGCCTGCAGCGCCTGGCCGGGGAAACCTCCAACACCCTGCTGGTGAAGCTCGAAGGCAACAACCCGGCAGGTTCGGTGAAGGATCGCCCGGCGCTGTCGATGATCACCCGAGCCGAACTGCGCGGCGACATCAGGCCCGGCGACACGCTGATCGAGGCCACGTCTGGCAACACCGGCATCGCCCTGGCGATGGCCGCGGCGATCAAGGGCTACCGCATGATCCTGATCATGCCCGACAACTCCACCGCCGAACGCAAGGCGGCGATGACCGCCTACGGCGCCGAGCTGATCCTGGTGACCAAGGAACAGGGCATGGAAGGCGCCCGCGACCTCGCCGACCAGATGGCCCGCGAAGGCCAGGGCAAGGTCCTCGACCAGTTCGCCAACGGCGACAACCCGGTCGCCCACTACCATTCCACCGGCCCGGAAATCTGGCAGCAGACCGGCGGTGAGATCACCCATTTCGTCAGCTCCATGGGCACCACCGGCACCATCATGGGCGTGTCGCGCTACCTCAAGGAGCAGAACCCCGACGTGCAGATCGTCGGCCTGCAGCCGATGGAAGGCTCGGCCATCCCCGGCATCCGCCGCTGGCCGCAGGAATACCTGCCGAAGATCTTCGACGCCACCCGCGTCGACCGCGTGGTCGACATGCAGCAGACCGAGGCCGAGGACGTGATGCGTCGCCTGGCCCGTGAAGAGGGCATCTTCTGCGGCGTCTCCTCCGGCGGTGCGGTGGCGGCCATGCTGCGCCTGTCCCTCGAGCTGGAAAACGCGACCCTGGTGGCGATCATCTGCGACCGTGGCGACCGTTACCTGTCCTCGGGCGTGTTCGACTCCAACTGACATGGCCAAGCAGAGATCCGGCCTGCGCTTCCAGCCCAGTGGTGGTGCGCGCAGCCCTGCGGTACCCGTGGGCAAGAAGCAGCGCCTGAACATCGAGCGCCTGGCCCATGACGGCCGCGGCATCGCCCATATCGACGGGCGTACCTGGTTCGTCGACAACGCCCTGCCCGGCGAGGCCGTGGAAGCCCGCGTGCTTTCCGCCCGCGCGCAGATCGTCGACGCCCGTAGCGAACGTATCTTCACCGCCGCCGCCAACCGCCGCCGCGAGCCTTGCCCGGTGGCCGGCACTTGCGGCGGTTGCAGCCTGCAGCACCTGTCCCACGCCGAGCAGCTGGAACTCAAGCAGCGCACCCTGGCCGAGCAACTGGAGCGCTTCTCCGGCCTGACTCCCGAGGAGTGGGCTGCGCCGCTGGTCGGCCCGGAATTCGGCTACCGCCGCCGCGCTCGCCTGGCCGTGCGCTGGGACGTGAAGGCCAAGCGCCTGGACATCGGCTTCCGCGCCGCGGCCAGTCAGGCCATTGTCGCCTTCGACGACTGCCTGGTGCTGGTGCCCGAGCTGCAGGTGCTGGCCCGCGAGCTGCCGGACGTGCTCCGCGCTTTCGCCAAGCCCCAGGCGCTGGGCCATGTCGAGCTGTTCCACGGCACTGCCAGCGCAGTGCTGCTGCGGCATATCGAACCTTTGTCCGATGGCGATCGCGCGCGACTGCTGGAATTCTGTTCGGCACGGGATGTGCAACTGTGGTTACACGGTGACGGCTTGCAGGGTGACGGCGAGCCGACGCTCTGCTCCGAAGCTGCTGAAAATAGCCGGAACCGCGAGCTGGGCTTCCGGCTCGAAGCCTGGGATCTGACCCTGGCCTACCGTCCCGGCGACTTCGTGCAGGTCAACGAGCCGGTGAACGAGGCCATGGTCGCGCAGGCGCTGGACTGGCTGAAGCCAGGCCCTGATGAGCGCGTGCTGGACCTGTTCTGCGGCCTGGGCAACTTCGCCCTGCCGCTGGCGCGCCAGGTGCGCGAGGTGGTGGGGGTGGAAGGCGTGCAGACCATGGTCGAGCGCGCCGCCGCCAACGCCCGCGCCAATGGCCTGGGCAATACCCGGTTCCACCAGGCGGACCTGGCGAAACCACTTGCCGACGCCCCCTGGGCGGCGGAGGATTTCACCGCCGTGCTGCTCGACCCTCCGCGTGACGGAGCCTTCGAGCCGGCGCGGCAGATGCGTTCACTGGGCGCGGAGCGGGTACTGTATGTGTCCTGCAACCCGGCGACCCTGGCGCGCGACGCTGGCGAGCTGGCCCGACAGGGCTATCGTCTGAAGCGCGCCGGCATCCTCGACATGTTCCCGCAGACGGCCCATGTCGAGGCCATGGCTTTGTTCGAGGCAGGCTAGGACGGCTTGCGCAATCCGACCGGCTCAAGCAAGAAAGGCCGGCGCAGTGAGCGGTGTGTTGTGGCGCACCGTGGGGAAGGGTAGACACGATGGTACAGGTGAGAGCGCATCAGCCGGTCAACACCGACGGCAGCATCAATCTCGAGGCCTGGCTGGACCATGTCCAGACCCTGGTCCCGGGCCTGGATCGCAAGGTCCTGCTGGAAGCCTGCGAGTTCGCTCGCGAGGTGGAAGACAAGGCTGTCAGCACGACTGACAACTCCTGGGCGGACGGCACTTCCAGTTTCCAGACGGGACTGGAGATCGCCGAGATCCTGGCGGACCTCAAGCTCGACCAGGAATCCCTGGTCGCCGCGGTGATCTACCGCGGCGTGCGCGAGGGCAAGGTCAAGCTGGAGGACGTCGCCCAGCGCTTCGGTCCGGTGGTCGCCAAGCTGATCGAGGGCGTGCTGCGCATGGCGGCGATCAGCACCAGCCTCAGCCCCCGGCAATCCCTGGTGCTCGGCACCCAGGCGCAGATCGAGAACCTGCGCAAGATGCTGGTGGCCATGGTCGACGACGTCCGCGTCGCGCTGATCAAGCTGGCCGAACGCACCTGCGCGATCCGCGCGGTGAAGAACGGCGATGACGAGAAGCGCATGCGCGTCGCCCGCGAGGTGTTCGACATCTACGCGCCGCTGGCCCATCGCTTAGGCATCGGCCACATCAAGTGGGAGCTGGAGGACCTGTCCTTCCGCTACCTGGAGCCCGATCAGTACAAGCAGATCGCCAAGCTGCTACACGAGCGCCGGCTGGACCGCGAGCAGTACATCGCCACCGTCATGGGGCAGCTCAAGGAAGCCCTGGCCGCCACCGGCATCAAGGCCGACCTGTCCGGGCGCGCCAAGCACATCTATTCCATCTGGCGGAAGATGCAGCGCAAGGGCCTGGATTTCAGCCAGATCTACGACGTGCGCGCGGTACGCGTGCTGGTGCCGGAAATGCGCGATTGCTACACCGCGCTGGGCATCGTGCACACCCTGTGGCGGCACATCCCCAAGGAATTCGACGACTACATCGCCAACCCCAAGGAAAACGGTTACCGCTCGCTGCACACCGCAGTGATCGGCCCCGAGGGCAAGGTGCTGGAAGTGCAGATCCGCACCCACTCCATGCACGAGGAAGCCGAGCTGGGCGTCTGCGCGCACTGGCGCTACAAGGGCACCGACGTCAAGGCCAGCTCCAACCACTACGAAGAGAAGATTTCCTGGCTGCGCCAGGTGCTGGAGTGGCACGAGGAACTGGGCGATATCGGCGGCCTGGCCGAACAGCTGCGGGTGGATATCGAGCCCGACCGCGTCTACGTCTTTACCCCCGACGGCCACGCCATCGACCTGCCCAAGGGCTCCACGCCGCTGGACTTCGCCTACCGCGTGCATACCGAGGTGGGGCACAACTGCCGTGGCGCCAAGATCAACGGGCGCATCGTGCCGCTCAACTACAGCCTGCAGACCGGCGAGCAGGTGGAGATCATCACCGGCAAGCAGAGCGGGCCGAGCCGCGACTGGCTGAACCAGAACCTGGGCTACGTCACCACGTCGCGGGCGCGGGCGAAGATCGTCCACTGGTTCAAGCTGCAGGCACGCGACCAGAACGTCGCCGCCGGCAAGGCCATGCTCGAACGCGAGCTGGGCCGCCTGGCGCTGCCGCCGGTGGACTTCGAGAAACTCGCCGAGAAGGCCAACTACAAGACCGGCGAAGACCTCTTCGCCGCCCTGGGCGCCGGCGACCTGCGCCTGGCCCACGTGGTCAACTACGCGCAGCAGCTGGTGGAGCCCGAGCGCGGCACAGAGCAGCTCGAACTCATTCCGCGCAAGCCCAGCAAGATCGGCCACGGCAAGCGCGGCGACATCCAGATCCAGGGCGTCGGCAACCTGCTCACGCAGATGGCCGGCTGCTGCCAGCCGCTGCCGGGTGATCCGATCGTCGGATACATCACCCTTGGCCGCGGCGTCACCATCCACCGCCAGGACTGCGCCACCGCGCTGCAACTGGCCGGCCGCGAGCCGGAGCGGATCATCCAGGTCAGCTGGGGGCCGGTGCCGGTCAGCACTTACCCGGTGGATATCGTCATCCGTGCCTACGACCGTTCCGGCCTGCTGCGCGACGTCTCGCAGATGCTGCTCAACGAGCGCATCAACGTGCTGGCGGTGAATACCCGTTCGGACAAGGAAGACAACACCGCGATCATGCGCCTGACCATCGAGATCCCCGGTCTCGATTCGCTGGGCCGCCTGCTGGCGCGCATCTCCCAGTTGCCCAACATCATCGAGGCGCGGCGTGATCGCGCAGGTGCCAAGGATGCATAAGCTCGAAGACCTGCTGTACCTCATGGCCCGCCTGCGCGATCCGCAGAACGGCTGTCCGTGGGACCTCAAGCAGAGCTACGCGACCATCGTCCCGTACACCCTCGAAGAGGCCTACGAAGTCGCCGATGCCATCGAGCGCGGCGACTTCGACCACCTGCGCGAGGAGCTGGGCGACCTGCTCTTCCAGGTCGTCTACTACGCGCAGCTGGCGCGGGAAGAAGGGCGCTTCGAGTTCGACGCCGTGGTCGATGGCATCACCCGCAAGCTGATCCGCCGCCATCCCCACGTGTTCCCCGATGGCGACCTGTACGGCGAGCCGGACCCGGCGAAGCTGGAGGAAGCCGCGGTCAAGCAGCGCTGGGAAGAGCTGAAGGCCGAGGAGCGTGCCGCCAAGGCCGCCGAACCGGTGCAGCTGTCCCTGCTGGACGACGTGCCCAACGCGCTGCCGGCCCTGAGCCGCGCAGCCAAGCTGCAGAAGCGCGCTTCCCAGGTCGGCTTCGACTGGGCCGATGCGCTGCCGGTGGTGGACAAGGTCCGCGAGGAGTTGGACGAGGTGCTCGAAGCCATGGCCGGTGGCGACACCGAAGCCCAGGCGGAGGAGGTGGGCGACCTGCTGTTCGTGGTGGTCAACCTGGCGCGCAAGCTCAAGGTCGACCCGGAAACCGCCCTGCGCGCCGCCAACGCCAAGTTCGAGCGGCGCTTCCGCTACATCGAGACCGCCCTGCGCGACCAGGGTCGGACCCTGGAAGACAGCAACCTGGAAGAGATGGACGAGCTGTGGGGCGCGGCCAAGCGCGACGAGAAGAACCCGCTCAGCTGTGGATAAGTTCTCCATCGTTGAATCAGCGTCCACAAAAAAGCCCCGCAACCGCGGGGCTTTTAATTGTGGCTCTTCGTAGGAGCGAGCTTGCTCGCGAACCGCTCGACGCCGGCGTTGCCGGATAACTGTTCGCGAGCCAGCTCGCTCCTACAGTTTCGCCCTACGCCGGAGCTGAATGTAGGAGCGGGCCATGCCCGCGATCGCGCGCATGGCCCGCACCGACAGGTGCATGATGCTCAGCCGAACAACCAGCGCAGGACCAGCACCAGCAGTAGCACCGCGAGGATCGGTCGGCCGATGCGGTAGGCCTTGGGATAGGCGCGCTTGAACACCTTCACCTTGCTGCCCACGGCATCGCCCAGGCGGATCAGCACCGAGTAGGCCTGGTTGATGCCGCCGACACGCTCGCCCTCGACGTTCTGCGGCGCCGTGGCGCGGCCGAGGAAGGCGCTGACGCGGCGGTTCAGGCGGGTCAGCAGCGAGGACTTGAGCGGACGCTCGATGTCGCAGAAGAGGATCAGTCGCGATTCGTCGGTCTCGTTCTTCACCCAGTGGACGAAGGTTTCGTCGAACATCACGTCCTGGCCGTCGCGCCAGGCGTAGGGCTGGCCGTCGACGAAGATGCGGCAATCATCGGAGTTCGGCGTGGCCAGGCCCAGGTGATAGCGCAGCGAGCCGGCGTAGGGGTCGCGGTGCTTGTTCAGGTGGCTGCGCGGCGGCAGGCGGGTGAACATCGCCCCCTTGACGTTGGGGATGCTGCTGACCAGTTCCACGGTCTTCGGGCAGAGCTGCTGCGCCGAGGGCAGGGGGCCGTCGTACCAGGTCAGGTAGAAGCGGGTCCAGCCCTTCTTGAAGAAGGAGCCGAAGCCGGCCTCGTTATTGTTCAGGGCGTCGCGGATGTAGCCCTCGTCGAACAGCGCCTCGGCTTCCGCGCGGATCATCTGCCAGTTGTCGCGCAGCTTGTCGAGTTCGGGGAAACGCTCGCGGTCCAGGTAGGGCTTGGACGGCACGCTGGAGTTCAGGTACATCAGCGAGTTGTACGGGGCGAACCAGGCGGAGTGGTTCACTACCTGGCGCAGGAACGGCAGGCGCACCTTGCCACGCAGGTGTACGTAGAGGATGGCGACGAGGAAGATTGCCAGGATCGCAAGAACGATGAGTTTCAGCATGGAGGTGGCGGGTCCGCTCCAGAGGTGTGAAATCGAGCCAGGCACTTGCACTGCGCTGGCTGAGGCCCGAGGATTATACCCCCTGTGGACAGTCCAGCCGAAGCCATGCGTTCGTCGAGGATTTGTCCTGCATCAACATGGGCTGTTGGAGAGCCTTAATCAATGAGCATGTCATTGCGTGATCAGCTGCTGAAAGCCGGGCTGGTCAACGAAAAGCAGGCCAAGCAGGCCGGCAAGCAGAAGCAGAAGCAACAGCGCCTGGAGCACAAGAACCAGGTGCAGAAGGACGACAGCCAGCGCCAGGCGGCCCTGCAGGCCCAGGCCGAGAAGCAGGCGCGGGATGCCGAGCTGAACCGCCAGCAGCAGGAAAAGGCCGACAAGAAGGCCAAGACCGCGCAGATCAAGCAGTTGATCGAAGGGACCCGCCTGCCCAAGCTGGAGACGGACGACTATTACAACTTTGTCGACAACAAGAAGGTCAAGCGCATCGCGGTCAACGACATGGTCCGCGACAAGCTCAGCCGCGGCAGCCTGGCCATCGTCAGCTACGACGGCAAGTACGAGATCGTTCCGCGCGACGCCGCGCTGCGCATCCAGGAGCGCGACGAACGCCGCATCATCCTGCTCAGCGAGCCCAGCGGCGAGCCGGACGATGACGATACCTACAAGGATTACGTGGTACCCGACGACCTCATGTGGTGAGGTCGTCCCGGCCGGCTCAACTGGCCGGGCACAACTCCACCCTGCCGAACAGCGCCTGCGCCGACAGTGGCGTGATGGCGTGCAGACGATCCAGCCGCAGCTCGCGGCTGGCGTCGTCCACCCGCACTTCCAGGTATTCCTCCTGCGCGCCGTCCGCGCCGCGTCGCGTGTGCGTGGTGAAGGCCTGGGCGTCGAACGCCAGGCCGTCACGCAGCTCGATCCGCAGCCAGTAGCGATACAGGCAGGCGATCTCCAGGAAGTCGTGGAGGTCGCAGTCCATTGGCTGGTAGGCGGCCATGGTCTCAGCAGCCCTCCAGTTCGATGATCGCGTAGCCCTGGCCGTGCAGCGCCGCCTCCACCGCCGGCGAGGAGAACTCGCTGTGGCAGAACTGGCAGCGGCTCGCCTGCACGTCCGCCGCCTGGATGCCCCGTGATGCCAGCCAGTGCGTGGCGAAGTGCTCGGCACGGCTGGCATCGTCGGGCTGGACCAGGACGTCGAAGTGCAGGTAGCGGCCATCGCGGGTGCGCACGTGGGTGTCGTAGACGTGGACCTGCATGGCGCCTCTCCTACTTGAGGTCGGCGATGGCGGCGCCGAAGTTCAGGTGCAGCACCTGCCCATCGACCACCAGCGCCGGTACCGATTTCACGCCCGCCGCCTCTGCTTCGGCGATGCGCGGCGATTGCTCGCCCAGGTGCACCACTTCCACTTCGCGGTTCAGCAGCGGCAGCAGGGCGCGCTCGGCTTCGACGCAGACGGGGCAACCGGCATGGTAGTAAACGGCTTTGCTCATGATCTTCTCCTGATTGATTAGGTATCGATTCGATACCATTTCAGTCTGCGGGCGAAATCGGCCTTCTGTCAAACTGGTTTTTGATCGATACTATCTATCGGAGGGATCAGCCCATGACCGATACGACCCTGTACGACTACCTCGAGCGCATCGCCAGCCTGATGCGCGCCTGGGCCCGCGAGCAGCCGCTGATGGCCGACCTGCAGCCGATCCAGTTGAGCGCGCTGAACTACCTGGCGCGCTGCAACCGCTATTCGAATACGCCGCTGGGAGTGACGGATTTCCTCGGGCTGACCAAGGGCACGGTGTCGCAGTCGCTCAAGGCGCTGGAGACCAAGGGGCTGATCGAGAAGCGCCCGGACGCCCAGGATCGCCGCAGCGTGCACCTGGAGCTGACGGCGGAGGGCAGGGGGCTGATCGATGCGCTGGTGCCGCCGGCCTTCCTGCGCCGCGCCCAGGAGACGCTGGGGGAGCGCAGCGAGTTGCTGGTCGAGCTGCTGCGCGAGTTGCTGGCGACTGTGCAGCGTCAGGAGAATGTGCCGGGCTTCGGTCTGTGCCGTACCTGCCGTTTCCACCAGAAGCTGGACGATGGTGCGCTCTGCGGGCTGACCGGCGAGCGCCTGGAAGCTCGTGAAGGCGAGCTGATCTGCCGCGAACACGCCGCGCCGGACGAAGCGGCCTGAGTCGATCAGTGCAGGAGCGAGCTGGCTCGCGAACCGCTTGAGGGCAAGCTCGCCGGGAAATCCTGTTCGCGAGCAAGCTCGCTCCTACAGGTAATGTCCGACAGCAGCACTGAAATAAAAAAGCCGGGCATCAGCCCGGCTTTTTCATGACGCAGACGCTATCAGAAGCGATAGGTCATCTGCGCGGTCAGGCCATGGGCGCTGTTGTCGTACTTGGCGCTGTAGGCCGGCTGCAGTTGCAGGCCTGCCAGTTCCTGGCCATCTGGCTGGTTCACGCCGGCGGTGGATTCCCACAGGTAGGCGTACGCCACGTCGATGGTCATGTCGGCGTTGGGCGAGTAGCCGGCGCCCAGGGTGAAGATCTTGCGATCGCCCACCGGGATGCGCACGGTACGGTGCTCGTTGGTGGTCGGCGACGGGTCGTAGGCGAAGCCGGTACGCAGCACCCACTGGTCGTTGACCTGGTAGGAAGTGCCGATGGCGGCGGACCAGGTGTCGTGCCAGCTGAGGTCTTCGCCGATGGTGTCGAAGGAAGCGATCGGGGCGCCGGTGTTCTGCACCTCGATGGACTTCAGACGGCTCCAGCGCGTCCAGGTGGTGCCGCCGTAGACGGTCCAGCGGTCATCCAGCTTCTGGGTGACGGACAGGTCCAGGGACTCGGGCAGGGTGATGTCCAGGCTGGCATCCATGCGCGAGTCGAACAGGCCGGCCGGCGAGTTGGAAACGGTGGTGTGGCCCTTGAGCTCGTACTTGACCTTGGAGTGGTAGGTCGCGCCGATGGAGGTGCTCTCGGTCGGGGTGATCAGCAGGCCGACGTTGAAGCCAGCGGCGGTGTCGTCGCCCTTGATGCTGATCTTGGTGTCGTCCGGGGCGCCGAACAGGCCCTTGGTAGCCAGGTTGTTTTCCAGCTTGCCGTCGATGCGGTTGATGGTCGGGCCGAAGCCGACGGACACCACGTCGTTGAACTTGTAGCTGATGGTCGGCTGGACGGTGATCACCTGGACCTTGCTGTAGGAACCGTGGGAACGGCCCTGGAAGCCACTTTCGTAGTCGTTGATGATGCCGTAGGGCACGTAGATGCCCAGGCCGACGCTGACCTTGTCATCCAGCGGGGTGACGAAGTAGCCGAACGGCACGGCAGCCAGCGGGACGGAGTCGCCCTTGTTGGAGCCGGTGGCGGTGCTGTTGGCGTCGCTGATGTCGTCCTTGGCGGACACCACGGCCAGACCGCCGCTGACTTCAGTACGCTTGAGCTTGGACATGCCGGCAGGGTTGCCGTAGATGGTGCTGGCATCCAATGCCGAGGAAGCGCGGCCCGCGTAGGCGGTACCGGCGCCGCTGGCGCTCTGCTCGTTGATGGCGATGCCGTTGGCAAGCACCTGGGCGGAGGCAGCGCTAATGGTCAGGGCTAGGGTGGTCTTGAGCCATGTTGTTTTCATTGTAAGAGCAACTCCTGTGTTTAACGGCGCGCAAGCTATCAAGATTCCCGTGACTTGGGTAGTGCCGGAAAAAGGCTCTACCTTGGGCCTTGAAGCTCAAACGAACGTTCCATCGGCATGGTTGCCGTTCGTCGCTGTATGTAAAATTTTTCTGACTGATCGGTCATGCACAGGTCGTGGGCAATTTCTAGGCGACTTGTCTGAGATTGCCGACGTAGCTATGCCATGCGTCGACGAAGTCATGCAGGCGTCCGTGGGGATGGAAAACCCGGCGCCAGACCCGCGCCAGTTCCATGGGATCTTCCGCCAGCGGCGCAGGCAGTCGCTCGGCCTCGACCATCATCCAGGCGATGGCTGTGCTGTAGCGCAGGTTGACCGTGAGTTCCAGGTGCGGGGCGTCGAGAAACGCGTGTTGGCTGGCCAGCCCTCGAACGCGGCTGGCCAGCTCCGGGTCCAGCGCCAGGAATCCATCCCAGAGCGTCTGGTGCCGCTGTTCACCGATGCGGTACAGCCCATGGCCATGGCTGTCATCCAGGGCGCTCCCCAGCGCCGACTGACAGGCTGCTGCCCCCAGCAGCAGCGATTCGGCCGCGACACTGTGACGCCCCAGGTACAGCAGGGTGGGGCGGATCACGTACTGACACAGGTCGTTCGCGGCGATTCCCATGACATCCTCGTCATCAATGACCGGCGGGGCTGGGCGACTTGGCAGCTTCTGTGATTATCCTCGGCCCCGCCGGAAGCGGACTTAGCCGCTCGACTTGAAGTGTAGTGCGATGAAGATGATGTAAAGGACTGTTTTTAAATTGTTTCGTCGGCGCTGATCGGCTTGATATTCCTTCCGGCGATTAGATGCTCGGGGCTAACTCCGGCATGGCTGAAAGCTTCTCCTCGGCCTCTTCGTGCCCCTGGTCGGCGGCCTTCTGGTACCAGATGCGCGCCTGGGCCGGGTTCTTCGCCACGCCGCGGCCCTTGGCATAGCTCTCGGCCACTTCGAACTCCGCGTCGACATCACCCTGTTCGGCGGACTTGAGGTAGAGCGCGAAGGCCGTCTTGTAGCTGCGGGTCACGCCCGTGCCGTTCTCGTACATGATCGCGAGGTTGTACTGGGCATCCTTGTCGCCCTGGTCGACGGCCTTCTGGTACCAGAACACCGCTTTCCTGGGGTCCTTCTCCACGCCATCGCCGTTGTCGTAGGCGTTGCCCAGGTTGTACTGGGCGCAGGCGTGGCCCTGTTCGGCGGCCTTGCGGTACCAGTAGGCGGCCTTCTCGTAGTCCTGTTCGTACTCGTCGCTGCCGGCGTCGTACTCCAGGCCCAGGCTGTACTGGGCGGAGGCATGGCCGGCCTTGGCCGCCTGGATCAGGTCGTCGCCGTAGAGGTCCGACCACTGGTCGCTGATGTCGCAGGGGGTGGCTTCCAGGGAGGCGGCCTGGGCCGGCAGGGCCGCGCACAGGCAGAGCAGGGCGCTGGCGAACAGGGTGGGACGTAGACGCAGGGACATGATTTCACTCCTTTGAAAAAACGGGCATGAGTCTGACGCATGCCCGCCTTGCTATCCATGGCGGCGCAAGCACTTTGTGTGACGGGTCTTCCGGATTTGCCGTAGGCCAGGTTTCAGTCGCCCCTGGCCACCGGGCGCCGGGTGTCGGTGATCCATTCGCTCCACGAGCCGGCGTACAGGCGGCCCAGCGGATAGCCGGCGAGGCTCAGGGCGAACAGGTTGTGGCAGGCGGTGACGCCGGAACCGCAATAGGCCACCAGTTCTTCCGCGGGGCGGCCGCGCAGCAGGGCGGCGAAGCGCTGGTGCAGGTGCTCGGGACGCAGGAAGCGGCCGTCGTTGCCCAGGTTGTCGGTGAAGGCGGCGCACTGCGCACCGGGGATGTGCCCGGCCACCGGGTCGATCGGCTCGACCTCGCCGCGGAAGCGCGGCAGGCCGCGGGCATCGATCAGCGGCAGGCTGACGTCATTCAGCTGGGCGGCCAGTTCGTCGGCGCTGATCAGCAGGCTGTTGTCCGGCATACCGCTGAAATCGCCCCGGCGCTCCGCGGCTTCGGCGGTGGTCAGGCGCAGGCCGGCGTTGCGCCAGGCGCCCAGACCGCCATCGAGCAGGTAGACGCCCTCGCTCTTGCCCAGCCACAGCAGCAGCCACCAGGCGCGTGCGGCGAAAGCCCCGGGGCCGTCGTCGTAGAGCACCACGTCGCTGTCGGCATCCACGCCCCAGGCGCGCAGGCGCTCCTGCAGCTCATGCGGGTCGGGCAGCGGGTGGCGGCCGGTGACGCCCGCCACGACGGGCGCGGACAGGTCCTTGTCGAGGTCGGCATGCTGGGCGCCGGGGATATGGTTTTCCTGATAGCTGCGCAGACCGTAGGCCGGGTCTTCGAGAGCGAAGCGGCAGTCGAGCAGGACCAGTTTCGGGTCATCGAGGCGGGCGGCCAGTTGCTCGGCGGTGAGCAGGCGGGCGTGGGTCATGGGCGCTTTCCTGTGTCGTGACGGGGCCGAAACGCATCATAAGGCTTGTACGATGAAAAGTTGGTGGGGAGTTGGCGAACATGCACAACCAGCAATCGGCGCCGCGCAAGGCCGGCCCGTTGCGCGTCGCCCTGGTGGGGCTGGCGACCGTTCTGATCACCCTGGGCTACAGCGTCCGGGTGCTGGCGCTGGGCGCCATCGGCCGGCTGCGCCGCGCCCGGGTCGACGGTTTCACCCGCGACTGGTCCGGCAGCCTGCTGCGCCTCACCGGCGCCCGCATGAGCCGCCACGGCGAGGTGCCGGACTTCGGCGACGGTCGCCGCTACATGATCCTCTGCACCCATTCCAGCTTCTATGACATCCCGGCGATCTTCGTGACCCTGCCCGGCTCGATCCGCATGCTCGCCAAGCGCGAGCTGTTCGCCGTGCCGGTGTGGGGGGCGGCCATGCGCGCGGCGGAGTTCCCCTCCATCGACCGGCACAACCGCCACCAGGCCATGGCCGACCTGGCCAAGGCGCGGGAAATGATGGAGAGCGGCATCGTGCTGTGGGCCGCGCCCGAGGGCACGCGCTCCAAGGATGGCAAGCTGCAGCCGTTCAAGAAGGGCTGCTTCCGCCTGGCGCAGCAGACCGATGCGATCATCGTTCCGGTGGCGATCCGCGGCATCCAGCAACTGCTGCCGGCCGGCGGCCTGAAGCTGAACCTGGGCATGCCGGTGGAAGTGCACGTCGGCGCGCCGATCGATTCCACCCAGTTCACCGAACTCGGCATCGACGCGCTGATGGGTGAGGTGCGCGAGCGCATGCTGGAGTTGCTGGAGCCCTCCGCCGCGCCCGCACCGGCACCTGCCCCGAAGGAACAGGCGCCGGCCTGAGGCGTCAGTGGAGTTGCAGCCGCCCGATGCGGTCGTTCTCCAGGCTGCCCAGGTAAAGCACACCGTTCACCGGCTTGGCCGAGGTCACCATGCGCAGATGCTGGCCGCTGGTGTCGTGCAGGCTGCGCACGATCTCGCCTTTCTCGTTCACCTGGATCACCAGGCCGTAGGGCACCGGCTTGGGCAGCACGGCGCGCGGCAGCTTGGTGAGCTGGCTTTTCAGCCAGGGCAGTTGCTGGATCAGGTCGGCGTCGGCCTTGCGCGGCGAGGGCAGGGCGACCCAGAAGGTGCCGCTGCGATCACTGGCGAGGTTGTCCGGCAGGCCCGGCAGGTTGTCGATGAACACCTCGTGTTGCCCGGCCTTCTCGCCCTTGAGCCAGTAGCGGGTGATGCGGTAGCGGTAGGTCTCGTTGACCAGCACGAAGTCCTCGTGCTGAGACAGCGCTACGCCGTTGGCGAAGTACAGGTCCTTGAGCAGTGTCTCGGTCTTGCCGCTGGCCGGGTCGTAGCGCAGCAGGCGACCGTGGGGGCGGGCTTCGAGCAGGTCGAGAATGTAGTCGGGCTGGTGGAAGCGGCTGGAAGCGTCGCTGAAATAGATGCGCCCGTCGCTGGCGATGTCCAGGTCGTCGGTGAAGCCGAACGGTACGCCGTCGGCCGAATCGGTCAGCACGCGGATACTGCCCTGCGGATCGACCTCCAGCAGGCCCTTCCAGGCATCGGCGACGATCAGCTTGCCGGCCTTGTCGAAGGCCAGGCCCAGCGGGCGGCCGCCGGTTTCAACGAAAGTTTCGGCCTTGCCGTCGGCGCCGATGCGCACGATGCGTCCGTCATCCAGACCGGCGAAGACCCGGCCCTGACTGTCCACGGCGGTGTCCTCGGGGCCGACGATCTGGCCCTGGGCCAGCAGTTCGGCCTTCATCAGCGTGTCATTGGGTTCCATCACGCCGGTCATCGGCGGCGCCTTGGGCGGCGTCCAGGCCAGCGGGTCGATGGGGCTGGGCGTGAGCGCCAGGTAAACCGCGAGGGCGGCGACCAGCAGGACGACCAAGCCGAAGAGTTTCTTCATGAAGAACGGCCTTATTGTTGTGGTGGGCGGGGCAAAGCGTAGAGGTTGCCAGCGGCTCGTCACACACCGATAGCCGAGCGGAATGCTCGCACATCCTGCATCTCTATATACTGCGCGCACCGAAACGAAGGAGATGTTCGTGACCGTCCTCGACATTCAGTGGATTCGCGACGATGCCACCCTGGAGCGCCAGTGCCAGGACTGGAAAGAACTGCCGTACCTCGCGCTCGATACCGAGTTCATGCGTGTCGATACCTTCTACCCGGCAGCCGGGCTGATTCAGGTGGGCGACGGCAGCGGCGTATGGCTGATCGACCCGCTGCTGATCCGCGACTGGTCGCCGTTCGCCGCCGTGCTGGAATCGCCGCTGGTGGTCAAGGTGTTCCATGCCTGTGGCGAGGACCTGGAAGTCTTCCAGCGCCTGACCGGCAGTCTGCCGCAGCCGCTGTTCGACACCCAGCTGGCCGCCGCCTACCTGGGCATGCCGCATTCCATGGGCTATTCCAGGCTGGTGCTGGAAATCCTCGGCCTCGACCTGCCCAAGGACGAGACCCGCTCCGACTGGTTGCAGCGCCCGCTGACCGACATGCAGGTGCGCTACGCCGCCGAGGACGTGCTGCACCTGGCCGAGGTCTACGTGAAGCTGGCGCCGCGCCTGAGCGACGAGAAGCTGCAATGGCTGCTGGCCGACGGCGCGGACCTGGCGAACAACCAGAGCCGGGTCAGCGACCCCCAGGAGGCCTACCTCGACATCAAGCTGGCCTGGAAGCTCAACCCCCAGCAACTGGCCGTGCTGCGCGAACTGTGCGTCTGGCGCGAGGAACAGGCGCGGCTGCGCAACAAGCCGCGCAACCACGTGCTGCGCGAGCACACCCTGTGGCCCCTGGCGCGCTTCCAGCCCAGCGACAAGGTCGCCCTGGCGCGCATCGACGACATGCACCCGCGCACCGTGCGCCAGGATGGCGACACGCTGATCGCGCTGATCGCCCATGCGGCGAAACTGCCGGAAGCCGATCGCCCGCAGACCCTGCCCGAACCCCTGCCGCGTGAAATCACCCCGGTGCTGAAGCGGCTGCGTGAAATCGGCCAGCGGGAAGCCGAGCGCCTGGAGATGGCGCCCGAGCTGATGCTGCGCAAGAAGATCCTCGAAGCCCTGCTCAAGACCGGCTGGCCGAACGGCCCCTACCAGTTGCCCGATTCACTGCAAGGCTGGCGCCGCGAACTGATGGGCCAGGCCCTGCTCGACGACCTCGCCGCCTCCACCCCGAACAACGCGGAATAGCCCTCGCCATGAAACGTATCTGCTCCATCTACAAGAGTCCGCGCAAGAACGAGATGTACCTCTACGTCGACAAGCGCGAAGCCCTGAGCCGCGTGCCCGAGGCGCTGCTCGCCGCGTTCGGCGCGCCGAAGCACACCTTCGACCTGGTCCTGAGCCCGGAGCGCCAGCTGGCCCGCGAAGACATCAACGTGGTGCTGGAAAACATCGAGAAACAAGGTTTCCACCTGCAGATGCCGCCGGCGGAAGAGGAATACATCGAGCACCTGCCCGAGGAACTGCTGCGCCGCAACGACCCGGTCTGATCGCGACCGCCTCGTCACGCCACTCAAGCCGCGTATCTGCCCAGTGCTGGCACTGTGCAAGTTCGCGGCTTGAGCGCATTATGCGCTCAGAAACAGGGTTCAACGGAGCGGAACGCTTGGTCTCTGGCTGTGTCTATAGCCGCCTGACTTCCCAAGAACTGACGACGATTTCCCCAGGGAAGCTCCCTTGAAGCGAGTGCAGATGCGCCAGCCGGAAATGCTCCACCGATCCAAGCGAAAGGCCTGACCATGCGCCTGCTCGTACTCGATCGCGAACACGCCCTCTACGCCGCCCTGCTGATGGCGGCCGAACCCCGATTGACGGTGATCTCCGGCAACGACCCGGGCAAGCTGGTGGAAGCCGCGGCGGAATGCCCGGTATGGCTCGGCGAGCCGAACCTGGCTGCGCAGTTGCTGCGCCAGGGCGTGCACCCGGTGTGGATCCAGTCGAGCTGGGCGGGCATCACTCCGCTGCTGGCCGACGACCTGCCCAAGGACTACGCCCTGACCCGTGCTGTCGGCATCTTCGGTCAGGTCATGACCGAGTACCTGCTCACCTACATGCTCGCCCACGAACGGCAGTTCCTCGGCCGCCTGGCCAGCCAGGTCGGCGTACAGTGGGACGACCGCGTGCCGGGCAGCCTGAGTGGCCGGCAGATCCTCATCGTCGGCACCGGCGAGATCGGCCAGGCGGTGGCGCACATGCTGGCGCCGTTCGGCGTGGAGCTGGTCGGCGTGGCGAAGAACCCGCGCGCACTGGTGCCCTTCGGCCGCATGGGTGGCATGGAAGACCTGCCGCGCCTGGCGGAAACCGCCGACTACGTGATCAACCTGTTGCCGGACACCCCGGAAACCCGCGATGTCTACGACCTCGCGCTGTTCCAGCGGATGAAGCCCACCGCGCTGTTCCTCAACGCCGGGCGCGGCACTTCGGTGGTGGACGAAGACCTGGTTGCGGCGCTGGAAGCCAACCAGCTGGCCGGCGCGGTGATCGATGTCTGCCGCCAGGAGCCGCTGCCGGTTTCCCACCCGTTCTGGCACACGCCGCGCCTGCTGTTGACCGGGCACACCGCGGCGCCGACGCTGCCGAGCCTGCTGATCGACCTGTTCCGCGACAACCTCACGCGCTTCTGGGCGGGGCAGGCGATGCGCGGCGAAGTGGATTTCTCCCGCGGGTACTGACCGCTTCCCCCATGAAAAAGGCCCCTTAAGGGGCCTTTTTCATGGGCGCTATTCGTAGGAGCGGACTCCGTCCGCGATGGTTTCCGCCGCGATGGGGGCCTATCGCGGACGGAGTCCGCTCCTACAACAAAGCTTCTCAGAGCGAGAAATCACCCTCGGCAACGATCTCCGCCAGCGGCCGGCGGGCGTTGGGTACTTCGCGGGCCTGCAGGCTTTCGGCGAGGATCGACTTGTCGCCCAGCTTGCCGATGGCGATCACCGCGTGGATCTCGTGATCCGCCGGGACCTTCAGCTCGCTGCGCGCCAGTTCGCGGTCGAAGCCGGCCATGCCGTGGGTGTGCCAGCCGGCGAGGCTCGCCTGCAGGGCGAGGAAGCCCCAGGCCGAGCCGGTGTCGAAGCTGTGCCACAGGGCCGGTTTCTCTTCGCTGGAGCCGGGCGGGGCGAAAGTGGTTTTCGACAGCACGACGACCAGCGCCGAGGCGTGTTGCGCCCAGCCACGGTTGAATTCGCCCAGCAGGTTCAGGTAGCGCTGCCAGTTCGGCGTGTCGCGCAGGGCGAAGAGGAAGCGCCAGGGCTGCGAGTTGAACGAGGACGGCGCCCAGCGCGCGGCCTCGATGAAGCTCAGCAGGGTCTCCTGGGGAATGGCTTCGCCGTTGAAGGCGCGAGGCGACCAGCGATTGATGAACTGCGGGTCGATGGGGTGCTCGGAAACGCGCGGATTGGCGCTCATGGTGGCTCCTTGAAGGGCGTGGAATCTGCCGATGGTGCCGTGGTCGGCCGGGCATCGCGGTGGGATCGGGCGTCTGGCGTGTCTCGCGGCTCTGGTGGAAAGCAAGCGGACCGGGCCCATGGGTCGGTCAAACTAACCAGCGCGGCCCGCTCTGGCAAGCGCCGCGCGGTCAATGGTCGCCTGCACTTGGCCTTGCTGCTCGCGGGGCTTAGACTTTGCGCCCCGTGAAATAGCCCCTGATCAAAAAATGGCCGCCAAAGTAGAGCCCTTCTGGAAACGCAAGACCCTCGAGCAACTCGACCAGCAGGAGTGGGAGTCGCTGTGCGACGGCTGTGGCCTGTGCTGCCTGCAGAAGCTCGAAGACGAGGATGACGGCGCCGTCTACTACACGCGCATCGCCTGCAAGCTGCTGGACCTGAAGACCTGCCGCTGCACCGACTACGCCAACCGCCGCGCCAGCGTGCCCGACTGCATCCAGCTCACCCCGGCCCAGGCTGACGAGTTCCAGTGGCTGCCGCCGACCTGCGGCTACCGCCTGGTGGCCGAGGGCAAGGACCTGCCGCTGTGGCACCACCTGGTCTGCGGCGACCCGGACGCCGTGCACCACGAGCGCATCTCGCAATCGGGGCGCATGCTCAGCGAGAACTCGGTGGCCGAGGACGACTGGGAAGAGCACCTGATCTTCCGCGCCGGCTGATCCTTGCGCCGCGGTTTCCTCTAGCGGCGCAGGCCATGGCATGCTGCGCGTCTTCGCCCCGGAGTCGCGCCATGCCCAGTCTCGAAAGCCTCAGCCTGTTCTTCATCGCCACCCTCGCACTCAACCTCACGCCCGGCCCGGACATGCTCTACGTGGCCTCGCGTTCGGCCGCCCAGGGTACGGCGGCCGGCCTGATGTCGACCCTGGGGATCGGCGCTGGCTGCGTGGTGCATATGCTGGCCGCGGCATTCGGCCTGTCGGCGCTGCTGATGATGTCCAGCGTGGCCTTCGGCGTGCTCAAGTGGCTGGGCGCGCTCTACCTGATCTGGCTCGGCGTACAGCTGATCCGTGGCGCCTGGCGCGAACAGAAACGCACCGAGCTCGAGCCCGCCCGGCTGAGCCGGGTGTTCCTGCAAGGCATGATGGTCAACGTGTTCAACCCCAAGGTGGCGCTGTTCTTCCTGGCCTTCCTGCCGCAGTTCGTGCCGGCCGGCAGCCCGAACTTCGTGCTGCAGATACTCTGCCTCGGCCTGCTGTTCAACCTCGGCGGCTGCCTGGTGAACGCCGTGGTGTCGGTGGTCGCCGGGCGCGTCGGCAACTGCGTGGGCAGCAACCCGAGCTGGCGGCGCTGGCAGCAGACCGCTTCGGGCGGATTGATCGTCGCCATGGGCGTAGGCCTGGCGGTCAGCAGCCGGCGCTGATCCGCATCAGGCCGGCGCACGTAGCCAGTAACAGGCTTCCTCGCCGCTCAGCGGCGCTTCGTCGTCCGGCAGCTCCACGCGCTTCTGCCACAGCGGGAACCAGCGCTCGTCCTTCTCATCCTCGATGGTCGGCGGGCGCACCTGGGGGCGGAAGCGCCGTTCGCAGGCGCCCCATTGCACGAAGTTGACCTGCGCCTCGATCAGGCTCACCGCATTGGCGCCGCCGCGCGCGTCGGGGAAGCAGAGTTGCAGGTGATCGTCCTCCCAGAAGCAGATCTCGCAGATTTCGTACGACCCCGGCGGGTCGCCGAAACTGAAGTAGCCGCAGCAGGGGCAGGTATAGAGCATCAGGCGTGGCCTTCGATGCCCAGCACCTTGAACAGGAAGGCGTATTCCAGCGCCACGTCCTTCAGGCCCTGGTAGCGGCCGCTCATGCCGCCGTGGCCGGCGCCCAGGTCGGTCTTGAGCAGCAGCAGGTGCTCGTCGGTCTTGCTGACACGCAGCTTGGCCACCCACTTGGCCGCTTCCCAGTACTGCACGCGGCTGTCGTTGTAGCCGGCGACTACCAGCAGGGCAGGGTAGTCCTGGGCGCTGACATTCTCGTAGGGCGCGTAGGCGCGGATGCGTTCGTAGACCTCCGGCTCCTGCGGGTTGCCCCACTCGTCGTACTCGGTGACGGTCAGCGGCAGGTCGGGGTTGAGCATGCTGTTGAGCACGTCGACGAAAGGCACCTCGGCGATGGCCGCGGCGAACAGCTGCGGGCGCTGGTTGAGCACCGCGCCGATCAGCAGCCCACCAGCGCTGCCGCCGCTGATAGCGAGCTGGGCTGGGGTGCTGTAACCCTGGGCCAGCAAGTGTTCGGCGCAGGCGATGAAGTCGCTGAAGGTGTTCTGCTTGTGCGCAAGCTTGCCGGCGCGGTACCAGGCTTCGCCCAGCTCGCCGCCGCCGCGCACGTGGGCGATGGCGAAGACGAAGCCGCGCTCCAGCAGGCTCAGGCGCGCGTGGGAGAACCACGGGTCGAGGCTCTCGCCGTAGGCGCCATAACCATAGAGATAGAGCGGTGCGGGCTCGCCACGGGCGATGCTTTCCAGCATCTCGCGGCGGCCGACCAGGCTGATCGGCACCTGCACGCCGTCGCCGGCATCGGCCCAGAGGCGGCGGCTTTCGTAAGCGTCGGCGTCGAACGGGCCTTCTACCGGAGTTTCCTTGAGCACCTTCTGCTCACCGCTGGCCAGGTCCAGCTGGCGAACCTGCGCCGGGCGGTTGAGGGCCTCGTAGCGCAGGCGGATCACGGTGCTGTCGAACTCCAGGCTGTCCTGCACATAAAGGTTGTAGGCGGCATCCGGCAGGTCGACGCGGTGCGCCGGCTGGCCGTGCGGGTGCACCTCGACGATCGGCAGGCCGCCTTCGCGCAGGCTCAGGGTCAAGGCGCTGGCGCTCAGGGTCAGGCCTTCGAGCATCACGTCATCGCGGTGCGCCACCAGTTCGTGCCAGTGGGTGCGGGTGGGCTGCGCTTCGCTGGCTTGGTACAGGGCGTAGTTGATGCCGGCCTGGTTGCTGCGGATCAGCCAGGTCCACTGGTCGTGCAGACGGCCGTGGTCCGGGTAGTACTCGTGGCCTTCCTCGCGGGGGGCCAGGCAGACGAACTCGCCCTCCGGCGTGCTGGCGTCCAGCACCCAGGCTTCGCTGGTGGTCTTGCTGCCCAGCAGCAGCACCAGCTGGCGCTCGGAGCTGGCACGGTAGCAGTGCAGGAAGAAGCGGCCGTCGGGTTCCTCGAATACCAGCTGGGCGTTGGCCTCGCCCAGGCGATGGCGGTAGAGCTTGTGCGGGCGATGGGTGTCGTCCAGCTCGCCGAAGAACAGCGTGCGGTTGTCGTTGGCCCAGGTCATGCTGCCATCGCAATCCTCGAAGGGCAGGGTGGCGATACTGCCGTCGGCCAGGTCCTTCACGTAAAGGGTGTAGATCTCGTCGCCGCTGGTATCCAGGCTGTAGGCCAGTTTCGAATGATCCGGGCTGATGCTGAAGGCGCCGACCGACAGGAAGCCGTCGCCGGCCAGGGCGTTCGGGTCCAGCAGCAGTTCCTCGGCCCGTTCATCGACGCTCAGCGAACCGTCCGCAGGACGCGGCGCACGGTAGTGGCGGGCATATTCGTCGCCGGCGGTAGTGCGCTGGTAGTAGAGCCACGGACCCCAGGGCGTGGGCAGCGACAGGTCGGTCTCGCGGATGCGGCTCTTGATCTCCTGGAACAGGGTTTCCTGCAGTTTCTTCTGAGGAAGAAGCTGATCTTCCAGGTAGGCATTTTCTGCTTTCAGATAGTCGAGGACATCCTCGGCGTCGCGGTTCTCCAGCCAGGCATAGGGATCGGCGGCGGCCTCGCGACGGGCGATGGGGGGCTGGCGGTCGGTCATGGCGAATCCTCGTGTGGCGGCATGGATGACGCCCGGCTGCGCACCCATGGGGAAAAGCGGCTATCATACGCACCCCTCTGTCGACACCGCACGTACGCACGCGCATGAACGAACACGATTACATGCTCGCCTGGGGCGCCTATATCGGCGCCGGCCTGGGCCTGACCCTGGTCTGGTTCCTGATGACCGGCTGGATGTGGCGCTGGCTGCGCGAGCCCCTGCGGGTGATCGTCGTCGTCCTGCTGTTCACCCCGACCCCGGTGGACCCGGCGAACAACCTGTACGCCCCGGCCATCGCCATCACCGCGCTGGACGTGGTGTTCAAGGTCGGCAACAACGCCTGGCGCGCGGTCTCCGACCTGGCCCTGGTGCTGCTCGCCGCCTTCGGCCTGTACCTGCTGTTCGTGCTGATCCGCTGGCCGCTGGAGCGCTCGCTGAAGAAGCGTCGCCAGGAGAAGGCCGCCGACGACGAGCCGACCCTGCGCCAACTGATGCAGCCCGAACTGGTCGAGGGCGTCAACTCCCACCCGAGCGAGCGGCACGATAACCGCGCGCGAATCGAGCCGCGCCTGTAGCACGCGCCTTGCGTCCTGACCCGCACGCGTCCAGCATGAACTGAAAGACTTCTTCAGGAGTTGCCATGGACTGCGTGTTCTGCGCCATCGCGGCCGGTCGCGTGCCGGCCCGTACCCTCTACGAAGACGATCATTTCATCGTGCTGCTGGACATCTACCCGCTGCGCCCGGCGCACCTGTTGCTGGTGGCTCGTGAGCATGCCGAATTCCTGCACCAGCTCTCGGAAGCCGCGCAACAGGACCTGATTCCGCTGGCCGAACGCATGGAGCGTGTCCTGCGTCGCGCGGGCTATGGCCGCGTCGGCATCAACCTGCTGGTCAACGATGGCCCGGCGGCCAACCAGCATGTCGCCCATTTTCACCTGCACCTTATCCCGCGCGAGCTGAACGACCTGCCGGCCCTGGTGCTGCGGGCGTTCACGCGGTTCCTGCCGCTGGGGCGGAAAAGGCTGCAGAATCGCCTGGATCGCGAGCTGCACCAGCTGCGCGAAGCTCTGATGGAGGAGAACTGATTCATGTGCGAGTTGCTCGGCATGAGCGCCAACGTCCCGACGGACATCGTCTTCAGCTTCACCGGGCTGATGCAGCGCGGCGGCGGCACCGGCCCGCACCGCGACGGCTGGGGCATCGCCTTCTATGAAGGGCGTGGCGTGCGGCTGTTCCAGGACCCGTCCGCCAGCGTCGACTCGGAAGTCGCACGGCTGGTACAGCGCTACCCGATCAAGAGCGAGGCGGTGATCGGCCACATCCGCCAGGCCAACGTCGGCAAGGTCTGCCTGTCCAACACCCACCCGTTCGTGCGCGAGATGGGCGGGCGTTACTGGACCTTCGCCCACAACGGCCAGCTGGCCGACTTCCATCCCGAGCCTGGGCTGTATCGCGCGGTGGGCGACACCGACAGCGAAGCGGCTTTCTGCGACCTGCTCAACCGCGTGCGCCGCGCCTTCCCCGAGCCGGTGCCGGTGGAAGTCCTGCTGCCGACGCTGGTCACCGCCTGCGCCTCGTACCGCGAGAAAGGCGTGTTCAACTGCCTGCTCAGCGATGGCGACTGGCTGTTCACCTTCTGCAGCACCAAGCTGGCCTGGATCACCCGCCGCGCACCGTTCGGCCCGGCGCGTCTGCGCGATGCCGACGTGACGGTGGACTTCCAGTCCGAAACCACGCCCAACGACGTGGTCACGGTGATCGCCACCGAGCCGCTGACCGACAACGAGAACTGGACCCTGATGCAGAGCGGCGAATGGATGCTCTGGTGGCGCGGCGAGATCGTTACCCAGGGCCGCATCTGAACGGGACGTGAAGCATTCCCGGCACGCCGGCGTGGCAAACGGGAAAATCCCATGGCGCCTTGCACATCATAAGAATCAAAGGGGGAAAGCATGCTGCGCAGCTACGTACGCATGGTGTTGTTTGCACTGGGGCTGTTGGTCGCGGTGCAGATTCCGGGCTTCATCAAGGACTACGCGCAACGCGTCGATGCCCACCGCATCGAAGCTACCCAGGCGCTGCAGGGCTTCAAGGACACTTCCGGGCAGTTCTTTCAGGGCGACCTGGGTGCCCTGGTGGCGCACTACCGGGGTAGCCCGGACCCGGTGTTCCAGCGCGATGCCGACAACATCGAACGGCTGATGCGCCGTGCGCAGCTGTTCGAGAACGAATGGCAGGCGCTGCAGGGCAACTGGTACCAGCGCGCGCTGCACATGGTGACGGCGCCCAATCACGAGCTGTTGCAGGAAACCTACGCGAACTACCGATATCAGGTGGTGCTGGAGCCCGAGGCCATTGGCTGGGCGCTGGCCGGTGGGCTGGTGCTGGCGTGGATCGCCGAGGTGCTGATGGCGTCGGTGGCGGCGCTGGTGGGGCTGGGGGATAACCGGCGGGCTTCGCGGCGGCACTGGAACTGACCGGTATCCTTTCCGCACGGCGCGGTGGCGCGCTGATCGCGGACGGAGTCCGCTCCTACGCACCTGCTGGCAGCGGAGTCGGTCTGTAGCCCCGTAGGGCGCATAACGCGCCAGCGTTATCCGCCGTGGGTATGCGACGCATAACCCGTTCCGGGTTATGCGCCCTACTCCGAAGTACGGCTCAGCGCGCCAGCGCTTCCTCCGGCGATTCGTGCCGGCGATACGGGAATACGTCGATCACCTTGCCCGCGCGGATCTGCTCCTGCAGGCCTTTCCAGTAATCGGCGTCGAACAGGTTGCCGTGCAGTTTGGCGAATTGCCGGCGCAGCTTCAGGTCGACGAAAAGAAAACGCGGGAATTCCTCCGGGAACACGTCCATCGGCCCCACCGAATACCAGGGCTCGGAGGACATCTCGTCCTCCTCGTAGCGCGCCGGCGGGATGTGGCGGAAGTGCACCTCGGTGAGGTAGCAGATTTCGTCGTAGTCGTAGAACACCACGCGGCCATGGCGGGTGACGCCGAAGTTTTTCAGCAGCATGTCGCCGGGGAAGATGTTCGCCGCCGCCAGCTGCTTGATGGCCAGGCCGTAGTCGTACAGTGCTTCATGGACCTGGGCCTCGGTGGCGTGTTCCAGGTAGAGGTTCAGCGGGGTCATGCGGCGCTCGGTCCAGCAGTGGCGGATCAGCACGATGTCGCCTTCCAGCACCACGGTGGACGGCGCGACGTCCAGTAGTTCGGCCAGGCAGTCCGGGTCGAACTTGCTCACCGGGAAACGGAAGTCGGCAAATTGCTGGGTGTCGGCCAGGCGCCCGACGCGGTCGTGGTTCTTCACCAACTGGTACTTCTGGATCACCGTGGCGTGGTCGACGGTCTTGGCCGGGTTGAAGTTGTCCTTGATGATCTTGAACACGGTGTTGAAGCCCGGCAGGGTGAACACGCTCATGACCATGCCGCGTACGCCGGGGGCCATGACGAAGCGGTCGTCGGTGCTCGCCAGGTGGTTGATCAGCGCGCGGTAGAACTCGCTCTTGCCCTGCTTGTAGAAGCCGATGGAGGTGTACAGCTCGGCGATGTGCTTGCCCGGCAGCAGGCGCTTGAGGAAGGCGACCATCTCCGCCGGCACCGGGGCGTCGACCATGAAGTAGGAGCGGGTGAAGGAGAAGATGATCGAGACTTCCGCCTCGTCGGTGATCACCGTGTCGAACTGGATGCCGCGGCCCTCGTGGTGCACCAGCGGGAACACCAGCGGCCACTGCTCGTCCGGGGTGAACAGCCGGCCCACCAGGTAGGCGCCCTTGTTGCGGTAGAACACCGAGCCGATCAGTTCGATGGTCAGCAGCGGGTCCTTGCACACCCAGTCCGGCAGGTTGGCGTGCAGCAGGTGGTCCATGCGTTCCAGGTCGCGCTCGCGGTCGTCGTAGTCCACCGCGAAGCGGTAGTCGTCGAAGATGTTTTCCAGCGCCTCGCGCAGCTTGCCGCCGGGCCGGTAGAGGCGCGTGTGCGGGTCGCGCGAGTGGGCGCGCAGCGCGGGACGGGTGGTGTGCACGAACATCGTGCCGTCGCTTATGTTGTCGTGGCTGAACAGCCCGCAGAAGATCGAGTTGAACCAGGTTTCCGCCAGCTCGTCGTCGGCGCGCGGGTCGATCAGGGTGATGTAGGCGCTCTTGGCGACTGGCCAGCGCTCCACGTCCACCAGGTCGATGTCGGCCATGCTCTGGCGCAGGCGCTGGACGGTCTCGGCGACCATCTCCTCGTACAACTCGATGCGCTCGGCCGAGGCGCGCTGGGCGTCCTGCCAGAGCGCCTGCTCGAAGCGCGCCGGGGCGCCCGCGGTGATCTGATGGAACCGCGCGCGGTAGTCGTCGAAGCCTTCGAGGATCAGGGTTGCGATCTCGGTCGCCGGCCAGTGCTGAGCCATGGGAGCGCCTCTGCTGGGGTCTGGTGCAGCGAGCTTAGCCATGGGGGGCGGGGAGGGAAAGGGAGAATTCCGACCCTCGGCAGCGCGCCGACATGCCGTATGCTGGCCGACCCGGTCTATTCGGCAAGGAGCCGACACGATGGATGAAATCCGCATCGAACGCTGCACGGAGCAGCACATCAATGGCCTCGCCGCCCTCTACAACGACCCCGCTGTCGCTCGTCAGGTACTGCAGATGCCACATCAGGCGCCGGAGTTGTGGCGCAAGCGGCTGGTGCTCGACGACGAGCGCCGTATCACCCTGATGGCGCTGCACCAGGACCAGGTGATCGGCAGCGCCAGCCTCGAACAGTTTCCCCGCGTGCGCCGCGGCCATTGCGGCAGCATCGGCATGGGCGTCGCCGTGGCCTGGCAGGGGCGCGGAATCGGGACGCGGCTGCTGGCCGAGCTGCTGGAGGTGGCCGACAACTGGATGGGTCTGCGCCGCGTCGAGCTGACCGTCTATACCGACAATGCACCGGCGATTGCGCTGTACCGCAAGTTCGGCTTCGAGGTGGAGGGCACGCTACGCGAGTTCGCCCTGCGCGACGGTGTTTACGCCGACGTGCTGAGCATGGCGCGGCTGCGCCGGAATCGCTGATGGACTTTGAAAGTCAGCTGTGGATGGATGCTCTTCACCACCGGCGTAGGCTGGTGGCTTTCCTGCCCTGGAGCCCTTTGCGATGAACCCTGCCGCTCTGCTCAACATGTTCGGTCTGGCTGCCATCTGGGGCGCCAGTTTTCTTTTCATGCGGCAACTGGTGCCGGCCATCGGGGTGATGCCGACGGCGTTCTTCCGGGTGTTCCTTTCCGCCATCGGGCTGGTGCTGATCATGCTGGCGATGCGCACGCGCTGGGACTTTCGCGGCAAGCTGGTACGCCTGCTGCTGATCGGCGTGATCGCCTCGGGCATCCCGGTGCTGATGTACAGCCTGGCGGCGCAGTTCCTGCCGGCCGGGTATTCGGCGATCTTCAACGCCACCACGCCGCTGATGGGCGTGCTGATCGGCTCGCTGTTCTTCGGTGAGGCGCTCACCGGCGGCAAGGCTCTGGGCGTACTGCTGGGGCTGGCGGGCGTCGCGGTGCTGACCCGCGCCGGCCCGGTACCCTTCGATGCCCCGGTGCTCTGGGGCGCCGCCGCCTGCCTGGTGGCGACCACCTGCTACGGCTTCGCCGGCTATTTCACCAAGCGCTGGATCAACGACCAGGGCGGGCTGGATTTCGCCGTCTCGGCCCTGGGCAGCCAGGCCGGCGCGACCCTCTGCCTGCTGCCGTTCTTCCTCGGCACCAGCCTGGACATGCCGCTGGCGCCGCTGGCCGAACCGAAGATCCTGCTGGCGCTGGCCGGGCTGGGCTTTCTCTGTACGTCCTTCGCCTATGTCCTGTACTTCCGCCTGCTGGCCAGCATCGGCCCGCTGAAGACCATGACGGTGACCTTCCTGATTCCGCCGTTCGGGGTGTTCTGGGGCGTGCTGCTGCTGGACGAATCGCTGTCCTGGGCACACTTGCAGGGTGGCGTGCTGATTGCCCTGGCGCTGTGGCTGGTACTGCGGCCGGCGCCGCAGCCGAAGGTGGAGGCGGCGGGGTGAGGTGTTTCCTGGCAGTGCGTGCCGACGGGTTCCCCTCACCCTAACCCTCTCCCAGAGGGAGAGGGGACTGCCCTGAGCAGCCGGCAAGCACCGAATTTTGCTCAGACTCCGAACGGCTCCCTCTCCCTCTGGGAGAGGGCTGGGGTGAGGGCCTGAGCGCGCGGAGGACTATCAGTTATCCACAACCCGCCCCGCGTCAGCCTCACGCACCGGCGCCGCTTTGCGAAATACCAGCATCAACCCCACCACGATCAGCCCCATCCCCAGCAGGCCGAGGGCGGACAGGCGGTTGCCGAACACCGCGTAATCCATCAGCGCCGTGACCGCCGGCACCAGGTAGAACAGGCTGGTGACATTGACCAGGTTGCCCGCCGCGATCATCCGGTAGAGCAGCACGGTGGCCAGTACCGAGACCATCAGGCCCATCCACAGTGCGCTGACGATGAACGCGGCATTCCACTCCACGTGCAGCGGCTGGAACGGCGCCACGCCGATGCACAGGATGAGCCCGGCGATGTACTGCAGGGGCAGGGTGCCCAGCGGGTTCTCGCGGATGTTCTTCTGCAGGATCGAGCCGCCGGTGATCGACAGCAGCGCCAGCAGGCAGCAGGCTAGGCCGGCGAAGGTCAGCCCCGACAGCCCTATGCTCTGATAAACCACCATCACCAGCCCGATCAGCCCCAGCGCGAGACCACCCAGGCGCGGCGCCGAATGTCGGCGTTCGAGCAGGAAGCTGGTGAGCATCGGCTGCACGCCCAGCACCGTGGCTATCACGCCGGGGGTGACGTGCAGGTCCAGCGCCATCAGGTAGAAGATCGGGTAGATGCCCAGCATCACCAGGCCGGTGAGCACGGCGTGGCGTATCTGCTGGCGCTCACGCGGCCAGCGCAGGCCGATCAGCGGCGAGAGGATCAGCAGCGCCACCAGCGCGGTGCCGAAGCGGGCGATCAGGAACACCATCGGCGAAGCTTGGGCCAGGCCCCATTTGCTGATGATGGCGGCGCTGCTCCACAGCAGCACGAACAGGGAAGTGCTGGCCAGGGTGGCCAGGGACGAGCGGTTGAACGAAATCATGCAATGCACCTGTCGTCAGGCAGATCACGACCGGCCAGGAAAAGGCCGGACACATACCGGGAGCCGCGTCAGTGAGGCGGGCAAATCCAGGCGATGGAAAACGCGGGTGGCGTCAGAGGCTCACGCCGGGTGGCGGGTAGGCCGCACCGGGAGGCGGAGGCGACGCGACGGCGACGACAGGAGGGGGAGGGCAGGCCGCGCCCGCACCCGCGCCGCAAGCCGGGGAGGCTGCAACGTTGATTGCCGGATCGGGCAATGGGTATCGGGACATGGAAGGCGAACCTATTCAGTGGGGCAGCGATTGCGCTGCGTGGGGAGACTATAGCGGCGTGGATCGCCCCTGGCGAGCCCTGCGCGAGTCGCGCGGCAAAGTACGATTCCTGCGACAGAAACGACAACGCGCGGCCGGGGCCGCGCGTTGTCAGGCAAGGGTGGTGCTTACTTGCCGGTCTTGATGGTGTTCCAGGTGCGGGTGCGCACGCGGTCGATCTTCATCGGCATGGATTCGAGGGCGAACAGCTTGGCCATCTTGTCCTGCGGCGGGTAGATCGCAGGGTCCGCCTTGATCGCCTTGTCCACCAGCGGATCGGCAGCCAGGTTGCCGTTGGCGTAGTGCACGTAGTTGCTCACGCCGGCCATCACTTCGGGGCGCAGCAGGTAGTTCATGAAGGCGTAGGCGGCTTTCTCATCCGGCGCGTCGTTGGGCATGGCGACCATGTCGAACCACAGCGGCGAGCCTTCCTTCGGGGTGGAGTACTGGATTTCCACGCCGTTCTTGGCTTCCTTGGCGCGGGTAGCGGCCTGCAGGATGTCGCCGGAGAAGCCGACGGCCACGCAGATCTCGCCGTTGGCCAGGTCGCTGACGTACTTGGAGGAGTGGAAGTAGCGGATGTACGGGCGCACTTTCAGCAGCGCTTCCTCGGCCTTCTTGTAGTCATCCAGCTTCTGGCTGTGATGCGGCAGGCCCAGGTAGTTCAGGGTGATCGGCAGCAGTTCCGGGCCGTTGTCCAGCACCGCGACGCCACACTTGGCCAGCTTCTCCATGTACTCGGGCTTGAAGAAGATGTCCCAGGAATCGATCGGCGCGTTGTCGCCCAGCACTTCCTTGATCTTCGCCGGGTTGTAGCCGATGCCGGTGGTGCCCCACAGGTAGGGGAAGCCGTGCTCGTTGCCCGGGTCGTTCACTTCCAGCGCCTTCATCAGCACCGGGTTGAGGTTCTTCCAGTTCGGCAGCTGGCTCTTGTCCAGCTTCTTCAGCGCGCCGGCCTGGATCTGCTTGGCCATGAAGTGGTTCGACGGCACCACGATGTCGTAACCGGATTTGCCGGTCATCAGCTTGCCATCGAGGGTCTCGTTGCTGTCGTAGACGTCGTAGGTCGCCTGGATGCCGGTTTCCTTGGTGAAGGTCGGCACGGTGTCCGGGGCGATGTAGTCGGACCAGTTGTAGATCTTGACGTTATCGGCCTGGGCGGCGCCGGCGGCAACGGAGAGCGAGAGTGCAAGGGTGGAGAGCAACGGGGCGGACATTTTCATTCTTGTGTTCCTGACAACGGTGCGGAAAGCCCGGCCATCCCCAAGAGATGGGCGACGCGATGTCGCGGGGCTGGGCAAGAATTAACCATTTTGCCGGAACATGGCGAGGGGCCATGGCTGCCTGCGGGTCCGCAGACAGCGCCTGTGCCACGCACGTGACCTGGGCCGCACCGAGTCGGAACGACAGGTAGGAATCCGCCCGCGAAGGGGCGGAATAGAGCTTACTGGACCAGTTCCTGGTCCTCGAACAGACCGTCGAAGAGCATGGTGGAGAGGTAGCGCTCGCCCGAGTCCGGCAGCACCACGACGATGGTCTTGCCCTGCATGTTCGGCTCTTCGGCGAGCTTCACTGCGGCGGCCATGGCGGCGCCGCTGGAGATGCCGCAGAGGATGCCTTCTTCCTGCATCAGGCGCAGGGCCATGTTCTTCGCGTCCTCGTCGGCGATGAGGGCGACGCGGTCGACCAGCGACAGGTCGAGGTTCTTCGGCACGAAGCCGGCGCCGATGCCCTGGATCTTGTGCGGGCTGGGCTTGACCTCTTCGCCGGCCAGGGTCTGGCTGATCACCGGCGAGCTGACCGGTTCCACGGCAACGGACAGGATCGGCTTGCCCCGGGTGTTCTTGATGTAGCGCGACACGCCGGTGATGGTGCCGCCGGTGCCGACGCCGGCCACCAGCACGTCCACTGCGCCGTCGGTGTCGTTCCAGATTTCCGGGCCGGTGGTCTTCTCGTGGATCGCCGGGTTGGCCGGGTTGTCGAACTGCGCCGGCATGAAGTATTTGGCCGGGTCGCTGGCGAGGATTTCCTCGGCCTTGGCGATGGCGCCCTTCATGCCCTTGGCCGGTTCGGTCAGGACGATCTCGGCGCCCAGCGCCTTGAGCACCTTGCGGCGTTCCAGGCTCATGGAGGAGGGCATGGTGAGGATCAGCTTGTAGCCACGGGCAGCGGCGACGAAGGCCAGGCCGATGCCGGTGTTGCCGGAGGTCGGCTCGACGAGGGTCATGCCCGACTTCAGGCGGCCGGCGGACTCGGCATCCCAGATCATGTTGGCGCCGATCCGGCACTTCACCGAGTAGCCGGGGTTGCGCCCTTCGATCTTGGCCAGGATGGTGACGCCGCGCGGGGCGATGCGGTTGATCTGGACCAGCGGCGTGTTGCCGATGGACTGCGCGTTGTCGGCGAATATGCGGCTCATGATGCGTTCCTTGGATTCGGAGCTGGAGTTTCGGATCTGTAGTTTCAGCGCTGTGCAGACCCAGCAGCCTATGCCCGGCGGGCGTTGGCGTCCAGTCGGCGGCCCCGGCTCAGTCCGCTGGCGCGTCGCTGAAGATGGCCTCGATGGGCAGGCCGAAAACCCGCGCTATACGAAAAGCCAGCGGCAGGCTGGGATCGAATTTGCCACTCTCGATGGCGATCACGCTCTGCCGCGAAACCTGCAGCTGCAGGGCCAGGTCCGCCTGGCTCCAGCCGCGTTCGGCGCGCAATGCCTTGAGACGATTGTGCATGACGATTCCTCAGGTCAGATCGCTCAGGCGAAGCGCCGGCGCAGCAGCACCACGGCAATGCCGTAGGCGGCCCAGAACAGCGGGAAGGCGAGGATCACCGGGAAGCGCGGCCAGGCCGCGTACTGCTCCAGGAAGCCCCAGGCGCTGAACAGCCCGACCACCACGCCGCCGGCCAGCATGGCGGCGCGGGACAGCAGGAAACGCAGGAATTCGTCCGGCTCGCTGCGCAGGTAGCGGTCGAACACATAGAGCATCGCCAGCAGCGGCAGTGCCGGAGAGGCGGCGGCCAGGACGCGCAGGGCATAAGGCAGCTTCTGCAGGTCCAGGCCCCAGCTGATCAGCGCCACCAGCAGCGAATAGATGAACATCAGGGCGGCACAGGACAGGGTGTAGCGGCGCAGGGCGGGATTCATCGCGATCTCCTTGTGATGTAAAGCGAACTTAACATCGGGATTTCGCCGATGTAAAGTAAACTTGTCATAGGAAGGCTATTTGCGATCAGTCATCCCCTGACCCGCCATTCAATGACTGAATGCCGCGTCTGCGTTCACACTCGCCGCGGGTGCGCGGTATAGTCGCAGCTTGTCCGACCATTCGCCCGGCCCGGCAGAGCGCCCGGCCCGCATCGTTCGAGGATTCACCGATGAAGTTCGAAGGTACCCAGTCCTACGTCGCCACCGACGACCTCAAGCTGGCGGTCAACGCCGCCATCACCCTGCAGCGCCCGCTGCTGGTGAAAGGTGAGCCGGGCACCGGCAAGACCATGCTCGCCGAGCAGCTGGCGGAGTCCTTCGGCGCCAAGCTGATCACCTGGCACATCAAGTCCACCACCAAGGCTCACCAGGGCCTCTACGAGTACGACGCGGTCAGCCGCCTGCGCGACTCGCAGCTGGGCGTGGACAAGGTCCACGACGTGCGCAACTACATCAAGAAGGGCAAGCTCTGGGAGGCCTTCGAGGCCGAAGAGCGCGTGATCCTGCTGATCGACGAGATCGACAAGGCCGACATCGAGTTCCCCAACGACCTGTTGCAGGAACTCGACAAGATGGAGTTCTACGTTTACGAGACCAACGAGACCATCAAGGCCAAGCAGCGCCCGATCATCATCATCACCTCGAACAACGAGAAGGAACTGCCGGACGCCTTCCTGCGCCGCTGCTTCTTCCACTACATCGCCTTCCCCGACCGCGAGACCCTGCAGAAGATCGTCGACGTGCACTACCCGAAGATCAGCGGCACGCTGGTCAGCGAGGCGCTGGACATCTTCTTCGACGTGCGCAAGGTACCGGGCCTGAAGAAGAAGCCCTCCACCTCCGAACTGGTGGACTGGCTGAAGCTGCTGATGGCCGACAACATCGGCGAAGCCGTGCTGCGCGAGCGCGACCCGACCAAGGCCATCCCGCCGCTGGCCGGTGCGCTGGTGAAGAACGAGCAGGATGTGCAGTTGCTTGAGCGCCTTGCCTTCATGAGCCGCCGCGCTAGTCGCTGAGGCTCTTACTCCCTCTCCCTTCAGGGAGAGGGCCGGGGAGAGGGGCATGGCCCCGTGCCGAGCTTGCCCTCTCCCTAACCCTCTGACTAGGCGTCCCCCCCATGAAGGGAGAGGGAACCGTTACCTGCGATTTCCGAGGGCATATCCATGCTGCTCAACCTGTTCAACGAAATGCGCGCGGCCAAGGTGCCGGTGTCGGTGCGCGAGCTGCTCGACCTGATCGATGCGCTCAAGCACCGCGTCGTGTTCGCCGACATGGACGAGTTCTACTACCTCGCCCGCACCATCATGGTGAAGGACGAGCGCCATTTCGATAAGTTCGACCGGGCCTTCGGCGCCTACTTCAAGGGCCTGGAAAAGCTCGACGACCACCTCAAGGCGCTGATCCCCGAAGAGTGGCTGCGCAAGGAATTCGAGCGCCTGCTGACCGACGAGGAGCGCGCGCAGATCCAGTCCCTGGGCGGCCTGGACAAGCTCATCGAAGAGTTCAAGAAACGCCTCGAGGAGCAGAAGGAGCGCCACGCCGGCGGCAACAAGTGGATCGGCACCGGCGGCACCAGCCCGTTCGGCTCCGGCGGCTTCAACCCCGAGGGCATCCGCGTCGGCGATGCCGGCAAGCGCCAGGGCAAGGCCGCCAAGGTGTGGGACCAGCGCGAGTACAAGAACCTCGACGATCAGGTCGAGCTGGGCACGCGCAACATCAAGATCGCCCTGCGCCGCCTGCGCAAGTTCGCCCGTGAGGGCGCGGCGGAAGAGCTGGACATCGACGGCACCATCGACCACACCGCCAAGGATGCCGGCCTGCTCAACATCCAGATGCGCCCCGAGCGCCGCAACACCGTGAAGCTCCTGCTGCTGCTGGATATCGGCGGCTCCATGGACGCCCACGTGAAGGTCTGCGAGGAACTGTTCTCGGCCTGCAAGACCGAGTTCAAGCACCTGGAGTACTTCTACTTCCACAACTTCATCTACGAATCGGTGTGGAAGAACAACCTGCGGCGGGGCAGCGAACGCACTTCCACCTTCGACCTGCTGCACAAGTACGGCCCGGACTACAAGGTGGTGTTCGTCGGCGACGCCGCCATGGCGCCCTACGAGATCACCCAGGCCGGCGGCAGCGTCGAGCACTGGAACGAGGAAGCCGGCTACGTCTGGATGCAGCGCTTCATGGAGAAGTACAAGAAGCTCATCTGGATCAACCCCTACCCGAAGGACACCTGGAACTACACCGCTTCCACCGGTCTGGTGCGTGAGCTGGTGAAGGAGCAGATGTTCCCGCTGACCCTGAGCGGCCTGGAAGAGGGCATGCGCTTCCTCTCGCGCGGCTGATCTGCTCAGCGAGCCTCAGGACGGTGCACCTGCACCGTCCGGTGTCCGCAAAGGTAACCTTGTCTGCGGGCGGAGCGACTCCGCCCCAGGTCCCGGACCCCGTAACATGGGGATCGATCCGGCCACGCTGGGTGGCCGGCACGCAACTTGCCTGCACCTGACCTGCGCCGCACGCGGTAACACCCGGCAGCGCGCCGTGGCGTCTACGATGGGCATCCCATGACTACCTTCTCCCGCTCCACCTGGCTCAACTCCCTGCACATGACCTCGCTTACCGTTGCGCTGATGGAGTCGGAGGGGCACAGCCGCGAGTCCATCCTCGAGGGCAGCGGCATCACCGGCGCCGACCTGCTCGACCTGCGCCGGCTGGTCAGCCCGTGGCAGGAGCAGCAGGTCTTCGGCAATGTGCAGAGTCTCGCTGGCGAGCCGGCCATCGGCCTGCGCCTGGGCGTGCGCACACGGATCACCGCCTATGGCCTGCTGGGCTACGCGCTGATTTCCGCGCCGACCCTGGGCGAGGCGCTGCGCATCGGCCTGAGCTACCCGGTACTGCTGGGTACCTACTTCCACCTCGCGCTGGAAGTGGAGGGCGACATGGCCTGGCTGGTCGCCACCGGCTATGGCGAGGAAGAGGACCTGCGACCGTTCAACACTGAACTCTGCCTGGGCTCGCTGAAAGTGGCCTGCGCCGACCTGCTCGGCCAGCCGCTGCCGCTGCTGCGCGCCGAGTTCGACTACGCCGGCCCGGTCGATCGCCGCGCCGCCTACGCCACACTGTTCGGCTGCCCGTTGAGTTTCGACTGTGCGCGCAGCGCCATCGGCTTCCCCGCGTCCTGGCTGGACATGCGCCTGCCCCTGGCGGATGCGGTGACCCACCGCGAAATGCTCGAACAGTGCCGCCGCCAGAACATCGATCTGGCCGCCCGCCGCGCCTGGCTGGACAAGGTCCGTGCGATCCTCGGCGAACGTCTGCAGGAGCCGCCGGGCCTGGAAGAACTGGCGCGCCGCCTGAACTGCTCTTCACGCAGCCTGCGCCGGCACCTGCAGCAACAGCAGACCAGCTACCAGCAACTGCTCGACGAACTGCGCTTCGCCCGCGCCAAGGAACTGCTGCAGGACGGCGACATGCCGATCTACCGCATCGCCGAGGAGCTCGGCTTCAGCGAAACCGCCAGCCTGCGCCACGCCTTCCAGCGCTGGAGCGGCCAGCCGCCGAGTCACTTCCGCGCCTGATATTTCCGTCCGGCTTGTCGTGGATCAAGGAGCCTCGGTGTCCGCCAGGCATACCTTGGGTAATCCCACCAGGACACCCGAGGGCCTGACCATGGCCAAGAAATTCCCCCTCAACCCGCCGCATCCCGAGCGTATCTGCTGGGGCTGCGACCGCTATTGCCCGGCCACCAATCTGGCCTGCGGCAACGGTGCGGACCGCACCATGCATCCGGCCGAGATGCTCGGTGATGACTGGTACCAGTTCGGTGACTGGGGTATCGAGGCGCCGAACACGGTTGCCGCCGTACAGCTGGAGACTTCCAGCTAGCAGGTCGCGGACGTCCCGACAGAATGAAAAAAGCGCGCACTCCCTCCCCGGAGTGCGCGCTTTTTCGTCATCAGCCCTTGGCGGGAGTGATGCCGTAGATCTTCTGGAAGCGGGCGATCAGGCCGACCGGCTTCTTCTCTTCCTTCTGCATCAGGTACACCACGCGCTCGCCGTTGGGCCCGCTGGCGATTTCGGTGTGGCGGAAGATCGGTTCGCCCAGACCGTTCATGTCGACCATGTCGCCGTAGCGCTGGGCGACGTAGATCACGCCTTCCTGGCGGATTTCGCCATAGAAGCCGGCGGCCGGCGGCAGGCTCTGCTTGAGGAACTGGTAGCCGGCGATCTTCTTCACGTCCTTGCCCTGGTCCTCGGCGCGCACCACCAGCACGACGTCCTGGCCGAACTTGTCCTTCTCGCCGACGGCCTTGGTGTGCTCGGTCTTACCGGTCACCAGGTAGTCGCGGTAGACGGTGGCGTCATCGAACACGTAGAGGGTCGACTCGGTACGCACCAGGTACCAGTCGTCGTTGTTGGGCGTGGCTTCCTTGCTGGCGACCTGCGGTTGGCCGGCGCAGCCCGCGAGGGCGACGACGAGCAGGGCGAGGGATGCAGCTTTGTTGGCTTTTTTATGGAACATCTCGGGGACTTCCCTGGGGTTGAAAGCCTGCGAGTGTCGATGGGCCAGATAACCGATTGATGACGGCAAAATGACGAATTGTTTCGGCCCGCAGCGCCCGTGATCCGGGAGCTGCGGGCAAGCGAAGCGATCCTCGCTGCGGCCGCTGTCGAGGCCCGCACGGCGCCCGCTCTAGGGCTGGGGTTTGGGCTGTGTCTCGTCGCTGGCCGCCGGCATGGCGTCCCCGTCGGCCGGCATGCTGCGAGTGAAGGATGGCCGCTGCAGGATCAGGTTCTGCGGCACGCTGAGGTTGATGCCGGCCTCGCGCAGGTCGCTGAAGAGGGTGAACAGCAGGTCGCTCTTGGTGCCGTACACCGCGCGCGGGCTGCTGACGTTGCCCGAGGCGGCCAGGGTCAGGCCGGTGGCGCCCAGGTCCTTGAAGGTCACCGAGGGCGCCGGCGTCTCGACGATGTTCGGGTGCTCGGTGTAGGCCTTGAGCATCAGTTCGCGGACTTTCTGCACGTCGGTGTCCAGCGGCAGAGTGAGGTTGATGCCGACCACGCCCAGGGCGCTGCCCATGGTCACGTTGCGCACGTTCTGCGAGATGAACTGCGAGTTGGGCACGATCACCGTGGACTGGTCGGACATCTGGATTTCCGTGGCGCGCACGTTGATCCGGCGGATATCGCCCTCCACGCCGCCGGTCAGGCTGACCCAGTCGCCCACCTTGACCGGGCGCTCGGTGAGCAGGATCAGGCCGGAGATGAAGTTCTGCACGATGGCCTGCAGGCCGAAGCCGATGCCCACCGACAGGGCGCTGACCACCCAGGTCAGGCTGGTGAGGTTGATGCGCAGCGCCGAGAGCACCAGCAGCACCAGGATGACCATGCCCAGGTAGCCCACCAGGGTTACCAGGGAGGCGCGCATGCCGGCGTCCATGCTGGTTTCCGGCAGCAGCTCGTCGGCCAGCCAGCGCTTGAGCAGGCGCAGGCCGAACAGCCCGGCGGCCAGGGTGCCGAGGGCCAGCAGGATGTCCTGCGGGACGATATTCAGGCGGCCCAGGGACTGGCCGCTTTCCACCAGCTGCACCAGGCCCTGGAGCAGCTCGCCCGGGCTGGTGCCGGAGGTGGAGAAGGCGATCAGCAGGGTGGTCAGCACCAGCAGCGTGCGGCCGGCGCCGCTGAGCAGGGTGGCGAACTGCGCCTGGTGCCGGGGATCGACACCGAGGTTCTCGGCCAGCCGCCCGCCGATCTTCTGCCTGGGCGACAGCAGCGATTCGCAGAGGTCGACGAACAGGCTGGTGAGCAGGTAGCCGGTGGCGCAGACCACGCTGGCCCAGAGCAGCTTGCCGGCGAGGAAGTAGGCCAGCGACAGGTAGCCGCTGACCAGTGCCAGGACGATCAGCAGCACCGTGAGCAGGATCGCCAGCACGAGGATGCCGGCCAGCGGCGAGGTCTCGTGGCCTTCGGCTGCGCGCCGGGCCCGGCGGTAGCGGTACAGGGCGGTGGCGAACAGGACGGCGGTGGCCAGGGCGGTGATGCCGTTGACCGCCACGGTGAGCGCCAGGCTGGCGCCGCTGGCACTGTTGATGCGCTCCTGGGTGCCCAGCAGGACCAGCAGCCAGGCCATCAGCCAGGGGAAGGGCGAGAGGGCGGTGGCCACCGGGTCGGGCAGGTCGGGCAGACGCCAGGAAGGGCGCTGCACGGCCAGCAGGGCGCGCCCCAGGCCGGCGGTGAAGGTGCAGAAGATCACCAGGGAGAGCAACTGGTCGCCCAGGTTGGCCATGCTGCCATTGAGTTGCTCGTGCCAGTCGAGCCCCTCGCGGATCAGTGTGGCGCCGCCGCCCAGGGTGACGATGGTCGCCAGGCTCACGGCCAGCGCCAGGGCGCTGCGGCGCAGGCGGCCGACCGGGATCCAGCGGATCATCGCCTTGGTCAGCAGCTGCTCCAGCAGCCGTCGGCCGGGTATCCACAGCAGGCCGGCGGCGAGCACGCAGGCGAGGAAGGGCCAGCGGTGCTCGGGTTGCCAGGTTTCGGCAAAGGCCGCGCCGATCTGCCCGCGGATGGACTGCAGGCGCGCCAGGTCATCGTCGGTGGGGCGGATCAGGCTGGACCAGAAGCGTGGACTGAGCGGCGGTGCGTAGCGCGTGGCGATCTGCGAATTGAACTGGCTGCGGCGCAGGTTGACGATCTGCGCGGCGAGGTCCTGGGCGTTCCTGTCCAGCTGGTTGGCCCGTTCCTGCTGCTTCTGCTGCAGCTTCTGGTCGGCCAGCAGGTCGTTGCGCTGGCTGGTGAGGCTGGCAGCCTCATTGGGCGTCTGCGGGCCGAGGACCTTGAGCTGGTCGTCGGTGCGCGCCAACTGGGTGCCGATGTCGGTGGCACTCTGTTCGGCGCGGCCCTGGACCACCAGGGCGGCCTGGCGCAGATTGGACAGCAGTCCGTCATCGCTGTCGGCGGAGACGCGCTGGCGGATCAGTTCCAGGCGATCGCTCAACTGGTCGAGGTTGGCGTCATCGGGCAGGTCGGGCAGCTCGATGCTGTCGCCGGCCTGTACGTCGGTGGGCTCGTCCGCCAGGGCCAGGCCGGCGCCGGCGAGCGACAAGGTCAACATCAGCAGCACGCGGCTGCAGGCGCGTACGAAGGTATCCCGCATGTTCCCCCATCCTGTGGTCAAAACGCTTACCGGAGTTCGACCGGTCGACGCCGTGGCAATTCCCTGAGCATAGCGCCGCCTCGCTTGGGCTTCGTGACGCGCAGGGGGATAATCCAATGATGCAGTTGGTTAAGGGTCAGAAATTCTGGCCACATCGATCCCCTTTTGGCCGCTCCCGCTGTTCTGTGCGGCGCGGTCGCTGGGCAGAATTCCCCATCACCGGACACCCCAACACCGGACCACAAGAATCCTTCAGAGGGTACTCCCATGCTTACCGTGTACAGCGATGATCACCGCCTGCATTTCGGCCAGTCCGAACTGGTCGACGGCAAACTCCAGCCCTGCTTCGAGATGCCCAGCCGCGCGGACACCGTGCTGGCCCGCGTGAAGTCGCAGAACCTGGGCGAGATCATCGAGCCCAAGGACTTCGGCCTCGAGCCGATCCTGCGCGCGCACAACACCCGCTATGTCGAATTCCTCAAGGGCGCCTGGGCCCGCTGGGCGGCTGAAGGCCACACCGGCGACCTGGTCTCCACCACCTTCCCGGGCCGCCGCCTGCTGCGCGACGGTCCGATCCCGACTGCGCTGATGGGCGAAGTAGGGCACTACAGCTTCGACACCGAGGCGCCGATCACCGCCGGCACCTGGCAGGCCGTGTACAGCTCGGCGCAGGTCGCGCTGACCGCCCAGGACCACATGCGCCAGGGTGCCAGCACCGCCTTCGCGCTGTGCCGTCCGCCGGGCCACCACGCCGGCAGCGACTTCATGGGCGGCTACTGCTTCCTCAACAACGCCGCCATCGTCAGCCAGGCCTTCCTCGACCAGGGCGCCAAGCGCGTGGCCATCCTCGACGTGGACTACCACCACGGCAACGGCACCCAGGACATCTTCTACCGCCGCAACGACGTACTGTTCGCCTCGATCCACGGCGACCCGCTGGTGGAGTACCCGTATTTCCTCGGTCACGCCAACGAGCATGGCGAAGGCGCCGGCGAGGGCTACAACCACAACTACCCGCTGCCGCACGGCACCGGCTGGGACGGCTGGTTCGCCGCGCTGGACGACGCTTGCCGGAAGATCGCCGACTACGCGCCGGACGCCGTGGTTGTATCGCTGGGCGTGGATACGTATAAGGACGACCCGATTTCCGAGTTCAAGCTGGACAGTCCGGACTACCTGAAGATGGGCGAGCGCATCGCCGCACTGGGTATCCCGACCCTGTTCATCATGGAAGGCGGGTACGCGGTTGAGGCCATCGGCGTCAACGCGGTGAACGTGCTGCAGGGCTACGAAGGCGCTGCAAGCTGATCCAAGAGATGGGGCGGACAATGATCCGCCCCACTGCATTTATTGGCTCGCGACCTGTTGTTGGTAATGGTCAGAGTGCGAGCGCATTTAACTGGGGAAGGACATGAACAAGAACACCGCGCTGCGCGGCCTGCTCGCCGCCGCCACCCTCGTCACCGCCGGCGCCGCCAGCGCTGCGCCGGAAGTGCGCATCTACAACTGGTTCGACTACATCGGTCCGGACACCCTCAAGGGCTTCCAGAGCGAGACCGGCATCAAGCCGCAATACGACGTCTACGACAGCAACGAAGTGCTCGAAGCCAAGCTGCTGTCCGGCCACTCGGGCTATGACGTGGTGGTGCCCAGCGACAGCTTCCTGCCCAACTACCTGAAGGCCGGTGTGTTCCAGCCGCTGGACAAGAGCAAGCTGCCCAACTGGAAGAACCTCAACCCGGCGCTGCTCAAGGTGCTGGAGAGCAAGGACCCGGGCAACCAGTACGTGATGCCCTACATGTGGGGCACCAACGGCATCGCCTACAACGTCGACAAGGTCAAGGCCGTGCTCGGCGACAACGCGCCGGTGGATTCCTGGGACCTGGTGTTCAAGCCCGAGAACCTCGCCAAGCTGAAATCCTGCGGCGTGGCCTTCCTCGATTCGCCCACCGAGGTGATCCCGCAGGTCCTGCATTACCTGGGCCTGTCGCCCAACAGCCACAACCCGGACGACTACAAGAAGGCCGAGGCACTGCTGGCGAAACTGCGCCCGAACATCACCTACTTCAGCTCCTCGAAGTTCGTCACTGACCTGGCCAACGGCGACGTCTGCGTGGCCCTGGCCTGGTCCGGCGGCGCGATGCAGGCGGCCAACCGCGCCAAGGAAGCCGGCAACGGCATCCACATCGAGTACCGCATTCCCAAGGAAGGCGCCGCCGCCTGGTTCGACGTGCTGGCGATTCCGAAGGATTCGAAGAACGTCGAGCAGGCCCACGCCTTCCTCAACTACCTGCTGCGCCCGGAAGTGGTCGCGCCGATCTCCGACTACGTTGCCTACGCCAACCCCAACCAGGCGGCGGACGGGCTGATCTCCAAGGAGCTGCACGACAACCCCAACGTCTACCCGCCGGCGGACGTGCAGGCCAAGCTGTTCTCGGTGGAGATGCTGCCGCCCAAGCTGGAGCGCATCCGTACCCGCACCTGGACCCAGGTGAAATCCGGGAAATAATGTCGCAGATGGCTGGCTGAACAGCGGATTACCGTTGGCGGCCGGCGGGCGCCAACTGGCATGATCGGCGGACTTTCTTCGAGGAAGTCCGCCGATTCCTATTTGGGCTTCCCACTTTTGTCCTTGCTGCCGAGCCTTGCCATGAACTGCCGAATCGCTGCAAACGCCTTCGCAAGGGGGCGCTCATGAATTCCCAGGCCAACATCGTCGAGCGCAAGGGCGCCGACGCCTTCGCCATCCAGGTCATGACCGGCCTGTGCGTGATCTGGGGTATCCAGGCGGTGATGGTGAAACTCGCCGCCCACGACATTGCACCGATCATGCAGGCCTTCGGGCGCAACCTGGTGGCCGCCGTGGCGGTGGGCCTGATCATGTGCTGGCGCGGCGGCTGGGAAGGCTTCCTGCGCCAGGGCACGCTCAAGGGTGGGCTGCTGGCCGGCGTGCTGTTCGCCGCCGAGTTCTTCTTCATCGCCCAGGGGCTGGTCTACACCTCGGCTTCGCACATGGCGGTGTTCATCTATACGGCGCCGATCTTCTCCGCGCTGGCGCTGCATTTCCTGCTGCCCAGCGAGCGCCTGCGGCCGCTGCAATGGATCGGCATCGGCGTGTGCTTCGGCGGTATCGCCCTGTGCTTTGGCGGTGGCTTCGACTTCGCCAACATGGATAGCCGAGTACTGCTGGGCGATGCCTTCGGCGTGCTGGCCGGATTCGCCTGGGGCATTACCACGGTGGCGGTGCGCACCACGCGGCTGTCCGAGGCCAAGCCGATCCTGACGCTGTTCTACCAGTTGCTGATCGCCGCATTGCTGCTGCCATTCGCCGCGCTGGCGCTGGGCAAGACCCAGGACGTCAGCTTCACCGCCATCGGCGTGGGCAGCGTGCTGTTCCAGGGGCTGGTGGTGTCGTTCTTCAGCTACTTCACCTGGTTCTGGCTGCTGCGCCGCTACCTGGCGTCGAACCTGGCGGTGTTTTCCTTCATGACGCCGATGTTCGGCATCGCCTTCGGCGTGCTGATCCTCGGCGAGCCGCTGACCTTGAACTTCGTCGCCGGCGCCGCGCTGGTGCTGGCGGGTATCACCCTGGTGAGCAGCGAGCAATGGATTCGCCGGATGCTTCGCCGCTGATGTGGGAAATGTCGCGCACTTGATTCAGGTCAGGCGTCGCGGCGGGGGAAGGCGATAGTCTTTGTTTCAAGGATTGAGTGGCACGGGCGGAGAGTGGGACGCCGGGCTATTCTTCCTAGGGCGGCCCATGGTGGTAACGGGTCGCCCGACCTGAATTCGCACGAGGAGGCGTTCCATGAAAGTCTGGCTGCAAAGCATTGCGTGGAAACTCGGTGTCACGCTCGGCCTGATCGAGCCTCCACGTCTGCAACCCATCCCCATCCGCAGCGACGAGCAACGTCGCCTGATGGAACAGCGCCGCCGCTACTGATCGCGCTGCGTTGGACACAAAAGAAAACCCGCCAGCTGGCGGGTTTTTCTTTGGGTTCTTCACGGACTGCCTGTCATTCGTGGGCCTTGAACCAGTCGTCGATCATCGCCTTCAGCCTTTCCCCGGAGAAACTCTCGAAGTGCCCGCCGTGCACGGTGCGCACCGGCAGCTCGCGCAGGCGCGCCAGGCTCGCGGCGTAGTCGTCTAGGTTGGAGTGGTAGGCGTCTTCGATCAGCGGGCCGTCGTAGATGATGTCGCCGGAGAACAGCGTTTGCGTCTTCTCTTCCCACAGGCTGATGCCGCCCGGCGAGTGGCCGGGGGTGTGCAGTACCTGCAGGGTGCGGTCGCCCAGATCGAGCACGTCGCCTTCGTCGATGGTGCGGGTGGCCGGCGCGGCCTTGACGCGGTATTCGGCGTAGCACAGCGGGCAGTCCGGGTGCGCATCGAACATCTCGTCGCCAACGAAGGCGCTGGCCAGGGTGCGCTCGCCGTCGGGGTTGGCGAGGATGTCGGCTTCGGCCGGGTGCACCAGGCGCTCGTCGAACTCGTGGTGGCCGGCGATGTGGTCGAAGTGGGTGTGGCTGGCCACCGCCAGCAGCGGCCGCTCGGTGAGCCAGGGCAACTGCTCGCGCAGGCTGACCAGGCCGGAGCCGCTGTCCACCAGCACGTCGCGCTCGCGGCCCTGGATGTGCCACAGGTTGCAGCGGTAGAAGGGGCGGACGAAGGGCTCGTGGATCAGGCTGACGCCGTCGTAGCAGTGGCGGACCTCGAACCAGCGGTCACGGGTGACGATCTTCATGGGGCGGGTTCCTGTATTCCATGGGGCGCGTTGGCGGGCGCGCCCGGCCTGGGCGCCATCCTAGGCAGGGCAGGGCGGAGTGCGCCAGCGCTACCCCGGTAACATTTCCCTGCGACAAAATGAGGCGCCAGGAAACATTTCGCACAGCTTCGGTGCGTCTTTTCTGTCCGCGCGGAATCAGTCAATATCGCGCACCCCGCGTCGAGCCTGGGATTCGATGTTTGTGGCCCGATTACTGCTAGTAATCAGGGTTTTACTATCTGCTTTAGGATCACGTAAAATCCGCGCCGTCAAGCCGCTGGGGCGCCGTCTCCAGCGCTTCTATAATTACTTGTCGCATTGAAGAAATAACCGCTCCGGGGCTGTCGCTAGAATGCCGCTCACCCCGGTAGGCGCGCTTTTCACAAGAATCGCGCCGGCAATGCGCAGACGAACAATAACCTTCACTTCTGCACGGGCAGCCTGGGCCAACCCCTTTCTCCTGCCATCGAAGTCCTACCCTCGAAGGAGTTACTGATGAAGAAGTTTGCACTTCTCGGTGCGCTGGCCCTGTCCGCGCTTTCCCTGGTTGCCCACGCTGACGACAAGCCGGTGCGCATCGGCATCGAAGCCGGTTATCCGCCGTTCTCCTTCAAGACGCCCGACGGCAAGCTCGCCGGTTTCGACGTGGATATCGGCAACGCCCTGTGCGAAGAGATGAAGGTCAAGTGCACCTGGGTCGAGCAGGAGTTCGACGGCCTGATCCCGGCGCTGAAGGTTCGCAAGATCGACGCCATCCTCTCGTCGATGACCATCACCGACGAGCGCAAGAAGTCCGTCGACTTCACCAACAAGTACTACCACACCCCCGCGCGCTTCGTGATGAAGGAAGGCGTGACCCTGAACGACCCGCTGGTCGACCTCAAGGGCAAGAAGGTCGGTGTACTGCGCGCTTCCACCCATGACCGCTATGCCACCGACGTCCTGGCCCCGGCCGGAATCGAAGTGGTGCGCTACAACTCGCAGAACGAAGCCAACATGGACCTGGTCTCCGGCCGCATCGACGCGACCATGGCCGACTCGGTCAACCTCGACGACGGCTTCCTGAAAACCGACGCCGGCAAGGGCTACGCCTTCGTAGGCCCCGAATACAACGATCCGAAGTACTTCGGTGGTGGCGCCGGCATCGCCGTGCGCAAGGGCGATACCGCCCTGGCCGAGAAATTCAACACGGCCATCGCCGGCATCCGTGCCAACGGCAAGTACAAGGAAGTCCAGGACAAGTACTTCAAGTTCGACGTCTACGGCGAGAACTGATCCACGTCCGCAAGTGGCACAGACCCAGGCCTGGTCCTGATGTTTGTGCCACTTTTTTATTGGGGGTGAGCCTGCCTTGCGCTCGCCCTGAGCGTCCGTGTCGGTGCGGGCGGCGTCCGGTTTCACGAGGTACGAAATTATGCTCAATGGCTACGGAGCCACCATCGTCGATGGTGCCTGGCTGACGCTTCAGCTGTCCCTGCTGTCGATGGCCCTGGCGATCGCGCTGGGTCTGCTCGGCGCGGCCATCCGCCTGTCGCCGGTGAAGTGGCTGGCCTGGTGCGGCGACCTCTATTCCACCGTGATCCGTGGCGTACCGGACCTCGTGCTGATCCTGCTGATCTTCTACGGCGGCCAGGCCGCGGTGAACTGGGTCGCGCCGATGGTCGGCTATGACGACTACATCGACCTCAACCCGTTCGCCTCCGGCGTCGGCACCCTGGGCTTCATCTTCGGCGCCTACCTTTCCGAGACCTTCCGTGGCGCCTTCATGGCCATCCCGAAAGGGCAGGGCGAAGCCGGCTTCGCCTACGGCATGAGTCCGCTGCAGGTGTTCTTCCGCATCCAGGTGCCGCAGATGATCCGCCTGGCCATCCCCGGCTTCACCAACAACTGGCTGGTGCTGGTCAAGGCCACCGCGCTGATCTCCGTGGTCGGCCTGCAGGACATGATGTTCAAGGCCAAACAGGCCTCGGACGCGACCCGCGAACCCTTCACCTATTTCCTTGCCGTGGCGGCGCTGTACCTGGTGGTCACCAGCGTCTCCCTGGTGCTGCTGCGCCTGCTCGAACGCCGCTATTCGGTCGGCGTGAAAGTCGCCGAGCTTTGAGTCCGGGAGCCCTCGCATGATCTTTGATTACACCGTCATCTGGGACAGCCTGCCGCTCTACTTCAGCGGCCTGTTGGTGACCCTCAAGCTGCTGGCGATCTCGCTGTTCTTCGGCCTGCTGGCGGCGGTGCCGCTGGCGCTGATGCGCTGCTCGAAGAACCCGGCGGTGAACCTGCCAGCCTGGCTCTACACCTACGTGATCCGCGGCACGCCGATGCTGGTGCAGCTGTTCCTCATCTACTACGGCCTGGCGCAGTTCGCCTTCGTCCGTGAAAGCGCGATGTGGCCGCTGCTGTCCAACGCCACCTTCTGCGCCTGCGCGGCCTTCGCCATCAACACCAGCGCCTACACCGCCGAAATCCTCGCCGGCAGCATCCGCGCCACCCCGCACGGCGAGATCGAAGCCGCCAAGGCCATGGGCATGTCGCGGATCAAGCTGTACCGCCGCATCCTGCTGCCCTCGGCCCTGCGCCGCGCGCTGCCGCAGTACAGCAATGAAGTGATCATGATGCTGCAGACCACCAGCCTGGCGTCCATCGTGACCCTGGTGGACATCACTGGCGCCGCGCGCACCGTGTACTCGCAGTACTACCTGCCATTCGAGGCGTTCATCACCGCCGGCATCTTCTACCTGATCATGACCTTCACCCTGGTGCGCCTGTTCAAGCTGGCCGAGCGCCGCTGGCTGGCCTATCTCGCGCCGCGCAAGCACTGAGGAAACGACTGTGGAACGTATCGATCATCTATTGCCGTGGAGCAGCCTGGGTAGCGAGCGCCGCCTGAGCGTCTTCCGCTACGGCAAGGGCCCGCGCAAGGTCTACATCCAGTCCAGCCTGCACGCCGACGAGCTGCCGGGCATGCGCACCGCCTGGGAACTCAAGCAGCGCCTGGCCGACCTGGAGTCGCGTGGGCAACTGAACTGCGTCGTCGAATTGGTCCCGGTGGCCAACCCCATCGGCCTCGGCCAGACCCTGCAGGCCAGCCACCTGGGGCGTTTCGAGTTCGCCAGCGGGAAGAACTTCAACCGCGATTTCGTCGAACTGTCGGCACTGGTTGCCGAACGTGTCGGCGACCAGCTGGGCGCCGATGAAGCCGCCAACGTCGAGCTGATCCGCCAGGCCATGCGCGACGGCCTCGATGCACTGCCGCCGGCTTCGTCCGAGCTGCAGGGCATGCAGCGTATCCTGCTGCGCCACGCCTGCGACGCCGAGGTGGTGCTCGACCTGCACTGCGACTTCGACGCGGCCATCCACGTCTACGCGATCCCGCAGCACTGGCCGCGCTGGAAATCCCTGGCCGCGCGGCTGAAGGCCGGCGTCGCGCTGCTGGCCGAAGATTCCGGCGGCAGCTCCTTTGACGAATCCTGCTCGCTGCCCTGGCTGCGCCTGTCCCAGGCCTTCCCCAAGGCGGCGATTCCGCTGGCGTGCCTGGCGACCACCGTCGAGCTGGGCGGCGTGGGCGATACCCGCGTCGACCAGGGGCAGGCCAACGCCGAAGCCATCCTCGGCTTCCTCGCCGAGCAGGGCCTGATCACCGGCGACTGGCCGGCGGCCCCGGCCGAATGCTGCGAAGGCATGCCCTTCGAAGGCACCGAATACCTCTACGCCCCCCATGTTGGCGTGGTGAGCTACCTGCGCAAGGCGGGGGAGTGGGTGGAGAAGGGCGACGCACTGTTCGAAGTGGTCGACCCGCTGAACGACCAGGTCAGCACCGTTCGCGCCGGCACTTCCGGCGTGCTGTTCGCCATCGAGCGTGGGCGCTATGCCCAGCCGGGGCTTTGGCTGGCCAAGGTGGCCGGGCGTGAGCCGTTCCGCAAGGGCCGGCTGATCAACGACTGAATTCGAGAACCGACACCATGTACAAACTGGAAATCCAGGACCTGCACAAGCGCTACGGCAGTCACGAGGTGCTCAAGGGCGTCTCGCTGGCGGCGAAGGCGGGCGACGTGATCAGCATCATCGGCTCCTCCGGCTCGGGCAAGAGTACCTTCCTGCGCTGCATCAACCTGCTGGAGCAGCCCCACGCCGGCAAGATCCTGCTCAACGGCGAAGAGCTCAAGCTGGTGCCGAACAAGGACGGCGCGCTCAAGGCCGCCGATGCCAAGCAACTGCAGCGCATGCGCTCGCGCCTGTCGATGGTGTTCCAGCACTTCAACCTGTGGTCGCACATGAGCGCCCTGGAAAACGTCATCGAAGCGCCGGTCCATGTGCTGGGCGTCTCGAAGAAAGAAGCGCTGGAAAAGGCCGAGCACTACCTGGCAAAAGTCGGCGTGGCGCACCGCAAGGACGCCTATCCCGCGCACATGTCCGGCGGCGAGCAGCAGCGCGTGGCCATCGCCCGTGCCCTGGCGGTCGAGCCGGAAGTCATGCTGTTCGACGAGCCGACCTCGGCGCTCGACCCCGAGCTGGTCGGCGAAGTCCTGCGGGTCATGCAGGACCTGGCCCAGGAAGGCCGCACCATGGTGGTGGTGACCCACGAGATGGGCTTCGCCCGCGAGGTCTCCAATCAGTTGGTGTTCCTGCACAAGGGCGTGGTGGAAGAGGCGGGCTGTCCGAAGGAAGTCCTGGCCAATCCGCAATCCGAACGCCTCAAGCAGTTCCTTTCCGGCAGCTTGAAGTAAGCTGTTCGATACAGTCGCCTGGTGACCTGACCGCATGACCGCACAACGCATCGGATTCCTCCTCTGGCCGCACACGCGGGCGCTGACCCTCGGTCTGGCCGAGGAGGCCCTGCGGGTCGCCCGCCGGCTGCACCCCGAGGCGCTCTACGAACCGGTGTTCATGAGTGCCGAAGCGGTGGCCGAGGCCGACGGCTGGCGCCTGCCGGGGCAGGCCTGGAACGGCGTGCTGGAGCAATGCCAGCGCATCTTCCTGGTCGCCGACGAGATTCCGCAGACGGTCGCCGCGCCGCTGGCCGCTGCGCTCAAGCAGCTGTCGCGCAACGGTGTGAGCATCGGCGCGCTGTCCGCCGGCATCTATCCGCTGGCACAGCTGGGCCTGCTCGACGGCTACCGCGCTGCCGTGCACTGGCGCTGGCACGACGACTTCACCGAGCGTTACCCCAAGGTCATCGCCACCAACCACCTGTTCGAATGGGACCGTGATCGCCTCAGCGCCTGCGGCGGCATGGCGGTGCTCGACCTGCTGCTGGCCGTACTGTCCCGCGACCATGGTGCGGAGCTGGCCGGCGCGGTCTCCGAAGAGCTGGTGGTGGAGCGCATCCGCGAAGGCTCCGAACGCCAGCGCATCCCGCTGAAGAACCGCCTCGGTTCCAGCCATCCGAAGCTCACCCAGGCGGTGCTGCTGATGGAGGCGAACATCGAGGAGCCGCTGACCACCGACGAGATCGCCCAGCACGTGTGCGTCTCGCGCCGCCAGCTGGAACGCATCTTCAAGCAGTACCTGACCCGCGTGCCCAGCCAGTACTACCTGGAACTGCGCCTGAACCGCGCGCGGCAGATGCTCATGCAGACCAGCAAGTCGATCATCCAGATCGGCCTGTCCTGCGGCTTCTCCAGCGGTCCGCACTTCTCCAGCGCCTACCGCAACTTCTTCGGCGTGACCCCGCGCGAAGACCGCAACCAGCGCCGCGGCCAGAGCGCTGCCGAAGCCGCACCGGCTGCCACCGAGCGCGGCTGACCGCTCTTGCGTAGGATGGCTTGGAGCGAAGCGATACCCATCGATTGGGTGGGCTTGGCCGGCATCCTCTCCGTGCGTTGAGCTGATGTAGGGCGATTTACCTGGAGCGGGTTGTTCGCCGCCGGGCCCGCGGCGGATAACGCTGGCGCGTTATGCGCCCTACGACTGAGCGCAGCGGATTCCCTGCTCTTCGTAGGAGCGAGCCTGCTCGCGAATGATGTTCCCGGAAATGCCGGTGTAAAGCGGTTCGCGAGCAAGCTCGCTCCTGCAGAACTCCCTCCTTCCTCTTATTCCTGACCGTTCGTTCGCGCAGCGAACAAATTCCACGGCCGCGTGTACCCGCAGCAGGCCGCAGGCCGTACACTGCGCCTTCCCGACGCTTTCTGTCGCATTTCCGTAAGCCTCGGCAATTCACGGGTTGGCGCTATAACAAGTTGTCGCATGGCGGCAATGACGGCCCGCAGTTCGTCCCTACAATCCATCCATCGATAGCCGCCTCAACCAGGCAGGAGAACACCGATGTCCGCTCCGCAAGCTCAGGTCCAACGCTCCGATTTCGACCAGGTCATGGTTCCCAACTATTCGCCGGCGGCCTTCATTCCGGTGCGTGGCGAGGGTTCCCGAGTCTGGGATCAGAGCGGCCGAGAGCTGGTGGACTTCGCCGGCGGTATCGCGGTCAGTTCCCTGGGCCACACCCATCCGGCGCTGATGCAGGCGCTGACCGAGCAGGCCGGGAAGATCTGGCACGTCTCCAACGTCTTCACCAACGAGCCGGCCCTGCGCCTGGCGAAGAAGCTGATCGACGCCACCTTCGCCGAGCGCGTGTTCTTCGCCAACTCCGGCGCCGAGGCCAACGAGGCCGCGCTCAAACTGGCGCGCCGCTATGCCCATGACGTCCATGGCCCGGAGAAGTTCGAGATCATCTCGATGGTCAACAGCTTCCACGGTCGCACCCTGTTCACCGTCAACGTCGGTGGCCAGGCCAAGTATTCCGATGGTTTCGGCCCGAAGGTCGAAGGCATCACCCACATCCCGTTCAACGATCTGGAAGCCCTGAAGGCGGCCATCTCCGACAAGACCTGCGCCGTGATCATCGAGCCGGTGCAGGGCGAGAGCGGCGTGCTGCCGGCCGACAAGGCCTACCTGGAAGGCGTGCGCAAGCTGTGCGACGAGAACAACGCGCTGCTGATCTTCGATGAAGTGCAGAGCGGCTTCGGTCGTATCGGCTACCTCTACGCCCACCAGTACTACGGCGTGAATCCGGACATCCTGTCCAGCGCCAAGGGCCTGGGCGGCGGCTTCCCGATCGGCGCCATGCTGACCACCGCGAAGATCGCCGAACACCTGGTCGTCGGCACCCACGGCACCACCTACGGCGGCAACCCGCTGGCGTGCGCCGTCGCCGGTGCGGCCTGCGACGTGATCAACACTCCGCAAGTGCTCGAAGGCGTGAAGGCCAAGCACGAGCGCTTCAAGGTTCGCCTGGAGAAGATCGCCACCGAGTACGGCATCTTCACCCAGGTCCGCGGCATGGGCATGCTGATCGGCGCGGTGCTCAACGATGCCTTCAAGGGCAAGGCCAAGGACGTGCTCAACGCCGCCGAGAAGGAAGGCGTGATGGTCCTGCAGGCCGGCCCGGACGTGGTGCGCTTCGCGCCCAGCCTGGTGATCCCGGACGCGGACATCGACGAAGGCCTGGATCGCCTCGAGCGCGCCATCGCCAAGCTGACCCGCGGCTGAGCCCCCGGCTACGCTGAACCGGCGGGGCCTGCGCCTCGCCGCTCAGCCGGCCGGGTCATCCCGGTCGGTTCTTCGAATGCCCTGACGAGCGCGGCACGGGTCGTGTCGCGCCCATCAATCACGAATCAAGATTTTTGTCTGGTTAGAGGAGTGACGCCATGCTGGTGATGCGCCCCGCCCAAGTGGCCGACCTGCAGCAGGTGCAGCGTCTCGCCGCGGACAGCCCGGTCGGCGTCACGTCGCTGCCGGACGACGCGGAACGCCTGCGCGAGAAGATCCTTGCCTCGGAGGCCTCGTTCGCCGCCGAAGTGAGCTTCAACGGTGAAGAGAGCTATTTCTTCGTGCTCGAGGACAGCGAGACCGGTCGCCTGGTCGGCTGCTCCGCCATCGTCGCCTCGGCCGGTTTCTCCGAGCCGTTCTACAGCTTCCGCAACGAGACCTTCGTGCACGCTTCCCGCGAGCTGAAGATCCACAACAAGATCCACGTCCTCTCGCTGTGCCACGACCTGACCGGCAACAGCCTGCTGACCAGCTTCTACGTCGAACGCGAGCTGGTGAACACGCCCATCGCCGAGCTCAACTCCCGTGGTCGCCTGCTGTTCATGGCCAGCCATCCGGAGCGCTTCGCCGATGCGGTGGTGGTGGAGATCGTCGGCTACAGCGACGAGCAGGGCCAGTCGCCGTTCTGGAACGCCATCGGGCGCAACTTCTTCGACCTCGACTACACCGAGGCCGAGAAGCTCTCGGGGCTGAAGAGCCGCACCTTCCTCGCCGAACTGATGCCGCACTACCCGATCTACGTGCCGCTGCTGCCGGACGAGGCGCAGGAGGCGATGGGACAGGTGCATCCGCGTGCGCAGATCACCTTCGACATCCTGATGCGCGACGGCTTCGAGTCGGAGAACTACGTGGACATCTTCGACGGTGGCCCGGCGCTGCATGCGCGCACCTCGAACATCCGCTCCATCGCCCAGAGCCGCCAGGTGCCGGTGCGCATCGGTGCGTCGGGGCATGGCAGCCGCAGCTACCTGGTCACCAACGGCCAGTTGCAGGATTTCCGCGCCATCGTTGCCGAACTCGACTGGGTACCGGGCAAGCCCGTCACCCTGAACCAGGAAACCGCCGATGCCCTGGGCATCGGCGAGGGCGCCAGCGTGCGCCTGGTCGCGATCTGAGGGGAGAGAGCATGATCGTCCGTCCCGTAACCAGCGCCGACCTGCCGGCTCTCTTTGACCTGGCGCGCAGCACCGGCACCGGCCTGACCACGCTGCCGGCCAACGAGCAGCGCCTGCAGCACCGCGTGAGCTGGGCCGAGAAGGCCTTCCGTGGCGAAGCCGAACGCGCCGACGCCGACTACCTGTTCGTGCTGGAGAACGACGAAGGCAAGGTGGTGGGCATCTCCGCCGTCGCCGGCGCCGTCGGCCTGCGCGAGCCTTGGTACAACTACCGCGTCGGCCTCACCGTCAGCGCGTCCCAGGAGCTGGGTATCCATCGCGAGATCCCCACGCTGTTCCTGGCCAACGACCTCACCGGGCAGTCCGAGCTGTGCTCGCTGTTCCTGCATGCCGACCACCGCGCCGGCCTGAACGGTCGCCTGCTGTCCAAGGCACGCTTCCTGTTCATCGCCGAATTCCGCGAGCTGTTCGGCGACAAGGTGATCGCCGAGATGCGCGGCATGTCCGACACCGCCGGGCGCTCGCCGTTCTGGGAAAGCCTGGGCCGGCACTTCTTCAAGATGGAGTTCAGCCAGGCCGATTACCTGACCGGCGTGGGCAACAAGGCCTTCATCGCCGAGCTGATGCCCAAGTTCCCGCTCTACACCTGCTTCCTCTCCGAGGACGCGCGCGAGGTGATCGGCCGCGTCCACGCCGACACCGAGCCGGCGCTGGCCATGCTCAAGGCCGAGGGTTTCAGCTACCAGGGCTATGTCGACATCTTCGACGCCGGCCCGGCCATCGAGGCGCCGACCGAGAAGATCCGCGCCATCGCCGACAGCCAGAGCCTGGTGCTGGCTATCGGCACGCCGGGCGACGATGCCGAGCCCTTCCTGATCCACAACCGCAAGCGCGAGGACTGCCGCATCACCGCGGCGCCGGCGCGCCTGGCCGCCGGTTCGCTGGTGGTCGATGCGCAGACCGCCAAGCGCCTGCGCCTGTCCGCCGGGGCTTCGGTCCGCGCGGTGCCCCTCTCCGGAAAACGCAACTGACGCCGTCCGGCGTCAGGGGAGCCTGATGATGAATACCCACTACATTGCCGGCCAGTGGCTGGCGGGCGAAGGCGAGCCGCTGCAATCGCTCTGCCCGGTGAGCCAGGCTGTGGTCTGGTCCGGCAACGCTGCTTCGGACCAGCAGGTCGCCGCCGCCGTCGCTGCCGCGCGCAAGGCCTTCCCGGCCTGGGCCCGTCGTCCGCTGGCAGAGCGCATCGCCGTGCTGGAAGCCTTCGCCGCCGCCCTCAAGGGCCGCTCCGAGGAACTGGCCCGCGCCATCGGCGAGGAAACCGGCAAGCCGCTGTGGGAAGCCGCCACCGAAGTGACCAGCATGGTCAACAAGGTCGCCATCTCGGTCCAGGCCTTCCGCGAGCGCACCGGCGAGAAGAGCGGCCCGCTGGCCGACGCCACCGCTGTGCTGCGCCACAAGCCCCATGGCGTGGTCGCTGTGTTCGGCCCGTACAACTTCCCCGGCCACCTGCCCAACGGCCACATCGTGCCGGCCCTGCTGGCAGGCAACGCCGTGGTGTTCAAGCCCAGCGAGCTGACCCCCAAGGTCGCCGAACTGACCCTGCAGGCGTGGATCGAGGCGGGCATCCCTGCCGGCGTGATCAACCTGGTACAGGGCGCCCGCGACACCGGCGTGGCGCTGGCTGGCAACGATGACATCGACGGCTTGTTCTTCACCGGCTCCAGCCGCACCGGCAACCTGCTGCACAGCCAGTTCGGCGGTCGCCCGCAGAAAATCCTGGCGCTGGAGATGGGCGGCAACAACCCGCTGATCGTCGATGAAGTGAAGGACGTCGATGCCGCCGTCTACACCATCATCCAGTCCGCCTTCATTTCCGCCGGCCAGCGCTGCACCTGTGCCCGCCGTCTGCTGGTGCCGCAGGGCGCCTGGGGCGATGCGCTGCTGGAGCGCCTGGTGGCCGTGGCTGCGACCATCAAGGTCGGTGCCTTCGATGAGCAACCGGCACCCTTCATGGGCTCGGTGATCTCCCTCGCCGCTGCGCAGCATCTGATCAAGGCCCAGGAACAACTGCTGGCCAAGGGCGCCAGGCCGCTGCTGGCGATGACCCAGCCGCTGGCCAACGCCGCGCTGCTGACCCCTGGTATCCTCGATGTGAGCGCCGTCAGCGAACGCCCGGACGAAGAGTTCTTCGGCCCGCTGCTGCAGGTGATCCGCTATGCCGACTTCGACGCCGCCGTGCGCGAAGCCAACGCCACCCAGTACGGCCTGGCTGCCGGCCTGCTGTCGGACTCCCGCGAGCGCTTCGAGGACTTCCTCATCGAAAGCCGCGCCGGCATCGTCAACTGGAACAAGCAACTGACCGGCGCCGCCAGCAGCGCACCGTTCGGCGGTATCGGCGCCTCCGGCAACCATCGCCCGAGCGCCTACTACGCGGCCGATTACTGCGCCTACCCGGTGGCCTCGCTGGAAAGCGACAGCCTGAGCCTGCCTGCAACCCTGACTCCGGGAGTGAGCCTGTGATGGCTGCCTATGAGATGAACTTCGACGGCCTGGTCGGGCCGACGCACAACTACGGCGGTCTGTCGTACGGCAACGTTGCCTCGCAGAGCAACAGCCAGGTAGCGTCCAACCCGCGCGAAGCGGCCAAGCAGGGCCTGTCGAAGATGAAGGCGCTGATGGAGATGGGCTTCAAGCAGGGCGTGTTCGCCCCGCAGGAACGCCCGGCCGTGGCCTCGCTGCGCGCCCTGGGCTTCTCCGGCACGGACGCCGAAGTGATCGCCAAGGCGGCAAAAGACGCGATGCCGCTGCTCGCCGCCGTCAGCTCGGCTTCCTGCATGTGGACGGCCAACGCCGCCACCGTCAGCCCCGGCGCCGACACTGCCGATGGCCGCGTGCACTTCACCGCCGCCAACCTGAACTGCAAGTTCCACCGCTCCATCGAGCATCCGCAGACCAGCCGCATCCTCGCGGCGATGTTCAACGACGAGCAACACTTCGCCCACCATGCCGCGCTGCCGGCGGTCGCCCAGTTCGGCGACGAGGGCGCGGCCAACCACACGCGCTTCTGCAAATCTTATGGCGAGGCCGGCGTGGAGTTCTTCGTGTTCGGTCGCAGCGCCTTCGACAGCCGCTTCCCGGCGCCGCAGCGCTACCCGGCGCGGCAGACCCTGGAAGCCTGCCAGGCGGTCGCCCGGCTGCACGGCCTGAGCGACGACGGTGTGGTCTACGCCCAGCAGAATCCGGCGGTGATCGACCAGGGCGTATTCCACAACGATGTCATCGCGGTCGGCAACGGCGAAGTGCTGTTCCACCACGAAGACGCCTTCCTCGACACCGAGCGCGTGCTCGCCGAGCTGCACGACAAGCTGGGCCGTCGCGGCGGTCGCTTCCGTGCCGTGTGCGTGCCGCGCGACCAGGTCAGCGTGGAGGACGCGGTGAAGTCCTACCTGTTCAACAGCCAGTTGCTTACCCGCGCCGACGGCAACATGCTGCTGATCGTCCCGGAGGAGTGCCGCAAGAACGAGCGTGTGTGGAACTACCTGTCGCGCCTGACCGCCGAGGATGGCCCGATCCGCGAGGTGAAGGTGTTCGACCTCAAGCAGAGCATGCAGAACGGCGGCGGCCCGGCCTGTCTGCGCCTGCGCGTGGCGCTCAGCGATGCCGAGCTGGCAGCGGTGAATCCGGGCGTGATCATGACCCCGACCCTGCACGACACCCTGGTCACCTGGGTCGACAAGCACTACCGCGATCGCCTGGCCGAAACCGACCTGGCCGACCCGCAGTTGCTCGTCGAGTGCCGGACGGCGTTGGATGAATTGAGCCAGATCCTTAAACTGGGCTCGGTTTATCCCTTCCAGCAGATTTGAGTGACTGACATGACCGAAAGCCTTCCGCTGATTCTCGAAGACAACCAGGGCGAGCGCCGCGAGACCCACACCGCGCGCCTGGCCATCCGCCTGGAAGGGCGCGAGCTGTGGCTGGAGTCCGACGGCAAGGGCGGCCTGACGATCTACGCCGACTCCCATGAGGACGACGCCGAGATCCCGCTGCTGGTGGTCCGCCCGCAGGCGGTGAACCAGTTGGGCCTGAGCCTGGAGCTGGAAGCCGCCGAAGTCCACGAACATGGTCCAGACTGTGGATGTGACCATCACCACTGATCGCGGAGTCCACGGCCCGTGCGGGCCGTGGGTCTGATGGAGGCGTCCGCATGCTAGCTTTGGGCAAACTGCTCGAACTGACCCTCGCCGGCCGTGAGCCGACGGAAAAGATCCAGCTCACCGCCGACGGCACCCGTCTGCACTGGCTGGCCGAAGGCGCCCTCGAAATCACTCCGCCGGTAGCCCGCGACAATGGCCGCGACCTGCTGCTCTCGGCCGGCATCCACGGCAACGAGACCGCCCCCATCGAGCTGCTCGATCGCCTGGTGCATCGCGTCGCGCGTGGCGAGCTGAAGCCGGCGACGCGGGTGCTGTTCCTGCTCGGCAACCCCGAGGCCATGCGCCGCGGTGAGCGCTATCTGGAACACGACATCAACCGTCTGTTCTGCGGCCGCCACGAGGAGGGCAGCGGCAACGAGGCCCTGCGTGCAGCGGAGCTGGAGCGCCTGGCTGCGGCCTTCTTCGCCCGTGAAGGTCGTCCGCGCCTGCATTACGACCTGCACACCGCCATCCGCGGCTCGAAGATCGAGCAGTTCGCGCTCTATCCCTGGGCCAGCGGCCGCGAGCATTCCCGCGAGGAACTGGCGCGCCTGCGCAGCGCCGGCATCGACGCCGTGCTGCTGCAGAGCAAGCCGGGCATCACCTTCAGTGCCTACACTTACAGCCACCTGGGCGCCGAGGCCTTCACCCTGGAACTGGGCAAGGCCCGGCCGTTCGGGCAGAACCAGGCGGTGAACCTGGATCGCCTGGAAGCCATGCTCGAAGGTGTGATCAGCGGCCAGGAAGCCGATGGCGCGCAACTGGACGGTCTGCAGCTGTTTGCCGTCTCCCGCGAAGTGATCAAGCACAGCGACCACTTCCGCCTGCACCTGGACGATGCGGTGGACAACTTCACCGAGCTGGATCACGGCTTCCTGCTCGCCGAGGACATCGGCGGCACCCGCTGGATCGTCGAAGAGCAGGGCGCACGGATCATCTTCCCCAACCCTCGGGTGAAGAACGGCCTGCGCGCCGGCATCCTGGTCGTGCCCACCGAGCTTTGATTCGTCACTGTTTCCGGCTAGCTTCGCGATCTCCCTTCACGCCGGACAGCCCCCTCTCCCTTCAGGGAGAGGGCTGGGGAGAGGGGGCGGAGCCTACTTCGGCGTATGGTTTGACACTGATCCCCCTCCCTAACCCTCCCCCTGAAGGGAGAGGGGACCGTTGGGCAGAACGAAGTATTTGGCGAATCGCCGGAAACATCATTGGCCGGCGCCTTGTCGCACTGCCTCCGAGCCCTTAGCATCGGCCCTTTCCGCTTGATGCCCGAGGAGCTCCGCCATGTCCATCATCGACCTTCGCAGCGACACCGTGACCCTGCCCTCCGCCGGTATGCGCGAGGCGATGGCGCGGGCCGAGCTGGGCGATGACGTCTACGGCGAAGACCCGACGGTGAATCGCCTGGAAGCGACCCTGGCCGAGCGCCTGGGCTTTGCCGCCGCGCTGTTCGTGCCCACTGGCACCATGAGCAACCTGCTCGGCCTGATGGCCCATTGCGGCCGGGGCGACGAGTACATCGTCGGCCAGCAGGCGCACACCTATAAATATGAAGGCGGCGGCGCCGCGGTGCTGGGCTCGATCCAGCCACAGCCCATCGAGGGGGAAGCCGATGGTTCGCTGGACCTGGCCAAGGTCGAGGCGGCGATCAAGCAGGACGATTTCCACTTCGCCCGTACCCGCCTGCTGGCGCTGGAAAACACCATGCAGGGCAAGGTCCTGCCGCAGGCGTATCTGGCTGCCGCACGGGAAATGACGCGCCGCCGTGGCCTGGCACTGCACCTGGACGGCGCGCGCCTGTACAACGCGGCGGTCAAGCTGGGCGTGGACGCCCGCGAGATCACCCGCCATTTCGATTCGGTCTCGGTGTGCCTGTCCAAGGGACTCGGTGCGCCGGTGGGGTCGGTGCTCTGCGGCGATGCCGAACTGATCGGCCGCGCGCGCCGGCTGCGCAAGATGGTCGGCGGCGGCATGCGCCAGGCTGGCGGCCTGGCAGCGGCGGCCCTCTATGCGCTGGACCATCAGGTCGAGCGTCTGGCCGAAGACCACGCCAACGCCGAAACCCTCGGTCGCGGTCTGGCGGAGCTGGGCTATGCCATCGAGCCGGTGCAGACCAACATGGTCTACGTCGGCATCGGCGAGCAGGCCGCTGCCCTCGGCGAACACCTGACCGAGCGCGGCATCCGCGTCAGCGCCGCGGCGCGCCTGCGGCTGGTTACCCACCTGGATGTGAAAAGCGCTGATATCCCGCGTATCGTCGAAGCTTTCGCCGCCTTTCGTCGTTCCTGACAGCAATTAATGCGCGATAGGCGTTAACTATCGCGCAAAGACACTACAACCTTGATGCGGGGCCGATATAATGCGGCCCTTTGCCGGCGATTCGTGGCCGCATTTTTCCGTGGAAGAACCTATGAAAAGCGCTGAAATCCGTGAAGCCTTCCTCCGCTTCTTCGAAGAGAAGGGGCACACCCGCGTAGCGTCCAGTTCGCTGATCCCGGCGAACGACCCGACCCTGCTGTTCACCAACGCAGGCATGAACCAGTTCAAGGACTGCTTCCTGGGCCTGGAAAAGCGCGCCTACACCCGCGCCACCACCAGCCAGAAGTGCGTGCGTGCCGGCGGCAAGCACAACGACCTGGAAAACGTCGGCTACACCGCGCGCCACCACACCTTCTTCGAAATGCTGGGCAACTTCAGCTTCGGCGACTATTTCAAGCGCGACGCCATCACCTACGCCTGGGAATTCCTCACCTCGGACAAGTGGCTGAACCTGCCCAAGGAAAAGCTCTGGGTCACCGTCTACGCCAGCGATGACGAGGCCTACGACATCTGGACCAAGGAAGTCGGTATCCCCGCCGAGCGCATGGTCCGCATCGGCGACAACAAGGGCGCTCCCTACGCGTCGGACAACTTCTGGGCGATGGGCGACACCGGTCCGTGCGGCCCGTGCACCGAGATCTTCTTCGACCACGGCGCCGACATCTGGGGCGGCCCGCCCGGCTCGCCGGAAGAAGACGGTGACCGCTACATCGAGATCTGGAACAACGTCTTCATGCAGTTCAACCGCACCGCGGACGGCGTCATGCACCCGTTGCCGGCGCCGAGCGTGGACACCGGCATGGGCCTGGAGCGCATCAGCGCCGTGCTGCAGCACGTCCACTCGAACTACGAGATCGACCTGTTCCAGAGCCTGCTGAAGGCTTCGGCCAAGGCCATCGGCTGCGCCAACGACGACGCACCGTCTCTGAAAGTAGTGGCCGACCACATCCGTTCCTGCGGCTTCCTGATCGCCGACGGCGTACTGCCGTCCAACGAAGGCCGCGGCTACGTGCTGCGCCGCATCATCCGTCGCGCCTGCCGCCACGGTAACAAGCTGGGCGCCAAGGGCACCTTCTTCCACAAGATCGTTGCCGCCCTGGTCGGCGAGATGGGCGAGGCCTTCGTCGAGCTCAAGCAGCAGCAGGCGCACATCGAGCGCGTGCTGAAGACCGAGGAAGAACAGTTCGCCAAGACCCTGGAGCAGGGCCTGAAGATCCTCGAGCAGGACCTCTCCGAGCTCAAGGGCAGCGTCATCCCCGGCAACGTGGTGTTCAAGCTGTACGACACCTACGGCTTCCCGGTGGACCTGACCAACGACATCGCCCGCGAGCGCAGCCTGACCCTCGACGAGGAAGGCTTCGAGCGCGAGATGGAGGCCCAGCGTGAGCGCGCCCGCTCCGCCAGCGCCTTCGGCATGGACTACAACAGCCTGGTGAAAGTGGATGGCGACACCCGCTTCCTCGGCTACCAGGGCGTTTCCGGCGCCGGCCAGATCATCGCCCTGTTCAAGGACGGCAAGGCCGTCGAGCAACTGGGCGAAGGCGAGGAGGGCGTGGTCGTTCTCGACCAGACACCGTTCTACGCCGAATCCGGCGGCCAGATTGGTGACAGCGGTTACCTTGAAGCTGCCGGCGTGCGCTTCGACGTGCGCGACACCACCAAGGCTGGCGGCGCTCACCTGCACCACGGCGTAGTGGCCCAGGGCAGCCTGAGCGTCGGCGCTGCGGTGCAGGCTGAAGTCGACGCTTCTGTGCGTCAGGCCACCGCGCTGAACCACTCGGCGACTCACCTGCTGCACGCCGCGCTGCGCCAGGTGCTGGGCGATCACGTCCAGCAAAAGGGCTCGCTGGTCGACAGCCAGCGCCTGCGCTTCGACTTCAGCCACTTCGAGGCGATCAAGCCCGAGCAGCTGAAGCAGCTGGAAGACATCGTCAACACCGAGATCCGCAGGAACTCCGAGGTCGAGACCGAAGAGACCGACATCGAATCCGCCAAGAACAAGGGCGCCATGGCGCTGTTCGGCGAGAAGTACGGTGATCAGGTGCGCGTGCTGAGCATGGGCGGCAAGTTCTCCGTCGAGCTGTGCGGCGGTACCCACGTATCGCGTACCGGCGACATCGGCCTGTTCAAGATCACCAGCGAAGGCGGTGTGGCTTCCGGCGTGCGCCGTATCGAAGCAGTCACCGGCGGAGCTGCGCTGGCCTACCTCAACGGTGCCGAAGAGCAGCTCAAGGAAGCGGCCGGCCTGGTCAAGGGCAGCCGTGACAACCTGCTGGACAAGCTCTCCGGCCTGATCGAGCGCAACCGTCAGCTGGAAAAGGAGCTGGAACAGCTCAAGGCCAAAGCCGCCAGCGCTGCCGGCGACGACCTGGCGGGTTCCGCCGTGGAAGTCGGTGGGGTGAAGGTGCTGTCCTCGCGTCTCGACGGCCTGGACGGCAAGGCGCTGCTGGCGCTGGTCGACCAGCTGAAGAACAAGCTGGGCAGCGGCGTGATCCTGCTGGGCGGCGTGTTCGAGGAGAAGGTCGTGCTGGTTGCCGGCGTGACCCAGGACCTGACCGCCAAGCACAAGGCTGGCGATCTGATGAAGCAGGCCGCTGCGGCCGTGGGCGGGAAGGGCGGTGGTCGCCCGGACATGGCCCAGGGCGGTGGCGTGGATGCCGGCAAGCTGGACGAAGCTCTGGCACTGGCAGTCAAGTTTGTCGAACAGGGCCTCTAAAGGCTCTGAAATACGGGGCCCGCAGCGCGTCCGGCGGGCCTTGGCAGCATGCGGTGATGCATGTTTAATGGGCGCCCTTCAGGAATCAGGCGGCTTTTGAAATGGCTTTGATCGTACAGAAGTTTGGAGGGACCTCCGTCGGCACCGTCGAGAGAATCGAGCAGGTGGCCGAGAAGGTGAAGAAGTTCCGTGAGGCGGGCGACGACATCGTCGTGGTGGTTTCCGCCATGAGCGGCGAGACCAACCGCCTGATTGGTCTGGCGAAACAGATCATGGATCAGCCGACTCCGCGTGAGCTGGACGTGATGGTCTCCACCGGCGAGCAGGTGACCATTGCCCTGCTTAGCATGGCGCTGATGAAGCGTGGCGTGCCGGCGGTCTCCTACACCGGTAACCAGGTTCGCATCCTGACCGACAGTTCCCACACCAAGGCGCGTATCCTGAGCATCGACGATGCGAACATTCGCGCAGATCTGAAAGCCGGCCGCGTGGTCGTGGTCGCGGGCTTCCAGGGTGTTGACGAGCAGGGCAACATCACCACCCTCGGCCGTGGCGGTTCCGACACCACCGGCGTAGCGCTGGCGGCGGCCCTGAAGGCCGACGAGTGCCAGATCTACACCGACGTCGACGGCGTCTATACCACCGACCCGCGCGTCGTGCCGCAGGCGCGTCGCCTGGACAAGATCACCTTCGAAGAGATGCTGGAAATGGCCAGCCTCGGCTCCAAGGTGCTGCAGATCCGCTCGGTGGAATTCGCCGGCAAGTACAACGTCCCGCTGCGCGTGCTGCACAGCTTCCAGGAGGGTCCGGGCACCCTCATTACCCTTGATGAAGAGGAATCCATGGAACAGCCGATCATCTCCGGCATCGCCTTCAACCGCGACGAAGCCAAGCTGACCATCCGTGGCGTACCGGATACCCCCGGCGTTGCTTTCAAGATTCTCGGCCCGATCAGTGCCGCCAATGTAGAAGTCGACATGATCGTGCAGAACGTCGCGCACGATAACACCACCGACTTCACCTTCACCGTGCACCGCAACGACTACCAGGCCGCCCTGGAAATCCTCAAGCAGACCGCCACCAGCATCGGTGCGCGCGAAGCCACTGGCGACACCAATATCGCCAAGGTTTCCATCGTCGGTGTCGGCATGCGCTCCCACGCCGGTGTCGCCAGCCGCATGTTCGAGGCGTTGGCCAAGGAAACCATCAACATCCAGATGATCTCCACCTCGGAAATCAAGGTGTCGGTGGTCATCGAAGAGAAATACCTCGAGCTGGCGGTCCGTGCCCTGCACACCGCGTTTGAGCTCGACGCCCCGGCCCGACAGGGCGAGTAAGGGGAGAACCATCGAAAGGCGCGGCTAATCCGCGCCTTTTGTCGTTTTTGACCGGCTGTCAGGAACTTTCATTCCGGCAGGACTGGTCAATACTTGGGTGAAGGATTCGCGCACTTGATCTATACGAATCTGCCACCATTTCTTTTTTTGCAGACTGCTTATCCCGTAACACGTAAGGAGAAAGGAATGCTGATTCTGACTCGCCGGGTCGGAGAGACCCTGATGGTCGGTGACGACGTCACCGTGACTGTGCTGGGCGTTAAAGGAAATCAGGTGCGAATCGGTGTGAATGCGCCGAAGGAAGTCGCCGTGCACCGCGAAGAGATCTACCAGCGTATTCAGAAAGAGAAAGACCAAGAACCAAACCATTAATTTTTCTAAAATTTTTCTTTGCAAACGGGGAAAACATGGATATCATGCGCCCCGTGTTGCGGAGAGGTGGCCGAGTGGCCGAAGGCGCTCCCCTGCTAAGGGAGTACACCTCAAAAGGGTGTCGGGGGTTCGAATCCCCCCCTCTCCGCCATTGCTTCTTCTAGAGCAGTGAGTTGTCCGGTTACGTAAGTGACTGAAAAGATTGAAAAATCTTGTTGACAGGTCAGAAAAATCGCACTAGAATTTGCGCCCTCATCAGCGCACTCATAGCTCAGCTGGATAGAGTACTCGGCTACGAACCGAGCGGTCGGAGGTTCGAATCCTCCTGAGTGCGCCATATACGAAGTTACGCGAAAGCGGGGCTTCAGTGGCGAAAGGGCTGAAAGGCCATTAGCTGCAACCAGTTGGTGAATCTGGTTAAACTTTGCCAACGACGCACTCATAGCTCAGCTGGATAGAGTACTCGGCTACGAACCGAGCGGTCGGAGGTTCGAATCCTCCTGAGTGCGCCATATACCGAAAGGGCCTGCAGAAATGCAGGCCCTTTTTCTTTGCCCTCGAAAAAGCCGGCAGGGCGTTCTTCTCAGCGCCTCGCCTTGCCTATCACGCAGCCGTCCTCGTCGAAGGTTACGCTGCGTGCGCCACGCTTCCTTTCCGCCGCGTAGTGATAGCGCAGCGTCTCGTTTTGCTGGCTGACGCTGTCGGGCCTGCCCAGGGCGCTCTCCACGTCGCTGCGGGTCATCCCGCTCCTGATGCGACCTTCGATGATCGCCTTGCGCCGCGCGCTGCCGGTGACGCGATTGCCGCAGCCGTTCTGCTGCTCGCCGACGACGACCACGTCCTCGTGCTCCGCACCCTTGTCCCCGGTCTTGTTCCGCAGGGGTGGCTTCAGCGCAGCAGTTGTCTTCGGATCAGCCATGGGCACCGGCGTGCCGCTTCCTGGCGAGGGGTTGGCGGCCTGCTGGATTTCCTGCTGCCGCTCCATGGGGCAGCCATACTGACTGAACAGCACGCTGCCATCGCTGGCGGTACAGCGGAACACCGTGGCGGCCTCGCTGGTCGGTATCAATGGAATCAGGAGTGAACAGAGCAGGACGGGCAGGCGCATGGCGTCCTCCGAGGTGACGAGCCTGCCTGCAGCCTAGAAGTGTGATTTGTCAGTCGGAGCCGGGTGTCCTGTGGGAGCTTTCGGGCGTCGAACCAGGCAGTGATTCGCCACTGAACTTTCGCCTGCAAGCGATTGTTCTAGCCGCCATTTTGTAACGCCTAATACACCCCGGAGTGTTATCATTTCCCGCATCTGCCCTCGATGGGCGCATGGGACACCACCATGGACTTACCCAGTAGTTACTCAGAACCCCGATTGCGTACACACGACCTGATGTATTGATCCCCTCTGGCCCGTTCTGCCACTGGGGGTGGAGCGTGCTATGACCGAAGTAGAAGCCAAGAAGCCGCAGGAAAGCCTGCAGGACCGCCTCAACCAGGTGGTCGACCTGCTGCACAAGCACAAGCTGGTGGAAGACCTGACGCACCGTCAGGAAGGCCAGCATCAAGACCTCGTCGAAAACTTTGTGCATCGCCAGAATCTTGCCGAATTGCAGCGCAAGATGGACGAGTTGCACCCGGCCGATATCGCCCACATCCTCGAGTCCCTGCCGCTGGATGACCGCCTGACGGTCTGGCAACTGGTCAAGGCCGAGCGCGACGGCGACATCCTCCTCGAAGTCTCGGATTCCGTGCGGGAAACCCTGATCGCCGACATGGACGATCACGAGATCCTCGCCGCCGCCCGCGAGATGGACGCGGACGAACTTGCCGACCTTGCGCCGGAACTGCCGCGCGACGTGGTCCACGAGCTGATGGAAACCCTCGATGCGCAGCAGCGCGAGCGCGTGCGCTCGGCGTTGTCCTACGAGGAAGACCAGGTCGGCGCGCTGATGGACTTCGAGATGGTCACCATCCGCGACGACGTCAGCCTGGAAGTGGTGCTGCGCTACCTGCGCCGTCTCAAGGAGCTGCCTGGGCATACCGACAAGCTCTTCGTGGTCGACTACGACGGCGTGCTCAAGGGCGTGCTGCCGATCAAGCGCCTGCTGGTGAACGATCCGGACAAGGAGGTGGCAGAAGTCATGGCCACCGACCCGGTGACCTTCAGCCCCGACGAGGACGGCTACGAAGCCGCCCAGGCGTTCGAGCGTTACGACCTGATTTCCGCGCCTGTGGTGGACAAGAACGGCAAGCTGATCGGCCGTCTGACCATCGATGAGATGGTCGACCTGATCCGCGAGGAGAGCGAGAGCGAAGTCCTCAACATGGCCGGTCTGCGCGAAGAGGAAGACATCTTCGCCTCGGTGTGGAAATCCGTCGGCAACCGCTGGGCCTGGCTGGCCACCAACCTGGTCACCGCCTTCATCGCCTCGCGGGTGATCGGCCTGTTCGAAGGCTCCATCGAGAAGCTCGTGGCGCTGGCTGCACTGATGCCCATCGTCGCCGGTATCGGCGGCAACTCCGGCAACCAGACGATCACCATGATCGTCCGCGCCATGGCCCTGGACCAGATTCAGACCAGCAGCGCCAACCGTCTGCTGCGCAAGGAGCTGGGCGTGGCCCTGGTGAATGGCCTGGTGTGGGGCGGGGTGATCGGCCTGGTCGCCTTCTACCTGTACGGCAACTGGGAGCTGGGCGCGGTGATGACCGGCGCCATGACGCTGAACCTGCTGCTGGCGGCACTGATGGGGGTGCTGATTCCGATGACCCTGCTGCGCCTGGGTCGCGACCCGGCCATGGGCTCCAGCGTGATGATCACCGCCATGACCGACAGCGGTGGTTTCTTCATCTTCCTCGGGCTGGCCACGCTGTTCCTCATGTAGTGCCCACCGAGTCGAAAAGGCCGCCCGCGAGGCGGCTTTTTTGTGCCCGCCTTTTCCGCAGCAGGCAAATCGCAGGCATGAAAAAGCCGGCTCGAAGGCCGGCTGTTTTCGGGTCTTGCGAACGACTCAGGCGTCGTTCTGCGCCATCTCGGCGTCATGCGCGATCAGGGCGATCAGGGCGTTCTGCTGGCGATGGGTCAGTTGGCGGAAGCGTTGCAGCAGCTCGCGTTCGTGCAGGCTGAGTTCCGGGCTGTCCAGACGGATACCGAGGTTGTCCTGCAGGGCGCCTTCCTGCAGCAGGCTTTGCTCGAGACGGGCGATGATCTCGGAGTTCATGCTGCGATGATGGCTGCGAGCGACATCGGCGATGCGCTCACGCATGCCCTCGGGCAGGCGTACGACGAATTTGTCAGCAGTGCGGCTGGAGTAGGAGGGGGTTGCCTGTTTCAATGGGCGCATACATTAAACCTGTAAGTCAGGGAGGCCGATGCCATGGGTCAGCGTTGGTTCAGGCCCTTTGACAGCGATTTCCAATGGCCGTTCAGCGCGTCGTCAAAGCTTTTGAAGTTTTATTCAATAAGTTGACGTCAAACCTAAGGCATATTGTGTCTGGTGTGGAGGCTAAATGCCAGCACCAATCGTCCGAAATGAGACCGTCTAGGCAGACCTCTCTTTGGATTGGACTTCTGGCAGAAAGCTGGCGATGTGCCCAATGGTCTGAGCGTAGTCGATTTGCGAATGCTACCTGACTGCCGTTGGGCGGCTGCCGGGAAGGCCGTCCTGGCGCAGGTGCGCATGATGGCACAGGGTTCCAGCGCTGGGCCTGCGGCTCCTGAACAATCGTCCTGATCCGATGGATTTTCGCGGAATTCGTACAAGGCAGGCGTATTATCCGCGCTGCGGACCCGAACCGATGTAACGCCGTACCGCCGGCCCCCACGAGCGCCATATGACTCCGGGCAGACTGATTTACCTGATGGGCCCTTCGGGCTCGGGCAAGGACAGCGTATTGCAGGCCGCCAGCGCCCCGCTGGCGGCGCGCGATTGCCGGATCGTCCGGCGCGTCATCACCCGCTCCGCCGAGGCGCGCGGGGAAGCGGCGCATTCGGTGAGTGTCGAGGAATTCGCCCAGCTGGAGGCCTCGGGCGCCTTCGCCATGAGTTGGTGGGCGAACGGGCTGCACTACGGCATTCCCCGTGAGATCGATGCCTGGCTGACGGCCGGCCACGACGTGCTGGTGAATGGTTCGCGCAAGTACCTGGACGAGGCCCGGCGGCGCTATCCCGGGTTGCTCGCGGTGCTGCTCAAGGTCGAGCCGGGCGTGCTGCGCCAGCGATTGCTCGAGCGCGGACGGGAGAGCCTGGCGCAGATCGAGGAGCGTCTGGCGCGCAATGCGCATTTTGCCGATGGCCTGCCCGGGCCACTGGTGGAGCTGGATAACTCGGTGTCCCTGCAGACCACGGTCGGCCGTCTGCTGGCGCTGATCGACCCGCCGGGCGCCCAGGCCAGCTGAGCCTTACTCCAGCCGCAGGGACAGGCTGACGCCGTGGGGCGCGAAGCCCATCGCCGAATAGAAGCGGTGCGCCATTTCCCGGTCCTGGTGGCTGGAGAGCGCCAGCTTGTAGCACTTCCGGTCCCGCGCCCACTCCACGGCCCGGCCGATCAGTGCCTGGCCGATGCCCTGGCCGCGGGCGCGGCTGTCCACCACCATGTCTTCGAGAATCGCCGAGCGGGCGAAGCCATGGGCGATGTGTTCGATCAGGTGCAGCGTGCAGGTGCCCAGCAGGTCGCCGTCGCGCTCGGCCACCAGGGTCACCCGCGAGGGCGAGTGGTTGTCCAGCGCCAGGGCCAGCAGGGCGGCGTCCGGCAGCGGGTCGCAGGCGCCGAGTTGCCGCAGCAGGGGGGCGAGGGCGGCGGCATCGGCCGCGGTGGCGACCCGTACATCGAAGGTGGCGAAGGGCGAGTCGGGCAGGGCGCCGCTGTCTGTCGTCATGATGTTTCTCCCACTGGCAGGCAAATTATGCTCGCTGGCCGTGGCAGCGGCATGACAAATCGCTTGTCGGTGGTTAACATGCCGACCCGATTGTCCCGGTAGCTCAATTGGATAGAGCGTCCCCCTCCTAAGGGGAAGGTTGGAGGTTCGACCCCTCTCCGGGACACCAGTATTTCTGCAGCGCCCAGCCGTTCTGGCTAATTTCCCTCTCTGTGCTTACCAGCACGCTACCAGCAGCAGGCAATTACGGCACCTTGTTGGACTTCCACGGGATGCGGTCTGGCTCCTTGCTGTATTCGCCTGTTACGGCGTGAACAGTCACCGCGGGCCAGCCATTCATTTTGATGTAGTGCCTGATCCCATTCTTCTTCAGAACGCGCACCTGGCCGGCCTTCGTCCTGGCGCCCGTGAGCTGGACAACTTCTTCGTGGGTCAGGAATTCGACTGGCATAAGCTTCTCCTAATGGCTCCGGTATCGTGCTACACCGGAGGGACTGTGAACTGAGGATTTGCTTATGTCTTCAAGAGAACCGCTAGCCCTCGCGGCCCGGAAGCTCCACGAGCAGTTGAGCACCTTGACGACAACCGTCGGTGAGATCGCCGAAATCTTAGAGGGGAGGGCGCATCAACCTGCGATGCTGACTGAACTGAAGATGGCTGAGTATCTTGGAATCACTCAAGGTGCGCTAGCGTCTCGCCGAAAGAGAAAGCTCTTCCCAGAGCATCTGATGGTCAAGTTCAATCGTAGCTGGTACTACAACGTGGACGCGTATGAGGAGTGGGTTCTGCAACTGTGGGAATCAGCGCTGGCGGCTAAGCACATTGCGAAACCGCCGTCGCCAAAAAGAAGGACGGCGCCACCCGGGCATGGAAAGCCGGTGTATGTCCTTAAGTGAGATTCCTAGGAGCTGACGCCCGTCCTATTTTGCTGCGCCAATCTGCTGGGCCTGGTGCTCAGGATCCTTGAGCGGGCGTAGCGCTGCCTGGGGTGTAGTGGCAATATGGTTTCAGATACGACAAGGAGGTCAGCATGCGTATAGCAGTGGTTTTAATTTTTGCGGCCATCCTAAGCGGCTGCGCCCAGCAAATCTCGCCAGCCAAGCCGAAGGTTACTCCGACACCTAGATTTGCGTTTCAGCCAACAGATCAGCAGATCGAGTCGGCAAAGGCGGTTATCACGTCGATGCTGAAGGATCCAGAATCAGCCCGTTTCTCCGGAATAATTGGTGTGCAAGTAGAAGGAAGGCCGAGTGCTTCAGCTATCTGTGGGAACGTGAATGCCAAAAACAGCTATGGAGGTTACGTCGGGTCGGTTCCCTTTATGGTTTTTGGCGACAAAGGACAAATCTGGGAGTCAAGCTCAAGACTTAATGTGATGAACCAGCTCTTAACAGAGGTGTGCACACCTACCGTCCCTGCTCCAGCAGCCAAGGAACCAACTTCGCACCAAGCGGCGAACACCGAATCGAAGGAGCGTCAGCTCTACGAGCTCCAGCAGCGCAACCTGCCTTACGAGCAGTACCAGCAGGAGTACCGGAGGATCATGGGGCAGTGATGGAGAGGCTTAAGAGACCGGTTGCCAGATAGCCGAAGGAGCAAGGAAGTGAACAAAGCCACTTGGCTTGATGAGTGTCGGGATTGGTGCAAAAAGATCAAGTATCTTTCCGAAGAGCTGGAATGGGGCGAACGACCGAATCACAGCGGATGGCTTGAAGCGACCAGCGCTCTATTGGACGAGAGTCGTGTCACTCTCCCTCGCCTGCTATTCAAGGGGGAATATCGCCCTGGAAGGATGGGCGACCGGATTAGCTACGGTCTCATGTACCGAGAGCAACGCGAGATGCGCAGGGTCTTCATGCTAGAAATCTACCCCAAGCATGAGAGATCGCACTCCGAAAATGGAATCGTATTCTTTGGGCCGCATATCCATCTCGGTGATCCGCGCCTCGATCAAATCACTCGTGCCGTCATTGCCAATCTAGATAGCCCGACTGTCCATAGATGGATTGAGCGCTTCCGCAGACACGCTAGAATTCTAGACAACGACCACCGTCGATTAGGTGCGCCGTTTACCAATGATCTGTTTGGGTGATCTATGGCTAGTTTAGGCTGCTCCACCTTCTTTGCTAAAGCCGGATGGCATTGCCAGACGGTCGAGGCAGGCGGCGCTATGGCCACCTACATCAGCACTCCGATTGTATTGCCGGGTGGGAAACCACTGGATTTCTACCTCATCCCGCGCGGACAGATGGTGGAGTTCACGGATGATGGCATAACGATGTTTGCGCTCAGCGGGCTGGGGTACCAACTCGGTGACAAGCGCAACTGGAAAGGCCTTGAAAATCTTGCCGTCAAGCACGGGTTCAACCTGACAGAAACTGGGGCATTTGAGGCGATGTTCCCTCAGTCGGATATGTCCGAATGGGGCGGGCGCATCCTGAAGCTCTTCGCCGCCGTCGCTGCCTGGGAGGATGAGCGCTTCAACGAGGGAGATACTGACTTCTCCCTCACGTCAGAGATCGAAATGCTCCTCCGTGCAAAGGCACCGGAGAAGCAACTGGTAAGAAACGCTACAGTTGCCATCGGGAAGAATGAAATAACTTTCGACTTCCTATGGGGTGACACTTACGTCGACGCCATTAGGCCTGTGGCACAATCGGTGAACGCCCGACTCAGAAAGGCTGTGCTCATCAATCGCAGTGAAGACCCACTAAAGCTGCTGTTCATCGTTGATGATCGAGGCCAAGAGGAACGCGCCGAAGCAGAGATCAGCGTCTTGGGTGATATAGCCAGCACGATACGGCTGACGGATTTCGAGAAGCACTACAGCCCCGCGCTGCATTGATTTGAGCCCCGCACAGCGGGGCTTTTCGTTTCTAGGCTCATGTAGGTGGCCGCCCTCCTGCCCAGCAAACATGCGGCTTTCAGGAAGAAATGCGCCGTTTGGGTTGCCGCGTAGACTCAGGCCCCGGCCCACGACCTGCAGAAATCTTAACGCTCTGCACTTTCTCGCACGACCTGTCCACCCCAAGCAGGATCCTGAGCCCGCCTAAGGATCAATACTTCTTCTTATCTGTCCGAATTAGACGACCTCACCTTCAATCCGTACGACTGCTTTATCAGTATGGCTATACGGAATGCTCACCCTCACAACCTTTCCTGAATCAGTCGTGATCTCCACCACCATCTGGGTTGGTGGCGCGGCAAAATCGTCCGTGAACAGGGTGTGAATCGCGTTTTTGCAGGACTCCCCCTTTTCGTGAATCCAGTAAGCAGAGCCATCTGCTGCTGGTACATAAACCTCAATGTTCGACATACGTGCTCCTTATCGAGCTGGAGGGAAAGAGGATGAACTTGGACAAGATAGACCGTCTGCTGCGCCTCGATGAGGTGCTCCACATCACCGGCCTTGGCCGCAACACGATCTACCGTCGAATCCGAGAGCGAACATTTCCCAGGCAGGTCAAGCTTGGCCCCAAGTCCGTTGCCTGGAGGCAGTCGGACATCGCCAAATGGGTGGAAAGCCCGTCTACCTATTCGGTTCCAGGGGAAGGAGGTAGAGATGCCTGACGAAAGTGGTCTCGCTGAAATACTCCGAGGGATGCACGCTCAAATCGTCATGCTCGCTGATGGAGTACAGAAGCTGGCTGTCCTGCTGGAGAGCAACAATCAGCGTGGGAGTGTCTCGCCTCGAATCCTAACCGAGGAGCAATTCGCCGAGTTTCTCGGAACAACGGTTGCTGCGCTGCGAACGCGCCGCTTCCGCAAGCAAATCCCCGAAGCAATCTGGGTTAAGGAGGGCCGTCGGACGCTCTATAGCGTCGAGGCCTACGAGCAGTGGATCCAAGCTCAAATGCAAAGCTCGTTAGATTCCGTGCCCAGCCAGCTGCAGATCAGAAGGGGCAAACGATTGGCTAAGCCTGCCTCAGGAAGGCGGCCATTTTCTCTGCTGGTTTGACCATGCTTTAGGACGGACGTGAAAGCATGCAGCTTGAAAGAAAAAGCCCGCTCACTGGCGGGCTTTCTTGTTAGTTACTAGCGCTTCTTCAGGCCGCCATACTGCTCAACCGCAAACTTGATCGCGCCGAGCATCTGAGCACCCACGTTTGGCATCTTAAGGATGTCTATTTCGGTTTTCTGGAGAAGGTCTGAAATAGTCAGGACGTTGTTGTCCTTCAAGATATTCGCCGCTCGCGCAGGTATGTTTAGGCTTTCTACAGCCTTTCCTTCATCTGCATGACGCACTGTCGCCTGATTTTCCAAGGCTGAGCAGATTTCTTGAGCGTTGTGGAGATTGCTCACCTCAGCAACTGCTTGGGTGCCGTTGTCGTCGTGGCGAGTAATGACGTAGCGGGTGACTTCGCGAATGCGAAACTCTGGTTTCATGATGATCTCCGGCCTGCGCACAGGCTGAGTTAGATGGGTTATCGGTTGCCGCAGCAACGGATGAATCATATGGCCATCATCACTCATAGAGCAATCATGAGTTAATGTCATTTCACTGCGTGAAGCGGTGGGGTGCGGCAATGAAATCTACCGTTGGCGGCTTTTCTTGCTGCCTCCTGCCGCTGTTCACGCTTACCAACATCAGCCTTCTTTGCGTGCGTGTACTGAATGGCCGCGATAGCGGCCTTTACCTGCAATGGAGTCGATTCGATCACACCGAGCGCCACATCCTGGAGGTACTGCAACATATCCATATCGCCAGCCGGAACAGGTTCTGACCTGAAACGCTTCAGGGCACCACCATGATCCTGGATCTCCAGCTCGGTGGACATACCTGGCACTTGCCCACTATCCGGCCCAATTATTGGCTTAATGGGCTTTCTACCTGCACCTGGGCGCGAGCCTCCGCTTCTTCCTTTTTTTCCAGCCATTTGATTCCTCTATTTGATTCCGAGGATTGATACGGGAATTTAATCTCCACATGGATCCGGGCGTGGTTTCCGCTATGTTCGGTTATAAAAACCTGACCTCCCCCCCCCTATTTGAAGCGTGTGAAATCAGCAAAATTCTACGGATTAGTGAACACAGAGATCCGGGCGTGGTTTCCTTTTCGGCGCCCACTAGGGTATGCGTATCCCCCGAGTCACCCCACTGGCCACCCATCGATGCCGATGGTTCTCTTCTGACTGTATCCAAGGTCAGTCGCAGTCTTCTTCGCGTGACAACCCTCTGGCCCTGAGCAAAGCACCTGGCAGTTTTCATCAGTGTCAGCACCACCAGCGTGAAGGGATAGCTTGTGATCAAGCTCAAATCCCTCAGGGAAGGCGCAGAGCTTTCCGCAATGGGCACAGCAGGGATCCTTCGACCACACGCGCAGCCGACGCTCCTGAAGCTTTCTGCCGGTCATCCTGCGCTCCCTTGTGCTCGGCACGGATTGCAGCTTCCTGCCCACTGCCTCTTGCAGGCGCGGCTTGATCGTTTGAAGTCTGGCCATCACTGAACCTCCGGCCGGCGGCGATCCAATTGCTCTCGCATCCATTGGCTGATGCTGTCCTCACCAGGCACCCTCGCCTCACGATGGCGAAGGTTCACATCATCTTTGTTGGCGGCGATGATTCGCATGAACCCGCCAGGTGGGACAACCGTGAACACGCGAGTACCACTCGCCACACAGACCTCAATCTCCAGTGGGCCAGGATTGTTGTTGGTGGCTGTCCAGATCACACAGCCGTTGATGCTGTCATCTTTCAGGTCGGGCGGATTGCTAATCATGTGAACCTCTGCGCGTCACGAACCACACGGGCGATGGTTCTAGCTTGTTTGGCGGTTGCTTGCTTCATCCCCTTCACGTCCTGGACGCCCGAATTGGTGATGCTGATATGTACGTCCCCACCATTCTTGATGCCTCCCGACATCCCGGAATTCACCCTCTCCAAGGTTTTATCGAGCTTCGCGCTGGTCTCGGCGGTGGTGACTCGCTCACCCTTCTGCAGGTACCACGAGCCGTCCTGAGGAACCTTGTCGATACCATCGTGGGCCATGCCGGCGAGAGCAGACGTGCCAACAGCGATTGCCAAAGGCTCTGTGATTGCCAGAGCTGCTGCCATAGCACCAGGGGCAAGAGCTGGGCCTACGATGGGGATAGCCGCGGTGGACGCGAAAGCAGCCAGGCCGGCCTGCAAAGAAGTCGCTTGGGCATTGGCTGCTAGGGTCGCCGCCGCGGTGGCCTGTGTGGTGCGCCCATAGATCAACTGGACGGCTTGGGCGACGAGCCATTGCGCAGCCATGTCGGCAATCGCCTTCACAATCGTCTGGCCGATGGTCGCTGCCAGGTTGCCGAGCGAGTCACTCAGCGTCTCGGTGCCGGTGAAGACATCGTAAATACTGTCGCTGAGCGCGCTGGTGGCGCCGCCTAAGATGCCGGTAATCGCATCCGCGGCGATCTGATAGTGGTTTTCTGCAGTGTCGACGTAATTCTGGAAAGCCTCGTCCACGCCCTTCATCCACTCTTGCTGGGCCTGGTCGGTGTCCTCGTAGTACTTGTGCTGGGCCTTCAGGCGCTGCGCCAGCGCGTCCTCAATGTCCTTGGTTCCCTGGTCGAGCTGGGCCTTGCTGATATCGCCGTTGCGGTAGTCTTCGGCAAGCTTCTTCTGCTCGTCGTTGTAGTGCTTCTGGATCTGCAGATCCTGGCGAAGGCGTTCGCGGGCCTTCTCGCCCATGCCGGCGCCCACCAGGTCAAGATCCAGGGCGGACTGGTCGTTTTCCAGCTCGCTCTGCAGGGTGGCGCGATAGGCAGCCGACTTGGCAGCGTCTTCGTTGGCTTGCTTCAGCTTCTGCAGGCGGTCGAGCTCGGCGGCCAATCCGTTGAGGCGCTCCTGCTGCTGGGTGTTTATGCCCTTCAGCTTGCCAGACTCGATATCAAATTGGAGCTTGGCGACCTTTGTCGCATCCTTGCGCTTGTCGACTTCCGTGTTGATCAGCGCGATCTGGCGCTCGTAATTCTCTTCTGCTTGATCGAAGCGATTCTGCAGTGCCTTAGCAGCCTGCTCGGAGGCTTTCGCTGCGGCCTGTTCTTCCTTCGTCAGGGCTGTGAAGGTTCCTGGTTTTCCAGAGGCATCACGCAGCCTCTGCAGCGTGTCCGATAGCTCCTTTAGCTCGCCCCTTACGCCACCAGTGCCAATCTGATCAGCCGTGTTCAGGAAGCCTGCATACTTCTGCGCAGTCGCATCCAAATCTTCGCCGACCTGAGCGGCAGTATCTTTGATGTTCTGTTGGTTCTTGTAGAGCAGGTTTGCCACGCCCAACGGGCCTGCGGCAAAGTCAGTCCAGTCCGCATCCTTGAATCCAGCTGCCGCAGTGGCTGCCGCGCCACCAATAGCTTTCCCCATCAGGTCGAACGCACCGACGGCGCCAATAGCGGCCTTCGCCATCCATCGAATGGTATCCACCACAAACTCACCAACGACCACGGCGGCCTGGCCTTCTGTGCTAACGCCTGACAGGTCAACAGCCATATCGCTCAAGGCTGGTAGAAGCTGGGCCATGATTTGGTTACGCAGACCAGTTGTACTCTGCTCGATTAGCCAGGCAGTAGCGGCCAGTTCGTTCGCGGCCTTGATGGTCTTTTCGTCCATGATCGCCCCGGCAGCTTCCGCTGCGTTGCCGAGCATGGTGAATCCTTCAGAGTTGTTGCGGAGAAGCGGCGTGAGTGCCGTGGCGTCGCTCGCAATGGCCTCCATGTAGAAGGTCATATCCGCCTGGCTGACGTTTGCCTTCTCCAGGCTCTGTACGTACAGACCGAGAGCCTGAGGCCCGGACAGGTTACGGAAGTCATCGGCAGCTACGCCGACCTTTGGGGCTATGTTGGTAAAGAAATCGGCAAGCGCACCGCCTCCGGTGTTGAGGAAGTCACCGACCTTGTCATTGACGTCCTTGAAGATATCAGCAAGCTTGTCCTGCTCAATGCCAACGGCTTTCGCACCAGCCGCGTATTTTTGAAACTCAGGAGCGCTGGCGTTAGCTACCTGCGACAGTCGAGTGATTTCAGCGGCAGACCTAACCGTACTCACCGATAGAGCAGTAAGGCTTCCCGCGGCGGCGACAGTGAAGCCGCCAATAGCCTTGCCTGCGATCTCTGCGTTTTTCTTGATGTTATGCAGGCGCTGCTGGGCGTCACGCTCAGCTTTGCTCAGCGGGCCTGTAAAGCCGCCAGTCTTAGCGATCAAATCCAGCGTTAGCTGGCCAAGAGATCTAGATGGCATGGGGCCTCCTATTCGGCCAGCTTGTCGATGGCTTTATTCAGTTCAGCAGCCACGGTTTCGGTGACCTTTTCGATGTTCTGCTCAAAGGCAGGACGCATAAATGGACGCGCCGCTTGGTGCTCGGTGCCAAACTCCATAAACCTCCAGTACCAAGTGTCGCCGCCGGGGTTTTCCTTGAGACTTGCTCTCCCTACAAGGCCGCCGGCATGAACGTTTTTGGCACCGCCCAGGACACCGACCCGCATCACCACACCACCAACTGCCTTCCCTCGACGTCCAGACTCCTGAACCACGATATTTCTGGCGATGTTCTCTGCGGTATTGGGGTCATCAGTTGGACTAACTCGCGCCCTGGCCTCGTCCTTGACGATGTTCATTGCCTTGCGAGCGGCGCGGCGTAGGAAGTTCCTCTCCAGTTTTGGCCCCAATTCACGAAGCTTTTTCATGATTTCATCCAGACCTTTGAGGTCCACCTCGAATGCTTCTGGCATGTCGTTCTCCTGGACTGTTAGGTGCCTGCCACCGTGCCGGCGATATCGCGCTTGAAGTCGCTCGTAGGAGGGGTTGCACGCGCAGGCTGTCGCGGTTGTTCTGGACACTCACGACTTGTCCGTTGAAGTCGGTGCTAGTGGATCTGCTGTGGCTCTAGCTTGAGCATCATCAAGTACGGCGCCGGGTCGCTCTTCAGCACCACGATGAGCAGTTGATCTGGCTCGACCTTCAGAACTCGAACCTCTCCAACTTCCTCGCTGACCTGGGCCAGGAGCCCGGCCAGTTCGGGGTGGATGGGAAGCTGCTTCATGTGCGCGAGATAGACCTCGGGAATCTCGGCTAGAAACTGCGGGAGGCGATCACCGGAGGTCTCGGAAAACTCTCTCATCAGGTCTCTCATGGGCGGCGCCCCTTACCCTGGTGCTGGGCTTCTTCGCGGAGTGCTGCAGACGAGATTTCGAAGGCACGGCGCATGTCGTCGAAGGTGCCGTAGTCGTCAAGTTCCTCGTCCTCGTAGTTCGCTCGAGCGGCGATCATGGCGAGCTTCTGGAAGAGACGACCATCGAGCCAGTCGGCGTTCTGACCGATGATCCGGCCCATCGCGAAGATGACTTCGTTGCAGTTCTGATTCGTGCTCATCGCTGCGCCCCCTTGGCCGAGAGTTGCCAGTCGGAAACGGCTTCATCAGGCGCCTTATCGGTGGCCTTCACCGCAGTCCAGAGGCAGCCCTTGTGGGTCACACAATCACCGCGGCGGTAGTCCATAGCGCGCTGCCATGTGCCGCAGTATTTGAGGCCACGCTCTTCGAGCGCAGCTGCTTGTTCAGAGAGCCCCTTCAATTTCCCTTCAAGCTGTTCGATGCGCTCAAGAGCGTGAATCAGTTTCCCTGTGAGTACGATGGCTGTGCCTGTGCCGAATGGCTCCTTAACACCAAGGCCCAGGCACTCCTTGGACACCCTTTCGATTTCCTCCCGAAACTGGAGTGCCTTCGCTTCGTAATCCATCACACACCCCACTGAACGCCGGACAGCCAGGCGACAGACCCAGCCCTTGCGATTTCCCAGTTCAGGAAACGCTCGGCCAGGGCGGCGGTGAGGTTGTTCTGCCATAGCGACAGGTACCCCGTGCCACCTTGCCCATCGTCCACTTGGATGGTGGTGAGATTGGATTGAAGGATGTCCACGCCCTCGTCGGTGAGGAGGATGCCTGCCGGATCGATCAGAGCCACCAGAGCGCCGTTCGAGTCCTTCGGTACCGAGTCGCTGGTAACAACAGGAACGCCGAACAGCTCACCACCTCGTACAGTCAGACTGGTCTCGCCAAGCGACGCTTGCATCATCGACAGCTCAAGGGCCGTCTCTGGATGCATTGCGATCACCGCGGTTTCGAGCGAACCACCGAAGGCGGCAAAGAGTGCGCGGATATCTGCTCGAACGGCATCCGCATCGGTGCCGGATGAAGGAACTGGAGTGACTCCGTTTGTGATCGAAGCAGGAGAATCGACGCCGCCGGCGCTGGTTGGATCCAGGAAGGAAAGGCCCTCAAGAGCAGCGATTGGGTTGACCAGGTCGTTGCTCACCGCGGATTCGAAAGCGGCGCCTTGGCCTTCAAGAAGCTCGTTGGTCAGCACCAGCAGGCCGGTGATCTTTTTTGAGCTGAGACGCTTCTGCTCGAAGGCCGTGTGAGTGACCATCTTCGGCTGGCCCTGGGCAGTCCAGTAAGCGACTGGTCTCTCGGTTTGTGCCAGCACGCGGGTCTCTGCAGGAATGGCACGGAAGGGAGAGATCGCGTTGATTTTGCCGATCAGCGAGCGGGTCTGGACAAGCTCGATGAATGCGCGCCCAGCGGAGCGGAAGTCAGGATCAGCATGGAGATCGCCGGTGGTGACAACGGCTTTCTCCAAAAGGCGAACCACGACGTTGGAATGGCCGTAAAGGGTTCTGCTCACCGTCAGGGCGGTCTGGCGATCGCCGCGGTTTGCCAGAAGCGCCTTGGTGAATTGAGAAAGGACGAGCTCGCGCATGGGTTTCTCCAGGAAAAGTTGCTGGAGAAATGGTCGCTTCCTTGCGACTTAGGAACCATGCCGCTACCTGACGTGAAAGTACGTCAGCTAACGTCCGCTTACTCAGTACCTATTTCTATCCATACTGCGATGTCCCTCAGTCGGTAGCTGATCTGGCAGCCCGACATCGGGATTCGGTAGTGCCGTGGTGCGCTGCCATCGCCGGTACGCATCTGCTTCAAGTAGCCGGGCGCAATATTGAGAAGGGTTGCTGCATCAGCCTCGGTAACTCGCAAATCGCCTGAAAGGTGGAGTCCACTTTCTCGACAGGATGCGAGCAGGAGGCGAGTGGTTGCCTCAATGCGATCTTCGAAAGATTCAGCCATGGCTGACCTCCGCGCCAGGCCATCGCCACCTTGCCGCTTCGAGAGCTTCAGCCTCTGTCATCGGCTCCCCAATCATTATGCAGATTGGCTTCCCGCTGAGAGTTACTTGCCAGTGACAACGGCGCTCGATTCCGTCGTTTGCTGCGAGTTCGGCAATAAGTTCGAGGCGGTGGGCTTTGATGTAAACCCGAACGTCATCGGTGAGCCGGCTAGCAGGGGAAACAACAATACGTTTCCCCTGGATCTTGGCCGCGAACCCCTTCTGGATGAGGTAGTCAATCGCGGCCATTTTCAGAAGCCCTCAGTATCCGATTCGTCGAAGGAAGGGGGACGAATACCGCCGAAGGTGCTCACGTTTTCCCGAAGATGCTCATTGTTTTGAGTGAGCACCTTCGAAGTTTTTTGAGCACCTTCGTCATTCAGGCGCCAAACCCACTGCTGTTTTCCGTCTGCGCTTGGACTGCCTTCTTTGATCGCTACAGCGCCAATTGCCTTCTGGGCACGGCGAACAGTTGCCCACGAAAGACCAACCTCATTCGCATCCGACTTGATCTGCTTGGAAGGCACCGCACCGTGTTTGAGGATGTCCCGCAGGAAATCGCAGGCCTCCTCAAATTCGGACTTCTGGTCGTCGTCACCGGTGTTTTCCACCACGGCCAGAATGTCTCGCGCGCTACCCTCGATGCGGTCGCCCCACATCACCCGAGTCGTTTCGATGCCATCTCCGACGGTGCAGGGTTCGACGGTGTAGCTGACACCCCCCTGATCGTCACTGATGTTCGACTTGGCGCGAGCCAAGACACGAACGTCGGAGTCTTCCTGCTTGGCGGCCACCAGGACGGTTCTGGCGAGTGCGCCGAAAGCCTGACTGCCGATCACCCGATCAGCCGGAGAAGACCCTCCACTTCCTTTGCTGAAGTGGCTAATCCCGACCACGGCCGCTCCTTGCGATTCGGCGAAGTCGACAACAGATTGCAGTGCGCGCCGGACGTCATTGGCGCGATGCATATCGCCCTTCACAACGTTGACGACAGGATCCAGGAGCAGCAGAGATGCACCACCAATGGCATCAACTGCGTCACGAAGGAGGTCGAAGTCGCCGGCCGGATCAAAGGGCTCATGTTCCCCGAGCTCGTTGATACGACCCTGGATGATGTGAACGCGGTCGAGGTTTGCGCCAGCTGCCATAAGACGTGGCACCAGAGTGTCAGCCGGATCGTCTTCCGACGACCAAATCAAAGCGTTTGCAGGCTCGGTGCAGACTTCCCCGTCAGGCCAGCGACCTCCGCTGGTGAGAGTGCCAATCAAACCGATGGCCAGGGTGGTTTTCCCGCTCCCACCGGCACCCGCCAGCACGGTCAACTTTCCTCGTGCTACCCAGCCAGGCCAGAGCCAGCGGATTGCGACTGGGGTGATTGCGGAGGCGGGCGTGAGATTAGCCCGCCACATTGGTGATGCTGGCGGCTTCATGAACGGTACAGGATCAGCACTCACAGGTAGCCCTCCAACTGGCGAGGTCGTTGAAGTCGGTCAGATGAAGAGGCGCATCTGCTGGCCAATCAGGGAACGTCACCAAAGCTTTGGCAGCCTTGGCGGCTTCGATAGCTGCAGCCCTTCCGGGATTCCCCGCTGTCTGCCTGTCGTCGTCGCCGGCAATAACCATCTCCACCAAGTCGCCGTATTTCTCTCGAAGGGCGATAGCGACAGGGCGCAGGTTGTTTGCATTCATCGCAGCAGCGACAGCACCGCCGACTTGCTCGTGGAGCGTCGCAGCAGTGGCCCAGCCTTCGGCGACGTAGAGTCGGCGCCCCGGGGAAATACTGCCAAGGGGCGAATAGCACCCCTTAACCTGGCCGCCAGAGAGGAATCGTTTGATTCCGTCAGGGCTAATCCGCTGTAGGTTCACCAACTCGCTGTTGCGGTAGAGAGGGATCAGCAGCGTGTCGCCATGTTGGCGCAGAGCATGGGATCGAACCGACTTGGATATCAGGTATGGGTGGCAGGGATCAGCTCGACGAGCGTCGCGCCAGAGTCGTTTGGCGTATTCCGCCGCAGCTTGGTGCTGTCTGGCTGTATCCGCCTCGCGTTGAGCCCGACAGAGCTCGATTCGCTGAGCAATTAGATGGGCCTCCAATGCGTCTGCAGGCTTTCGGCTGCACCAAGTCTGATGGTCGCCAGCCTTCCAAGAACCAAAGGCACCGGAGGCGATGCCGTCGGCGTAGAGGACATACCAGCCGTTCACCGAACCAGCCTTATCGCCTGGTACGTGGAATCTGTGGATGACACCATCGGCCACGGGTAGCCAGTCGAGCGCACCATAGATTTCCTGCAGAGTCTCCCGGAAGGTGATTTCTACTTTCTCCAGGCAAGCCGATCCCGTCGGCGCGATGGCGCCGTTTTTAATCTTCATATCAGTTACTCCTGATCGGGATCGAAAGGAGCTGCGCCAGCCACGAGGGCACGCATTCCCACAATTGCAAGGGATGCGATACCGTCCGCAAAGCCATCCTCAACGTCGTGCCCTGGCTTCCAGTTGCGCGAATTGAGAGCGAACTTTATTGCGCAGAACGCCTCTTGCTCATTGCCCTTCTGAAGCATTTGCAGCTCTCGAATAAGGCTCAGGCCGTATTCAAAATCACCATCGCGTTGGTCTGATTTAACTCCTGCCCGCTCAGGTGACCAGTTATTGAAGCGGCGGTAAGAGCCGTCTATCCAGGTGCTGACAAAGCTCAATTCGCGTCTATTGCGGAGTTTTTTGCAGCGCGGCAGGGTTACGATTACGGCTGTCATTTGTCACCCCCTTGCTCATTGCCAAAAATGAGGCGGACAGCTGCGTCCAAGTCACGAAGCGGAATCCATCGTTCACCATCAAAGGTGCGCATACGATCTTTGAGCATCTCTGTCAGTTGCTCGATGGTGGGCTTCGGCTCTTTAGGAACGAGTTTGAGGTTACACATGGCTCGCCTCCTGCTCTGTTTCTGCTGCCTCACAAAGGTCATACCCCGCTGACCTGACAAATGCCGAAATAGCGAGCACGGCGTGGTTCAGCCCATCAACGTCTTTCTCTTCGAAATTGTGTTTGGAGCTGTGAGCAGTCAGCAGGTTACCCAGCGTCTCCAGGGCAATACCGGCACAGACCAGTTCGTTGCCGACGCGGCCGGACAGGCGAGTGAGGCTATGCATGGCGCACCTCTGGTTTGGCCCCCTGTATCTGAGGACAGGGCCTCACGCTTAAACTAGGAGATAGTCTTGTGACTGGTTTTAAGCGTATGCCCAATGGAAGTGATGGCGGCCAATTGCTTGGTCCCGAGCG
>NZ_JACHLI010000018.1 GCF_014204515.1 Pseudomonas nitroreducens | reverse complement strand
AGTTGAAGGGACTGAGCCCCGTTCAATACAGGGCTCAGTCATTGGCAGCTTAGCGGCCCAGTCCAACTGTCCAACTTTCGGGGGTCAGTTCACCAGAGGGGCTTCTTGCTTTCTGTCCATCAGAAATGCCTGAAAGAGTGGCGAACTGTATATCCATCCATTACCATGACCTGGCGATAGCCTTCTGCCACCAACGTGAGGATGCGTGTTTGGATCAGAAACCCCTAGAGCTCAAGTCTTACGAGGATCTGCTGGCCCAGGAGGGCTTCCAGGAAACCCTCGCCTTCCACCCGAAAGCCGACCGGCGTTTCGAAAAAGTCCTGTGGCCCTACCAGTTCCTGGATATGGCGCCCTGCGGGATCTCCAGCTGCAGACAGAAGCACCTGCGTGGCTACCTGGTGCAAAGCTCTGACGGACTCATCACCAACATCGGAAACCGCTGTGGCCTGCGCGAGTTTGGGGTCGACTTCACCCGTGACCGCAAGCGCGTGGATGACCTGGTCGCTCAGCACCGCCGGGAGGAGTCGATCAGAGCCACCATTCGCTCCCTACCGACCATGATCTCGGAGCTCGAGCAGATCGAGCGGGACTACAAGCTCCTCTCCCAGCTGAAGAACCGCCTGTTCGGGGCCCTGGATATGACCTTGTTCCAGCACCTGAAGGATCGGGCGAATCGCGACGAACATACGATCAAGCGCATGGTGCGCCGCACCCAGGCAGAGGTGCAGGCTTACCTGGCCACCAACAGCAACGTGAACTTCGAGCGCGACCGCGAGAGCATCCAGTACAAGGAAGAAGTTGTCGCAGTGCTGGAAGGCCTGGCCTTCGTCCGGGCACGCTTCAAGGATATCGTCGACGTCGGCGTCATCACCCCGCTTCGCAACCTGCAGAAGACCAAGGAATCGGACATCCCGCTGATGACCAAGCGGGAGCTCATGAGCAACTCCAAGTGGATTGGCGACTTGCCGGCCAAGATGAACCAGACACGGGACATCATTGCCGCCGGCTGGCGCTTCTTCACCCGCGATAACATCATGAAGCTCAAGCTGCTCGGGGCCGACTCCAAGGTCTTGATGCTCTACTGCGCCGACCTGCCAAAGTAGTGCTGTGGCCGGGCCTAAGTGCCCGGCCTAGATTTCCAGTACATCGATCATCGCCCCGGTCTGCAGGCTCTCGCTGCAATACGGCAGGATCATCTCAATCGGTAGCTTCATGCCGTTGGCGAGCTTCTGAATCTCCTCGCTGGACTTGAGGTGCCGAGTGACCTCCTGAACCGTGACATACCCCTGCCCCAGCAGATGCGCCAGGAGCGTCATGTCCCGATCTATCAGGGAGCGCCTGACGAACTTCTTGGCGTTTTCCTCGGTAAAGTCCCGCACCGCATCCTCTTCAGGGAAGGCCCCTACGAGCATCTTCGTCAGCACCAGGCCGTAATTGGTGTGCTTACTCCGGCTGTTCAGTCCCTCTTCGGCCTCCCCAAGCATCCAGTCTCGGGTGCGGAGATACTCGTCGACGGGCATGTTCATGACCCAGGCGTGCAGATGCTTGAACCGCTTGGCCGAACCTTTTGCCATCGGCTCCTTCATGGTTTCCACCCACAGCATGAATGTCTCTGCATCCAGCATCCTGGACTTCAGAGGCTGTGCAACAGGGTTGTTGAGCAGCTGCTCAAACCAATCTGGCTTCAGGCAATGAGGCTCTGCTCTGAACATGAATCGAAGCGCTGCGTCATCGAAGGTGGAGCCCTTAACGTCAAGCATATCCTCAACTGGGATGTGCTCTGCTCCCCAGTACGGAACGCTGCCCAGAAGGTGACCGCAAAACTCATAATGCCCCTGCTCTACCGGACGCAAGCCAATTTCGTCTCGAACGAGGGCATCCAGCGCTTCTCCAGATAACACCCCTAGCGCAAAGGCAACAGTCGTGGGCAAGCTACCGACGAAGAACACATCGTGCTCGTGGTAAACCTTGCCGCTGGCGAACTCATAGATCGTTCCCGAGGCATACCGCTCCATGGATTTACGCCACATCGCAGTGTTGGCCACACTGGCCAGGCCCAGTACGCGGTGGGTTGACCGGAAAAGCCCATCACCTGTCGTCGCATCCATGACGGTCTGTTTGATGGCAACTGGGCCTTCCATCTCAAGACAACCGTCGAGATGCCTGAGCCTCTTCGCGCGCCAGGCGCAAGCTAGATCATCGACCCAGGCATCCATATGCGCAGGGGACTGCAAGGCGTGCATTGCCAGCCGCCCGGTTAAGGCCTCGCGCATATCGAAGCCAGCCCGTGGTGAGAGTGGCATGGCCTCCCCTCGCTTGAGGTAGGCAATCTGATCCGGGAGGCTGAAGCGCCGGTTCAGTGCCTCGAACAGACCTGGCGACTCTGGGATCTTGGTTTCAGACCAGACTTGACCCAGGAGGTAGGCCAGCAGACTCATGTTGATCTGGTTGGAACGCTGAATTTCCACCGCCCAGTCGACCTCAGGGTCATCGATCAGCTCGATGAGTAGGTCGAGGCCGAGGCCTCGAACGAGGCGATAGTCAAAGACCTTGCTGACCAGATCATAGAGCTCGCTGCCATCAACCACCCGAAGCCCGTCCACATCCTTGGCTGTAGCCAGGAAGGCCTTGAGCTTCTCAGCGAACTCACTCACAGGTCGAGCTCCTGGAATGCTCTGGCGGTTGCGCCGGCATCAGGCATCAGCTGTACGTCCAAGGCCTGTAGATCAAAACCCAGTGCGTCTAAAAATTTGGCCTCGGCTGCACCGGCTACCATTCGCGACAATGCATCAGCAGGCACGCGCTCGACCACGTTTCGAAGCAACGTGACGTTGTCCTCTTTCCCAAGGTCAATGCACGCCTCCCTGCAAAGCTTCACGACGGCGCTGAGCGATGAATCCTCACCTTCACCGCCGTAATGGCTGATCGTGGCGCTACGGAGCTTGCAGAGGCCGTCACGGCCATTCAGAAGAAGATCCGCGAGCGCGATAGCGTGACGGTCGTCCATCAAACTGCTGATCCCTCGAACCTTGTCGATCAGCCCCATCCGCACACCTTCAGTGACAGTCCGCATCTTCGACTCCAGGAGCAGGAGGTTTGCACCAACCTGGTCGTGATCGGACTGTGAGAGAACGCGGGGCAGCGAACGGCCGATTAAGAGCCCAAAGCGAGATGCCTCCAGGAACGACGAGCACAGACTCACCAGCTGAAATCCAAACGCGACTGCGCTGTTCGACAACATGTCCGCCGATCCCAGGTTCTCGATCAGGTCTGCCTGAACACGCTCCGTCATCGAATATCGCCTGAATTCTTCCATCCCGTGCGCCGTGATGACGCGCAGTGAGATAGCGTAAGCCATCGCCTCGATGGCTTCTGGAGCCTCCCCGTTGAGCGGGCACTTCATGGAGTCGTAGAGGCTGTATGCACTTGCGAACGGGTCAGCGAGCGCAGTGCCCGCGCCGAACAAGGCTTCCATCAGGCCTTTGTCCACCATCAGGCACAGCAGGTTGCTGGCGCCGGCCCCTGCCAGGGGCCGAATGAGCTCCCCTACACTTCCGAAGGTGAGCACCTCTCGGATAGCAGCAGTAGTGACTGCGCTGGGCTGGGCCACTCCGCTGAAAAGGCACATCGCTTCATGATCCGCCTGCATGAGCAGGTCGGCGCGCAGATCTTCAGTGTTCAAGCCTCATGCTCCTATGGCTCGGGCAACGAGCCCTAGATATCCAGTGTGTCCAGGACGTAACCGGTGGCGCCGGCATCAGAGAGGTTGTCGAGGTTGATTCGACTCTCGTCGATCTCTGCCTTTCTCAGGAAATTGATCGTAGGCTGCGACTGGATAAGGCTGGTCAGGCGCTCGTCGGACATGCCATCGAAGAGGCCTCTGTACTGGTACGGATCAAACTGAGGGCCTGCATCACGAACCAGTCGCGCAACAACACCAAGGGGGTTGTGTGCATCCTCAGGCGCAATGGCTTGGAGAATGGCTTCCCTCGCGCCAGGGCAGACCTCGCCATCAAGTTCCAGGATGATCCTGGCGATGAGCATCATCGACTCTTTCTCTGGGGCGTCAGCCAACTCTTGCGCAACACGAACCAGTTTCCTGCGCATTTCATCCTGGAAGCCAAGCGGGAAACTGGCCTCCAGCGCATCGATACGCTTCAGGTAGGTGACCTTGTCCACGCGTGAAGAAAGGTGCAGCTGGGCGACAATCGGGATAAGCACCACGCTCTTTGCATCGGCGGATAGCACGCTGGGGCGGCGGAGTAATTCCACCAGGGCAAGAACGGCAGCTGATGTCGCCCCTTCCGGGGCATTTGCCAGGGCAAATGCCGCCTTGGCTCCGAACTGCCTGGCCGTTGTCATCCCAATCGAGGCCACTTGCACTGTCGAAAGGTATCCGGCAAACCACTGAATAAGCGGGATTACCGCTTCTGGATGAGTGGTCTCGTCTGCATCCTCGGCGAAGAAGAGAAGACAGTACTTCTGGAAGGTGTCTGCGTCGAAGCTCGCAGCCAGGCCCTCCATGTCGAGAGGGTCGTGAGTTTCGAAGTAATCTTCGAGGACAGCCGGCGCTTTCATCAGCAGAGCCAGCGTATGGCGCATGCGCCCGGCGAACACGTTTCTCAGCATGTAGGCCGAACTGCCAGCATCGGCCAACACATGTCGGAACTCAGTGATCGCAAGCGCCCTCTCCGCCTCAGAGGCGGCCTCAAACCACTTCTTGGCTGCAGTCTCAAGATGGAACGAGTTCATCATGGTCAGAGCTCCAGAACAGAAACGGCCAGATTGGTCGTTGCGAAGTCCGGGAGCAGTTCATGGTCGAAGTCCCTGTCATCAAAACCAAGGTTCGTCAGGTAGTCGAAGTCGGCGCGGGTCTGAACCTGTCGACTGAGCTCCTCCACTCCTAGCATCCTGAGAATTTCGGCTTTGCTGTCCGAGGTCAGCGAAAGCTTCTGGTTAAGCGCTTGGGCCCGGCCAAGAGCAGAAAGCTCCTTATCTTTGGGCTTGTCGAAGAGGTTCTTCTGCTGCACTTCAAAAGCTGAGGATGTGCGTACCGCTAGCGAGAGGTAGTACTCGCTCTCTGGCCAGCCCATACGCTTTTGGTCAAAACCCTGCCCTTCGGCCTGAAGGAACGATTTCAAAACACCAGGGAGCTGGCGCTCAAGCTCGAAGACCAGCGCACGCGAGTCCTCCAGCAAGTCACTGCCTTCGAAACTGGCATCAAAACCTCTGGGAAGGTGTTGGCCAAGGCCCTCACCGAGATAGCCTGGAATAGGCGATCCATGAGGAACATGAGGAACGAAGGCATCGAGGACTTGCCTGGGAAAGGTCTTGGCCGGCACCGGCTGCTGAAGGCTTTCAGCGGTGCATTTAGCTAGGAAAACAGAAGCAACCCTGGCTGACGGGTACGCAAGTTCACCGGGCGTGCGACCATGGAAGCTTTGAGCTGCCTCTCTAGCGAGGATAGCCAGCGCTGCAGGATGCGGTTCGACATCCACGAATTCGAGGTCGAACGAAAGATGGCGCACCAGGTTGCGCAAGAACTCCCCGCACTTCTGCTGCTCGAAGGCACGCGCTAGTTCACCAGGCTGGTAAGCCGAAGGCCTCAGGCCCTCCTCCGGTGGACAAACGAGGAGAGCCGCGAGGTTTAGGTTACCTGTCCTCAACGCCTCCCCGATTAGCTCCGGCGCTTTGCGTGTGCGATGCGCCGCCAACACGTCGGTGAGATTCTCGAGGGTAGCGCGTAGTTCTGCTGTGGACTTGGCCAGCGAAGTGCCGTGACGGTGGCTGAGATATTCCCAGGCGTGACGTTCAACTTCATCAAAGCTCAGCCCGGAAATATTCAGTTCTGTCATTTCAACTTGGATTCCCGCCAGTTCTTTACAACCAGCCTAACATAGGGCCGGAGATGCTCGTAAAGCTTCTGGTTGAAGATTCCCCAGCTGTTTACCCGGTGCATTTTTTGGTAGGAATCGGTATCCGGATCGTAAAAGCGGTCGAACTCGATATCACAGAATGCTTCAGTGCGAAGCTTCTCCATTTGCTTGAGCACCGAACCCCGGCTATGTCCGTTCAGCTCACCGATGTTGGCATGCTGGTTGTTCCGCCCAAGCTCTTCGATCAGCATCAGCAGGTACGGCGGGTGCCAGGCCACGAGCTGGTTGAACTTGATCGAGCCGAACTCGGTCTTGGGCGTAGCAAGCGCCGCCGCGAGGAATTCAGGAGGAAGCGAGCACGAGTGGAGGCACGCCACGACTGTAGGGTCGTTGATCACCTCTTCGTTTCTGGATGCTCTGGCCATGGTTGAACTCCTGTTGTATGAATTCCAGTGAGTATACTAGAACCATACATGTATAGCAATACCGTACAGTGAATCTCTTTTAATCATTAATTGACGGCAATCGTATATGTGGTATCGTTACCAAGTTGTTCCGGTTTAGCTCAGTCGGTAGAGCAGATGACTGTTAATCATCGTGTCCCTGGTTCGAGTCCAGGAATCGGAGCCAGAATGCAAAAGGCCAGCTCATCGAGCTGGCCTTTTCTTTTGCTGCTCCGCCTACAGGTGGCGGAGTTTAGTGTCGGCTGGGTAAAGCCGGCCGGCCAGCTCACCACTGGGCCGCACCAGGTTGATGAAGTCGACATGACGGTCGACCTTCCAGACCTCGTAGAGCGTAAAGGTAGGGGTCGTGGCATCACCCATGATGGTCACGGACACCTTCACCTCGGTATCCCCCCTGCGAATGATGATGCAATCGATGGGGTTCAGAAGATACTCGCCTACTCCGTGCGCCGGCTTGCACTGCTCGAAGCCTTGCACCACAGCCTGGCGGCCGTTGATGATCATGGAGTTGGACGCCGAGACCTTCACCTCGGGAACCTGGGTGATCAACTTCGGGTTTTCGGGCGTGGCGCACCCGGCCAGACCGGCCAGGGCACAGGCCGACAGGATCGACATCAAGATTCGCTTCACGGTTGCTCCTTAAGCACGCTGGCACCGGCAGACCGGCGCCGAGCGTCATGCCTGGATAAGATTGCGGATTTCAGTCAGGTGCCCGTAGATCGGGTCACCTGGGGCCGCTTCAGACTCTTTCAGCAAGGCCTCAATGCTGTTGAGCTGGCGCTCGATCAGGATCGACTTGTGCTGCCCCTTCTCGGCCAGCTTGCGAGCGAACTGCGAACCGATGTCAGGGCGGATGTCGATTGGGCTGAAACCGAAGAAATTGGCCAGCTGTATCGAGGCGCCTTGTGTCAGTGCACGCTTGCCGTTGATGAAGTTGGTGATGCTCGAGGCATCCATTTCAACGTGCTGAGCGATAACTGCGCGCGAGACCTTCGTGGCCCTGCCGCTGTACTTCTGGTAGTGAACCCAGGCGCCAACCAGGCGTTTCCAGGTCTTGCTGCTCTCCTCATCTAGCGTCATGTTTGGCTTGGCGCCTTTCGAGACACAGTAGTCGACAGCCTCGCTGCCGATCTTCAGCAGAGACTCTTCGATAGGGAGAGGAAGGTGTTGCTTGATCTTCCGGAGGGGGTGGTCAGCTGGAAGGGTCTTCCAGATAGTATCGATCAGGTGGCCAACGCCAACCTTGGTTCTGTCGCTTCTCGACATGAAAATCCCGCCTGTGGGCCTGGGCTGCAGTAGCAACGCGGCCAGATAGTGCTCGACATCCCGCTGAGCTCCGTACAAGGCGGGTTAAGCCTCCCCTGAGGGAGGCCAGACCCTTGCAATATATCGTAAATTGACACTTTTACAAGACACTGCTTATCGCGGGAAATCGATCCCGCCGGCAGTCTCGTCGATGTACTTCTGAGCGGCCTTTCTACGGGCCTCAACCACCAGCTCCAAGGCCTTAGTTTGCTGGCCACCCTTCTCAAGGTGCTTGAGGATAATGGGGCCTGCCTCTACTGCCTGCAGAGCCATCATCGCACCGACGAAGTAGTCAGCCTGGGGGTAGGAGCGCTGCTGGTACGGCACCCTATCAGGGCCGAGAATCAGCCGGCCGAGGGAGTCTGCGTAACAAGCCGTTGCGATGTCGCTGAGCAGGTAATCATCCATTCGGATTGCACGGTTCCCGCCGATGGTCTCGTAGACCCTGTTCAAGCCCTTCTTAGACACCTGGCTGATCTTGTGAATGATCTGGTGCGCTTCAGTGACCGTGGCACCGAACTTACGGAGGTAACCCGGCACACGGATACGATTGCAGAGCGCATCCAGAAGCGGGCTGAACACCTCAGGGGCTTCGTGGCCTGGGTGCTTGCCTAGCATTTCGTTGTCCATGCCCCAAAGGTACTTTTTGGGTGTCTTGGCCTTGCCAAGGTCGTGCACCAGCGCGGCGAAGCGAATCCGCAACTGCCTGGCCGGCGGCAGATCCTTCGTCAGAGTGCACGCCTCTTCGAGCACGCACATTGTGTGGAAGTAAGCATCTCCTTCAGCGTGGTAGTCAACTCGCTGAGGGATACCGCTCAGCGCGTCAACCTCAGGGAAGAGTACTTCCAAGGCGCCCACGTATCGCAGGATGTTGAAGTAGCGGTTAGGCGACTCGGACAGCAGAGCCTTCTCCGTCTCTGCCCAAACGCGTTCGGCCGACAGAGTCTGGAGCATGCCCTTCTCTACGATCTGCTCCATGAGGTCGAGCGTTTCCTGGGCGACTGTGAAGGCCGGGTAGCGGGCAGCAAACCTCGCCACTCGCAGAACACGAAGAGGATCTTCTACGAAGGCCTCGCCGGCATGTCGCAGCGTCTTGCTCTTGAGGTCAGCCTGGCCGCCCAGCGGGTCGATGATCTTGCCATCGTCATCCATAGCCATCGCGTTGATGGTCAGGTCGCGACGACCCAGATCCTGCTCTAAAGTCACGCCCTTCCACCTGAAGGAAAAGTCGCGGTGACCATCGCCAGTGCTTTGCTCGAAACGGGCAAGCGCGTATTCGTCCTGGGTATCAGGATGCAGGAACACCGGGAAATGGGCGCCCACCTCCTTAAACCCGAGATCGATCATCTCCTCCGGCGAGGAGCCTACGACCACATAGTCGACATCCTTGGGCTCCAGGCCCAACAGCGTGTCACGGACGAAACCACCTACCCTGTATCGCTTCAATGCTCTTCTCTCCTTTGTATTCAACCAGAGTACATGCTCCAGGCCGTCTGCGTGAAGGCCATTCGTTGTTCCACTGCCCTATCCATCCATACAATCAAGGGATACGACGGAGAACCTGTATGATCACAGTTCAGGGCATCGGCCCCAGCATCCTGACCACGAAACCGACTGGGAAGGAGATTTTCGAAGCAGGGCAGCGTCTGAGAAAGATGGAGCCAAACGACTGGAGCCGCCTGCAGGCTGACCTGTCGAACCTGTCCCTCGAGGCCTTCAACAACTTCTTTGACAGCCTGATCCAAGGGAAAAGCAGGGAAAGCTATGCTGTAGGTCTATTCCTTGTGGCCGTTCAGGCGCGCGGTAAGACTTTCAAGTCTGCTCAGCGTGGCCCCTGGCTGGATAGCAGCTTGCTCATCAAGATGTTGAACCAGGCAGCTGCTTTTGGTTTAGGGCTAGAACTATTCAGCGACAAGCCTTTCGCTGACTTGATCGACGCCGTGGATCACTCACGCGCAAAACTGAACATCCTCGAGTACGAGAATTTTGACTTCAGCTTCTGCGGATCGAAAGACAACATCAGGCGCGCGTTGACTGATCACATCGCCAGAACCAGGTCTCGAAGTGATGCGCTGCCCAGGGCGGACATGCTCCATGCCAACCTGGCCAAGTTGCAGATGGTTGAAGCCCTTCAAGGCTTGGTAATCAAGTACCGCGAAGCAGGTGAGGATTACAAGATTGCCTCCCTCTATGGGGAATGCCTTCAACCGCTTACCCACGAGCAACTGATCGAGGTCTTCACTCCAGAATATGTGGCCCACAGATACATCCAGGATCTGAGTGGACGGGTTGCAAACAGGCGGTATGAGCAGCGCCTTGAGCTCCTCCAGGAGGTGCACCCTGAGATTTACGCACAGGTGATCGAGCCGGCAATCCAAACCACCCTGAACTCACACGGTTTCAAGCTCTGGTACGCCAGGATGTACGGTAGCAATACGACTTCCCCTCAGGAAGCCGGCGTTCTGGCTAATTTGGCCCTCACGGATGACACGATCTTCAAGAGTGTTGACGAGATGGGGATCGCGGACTCTTACCTAAGACTTGCCATCAATGCCGGTCAGGCTGAGCAGGTACTGTCGGGCCTATTGGACTCCGAGGGGCTGCGCAAAACGATCCACGGCCTGGCGCTCTCAAACGTGGCTTTCACGGGCCCCGAAGAAGACGACCCAGTCCTGCCGACGAAGGACACTTTCTACAGTTTCTCCCGCAGCAAACGCCTGGATTTCCTGATCGGATCAACCGCTGAAATGGAACCGATCAGGATGGCAATCGTTAACGCGTGCATTGCTGTAGACCCGGTGATTATCAAGGAAATTGCCCCTGACATCAGCCAGAAATCGGTGCGTGCGATTGCCCGCTGGGCGCCGGCCGATGCAACAGCGAGGCTGATGGACGTCTTTCCTGAGTGCACTACTCAGTTCATGACTGACGTGATGGAGATCTGAGGGCTCCGGCCGTCACCAGAGGACGGCCGAAATCCCTACGTCGAGGTCGTAGCATTCCTGCCGTTTCTTCCCGATCCGCTCCTGCGCCTGGATCTTAAAGACCACAGGCTCCTCACGGTACGCCCTGAGAAGGCTGAAGTCAGGATCGAGACGGTAGGCCACCCTCCCCTCGGTTTTACCAGCGATGTACTCACCTCGGCGGTTGTTGGGAATGCCGAAGTAAGGGAGTCCGTGGTAGACAGCCTGCGTCACCCAGAAAGAGTCGTAATGACCAATCAGCAAGGGTCGGTACATGCGTAGCGACGGCCGCGTAGCCAAGAACCTGCGTGGTTCGTGCATCTCGAAGGCCTCGCCGAAAAGGGACTCTCCGAAGTCTTTGAGATCTTGAGCGAGCGGATGGCGCCTATCCCAGAGGGCAATTACCTCAGCCTGCGTCGCATGTGATGAGTAGGGTTCCAGGGCGGGAAGAACGTTGAGCTTGATGCCCTGTCGCGGACGGTCAATGCTGCTCGCGCAGAAAACGAGGCCAGGACGATCCAGGAGCTCCGATACCAGCAGACCACCGTGGTCGTGAGCCCAGTCATCAAGCTCAGGAAAGAACGGTTCTCTTGGCCAGTCGGCGGTCTCGAAGACCAGCATGCCGTCGCCAATCTGAATAGCCTTGATGTCCATCAGAACGGCAACGATCAATGAACTCGGTGAACCGCACGCCAAGACTGCGTCAGGTTTCGCGTGGTCAATCAAGGATGCCCAGGCGCCAAAGACGACTTCGCGCATCTGAGGGTCAGTCCAACCGGCGCGATGGAGGTATGCCCACGGCCCGGAAGCCGCGTGGGAGCTTTCGACCCTGATCTTACTGGTCTGATAGACCTCATCGGCCCAGGACACATCCAGCTCGTAAACATCATTGGAGGTGCCCAGTACAATGGAAACCTCACTGAACTGAGTGCGAATAGTGTCCGCACAGCAGCGCATGTAATGAATACTTTCGAGTGAGGAGCCGTACTCCCACGTAAACAAAACTCGCATTGCTCCTCCCGCTAGGCAACTTCATGTTACCCCAACAAGATTCATCTGCGAAGAGAGATCAAATATCTAATGTATTCATCGCCATTACAGTGAAAATGCGATCAGACTGATGCTCACACTTGAGCGCAAAGTCTGCAGGAATGACTCCCTCTTGCACCAGGGTGAACAACAAGTCCTCAGGCAGAGATTTAAGCTCTTCCGATGCCTTCGCGTTCCCTTTCACGGCAAGTCGGGCAATCAGTTTGCCAACATCTTCGCGAGTGGGATCTGTCTGATCAAAGCCCTGGCTTGCATCGAACTCATAGTCCTGGCCGAAAGCACGCCACCGCTTCTTCTCACTATCCGTGAGGTAGTCCAGGAGACTTGGGATACCGAGCTCTTCGAGCGCCTGGTCTGCGTCCTGAAGCATGGGGTTGAGAGCATTCATCCCGCCTAGGAGCTTCGACTGGGCGATAGCAGCGAGTGCTCTACCTTGGCCATGAGCTGCAACCAACAGCCTTACGAGTAGGGTTTTACCGAACTCCGACAGAGGCGTCTGCCCAGTCTTGAAATTCGGCTTGTCGTCGAGTCGGCGCTTGAGTTCGGCCGAGTCGACACGCCCACTCCTCAGGTCGTCAAATCCAGGCAGGGCCTGGCTATCGGAAACCAGTTCGCTGAGTACAAGTTCGAAATGTCGATGCAGCTGTGGGGGTGAGAGAGATGCCAAAGCTTTCTTGGCCCCAAAGAGTTCCTTGAAGATTCGCAGTATCTCTGGGTTCTTGTCCAAGAGCGCTGGCATTGGATGGAACCTGGATGAGAACTCAATCTCTGACCCTAGGGTGCGAAGTATCTTTGCCTGTTTGTCTTTCCTGATCGCGTATTGCTGTCTAGAAAACACTTGGCACAGGCGCCAAAAGATCGGCTCTTTCTTACTAGGATCGGTGATCTTCGCAAGCAGGAGTTCCTGACCAAGGTCGGAGCACATCATTCCAGCAAGTACGAGTGAGCCGAAATCCGTATTGGACTCCTCGCTGGCTTCTCCATTGGCAAGTTCGTCAATCATGAATGGCAGCTCATCCTCAAACTTCTCGGTGAACTGGTTGAGATCCATCGGATCGCTGAACAGGAACCCCTTGGACTGGTCACCTGTAGAGGTGCCCATCAGGAAACCAGCGTATTCCGCGATAACCGTATCGGCGTTGACTTCACCACGATGGTACGAGGAGTAGCGCATGTTGCTCATGTGGGGATTCCGGGAAGGTATAATCCCATCATCCCACGGGCGAGTTGCCAGGCAAAAGCGAAAGCTCAGGCTGTCGCCACACACTCCAGATCCTGGAGCCTGAGCATGTCGTCTAAGGCCTCTTTTCTGCTAGCGCCAGCACCAACCACTGAGTAAACCTTGTCGGTCTTGCGCAGAGGGATGCGCTTTACGTACCAGGAATTGCCGGAGTAGTACCAATGCAGGCGCATAGGTTTCCCCCTGACGGTCATGTCCTTGATTTCGTCGGTAGGTTCCATCGGTAGCTCCTGCTTGGATTTATCGGAGACTACCACCGGCCGCGCCTGTGTCACAGCCTAGTCCCCTGGGGGAGTGCCAACTTCGTCCCAGACTTTCTCGTCGGCAGTGAATCCCAGGCGCGCTGCAAGCCTTGCGCTACTTCTAGAAAGGCTGGAATGAGACGGCCCTGTGGCGTCGAGAATTAGAAACCGGTGCCCTTCGTGCCAGATGGTGTACTTCTCGGGTGCCTCGTCCGCCTGGAAGGCTGTCACGATGTGCTCTTTGTTGCGCAACGAGACGAGGTACACCAGTCGCCCCGGCATCAGGTCTTTCAGCATGCCGGCGAAGACGATTTGCTTACTCTCGCAGTCGCCACGCTGCTCCAGCAGCAGTCGGATAGGGTTAAGGAACTCGAAGTCGTCGTTGTCCAGGGCATCGTATTTGATGGTTTGCAGGAACAGAAGGCGGTCATCGATGCGCTCCACAAGGCCGCGTTGAGCATCTCGTGATTGGAAGGCAGTATTGAGCGCCTGGATCACGTCCTGGTAGTCCTTGATGACGGACTGGTAGTTCATAACCGGTGAGTTGTAGGTCTTGTTGAATCGGTAGTAAGTGATGGGCTCAAGGGCTTTGAACTGCTCCACCAGATAATCATGGAAGAGATCTGCCAGACGCTCGGCGGTTTGCCGGCCACCTCCCCTGTAGCTGAGGTTAATTCGATAGCTTTGCCGGTCGTAATCCGGGATGACCGTAATGCCCGCGTCAGGCCCTGAAATGCTTCGCGCATAGGCCTGGGCTGGCCCAATCATGCGTGCATAGAGGGTCTTCATGTTCGTCTGATCCTTGCCCTCCAGGTAGGCCTTCCTGGCCCGTTCCTTGTCGATGGCGAAGGTGATCTCTGCCTGCTGGCCTTGATCGTCAACCCAGTTGAAGTCGAACTGGTAGTCCTCGGCGACGACGTGTGCCGAGAGCAGAAGAAGCAAGGGCGCCAGCAACAGGCGCCCTAGCACGTTCATTGTGCGCGGCAATGATTACTCTTCCGTCTCTTCCTCACCAGGCTTCGTGCGCACGCGCTTGGCATTCGCCAGGCGCTTCTTGCGCACTGGCTCGAAGGCGCGCCACATGGAGATAGCGCTGTGGGTGAGCGCGCACTTGATCCTCCCTTCGAGCGCAGCCTGGGAGAACCCCTCCTCGGTCAGGCGCTTAAGCGAGCGCACATAGGGAGTCTCCTGCTCGAAGTTCTCTTCCAGATCGAACGTGCCGTAGTAGACGTCATACTCGCCCCTGGAGATCATCGAGTCAGGCTGGAGCTCGCCGATCTTCTCCAGCTTACGATGCGTCAGGCCGGTCTGCTCGCGCAGAACAACGTCGATCATCGCATCTCTACTAGAACCGGATGCCGGCGGAGCTTTTGGCATTTCGAGGACAAAGTGACCAGAGATTGGGCAGTAGCGCTCGATCAGAAGGAAGTGCCCATCACGAGGGTCATGGATAACCAGGACGGCCGCGCGACCTTCCAGCGGGTAGTCCACGATGTTCTGCATGCGCGGGCCCACGACCACCTCAAAGCCAGGGCCCTCCGCAATGACATCCCCTTCCCTACGGCCGCGCGTCGGCACGTCCGACTCTGCACTGCTGTGCAGCTTCTTCTTGAAGTGAGTCACGACGTCATCGAGCATCTGCTCCAACACTGCATGACGCTTCTCAGAATCCTTGCCTAGAGCTTCCAGATAGGCGCGCACCAGAGCCCTAGGGCGCTCTGGTTGGCTTGAGTCCTCGACGAAGTGTTTGAGGGACTGGATCGTCGCGCAGATCTTCAGGCCTTCCACCGACGGGGTGAGTGCCCCGGCGTCTCTTTTAAAACAGTAATGCGTCGACAGAGCCGCCACGAAGTTTACGCCGAACCGAATTGAGGTCAGCTCCCCGTAGGTGTCTGCGACTGCCTTGCCGATGGTGTGTGCCAGGGAGGTCTCGGAAAAGGTTTCGAGGATGAACTGCAGTCGCTCATCAGGCGTGTTTGCCTTTATCAATGACGACAAATGAGACGACTTGGGCATGAACCGACCTCGTTATTATTTTTATATCAACCATTTTCCAGAAAAAAGAATCAAAAACAATCATCTGGAACAAAACTTGCCAGTCGCAAATTTATTAATATTTTCACACCTATTGACATCATGTCACTTTGGCATATAATGTTCGGTAAGTCAGTGCTGACGGGCCTTCCAGGGCCAGTGGCCCGACTACAAAAAGCTCGGGTGCGTGATCGCCATTGCCGGATAAATGCGTTGACTTTATACGCTTAATCCATATGATCACACGCCATATCTACAAGGGAGGGTTCTATGGGTGCCATGAAACTGCGTAAATTTTCGAGCCTGGTGGTGATCTTCGTCCTCATCTGGTTGGTGGGCGGCATCATCTACGGCCTCAAGCTGAACCCTTCCCGCGACAACTGGGTTGGTACCGAGGTTTACCTCATCAGCGGCACCGACAAGAATGGCCGCCCCATCATGGGTAAGCAGCTGGACGTCACCGTCGGCTTCGACATGATCGATCCGTCCACCCCGCGCGGCACCTACGAGCGCAGCCTCGGCTCCGGACTGGGTTATCGACTCAAGATCGAAGGCCCGGACGCGAATGTGCTGGTGCAGCACGGCGTGAGCCCCGCGTTCGTGGTCGACGACAAGTTCGGGCCGCTCAGTGGCTACTGCGAAGCCCTGGAGCCTCTGCGTAAGCCGTTCATCCTGGGATTCAACAAGTACTTCCCCGGTGACGACACCTACGACCACGTAGGACAGCCGGCCTGGGACTTCAAGGGAGCCTCGGTAATGCGAATCGCGGCTAACGGTGACAAGACCACTCAGAAAGATGGCCAATGCACCCCGGTGTACGTCGCCTTCGACCGCTGGCAGTATCGCCATGCAGTTGCGCTGATCGGCCCGCGTAAGGACATCGTTGTGCTGCTCAAGCGCAATATGACCCACAGCTACCTGGCCAACGCAATCATGTTCTTCCGCTGGAACGGCTGGGTGAACGATACCCAAGGCTAGAACTGGCCTCTAGAACACGAAACGCCCGGCACAAGCCGGGCGTTTTTGTTTCCAACGTCTCTGCACTCAGTTAAGATCAAATTGCGCCCGTGACGAGACCTCGGCCTTTCGGTGTACCAGGGAATCAATGTAGCGGCAGCAACCAGGTGTCACGTTATCCGGGCACCTGGTGTGAGATGCATGTCAAAGCATCGAACCGGATGGGCTCAAGCCGAACTCTGACAAGGGAGGCAGGAGCCAAGTCTGTCCTTGGGGAAACCTGGGGCCAGGCCATGCACCAATCAGAGGCTCTGTCCTTACGGGGCCTACGCTGGCCAGCCTGGTTGGTGCGTGCCTTTCTTAGCCCTCAAGGACACCCTTGAGGGAGTCTTCGATTGCCACCTCAGAGATGTAGATCAGGGCAATATCTTCCCAGCCGTCCTGTCCTCCGATCCGCTTGCAGTAAACCTCAAGACGGCCAAGTACACCTGACAGCGGGCCTCCATTTCTGTACCAGTTAAGAGCTGTGCGGAACAGCTCAACGCGATGGTGTCGGATGTAACAGAGGATGGTTTCCTCCCAGGCCTGGATGAACTCCTCGATCTCTTTGTCTGACGAATACACCTCTGTGCTGTCCATGAGTGGGTCTCACTGTATGAAGTAACGGTAACCCACGGTAGCTCATGAAAAATGCCCCGGCCTGCCTTAAGTCAATAAGTCAGGGGGGCGCCGTAGCGGATGAAAAAGCTCGAAATACTTCGAGAGCCAGAGGGTCAGATGTCCAGCGTCATGACCATCGATTGGGTCTGTCTACGCTCATCCAGATACGGAATGAAGGGTGTTACATCCCGGCAACACTTGATCAAAGTGTCCCTCCCCCTGGACTTCAGGTTACTCAGCAGCACCTCGGCATCGAGCCCTTCGATCAAGGTCGGGATCAACTCCTTGCCCAAGGCCAGGTCACCCACCTCGTTGAAGTTCTCAGAGTTCAGAACCCTGCTTGCAACTGCCATCTTGAATTCCTGGAGGATCTCAGGCGCCAGCATCTGGAGATGCTTGATGGTGGCGACGAGGCGCTCTTTCTTGGAGGCCATAGATTTCTTGCCGCCTACCCCAGTGATTTCAGCGAGAATCTTTGCGTTTGTGCTTTCCAGGAACTCCTGGGTAATGCTTTCCCCAATCCCATGGGCCATCCAGCGCAGATAGGACTCTGCTTCAGGGCCCATCCCGTGTCCATTACTAAGGGCATTCTCGAAGGTCTGCAGCAGCAAGAATCGGCTCTTCAAGGTCGGCACGTGCTCGTGGAGAAGCTCGTGCGCAACTTTCAGGGCATTCAGGTATTTGCCCTGGTTCGCGGGAGTGGCCAAGTGCTGCAGGTCGAAGTCTTTAACCATGTTGAGCAAAACCAGAATCCGGCCGTACACCCGAGCCTGTCCGTCTTTGCGTGTCCTGCTGAGGCCTTCCATCAGCGGCTTCACAGCTTTTTGAAGGTCGTAGTAGTTGTCCAGCGTCTGTGCTGCCAGCCTGACTACTGAGTCGTATGAACTCGCCTCAAAGGTGAAGGGCTCAGCCTCGCTCTGCACGGTTGAAGGCTTCGAAAGACCTGATGCATAGGACAGAGCCACACCCAGGCGGCTCGTGCCACGCGCCAGTGAGTCCATGACCGACAGATAATACTCTGGAGTCCTCCCATCCCGGCGATGGTACTCAAGCCAGCCAATAGCCTCATAGAGGTTGTTCAGGGCCGGCGCATCCAGCGAGGACATCAAGAAGTGGAACGAGTCGATGTCCGTGAAAGCGAAGCTGATCACTTCACCAAGGTAGCGTGGCTCAGCAGTTCGGACTTGGTAGCAGACCTCTCTTGCATTCCGCTTGTCCAGCACGTACTTGATGGCATCGATGTCCATCGGTAAGCGGCCCTCTTTGCGCATCACCGTAACTTCTTTCCGGAGCTGAAGGTCTTCTTTGATCGTCATGTGCAGGTCTCTACTGGAATAGGTTCGGCCGAAGGCGACTATGGGGTTGGTGTGTCAAAACCCTGGCTCGGGCTTATCAATGGCGACTGAACCCTCGCCCTTGCCTCGTCGGAGAGTAGAGGGATGAGGTCAACTGGATTCACCAGTCCTATGATGTCGGAGACGGTCTTCATAGCGCACTGGCTGTTCCCCGCAACAGCCTCTTCCAGCAGAGCGGCAACTACAGTGGCGCTCAAACGAGAGGCCAGGCCCTCATTCCCCGTCGACAACTGTCTGATCGCATGGGGTATCTCTTCCACACGGTTCAGCATCCGGCGAGTGCCGCTGAATGTTTGGTCGACCCCATCGCGTAGAGCCCCGAGCGACTCCTTTGGTGAAAGATCGAACGCCTGACTGATAGCCGCGCATGAGTGGTAGAAGGCTTTGCGGCTCAAGTTCGTCAGGGGATCTGCGTGCAGTGGATTGAACGATTCTGCAGCTCGCACAACCAACTGAACATGGAAACGCACGTCACCCATGGCAACGGCGATGCTCGTGAGAACAGGGCCAGCAATTTGCAGCGCATCTGGACTGCCTTTCGCTTTAGCAAGCCACGACTCGACCAGGTATCCGTATTCCATCACCTGCTCAGCCGTCGATCTGCCCTGAAGGAAGGCCGCTGTTAAATCATTTACGGCGTTACATGACTTACGCTGACCGCTATCAAGTTTCAGAAGGAAGGCACAAAGACGCCCATGTGCCTGGCTGGTCATCTTGAACCTGGTACTCAGCCTGGAGAGTGATTCGGAACGAGCAATGCAGTGATCGAGGATGACGTTCACCCTCGAAGAGTCAACCTGCAGTCGCTGGTCGAGCCGATAAGCAAAAGAATTCCTCGGCACCTTGTAAGCACGTTCGGGCAAATCTGCCAACAGCTCAAGGAGCCCCAGGAATTCCCGGTCACGCATGGACGAAATGAACCTATCGAACGATTGAAGCGACATCTGATGGGAGTCAAAGACGTCTAGACCAACGTCACTCGCTGCTTTCAGGGGAGGTAGGCTCATGCAGAAAAGGCTCCTTTTACAGATTCAGCATGACATGGCAGCCAAAGCCGGCGCAAAAAGAAAGGGGGCCTAAGCCCCCTCTCCTATCAATTCCCAGCTAAAGGATTCAGCGGGCAGTCCAGCGAGCGTTCAGGTCGACACCCTTGGTGGTCAGAGCCGCTGAGTCTTTGTTCACGGTGATCAGACCGTAACTTTCGAGGTTTTTCAGTGACGATCCCAGGCTCGAAACTGCCACTCCAGAGCTATTCTGTGCCAGGTGGTTGCTGATCAGGTACTTCTCGGACGGAGTGAGTTTTTTGCAGAGCGCTGAGAACTCTTCCTGATCAAGATTGGCATGAACCACATGGACAACCGGCTCACGCTCGAACTCGATGGCCTGGCCGAGGTTATTGAGCGCCAGCTGGAGCGCGCGGCTCGTGGTCAAACGGTTGTCAGGCGTGATGCCTTCCAGCACAGCTGTGGTCTGCTCGTGAAGCTGTTCGATCTGCTGGAGGAGCGTGGGCTCGACCTCCGAGCGGCGGCTGATCTGACGGCGTGCACGCTTGGGTGCTTCGGTTTCAGGGGTAGCTGCAGGTTCTTGAGTCACAGTGGACGTCCTAGCATGTGATTCTGCGGCCCGCCATGTAGGCAGGAGTGCTGTACAGCCACGAGGCACAAGGCCTGGGCTGAGAATTTGGTCGCCAAGCGGCGCGATGGCCATCCTACCACGGCGAATCATTGTCGGCACAATTATTGGTATATTGTGCATGCCCTACGGATAGGCCTTCCCCACATGCTTGAGGAAATGCCATGCGACACCATGAGCGCAGCCGAGACCAGGATCGGCCTGACCACCAGCTAAACACCCCTGCAAAGCCTTCCAGCGGGCCCAGGAAGCGATTTGGCGACGAAGAGCACGCCGAACGTCGGGAGCATTGGCACGACGACGAAGACCGTCGCTAGGATAGAACCTCAGACCGCAGGGAAGCGGCCCCTTCACATGGACTCTGAGCTTCGGTTGCTATCAAAGCCCTCGAACGCCTTCCAGAGTAGCCAGAGCATCGCGCCAGCGATTGAGAGTTGGCCAACCCCAATATCCAGAAAGGGTATCGAGACCGCTACCCATACCAGGAATCCAGCAGCCAGCTTAGCCTGGCGCTTGAAGTGTGTGATTTCGAAGCTGTTCTGCACCTTCAGCAACTTCAGCAACGATACAGCTAGCACCGCCAAGATCAGTGGCGTGATCAATACGCCAAGCATCAGGCCGAGGTAGCCAATCCTGATTAGAGAATCATTATTATTTGTGGCCTGTTGTCTTTCGTGAATCACTTGCATTACCTCGCCGGCAATTGCTAGGAAATTGACATTCTTTACAGAGTTAAGGGATCACGCAGACGAAGTTCGCATTGCTGAGTTCGGTCTCGCCACTCCAGCGGTATGCACAGAGTTTCCTGTCACCTCCGGATTTCGCAATGCTGTAATCCAGGCAGGCCACATGCGGTGAGAGAACTTCCGGGGCTCCCGTGCGCCAATAGTGGCCGACGAAGATCAATGTTTCACCGTCATGGCCGACAATATCGTCCAGGGACGGCGGAGTTTCCAAGCCGCTGTGCTCAACAGGGAGATGTTTCACTTCCAGCAATAATTCACGAATCGTCATGGGGGCATTAAGCCACCAACGAGTTCGTGCTTTGCGCCGGGAATTCCCGTCTTTGTCCACGTACTCTACGGAGTCCGGCAGATCGATCTCGGAGCCCTTCAACAGCAACTCCACCAGGTCTGAAGCCGGAGACCCGGAATCGGCAGACTCCAGCCATCCCGCCTCTGTAAGGCAGTTATTCTCATCCAGGACATTCGGCGCGTAAGCGATGTGCTTGGGGTGCCAACAGGCATGGATGACCTTGAACGCGCCCAGGTCGAGGAACAGAGGCAAACGTCGGAACCAGTCGAGCATTTCCAGGTGCAGAGGGCTACCGTCGCCGACCTGGGCCAGGAACTCATGGTGCTGCCGGTAGTTCTTCTCGCTCTGTTCACGCAGGTAATGACCTGGCCGGCGAGGATCTGGGGTGCTGAAAGCGACGGCGTTGTATTCATGGTTGCCCATGATCGCCTGAGCGTGACCGCCTTCGACCATGGCCCGCACGATCCGGTAAACCTCGACCTGCAAAGGCCCTCGGTCGATGTAGTCGCCCAGGAAAATAGCCTTCCTGGTCGGATGAGCGAACCCTGTGATGGTTTCCTGGTAACCCAGGGCCTCCAGGAGCTTTCTCAGCTCGTTAGCATGGCCATGCACGTCGCCGATGATGTCGTAGTACATCGCACCCCCTTCTGGTCACTATCGAAAGCGCAACGCCCCTTCATGCAGGATGAAATGGTCGTCGAATGCGCATTTGGGAAGTCGTGCCAGAGCGTCGCAGGGGATGAAGCGGCCACTGATGGTCAGGTAGCCCTGTTTCCCCTTCACGGGAGGCTTGAAGCCGTAAGCGTTGACCATGAGCGCGAGAATGTTGCTGTGTGTTGCAGGCCGTGGGAATGAATAGACCTCGCCGTTGCAGCGGATGGCCATTCTGTCGATCTTCTCTGACCAACTCTTCATGCCTGCTTACTCGCCTATGGAGCCGTCCTCCTCGCCGAACCGCACGGGGTCTTCCTGCTCCTGCTCTTGATCGTACTCCGGGCTGGAATGCCCGCATTCTGGCTGGATCATGCCTGTGGCGAGCCACAGGGCGTAGTACGGATAAAGCTTGCAGAGCACGCCTATCTCTTGTGTTCCAAGCCGACAGAGTCCCCGCTCGATGTTCTTCCAGCGGTTGTAGTTAGTGGCCCCGAGCGTCGAGAGCTCTTTCACTCCCGTCAACGTGATCAGCTGTAGTGCTCTTTCAGCGACATCATCTTTCATGCTTGCGACCTGATTCATTCCACGCCTAGGTGGCTGATTCCATCCTGGAGCTCCTCTGGGCTTTTGGCCCACAAGCCACTGGGGCGGCGGATTGTAATCCGGGTTCGCCTAACCAGTATGGCTAAAGAGCGTTGTCCACTTTGATATAGACGGATGGTAGCAAGTTCGATGCAAACTGACGACGCTGTAGTGGCGATTTGCTTCTACTTTTTGAAAGCAGATCGCGATTTTGTATGGTGCGCAGCGTGGGACTCGAACCCACACGGCCTAGGCCACCGCATTTTGAGTGCGGCACGTCTACCGATTCCATCACCTGCGCAGGGGTGGCAAGCTACCCCGCCCTACCTTGCCATGTTGCAGCGACTGCCATCGCGGTGGCTATTTCAGGTGCGGCTCCACGGCGCCCGGAGACTCCGCTTCAATGCCTCGCCACTATGCTAAGCACTAGACAGTCACTTGCGGGTTGAAGCCCACTCTCCGATGGAAGGGGCGCCGGCTCCCAGGGCGATGTCCGAGGGGATCAACGCGCCGGGCTCGCCCGATCACTTCTTCCGCTTTGAGGGCGTCACAACACTGGTGCGGTCAGAGAGACTCGAACTCTCACGGCCTTTCGGCCACTACCACCTCAAGGTAGCGTGTCTACCAATTCCACCATGACCGCAAAACTACTCTCTTTTACTAGCCAAATCAGTGACTTGGCTCATTGAATATGGTCGGAGTGGGGAGATTCGAACTCCCGACATCTTGCTCCCAAAGCAAGCGCGCTACCGGACTGCGCTACACTCCGAAGAAGGTGATGCGACCCACTCAGCAAGCTGAAGAATGTCGCCCCATCCTAATCGGCCACTAAGGCCTGGGTTCCATGTACCACCCTGAAGTACCCGTCCCGAAGGTCGGCGGACTTGGATCAGCAGACACGCCCCTGTTCCGCTCAGTTGACGTGAATAAGGCATCTTTCCCTTACAGCACCCCGCCCGAGGTTAGCCGAGCGGTCAGGCGGTACAGCTATCAAGATAACGAGGCTGGCCTGCTCAGTTCTCGTTTAGCGGTTTACTTGAACCAGCTAAAAGCACCCGGTCTTTAAGCTTCTACGGGAACCCTTAGGCCCCTCCACCGTTACAGTCTAATCGGAGGTTTTCGCTAGCCCAGCTATGTACCCGATGTTGACTGCAACACAGACCACCCCTTAGGGATCAATTGGCATCAGATCGGACTTCGCAGGGTATTGAAGTCGTTTCCTTGGATCTTCCGATCCTGCCACTAGCCATACTTTCGTCAGGCCAGTTCCACCGGGTGTAAGATGCGGCCTTAACCGGCATCATACATCGATGATTGGTGCGGACGGAGAGACTCGAACTCTCACCCCGAAAGACGGGAACCTAAAACCCGCGCGTATACCAATTTCGCCACGTCCGCAATTAAAAACTGGTGCCGAAGAGAGGACTCGAACCTCCGACCGTTGCTTTACGAAAGCACCGCTCTACCAACTGAGCTACACCGGCACTGCTGGGTCGAAAGCAAATTCTGCTCTTAACTTGACCCCTTACCACACTCACCTGGTCATCAAATCCACCAGGTCAGATGCAATCTTTAGAGCTGTCTCCTTGGCATGTTTCTCCAGGAGATGGCTTACACTTTCCGGACAGTTAACGTTTACATAAACATGAATCCCGGCGCCATCAGAAATCCATTTTGGCCATGTTTCCCAGCTGAACTTTTCTCCCCGGTACTTTGGGTTTTGCATGCTAGCAAAGCTGTGGGAAACGTAGGAATAGCAAAACAGAGCCGATTGAATCTTTACCTTATCGCTTAGTTTCATGATCAACCTAAGCATTATCAAAATGGTGCCGGCAGCGGGACTCGAACTCGCGACCACCTGATTACAAGTCAGGTGCTCTACCAACTGAGCTATACCGGCATGATCTTCCACCTCATCAGCGTTAGCCTTCCGGTGGTCTATTTCTTACGCCCCACTCTTTTGGGCTTCTTTGAATTCAATGGCCGGTTACGTTTCCGGCAATACAGCAAGTGACAACTGTCAAACTAGGTATTCGGTTCCCTGTCTTACCAAGTGTAGCCGCTTATCGCCTTCGGCATGAGGAGGGAATCCCCTTCGGCGCGCCTTTCACAGCAGTTTGTAGAAGTGTTGTTCCTGGGGCTAGTAGCGTCTATCTCGCACCTTTCGCCGCTTTACCCATCACTTGGCCGAGGCCCTATGGACAACTACGAGTGCATCAATTCGCCTATGCCAATTCCACGCTCAACAACACTTCAATTTGGTGCAAGCAGTGGGGCTCGAACCTACAACCTCACCCTTAGGAGGGGTGCGCTCTATCCAATTGAGCTATGCCTGCATGACCCTTTGCTTAAGGAAGCATTCGACAGTCTACGCAACTAACGTGACTCTCGAATGCAGCCTCAGAGTATCTCTGAGCTACATCGCCTGATGGTGGTGCATCAGGTGCAAGAATCCTTGTGAGAGTCTTGCGGGGTGGAACCTTACAGGGGAAAACTCTCTTTTACAAGAGAATTGTTGCCCGATTGTGCCGGGCGAACTTTGGTGCCACTGGTGGGACTCAAACCCACGACCCCCCGATTATGAGCCAGGCGCTCTATCAGCTAAGCTACAGTGGCGTTTTAGTTGGCGGGTGCTTAGGGATTCGAACCCTAGAGACGTTTCCATCTGCCGGTTTTCAAGACCGGTTCCATCGACCACTCGGACAAACACCCGTATTACTGACAACCCCGTGCTACTGCACCAGATCGTATCAATCCTTGCCCTTTCGGGCTTGGGCGGATTCAAGGCCGGCTCTTTGCTCGCTCACGCTACGAGCTTCATAACGGCTCCGGCTTACCTACACGTCTCTCCGTAGTGTCACCTACCCCAGGCCCCAAACTACCGGATGTGAGACTCCGCCTGGGTAAGGTGCGAGTAGTGTCGTGAATGGCCGATCTCACTCGGCCCGAGGGACTCTCGCTCGGGGCTCTGCCCCCGATAGTTAGTGCAACTCCGTGACAACTAATGGCGGGTGGGGAGAGATTCGAACTCTCGAGCCCCCGAGGGGGCTACTGGATTTCGAATCCAGCTCCTTCAGCCACTCGGACACCCACCCGAACTCGTTTGACTGGCCACCACTGCTACCAGTCGAATATGGCGGAAAGTGGGGGATTCGAACCCACCGATACCCTTGCGGATATACGCCCTTAGCAGGGGCGCGCCATCGACCAACTCGGCCAACTTTCCGAAATCTTGCGCTAATTTTTTTACAACGTCGTCATATTGTGTAAAGAGCGATGGAGCTGGTGGAGCAAAGGTGGCGGATAGTGAAGGATTTGAACCTTCGTCCCCCATTTCTGGGAAAACTCGATTTCCAATCGAGCCCCTTCGACCGCTCGGGCAACTATCCAGAAACGAAAAAACCCGGACATTATCCGGGTTTGTGGTGTTCTACAGACCCGGCGCACGTCCGGGTCGTGGACATGCGAATACTCAGCTACTGGAGCTGGGTGTTGACCTCAACAGTGAGAGTATGGAGAGACGCATGTCGTGAAATCCTCTGTGATGTCTCCATCTTAGGTGCCGGGGAAACAGGGTGTCAATAACCCCGAAAAAATAATTTCTCCCGACCTGCAATTTATGCGAAATTCAGCCTCATAGAACCCTACCTCTCAATTGGACTCCACGATGTCAGAAGCCCTGCCCGACGCGGCTATCACCCCCTACAAGCCCTTCTACCTGAAGTGCTGCTACGACTGGTTCGTGGCCAACAAGTGGAGCCCCGTTTTGGTCTATCTGGCCGCCTATCCTGGCTGCAGCGGCGACCTGGTTACCGATTCGAGCGGCAGGAATTCGGTGATTATCGCACCAAGCGCTATCCAGGATCTGGTGCTCGATGTCCCCCATGGTGGCATCAGCTTCACAGTGGAACAGGATGGTCTGCCAATCGCTGTGCAAGTGCCATTTGGAGCAGTGATCGCCCTGTACGCGCACGAGAACGGCAACGGCCCTGTGTGGGAGGTCGACATCCCTGCAGCGCCGGCTGATGCAGAAGGAAGACCAGTCGGAAAGCCGCACCTATCCGTCGTCAGGAGTAGCTAATGGCACGCCTTCCCCTCCCCGCACCTTTTGCCATTGGCTACAACTGCATCGACACCGTGATGCTGCAGCCAGGCACTCCCCGAGTGCACCTACTTGCCGAAAAAGGCATGGAGGTCAGCCAGGAGGCACGGGCGGCGCTGTTGCTGAAGGGGATCGAGCTTCACGAGATCATCTCTACGCTCACGGAGATAACCGCCCAGGGCGTTACCTCGTTGCTCTACGAGCTGCATCGCCAGGAGTACCCGCAAGCTTTCGACACCAGCGTCGACTTCCGCAAAGCGGTTTCCATCGAGTCTCTTTCTGTCTGGGCGGATGGCGGGTGGGCTGTCACCCTGCATCCGCACGGCAAGCTCTTCGCCGGCAGCCAGGTGCTCTACAGCCACCCGGCAGAAGCTGAGCCGTTTGCCAGGGTGGTTGAGCGCATCGTCTACTGAGGAGGCTTGCCCTCCTCCTATACCGCCTTCAGGTGCCGCTGCAGGCCTGTTCTGCGCACGTCGAGACAGGTTGTCTCTGCAGCCTTGCGCAGTGCACCGATTGCCCCCACCCCGACGAAGCCGCGCTTGGCCCTGGTAATACCGGTGTAGTAGAGGCTTCTGTTCAGCATCCGGCGGTGAGACATGGTGCAGGGCATGATGACACAACTGGCCTCAGAGCCCTGACAGGCATGGATCGTCATTGCATAGGCCAGACGAAGCTCGTCGAACAATGCCAATGTGTACTCGACAACCTTGTCGCCAAAGTCGACCTTGAGCTTCTTCTCCTTGGTGTTGACCTCAACGATCCGTCCTGTCTCGCCATTGAAGACCCCAAGGCCCTTGTTGTTCTTGGTATGCCTCACCTTGTCTCCAGGCGCCAGCACGATATCCATGTCATCTTGCTTCACCTTCACGCCCCGGCTGAGGTTCGCACCGTTCTGCTGCTTCTGGAGTGCCAGGTTCAGTGCATACATACCAGCCACAGTCTTGCGCTGAGGGGTTATCACCTGAACCCCATCAAACGGGTCGACGTCGAAGAACTTGGCCATGCGAGGCACCAGCGCGCAGATCTCCTCAAGGATCGACTCGTCGCTAGGCCGGTTGATGAACCAGAAGTCCGAATCAGGCTCTTTGACAGAGAAGTCCGGTGTTTCACCGCGATTGATCATGTGCGCTATGCGGGTGATCGCACTGTTCTTGGCCTGGCGGTAGATTTCTTTGAGCCTTGTGCACGGGATGGTCTCCGACTTGATCAGGTCGTAAAGCACCTTCCCAGGGCCTACCGAGGCCAACTGGTCAACGTCGCCAACCAGTACAAGTCGAGCGCCGGATGCAACGGCCTGGATCAACCAGTAGGCAACCTGAGTGTCCTTCATCGATGACTCGTCCGCGATGACGATCTTGGCGTGCAACCAGTTCCCTTCGTTGAAGGTGAAGTCTCCAATTGAAGGGTCAAATTCAAGGGCCCGGTGAATTGTGTATGCCGGTAGCCCGGATGTCTCGGATATACGCTTTGCTGCCTTCCCAGTAGGAGCACAGAGCAGAATGTCGTCGTCCTGGTAGTCCAGAGTGTCTCGCAGGCACTGAAGCAAGGTGGTCACGATGGTGGTCTTGCCGGTGCCAGGGCCCCCGGTGATGATCGACACCGGATTGGAAAGGGCCATTTTGACAGCCTGACGCTGTACGGGATCGAGCTTTTTATTGATCTTCGCCTGGGCGTCATCGATACACTCCTCGAGCAGAGAGTCGATGCCGGTGATGCCCGTAGTCGTCAGCTGTAGGCGGCGGATGTTTCGCGCAATCCCCTCCTCGGCCTCGTACAGGTGGATCGGGAAGATCACCGACTCCTCTTTGATGAGCCCATCAGGATATTCAACGTCGACGTCCATCAACACAGCGCGGCTGCGCTCGACGATGTCGTCGATGCCAGCTTCAACCTCAGCTGGCAACACAGCCGGCTTGGACTTGCCCAGGAGGGCCAACGCGGCCTCTGCCAGCTCTCCCCTTGGAATACCGGTAGAGCCGGTCTGGTCGCATTGGCGGCCCAGGGCGTAGTGCACACCGCAAGCGATGCGTTTCGGGCTGTTATGGGGAATCCCCACCTGGGCGCCGATCTTGTCTGCCGTAATGAAACCAATCCCATCCACATCGTCGACGAGCTGGTAGGGGTTGCTCATGATCTTGTTAACGGCATCGGCGCCGTAGGCCTTGTAAATGGTCTTCACGAAGCGCCGGGGCATCCCGAGGCCATGGAGGAAGATCAAGATGCTGCGGTAACCAATCTGATCGCGCAGGCCGTCCAGAAGCTTTTTGGACATGACCGGGCCAAAACCGTTCACCTCCCTCAGGCGCTTGGGCTCCTTCTCTGCCACCTCGATCAGGGTGGTGCCGAAGTGCTTGATCAGCCGGTCGGCCATCTTCTCGCCGATGCCTTCGAGCCGGCAGAGGAAGCCGTGAAGGGCATCCGGGGTGGTCGGGATCTTGGGGATGATGGAGCGAGCCTTCAGCTGGTTCTCGCCCTTGTACATTTCCAGGGTGCCTTCCACCTCGACCACGTCACCTTCGGCCAGCTCAGCATCCTCGCCTTTCACGGTCAGGCTGAACCGTGAGTTGTTCGGGAGCATGGTGAAGATGATGAATCCTCTATCGTTCCGGTGGAGGATTCTGTCGACGATTCCGGTGATCTTGTCCATTGGGGCCAGGTTCCGCTGCAATCAGAGCAGTCTACCAGAATCTGCAATTTCTTAGTAATTGACCTTCGGTCAAGGCGCCAATATATTGCTAATGTTCATTCCGAGTAGTACCCCTCATGTCCCAGATTCGCTGCCTTGGCCCGGTGGGTATCCCCGAGGCCTACAAGCGCTATTTCGCTAAGCAACGTGCAAACTTCAGAGCTGAATACGGTACCAGCGGCCGTAGCCTTAAGGCCTGGGATCTCACGGTGCTGCACCCCCGCCACACCGATGATCCTGACACTTACATGGACGCGCTTCCCCTGGACGAGGACGACTACATCCCCGTTTATAAGCCAGTCCGTAACCCGAGGTTGACCGAGGCTATGACCCGGTTCGGCTCCGGGCGCCAGGAACACAACCTGATGACCCTCATCGAGACCGATGTTCATAACGACACAAGGGAGGACATGCTCGACCAGGCTATCGTGATCCCCTATCGACTGCACAAGCTACATCGTCTCTGCGTGGACGGTGAAGTGCGCCAGCTCGAAGTCGGGCACGCCTACTCGTTCAATCAGCAGAAATTCCATCAACTCTTCCTCGACGACACCCGCATCCCCTTCCGGGGCGAGAACCCGATGCCGGCGTCGTTGATCGTTATTGGCTACCTCAGAAAGTAGGCCTTGCGCATGCTGCAGACGATGTTCGATCAGCGTTACCTGTGGCGAGTGGTGAACGAGCACTCGCTGGAAATGACCCACCCTAGACAACAACCGATTAACTGGGGATTCCCCGTGAGCATCGCGGTCAAGCACGCAGCAAAAGAAGAACTGAACATCATCAACGCTGACACGCTCTTCATCGAGAACGAGCTGCTGCCGGCGGATCTGAAGGGCCTGCTCACCCCCGCAGTGAAGCTCGTCGTCGACAACGATGCCGGCGTAGACCACTCGAACACGGTAGAGCCCCAGTATTTCAATCTGGCGACACCCCTGTCCGCCCTGGCGGAGCAGATCATGGCCTTCAATGGCCCTATGCTCCCGCTTCTGTGGGGCCCAGCTGCGCCAATCCTGGAAGGCCCTGTCGTTCCCTTCCAGATTTCAGATGAGCGCGCCAAGGCTGAGCGCAGCGCCTGGATTGAAGCTCGCGTGCGTTTCCCGGACAGTTCCTTCATTGGCGCTTTCCTGCCTTTGCTCGAAGGCCCGGTACAACCGCTGCTCGTAGGCCCTCTGCATGTATCGCAGGTAGCACGCTTCCTGTTCAGCGAAGTTGGCCAACAGCGCGTTATTACCAGCCACAAGAATCCGTTCCTGGATAAACACTGGTTGCTCCTGGATCGTCCGTTCACCACTCGCTGGTACGAAACCAAGCAGCTCGCGCGCCAGGCGCTCGAAGAGGCGATGAATCAGTGCAACCTGAACTACGCCTGCGAAGCCGAATACCTGGAGCATCATCAGCAGATCGCCGACTACACCCACACCATGTACGCAGCCCAGGCTGCGGTAGGCATCTACTGCCGTGAGGTCGCCCACATCAGCCGTGAAGAGTGCTTCGCACAGCTGTGCAACCTCGACGACGTGATCAAGCCGGCCGCCATCAGCGCACTGGAGCTCCTACAAGCGGAACACACGGCTGATCATCAGCACCACCTGGCCACCACCAAGGATTTCGAAGACCAGCCATACGGGATGATGGGCGTCGCCCTGCTGATCCTGTTGGCCTTGGCCATGCGGTTTGTGGTCATCCCCGAGATGAACCACTACGAGGCCGTTCATGAATTCGCGCCGGCCCCGCACAAAGTCACCCCATACGTGCCCCCGATGGAGATCGCACATGTCGGCCATTAAACGACTGCTGCAATGGCTCAATCCCAGTGAAACCAAGCGCATGATGACGCTCGCCGGCACTGAGGTCGGCGAGAAGCTGGCCTCCGTCATCACCGGCAAGGTCATTGTCTGCTCCGGCGTCGAGGAGACCGACACTTACACCTCGGCAATTCTGCATGTCCTGCGTGAAAAGACGCCCGGTCTGTCTGTCCTATGGCAGCACAGCTACGAACTGCCCTGTGGGATGGAGATCAGCCAGATCGTCCACAGCTATCGACAGCCAGGCTACGAAGACACTCGCAATTTCGTTATCACCAGACCTGTTCTCGAATCGGCGGCCTGGGCGCGCTCGGCCATACTGAGTGCGGTTGGGTCACTCGAGGAGAACGAAGCACGGCCGGCCTCATTCATCATCGCCTGTGCCTATGCTACCCAGAAGGTGCTCGATGAAATCCGGATAGAGCTCCCCTTCCCGATGAGGTTCGTGGTAACAGAGATCCTTGACGACGAGGACGAACTTCAAGCCAAATTGGCGACCCTTTCGGTGCCCAGGCTTCTCGGCATCGAAGACCCTATGGGCACGATCCCCAATCGAGTGAGGCATCTCTGTTTCGGAGAAAGACTCGCTCCCTGCTAGCGAGAAAGGAATGCTCCAACTGAACTGTTTAACCGGTGGCCTCAGCATGAACGGCGAGGCCATCGAGCCTGGCAAGGTGCTGATGTACCTCGAATACACCTTGGATTTCGAGGAAAAGGAGCGTTTCACGCTCCTCGGGTTCAAGCGCCTCCTCCAGTCCTACCCCATGCTGAAGCTGATCAACAGCTGGGCCGATGTCTTCGCTGAGATGGCACTCGAAGTCATCCCGACCTTCTGGGTGGCCGGTTAGGATAAGCCAGAGAACATCATCCGCTCTCTGGAGATCCAGAAGACCCACTCGACCGTGCAACAGCACTACACAGCGCACTACGACCTGTCGCTGGAGGGCATCAAGACCTGGTACGACCAGGGCCACTCACTCAGTCAGAGTGCCCAAGCAGATCTGTACGGGATAGATGCGGATGGTAATGATGTCTCGCTCTCGGATCAGAACCTCAAGGACTACTTCTTCCTCCCGATCAGAATCAGACCAGGCCTACACAAGTACGCCGAGCTCTTCGTGCTGGACGACTACACAGACCTAGATGAGTCCAGGCTGGTGCGTGTAGAGACTCTAGATGCAGAGCCGGGAATCACCCTGGGCGAGCTGGTGCATACCATCCTGATGGACATCAATCTCGACGATGCAGATGACCTGAGGGAGCTTATTCAGAGCAGGATCGACGACCTGGTCGTGGATTTCCCCGAAAACCTGGACGACTGACACTTCGAGGTGTCATTCGATGGGCATAGATTGACTAACGGGTAACGTGTCTTTTGGGCCCAACCAAGCATCAGATCGATTGAGGTATAGCAGGCGGCCAGGTCAACGGCCGTTACCGTTGTTCTCCGTGGGAGCTTTCCATGCACAACAGCAGCATCTTCATCGACCGTTCGCGCGCTGAACGTAACTCTCCGGTCGGCATCACCCCTACGTGTGTCGTGGGCCTGGGCGACACCGTAACGCTCGATGCGATGGCCGTAGAGCGATTTGGGGTGTGCGTGCACACCATCGAAGGCGACGTGATGACCGGCGTTGTCCAAGCAGAACGCTTGCTCTACACCAACCTCCATCGACTGCGGCCGGGCGACATCGTCTGTTTCAGCAGCAGTCACGTACTCGGCGTGAGGGCGGGCTGAGCCTCACATTAAGCAACCACAAGCGCCAGCGCTCCTGTATGCGCTCGAGATGGGGTTTCCGAGCTTCTCCCTCCTCCTAACATCACTTTCCAGGAACAAGCGATTCTTGGCCTGCTGCAGGGCCGCCAGATAGGCCTTGTCAGCATCAAGTCCGCTTAGTCTGCTGACCGCCGCAGAACAATCAAGCTCAGACCCCAACCATTGCCGGCCGGTAAGCTCCGCAGCGACGTAAGTTGTGCCTGACCCACCAAACGGGTCGAGCACAACATCACCAGGGCCTGTCGCCATGCAGATTACCCTATCCAGGAGCTTCAGCGAGAGCGCATTTGCCTCCCGGTGCTTGTGCTTGGCATGCCGAACTGGGGGGATATCCGTCCAGACGTCCGAGAGATTGACGCCGGCAGGGTTCATCTTGCTCTTGTGGCCACCGTAATCCTTGATCTCACCACCGCAGTGCCTGCAGCACTGGATCGGCACACGGTCAGGGTGGAAGACCGCCGGCCGCTCACCTTTGGTGAAGTACAGTAGCGAGTAGTGCGCGGGGTAGAGTCGCCCCTTGATCGGCAAAGAGTACTTGATGTCCACGGTGATCCAGTGCCGGAAGGTCAGGTGCCTGGAAAGCATTCCGCCCAGGGGCAGGTTCCACTTGGGCAGGTTCCAGAGCATCAGGGAGCCGCCAGGCTTCAGCGTCCTCACCATCTCCAACAGCCAGGTTTCGCACCATGCCAGGTAGTCGCCCTCCTCGCGCGCATCGCTAATCTGCGAGGTGTAGGCCTTCCCGAGGTTAAAGGGCGGGTCTGCGAAGGCCAGATCGACAGAGGCATCTGGCACGGTAGCGAGGAAATCGAGGCAGTCGGCCTCGTACAAACGGCCAAGGGCTGTGCTGAAAATGGGCTGCATAGGTAGAAAGGGCATTGGATGAGAAGACCGCCTTAAGCGGGCCTGCCGTTTCCTTTACAGCTCGCTAACTTTACCACCAGCCTCTTCCCTGCAATACCCCGTAAAAAGAAACGCACCCGAAGGTGCGTTCTGTTCAGCGTGGGCGTCATTCGACCCGGATCAGCTGGCTTCGAACAGACTCAGGGAGGTTGTTCAGGGAGACGATCATCAGGTCGCCGCTGCCGCGCGCGATGTTGACGTCCGCCTCCGGCAGGTCTGCAGTCACCGTAGCGGGAAGCTTGTACATAGCCCCTGTCAGGGGATCAACGATCAACATGCCGATCAGGCCACCGGCTAGGATATTGCCCCAGTACCAACCATTGAGGCTGGCTCGAAGTGGCACAACCCGGTCTTCGTGACCAGGTAGCGAAAATCTGACCTGGTAGCTGGCCTCGTCGAAATAACCCGTGCTGGTCTTGAGGGAGATGATCGCAGGGGCCACGCCCTGCTGAAGCACGGTTCCTTTGGCATCTGTCACTACGTAGCTCGCGCCGGCCGGGGTTGAACGTAGGGATACAGGCGCGGTGCCGCCGCTCATGATGGAGGCACAGCCGGTGATCATCCAAGCCATGAGCATGGAGAAGAGCACCTTCAAGGCGGTTTTCATCGTCGATTTCCTGCTGGTGTGTTAGGTGAGATGTCCTACCTCCACTATCCGAAATGAGCGAAAACCCAGTCAATTAATACAAAATTGCAGGCAAAGAAAAAGGCGCCCAGCGGGCGCCTTTTTGTCCTGCCGGAGCGAGGGGTTCCCCCGCTCCGGGCGCCGGCATTACTGCAGGAGCTTGAGGACGTTCTGGGTGGACTGGTTGGCCTGGGACAGAACCGAGGTACCAGCTTGTTGCAGGATCTGGGCGCGGGTCATGTTGCCCACTTCGACCGCGTAGTCGGCGTCCTGGATGCGGCTGCGAGCGGCAGTCAGGTTGGTTTCCGAGGTCGACAGGTTGGCGATCACGCTGTCGAAGCGGTTCAGCTTGGCGCCCAGGTCGGACGTGGTGCTGTTGACGGTGTCGATGGCGGCGTCGAGCGAGGTGATCGAGGCCTTTGCGCCGGCAGCGGTGGAGACGTCCAGGGCGTTGACGGCCAGGGTGGTGGCATCGACCTTCACGGTGTCCAGAGTGATCTGGTTGTCAGCGGAGGTGCCGGCGCCGACTTGGATCGCCAGGCTGGCGACGGTGTTGAGCAGGTTCGTGCCGTTGAAGCTGGTGTTCTCGGCGATACGGGTGATCTCGAGGGCGCGCTCGTCGATCTCGTTCTGGATCGAGGTGCGGTCGGCAGCGGTGTTGGTGTCGGAAGCTGCCTGTACGCTCAGCTCACGCATACGCTGCAGGTTGTCGTTGATGCGCTGCAGGCCGCCTTCCATGGTCTGAGCCAGGGAGACACCGTCGTTGGCGTTGCGGGAGGCCTGGGCCATGCCGCGAACCTGGGCGGTCATGCGGTTGGAGATCGCCTGACCGGCGGCGTCGTCTTTGGCGCTGTTGATGCGCAGGCCGCTGGACAGACGCTCCATGGCGGTGCTTTGAGCGGAGCTCGAGTTGTTCAGGTTGCGCTGGGCGATCAGCGAGGACATGTTGGTGTTGATGACGGACATCTGTCAGGTTCCCCTGTTGAGTTGAATTACCGGCTTGATTCTCGACTTATTCAGTCTTTGTCTCGCCGCTGACTAACCAATCGGAGATTTTTTTCAGAACCTTTAGCGTTTTTTTGAAAATATTTTCGAGAGCGCGCTTTAGTGCGGAATTGAGTCTCGGAGTTGCTTCATGATTTGCCCATGAATCTGGCAGATTCTGGACTCAGAAACCTTCATAACAAGGCCGATATCCCGGAAGGAAAGTTCCTCTACATAGTAGAGAGTTACTACCTCCTGCTCTCTTTTTGACAGCTTGCCAACTGCTTCCATAACAAGTTGGCGATTCCGATCCTGTACCAGGTCTTCAAGCGGGGACTGTGTGTGATTAGAGGTCTCGACATCGAGCTGGTCGACACCGATCTCATCCAGTGAAATCAGGTTGCCAGCGTTCAAATGCGATACCGCTTGCTGGTACTCCTCCATCGGAATCCCGGCCTGCTCAGCCAGCTCACGAGCATCAGGTGCGCGCCCTAGACGAATCTGAAGGGTCTGACGTGCACGCTCGATCTTCTTGCCGACATCACGCACGTGTCGAGCGATTGGGTCATTGCTGCGGACGTCATCGAAGATGGCGCCGCGAATGCGAGGCTTAGCGTAATGCTCGAACGCAACTCCAGTGGAGGGCTGGTACTTCTCTACCGCATCGATCAGGCCAATCATCCCAGCCTGGATCAAGTCTTCCAGATCAACATGATCAGGGAGTTGGTTTTTGACAAGTACGGCCTGGAGCTTTACCAGTGGGCGGTACTGTTCAATCATGTTGACCGGCTTGATTTTACCCTGGGCGTTATACATCAAAGCGCTCGTTCCTCCGGAATCAGGACATTCTATCGCGGAGCGAGAAAGCCAATTGATGGATAAGCAAATGTAAACAGGCCTATATCGAGATATAGGCCTGCCAGGTGAAACAAGGAACTTAGGCGAGTATTACTTGAGGCGTAGTGCGCCCTCTCCTTCAACGCTCTCTGCCAGCACGACGTGGCCCAGGCCTTGTGACAATTTCCCAGGAATTGCGAGCAGGTTCGACTTCAGGGTGACGTCAGCATCGTTGACGCACCACATCAGCTGACCACGGCGACCGTCGACGTCCGACCTGGCCTGAACAGTGATGGTCTCAGCCACAGGCTCTGCGATCCTGGTCTTCTGGGAACCGGTAACCAGGCGCGTCGACATCTCATAGCCGGCGTTGCGCATCTCTCGACGAACCTGGGTCAGCTCCTCGATCATGTTGCCGATGTTGTCCATGATGGACGACCGCAGAGCTTCGAAGCGCTGGCCACGCTCATCCTGGCCGAAGATCGGTTTGATCTCCAGTTCATCATCCACCAGGTCGAATGCTGCATTGACCAACTCGGCCGCCATGGACTTTTCGAAGTCGTCCATCACGTCGCGGCCGCCGGACTGGTAGCTCAGTCTCATGTGGCTGCCAGAGATCGCGCTCAGCATCCCACCGAGCTTCACGGCCTGGTCGAGCTTGGTAATCATGCAGTCCTGAATCGAAGTTCCGGCGAAGGCTGCCGCCTTGGAATATGCGGAAACCATGGCATTCAGCGCGGCCACATCCTGGTCGGCGCTCATCACCAGAACGGGCGTAACCTTTTCGCCCTTCATGGTCAGACGGCTGAAGCCGGCCGCCAGGCGCTTGTCCCTGTAACCCAGGCCGACGGTATCGATCAGCACCAGTCTCTTGTGCGAGAGCTTGGCCAGGCGCTCCGCCAGGCTCTGATGCTCTTCAACGATGGTGAAGTCGACACCCAGAAGCTCGCACTGGTTCTTCAGCAAGTCATGGTTGCTGGAGTCCAGCGTGATCACGACCACTTCGGATACCGAGTTCTTGAGGGCAAAACGCGAAGCCAGCTTGGCCACGGTCGAACTCTTACCAACGCCGGGGCTGCCGACAAAGGCAATGACCTTGCGCTGATCAGACCAGATTTCACTGGAGGCCATTACAGGCAGCTTGTCCGCGACGGCGTTGATCAGCCACTGACGGAACTCATCGGGCTTGGCCAGTCCGGTCATCATGCGATCAGGCAGGTTGTCGATCAGAGACGGGATCATCGCCGGTGCGATGCCGACAGCCGTCAGATGGCGATGGGCATCGGCGAAGATCGAGCTTTCCGCAACGCGCGGCAGGAGCTGCCGGCGGATGATGTCGTGCATGCTCTGCATGTCGGCCAGCGAACGCACAGTCCAATCGCAGATAGCTTGGGATTTCATGATGTCCTGGTCGAAGCGCATATCATTGGTCATGGACGCTACTTCGTCGGTTACTACCTCAACAGCCTCCAAAACCTCGGCCTCGGCGACCGGGGCTTCAGCAACAGCTTCCACGAGCACCTGCTGACTTTCCTCCAGACGCTGGCCGTCTTGCACCAGGCGACGTGTCATGTAGTCATCCAACTCGACGACAGGCACCTTGTCGAGGGCTTCGAAGATATTAGGTACTTCGGCAGGTGCAGCAAGTGCAACAGGCGCGTCTTCGGTAGTTGCCTCTACAGGCACCTGCGGTGCGTCGAACATACCCTTCGGTGCGATTTCAGCACCCTTCTGCATCATTTCGAAATCAGCGCGCGTCATGACATAGACCTCATAACCGCCATCTGGCAACCGTTTCTGGTTCATGATGACAGGATCGAGTCCCATCTCGGCTTCTGCTGCTTTGTTGGCGTCGTTCGGGGTGGCCCCAGTAAACCTGCGAACTTGGGTCATTTAGTTGATGCCTCTGATGGTACTGACGAGTTGGTAGCTGCTATCGCGGGGAATTTCCTGGTACGACAGCACGAAAAGGTGGCGGTACTTACGACGCAGGTACTCTGAGAGCATTGGGCGAATCGGCTCCGTGGTAACAACGACATGAGGCAGGCCGAGTGCATCCATCTCAGCAATCGACCTGCCTACCCCATCGATCAGAATCTGCGCAATATTCGGTGCAAATGCGCCGTTGGGAATCGCCTGTTCGAGCATGGTTTCGAGGCTTGGGTCGAGACCTGCAAATTTGAGCACTGACACAGGGCCGAAGGCCTGGAAGGTGATCGCCCGACCCAAGGCCACTCGTACCAGGGCCACCAGTCCCTGATGATCGTTGACGTGATCTGGGGCATGCTCAGCCAGCGTCTCGAAGATCGTGCGCAGATCCTTGATCGAAACGTCCTCTTCCAGGAGCGCCTGCAGGATTCGCTGAAGCTGTGTCGACGTCAGGTGTTTGGGTACAACGTCTTCGACCAGTTGGGCGTTCTCGTCGGCGAGCTTTTTCATGAGCTGCTGAACTTCCGAACGCCCCAGGAGCCCTTGAGCATGGGTGCGCATGAGGTGGTTCAGGTGTGTAGCGGCTACGGTGCTCGCGTCAACCGTCGTGTAGCCAAACACCTGGGCCTGATCAATTTTCTCCTCAGATATCCAGACGGCATTCAGCCCAAAGGTTGGCTCAAGAGTCGGAACACCCTCGATTGTCCCGAGAAGTTCACCGTTATCGATTGCCATCCAGTCGCCAGGGAAAATCTGCCCGCGCCCGATCTCGACCCCCTTCATGCTGATCACATAGGTGTCAGGCTGAAGCTCCAGATTGTCCTTGATGTGAACTTCCGGCGGCAGGAAGCCTAGGTCACGGGCAAACGTCATGCGGATGTTCTTGACCCTGGACAGCAGAGAGCCGTCTTGCCGCTTGTCCACAAGAGTGATCAGGCGGTGTCCGACCTCCAGCGAGAGCTCGTCGGTGAACTGCACGTCATTCCAGCTGGCATCGGCAGTCTCTCTAACTGCCTCCATAACCTGGTGCTGGTCACCCTGTGCAATGATGGCCTCTTCCTGCTTCTTGTTGATCCAGTATCCCAAGCCGGTAATCAGTACAGCGATGGTCAGGAAGGACAAGTGCGGCATCCCAGGAACAATGCCTAGCAGCCCCATTACGCCGGCCACGATGTAGATCACAACGGGCTTCGAGAACATCTGGCCAAGCACCTGCTTGTTCACGTCCTCGCCGGTATTCACCCTAGAGACGATCAAGCCGGCGGCAATGGAGATCACCAAAGCTGGGATCTGTGCGACAAGGCCGTCGCCGATGGTCAGCACGGTGTATGTGCGTGCGGCGTCACCAAAGGACAGGTCATGCTGCAGAACACCGATAAACAGGCCCACCAGGATGTTGATGACCATGATCAGGATGCCGGCGACGGCATCGCCGCGAACGAACTTGCTCGCACCGTCCATTGCACCGTTGAAATCGGATTCTTGTGCCACTTCCTTGCGTCGGCGACGGGCCTCTTCTTCGTTGATCATCCCCGAGTTCAGATCGGCATCGATGGCCATCTGTTTGCCAGGCATTGCGTCCAGGGTGAAGCGAGCCGCTACCTCAGCGATTCGGCCGGCACCCTTGGTGATCACCATGAAGTTGATGACGACCAGGATCGCAAACACTGCAATACCGACAGCGTAGTTGCCCCCTACCAGGAACTCGCCGAATGCCTCGATTACCTTGCCGGCGGCGTGGGGCCCTTCGTGGCCATGCACCAGTACCACGCGGGTCGACGCCACGTTCAAGGACAGGCGCAGCAGTGTGGTGAAAAGCAGGATGGCCGGGAATGAGCTGAACTCAAGCGGCTTCTTCGTGTAGATGACAGTCATGATCACGAAGATGGAAATGGCGATGTTGAACGTGAAGAGCATGTCCAGCGCCAGCGGCGGCAGCGGGATGATCATCATCGCGAGGATCAGCAAGACCAGCACCGGGCCGGCCAAGGACATGGGGCTTACGCCGCCCAGGCCCATCTGTTCCAGTTTTTGACGGAGTGCGTTCATCAGGGGTTCCAATCAGAAGCGCTACCGAGTGGTAGCGCTTGCTTAGGTGTTGCTAGGCCCGGAGGCCGCGATCAGCTTTCAAGGCGTATCGACTGCACGGCTTACAACTGACGCTCAGCCTCAGCACGGGAACGAGCGCGAACACGCTCGTTGTACTTGTTGCCGAAGTGGTAGACCGAAAACACCAACGCGACAATGGCGCAGACGATTAGGGCCAGGCGGAGTCCGCCAAAGTCCTGGGCCGCCCACACGGTGCCGATGATGGCGCAGATCAACACCGTGAGCAGGCCCTTCTGGGCCGGTTTGAGGTTCTTCTCAGACATAACTACCCCTGATCACTGGACGGAAGCATGAATTATCGACACCAGTGCAATTTATCAATAAAGGAGCTTCATTGCAGTGCATCAGTAGAGTTTTTTGCAGCTTTGCGTTGCTTGAGCTTCCGCCTCAACCTGAAGCCGAACCGAATCAGCGCCGATGTGATTAGAAGGCACAGCATGAGAATCGCCATCACCCCAGCGGCCAGTAAGCCCCCGGCGATCAGCGAAGCGAACACAATCAGGCTTGCCAAGGGCATCAGGCTCTTGGCCATGTTGCTGATGCTGAATTCATCAGCCTGGGGCTCTACGGCACCCTTGTCGGTCACGCTCATCTACGGTTTGGTCTCTTGCGGTTGGGTTTCTGATCCATTCCGGCCGGCACCGGCAGGTTTGTCGGCATCACCGGGAACTCTACTTCACCACGCATGAAGAGCTTCAGCTTGTAGATGTAGGCCAGCAGCTCAGCCACTGCGGAGTATAGGGTCGCCGGGATCTCGTCATCGATTTCCACGTTCCAGTAGAGCGCACGCGCAAGTTCCGGCGACTCCATGATTGGCACGTCGTGCTCGCGCGCCAGCTCCCGAATCTTCATGGCCACTTCGTCTACGCCTTTGGCGACAACTGTTGGCGCCCCTACCCCGTTATCCTCGTAGAGCAGTGCCACCGAGAAATGCGTCGGGTTGGTGATCACGATGTTAGCCTTGGGAACGGCGCTCATCATCCTGGAGCGGGACATCTGAGCCTGAATGGCGCGACGCTTGCCCTTGAGCCTCGGGTCGCCCTCCTGCTCCTTGAATTCGTCCTTCACCTCCTGCTTGGTCATCTTCATCTTGTTACCGAAGGAGATGAGCTGGTACGGGACATCAATCATGACAACCACAATTAGAGAGGCGACGATGCACAGGCAGGCCTTACCAACCATGGCCAGGCCCTGCGCAATCGCTTCCTCCAGCGGTAGCTGGCTAATCCCTGAAAGATGCTCGAGGTTGGAGCGCACGTACAGCGTGGCCACAAGCCCTACAAGCCCGGCTTTGGCGAAGGCTTTGACGAGCTCAGTCAACGCGTTCGCAGAGAACATTCGCTTAATGCCGGCACCGGGGTTAAGCCGGCTGAACTTCGGCATGAGGTTCTTCGGGGTGAACAGCCAGCCACCCAGCGCAGCCGGGGCCAGGATGGCAACCGCAGCCAGGCACGCCAGAACTGGGGCCAAGGCCATCAGACCGGTGGTGCCGATCATCAGGAAATACTCGCCGGCAACCTTGGGGTCGAGTGCCCTTTCCCGGCTGAAACTCATACCCAGGCGGATGGCCTCGGCCAACTTCTGGGCGATCCAACTGCCGGAGAACCAAATCACCAGCGTGCCTGCGAGAAGCATCAGGAAGGTCGTGAGTTCGCGGGAGCGGGCAATCTGACCTTCTTCGCGGGCCTTCTCTAACCGTCGCGGTGTCGCCTGTTCTGTCTTGTCGTCAAATCCAGACTCGTCTGACATAGCTCTGCTCAGGGTCTAGTGGTAGGCGGAATACGTCCCTCGAAAGAGACCACGCATCATAGATCAATCCGGTCGAAAAAACTCGGGTAGGCAGACACTTATCGACTCCTTTACAAAGAAAATGCGCCACCTGTTTCCAGAGTGGCGCATTCGCCTTCAATGCCTATCCCTACTTCGCTGGCTGTGGCAGCGTTGAGGCAGGGATAGCAGCAGGGACGGACTGGATCATCGGCTCCAGGCTGGATGCCGGGTTCGATGAGTTCAGGCCGATCTCCCAGCCCTGGCCCAGGATCGATTGCTTGGCCTGGCTGTCGAGAACGATGATCGCGATCCGCCGGTTGATGGCATCGAGTTCTGCTGCCCCCTTGTACCTGATCTTGTCAGCCATGCCAGACACCCGGATCAGTTTTGCAGGGTCAATGCCACCATTCACCAGCTCTCGCCGGCTCGCATTAGCGCGGTCAGCAGACAGTTCCCAGTTGGAGTAGCCGGTTTCACCACCCGAATACTGCAGGCTGTCAGTGTGGCCGCTGATCTGGATGTCGTTCGGCAGCTTGTTGATCAGTGGCGCAATGGCGCGCAGGACGTCACGCAGATACGGGGCAACCTTCGAGCTGCCGACTTCAAACATTGGCCTCTTGTCAGTGTCGACCAGCTGAATGCGAAGCCCTTCCGGGATGAGGTCGATCACCACCTGACTACGCATTTCATCGAAGACGCTTGAGTCGATCACGCTCTCCAGGTCTCGCTTGAGCTCTACCAGGCTCTGACGCTCTTGGTCGTTACGGCTCTCCTGCTTGATGTCGATGTTCCGGACTTCACCTTCGTTGTAGTCGGTGTCCGGGCCGCCGCCGGGGATTGGGCTTGTGCTGGAGCTGTCGCGATCACCGTGAGTAAGGGCAACAACCAGCGGGGTGCGGAAGTACTCAGCGACAGCCTTTTTCTTCTCAGGGTCGCTCACAGAGAGAATCCAAAGCACCAGGAAGAGAGCCATCATTGCCGTCATGAAGTCAGCAAAGGCAATCTTCCAGGCGCCACCGTGGTGCCCATGTACCGCCTTCTTCCTTTTGACGATAATTGGGCGTTTTTCGGTGGTCTTCATCTTTTAGCGCCCTTCTCCGCCGCCGGGGCGTTCTTACGACTTTCCTTGAGCACGTCTTCGAGTTCCAGGGCGCTTGGGCGTTCCGAACGATGCAGGACTTTGCGGCCGAACTCGACCGCAACCTGGGGCTGATAGCCGTTCATGCTGTTCACGATGATGGTGCGGGCGAACTGCAGGAGCTTCATCTGCTCGTCGACCTGGCGCGTTACGCGGCCGGAAAGCGGAGCGAAGATGCCGTAGGCCATCAGGATGCCGAGGAACGTACCTACCAGGGCATGGGCGATCATCTCACCGATCTCCTGGGGTGAGGCGTCAGCGTAGGTCAGGGCCTTCACTACGCCCATCACCGCCGCCACGATACCGAAAGCCGGCAATGCGTCCGCGACCTTGTGCAAGGTGTCGCTGGGCAGCGCGGCCTCGTGCTCGAGGTTCTCGATCTCACGCTCCATCAGCTCGTCCAGCTCATGGGCATCCATGTTGCCGCTGACAATCAGGCGGAAGTAGTCAGTGAGGAAATCCATCAGGACGACGTCCTTGAGGATTTTCGGGTACTTGGAGAAGACCGGCGAATCCTTGGGGTTCTCGATGTCCTTCTCGATGGACATCATCCCGTCCCTTCTAGACTTGCTCAGAAGGGTGAACAACAACACCATGACGTCGTTGTAGTACGCCTTGTTATACGTCGTGGTGAGCTTCAGGTTCTTGATCGCTTTTGCGGTCGCGATCATCGCCTTTTTGTTGTTCGCCGCGATGAATGCGCCAAGGGCAGCACCACCAATTGCCAACAACTCGGTTGGTTGGTAGAGGGGGCCGAGGCTACCTCCACCGAGGACATAGCTTCCAAATACGGAAGCCATCACCACAATTAGGCCTACTACAATGTACACGGTCTCGCCCTTTTTTATTGTTCTTATTCTAATCGGCAAAAACTGGTGAAACCTGAAGGCCTAGCCCTCAGTCGGAATCCTCTTCCAGCAGCTCATCTCCCTCGTCCTCTGCCTCAAAGCCGTCCTGGCTGCGACCAACGCGCGCAGGGGGCTGGCAGATGACACAGGCGTAGTTCGAATGCTGCACGAAGTCAGTGACAAACCAACCAGAGCAGGACGTACAACGTGTCATGCGAAGCTGATCAGTTTCCATGAACTTCAACAACATCCACGCCCTAGTTACAACAAGCGGAACATCGCCATCTTCAAATCCGACCTGGCTATGATAAAGGCGAATTGCGCTCATGAACACATCCATCTTGTCCATTTCACGATTCTGCGCCGATATAGCAAGATAATAGTTATAGAAAAGCGAGGCATGGATATTCTGGTTCCACTTCAGGAACCAGTGTTTGGAGTATGGAATTTGCCCTTTCGGCGGAGATACTCCACTGATCTCACGATACAACTTCAGCAGCTTATGCTTGCTGACTTCGGTTTCCTGGAGAACAACCTGTATGCGCGCGCCCGCCCCCAGGAGGTTGATGGCGCGCGTGACCTGGGCGTGTTGCTCAAGGAGGCTCTTCTGAGAATCATCCATCACTCAGAGCCTTTTCCGGTTTTGCCGGTAAGGCCGGCGCCGGCCTCAGACGCAAGCGCGATGGCTGCGTGGAGCCTGGTGTTGCCATGGTCACGGGGTTGATTGAGGATGCGGGAGAGCTGTGTGCCACTGGTGAACGCGCTGCGCATCAGGAAGGAAGCGTTGGAGGCCAGCTCAATGCACTGGGCTGTGGTCATTCCTTCGATAACGTCCAGTACGCTGTTGGGCAGGCCCAACATCACACCTGCCGCCGCTCGGTCTTCCTTGAGCGCTTTCTGGGCAAGCCAGAGGTAGGTCAGGTTGAGTTCCTGGATCTCCGCGTTCAGATCGGAATTTGCCATTAATTGTTAGCCCTATACTGGCACGGCGCTAGTACAAACGCCCGGTCAATGTCTGCAATATTTAATGAATTGCAGAGGGCTAAGTCAAGATATTGACAAGCTGACAGGCTAGAACTTTGACGTCCCGCACCTTCAGAGGTATGGCTGCTGAGACCTCGCCCAACCCACGAGATAGACCGCCGCGCCATACAGCGACGTCGGGATGTGACGATCAAGGTCGAGGTTGGCCAGGAATGGGATCAGCTCTGGACGCGCGTGGGCCGGGAGATCCGTGCTTCCCATCTGTGCTAGCAATTCGTCCCAGTGCAGGCCATAGGGGCCGGTGCCACCTGCAGGTCTGTAAGGAGCGTCGCCATCGGTCGGATTATCATCCAGGGAGACAAAGGTGTTTGATGCAATTGTTCGGTTAAGGACAATCTCCGGCAGCAGCGTAATACTCCTCAGCTCACGGCCAACCTCGACCCGATCACGGCGGAAGAACTCGACCAGTAGTGACGACTTCGACCGTAGCCACACCTTGAGCACACCGGGGGCCATGATCAGATCGAAGCTGCACTCCCCCGCCTTACCGGCAACCACCTCTGCGATCAGGCGCCAGCTTTGCTGATCCTTGTAGCTGTCACCGGCCTTTGCCTCCCGGCGGATTCTTATTTCCACTGGATACCCTGGGAACAGTTCCCCACGCAGGAGGATCGATGGATCGGAGAGCATGGCCAGCTGAGTGCGCATCAACTGCAGCAGCCTGGGATCGTCTCTTGGGCCTGCGCCAGCGAGCTCTCGCAGCCACTTGCCCACGGCCCCCTCGGTAACAACTGCGCGCGCCTGGGGCTCAAGCATCAGCTGATTGAAGGAGTAACGTCCTTGGAGGTACTGGAGCACGTGCGATTCATAGAACAGACCGGACGTTTGCACGGCCAGCTTGATCGACTGAGCGATCTGGCCAACAACATCGCCACCGTTCACTTGCAGGTAGGGAATCGAGACTTCTGGCCTACGATACTGCGGGAAGGCCCCCAGGAGCTCGCTGATGGCAACCGAGGCCTTGTTGAGGGCAAGGATGGTCGATGGCGAGGATTGGGTCAGGGGGACGTCCTGGAGGGGCGCGTAGCCTGGCCCAGGACGGGCGCCACCACCTGGAGTCCCTTTCAGGGAGTTCTCCAGGGTCGCCGGGAAGGCTTTAGGGCTCGGCTGTGGGCCGGCAGACTCCTGCCTGGCCTGGGTCAGAATGTCTCGAAGGATCTGATCAGCCGGTGGCACGACGTTCATTGGTCTTTCTCCGGTAGATGTCTTTCTCTCCGTAGACCAGACCATTGAAAACCTTGCCGTAGTTCCCAGACTCAGCCTGCTTCTGGCCGGCGGCAATGAGCTTGGCCAGCTCATCGCGCCGCTCCATCAAGCGCCGGGTGACCTGCGCAGAGATCTTGATCAGCTCATTGAGCCGCGTAGCAGCCAGATCACGTTCACCTTCAAGCAGGACAGCCCTGCTGTGAAGATCAGTCAGCGCAGACTCGCTCATCAGCGGGAGAGAGGGATGGGCAATAACGCCATCCCAGTCACCTGCGTGGATCAGCTCCAGGAGGCCGAGGCCCTGATCGATCAGGTAGCCATAAGCCGCCGTCAGAGAGATTTGACCACTCATGCTTTCCCCTTCTCTCTCTCGACCAGCTCTTTCCAGCCACCGAGCAAGTCACTCAACAGGGACTCAATCTCTGTGAGCAGACTGATGTCGTTCTTGAGGTTTGCCTGCACCAGCTTCTCCATCGAATACGTGTAGAGTGCATCAAGTCTGTGTGCCCACTCATCTGGTTTCGACAGATCAAGGCCAGCCTGCAGCCCACCAACGATGTTGATCGCCTTTGTGATGGCTTCCCCCTTCCTTGGGATATCGCCTGCTTCGATCAGGATTTTTGCAGCGCGAATGCGCTGCAAAGCCCCTTCGTACAGCATGATGACCAGGCCTACCGGAGATGCTGCGGCAGCCTTGGACTCCAAGCTGACGCGCGCATACGCACCACCGCCCGTTTCATTCCGCATGGATCACCTATCAGCTGCTGGACTTGTTCATCGCTGCGAATTGGCTGGTCAGGTAGCTACCAGTGCTGTTCCACTGCGACACCAGGCTGTCCATCGCGTTGAACTGCTTGGTCATGCGATCCATGTAGGCGTCGATTAGCGTGGACTGCTGATCGTAGGTCTTGTCCAGGCGCTTGTTGGTTTCGGTCAGGCTGTTCGAGGCCAGAGTGAGCGGGCCATCTTCTTTCAACATGGTGTCCAGCACCTTGTTGAAGCGATAAACCAAGCCATCACTGCCCATGTTGCCGGTACCGGCGAAGAAGCGCTGAACCCCTTCTGGGTTATTGGCAAGGGCGTCGGTAAGCTTGGTGCTGTCGACAGCCATGGTGCCATCAGTCTGCAACCGGATGCCCAGCTGGTTCATGAGCGTAATGCCACCGTCGTTGCCGGCGAGCTGTGTCGTAACCTGGTTGATGATCCGCTGCTGAACGTTGTTGAGCGTGCTGTCACCAATGAGGACGCCAGCGGTCTTCGTGTCCGAGTCGTATTTAGTTAGCGAAGTCATCGCGGACTTGTAACTGTTGAATGCCGACACGAAGTCATTGATGGCCTTCGTAACCGCCGTGGTGTCCTGAGCAACAGTCATCGTCTGCGCGGCCCCGACGCTTGCGACGTTCAGGGTCACACCTGGGATCGCTTCGGTGACCTGGTTGGATGAGCTCACGATGCTCATGCCATTCACTTCCAGCTCAGCGTTTGCGGCTTCGGTGATAGTCGACATCGACCCCATCACGGTGGCCAGATCGCCAGTTCCAGAGAAGCTCTGCACGATGGCGTTGTCAGTGCCAGAGTTCTTAGCCGTGAGGCTCAGGCGGTAGGGGTTGGCACCGCCCACGTTCACAATCGATGCCTGAATGTTGAGGCCGGCCGAGTTGATCTGCGAAGAGATGTCAGTAAGTGAAGACCCCTCGGCAATGTTGATCGTTACTGGAGAGCCGGTGCCGGACTGCAGGGTCAGGGTGCCTGACCCACTGATCGCGTCAGACTTACTCGCATAGCCTGCAGTAGCCATCGAGTGGGCCTTTGCAACAGCGTTGACCTTGACCGAGTAAGCACCTGGGATCGATGCAGTGGTGGCGGTAGCACTCACCCCCGTGCCGTTGAAAGCCACGGTATTGGCTTTGAAAGCACCTGTGCTGCCAAGGGCGGTCAGTGCAGTCTGCAGCTTGGACAGAGCACTAGAGATCGTGCCGTATCCCGAGATCTTGGTCTTGTTGGCGGTCTGTTTGTCGGTGATCGCCGTCAGCTTGGTGTTTTCGCTTTCACGAAGCTGATCGAGGATGTCGCTCAGGTTCAGACCCGAACCGATACCGGAAGATGTGATGGCGGCCATGTGTACTCCAGGCTGTGTCGCAGGAAAGCGTCATTTACGAATAAATTGTCTATACCTATCGGCTATCCTGCGCCGAACCTTTAGCCGTTACCGTTAGATCGGCATCGACATGACCTCCTTGTAGGCATTCACCACTTTGTTGCGCACCTGAGTGAGCATGGTGAAACCCAGGGAGGCCTTCTGCATGTCGGTTACAACGTCATCGAGCGACACGTTCGGGTCGCCCATTTGGAACCGCCGGCCCTTCAGATCAGCAGCGGACTGTTCCTGGCTGACCTTGCGCAGGGAATCCTGCAGCGTGGCCGAAAAGCTCATGGCAGACACATCGTTGCCATCAATGTTGCTCAGACCGCTGGCCTGGCTGGCCATCGTCTGCATGGACTGCAGAGCCGTATTGATCCCACTGACACTCATCAGCTCGTCCTCGAGATTCGTTGGTCACGGAGTTACTTCAAGACTGGAATCTTACCAGAGAGCAGGCGGCGGCAAAGTTCGCATATGCAGGGGTAAACCGCTGCTTATTGAAGCATTGCCAATGCGCATTTTATTTATAATTGCTCGATTCGACTGAATTGCATCGACCTGCCCTGAGGCAGGTCGTCATCTGATGGACTACGGAAAACCCACCTACATGCTGATCAACACGTACTGGATGTCCAACGCATCAGGGAGCAACCATGGCTAACCAAAACCAAGTGCCCCTGGATGCCCGGCCTGCAGGCTTTTCGATCCCGACCGTTAGAGAGTTGGTTCAGCAGATCAAGGCGAAGCCCCTCGTCCCGCTGATGTTCGTCGGCGCCGCCGTAATCGCCATTGGCGGCGGCGCGCTCATGTGGGCCGGGAACACTGACTACCAGGTGATGTACTCAAACCTGTCCGAGTCTGACGGCGGGAAGATCATCGCTGAGCTCGACAAACGTGGGGTTCCGTACAAGCTGACACAGAACGGTCACACCCTGATGGTGCCGGCCGAGCAGGTCTATCCGATGCGCCTGTCACTCGCCCAGGACAACCTGCCCGAGGGTGGCAACGTCGGCTTCGAGCTGATGGACAAGCAAGGCTTCGGAACCTCCCAGTTCGCAGAACATGTGAACTTCCAGCGCAGCCTGGAGGGTGAGCTGGCCAAGACTATCCAGAGCCTCAGCCCAGTCGAAAGAGCCCGTGTGCACCTGGTGCTACCTAAGGACAGCGTGTTTGTACGTAACCGCGAGCCGGCGAGCGCGTCAGTCACCCTTCACCTGAAGTCCGGCCGTGAACTGGGCCCAGGCCAGATCGAAGCTATCGTTCACATGGTCTCATCCAGCGTGCAAGGTTTGCCGGCGGAATCGGTAACCGTGGTGGATCAGACCGGTCGCCTGCTGTCGAAGAACGCATCTTCGATGCGTGAGCTCAACGAAGAAAAGCTCGCTTACGCGGATGAGATCGAATCGATCATCCAGAAGCGCATCGAGACCATTCTGACCCCGATCCTGGGGCGTCAGAACGTGAAAGCACAGGTCGTTGCTCAGATCGACTACTCTGCGCGCGAGCACACCTCAGAGCTCTATGCCCCGAACCAGCCGCCGAATGAAGCCGCAATTCGCAGCCAGCAGACCAGCGAAAACTTCTCCGGTGACGGCAACTCCGCTAAGGGCGTACCGGGCGCTCTGACTAACAGCGCGCCGAACAGCCCTCCCCTAACAACTCCTGACGGCAAGCCAAACCCTGCCTACCCGGCGCCGAAAGCCGAAGTGGCCAAGGCCGCAGCCGGCGAAGACAGCACATTGACCAACCTGGTCGGCACCAACAGCACACTGCGCCGCGACAAGACCACGAACTACGAGGTCAACAAGACCGTAGAGCACGTGCGTAACGAGCGTGGAGAGATCCAGCGCCTGAGCGCCGCCGTAGTGGTCAACTTCAAGGAAGAAACCACTGAAGAGGGCGAAACCAAGCAGGTTCCGCTGACCTCTGAAGAATTGGAACAGGTGAAGAAACTCGTTCGCCAGGCCATGGGCTTCTCCTCCGAACGCGGCGACGAAGTCGAAGTGATCAACAGCCAGTTCACCAAGATCCAGGACATCACCAACGAAGATCCGTGGTGGAAAACCCCTGAGTTCTTCAACCTGGCCACCAGCATCGCTCGCTACGTCGTGATCGCCATCCTGCTTCTGCTGGCCTGGATCTTCGTTGGCCGCCCGATCAAGCGTCGCATGGCCGAAAACTCGCCTGAAGCCATTGCTGCCCGTGCTCGTGCTGCCCAGGAAGCCGCTGAGGCCTACAACGGCGCCGTTATGCCGATCCACCAGGCCGTTGGCCCGGACGGTGAGCCTCTGTTCGATGAAGCCGGTAACCCGATTGAGGTTCAAACCCCTGCTACCCCGCGCCGCCGCAAGCTGTCCTACCAGCAAAACCTGGATGGCCTTCAGCAGATGGCCAAGAACGAGCCGCACATCGTCGCCGCTGTCTTTGCCGAGTGGCTCAAGCGCGAACAGCAGCAGAACGAACAGTAACCAGCCAAGACGGGGTGGTACGCCACCCCTAAACCTTTCGAGTTGAGCTACGACGTATGAGCGAACCCGCACAAAGCAAATGGCTGCGCCGCATCAGCATCCTGAGCAACACGCTGAACGAGAACGACAAGAACGCTGCAGCGGCGGTGCTGAAAAGCCTGCCCCAGCCCGAGATCGTCCGTATCACCACCAACATGCTCAAGACCGGTCAGGTCACTCACCAGGAGATGGAAGAGGCCCTGGAAGAGTTCATGGACACCGCTGAGCGTATCGCGGCATCCGGCCTGGACTCCTCTGCCAGTGTGCACGCCATGCTGGTTGAGGCCATCGGCCAGAAGCGCGCCGACGACGTCATGTCCGGCATCGTTGAAGACTCGCAGGCCATGAGCGGCATCCAGAAGCTCGACATGATGGAGCCCAGCCAGACGGCTGACCTCATCAAGGACGAGAGCGAGCAGGTCATCGCAACCATCTTCAGTCAGATGTCTCCCAAGGTCGCCGGCCAGGTGCTCATGCTGCTGCCCGAGGACAAGTGGGCTGAGATCCTCCAGCGTATGGCTGGCCACAACGGCGTCCAGCCGACGGCACAGGCCCAGATGATGCACGTGATCAACACCCTGCTGACCGGCCAGACTATCAAGCGCTCCAAGCTCGGCGGAACCCGTTCTGCGGCCGAAGTGCTCAACACCATCCAGAGCGCCGCCCAGGTCAAGATCCTCGATGCCATCCGCGAAACCAACGCGATCACGGCCGAGCAGATCGAAGAAGAAATGTTCCTGTTCGAGAACATCATCGACCTGGAAGACCGTGCTGTTCAGCGCATTATCACCGAGATCAACAGCAACTCCCTTGTGGTCGCGCTCAAATCCGCAACGGACGAGCTCAAGGACAAGTTCCTGCGCAACATGTCCGAGCGTGCCGGCGCCATGCTCGTCGACGAAATGGATCAGACCGGGCCGAAACGGGTTTCCGAGGTCGAGGCCGAACAGAAAGAGATCCTGGATACCATCCGCCGCCTGGCCGCCGCTGGTGAAATCAGCCTAGCGACCGGGGACGACCAGTATGTCTGAGTTCGATCCTCAGCACTCCTGGAGGCCCTGGAAGCTGCAGGAACTGAGCGAGCTCGCCCCTGCCCCCACCGCTGCCGCAAAGGCAGAGGTGGCCGGCACGGCACCGGCTGCGAAGTTCGAGCAAAAGACAGAGCTGCAGATTCTGCGCGAAGAAGCTACGGAGGCCGGCCACAAGGCCGGCTTCTCGCAGGGCCACGCCGAAGGGCTTGCACAAGGGCTGGAAGAAGGCCGCAACAAGGCTTACCAAGAAGCTTCGGATGAGGCTGCCCGAGCGGTAGTCCAGTTCGTTGCGCCGATCAGGGAGGCCCAGGAGGCCTTCTTCGAAGCGCTCAAAGACAATGACAGGGTCATCGCACAGCGAATCGCTGAGCTAGCGGTAAAAGTCGCGCACAAGCTGGTTGGACACGTGATCGACCTGAACGTCAGCGCAGTGGCCCAGACTGTTGCTGACCTGCTTAAGTCTGACCCTGAGGTTCTCGGCAAACCAAAGCTGTGGTTGAACCCCGAAGACATCGCAATCGTGCGTGAAGCCCACGCTGAAGCTCTCGATGCCGCCGGCTGGACTGTGGTGGCTGACGAATCGCTGCACCGAGGGGGCTGCAGAGTCACCAACGAGCAGGGTGAGATCGACGCGTCCATCGAAACCCGCTGGGCTCATCTGAGCAATGCACTGTCCCTGGGGGACGCGTAAGCATGTCCGAGCACATCAACCGCTGGCTTAAACCCCTGGAAGAAGCTGACAAGCGTATCGACGCTGTAAGCGACGTCCAGGTGGTAGGCCGCCTGGTCAAAGCTACCGGCCTAGTCCTTGAGGCCGTTGGGATCAACATCCCAATCGGTGGGGTTTGCCTGGTCGAGCTGACCGCGTCCAAGGATCGTAAAGCTGCGCCATACGAAGGCGAATACGCCGAGGCAGAGGTCGTTGGCTTCAACGGCTCCACCCTGCGCATCATGCCTCTGGAAGAGACACACAGCCTGCAGAAAGGCGCGCGAGTGTTCCCTCTCCCAGGCCTGGCAGGCGGCACTGGTGCTCGCAGATTCCCGCTTGGCAATCAGCTACTGGGCCGAGTCGTTGATGGCAGCGGCGTGCCGCTCGATGGCAAGGGCCCGCTGATCCACGCAGAGTACGGAACCCTGGCCGGCCCTACAATCAACCCGATGACCCGCGCTCCAGTCAAAGAGCAGATCGACGTTGGCGTGCGCGCCATCAACGGCCTCCTCTCTGTCGGCCGGGGCCAACGCATGGGCCTGTTCGCCGGCTCTGGCGTCGGCAAATCGGTTCTACTGGGCATGATGGCACGCTACACCGATGCGGATGTGATCGTAGTAGGCCTGATCGGCGAACGTGGCCGTGAGGTGAAGGAGTTCATCGAGGAGATTCTTGGTGAGGAAGGTATCTCCCGCGCGGTTGTGGTTGCAGCGCCAGCTGATGTATCGGCACTTAAGCGCCTGCAAGGTGCTGCCTACGCTACTCGTCTGGCCGAGGACTTCCGTGACAAAGGCATGAACGTCCTGCTCATCATGGACTCCCTCACCCGCTACTGCATGGCCCAGCGCGAGATCGCCCAAGCCGTCGGCGAGCCCCCGGCCACCAAGGGATACCCGCCGTCTGTGTTTTCCAAGCTGCCTCGCCTTGTCGAGCGTACCGGCAACGGCGACGTCGGAGGCGGTTCAATCACGGCGTTCTACACCGTGTTGACCGAAGGTGACGACCAACAAGATCCGGTGGCCGACAACGCCCGCGCCATCCTCGATGGGCACATCGTGTTGTCGCGCCAGCTCGCTGAGTCTGGGCACTACCCTGCTATCGACATCGAGGCCTCGATCAGCCGAGTCATGGTCAACGTCGTCAGCCAGGAACAGTTGCAGAAAGCGCAACAGCTCAAAAAGCTCCTGTCCAAGTACCAGCGCAACGTCGACATGGTCATGGTGGGCGCATATGTCCCCGGCCGTGATCTGGAAACAGACAGGGCTGTGAACAGATACCCAGTAATCGAGCGTTTCCTGCAGCAACGGATCAATGAGAAGTCGGATATTGCCGACACTTTGGCAACTCTCACTGCTATCATCCCGTGACTGACATCAAAGGCCGATAAGTGACCAATAACAAAAACGCCCTTGACCTCATCATCGAACAGTCCCGCGAGCTTGTGGAACGGGCAACTAATCGCCTGGCCAACAGCCAACGGAACCAGCAAGAAGCTGCAAATAGCGTAACGCAGCTGCTGGAGTACCGTACCCAGTACCTGGACGAGATGCAGCGCATGATGCGCGCCGGAATGGATGCGATTTCAGCCCAGAACTACCGCACCTTCATGAAAGCCCTCGACAGGGCTATCGAAGAAGCCCGCCAGGCCTACCTCTCCAGTTCAAAGGACGTGGAGGTTAAGCAGGATGAGTGGCGCGGAGAGTATCGCGAGCTGAAGTCACGCGAAATGCTGCAGGGGCGCCGGATTGAAAAGGCGCGCGTGCAGGAATCCCGGCGTGAACAGAAAGCTGCAGACGAGATTTGCGGCCAGATGTTCACCCGCCGAGCCACGGCATTCGGACTTAACTAGGCCCAATCATGCAGAACGTCTCTCCTGCTATCGAGCAGATCCTCCTCCCCGCCGCCGTCAACACACCTGCCACGGCCGCAACTGCCAACGGAGACTTCTCCAAGCAGTTCGCAGCAGCCAAAGCAGCGCCAGCTCCAAGCGCCAGCACGCCGAAAGCTCCAGTGGTAGCCCAGGTTGTTGATGCCACTGCAAAGAGCGCAGCGCAGCAAGTTGCCCTCACCGATGACGACTGGGAGTCCGCCCTGGCCGAAGTAGTGGAGCCATCCGCTCCTACGGCAGTCTCGGAGGATGAAGTCCTTCCAGTTGCGCAACTCCCGGCTGATGCCTCGGCCCCAGCCTTGCCGGCCGAGGTGCTACCGACGGAGACCGAAGCTCGCCAGGAGCCTGCGCCAGCTTCCACCAAATCCCAAGATAAGTCCGAGCAGGCGGCTACTCCCGCTCCTACGGCGGCTACTGCAGAACAAGGCATGCTGCAGGCCTCTCCGCTGGCCATGAGCATCCTTTCGATCATCCAATACGGACAACCCGACGTTCAGCCCAAGCCGCAGGAACAAGCTCCTAACCAGGGCAACATGGCCAAGAACAATCTGTCCGACAGCCTGATCCTTGCCGACGCTCGCCGGCCGGCCCAGATAGCTGACACAGAGAGCACTGCAGTGATGCCTTCCGCCCTGGCCACCGTCCAGGGCAAGGAGACGAACGACAAGTCGGTCACTGATGAGGCCAAGGCTCGCAATTTCTTGGAAAACCTCACTCAGGCAACCCAGAACAGCCAGCCGGCGCAGATCACCTCGGGCATCCAGTTTGTCTCCAACACTCAGCTGGTGGCAAACAACCAGGCCCCGGTGGCACCGAGCTACGAAGTTCCGGTCAACTCCCCCGAGTGGGGCAAAGGCCTGATGGAGAGAGTCACCACCTTCCACATGAAGAGTGACTCCAATGTCGAGATTCGCCTGAACCCGGTAGAGCTCGGCCCCATCGCCATTCACGTCCGCATCGCCGACACTGGTTCCGCGAACATCCAGTTCGTCTCGCACAGCGCGGATATCCGCAGCTTGGTCGAGCAATCTCTCCCGCACCTAAAGAGCATGCTGTCCGATCAGGGTATCTCCCTCGGCCAGACATCGGTCGGCGACCACTCCTCCTCCGGTGACAGTTCGCAATTCCTTCAAAAAGGTAGCGATTTCAACGAGCTGGGCGCTGACGAAGCTGACGTTGCGGCTGTTCAGCCCGACGAGGTTTCTGGCATCATTGCCGGCAGAGTGAACCTATACGCCTAAAGCTAGATCGAGGGCGACAGGAGTGCCTTCTAGGATCTCTTTTATGAACATATTGAGGATTTTGAGGCATGAGCGAAGTAGAACAAAAGCCCGCCGGGAACGGCATGGTAAAGACCGCCGCAGTCAGCATCGGTGGCTGTGCTCTCCTGATCGTTGCAGCGGTGTACTGCCTGAAGACTGGCGTGATCAGCATCGATCCGAACAAGCCTGTCGAAGAGGCCCCTATCGTTGCGCCGGCACCGATCTACGTGACCATCGCCCCGTTCACGGTCAACATCCAGTCGCCGCGCCCGATGGGCGGGTTCACCAAGAACCTGATCTACTCCGGCCTGTCCTTCCGCGTTGAGGACAACGAGACCGCCGAATTCCTGCGCACTCACATGCCCGAACTGCGCAGCCGCCTGCTCATGATCATGGCCGACCAAGACCCCGAGGTGCTGCGCACCCGTGAGGGCAAGGACAAGCTGAAAGAGACCATCATGAACATGCTCAAAGAGCCTTTCACCAAGCCTCAACCGGTGCTGAAGGTTACCGACCTCCTGTTCAACGAGTTCGTTATCCAGTGAACCCACGCAAAAAAATCATGAACGGGGACGAGTTCCAGGCTCTGATCGAAGAGCTTGGGCCCGACCAAGTCCATCTGTACGACCCGGCGTCCCAGACCCAGGTGGTGAACCAGCGCCTCATGGCGCTGGATCTCATCAACGAGAAGTTCTGCCGAGACTTCCGTACCGTCATGTTCGGCCTGATCCGCCGAAACGCAGACATCATCTGCGAAGGTGTGAGGTACGATACTTACAGCCAGTTCGACAGCTCACAGCCGTCGCTCATGAGCTACAACGTCTTCACCATGCGCCCCCTGAAAGGGAACGCCATCCTACTGCTCTCCCCTGAGTTCGTGCTGATGTCCATGGACATCATGTACGGCGGAACCGGCAGGATCGGGAACATCGAGCGAAAGCGCGAGTTCACCGTGCTCGAGAACGAGATCATTAAGGCGATGACCGAGTCTGCACTCAAGGCCTACGAAGGTGCCTGGAGTGCTGTGTACCCGGTTGAGACCGAGTACCTGCGCAACGACATTCTGCCCAAGTTCACCAACATCACGAACTCCCCGAACGAAGTGGTCGTGAATACCATCTTCGAAGTGGACTTCGGAATCGTTCAGGGCCAGCAGCTGCGCGCCACATTCGGCATCGCCCTGCCCTATACGCCCTTGAGCCTCATCAAGAGCGAGATGACAAACATCCAGGTCGATCACGAAGACAGCAACCCGGAACAATGGAGCTCTAGCCTGCGCACCGGGCTGAACCGTACCGGCGTTGAGGTGAGCGTCAATTATGGATATATTGCAAGCTCTCTAGCGAAGCTGGCCTCACTGCAGCCCGGCGACATCCTGGAGCTTGATGAGCCCATCGAGCTTACCGCCACCGCCGAGAACGTCCCCTTGTTCACCGGGCGTCCTGTCGCAAGCCGGAACAAGGTTTCGCTGCACGTGAACAAGCTGTACGACCACTCCGTTGCGGAGGCCGTCGCAAAGCTCAAAGCCGCCCAAACCGTTAAATCCGAGGATCAACCAGATGAGTGACAAACAACAGACCGGCGAAGGCGGAGATCTCTGGGCGAACGCTCTGGGCTCGGACGATGCCAGCGGATTCAAACCGCTCGTGGACGACAACCGCGTGGTCGAGCGTGCTTCCACCCCTCGCAGCCTGGAAGCCCTGGGCCGCGTGCCGGTAACGCTCGAGGTAGAACTTGGCCGCACCATGATGAAGGTCGCTGACCTCCTCCACCTCAAGCAAGGCTCCGTTGTCGAGCTGGACAAGCTCATCGGCGAGTCCCTGGACATCAAGGTCAACGGCAACCCGGTGGCCAAGGGTGAAGTCGTGAACCTCCAGGACAAGTTCGGCATCCGCATCATCGAAGTGAACTTCGACAACGCCGCGCTGATGGAGTAACCCCTCGGGGTGCTACCAGAAATCGGGGCTTCGGCCCCGATTCTCTTGAGGTGAGTATGCTGCCGGATTACCAATTGGTGTTTTGCCTCCTGCTCTTGTTGTTCGCCGTCGTCATCTGCTTCGAGCTGCACTGCGCCTGCACTGCACCAAAGGTTCAAGGCATTGCTCAACCTCAAGTCAAAAGCGTCACGCCAATAACCGACTCAGAGCAGCTGATCACAGTCGACCTCGGTGATGTGGAAGTGGTGCTCGCGAGGTCGGCCGAGCGAATCGATGTGATCCACACCAGGCCCTGCACCCAGAAAGCCTGAATCCCTCAGAACGACGCTACACAGAGGAACTGTCATGCGGCATCGCTTTGCGCAGGCCCTGAAAGCCTGCGCCATCCCCCTGCTCGCCATCAGCACACTACTGCTGACCTCCAGCGCTGGTGCCGCCGGCATCGATGCAATCACAACAACCCCGGTAGCCGGCGGCGGCCAGAAGTGGTCTCTCAGCGTCGAGACGCTGGTCATGCTCTCCTTCATGACCCTGCTCCCGACCATTCTGCTCATGATGACGGGCTTCCTGCGCATCGTGATTGTCCTGGGCCTGTTGCGCCAGGCGCTCGGATTGACCACAACGCCCCCGAACCAGGTGATCATCGGTATCTCCCTGTTCCTGACGCTATTCGTCATGTCGCCGGTACTGAACAAGGTTAACCAGGACGCCTGGCAACCTCTGCAAGAGAACAAGATCTCCTTCAATCAGTTCCTCGACCGCGCCAGCGTCCCCGTGAAAGAGTTCATGCTCAAGCAGACCAGGGAGACTGACATCGCCCTTTTGGCAAAAATTGCCAAAGCTGATGATTTTCAGACGCCGCAGGATGTCCCCTTCATGATCCTGCTCCCCTCCTTCGTGATTAGCGAGCTGAAGACGGCCTTCCAGATCGGTTTCACCATCTTCATCCCGTTCCTGATCATCGACCTGGTCATCGCGAGCGTGTTGATGGCGCTGGGCATGATGATGGTGCCGCCGGCAACCGTCTCACTGCCATTCAAGATCATGCTGTTCGTCCTGGCCGATGGCTGGGGACTGCTGATCAGCTCGCTCGCCGAAAGCTTCTTCACCTGAGGATCGCCCTATGACTCCTGAAATGGTCATGTCCCTCATGAACGGCGGCATCGTCGTCGCCGTGAAACTCGCCGCGCCAGCTCTGGCGGTGATCCTGGTAGTGGGTCTGCTCGTCAGCATGCTGCAGTCAGCGACCCAGATTAACGAGATGACCCTCTCGTTCATTCCCAAACTGGTCTGCCTGCTCATCGTCCTGGTGGTCTGCGGCCACTACTTGATTGGCACCATGGTCACCTACATGCGGGAGCTGTACATGAGCCTCCCGAGCATGATCGGCGGATGATCGAGATCACTTACGACCAGCTCAATGCTTGGCTGGTCATCTTCTTCTGGCCCTTCTGCCGTCTCAGTGGCTTCATCATGGCGTGCCCGGTGTTCGGGCATAGCTCGGTGCCAACCAGGGCCAAAATCGGCCTGGCGGCTGTTCTAGCGGTCGTTGCCGGCCCCCTGATCAACAACCCGGTCAATTTGCCCGTGGCATCCTGGGCAGGCCTGCTCATCATCGTGACCGAAATCGCCATCGGAATCGCCATCGGTATGGTGATGAAGATGACACTGGCGGGCATCCAGGCGGCCGGCGAGATGATCAGCATGCAGATGGGCCTGAGCATGGCCATGGTCTACGCCCCAGATACGGGGAGCCAGAGCAGTGTTCTGGGTCGCTTCCTCTACATGGGCGCCCTACTGATGTTCCTGGCCTTGAATGCGCACCTGGTGCTCATCCAGATCATCGTCGAGTCCTTCAGGGCGCTGCCGCCTGGCAGTGCCCTAGACCTAGATCTCGGCAAAGCCCTAGCTCTGCATGCTGCCACCATCTTCGCGTCAGGCCTGCTGCTTAGCCTCCCAGTGGTGATCACACTCCTGATCATCAACCTGGCCATGGGCATCCTGAACCGAACGGCCCAGCAGCTCTCGGTCTTCTCGATTGGCTTCCCGGTGACGCTGGGCGCCGGCTTGTTGCTGCTTACCGTCCTGCTCATGAACTACGACCGCTTCCTGGCTGACATCTTCCAGCAGGGCTTCGTGTTCACCAACCAAATCATTGATTCCCTTGCACCCACCCCTCAGTGAGATCCTGATGAAGCGCCTACTCCTTGCTCTGATGCTCGTCCCCAGCCTGTCGATGGCCGCAACTGTCCAGATCAAGACCGTGGTCGAACGCAACGGAAAGCCCATCGCAGAGGCATCCGTACAGGTAGCTGAGGACATGGAAAACTTCATGTCCATTCAGTTTGAAGGGGGCTCGGTAGGCTTTCAAACAGCGCTTCACAGAGCCACGTATGAGGATGCCCTCTTCTATCAGCGCATCACATACTGTGGTGCCGACAAACCCGGTCAAAAATGTAGCCCCCTCACACCCTATAAGGGCAGTAAGACCGTGCCCTTCGCCACTCCGGCCATCGAGACGATCAAGTACATTTCGGCGAACGGCAAGGTCGAGCAGATCAAGGTGACTACCTCAGTAGTACCGGTTTCTCCGAACCAGGCGGAGATTGAAGGGAAGATCAGAAAGCAGAGGGCACTTCTGGAATCACTTACCAGGAGGGCAGAAAAATCCGAACAAGCGGAACGTAAGGCACTTGATGACATAGCCGCTCAGGATGCTGCAGCCGAGACACAGCAGCAGAAGAAATGATCCAGGCGGGCTAGGTTCATCCTAGCCCGCTTCGTTTCTCCCCCCGTAACCTGGTACTACAACTCCATCTGCAGGCTGGCCATGGGCAAGATCACTCGAATCGATTACGCGGTGAACATCATCTTGAAGGACATGTTCGCCTTCGATATCAACGTGAAACGCCCTGAAGGGATCTACGAGCAGCTGGCCCCGGCTGTGTCACCAGAAGGTGAAATCCTCACCTATGGGCCCGACAGCTTGGTCTTTGCATTTGCGACTTCGCTCAACAACAGACTGGTCAGGAAGCTTCGTAAGAGCACCAGGAACCGCGCCCTTGAGGATTACAGTCGGTCAGCCCTTCTCCGGTATCTGACCAAGATTGGTGTCAATCCAATCGACCTCATGTACGTGGCGTATGGAGAGCACACGCATAACTTCATCGGGAGCGACGTGTGCGTGTACTGGGAAACGCTGCATCCCGAGAATACTGACGGTTTCGCCGAAAGGGTTCGGTCACTGGACGACATGATCGAGCAGTGGCTGGCTCTTCCCACCTATGCAAAGCCCAGATTCAAAGACGCGTCTTCAGTCATGAACGCCCCTGGCGCCAGACTGATGTCTGCAATCGCGAACACAACTGAGTCGCAGGCCCACTTCATCTACACCTCGCGGCACGGAGTGAGATTGGTGAAGGAATGGCTGGACGAGATCAGTGTATGCCCGCAGGAGTTCCAGCTTACTGCGGTGAAGAACTTGCTCTGCTCAAGCCTGCTTTTCGACGAAGACGACCTGGTGGAATACCGCGCCACTGCAAAGCCTGCCCTGAAACAGATCGTACAACTGTGCGGCAAGCTTGATCTGTCGTTTGGCACTGACGGGGACTGGCATAAGCAGAGTGTCATCCAACACTTGAAAGAGATGGGCTTCGACAGGCAGGAACAGCTTGAGGCTATCACGCAGTTGGCCAATACCCGCTGGCCAATGCTCATCTCCAGCGCCTGCGCAGACCTGATCTGGGAGCCCCACGTGCTGGTTCCCCATCTTCTGAAAGCAGGGCTGGACGAGCCCGCAATCCGGGCGGTGGTCAAGAACTGCCTGGCCACCGAGGTTACTGCCTACGTTGGCTCCGAGGAGACTTCCGACAACCTCAAGTTGCCGGTGCTGAAAGCTGTAGTCGAAAAGCTCTGTTCAGCTTTCCGTGAGCACGGCCTCTCGCCTCTGGAAGGCAGTGATGTCCTCGACACCCTGACGGTCAGCCTCCACCTTTGCGAAGAGTTCTTCCCGAAGGGTTACATCCGGGCTGATGCTGAAGTGCCGTCATTTGACCGATTCTGCCGGGCCAAGATTGGAGATGATACGGCCCTCGGCACCAAACGGGACTATCTCGATCAGTGGGTAAACATGGCGCATGCCATGGGCAGACCCGACATCATTGAGTCGTTGCTCGCGCAGCATTTCAGGACAGGCTGCAAGGACGATGTCCTGGAAGGATCGTACATGCTCAGAGCTGTCCTCGAACACGAAAGAACCGATATCAAGTCGGCCTTGCGAACGCCTGCACGCAGGCTGAGAGCCATTGAGCTAGGCATCCGTGTGGATGAGGCCTTCGAGATGAGCAAGGAACGCGAACAGACCAAATTCATGCTTAGCACCATGGAAATCTGAGCACGAATCTCCAGCTAGACAACCACCTCTTTTACCTACATATTGCAGCCCCTCGAATGGATTTCTGAGTGCTGCAAAGACGGAACTCAATGCCGCCTCCAAGTCGCAACATGCACACATGCTGCGGTTTGGGTGCCATCTGGTACTGCTGAGTCCGAAACAGCACTCGGATCGCCTGAAATCACGTACCCGCAGGGTCGTGACAACTGGCCGCGCCAGTCGTAACATCTTCCGAATAGATGGCCCTTTGACACACATGTGCCTCTATGACGGATCGAACCCAGTCACGCCAAGGAATAGACTCCATGCAAATCAAGCAACTTCTGGCAGGTGCAGTAGCAGCAATCATCCTGACCGGCTGCGGCGGCGAGAGCGACAAGCAAGCCGGGAAATCCCCTGCAGCTTCGAAGAGCGAAGCGGTCGCCCAAGCAGCGCCGGCAGCTCCGGCCAAGCCGAAAGTCGATCCGAACGCACCTACCTTCCAGATCCTCCCTGCCCCGCCTGCACTGGCTGCTGACACCCACTTCACCAAGATCGAAGGCGGCAGCGAGCTGGCGTACCTCTACAACGCGCACTCTGACGCCCCCGTCACTGTTCCCGAGTTCATCGACAGCTGGGGCTCCGGCATTTCACTGTCGAACGCTGGCTTCCTCACTGGCGATGAGGCCATCGATTCCCTCATGCGCAAGTACGGTGAAACCTCCGACCAGTTCAAGCAACATGACATCGCGAAGCAGATTGAGCCCCTCTACCAGGCTCACCTGGATGCCAGCAAGCAGATCCGTTACGTAGAAGTGACCCTGCCGCCGCAGGCCACCCTCAAGGGCTACGACTTCGCCACCAAGGCGTTCCCGTTCCCGCTGTCGGCGTTCAACGACTACCACTACATGACGAAGCAGGAACGAGACAACTTCATCCGTGGCAGTATCACCCGCCCGGAAACTCGTGGCTCGATCTCCTGGAGCAGACCGAACCGCTATAGCCTGAGCTTTACCAACGGCAAACAGTTCCAGTCCCTGGTCGTTGAGGACGAAGCCAAGGCCCGCGAGATCGAGGCGCTCATCTCCTCTCGCAAGCCGATGAACATCACCGTTTTCGGCTACCTCGACAGCCTGCAGACCGGCCAGGAATCGATCAGTGATGGCTTCCGCACCAGCCTGATCAAGATTACCAAGCTGGTGATCCGTGAAGGCGACGAGAAAGGCAAAATCCTCCTCAGCGTAGACGCCAAGGCCTGATCCAGGTCTGAAACAAAGAACCCCCGCATTGCGGGGGTTTCTTTTTGGGGAAGACTCAGGTGCCCAGACCCGGTCTCTCCCACTTGATGGCCTGAAGCCTCAACTCTTCAGCGCAGCACCCAGACCTCACCAGTTCGGCGATCTTAGGCAGGGCGACGTCGGCCGTCTCCTTGATCAGGTAGATGAAGTCCCAGAGGTGATCCTGGAAGCCCAGACGTCGGAATTCCAGTTCTTCGATCACCGCCGGCAAGTCGTAGCTGGCGTGCGGATCGACGTAGAGAATCGGGATGTTCCTCCAGCAGGCCTGTACGACGAGGCGAGCCAGGTATGGGAACATCATCGAGGTTCCGCAGATGATCAGCGCTTGGGCGTCATTGGACACGAACCGTTCAGCTTCCTGAAGCTGGAGCGCGTCAATGTTCTCGCTGAACAGCACGATGTCCGGGCGGATAACCGCACCTCCTTCCCGCATGCACACGTAGCAGCGCGGCGGAATCGGATCGTCCTCGCCCAGGGCAGGGAAGCACTCTCCACCGCACTTCATGCAGCGGAAGCGGTGAATCGACCCATGGATCTCAATGACGCTCGATGACGGCACCTTAGCGGCGCGGGACAGGCCATCCACGTTCTGGGTGATCTCCAGGAAACTTTCGCAGTTCTCCTGGATGACCTTGATGGCGTGGTGGGCAGCCGAAGGCTCAGCAGCGCGGCAGCCGGCAATGAAGCCCTTCAAGTAGTGCCAGATGACCTCGGGTGTACGCTCAAGCGTTCTCCTGGACAGCAGCTCAGTGATAGGGCGGCCGACCTCATTCTCGATAGCAGTGTAGCTGCCATCCTCGCCACGGTAGGTCGACAGGCCAGCCCCAACACTCAGGCCAGCTCCGGTAATCATCATCAGTTTCATGCGCGTTCTTCGTGCCTCAGGGTTATGTGAGTTGCTGTCGCGCCTTCCGATTGTCCCGTTCGATCAGCCCAACTCTGGCAGACGCTTTGTCTTCAAGGGACACACTGCCAACCGGCAGGCCACCCAGGTCAAAGCGCAGTCCGGACACGAGAATGCCGTGGTAGTAGAACCGGCGGGTACACCACTGGGTCAGGGCGCGGCGCAGGCGACTACGGGTCATCTCGATGCCCAGGAAAGACAGCGTTGTCAGGATATCCGTGTGGATACCCACCTTCAGCGGCCGGGCGTGGTGTGCACCTTTACGTGGAAATGCGACCGGAAACAGCGTTTGAAGCAGCTCCAGGTCAGCGACCAGCTGGGAATACTGGGCCTGATTGCTTGGGAAAACACGGTTGGTCATGGCTCACTCCTGCGATTGCGACTTGGCCAGATGATATCGCTGGGCACTGGCCGGGCGGTAGCAATTTATGGATAATTGCGAGCATTCCATTTTTCGTTCCAGGCGCCAGTGCTATGACCGTCAATTCCTCCCTATATCTCAACGCACAAGCAGCCGTAGAGCCTTTCAAGAAAGCTGTGCTGAAGCGACAGGTCATCATTTGCCTGGGGTTGTACGTGGCCTTCACTCTTGTGGGGCTGATCGTACCGCTCGTTGACGGAACATGGACTGCAGCACAGGGGGTTTTGACTACCAACCTGATTTACATCTGCGCCATCCTCATGCATTTCGCAGGTGACGAAGCCTCGAACGTCGAGGTCGATGACGCCACGCTGAGCAAATTGGCAGACATCGAAGGTATGCCGGGTGACCTGATCAAGTCCCTCCTCGGCAGCGCTGACCACAAAGGACGCATCTCCAACAACTCCCTAAGCTTCTTCCTGAAGGAGCTGGCCAAGTACAGTGATCAGCAGACCGACAAGGTCGAGAAAGACCTGCGCGACCAGGAGCCTGGAAGGGCTAAACTGATCGCATTGGCCAATGAGGAACCCAAATGACGAACCCTACCCTCGAAGAACAGGTTGTTGCTCGCTACAAGGACTGCAACAAGCTCAAGGCGAGCCTGGTGGGTAAGGTCTTCGGGATTGTGGTGTTCGCTTACGTGGCCCCGTCAATCCTTGGGGCAGGATTCGTGGGCTGGCAGTACCTGGAAGTTGGATTCCATTGGTCGCTGGCCATCACTGGACTCGGAGCGAGCGGCGCCGGCTATGCCATGTGGTACATCCTCATGCGCTTGACGACTAAGCTCAAAATCAAAGAGCGCGACCCTCTGCTCAAGCAGGTAATGGAAGCTCTGGAACACCCAACCAAAGCAAAGCTCAAGGCGCAGCTGAGCCTGGATGTGTATGGTTACATCCCCTTCCAGGTGCTCTGGCAGGCCCTGGCGGTCGAGATGAACGAGATCAAAGGCGACCTAGACGTCTAATACTGACAACCTAACGCAAGGATGCGCACTCCCTGGAGACTGCGCGCGTGAAGTTCGTGACCGAGAAGCACGGAAATAACCCCGACAAGGGTAATTTCGACGCTGATTTTCCCCGCATCGCCTTCCTCAACGCCACCTGCGGCTGGACTGCCATGCAGCCCCAGAGCCCGCACAGGAACCTCCTGATGGTCATGGCCGATGACCTGGTGCGCAAGACCATCTTCCATGGCCTGACCGGCCTTCTGGAGCGCAACGACATGCTCTCGTTCCAGGGGAAGAAATGGGCCTGGGAGAACTCCACCAAGACCGGATTCCGCTCAGCCCCCATGTGCCTAGCCGACGGTCGTCGGATCATCGAGTTCTACCTCGAGCACAAGCAGCGCGGCACCAAGGTGCTAACCGTCTCCTGCGAGTACGGCAAAAGCCGCTCTGTCACTACTGCCAACTTCCTCCAGGCTGTCGACCAAGGGCTTTCTCCGCCGGCTGACACCGACGCCCCCAACGAACACATCAGTCGCCAGCTGCGCATGGCCTGGGATGAGCATCTGAAACGCCAGTCACGCGTGTAGCCGCCCTGTTCCTGATCCGACAAAAACAAGAAAAAGAGATCAACACATGCTTTCGACGCCAGAGCCGACCCAGGCTGGGCCTTTATCTCAAACTGAAAGTGTCGAGCCAGGTCTCCGCACGAGAAAGCCCATGTTCGGCCATCCTGAACTTGAGCAGTTCTATTGGGATATCAAGCGCAGGCTGATCGAGCACAAAATCTTCAGGATCTGCACGGTAGAGGAAATTCCGAACAAGGGGCTTACCCGGATCATCATTTGCAGCCTGTGGCGGATTGATAGGCTTACAGACGGGTCTGTGAAGCTCTACACCTACTCCACAACCTCAAAGAAGTGGAGCCGAGACAATCGACTCGAGGCCTGGCCGAACGTCCCTCTCTGGCCAGTTCAAGCTACCCAGAGCCTCTCCTGGTGGGAACATCTGCTGTCCAAGGCCATTGAAGTTGTGATGAAACAGAACGGCTACGAGGCTCTGTGCAAGAAACGGGAGCACAGGGACACAGCGTTCCTGGTTGAGAAGTCACTCCTCAAGTTTTACCTGCCAAGGCAGGTTCGTAAGCGAACGAAGAAGCCAGGTGGCCAAACGAAGTACGTTCGGAGGGACGGCTTCATCACCAGTGCAAGTGGGAATTCCGGGGCTCGGGCCCTACGCGCCAGCTTCTACGATCACATCAGAGAGACCGAGCTCTTCAGTGCGGCGATGGCCATCCACCCTCGGATGGGCACCCTTAAGATGTACCTACGCTATGCGCTACAGGCCGAACATGTGAAAAGGATCGCTCGGGAGAACCGCAACCTACTCCCTATCATGGCCAGGGTCGGAGAAAAGTACTGGCAGCAGCAAGACCTGTTCTCCCGCCACAACTGGGTACTACGGCCTGGAGAAACGATTCTGGCTCAAAGGCGTGGGTTCACTGAGCTGAACGCATCATTCCTGACCCCGGCCGGATGGAAATGGGTCTGCAGGTCGTCGATTACCGTGGTTGAAGCACTCACAAAGCAAGACATGGGGCGAGGGATGAAAATCGACCTTATTGAAGCCCTGGCACACGCCAATATCACGGTTAAAGTGCCGGCGTTGGTCTGGTACAAGGTGATTAATCTCGGCAGCAGAATCCGAAACATCGATCAGAATCGGGTAGCCACATCACGGTTCCTTAAAGCGTTCGTCACTGAAGCTCACAGGGTCTGGAAGACAGACGGCTTCAATCAGCTCAAGACATGGCTGAAAAACCGAGCCCACCATGGCTTGATCGACTGGCTGAACTTCGAGGGGTTTGCGCTGGGGTTCCCTGGCAAGCATGACGGGATGGCGTCTTTCAATCGCCACAGTGTCGATTGGCACCACAGGATGACCCTCAAACGGCTTGAAGGGAGCGAGAACCTTAAGTGGGAAAGCGATCTGGCCGAATGTGTAATCGACGGGTACACCTGCAGACCGCTTACAAACCATGCAGCCCTGTCGAAGGAAGGATATGAACAATCCCACTGCGTCGTAAGCTATGTGTATCTGTGCGCAGATGATCTCTACAGGGTCTTCTCTATCATCTCGCCTGGTGGTGAACGGACAACCCTCGGCCTCGAATTGCACGGCGACCCAGCGCTCTGGAGTGTCCAGCAGCACCAAGGCTATAGCAACGAGGCGATCCCTGAAGCGGCAGAGGCCATTGGTGACAAGCTCGCAACTCTGTATAGCGAGGCCTACCTGAAACGACTTGGCAAACGGAAACGACGATAATCTCCATGCCTGTTTGAGACGACACTCCCTCCCCCAGCATACTGGGGGAAATGGAGCCCTCTACATGAAAGTTCAGCTCAACATCATCGATCCATCCATCGTCGCCGAAAGCCGGTCTGCTACCTTCGTCTTTGGCATTGCCCAGACCAATCAGCCGATCACGGACTATGACCTGAAGCTCCTGTTGCTCTACCCAGGAGAAGGTGATGTCCCGCGCTTCCAGCTAGTAGATTCAGACGAGAACCTGAAGGCCCGTGACGACAATGGCTGCACAGACTTCCCAGGATACTTGCACCAACCAATCTGGCGTGGCCTCGCTGCAGGCTATACCGGAGGCGAAGTGGCCTTCGTTAAAGCTCCGCACCCCGACAATGAGAACACCTATGTCTTCTTCGGCGCCATCTCGGGCTCTGAGATCCAAAAGCTGAGGGCGGCCAGCGGTAGAATCCTCCAGGCAGTAATTCCTGAGAACCCTGCCGACCGTTCTATTTCGGTATCCGCCCTAAAGGAAACCGGTGTCATGGCAGCACACACCATGGGCGACAACCTCTACTCGATCCTGAAGAAGCCGATCTGGGGCTTTGGTGAGGAGAAGTCCGCGCTGATCTATCTGGGTGATGCAGATACCGCCCGCAGGCTCTACGACGCGAGAGAACGATACATCCAGACCGGGGAACGAGATCGTGAGGCTATCGACCTAGGCGTAGGAAATCAGCCTGATTACCGCAAGTTCCTGCAGCTCCTGAACAAGGAGATCCAGCGTGACTTCAGAATCTGGGAAAGCGAATCTGAGCAAAAAGCCATCGAGGCCGCATCCGACAAGGTGCTATCCCGGATTTTCACCGATGATGACGTAGGGTTCCAGCCTTGAGCCGCGCCCAGGCATTCATCGAAGGGGTGATTCAACGCCAGTCTGTATTGGAACGAGTTCTCTACTTGGCCCTGAATAAAGTGCTGACCGGCTACGCAGGGTTAGACAGAGATGCCCGCACGGTTGCCCAGTACCGGGTTGCTGTGGTCACCAGCGGGGCGCGCGCCAACAACATCGACCTCTTCGGCCAAGGAGTGGCCGAGCTATTTGGGGTGATCCGCCTACCGGATGCTGAGTACCGGGCCACCACCGGGTTGGAGAGGTACACCCCGGATCAGATTGCGATCCAGGCCGGGGATGGTATGCAGGCCTATGCGCAGTTCATGTTAGAGCTGTCTCAAATCAAGGAAGCTCGCCAGGACACCCACAAGGCGCTCATCGAGACTTTCCTCTTTGTCGAGGAGGTATCTCCCGGTGCAGGCGAGGAGCTGTGCAGGAGCCTCGCAGAAGCCCTTTCCAGCGATCCGAAGGAACTACCCACGTGGTTGGGTACAAAAGCTCCGCATGAGGCCTCTGAGGCATTCGGCGCGGCTTTGATGACCGCCCTTGAGAACCACCTGGGTGATGAGCAGCTCTATGCACTCTTCGACCGAAAGCAACATGCTCGCGTGGCCGCCCGCTTCAACTGGCCTCCCTGCATAGGTCGATCAACCGACAAGGTTGCCACAGGAATGATGCTCGACGTCTTGGACGTCTAGAGCTAAGCCCGCATTACCCCCACAAAAGGGAAAGCGCCCTGTTGGGCGCTTTTTCGTTCTCATCATGGTTGCAGAGAGCTAGCCCAATGTAACGGAGGGTTCATGGGTCTTGCCGTAATACTTGCGGTCGTAGTCAGCGAACGCCTCGCGATGGCTGCAGTTCCACTGAGCGAACGAGCTCATGGGAATCTGGAGGCTGTCCAGGTCAGCCTTGTTCTCCGCGTAGAACTTCTTCGCAAAGGTGAACAGGGCTTTATAGTCTGCCCCTTCTGGCATCAGTTCGTCGACATCATCCTGCAGCAGTGAAATCCTGAGCTGCCTGTACTTAGCATCCTCTTCATCGAATAACTTGCCGCTATCTTTCTTATCGACGAATACATATTCGATGGCACTGTGGACAATGTAATAGCAGGGAACACCCTGGTAGTACGAGCGATTACACCTGATGTGGTAATCGTTAATGAACTCTGACTTCTTCGTTAGATTGAAGAGCTCCAGGATTTCCTTATCGATCTTCAGGCTGGGAGCGATTTCCTTCATGAAGTAGCTAGTGGAAATCTCTTTCGACAGTGGCGAATCGCACATCTCATTGATGTCATCGCCGTTGGCTTCTACGCAGCGTGTTACGAAGTAATGGGGCATGGAACTCTCCTCAGATAGGAACAGTATTCCATGCCCGCCAAGGCCCGGACAATGCGGCCAGAACCGAAGGGCTACTCGCCTTGGTAGGCGCCCTGCCAGGGCGAAATCGACGATGCCTGGACGTGAAGGTATGGCGCCTTCTCAACAACCGCTTTCATGGCCAGACGGCGGGCCGAGAAGGTGTCCTTCTCCCCTTCCAGTTCCAACTGCGCCAAAGACTTGCCTACGCCGTTCACCAGGATGACTGGGTCGACACCGTAGCCAGGAGTTACCATTTCGCAGATGGTGCCGGGTGTCTCACCCAGGTAACCGTACACGGTGCCGTTGAGCAGCACCCCCAGGCGTACTTGCCAGATCACGGGAGTGCCGACTGCGCACTCCCCCCTGCGCAATGCAGAAACACGGTACTTGGTGTCCACGACAGGCTCACCGTCGATCACGAGGATCGCGTCTTCGACCATGCGGCCCTCGCCGGCGGCCAGAGCCTTGTAGATCAGCACCTCATCGGGCGAGCCCATGACCTCCGCCAGATCCTCACCCTCCTGAATTCGCAGGCCAGCGCCAGCAAAGCGTCCGTACTCACGGATCTTGGTCTGGTTCGAGGTGACGATGATGAAATCAGCCAGGCTAGGGGGAGACATGATCAATCGTCCTGTTCGTTGTTGACCGGCAGGCCGAGCAATTGGCAGATTCTATTTGAGAAAGCCTGCTTAGCCTCGAGGATAGTGTCATAGTGAACTTCATCGGGAGTGCCATGACTCATCACAGAAGAATCGCTCACATTCCAGCTCAAATCCCCATGGTTATAGGTTTGCGTGAGCCTGAGGGTTATCTGGATGGTCTCCTTCTTGAACTCCACCGAGTGCACATACTCGCCAAGCACAGATTCGTGGTAGTCACTCATGATCTCCTCTCCCCTTGCATATCCTTAAGAACCGGGCGTGAATGGTACTTCTGCCCTACTCCATCGTCAATTTCCCAAAAAAAGAAGGCACCCGAAGGTGCCTTCTCTAACCTGACCCGCTCGACTACTTGATGTAGTTGAAGAGTGACATCTGCTGGGTCTGTACGAACGCTTTCTGAGCAGCCGAGATAGCGGTTTGCTTGAGGGTGTACTCGGAGATGGCCGCGTCGTAATCGAGGTCGATCAGCGAGGAGATCTCAGCCTTGTAGTTGAGCGCGCGGTTGCTGGATACCGAATCGATGGTGTCCAGCTCCGAGAGCTTCGAACCCAGGCTGGCACGCACGGTCAGCACCTTGTCCAGGTTGCTGTCGAGCTCGGCTGCGACCGAAGTCAGCGTGTTGCGCAGATTCGCCTTGTCGGCGTCGGTGTTCACCGGGTTGTTCAGCGCGTCGATGGCGTCCTTCAGCGACTTGAACATGTCCGAGTTCGAGTTGGTGCCAGAGGTGATCTGGAAGCTGTCACCATCGGCCGGGGTGCCTTTCAGCACGATGGACATACCGTTGGCAGTGATCTTGTCACCGTCGGTGTATGCCTGCGGCGTGCCGCCGTTGATGGAGTAGTACTTGGTGCCGGCGACGTCGGAGAACGTGATGTTCACGGTCTGGCCGTAGTTCGGGTCAGACTTGTCGAAAGGCAACGGCTGCTCGTACTGCACCGAGCCGGTGTTGTTACCGGAGCGCGCAACCAGGCCGGCAGAGCCGTAAATGCTGGTGAAGATGTCGCTGCCCGGCACAGTGGTCTGCATCAGGCGCGCGCTGTCCACGCGCTGCTGCACCTGGCCCTGGTCGCCGACGTACACGATGTTGCCGGTACCATCATCCTGGAACGGTGGAGCGTTGTCCTGGTAGCCGCCGAACAGGTACTTACCGTTGCCGTCAGCCGCGTTGGCCTGGCCCAGCAGGGTCTCGTAGATTCCCTGAAGTTGGGTGGCCAGCGCCTGGCGGTCGGCGTTCGAGTTGGTGTCGGTCAGGCCCTGAACCAGCGACGTCTTGGCGGCAGTGATGGCCTCGGTGACGCTGTTCAGGACGCTTTCGGCCTGGGACAGGGCGTTCTTCGCGGAAACGCGTGCGTCGGTGTACTGGGTGTTGAGAGCTGCGGACTGAGTGATGCCGATGGCCTTGGACATAGCCAGCGGGTCATCAGACGGGTTCACGACACGCTTGCCGCTTGCGATCTGGTTGCTGATCTTCATGAACGCGGACGACTGATAGTTCAGCTGCGCCGTGCTCTGCTTGAAGATGGTTACGGTACTGATGCGCATGATGAGTTGGCCCCTTAGTTCACGATTGCCAAGATGGAGTCAAAGGTGTTCTTGGCAGCGTCGATGACCTTGGCGCTGGCCTGGTAGTACTGCTGGAACTTGATGAGGTTTGCAGCCTCTTCGTCCATGTTCACGCCGGAATCCGACTGCTGCAGGGCAGAAAGCTGATCGGTCAGCGCGTTCTGTACCTTCAGGTTGGTCTGGGCTACGGCGCTGCGGTTGCCGATGTCAGTAACCATGGAGGCGTAAGCCTGGTTGAAGGTGCTCACACCCCCTACCGTCTTGGCGGTCTGCAGAGCCTGCAGGGCCAGGGCGTTTCGGTTGTCACCCGTACCGGTGCCACCAGTCGGCGAGCCGGCGGCGATCTGACCAACGTCAGTCACCAGGTTCTCCATGGTGGCTGCAGCCTGCTCGAGCGGGCGCACCAGGAACTTGTCGCCGTCGGCCGGCGTACCGTTCACGGTCAGCTCCATGCCGCCGAAGCTCAGTGTGGTGGTGCCCACCGGGAAGGTGTTCAGCACTTCGCCGGTATCCTGGCGGGTCACGGTATATCCGGAGGTGGAGTTGTAGCTGATGTTGTAGTCGTAGAGCGCAACCTGGCTGGCGTCGGTGAACTTCGAGTCCAGGGATGCGGTGCCGGTGTTCTTGGCGTTGGTGTAGGTGACCGGGTCAGCGACTGAGAAGAACTGGGTGCCGGCATTGCCGCTCAGATCAACGCCTTTGGCGTGCTGGTCGTTGAACGACATGGCCAGGGTGATAGCCAGCTGGCCGAGGCGGTTCTGGGCGGAGGTCAGGGCCTCATTGCGGAACTGCAGCACGCCACCCAGGCTGCCACCAGTGATGAACTTCTCGCGCACCTGGGTCAGATTGCCGTTGCCGTCGCGGTAGCCGATAGTGGTGCGCGTCGGGTCTTCGGCCGACTGCATAGCCTCCAGCTTGAAGCTGTTGGTGCCGGCGACCAGAGACAGGCCGTTGCCGATGGTGACGTTATAGCTGCCGCCCTGATCGACGACGCTGACGTTCACGAACTGAGAGAGCTGGCTCACCAGGTAGTCGCGCTGATCCAGCAATGCGTTTGGCTCGTCGGAGCTCTTCGCCCTGGCCAGGCTGATCTGCTTGTTGAGGTTAGCGATGTCCGAGGCGAGGTTGTTGATCTGGTTTACGTCGGAGCTGATCTCCGAGTTCACGCCGTCGTAGAGGCTCTTGATGTAGCTGTCCAGCGAGCGGAACTGGGCGGTCATGTTGTCGGCGCTGCCGATCACACCCTGGCGCGCGGCGGTGTCAGCCGGCTCGGAAGCGAGGTCTTTGAGCGATGAGAAGAAGCTGTTCATCATCGTCGAGACGTTCGCGTCGTCGTTACCCAGCAGCGCGTCGAGCTGGCTGATTTTGTCGCTGTAGGAAGACAGGCTGCTGCTCAGGGAGGTCGACTTGTTCAGCTGCGCCGCCACGAAGGAATCGAACTGACGCTCGATAGTGGTGACCTGAACCCCGGAGCTCATGAGGTTTTCGGTCAGCTTGGCGATCTGACGGTTGTAGCCGGGGGTATCGACGTTGGTGAGGTTGTTGCCCGTCACCGACAGAGCAATTTGCGCGGCGTTGAGGCCGCTCAGACCAGTTGAAAAAAGACTCATGGGAAACCAGTTCTCCGGAAGTATCTACGACTATCGGCAAAATTTGCCCAACCCTTTAGCGGGAATCGCATATCCGTAAGCAGAACCGGGGCGCTTTTTCCATGAAATTGCGCGTACCGCCCGCGCCCGCCGGTTACCCGGCGGGGAAAATCATCAATCTACTGCCTTGCTACCAGCACCGACACTCGATTCTATCGCTCTGCTCCAACTTGCGGCAGAGGCAACAGTGGTCGATTTGTCAGAGCCCATGGTGTCCATCACCGCCACAAGCTTGCGGCCGTAGGCCGGGTCAGTGGCATAGCCGCTGGTCTGCAGGGCGTAGGCCGCAGCCTGGGCGTTAGGGGCATTCACGACACGAGCGTAGCGCGGACTTTCCGCGATGAGTCGACCGTAGTCCGAGAACGCCTCTTCGTAGCTACTGTAGGCCCTGAACTTCTCCACGGTGCGCACAGCTTCGCCATCAACGTACTCGGTGGTGACCACACTGGCGGTCTTGCCCTTCCAGTGGTCGCCGGCCTTGATGCCAAAGAGGTTGAAGCTCTCTCCCCCACCGCTGGTTCGAATCTGATGCCGGCCCCAGCCAGTCTCCAGGGCAGCCTGAGCCAGGATCACCTGGGAAGGTACGCCGGAGATCTGAGAGGCCTTCTCGGCCGACGCAGACATGCGGTTGACGAAGGACTTAACGTGGGCAGGAGCGATAGCGCTTGGAGTGGCGGCACTCGCCACCGCGAATGGGTTCTGCTTCGAAGGTGCAACGGGATGCTCATCAGCCTCTGCGCCCACCGTGGCCCGGTAACCGGTCGGCAGCGCGTTGGTCAGTCGGCGTGGCTTGGCGACCGGGATACCTGCAATCAGATTCTCCTGGTACTCGGCCTTGTCACCATCGATCAGGCCCCTGGCCTTCATCTGCGCTTGGATCTGCTTGGCCAGACCAAACCCCTTGCCACTGGCCAGGTGCTGAGCCATCTGCTGGTCGTACAGGTCGTGATAGACCTGCATCTGTTCAGAGGTCTCGCCAGCCTCAGGGTTGGCACTGCGCGCCGAGCGCAGGATCTGCTGAATGAACATGGCCTCGAACTGCTTCGTGGCCTCGCCGGCAGCCTTGCTGGGATCTGCCTTGGCCAGGCGTTTAAGCCCAGCCATGCCAGATTGGTCGAGGGCAAAGCCTGACGTGAGGGATTCGGCTGACATCAGATGATCTCCAGTTCAGCGCGCAGCGAGCCAGCGGCCTTCAGGGCTTCCAGGATGGTCATAAGGTCTTGCGGGGTAGTACCGAGGGCATTCAGGGCTTTCACCACGCTGGCTAGGTCTGCAGAGCCTTGAATCACGTGCAGGCCCCGCCCGGTCTCATCGATCTTGATGTTCGACTTGCGAGTAGCCACGGTTTGCCCATTGGACAGCGCGCCAGGCTGACTGACGTTCGTGTCGGTGTCGATCACGATGGACAGGTTGCCGTGCGCCACAGCGGCCTTGTAGAGCTTCACCCCGCCATTGAGCACGACGGCGCCGGTACGGCTGTTGATGACAACCTTCGGCAGCGCCTCAGGCGGAAGCACGTCGATCCCATTCACACGCCCGATGAATGCCACTCGAGCATTCGGCGATGACGGGGCATCGAGGCGGATCAAGCCAGCATCGACGGCAGAAGCGACCGTGCGACCGAATTTGTCGTTGATGGCTGATACCATTTGGCCGGCGAGGCCGAAGTCTGGATTCTTCAGCTGCAGATCCAAGGAGGAATCCTTGCTTGCCAGCTCAACCTCGATTGCGCGCTCAACGGTGGCACCGTTCTGGATGCGGCCGCCATCTTGTTGGTTGATCGCCACACTGCTGCCGCCGGCTGAGGCGCCAGCACCTACACCCATCAGGTTGCCTTGGGCCATGGCATACACCTGGCCGTCCAGGCCCTTCAGCGGAGTCATCAGCAGCGTACCGCCGCGCAGGCTCTTGGCGTTACCGATGGACGAAACCACTACGTCCAGCTTCTGCCCAGGACGGGTGAACGCCGGCATCCGGGTGGTCACCATCACGGCTGCGATGTTCTTCAGCTGCATGTTGGTGCCCGGCGGCACAGTGATGCCCAGGGAAGAGAGCATGTTCAGCAGGCCCTGGCCGGTGAACGGGGTCTGGGTAGTCTGGTCGCCCGTTCCATCCAGGCCCACAACCAGGCCATAGCCGGTCAGAGCATTGTCACGAACACCGCCGATGTCGGCCAGTTCACCCACCTTCTCGGCCTGCGCGGCCGGCGCCAGCGCCAGGCCCAACGCCATGATCGGCGCAAGCAGCATGCTTTTGAGAGCAAATTTCATCATGTCGGCACCGGTCAGAACGGGTTGATGTTCAGCCACAGGCGCTGCATCCAGCCCATGGTCTGCGCTTCGTTGATGTAGCCGTCGCCGACGTACTCGATGCGCGCGTCAGCCACCTGGGTCGAAGGCACAGCGTTCTGTACGGAGATGGTGCGCGGGTTCACGGTACCGGAGAAACGGATGTACTCCTTACCCTGGTTGATCCCGATCTTCTTCTCGCCAACCACGAACAGGTTGCCGTTGGGCAGCACGTCCATCACGGTCACCGTGATGGTGCCGGTGAAGGAGTTCTGGGCGTTGGAGCCGCCGGCACCCTCGAATTTGTTGGCCCCTTCCACGTCCAGGCCGAGCTCTCCGACCTTCTTGATCTGGCTCGGGATCAGCGTCGGGGTGAACTTTGAGGTGGCATTGTGGCTGGCGTTGGATGCCGACGACTTGCTCGCGCTCACCTGTTCGTTCAGGGTGATCGTCAGAATATCGCCGATATTGCGCGGGCGGCGGTCTTCAAATAGCGGTTGGTAGCCGTTCTGGAACAGGCTGCCCTTCTGGGAGGCCGCCTGGGTGTCAAAGGCCGCCTTGGAAGGCGGCGCTTTGTCGACGACCGAGCCATAGGGAAGCTGCGCACAGCCAGCGGCCGTGGCGATAGCCACGGCCAGCGGGAGGTTACGGATCGTTCTACGTGCTGATGCGCGCACACTACACCTCATCATGAGTCCTGGGGCTTAGAGCTGGTTGAGTCGAGCGAGCATCTCGTCAGCCGTTTTCACGACCTTGGTATTGGTCTCGTAGCCGCGCTGGGTCTGGATCATGTTGACCATCTCCGAGACGATGCTGACGTTCGAGGACTCGACATAGCCCTGGTACAGGGTGCCAGCGCCATTCACGCCCGGTACGTTCTCGGTGCGCGGGCCCGAGGCTTCGGTTTCGCGGTAAAGGTTGCCGCCAATCGATTCCAGGCCTGCGTCGTTCACGAAAGTGGCCACCTGGATCTGGCCGATCTGGGTGCCTTGGGTGTTGCCTGGCGTGGTGATCGTCACGACGCCGTCCTGAGCCACGGTGTAGGACAGTGCGGTGTCCGGAATCACGATAGCGGGGTTCACGGTGTAGCCATTGGAGGTGACCAGCTGGCCGGTCTTGTCCGTATGGAAGCTACCGTCGCGGGTATAGGCATCGGTGCCGTCGGGCATCAGGATCTGGAAGAAGCCCTTGCCGCTGATCGCCAGGTCACGGGAGTTGCCGGTTTGCGACAGTGTGCCCTGGGTGTGCAGGCGCTCGGTGGCCACCGCACGGACGCCAGTGCCCAGCTGCAGGCCAGACGGCAGGTTGGTCTGGTCGGAGCTCTGCGAGCCCACCTGGCGCAGGTTCTGGTAGATCAGGTCTTCGAACACCGCACGCGACTGCTTGAAGCCGTTGGTGCTGGTGTTGGCCATGTTGTTCGAGATGACATCGAGTTGGAGCTGCTGGGCTTCCAAACCGGTCTTGGCCGTACTCAGTGCGTTTATCATCGCTTGTTACCCCTGAATGAGTGTTGGGAACGACTGTCCGGATCAGGAGATCCGGAACAGGTCGTTCGCGCGCTGGGCGTTGTCGTTGGCCGTGGAGATAGTCTTCATGTTCATGTCGTAGCGGCGCTGCGACGCGATCATGTCCACCATCGAACTGGTCGGGCTCACGTTGCTCCCCTCTAGAGCGCCAGCGGTGAGGCGCATGTCCTCGTTGGCGGCCAGGGGCTGACTTACGCCCTGGGCGTCGGGCTTGGAGCGAAACAGACCGTCATCGCCACGCACCAGCTCGTCGCGGCCGGCTTTGACCATCTTCAGCTTGCCGGCCTGGGCGATGGTGGTCGGGCCCTGCCCCGCCTCGATGACACTGATCGTGCCGTCCGGGCCGATGGAAACCTCGGAATCCAGCGGCACGTTGATCGGGCCGTTGTCACCGACTACCGGGCGGCCGCCGATCAGCATCTGGCCATTGCGGTCGACCTGAATGTCGCCGTTCTTGGTGTATGCCTCACGGCCGTCCTGGGTTTGAACAGCAAGCCACGCGTTCTGCTCCAGGGCGACGTCCAGGTTACGGCCGGTGGTCTGGATGGGGCCCATGGTGAAATCGGCGCCAGGCGTCGTCTCATAGGCCAGGGTGCGGGTTTTCAGCCCGTCACCCTGCACTTCCATCGACTTCATCGCATCCAGCTGCGCCCGGAAACCGGGCGTGCTGATGTTCGCGATGTTGCCAGCCAGTACCGCTTGCTGATGGAACGACTCAGAAGCCGCCGCCATCCCGGTGTAGATCATCCGATCCATCTATCAGTTCCTGAGGTTCACAGCTTGCTGGAGAACCTCGTCGTTGGTCTTCACGACCGAGGAGTTCGCCTGGTAGGTGCGCTGGGCAACGATCAGCTTCACCAGCTCGCCCGTCAGATCGACGTTGGATGCCTCCAGCATGCCGCTCTGAACGGTGCCGAACTGACCAACCCCGGCTGTACCCAACAGGGCCTGGCCGCTTTCGTTGGTCGCTGCGAACATATTGTTCCCGATGGGGTTCAGCCCTTCCGGGTTAAGGAAGTTGGCCAGCTGCAGTGTGCCCAGGATCAGAGTCTGCTGGTTGCTGTAGTTGCCTACGACGTTGCCGGACTTGTCGACCGAGATACCGACCAGGTCACCGTTGGTGTACCCGTCCTGCTTTGTGGAGCTGTTGTAGAAGTCGCTGCCGAACTGGGTGGTGCCAGTCGCATCGAAGCTGAAGTCCAGGTTGGCCGCGCCGTTGGTCATGGCGAACTGGAAGTTGGACGGGGTGTAACCCGTCAGCGTGCCGTTGGTGGTGAAGTTCAGCGCCTGGGGGCCCGACGCGGAAGCTACGCCGTTCATGCTTGCGTACACTTCCCACTGGTTCACGCCGGTCTTCACGTAGTTCATGTTGACCGTTTGCATGTTGCCCAGGCTGTCGTAGGTATTCACGACAGTGGAGAACGAGTAGGTGTCCGGATTGGTCGGGTCGAACGGCAGCGTGATGATGTCGCTGCCGGCATCCAGGTTGACGACCGAAGAGACAGAAGTGGTGGCCTTGGATGGCATGCTCGCCGTGGATACCTGGATCGGGCCAGAAGCGCCCATGAGCAGAGCGCCTTGAGCGTTTTCCAGGTTTCCGTTGACGTTCCTGGTCACCTGGCCGTTACGGGAATAGCCGACGGTGCCGTTGGCCTGCAGGAAAGTGAAGAAACCTCCCCCTGAGATCGCCAAGTCGAGCCCTCGACCCGTAGTTTCCAGGTTGCCGTTGTTGAAGTTCTGCTGAATGCCGGCGACCTGAACGCCTTGGCCCACCTTCGAACCTGCGTACATGTCCGCGAACTGCGTGCTCTGGCTCTTGAAGCCGTAAGTCTGCGAGTTGGCGATGTTGTTACCGATCACGTCCAGGTTCTTGGCGGAACCGTTCAGTCCACTGAGTGCTTGTGCGAAACCCATTAGTTTCTCCAGATGTTATGGCCCCGCAACGGGGCCAAAAGTCAGTTCACTTTGGAAAAATATGCGCGCACATCCTTGAGGTTCACCTGGCCGTATACCGCTCCGAGGTCGAGCATTACGTTGTCACCGTCCATCTTCACCGAGCCAACGAGCGCATAGTTCAGCGCCGTAGCAGTGACGGAGGATCCGTCGCCGGATACCGCGACCTCGAAGGTGTAACCGCCATCCGGAGCGGTAGATCCATCTTCGAGCTTGCCGTCCCAATCGAACGAATTGGTACCGGAAGACACCGACTTTTCCTCGTACTTACGCACGACTTCGCCGGCAGAGTTCTTGATGCTGATGGTCACCGAGGACGCATCGCCAGACAGGTCAACGCCAATCGGGGTGGTTGTCCCCTCGACAGCGATAACGCGGTTGCCCGGAACCAGCACACCCGAGCCGATCAATTGGGTGGCCTGTAGGTACTGGCTGGCGTTGATCTGCGAGGTGATGCCTGCCATCTGGGTGGTGAGCTTGTCGAGGCTCGACACCTGGTTGATCTGGGCCAACTGCGAAGTCATCTGCGAGTTGTCCATCGGATTGGTCGGGTCTTGGTTCTTCAGCTGAGCCATGAGCATGGTCAGGAAGTTCGCACTCAACTCCGAAGCAGTGTCCTTTTTGGCACTGGAGGTGTTCGTGGAGCTTGCGCTGGCGAGCGAGTTATCGATTGTGGTGGCCATTTCGGTCTCAGTTCTCGCCCATGGTGAGTGTTTTTTGCATCAATTGCTTGGCGGTGCCCATGATCTCCAGGTTGGCCTGGTACGACCTGGATGCGGCCATCATGTTGACCATCTCATTCACCGGGTTCACGTTCGAGGTTTCGATGTAGCCGTCTTTGTCCGCCAATGGGTGGCCCGGCTTGTATTCACGATGCAGCGGAGCGGTGTCTTCAACGAGCTTGGTGGCTTGCACGCCCCCCAGCCCCTCGCCTCTACCCTGGGCTTCAAACATGACTTGCTTGGCACGATATGCTTCGCCGTTTGGGCCGGAGACGCTGTCAGCGTTGGCCATGTTGGAAGCGGCGGCGTTCATGCGAATCGACTGGGCGCTCAGGGCACTCCCCGAAATATCGAAGATCGAGAACATAGGCATGGGATGGGTTACTCAGGTTGCATTGCGGCCTTGAGGCCCTGGATTTTCCGACCCATGAAGTTCAGGGCGGCTTCGGTGCGCACGGTGTTGTCGGCGAAGTTCACACGCTCCATGTCCATGTCGACGGTATTGCCGTCTAGCGATGGCTGGGCCGGCGTGCGGTACAGCAGCTGCCTGGCAGGGTGCGACTCGGTGCTCATGGCGATGTGGCGGCCATTGGTGGTCGACATCTCGAAAGAGTCATCCTGGGCACGGCCGTCGGCCATGACACGCTGCATTTCGGCGGCGAAGTCGAAGTCGCGGGCCTTGTAGTTCGGCGTGTCGGCGTTCGCGACGTTCGAAGCCAGCACCTTCTGACGCTCGTTACGCAGATTCAGTGCTTCACGGTTGAAATGGAGATCGCTCTCCAACCGGTCGAATGTCGGCATGCCATACCCCGTTTGTGATGAATGGGCATGATACGACATAGCAACAAGTCGCTATGGTCGAATAAGAAAGAGCTTTTTCGTGCATATCGAAATAGTTACCGCTATTTCGTGGCGACAACTCTCCGGAAGCGGAATAAGCGACATATTGCTGTGGTTTTCTGGCAGAATCGCACGCTGCAATACCACCCTAATTCACTCAGCCATCATGAGGATGCCTGTGAACTCGAAAGCAGCCCTGGCTACCCTGCTCTGCTGCGCCAGCCTCAGCGCACTTGCGTCCCCCCTGGAAGACGTAGCGTCCCTGGTCACCGATCAGCTCGGGCAGGACGCCGACAACGTCCGGGTCGACATGCCACAGGCGGATCTCGACGAGCTGCTCAAGGGCTGTGAAGTGCCTACTCCGACCCTCATCGGCACAGCGCCTCAGCGCGGTGGCCGCATCACCGTGACCTTCAGTTGTGGAGGTAGGCTGGACAGCACCAGGCCAATCATCGCCAACGTCACCGTGAGCGGCATGTATCTGGTGGCTGCGCGCGCAATCCCCGCCGGGTCTGAGCTTCAGTCAGACGACCTTGAGTGGCGTACCGGCGACCTCAGCAAGTTACCGCGCAACCTGGTGGAGTCCCTCGAGGACGCGGAAGGCAAGACAACCATTCGCCCTATCCCCAAGGGGGCTACGCTCCAGCCCAGCACACTTAAAACCCAGCCTGTCGTTACCCGCAACGCAGAGGTTAGAGTGGTGGTAGCAGGAACAGGCTTCCACATTGAGGGGCGAGGTGTCGCACTGGAGAATGCCGGCCTCAATGAGTGGGCAAAGATCAAAATGCCCGGCGGCGAAGTTCTCCGGGCGCAGGCCACCGGCCTGAATGAAGTCCTTGTTACCCAGTAGCCTGCTCGTCGCTGCAAAAATAGAGGTCAAGGTTTTGCCCATTTTTGCCGATATTGAGAAGAAGAAACTGAGGATTTTATCGTGAAGATTGATGGTGGGTTTGGCGCAAACGTAGTCCTGGAGGGCCGATTCGGCTCATCCAGGCAAGAAAAGAAGGAATCCCCTTCCAGCTCTGAGGCCGCTCAGCTTGCCGATACCGGCGCGCACAGCGAAGCAATCGACTGGGATAGGATCAACGAACTGCGCCAGAAGATCGCCGAGGGCAGCCTGGAGATTAACTACGAGAAGATCGCCGACGCGTTCCTGCGTGACGAAAAGATGCTCTCGGGGAACTACTGATGTCTCGGGCGCGCATCAGGGAAGCGTGCGGATTCTATCTCGAAAGCTGGGTCGAGATGGAAGCAACGATGCGCGAAGCGAATGCTTACCTGCGCGACGTCCGCACCGATCCAACCAACGATGACACGCCTCAAGACCAGGACATGGCTTTCCTGGCGTGGGAAATCCACTATGAGGAAGGCCGAGTCGCAGAAGTCCAGAGTGAGCTCGGTTTCGAGTATGAGCTCGACGGCTGGTTCGCCATGCTGGCGGCCTACGACTGCGAAGACCTGGCCCTGGCGCTCGCCGACGCCCTCGTGCGGCATGACATTACCAGCAGGGAGTACTGCTCCCTGTGCAACATCGAGTACGGCTCTCCTCACGAGAAGACCGCCCAAATCCTGAATCGCTTCGGTTACCTGCAATGAGCCTGATGAACCATCTTTCCCAGCAGCTCCAATCCGTAAACGCCCTGGTCGTGATCATGGAGAAGGAGCAGGCCCTCCTCAGCAGCACCTCATCTACCAGTGAAGACCTGCTGAAATGCTCCCAGGAGAAGGTTGAAGCGTTGGGCATCCTGGAGAACCTCGAGAAGCGCCGGCACGCGGCACAGCTGAAGTTTGGCTATCCCGACAACCGCGAAGGAGCTGCCCTTGCCGCCAAGGATCAGGGCTGCAGCTCGATCTGGGATCGCATCCTGGCCGCCACAGTCAGGGCAAACCAGCTCAACACGCTGAACGGTGAAATGCTCAACAGCCGCAAGAAACTGAATGACCAGATGCTCAAGATCCTGAAACCAAGCGAGCAGAAGCTGTACGGCCCATCGGGCCACTCGGTTGACCATGGGAAATCGCGCGTCGACTACAAAGCCTGAGAACAAGAAGATGACTGAGACGACCGAAGCGCTATCCCTTGCCCAGCTTGAACAACTCATCGACTGCACCGAAGAGGAGATGCCAAGTCTCCGTCAGGTGCAGATGCTGGCTTCCGAGGTACTGCGCAACCGCAGCTACGGCAGCATGATCCCTGACGCTGATTCTGAGCTGAAACAGCGGGCCGGCATCCTGCTCAAGAGCTTCAAGCAGAATCCGCAGCTGGAAGCCGCCCTCGCCCGCGTCCAGGCGCTCCTGGGCGACAAAGTAGGGACGGATATGGTCGCCACCCTGAAGGACGCCTGCCACTTCATCATCGGCGACGCCGGCCTGGATACCGGCGAATGGATCGACATGCCCCTGGATCTGCTCAATCAGATCGAGGCGACTATTCACGACGCGGTTGGACACGGCGCCAGCCACAACGTGAAGAACCACAACACTGCCCTGATGAACCTCCACAAGTACATCCAGAACGCCAACGGCAGTTCGCACACTCTTGTGCCCCAAGCCTTCGTCAGCCAGGCAATCTCCGCCATCGAAGAGATCACCTACGGGAAGGTCTACTCCGAGAGGCACCGTGAAGAGCTACTGGACAACCTGCGCGGCTATGAGAACGACGGCCCCTTCCCTCTGCCAAGCCGCACCTGAGCCCATCGCATGAAAGCGCCATCGCTCCTGAAGAACCTTTTCTCCAAAAAGGTAGGCCTCCTGATTTTGGTCTACTTACTGATCGCAGCCGCTATGGGAGCAGTATGCTTCTGGGTGCCCCCCCGAAGTGAGGCTGCGTTCTGGGCACTTTTCGCTTTCGTTTGGTTTGGATGTGAGTTTGCGCTGATTCACCTCTCCAGTGATCCTACGCCCTAGCTGAAAAAGAAAAGGCGCCAGGAGGCGCCTTTCTTCTTTCTGCAGCTTCAGCTTCCGGCCAGGACTTTCGCCAGCCCATCGAAGTAACTGTCGATAACGTCGGCGTTCTGGTGCGCAGCGTAGGCAGTGCTGAACTGGCCATGCATAGACAGACCGTTCGGTATTCCGATTGCGGAGTTATCGGTAAACTTCGGCTTCAGCTGCACGTAGTAGAGGAACCCCTCGCAACACACCTCAGTCCACCGACTCTGAGGCCTGGCGTTATCCAACTCGACGATACCAGGAACAGGGCTGATATCGACCTCCACCCTGAACAGGTATTCGGATACCAACTTCTCGCCGGCAGGCCTTGAGGCTACAAGCACAGTGTTGACCAAGGCATTCACGACCGTTCGCCGGCAGCACTCCGCCTCAGCAAACTCTAGATTGTCTTGCGGGAACTGCCGGAGTACCCGGTAGCGGTACGGAGTTGCATGGCAACAGGGACAGTACGCCTCTTCTGGGTCATGCAGCCAAGCTGGGAGAGCATAGCGTTCATCCTGCATCTCCCCTTCACGCTCTAGAACCTTGCTGCAGCAGTCCGCCCTACAGAGGGTCTTGTTCTGGTGGCGCAGGTAGGAGACCTGCTCCAGCACCAGAGGCTTGGCCTGACAATGAGGGCACGACTCGTTAAAGATTGTGAGCATGTGACGTCTCGTTACGGTGCCTACCCATCAGCGCTGCGAGTTTGAGTACCGCCATCCTGGATGCCTGGTATTTGTCGTCCCCATGGGGCACGTTGACGACTCGCAAAGGTTCACCGACACAGAGGTAGCTGGCCACAGCGACGCTGCCATTTTGGCCAAGCTGCATCTTCAGGTCAGTTGCCAACTCCAGCGCCTGGCCGGAGTCATGCTGGGGTTCCCATCGGAAGGGATCGCTGCCCGGCCGGCGAACCAGGAAGATGCCGTCGAAGAATCCTACGACTGCCAGCCCGGCCGCATAGGCGGCATCGCGCAGCATCTCTACCAGTTCGTCGGCGGCGCCCATGATCAGCAGGCCACGCTGTATACGGTGCCCTGTGCTTCAGCGATGGCCAGGCCAAGCGCGCGGATGTCCAGGGAGATGTTGAGCCACCAGTACATCGCTTCGTAGATGAAGATACGCATGGTGCGGTCGTACTTCTGATCTAGCGAGCAGTTGTACACATCATCGCGCTGATTTTGGTACAGCCTGATAACGAACTTGCATGTCACGTCCTTCTCAGGCTGGCGACGATCGAAGGCTATGCGCTTGATTCCGCTCAAGATTTTAACGTCGTCGAGGCCGAGTTTACGGGCCTGAATTTTAAGACGCTCCAGGTTGGCCACAACGACGTCTTTCTCATGGATGAAGTTGTAGAGACCAACGGTGTATTCACCATTGGTGCTACGCGCGTTCCAGGGGGAATCCGCCAATTCGATGATGGCGTCCTGCATCTCTTGAGAGATGCGCATGACGAATTTGTCAGCGGTGCGGGAGTCCGGGGTGAGCTTAGAACGTCGAGTCATGGGGCCATCTAGCTGTAGGCGCGAAGCGCGGTTGAACGGTCTGCAAGGTGCCCGTGTGGTGATGGGCTTGTTGTCAGAATTGAAGGATTGGCAATATATGGAATATTGCGTCACCAAGCAAGCCTTTTGTCATCATTCAGGCCATTTGGACATGATCTGAATATTGCGTGAATTGTCGGGCAAGCTGCTGCTTCGCAATTTCCTACAAAACGAAGCCCCTCACGGGGTCTTCGCAAGCTGCAGAGGGCTGCTACAGGGCCTCGCCCTGCTGCTTGATCTCGAAGTCGTAGTAGACCGTCACGGGCTCACTCCAGAGAGTGCTGAAAAGGTTGGCGACAAGCGAGCGGGAGCTTTCGAGCAGCTCCTTCGCCTCTACAGGCGTCAGCTTGTCGAGGTTGATCAGGAAGTCCGCATCAGCTTTGATCGTGGCTCCCTCGCCGGGAATCCCCACCGAGCGGTCGCCTTTGCTGGTTACGAAGATGGTTTCGATCTTTTCCGGGTAGCTCATCGCACGCTCCTTGCGTTGGTGATGGTGCTTAGTTGATGGGGATCGAGTAGAAAATCATCCCGTTCCTCATCGCATCGGCCGGGTCGATGATTTGACCCTTGTCGAAGTGGTTCTGGATGGCCAAGGCTTCACATTGCCCCTGCCCCTGTTGGACGGAGATGACCTTGCCGACGAGATGCTTTCGGGTAGAACCGTTGCTCTCGCCGGTAACGGGGTCTGAGTCCCAGGCCACATCCAGTCCAGGAACAAATTCGTTGAGGTTGGAGATGACTGAACCTCCGAATTGGCTGGCCATGGCTTTGCCCTGGGCCTTACGCAGGGCCGCCACGCGGCGAAGGTCGATCTCTTCACGCTCAGCCACCAGCTCGCGCCAGCGAATCGCGTCCTCGTCTTGCTCAACCGCGATCCCTAGAAGGCCATTGCCGGCGAAGTTCTTGGCGGCTCGGTTGGCTACCACCTGGCGGAGCTCAACTTCAATGTTCAGGCGACGATCCACTTCCTGCAGAGCGCGGTACATGTTCGGCGCCGAAGCGATCAGATAGGCGTTTGCACGGGCTTCTGCAGCCGAAGGTGCATCGTTACCGCCCTCCGCCACCGGCACACCGTCCGAGACCTGAACAAAGGCCAGGCCGCTGTGGTAACCCTCATGGCTGATCGTTGTGCAGTTGCACTCAACGACGTCCCTGCACAGATGCGGGTACTGCCATTCGCCTTTGGTGAAAGCTTCGCCTGACATGATGCTCCTTGGTGGATGTCTGAAAACACGAGCGCTTGAAGAACCGGCTTTTTACAGGAAATTGCAAAGGATGGCAATCTGATACATTATGCGCGCCCTGTGACCTGCCCCTTGCGTAGGCAAGGTCGAAGCGACCCTGAGCGCCAGAATATTTTCATCGTTTGTAGTGACACTGTGACATGAAGTCGTGATATATTTTGGCCATCAAAAACAGATCGATGTAGCTTCCCCAGCTGAAGCTCCACAGCAGACCAACCTGGAGGGCAAAGGATGTCCAAAGAAACTCACGTTTTCCGCCTGGAGCTCCCCAAGGTAGCCGGCGCAAGCGAAGCTGATGTGAAGGACTACGTCCTGAGCGCAGTAGCCAGCATGACCGGTGCACTGAACCCTGAAGCACCGCTCTATGGAGCCTACAAGGATGGATCGGTGAGCCTTAAGCGCCTGGTAGCTGCCAAAGCACCAGCCCCCGCTCCGTTGCCGGCTCCGGCCCCCAAGCTCGATGAACATCGCTGGACAGCGCTGTGGAATCGCCTGGATGGCCACGTCCCCGATGGCAGCTTCGAACTGGTTCAGAGCGCCTACTCCGCTCCTGACCGGGCTTACCACGGTGTGGCTCACATCCTGCACTGCCTGCGCATGTTCGATTTCTACCGCCACATGTTCGAGGAGCCCGACCTCGTTGAGCTTGCGCTGTGGCTGCATGACGTGGTCTACGACACTCACAGCCGTGATAGCGAAGCGCGCAGCGCGGATCTGGCCGAAGGGTTCCTTCGCGAAGTCGGCCTGGACTATCACGCCCATGCCGTCCGTGCCCTGATCATGTGCACCCGCCACGACGAGCCGGCCTTCGGCCCCGACGCGGCCCTCCTGGCAGACATCGACCTTTCTATCCTGGGCGCAGACCTGGATACCTACATCCAATACGAGAATGGCGTGCGCCAGGAATACTCCTGGGTTAAGACTCAGGACTTCCTCTACGGCCGCAAAGAGCTGCTCCTGGACTTCGTCAACCGCAAGGAACTCTTCCAGACCGACGTTTTCCAGGGGCGTTTCGGTCGTCAGGCTCGTTCGAACCTCTATTACGAACTCAATCACGTCGATCTCGATATCTCGGCGCTGCACGCAAGGAGCGTGTGATGACTCTCTCTGTCCTCCCTTCACCGCCGGCAGGCTACGAAATCATCCTCTTCGGCACCGTCCAAGGTGCTGATCGAGTTTATAACCCCAGCGAGAACACCTGGGGCGCGCCTGGCCAGATGGATTTCGAAAGCATCGGCTACCGCGTCGAGGTGTACCACTGCGTTGCACGTCTCAAGAACCGTGTTCGCGCAGATGACACTGGCCTGGTGTTCGGGGTGATGCCGGAGCACTTCGGTCACCGGGTGAAGATCAAGGGCATGAAGGTGTCCTACGAGCTGCTGGGGATCGACAACCAGGAGCAGAAAATCAAGGTCAGCTACCACGGGGGCCAGTGGGTCGACATCAAGCATGCGGCCCTGATTTCCAAGGTGCACTAAGCATTTTGAACGATAAGGCGCGCTGTCTAGGGCGCGCGTAGCACGGAGCTGTACCTTGAAAGGCTTGTTCGCGATCACCACGTACTTCAATCCCTGCCGCTACAAGCGCCGCCGGGACAACTACGACCGCTTCATGGCTGGCATGCGCAAGGCCGGCGTTCCCTGCATCACCGTGGAGTGTGCCTTTGGCGATGCGCCGTTCGAATTGCCTGAGTCCCTGGACGTCATCCACGTCCGGTCGGAGACTCTGGTATGGCAGAAGGAACGCCTGCTCAATCTCGCTGCCTCTTGGCTGCCCGAGAGCTGCAAGTATGTTGCCTGGCTCGACTGCGACATCCTGTTCGACAACCCCCGTTGGGGCCACGACTTGGTCAAAGTCCTGCAGAAGCACAAGGTCGCCCAGGTATGGGAAACCTGTCTTCGCCTCGACGCCGATGGCACAGGTGAAGCTGAACCGATGGCCTATTCCTTTGCTTCGGTGATGGCCATGAAGCCAGATTCCCTAAAGGAGGAGCGATACGACGCTCATGGCCACACCGGCTATGGCTGGGCCATGCGGCGTTCACTGTTCGACTCCCTCGGCCTCTATGAGGCCGCCATCAGTGGCTCATCCGACCACTTCATGGCGCACTGTATCTTCGGCGATCACTCCACCAGTTTCTGCGTATGCAATGCTCTTAAGAAAGACCGTGCCCAAATCGGTCATCTGCAGGACTGGGGTGATCGTTTCTACAAAGAGGTTCAGGGCAGCCTGGGCGTCGTTCCCGGCCAAATTCGCCACTTGTGGCACGGTGACGCTGAGAATCGCCGGTACTTCCTGCGTATGCACGAGATCACGGATCTTGGGTACAACCCCCATACCGACACCGTAGCCCCTCCCGGCAAGCCCCTCGAATGGGCCAAGGGCATGCGCAAACAAGGTCTTCGCGACTACTTCCACAACTACTTCGCCTCCCGTCTCGAAGACGGCGTTCCGACCTAAGGACAGTCATGAGCAAAGAAGAAAAAAACCTGCTGGAGCTGATTTCCACACTCGCTGCAGCACTACTCGGCCTGGCCGAGCAGAAAGGCGCGCTCGATCAGCAAATCGCAGAAGCTCGCCGAGCCCGCACTGAAGCTATCAACCAGCGCGTAGCTCTGCTGCTGCCCGACCTCAGTAAAGCTACCCAGGTGCAACTGGCCACCGAAGAACCGGCATTCGCCGCACAAGCGGTCGTGCTGCAGGCTTTCCGCGAGAGCAGGCCCCTGTTTGGGATCTTCCGCCGTAAAGGCCAGGAAACTGCCCTGGCTTTGATCCAGACTCGCTTCAAGCAGTACCTTGAAACGACCCAACTGGTAGCCGCCCACAACCAAGTACTCACCGAGTGCGTAAAACAGCGCAACTCGGTTGCTCACACCGAGTCGCAACTCTCTTCTCTGATGGCCGACCTGAAGGTCGCCTACAAGAAGGGTGGCAACGTGACAGACCGCGCCGCGCGCGGCATCCGACTGCTGAAGGAGCGCATGGATCAGCAGCCGGCACCGGTCACCAGCAAGTGTAAAGTGGCTGTAGGCGGGCATCCTCACACGGAGTACGCCCCCTATAACCAACCTCTGTTTGGGGACATGTTCTGGATTTACCAGGGCTATAACCTGCAATCCATGCTGTTTGACCAGCCGATTATCGAGGCACCAGCGCCACAGGAGCGCGTGTATGAGGCGGCGAACTCGGTCGTAAGCGCGGACTGGAATCAACAACAAGAGTGCCAGCCGGCAGAATCTTTGCGCTGGGACGACAATGACCCCATCCGCCAGCGCGACGATACCACGTGCGCCATCGCAACCGACGACAGCCTGGGGCGATTCTCTTAAGCCTCCAGGAACTCAATCAGGAAAGGAAACCACCATGCTGAAAGCCAAAGACAACGCCCCATTTGAGCATATCTGCGCCAATGGTTCGCAGGTCTTCACGCGTCGAAACTTCGAAGGCGGTCTAAAGGTCACCAGGCCCAGAGGCATCAGCGATGCGAAGTTTGCTGCAGACCTGATTGAGTTCACAGCATTCCACACCCAGCATATCCGGCCAGAGCTCAGCGCCTTCATCGGTCACGGTGACCTGCAGATCGAGATCATCAAGGAGCCTATCCTAGGCAACGTCGATGAGATCGGCTTACCCAGCCGTATCGTAAAGGCCCTGAACGACGCTGAGATCAACACCATCTCTGAGCTGGTGATCTACAGCAAAAGCCAGCTGCGCCAGATAACCGGGATCGGCCCTGCCGGCCTTGCGAAGATCATCAGTGCCGTCGAGTATTATGGCGGCTTGGGACAATAGTGCGAGGCATGGACATGATGGACGAGCAAATCAAGAAGCAACTCGACCGAGAACTGCGCAAGGCAGCCGGGAAGCCCCAAAAGTCACTGAAGGACAGGATCGCCGACGCTGACGCCTTTGCTTCCAAATGGCTGGCTGACGGTAATGCGCACAGCGAAGCCGGCAACTCGGCAAAGGCCGAGTACTGCTACGCCAAGAGCCAGTTCTGGAAAGACCGATTCAACCTGCTGACCAACCAAAGCCACAAACCCGCCCCTAAGGAATAGGAATTGAGCGATCTACCCAAGCAATGGCGCCACTGGTGCCGCACCAATGGCCTGAAGATTTCTGGCCGAAGGAAGTCTAAATACGCCCGCCAGTTCTATTCCTGGTACAACCTGATTGGCCATGACCGCCATTGGCGAATCAATAACCGGGACATGCTCCAGCGAGGAGATACCCTGGAAGACTTCGACCGCTGGGCGAATTCCGGGATCATCGAAGTGCCGATGCCTAAGACCAAGCTGGAATTCGACGCGGCCATCCGCGCCATGAAGGATGCCCCAGAGCCGGAAGAAGACGGTCAGGAACGCGCTTTCAATGTCTGCATCCAGGCACTCCGGGAAGCAGAGGAACGCCTCGGCCCGCTCTTCGAAAGCGAAGCTGATCAGAAGTGAAACCAGGCCCGGCAAGCCGGGAAAGGACGACCATCATCAGCACCTCCCCGCTTTTCTACGTCTTGCCGGACTACGCACGGGCTTCTGATTGGCCGAGGAACTGGCAGACGGCCGTAATCCTGCGCAACGGCCTGATGAAGGTCGGGCGCCTCCAACTGCAGCTTGAGCCTGGGTATCAGGCCCCACCGGCAGGCACCAGCATGGTTGCCCGCCTGGCTGCCGGCCGCGTTGAGGCCTACACCGCAGCGCAGTTCCTGAATCAGCAGGCTGCGGAAGGCTCGAACTTCCACACCCTCCTCGCCTCCATCGAGGACGAAAAGCTACGGGTGAAGGCCCTGGCCGAGAAGGCGAACGCCTCTATCCGAATGCCTGTGCGCTGGACGTCCGCGCAGAAAATTGACCTGGCCCGCCGCGACCGCCTCGATCCAAGCCATGACGAGAAGTACAACACCGTCACCCACATCCTGGTGCTCGACGAGCTTCGTGACGGTCGCTTCTACAGGCCTGCGAAGTCCCTCCTCTGCACATCGCCGCAAGCAAACAACGGCAAATACTGGACAGGCGACTTTCAGGTGCACGGAAGCAGCATCGAAGGCCAGTACGTCCGAAAGGTGACGTGCGTGACCTGCCTGCGCGCCGCCGAGAAGTGGGCCGAGCTGGAGCACCCAGTCGACCCTGTCGTAGTACTGGAATGAAAAAGGGCCCATCCGGGCCCTTTTGTTTTGCTACCAGCCCGTGCCGCGCCTACGCGAACGGTTCCTGGCTTTCTCGCCTTTAGACCTCGGCACAGGGTTGTGCGGATCTTTCTTGGCCTTCTCCATCTTGACCTGTAGATCTCGCCACACGGTGGAGACGACCTTCATTGTTTTGACCGAGTCGTTGACGGCCTCGATCATAGGCTCTCTAGACATCTGCTTGCACTCCGGACGACATGGAAATCGAACTTGCACCTGGCATGTCGCCAATTGCAGTACCCCCGCCGGCGCTGATTCCTATCGGCATGCTCACCATGGAATAGGTTGAGCATTTCGGACATGGGCAAGACAGGGCATGCACACACATTCCATGGATGGAATGCCCGGTGCCGTGGCAACGCTGGCAAGCCTCGTGGAGACAGGGCCTCCAGGCCGGCTGGTGAGGTTCAGCGCCCTGGTCGCCGAAGTGCTTCCTGAGACTCTCCAGGTGCTTTCGCTGACGCTCTTCCAGCTCCCGGTAGTACTGCTCTCGGTCGATCATTGAAACTCCAGACGATCTTAGGGCGCCAGTAGGCGCACTGGCCTGTTACCGGCCCTGGACGATGCCAGTGTCGTGCAGGTAGATGTGATTGGGGTCGAGCAACTCGAGGATATCCGTGACGCTCACCAGCGGCTGACGGAAGCCTGCGTATGCGCCAGGCGGCGGTACGAGGTCGTTCTGCATGAGGTTCTTCACGTAGGCGATCACCGGGGAGATGAGGATCTCTTCGCCGCCTTGCTCAAAGTGAATCTCGAAGGTGCGCTCAACCTGGCGATCCTGGTAGTCACGGCCTTCCAGGTCGACGAACAACCCGGATTTCTTGCCGGAGATCGGCTGCACCCAGCGCGCTAGCTTGCGAACGATGCCCGCAAAGGGGGCTGCGCTGCTCAGGAAGCCGAACTTCACCAGTTTGGCCAGCCAGATCAAGGGATTCTGCGGGAACGCAGAATAGCCCTTCTGGAAGCGCACGGTGCTGGGGTTGAACCTCAGCTTCAGTGCTTCTACTTCAGGGGCATCGGCATTGATCAGACCGCGCTTGGCGAAGTCACGACCGAAGTAGCGCCAGTTGCGGCCGTGCATGGCGGTGTAGGTGAACGCCGTACCGCCTTCGATCTGGTGCACCGGCAGCCCACATTGGCTCAAGGCACCGTTGAACGAGGCCGCGCCGGGAACAATGCCGCTGGACGAATAGCCCATCTGGATGGCTTCGACCTTGCTGAACTCTGCAGCCATGTACTCGATGACAGCGCAGTTGACTGCGGCCAGGCCCATGCCGGTGAGGATCGTTACGTTGTTCGCGACAGCGCGCTCGTTCAAGCGCTCGATGGCCTTTACGTAGGAGCGAGTATCGGCGATGTCGACGTAGTAGCAGCGCGCTTCGATGCAATGCAGTGCTACCGAGGGGTCTAGCGTCTGGAACGGGCCGGTGGCGTTGATCACCAGGTTGATGCCCCAGTCCTCGAGGAGGTGGGTCAGGCGATCATCGGTTGCATCCAGGTAGCCATGCGGGATGTCCAGCTGGCTGGCGACGGCAGCGACTTTCGCTTCGTTACGGCCGGCGGCTATGACCTCTACCCCTGGAATCCTTTGCAGTTGCTCGCAAATCATCCGTCCGTAGTGGCCTGCAGCCCCAAGTACCAATGCCTTCATGGTGTCGTCGCATTTTCCAGTGAATTGTCAAAAATCTGGCTCAGCGTTCAGAACCCTCAGGGCCCACTGGGGGTGGGCTGGAAGGCTGTGGCCGGCAAGACGCGCGTCTCATGGTCGGGCATTGTTGCGTCAGGATGGATAAACGTCAATTACCAAACAATTGCGTAACGACCTTTTTTCGACAGCGGCGGTATTCTCGACCGGATTGACCCCTTGCCAATGAGCCTCATGATGCTAGAATGACATGAAGCATTTCTAGCAGCTTCGGCTGCGCCTCCTGTTAGGGCAAGCGCCCAGCAAAGGACACTGCATGGCCAAACTCAAAATTTTCTGCATCAACGGCACCGGGCGTGATGTCTTCCTCACTGCAGCTCCTTCGGCGAAGGCGGCTGCAGCCATCCTGGGCCAGACTACCTACGGCATCAAAGAGTACGAGCACGGTTTTTGCGAGCTTGATGAAGCCGTAGCCCTGACCCGCCCTGGCGCGGTCTTCCGGAGGCCGATGAACAGCGACCGGTGGACGCTCTGGAAGGACGAGTCCGGTGTAGAAGTGACGGATGGTGGGCATCATCCGCTGGAACCTGCCCCGAAAGCCGAAGACTACCGCCATGCCGGCCACCATTGGCTTGACGTCTACGACAGCGATGGCCATTTCTTCGAAACCGTGGTGATGCAATGGCAGCCCGGCGTGCGGCGTTGGTGCCACTCCGGAATGGTAGGCTCAGGTCGCGACGTCTCTACCGCCTACTGGAAATACGTGGCACCCTGCCCCCTTCCCGATATCAAGCGAGGCTGATCATGGGCGTGTGGATGGAACTGCGCTGCGAAAACCAGGGTGACACCAGCTATGACCGCATGGGTGAGCGCTGCTGGTCTCACGCAAATGACGGCCCAAAACAAATGGGCTCCGCCAATAAAACCAGTCTGGCGGAAACCCTTAAAGATCTGGAGAAGGACGCCGTTCGCCATAAATGGGTCAAGCACAAGGGCGACTGGTACTGCCCGCCCTGCGCCAAGCGACTCAACCTGGTCGAATGATCATGAAGGATGGAACAACTGTTGGTCACCCCAGAAAGCCGAAGCCCCGCCTAAGCGGGGCTTCAACTCAATCTACGAGGGCACGACCGTAACCGGAAAACCCTCGTCTCTTGCGATCAAAGTTACCAGGCTGGGCTGGTAGCGTCTACAGCTCGAAGCCCTCGATCATGGTTCGGGTGGCGCCCTTGTCAGTCACCAGGTTCCCAAACTCAGGGTGGTGACGCAGGATGTAGTCCTGCAGATAGATACCGGGCACCTCATCCACTGCCTCGACGGCCGTCGTGATGTCTGCGTGCGCCAGAAGGATCTCCAGCGATGGATAAAGCCAGGAAGGGTTCCCCTTCCCGTAGGTGGTCATATCACGCACCTGGGTATTACCCAGGGCGGCCAGCAGCGAGGTTGAGCAACGGCGAAGCAAGTCTGGGTCTCCACGCTCGATAGCCTCGGCGGAAACCTTGTCGACCACGCCCTGGACAAAGATGGCGCACGTTTCCTCGTTCAGCATGCCCCAGCCCCTGGATTTGGAGACAGACTTACCCATGGCCCAGTTCAGGAGCAGCTTTGGCTCTACATCGAGGGCACTCGCATAGAGGGGGCCTGCTGCATACTGGTCGCCGACTCCCAGATCCCTGAGCCTGTAGAAGAGCTGCTCGCCCTGGTCAAAGGGGATTGCCCCAGCGTCTCGACCAGAGATCAAACACAGCTTCAACCAGGTTGAAGCGTTTTCTCGTTCCTGTGAATCCAAGACCGCATGAACGTACTCATCGATCAGGGGGGACGATTTACTGCGGTATCTACCCATCGCGAAGTGCATGGCCGGCGCCAGCTCATCCCAGAAGCCGCCCTTGGTGGCTATCTTGCAAGCCTGAAACATAGCCTGTTTCGCTAGCGTGTAGGCCTTTTCGTCCTTCCCATAGCTTAGCAGTAGAGCATCAACGTAACCGAAGGCAGCTCGCAAACCATCGAGAGCCGGCTTCATCTTGCTAAGAAGCTTTGTCGCCCAATCCACGCTATTGGTAAAGCTGTCCTCCTGGTGCCGGCTGATCACCTTGAAAACCTCGCCGGAGAGATCAGGGTCTTGCTCAGCCATGCTGTGTGCAACATAGGCCACTATGCCTAGATACTCGTAGAGCACCATGTCGTGGTCATTTCGCGCCAGCTGCATTGAGACAATTCTGGCGTTCATGCGCTCTGGCACGTATTCCAACGCCCTGTGCAGGTCATCAATGACCTCGGGCCTCGGATCAGCCAGCAGGCTTACTGCTACGTCGAGAAGCGGTTCCCTTCCAGCAACCTTGCTAAGGATCTCCAGGGTGCGATCCTGCCCCGCTTCTTCAAAAAATATCCGCAGCTTCTCGTAACGCGCAGACATGTAAGCACCTGATTTATTTGATATTAATGGCATGCAATATCCGCAGAAATATCCGCAGATCAGCCCATCCCAAGGCCGTCGTCGCCACCAGACCGGCGGCCTCGCACTGGGCTCGACTCCAATCCCGCAGGCGCAGGAGTTACTGCGACATACGCTTTGCCGTCCCAAATTTCGAGAGTCGATTCGTCAACCGTATCGCTGCTGCGGTGCGCCTGGCGAATCGCGTCGGCATGGTCATGAGCACCGATCATGATCCATCCAAAGCCACCTTTGCACCGGTAGCTGGTAAGGCCTTCAGCGGCCATGGGGTAGTTGGTGAAGTCCATCAGTTCGTTCCTTCGTCCCCACGGTGTGGGTGACGTCTACAGTTTGTTTATTCATGATAGCCAGAGAGACCTCGATACTGACAGCCCGGAGGCCTGATGAACCTGACCCCATTCCGCAAACGCGCCATCATCCCTGGCCACGGACTTTTCCAGGGTGAACTCATGCACCAGAACCCACGCTGGTACAAGTACACTTGGGTTGTCGTAACCAAGGACACTCCTGATGATGTCGTACCAGAACCGCTCTGCTATGCCGAATACAAGCGACTTACCGCAGAGATCATCGCGCGAGGAGAAGGCTACTTCAGCACGAACCGGCAGCAACCCAGGATGGGCCCGGACACTCCATTTGATCCCAACGCTGAACGCTGGCGAGGAGTAACTTTCGCCCCTGCGTTCGACGATGACCCTGACCCCATCTGCAACGGGTTCAAGTAAAGGTTTAGCCAGAAATTGTTCCTTCATGAGCAGGCTGATACGCTAGGCTCTCTTTCCGACACGCACCTAAAGGAATCGACCGTGCGCTTCAGCCTTCTCACCTTCTCTCTCGCCCTATTCTTGGTCGCCGGTTGCGACGGACAGGCCCAGCGCGCCGGCAATCAGCCGACCAGCAAGGTGACCATCTGCAACAACGGCGTCCACTGCGCCGAGCCGATTCAGGCCGTCAGTTTCAAGCGCTGATCAGCCAAGTCCGTATCCATCATCGAGATCCAGGCTTTTGGTCGCCTGGATCATGCTCAGACATACCTCATCGTCAGGGTATGAATCGACCTTCACCAAGCTCGCGTAGGCATGGGGAAATAGTCCACCCCTCGGTGAACTGTAGATCAGAGGGTCATGCCTCTCATCCCAGTAAACGCCAGCAACTGATCGGCCAGCGACTTCACGCACCCACTCAATGGCTGCAAACTCGATACCTTCAGAGAGTTCTCTAGGACGCTGCCTGTGAAGCTCCAGCAGATAGGGTGTCGCGACCAAAAGATCGACCTGAGCGATATTCTTCCAGTCCTCCGCCTCCTCCTCAGCTGATTCAAGATCACTGAAAAGCATGCGCATGTTCGACTCCATCTCATCGTCGAACCAAGTCACTTCGTATCCGGACGTCCACTCAAGCAGACCTTTGGAAAGCCCATAAGACTCGATTGCCCTGCGGTTGCTCGCCCATTTTTCGTCAAAGAGGAGTGCAAGTAGGTCGACCAGCAGCAATGCCTTGGTGGTCTCATGGACATCGCGACCACCGAGACGGCAAATGCTGCTCCAAGCTTCTGGACAAGCTGACACAGAAAGTAGGTTCCCTTCCTGACTGTCCATTGCTGCATTTGCCACGTCGATTGATCCAAGATGCCACAGCTTCTCGGCACGAACGAGAGGGATCTTCATGGGATTCTCCGTGTTGGTCTTTACACCATACGGATACCGAGGACGATCCAGCAATCCAAATCCAAGAAACACGAAAGCCGGCGTAATGCCGGCTTTTGCTTACGGGGGACGATCAGCCGAACTGGGCTTGGCACTCGGGGCAACCGATGATGGTGCGCATGCGGCCGAAGAGGCCTGGCACGGTCGGTCGACGGGCCGAGGCGCGTACTACCGACTGGGAAGTCGGCTTCACGCGGCGATTGCAGTTACCGCAATCAACCAGCGCTTCGTCGTGTTGAGCGTCCTGTTCAACAGCTTGGTGTCTCAATTTCTCTTTCTCTTCTTCGTTTTGGAAAGACGGGATTATAGTGTTGTGCCACCACAGATCAAGCAATTTCCAATAAATTGTCACACACCTGTGAAGCTCGGGATGGACGTGCCCTCAAGGGCCAGGCCGTAGGTCGAGAACCTTTGCACATCCGAAACTGCGGGGAGTGGAGCCCGACGCACGCTGATTTCGAAGTCCTTCCCGGTGCTAGCGCTTGGGCAGTAAAACCGAACGCTCTCTCTTCGAGCCTGCATGAGCTGCTGGGTGAGTGTCTGGCTGGCCAGAAACACCTCAGGCTTCATGCCTATCTTCCTCGCAGCAAGGCGCACCTCATCGGTGATCTCACCCTCTTTTCCTGTGAAAATGATCGAACGGGGGTTCCTGAGGATCTTTGCCAGGCGATCAGCCCGGTGGCACCTGGTGGTACTTACGGCAGTGTGGACTGCAGGAACTGTCCCCTGGGCAACCACCTTCGACCTGGTAGTTTCCAAGAGCTGCGCGGTGGCCACCCTGTCCTGGAGGAGCTCCAGATGCTCAGTAGCCCCCAACAGTCGCAGGCGAGCTCCCGGCCGAGCCCCTATTCCCCCGGCCGCCGGCAGCCACTCTGGGAAGTCGATGGCCATCCCCCTCACGGCACCCTGCATCAGGAATCCATGCAACCTCGACAGCCAGGTGGCCACCGCCTGCTCCGCCGGCAGCGCCTGAGTATCGAACTCCAAGTCCAGGAAGGCGCCAAGGCTCATACCAGCAGCGCCCCGCGCACGAGAACAGCCATCACGAAGTGCAGATCCTCAACACCTGTGATCTTAGCCAGGTCGCCCTGCTCCAGCTCCTGCAGCCACTGACTCAAGTTGCCCTTCATCAGGGAGTAAAAGTCGCGCTTCTGCGGGACGCGCAAGGAAATGCGCTCCTTGGCGATAACCCCGAGGGGCTCAACAGCAATGGCGCCGAACTCTGGGTTGCCGTGCCAGTTGTCGATGGTGCGCAGGGCATTGCCGATCTTCTGCTCGTGGAATCCGGCGTGGTTATGCACCCCGTCCTTGGACACCTTGTAGAGCGTGCGCTTAGTGTCCGTCTTCTCTTTGGCCTCGATGACCATGTCCTGGCTCGGATAAACCTGCATCCCTCCTCCAATGAGGTAAGTTGCAGTCACCTTCAGCGCTAGCATCTCGGCTTGGCCAGACAATGCCTCAGCGATCATGTGCCCCAGCTCTTTTGCCTGGTGCTTGTCCACCATGCGCTTGAAGTTTTGAACCGTCGCGGCGCCGGCCGGCACATGGAACTCCCATTCACGGTCGGCATCGCTGTACAGCTCCTTCACTTTAATGCGCCGCAGCATCGCCCCGTCGTTGTTGCGCCACATCCACGCTCCCAGGACGAGTGGCTCGACATAGCGTTGCCCCAGGTAGACGTATCCTCCGGCCTTCGCGTATAGCTCGGCCAGCCTCATCAGCGCTTGCTTGAGTGAAGGGTTTGAGCAAGTACTCGGCTTCAGGGAGAGCCGCATGTACTTCACGATGAACGACACCTGCAGGAACGGCTTGTCCTCAGGGAGCTGAGCCAGCTCGATGCGCTGCGGGTTCGGCGATGTAGCTTGGTCGATGCTCACGTCCAGGGCACTGTCCTTGGACTTTTGCTTCTCAACGTTTTGCCAGATGTCATAGGCCCTGGGCGCCATCACCTGCTCCTGGGTTACCAGAACGGGTTCAAGACCCTCACCTTGCTCATCCGCGCAGGCGTACATCAGCCCCCGGCTCTGCTCGATAGATCGGGTGTATGCCAACTGGGATGAGGAGAATAATTGTTCGAGCATCGATCAGGCCTCTTTCGCCGGGCTGTAGCCCAAGGTGATGTACAGGTTGTCGGTGTACTGGGGATGCCACTCCCAGAAGTGCCGTGACCAATGCTCGCGCGCCAGGGTAAGGTCGGTCAGCGCAGAGGGCAGGATCTTGGCTCGCACAATCGAGCCGACAGGCTCTACTACACGCTCTTCATCTTGGCCAACCAGGATCTGGTGGTAGCCAACCTGGTTCGGCAGCAGGATGCCAAGGTAAGGTTCATCAGCAAGGCCAACCTGGAATTCCGGGCTATCCAGGTGGGCCATGTCCAGGTCGAGAGAGAATGCGTCGAGGTCGAAGAGATCGTCAGACACGAGAAGCTCTGCAGCCGACGTCATCTCATCAACGGCGGCCACGGTGCCAATCTCCTCGTACCGCTGGAGCCTGCTGCGATACAGAAGATCACACATGGCCTCGACGGGAGAATCGTCCAGTTCCTTCGCGCGCTGGGAGAACAGCTCGCTTTCGCACTGAATGACCAGACCCTTCGTGGGATACGCCCTGACCAGCCGGCGCAACGCTGCTTCCCAGGTTTGACTCATGAACACCTGGATGGCGGTTGAGCCTCCCTCCCCTGGCAGGCCCAGGACTACCGACCCACCCGCAAAACGCAGGCCTGCCGTTAGCGCCCTCGCCAGGCGGTTGGACTCTTGGCTCAGCAGATGCTCGAAGGGTTCGAAATCAGCATCGTCCTTGAGAGTGAAGTACAGGGTAAGCGCTGCCTCTCCTGCCCCACGTCGGATATCTACCCCTGAAGGGAGTACCATTTCGGCGCCTGCATGGCGCGCCTCCTGGGGAGGGCGGCGCGGCGCACTGGAATCCCGGTCAAGGCTGAAGTAGATGAGGCTGAACGCCTTGAACTCGAAAGTCTTGAGCCCAAGCTCTTCCTTCATGATGCACTGCGCCTTATGAGCCATGCCGGCGGCGGCCGTCATCGCCGGCATCCCCACCATGAAGTCGCTGGCCTTGAGATTCGAAGCACTGAAGTTAAACGGGAGGGTCAGGAAGTACACAGGATCATCCTCGAAGCTCAGTGGCGAGCATCCGGCCCAGTTCCTGGGCGGCTACGGATCGCTCGGCGCGTGTCATGTGGGTTTTGGCGAAGAGTTGCAGGCGCAGGTGCCCTGCGTAGATGGCGACATCCTGCACAGATGCCTCGCCGCAGAGAATCTTCAGCTCAGCCGCTGCCATCGGGGTCGGGGCTCCGACGGTGAGCCCGGCCTCGAGCAACCTCGCCACCAATTCGCGCAGCGCCTCAATCTGTAGGGCCAGGGTTCGCGCCAGCCCCTGCAGTCGCCGCTGAAGTACCGCCCGATTCCTATGACTTAGTGGCCTGGTTGCGGCTTCCGCATCCAAGAGAGCAGTTCGAGAGCAGACCTCCTGGGCCATAGATCTCGTAACTACAAGCAATGGCCTTCCAAGAGCCAGTCGCTTACGCACCGCCCGGTCTCCCCCGGTCTGCGAGGGAAGATCGGCGAAGAGCGCATTCATCCGCCCAGACATCAGCACGGAGCTGAAAAACACACTGGCGTTCTGTGGCCGGCCACCGCCGAGCCTCACTGAGCCAAAAATCGACGCCCAGGTATCAGGATGACTCTGCCCTTCGGCGCGATAGCGCGCCTGGTGAATCTCCCGTAGAAGACCCAGGTTTGGCAGGACGCCGGCCGTCTTGTAGCCTCCAGGCACCGGGAGCTGGATCTGTGACACGGGTGCACCGCTGAGCGACTGCAGAGCGCCGGGCTTAGAGCATCCGTCGATCAAGGACGTGAGCAGGCTTACTTCGCCTGGCGTGAAGGTATCGAGTAGCCGGCCTTGCATGTGAACTGCACGAGGGAGAGCCCCTGAGAGCAGCGCCAGCATCGATGTCGTCTCTTCCCCTGGAAAGGCCAGGGGTGTCATGAAGAATTGCTGCAGGGGCGCATCTGCGGCGTTCCCGGCGGCGCTAAAGTAAGAGGCACCTGCGCTACAGAGAATCCCAAGCTCAGCTTGGCGCCTGTTGCTCAGGGTTACTCCTGGTGCGCTGGGGTTCACGAATGCTCGGGCACCAGGTGCAGCGGCCGCTTTTCCGGAAAGACCCAGGCTCGCCAGTAGCTCTTCGTTGAACGTGTCGCGCGGCCGGAAGCTCTGCGGGGTCTCGGCCGCGCGGTCGGTATGGGTGCACAGACACCCAAGTCCATCCCTCAGCAGCTTCGGCGCCAGCAACTCGTCCACAAATACACCGGCAGATCCAAGCAGCTGGGCACCCAGCTCCTCGAACATCCACCACGCTTCATCGTCTTGACCGGGATTCCCAGCGGCCCAGGCCAGTACCGGGTTCAGGTTCGCCTGAGCGAACTTAGGGACGAAAGCCTGCTGAAGTAGATACCGGAAGGCCCGGCGGTAGTCCGCATCAGTGGTGATCACCAGCGCAGCGCGCTGCCCTTTCAGATCCATCACCAGCTCCGGTGATGCAGCACTGAACAGGGCTGAGACAGGCAACTGCCCAACCATTGATGCGTTCCAAAATAAGTCGTGTCGGAGACTATAGGGCTCGATGACTTGGCGCGTCAATTTATGGATAATTGTGCATCACTCAACCCATACCTCAGGACGTCGCTATGGCCACTGGCTATGCACGCACGCACCTTCGGAAAACAGCCGAGATCGGTAAAAGCCTCGGCTTCGTAGCCGTACTGCCGGTGCTTACCCTGCTCACCCTCTTCCTGCCGACCCTCTGCCAGGCGGTCGTGACCTACTTCGAACAACGCACCATGCAAGGAGCCCAATGATGCAGTTCAGCCAGAAAGCCCCGCACCAAAAGATCCGTGAACGCTCCCGCGTCGTAGAGAAGGCTGAAGCCGCGCTCTTCGCACTGGCCATCCCCGCTGTCTACTACACCTTCATCGTCGCTCCCCGGCGCCTGGCCGCCGGCCTACGCAGTGGCTTTGAGATCAAAGCGAATTTCTCCCTGAAGGTACGTACCGATGCCTGAGGCCTGCAGCGGCAATAAGGGTCAAATTCAGCCGGCCGAGCAGGCGCTCAGGTCGCGCTACGCCCTTTACCGCGCAGGGCAGAACCGCATCATCCTTCTGTTCGCCCTGGCCCTCGGGGTGGGCGTGCTCCTCCTTTCCAAGGTCGGCCAAAACATCACGGTGTTCGACCTTGGCGAGCTCGTCGTATCCATGGCGCTTGGCGCCTGGGTCTGGCGGAAAATTCGTCTAGTACCAACAAAAACCCATGAAGAGGTTTCCGATGACAACAGCGAATGAACAGGCCTTCACCAACTGGGCCTGTAAAGCCCACGAGCTCGCCGACAGCCTGATCGCCAAAGACCTGGACGTCCGCCCAGTCGTGCATAGCCTCGTCGACATGCGCCAGGACAAATGGCATGTATCCGTGCAGCACAGCCCTGATGGGTGGTATGCGATGTTCGCCGGGCACCCGATGGAGCTGCTACACGTCCGTGACGGCAGCTACAGCCTCAAGTACCTGGGAATGCAGGCGAATGACCTCGGCTCGCGAGAGTACGCAGTCAGTATCGCCCCGCTCTTCGCGCAGCGTGTGCTGAAAGAGCTGAGCACTCTGATCGAGCGCAATACGGTACCGTCCTGAACCTAACCCCTCTCTCCTTGGCCCGGACACTGTGGTACAACCCAATATCCAGGCCAAAAAGGGATAATCATGACAACCACCCTGCTCCAGTCGCCCAACGGTCACCGGCTTGACGCAGAGTGCCGGGCCATTGCCGATGAGCTTGGAAGGCTGGGTCAGAGCTATCAGATCGCAGCGACCTCCCAGCTTTCCCGGAACCGGGTCGACTCGACGAGGTTCGACCTGGTGGTTGGCGATCTGACTTTCGTGAAGCAGGCGCTCAACCAGCGAAATCTGGAGATGCCTGCGGACGATTGCTACCCCCTCGCCCTGCGGAACTACCTAAAGAGGGAGGTCTGGCAGGGTACCCTGATCCAGGCGCGCTACCGCGCTGTGCATGAACCGGTGTTCGTAAAACCGTCGTTGCGCACCAAGCGCTTCACGGGCCTGGTGCTCAATGGCGACAACGACTATCGACTGCACGGGATACCGGACAAGGAGCCTGTCTGGATGTCCGAGGTGGTGCATTGGCGTTCCGAAGCGCGAGCTTACATCCTCCACGGGAAGGTGCTGAGGTTAGCCCTCTATGCCGGCGATCCGGGCAGTGCACCAGACGAGGAATTTGTCCGGCTAGTAGTCGAGACCCTGAACCAGCGCGCAGACTCACCTGGGGCCTACTCACTCGACGTGGGCGTTCTCAGCGATGGCCAAACCGCCCTGATCGAAATGAACGCCGCCTACTCCATCGGTCTGTACCAGGGCATGCCAGGGGCTGAATACCACGCATTCTTGAAAGCCGGATGGGCGGATTTGCTCAAGTCGGCACAACCACGCCCTCAGAAAGGGCTCTATAAGGCCTCAGAACAGCACGATGACCGACAAACATAAAGACGCACTGATCCTCGAGCTGCAAGCGCGTGTAGCGCACGCTGGGCGCGTTATCGAGTCATTCCGCGATGCGGCAGAGGCTGGTGTAGCTCCTCCAGAGCAGACCCTAGACCAAGCCAACTCGATTTTGGTGAGCCTAGAGCTGGAGGATCTAAATAGCCGGCGTGAGAATTCACCGATCTGGATGGAAGCCAAGGCCCTTGCAGACTGGGTTCGAGACAAAGACAGCGTAGTGCCTGCAGGCAATCCAACGAATGAACACGTCCTCTGGAATGCACTCATGCTGGTGTACTCGGCCATCGACAACCCCTTCATCAGCAATCGCTACAAGGAGGCCCAGAAGGCATTCAAGCAGTCGATGGACTACATCAGAGGGCGGAGCAAGGTGACGCCGGACTGAGCGAAAGGGGCGGAAACCGCCCCTTTCTCATTCCATGTAGCGGTCAGACTGCCGGAGTTCCGCAGCCAATGGGCTCAGCGTCTTCAGGCCGTCGAAATCTCCAGCCTGCTCAAGGCCAGTTCCAGACAGGCCGTCCCCCAGAGAGAACGCACGAGGAGCGTCCAGCCGCTTCCAGATCATCTCAAGCTCCCTGAGTAGGAACAGGCTATTGCTCGCCAAGATCACCTGGGCACCCGCTTTGAGCATCAGCTCGAGGGCCTGGCAGAACAACGGAATCGCGTCCGGGTGCATGCCGGCGCCTGCGTTGTCGATGATGAAGGTGTGCCCCTTCTGTAGCCAGCCGTTCTGCGCATAGGCAGCAAGCGCTACCAGGGGTGACTGAGAGGAAGGAAGCTGGCCATACACCTCGCTTCGTCCTTCCTTCTTCACGTAAACCATCGAGTAGTTCCGCATGATCAGGCCGCCTACCAGGGCCTCGACCGTGAGCAGAAGCTCCCTGGCCGGCGGACTTAGCTCATGAATGGTCAACGGCTTGACCAAGCAAGCCGTCATCTCGGTCATGTCTTGTGGCAGCCAAGTCCGGTGCATTGTGCTGAAGTCAAGGAAGTACGGACGACGCACGCTCTCTGGCTGCAGCTCTGCAGTGGAGAAGATTTTGCCCGGAGTGATGGTGCAGCGGACTGTTCGCTCTGGATGTTGCCGAGTGGCCTCAACAACCGCAGCCCCCTTCCCGTCCCGAACAACGAGCTCAGCCTCAATCAACGGATCGAGCGCCTGCAAGCCTCTCCTGAACAGCTCGGCTTGCTCACCTGCACGGCCACCGTTCATTTCCAGCGCCGCTGCATACATGCCAGTCAAGGCATGGGTCTTACCAGAGCCGCTATCGCCAACGAGTACGTTCAGCCCCGGCGACAACAACCAGGTGCTGTCCGGGACTCCGCCGAAACGCTTGAAGCAGATCTTCTCGAGCATGCGCTCTCCTTGGCACAACAAAGAACACGCCGCTTCTGTAGGCGGCGCGACTGGATATGGTTGAAATTGTCGGCCAGAAGCCCTGGCCTTGCAATCAGAACGGAGAAAGGCTGCTGGACTCGCTCTTAACCGGTAGCCTGGAAGCAGCAAGGGCCTTTACTTCGATCTTCTGGTCGAAGCTAAAGCTGTTCCAATCCCTGACCTCGGCGACAGTGCGCCCGCAGCCGGTGCACACGTCGCCACCGACGTTGTGGCTGCAGCGGTTCCGGCATGGGTTCGAATCTGCCTTGTTGCGCGCATTGATAACGCTCATGTGCATCTCCCTGGTGGCTGGCTAAAGCCAGTATGCCGAGGGAGCAATCAGCCACGCCAAGCTCCCTTTGCGTCAGCGCTGGCGTCAGGCTAGGATGTGAGAACAAAGGGCTGTACGCAGCGATTAAGTTCACTGGCAGTTATCCTGAAGAAGACCGGCTTAGGCCGGTCTTTTTCGTTCTACAGACTCATGATCCCGAAGGACGGACAAGCATGATCGAGATCTACGCCGACTCGCGCGAAACACGATCCGGGCTGCTGAAAACCCTGAGTGAGATGGAGGGGTATAGCATCAAGGTTGGCGAGCTGCCCTGCGGCGACTACGCCATCAGCTCTGACGTCTGCATCGAGCGAAAATCTGCAACTGATTTCGTCATTTCCATCATGGACGGCCGGCTGATGGAGCAGATCGCCAAGATGAAGATCGACTACAAGCGGCCGATTCTGCTCATCGAAGGCAACCCCTTTAAGACCCGCTCCGCTATCAAGACAGAGGCACTGGTCGGGGCAATCTCCTGGGTCAACGCCATCGAGGATGTCACGGTTTTGATGGTCGCGGACGAAGGCGAAAGTGCCAAAATGATCGCTACGATGGCCCGGCACCTGCAGCAAGGCCTTGGCTATGAAGTCCCCTTGCGCCGCAACAAGCCCAAGGCCTCTGATCTAGGCTCTGTTTACAACCTGGAAGGTCTGCCAGGGGTCGGCCCCAAGACCGCCCAGAACCTGTTTAACCACTTCGGATCGATCTTCGATGTCTGCATGGCCAGCGTCGAGGAACTTTCCCAGGTTCCCCGCCTGGGCAAAGCGAGTGCAGAGCGCATCTACAACCAGATCCGGCACCGCAAGTCCTGAGTGCTAGAGGCCCAGGCCCAGATCGGCATCACCGACCTTCTGCGCCTGGCCGGCCTCGACTTCAGCGAGAATGGATTCGAAGTCCTTTGGATACCTAAGGATCATGAACAGCGACTGGGCAGTTTGGTTCGAAACCACAGACTTAAACTCGGCCTGGAAGACGTCAAACGGCACATCTACCCCATCAACCTTGCAGTTGAGATCCTGGGATAGCAGTTCGGTGATCTCGAATGACTTGCCCTCGAGCTTGGCGGCTGAGGTGCCTGGCTTGGGAAGTGGGTTGTACTGCGGGATCGCAAAACGCCGGGCTTCATCGTTGAGGAAATACCGTGCCCAGGTGCAGAAATCACCCATGGCCAGGATGATGCGGCGCCTATAGGATTGGCCCCCTTCAACAGGTACACCGTCCACGGTGTACACATGCTCAGTCTGACCATCCTCGCAATCAAAAGCTGTCGAGGCGTACTCAACATCGTTGATGTTCAGGGAATGTCTGTAGAGCAGTGTCTTGTTCACGCGGTGATCCTCGTCAGCGAGCCGGCAGTGTAAGGTCTTGGGGTTAACTGTGCCAATCAGAGACCGAGACCCACATCGTCACCTGCAGACTTGGGCGCCTTGGAAGCCTTGCCTTCAGCCAGGACTGCCTCGAATACGGCTTCGTCCCTCAGCGCCGTATAAATCCAGTACCCTGCCGGAGTTTGCCCCACCTTCTCATCGAAGGTATCGAAGAACACCCGACCAGGCACGGGGGCACCGTCGATCATGAAGGTGTTGGCACGTGGCCCTTTCTCGACAACCTGGAATACCTGGTCATTGATCTTGACCGAGTATTCGCCGGGCACATTGGGTTTCGAGTAGACCTTGCCACCCCACTGCACCGCCCTGCTGTTCAGGAGAGACCTGCCCCAATGACTGAAATCCCCTACCGCAAGGATGATCTCACGCCTGAAGGAGGCATGCTTTCCAGAATGGGAGTCACCCAGGTATCTTCCGTCTGCGTATAGGGATTCACAGCTGCAACCATGGGCATCCTGCGCGGCGTAGCGCTTGAACTCGATGTCGTTGATGGTGAACGTCGTAGTGGATGAGCCTGGAACTGCCACTGGGTATACCTCGAGGTTGATTCCTCATTGTGCCCAGATGAGCTCGACCCGGCTCAAGTCGAATGCGCTCCGACAATCACCCAACCATCGGCCGGTGATTTAGAATCACGGCACCACCTGCAGAGGACTGCATCATGAGCAGCGATGTAAAGACCATCGTCCAGCAACGCTGGGCGTATATCCCGCTTTACTACCGGGACACGAAAGATCTTATGGGCTTTGACATCGTCGACCTCACAGCCCCGCAACAGGATCACCACCGAGTGTTCTGCGGGGACGAGGGCTTGATGGCAAGCCAAGAGGAGCGCGCTCGTGCCTTATCGGCAGCACCGGAGCTCATCGCTGCGCTACAGGCTGCGATGCAGCAGATCAAAAATGCAAGCCAGGCCCTGGCCCAAGGTCGGCCAGAGGAAGCAACGAAGTATCTCGATGGCGATGACCAGGCGCGGCGCTCTCTTCTGGCGCGGGCCCTCGGCCTTGCTGATGCCGAACAGATTGATGCGACCGGCCAGCCTGTTCCGAATGCGGCTCCAGCCCCTATGGCACCTGCAATGTGCCCCGCCGACTACGACGAAACATTCGGGGCTATCGCAGGAATGCTTGTCGGCTGACGCCACGCTATCCCGGCTCATCAATTTCGACCAAAATACGCCGATCACACAACAGGACTTCCTGGATGAAAGACCTCGTCAGCCCTGGATTTTTCCAAGGGATCGCGTTGCCGGTCACGCATGGCCTGCCGCTATCGGTATGGGCCACCAGAGCCCCTCCTTTCGACAACCGACTTCTCGACTCGGATCACCCCAGCGGAGAGCCAACGCGCTATCTGCTCGATCCCCTGGCGTCCAAGTATGTGACAAAGCCAGAAGGTATCGTGCCGCCCGGCATGCTGCCACCTGAAGAGATCCAGGTGCGCGCGGCCATCATTGAGTTGATGAACGCTGCCCTGGCCATCTCAGAAACCTCCTGGCTATCGAGTTTCTTCTACACCAAGCGGTACGAGAGGATCGCAGAAACTCTCGATGAGGCAGAGCTGACGCTGCGGAACCTAGCCACAAGGTCTCCCTTGCATATGGCTGCCCTGAAGCGCTGTTCGCTCTACTGCGTCGAGGGACTACAGCGCGAATACCTACTGAGCTTCATCAGGCCCGACTGGAGGTTGACCGATGATCGGTGAGTTCGCCCTGGATGTTGATGCGCATCGAATGATGCACATGTTCCGAATGCACTACTACCATGTCGCGCAACTTCGCGAGATGAAGCTCGGGGAGACACTGCTGATCGGGCACTTCGTAGGGCAAGGTTTTGCCGGCCCGGAAACAGGCGTGGCACAAGCTGAGATCCAGCGTGTGCGTGGCGGATTTCGCTTCAACGCCACCTGGACATGCAAATTCGGCAGGGCATCCCGCCCAATGGAAATGTCGTATGGCTCCTTCAAGCTCCGTACCGGAAACAGGATCACGTTCGAGAGGGATACCGAGGCTAAGGCAGCATGGGCATTTGGCCGAGTATGCCGGTTCCTGGACTTCATAGAGCGGCACAAACTCCATCCTGACTTCAAAAACTGGTCGTTAGATATGGGGCACAGGCCTTGTTGGCGATTTGAAGCTCTGGACTCTGATGGATATAACAAAAAAGGCAATCAAGCGCCGATGGGTGAAGGACTTGAAGCCATTGTATCAGTGGCAATCAGAACCGGAGCGCTCAATCTGAGATGAACGGGTGATCATTCTTAGGAATGCGTCGATACACTTAAATCGACAATCTTAGAGCTGCCATCCTGAAAATCAAGCCAGCAGAAATAACTATAAGAGCATAGGGTCATTGAACATCTTAAAGATGTAAGGCGCTACTTTTAGTTCTTGGAACTTCCTGGTGGAATAATTGCCGGGGAGAACTAGATCATCTCGTATCTGTCTTTGCTTTCGCTTCACAGCGTGGGCCGACAGCAGAAGGTAGTTTCGATAATGCCTCGTAGAACTGGCTGAAGCGCCAGCGATCTTGTCAGATCCTCTTAGCTTCGATGAACGGCCATGGAGGCCGCGTCGATGCGGGCTGTCTTCTTGCTTCTGAGAACAGCTCTGCAGCTGCTGCAACGACCTTTCCCGTCTGCTTCTTTGAGCGCCCTTCAGGACGATGGGTGTAGCTGTGCCAACTTGGAGCTTCGTTGTCGAAGATACGATGCAGCGCCATTCGTTGAACATTCTGGGTGAATGCCTGCATAGATTTGCTGACTTTGAACTGGCCCGTGCCAGCTTTCTTGTTTCGGCATCCATGAACGCCAATCATGGCGAATTATCAGGTTCTACATTTTTTACAGAGAACAGACTTTAAGTCTGCAGCGTATCGAAGAGATTTCACATTCAATGAACATCATTCATGATGCCTTGCGTTGGCTCCGATTCCATTTTGGATACTTGAAACTGCCTTAGGCAGAAATGTCAACCGGCGTGGTTCGATGAGCAGCTTTGAAGCTGAAATTAAACACCTGAACAGGCGCTAGACCTACCTTGAACACCATAGATTGATGGGCGATTCCGGATGGCTTATGCGCACTTGTACCTGCACTAATGCAGCCATAAATTGTTGTTTCCGCTAAAACTTGGAACTGCCTTACGGCAGAACTCCCCTCCTGACGAGGTCTTTGAGCTGCCTAAAGGGCAGTGAGTCCAGGCAATAGAGACTGCAGGGGCAAAGCCCCTGTGCAGCCTCCATCTGATGTGAAAGAGCAGGCCGGACTACTGTCCGGCAGGATCAACTACGGCGCTCTTTGGGGAGCATCTGCACCCCGAGCATCTCAAGCTGATCTTCGGAGAATTGGAAGGCGTAGGCGCGGCCGGTGAAAACCAGCCAGGCATGGCGCAAGCGCGTCATGAACGGCGGCTTGCGCACTGGTCGCTTGATGAAGAACCGGTCGGTGAACAGTTCGTCCCGTAGGAGCGAGCCGTCTTTCGCTTTGCCCGCCAAGCTGTCCAGAGTGATCGGCAGTTTCGGGTGCCAGCTCATGCCATACATGGATTGGCGAATGTTCATCTGCGGCATGTACAGCGCGTCTTTCTCGCTCATCATGAGCTCCTTACCAGGTCGGGACAGCGGCGGCACCGTTAGCCAGGCCGTAGGTAGAGAACGTTGCATCGGCCGGCGGAGCAGGTACCTGCTTGCGAGTGAGGTTCATGTGGAAGATTCCACCCGTAGAGACGCTGCGCATCTTCATGTGCACGGACTTTCGTCGCAGCTGGAATTCCTCCTTGCGCAGCGCCTCCTCCGCCATGAGTACAGCAGGATTGAGACCTTTGCGCTCAGCTAATACCCGCAGGCTCTCCGGAATGCCGCCGCTGGTGTCGGCCGGGCGAATTTGGCTGCGGTCACTCAACAGCCGGCGCAGGCGGTCAACGCGCTGATTGCGCCCTACCTGGACATAGCCGGTGATGGTAGAAGGGACAGGTTGAATACCCGCAACAGTGATCCCATCAACGACCAGCATCTGAATCAGGCCGCTCTTGTACATGAAGGACGACAACCCGTCTTTGGTGCCAAAGACACGCAGAACGTTGCCTGGTGTGGCGCCGATGAAGCTGCGGGGTTGAATCCAATGCGGGAAGTCGATGCCGAGCCTGATGTCCGGGCACTGCTCGCAGAAGCCGTGCATACGAAATAGCACGCGGGCAAAGAACGCGGAACCTTCGAGCTGTGGGTTCAGGGTGATGTCGCAGTAGTGAGTAGTCATTGCCTGTCCTTAACCTGGGCGGCCCTTTCAGGCCGCCCTCTGACTTAAACGAATGCGCCGCCGCGAATCAGTACAGCAATCACGTAGTGGAGGTCGTCAACGCTGGTCACCTCCTCCAGCGATTTGCTCGAGGACAACTCTTGCACCCAGGTGGGGAGCAGCGAGCGCATCAGGCTGTAGAAGTCGCGTTTTTCAGCTACGCGAGTGGAGATCTGGTGTGTCGACACAACACCCAGTGGCTCAACTGCCTGGACACCAAAGTCTTCGTGGCCATGCCACTCGTCGATGATACGCAGGGCGTTGCCGAGCTTCTGCTCGTGGAAAGCGCCTTGGTTCCGGCAAATGTCGTTGACCTTGTAGAGAAGGCGGCTCGGGGCATTGTCCGGCTTGTCCATCAGCATTTCCTGGCTCGGGTAAGCCTGCATGCCCCGGCCCATCTCGTAGAAAGCAGTGACACGGGTGTGGAGTGGCAGGCCGGTGCGCGAAAGCGCCTTGCCAATCAACGTGCCAAGCTTCTTCGCCTTCACCTGATCCTCAGGGGACATTTGCTCCAGGGTGAAGGTGTTGTAGGACGGAGTGAACTCGAACTTTTCCTGCAGCGAGTGGGTATTCACTTCGACAATGATGCGCTTACTGGTCGCAGTCTCGTTGTTGCGCCACATCCATCGGCCGCAGGCCAGTGGTACCACATACTTCTGGCCCAGGAAGTCATAGCCACCCTTGGCCGCGTAACCCTTCGTCAGCGCCAAAAGCAGACGGTGGATCTCGAGGTTGTTAGCCATATGCGGAGCCAGGCTCTGCGGCAGATACTTGACGTCGAAGTCCACCATCAGGAAGGGCTTGTCTTCGGGCATGAAGGCACATTCAGTACGCTGCGGATTCGGCTGGAGAGCCTTGGCCAGATGGTCTTCGACAGAGCCCTTCTTGTCCTTCTGCCCATGCACGTCGTAGGCCTTTGTCGCGCGCACGCCGCGCTCTTCCACGATGATGGGTTGTTTGCCGGCGCCCTGGTCATCAGAACAGGCAAACATCAGGCCACGGCCCTGCTCAATGGAGCGGCGGTAGTTCAGCATCGTTGGGAGTTCGATCATGGTGGTCATAGCAATATCCTTAAAATTGAGCTGAATTCAGAGCTTCGATCAGATGACTTTTCGGACGCCAGGATGCTTTGCAGCAGCCTCCAGGGCATCGTCCAGTGACTGGAACACAGTGACGGTCGGATGGATTACCCACGAACCCAGCGGGCGCATGGTCAAGCCTTCCAGAGTGATCCCAGGGGCCGCTACATAGATCGGGATTCCCTCGCCCATGGCGAGGCCTACTTCGACAAGAGCACCTTTCAAGGGAAAATCGTCGGGCTCAACGTAGAGAAGAAGGCACGATGCCCCACTGATCTCACCCTTGATGCGACTCCAGAGTTCCCCGAAGCAAGCGGTCTCCCCTGCCCCAGCTTCATCGATCCAGGTGGAGATGATGTTCCATCCCTTCTCGTCGCGGAGATGCCGCCACTGTGCGGAGCGCTCAGGAATACTGGCCCGGCTGGCCAGGTAGAAACCCTTACCCGCTTCAACAATTTCAAACATATTGTGCATCCTCGGTAAGCAGTGCCGGCGCCGACATCGGGAGCGCGTGCTGATAGCCAGTGACTCGATACAGGTAGTGTTCCGGAACGTGCTCGTAAGCCCAGAACGAACGGCGCCAGTCTTGCTGGTACAGGGTCACGCTGTCGCGGATGGTGTCCAGGTTGACTGCACGGATCACCGACAGCGCCGGCTCAACAAAGTGCTGCCCCCCGCGCGGGGAGCACACCCCATGGAAACCTACGACCGCCGGCAGCAGTAAGCCCTGGTAGCTCTCGGTCAAATAGGCAGGGATCTCGTTGACCTCTTCGGCAAGAACGTACTCGCCCAGGCCGATGTCCCCGGAATCTACCTGCTGGAACTTGTGGCGATTGGGCTCCACACCTTCAGCCTTCACGATGTCGAATGTCGGCTGCACAGCCAGCGGTTCATCAAGATCGGGCACGTTGGGGCTTGTCCAGGGGCGCAGGAGAGCGCTCTGGTAGATCATTGCCGTCATGGCCTTGAGCACCGTCGTGTCTTCAGACCTGGCTTTCTGACCGAGCTCCTGGCTCATGTCCTCGATCAACAGGCCTTGGGTCGGGTAAGCCCGAGCATAGCTGCGCAGGATGTCCATCCAGTCACTCGACACAGCCAGATCCAACGGCTGGTCATAGTGCTCACCCGGCAAACCAAGGAACACCGAGCCACCGGCAAATCGGAGGGACGAACTCAGAGCCTGATTGATCTGAAGCGTACCGATCTCGGACGCCAGAAGTTCGTCGAAAGCCTGGCGCTCCGACTCATCTTCAAAGGTAATGCAGATGGTGATGGCCGCTTTACCGTGGGCACGACGAATGTCCATCAGCGACGGCATCGTCATGAGGCCACCTGCCGGTTCCTGTGGTGGCCGGCGCGGCGTACCTTTGTCGCGGTCGAGGCTGAAGTACACCAGGCTGAACGCACCGGTCTTGAAGGTGTTCCAGCCAAAGTAGTCACGAATGACACGCTGGATGTTGTGCACCATCCCGCCCACGGCCGACATCGAAGGCATACCGGCAATCATGTCGTTCGGCCGGATGTTGGCCGCCGAATAGCTGAAAGGGATGCTCAGGAAGAGCTGGTTGGTTTCCGCGAAGGTGTTCAGGGCCTTTGGGAGGCTCGGCTCCAACTTCTCCGCCGGTTCTCCCGCGAACTTGTACAGCGACTCGCGCAGGCGGCGAGAGATGTATCCCCGCTCAGAACGAGTCAGGTTGCAGAACTCATAGAGTTCGAGCTGCAGGAAATGGGCATAACCATCCAGGGAGGCCTGAGTGGCACAACCCAGCAGAATCTCCCGCTCGGCGAGGGCGAACTTCGACAGTCGGTCACCGCCGAGAATCTCGGTCATGGTGATTTCGCCCTGGTCGATCATCTTGTTAACGGTCACGCTGGCACGGGCCAGGTGCGCCAGAGCATGTTTAACGAGATCATCGAGCCGTGCCCCGAGCAACTCGGCGGCCGGTGGGTACAGCGGCGCAAGCGCATCTGCATCGTTTTCGAAACGGGGACGGTGGCAGACACGCAAGGCTCTGTCCCGCGTAACCCAGTACAGAGTCCGCTCAGCCTTCAGGCGATCACGCACCTGGCTACCCGGCGAATGCTGCTGCGGCAGAAGAGCCTGGAAAGCCTTGACCTTGCCGTTGCCGACAATGGAAGTGAAGAACGTGCCGCTGTTCTGCGGCTTGGAGCCACCCACAGAGACCGTGGTGTGCTGCCGGCGCCACTCAAAGGGATCGTCTTTGAGAATGCTCAGGTAGTAGGAGTTGTGGACGTCACGCACCAGGCCCGCATTGTTGATCGGCGTGGCATGGTGATAGCCGTCTGCGACGGGGAGACGAACATGGTTCAGGCCAGTCCCGACAGGGTTGTTGAACAGGGACGCCTTGGGCAGCTGTATCTTGGACTCCGCCAGCTCCTTGGTGAGCAGAACCTCGGCCTCGAAGCGCCCGTCGATCATGTGGATCACGCCGAAGTAGAGGGCAGCCAGGAAGGGCTTCACGCCCTCTTTCTGGCCCAACCACAGGCGCATCTCTCCCTCCGAAGGAGTGTGATCCAGGCCCAGCATCTTGCCGATGATGTCGTTTCGCTCGTCCATGAACACGCGGAGCATGTTGTAGGGGACGCGGCGGTCGACACCGAAGTTGATCATGAAAAAGTTCTGCGCCGGGCCGTTCTTGGCATCGCCTACGGACGTAACAAGGGGGCGCTCGGAGGAACAAACGATGCCCAGGGCGGCCTGCTCTTCCGTGGTCATGGTCACACCGAGCGGCAGATCTTCGTTGCCCAGGGCGTTGATCACCAGAATGCGCGAGTCCTTGGACTCGTACTCCGGGAACTGAGTCTTGAGCGACTTGCCCAGGCCCTTGAGGAAGCCATCGCGCGCCGTCGAGCTTTGAGGCAGCTCAGACGACTTGTCGATGTGGGTGGCCAGGAAACGCACGCCGCGATGGAGAAACTCCATCGCACTGGCTACGCCGGGCACTACGGGAGCCCCGATCATCGCCTTCTCGTAGAGCTCATTGAAGACAACCCAGGACGCTTCGCAATCCTTGTTGTCCTCGATCTGCAGAATACCGCGCTCTTCCAATGCCTTGGGGAGGTTGGCCAGGACAGAAGCCGAGAACTTCGGGGCGAAGGCCACACCCAGGAGGTACTGAAGCACCCTGGGGTAGTCGGATTCAGGCTGCTGGACGTACAGCGCATAGCGCTGGGCCTTCAGTTGCTTCTCGTAGCCACCTTCGTGGTCTGCGAAAAGCCAGGGTGTAGTGTACGAAGACATCGATGAGGTCTCGGGGCTAATTTGGCAGAGCGTCAATATATAGACAATTGCAGAAGGCGCAAGAGGCCAGCAGCGGGTTTCTACATTTTTTGGTGCCTAAGAGTTTGCCTGCTCTCTGGTGAACAGCAAATTCCGCATAATCAGTAGGTTAGAAGCCCTTCCGCCGTGGCAACAGGCCACTAATTTTTGGTTGCGGAGCGTGCAATTTCCCAGATATTCTGCACATCTCATGAGTCATGCTCGTCAAGGTTCATGATCGACCGTTCCTATGCCCTGCGGTCGCTAAATTATGAAGCAGACATGTTCTGTGGGCCCGAGCGAGCACCGTCGAGCGAGGTCAGGCATTAAGCGCCGAATATCGTTCCGCTGGGCATCGGCCAGCACCCACGACCTGAAGGTCGCTAACAGACAGCAATCGTCACACGCATCACAGGAATCCTAGGATGGAACTACACACAGGGCCCATGACGCTACGCCACGAAGCGATCACGCCCATCAGCGGGAGCCCCTGCTCCGCTATCACTGACATCGAGGGAGAGCTCGTCATCGACGAGGGCGGCCAAGAAGTCATCGCCGGCCGGTTCAAGATGCTCTACGTCGACTTCCTGGAGTCGGGGTTTGAGATGCCCGAGATCATCAACGAGGCTCACGAGCTCCAGCAGTTCGGATTGATCTTTGATGAGGGTCGCGAGATGTACAGCGACCAGGTAGCTGCGCTTCTCGGCCCGCTTATCCAGGAGCGACCGAACCTCATCATCCTGGAGAGCCTGGAGCTCATCGAGAAGTACCGTGGCCTGGGGATCGGCAAGAAGATCGTCGACCGCGCCCTGAAGCTCTACGGCAACCAGGCTGAAGTTGCAGTGCTCAACGCCTTCCCCATGCAGATGAACCACCCCATCCGCTCGGATGAGTGGATGCGCAGCATGAACTATCGTGACCTAGACGGTGACATGCCCAAAGCCACTGCAAACCTGATCGGACTGTTCGAGGGGATGGGCTTCCAACAACTCCCTGATCGCGCTGTGATGGTCAAAAACCTCTGGCGATGAGCCAGGAGCCGGCATCAATGCCGTTCAACGTTGGCGGATGATGACATCCAAACGCCTTATTCTGCCTCAAGGCAGCTCAAAGATTTAACGGATAGTGCCGCCGGCCAGACCGGCAAGGAGCAGTAATGAGTCTATTGGATGGACAGTTCTCGACAGTCAGTTTCGCGGCAGGAGCTTCCTGCACAATGAACCCTGTCGAGAACTTTGCACGCGGCCCGCTGGCCGCGTTGTACCTATTGCAACTGGCAGCCGATGTGCCCCTGGATGAAAAAGCCCTGCAGCTTGCCGTTCTGGTAGGGCTTCAGGCATGCGATTCAACTCCCCCTACCATCTCCAGCCTCGCAGACGCTTGGGCCCAGGAATCAACTCTCCAGGCCTTTGCCATGGCCGTCCGCAGGGCCTGGCTACCAGGGGACTCCGCAACTTAAGCAGTGGCAGGCGCCGATCATCGTTGAGCTGCCTCTTGGCAGTATGAACGTCGTTGCCGGCAAGCATCGTAGAGCTGCCTGGTGGCAGTGCTGTTTGCGCTCGCGTGGAGAGCTACTGGTAGCAGCCTTACGGCCGCACCTGCTGATCGCGGCGTCGCGGGGAGCTTCATTGAACTGCATAGATGCAGAAATGCTCAGGCGCTAGTTGATCTGCTTGGATCAGCCTGATGGCAGCATGGTCAGACTCTAGGGGAGCTACTTGCAACTGCCTCGTGGCAGCCAGGACATGCTTTCGGCGAACAGCCTTGAGCTGCATTGCTGCAGCATGATTCTGCATCGCTTCCAGAAACGTTGAGCTGCCTGGAGGCAGTTAAATCTGGTTGATGATTCGATGAGCTTCTTGGAGAAGCGGCCAGCGGCGTTAGCCGCCCTGACCCTCAGTCGTTGAGCTGCCTAGATGGCAGAGGTTCTGGTTCCGTCGATCTTGGATCAGCCTCGAGGCTGTAACCTCATTAAATGGTCAGCGTGCTCCTGGAACTGCCTTGTGCCAGCAGATGTCTGAACACCCTCTTCCTTGATCGCCCTTCAGGGCGCATACCATCGTCTACCGGTTGCGTTTGCAGTCATTGAGCTGCATTGATGCAGCGAAAATGTTCCATCTCTGCAGTCTGACTCTGAACTGCCCTACGGCAGCATCAAAACCTGCACTCGACCACCATCATTGACCTGCTTGAAGCAGCACGGGCTCTAACAGTTTCTACTCGTAGCTGCCTTGTGGCAGTACAGGGCGAGCTCTGCATTGAGTGCCCTTGCAGCAGTATTTCTGCAGTCCTGGAGCTGCATTGCTGCAGCGGAAGGCTGACCTCCGGAACCACGCGTTGAACTGCCTCCAGGCAGCAACAAAAGTCATTCACTTCAAGACTTTGAACTGCCTACCGGCAGTGGAACTCAGTCGCTCGCTTCCCGCCACGTGGAGCAGCCCTACGGCCATGTTCGTCAAGACGGCTCTGATGATTCTTGTACCTGCCTGTCGGCAGCTAAAACCGCACGGCGTACTCCAGACGTTGACCTGCCTTTTGGCAGCAATTGCCCCTGAGTCTTACTATGAACTGCCTTTCAGACAGTGGTCGATCTGAGAATATGACCGGTCATTGAGCTGCCCGTGGGCAGAGACTACGGCATCCAGACTCAAGTCGTTGAGCTGCATTGAGCAGTGAACAGAGCGCGCTGCTGCGGCTACGCTGAACTGCCTGTAGGCAGTTTGGAGAAGACTTTCCACCACCTTCTTTGACCAGCCTTAGGGCTGAGGCGTGGTTGTGCAATCTATGATCTGCCTTAGGGCAGAGGGACGGCTATTTGAACATCAATCTCGGAGCAGCCTGGTGGCTGTGGTGCATCGGGGAAAAGGAATTTCGGGGAGCTGCTTGCTCAGCAGAAGGGGTTCCTGAACGGCTTACGCTGAACTGCCTAAGGCAGCTTCCACAGAGATGTGTCGAGTGGACGGCTTCCAGGTAACTGCCTGATGGCAGACAAGCATTGAAAATGCTGACCCTTCGAGTATCGGCATAGCTGCCGGATGGATGGGCATCGGGTTGTGATTCCTTGAACTGCCTTGAGGCAGCGCGAACGTCCGCGTCAATCGCTGAGCTGCATGGATGCAGGGGCGGATGGAGCTAGAGACTAGGCATGGAGCTGCTCTTCAGCAGTAGCGGTGCACGCGTAACCCTTTGAACTGCGCTTCGCAGCTGGGAACCCGGCAATTTGCCCTTCCCTCTTGGAACAGCCTGATCGGCTGGTTTGCTTAATGATTTCCGACGGCTTCATTGACCTGCCTAACCGGCAGATGGCGCCAGGCCTGGGGCCGGGTTCTTCGAACACCAGGTGTGGTGGATATCAGCCTAAATGGCTGCGTCACGGGGACGGTTCAAGTGTGCTTGGAGCATTCTAGGGAATGTGGGTGTAAGCACGGCCTTCCGGACGAACATGAATCGAACTGTGTACCTGCCTTAAGGCAGCACCGCTGGCCAGGGCCAGGGCATGGATTTCTCTCCCGGCATGACCGGGAGTGCGTTGAATCGCTGCATTTTGAAAGAACGACCGGCCAGGGAACCTGACCGGTATGCAGCTGGATCAACAGCCACGGGTTGCAACATTTCACCCAACCTTTGAGCGACCTTGCGGCCGAGCTAACGACTCAGAGGGCGAATTCGGGCGCCGAGTCTGCCCTCCTCGAAAGAGGAAGGCAAGCCAAATCACGCCGGGCGCGCAAACTCACCCAGCGCGGCACAAAGGCTGCTTCGGGGAAGCAAGCTCTCCGGGCTCACAAGCTTGCGATCCTCATGGATAACGCCGTTCACCTGGCGCGCAACCTTGATGGTGATGGTCTTCTCGTTGATCTTCACCACCTGGGCGGAAACTGGCACCTCCTGGCCGCCCTTGCCGGTAAGGCGAAAGCGCCATACCGCCTTGGCGTTTGGCTTGATCCACTCAGGTACAACCATTGGTACAGCAGCCATGTCCTTAACCCTTGTTGTGGATGCGGATGGAAACCCCGTCTGGGCCATTTTCATCAGGCACCAGGGCCTGTACCTCACCCACAGCTCGCAATGCTTCGATGGCTTGCTCGGGATTAGCTTCACGAGCGATCTCGCATGCTCTCAGCCAGAGGTCTTCGCCAGTCCAGTGACCGTGACTCCCCCACCATTCAGACGTGGTCTCAGCCTCGTCCTTCGCCTGGCGGAGGTACTCGAGGGTATTGCAACACGGGCATGGATCGTCCTTCTCTTCAGGATCGAACCCGTCTGTGTCTGCATCCCACAGATACCCATCCCCTCGACACTCGTAGGTGCCCCGCTGGTAGGAGCATGAGTGCAAGGCTGGTGGATGTGGCGTTGTGTCGTCGACCAGGGTGGACATGCGACCTCCTATGGGTGATTTATTGACACGATACCAAGATTGCGAAGAAACACACAATTAGCTGGAAATTGCAGAAGCGTGTAGGATCGGCAACCACCGAAATCTGCACCTCCTTAGGACTCATCGCAAGGAACCTTCAGATGGCCACCCCCTGCACCCTCCAGACCCTCCGAGCCGGGCTCAAGCCCTGGTTGTGCAACGAATTTAAGGTCGGGGTTTACCTGCTCCTGCTGGGCACCGGGGTTCTCGCTGGGATATACCTCGGCTCGTACTACATCGGGTTGGCTTCAGGAAGATGCGACTGGATCGGTAACGAGGCCATGATGAGATTGACAGGTGGTGCCGCACCCACAAACGTCTTCAAGGCAACCCTGTACCAATATTCTACCTGTGCATTGCCGGGCATTATCTATATCGCGGTATTCCTGGCCGTTTTCGCCTTTGGATCAATCATTGTATTTAGCTCTTTCAAGTCAATTTGCAAGCACGGAGCTACACAACTGAAAAAGGAAATCGCCAGTGCCGAATAATCCCTGCGCGAATCCCACCCATCACGAAGAACATATCTCCTTCCGTTGCATGAATGCCACCAAGCACATTAAGCGGATAGCGCTTGCGGCGTTCAGCATCTATCTGCTTTGCCTTGTTAACTATTCAGCTGGAGCATTGGCGCTTAGGTTCATGTTTGCTATCAAAGGAATTGAACTTGAGATTCCATACTGGCTTCATAGCCAAAAATCCGACGATGTATCGGATCTCACGGAATTAGTGGGTATTTTTGTCTCGGGACTTGGGGTCTGTGCAGGACTCTTTGCCAGAGGAGCCATAATCCAGACCACCAAGGGCATCTGCTCCCTCAGACAGAAGGCATTTTTCAAATGACCGAAGCATCCAGAGGTTTATCCAAACGGGCTTTCGTTCTAGGTCTACGTGAAATTTATCGCGAAGACGTCAAGCCATTCTGCGCAAAGCTCAGTCGCCAAGCGTGCATCACAGCATCCGCTTTCGCACTGGCAGCAGTCTTAGTGCAGACATGTTACTTCATAGGGCTGATGATCTTGCGACCTCATTGCTTCCCTGGTGGGCGACGCGCATACGACAGACTCACCTCCTTCAATGTCTTGGATAGCCAGAACTTTGGCTTCGCTTTCTTCAATATCCTATTCGGTTGCACCCTGCTACTCGTAGTCATGACAACTACATTCTGGATCACTTCCAATATCATTGACGCCGCTAAATATGTCTGCAAACGCGGATCATATACCGACCACCTCCAACAGAATGAAAACAATGCCAAGCAATAGCGCCTCACCTCAACCAATGTCAAAGTGCAACCTGAGCACGATGAAGCGTGGAATCATCCCTTTCATGAAAGGGGATATTAAGTACATAGTCGTCCCGTTCCTATTAGTTATCGGCCTCATTGTTGGATTAATCATCTACTTACAAATGGCGCTCATGATTGCCAAGTTCCTCCCTTTCCACATTCCTCTTACTCCAGACTTAGATGCACTGGAGATTGCAACGTCGACCTACTGGATTTTCGATTCAAGTGTGAACGTCGGGGTAGCCTACAGGGGCTTTCTTATCTTCACTATCTACCTCTGGCTCCCCTGCTATTTCTTCGCGGGAGTACGCTGGGTCGTTCGTAGGCTCTGCATCCGTGGGCAAGAAGCTGAAGCGGCCGAACTGCAGGCTCCTCAGCCAAATGAGACGGATAAAACCTGAGCTACAATTTCACTCGAAAGGCGACAGCTACCTGCGCAATCAGGTAGTGTGCCGACCTACTTACCTCATAGGACACCTTCATGCGTAAGAACGCGCTTTTCCTGGCGGCAGCACTCGTCATTGCAACCGCAACCCCCAACCTGGCCCAAGCCGGTGCCGAAGCGGTCGTAGGATTTACGCCGGCAGCAAACGGCCAGAGCGCGCTCGACGTGGTGCTCAACAGCATCAAGGGCGCCAAATCCCAGATCCTCGTCGCCGCATACTCCTTCACGAGCAAACCCATTGCCGTAGCGCTCCTTGAGGCCAAGGAGCGAGGTATCGACGTGAAGGTCGTGGCTGACAAGAAAGGCAACATGGCCAAGTACTCCTCGGTCACCTTTCTCGCGAACAAAGGCGTCCCGGTACGCTTGAACGGCAACTACGCCATCATGCACAACAAGTACATGGTCGTGGATGGACGGGACGTGGAGACCGGGTCGTTCAACTACACCCAGGCGGCTGCGAAGAAGAACGCTGAGAACGCCCTACTGCTTCGTAACGTCCCTGGGCTCGCGGCCGCTTACCACGCGGAGTTTCAGCGCCTCTGGGATGAAGCAGAGACGCTGAATCCGAACTACTGATCCAACCTCGCAAAACAGCCCTGCACCCCCGCTCTGCAGGGCTTTTTTATGCCATTAATTGCGCTTGCAAAGTTCATTGAATGCACTTAATATCTCCTCACTTGATAGCTTCGGCGCATAGGAGATGCTCATGAACTTCAACCACTTGCTGGCCCAGAAAGGCTTCCAGATTCACAGTGGCCATCGCCGGTTCGCGATTGCGTTGGAAGCCGGTCATTCTGTCGTTGCGCAGACCCCCGAAGGCCGCTTCATGAACATCTCCATGAGTGGCAATTCGATGATCCTCGACACCGTCGAGAAGCCGCTCTCGACGCCTCCGTTCCACCTCGTCCCCATCGCGGTTCAACTCACGCGCACCATTGCCGGCGTTACTTCTCCAGTCGACGCGCTCGCTTTCGACCGCGTTGAGGAGAACAAGCTGAGGAAAGCCCTGGACAATCAGAGACAGGCTGACGTCGTCTCCATTTCGCCTGCTGTTGCGGCCCACCTCCTTGACCTGTTGGACGCTATCAGCCTGAATCGAGCTGACGATGGCTCGGCCGGCGGCGGTGTGGACTTCATCGATTCTGTGTGCAACGCAGCCGAGGCCCTTCCTCCCGAAACTGTCGCCCAGCTCATTGGCACCGCGATCCCGCGCCACTGATCCCCGAGTTCACCGGCCGTGTGACGGTGAGCTCTTCTACCTTCCGAACTTTGGAGCCTCAATGTACAAGGCTAGCGATTACAAACGAGGCGATTTCCGCCGCATCCTGGTGGTACTGGTTGCGATTGAAGACCTGAAAGAGCCCACTCTGAGCAACATCTGCGAAAGAACCGGGCTGGACAACCAGACTGTCCGTACACAGCTTCGTCGGGCCCAGGGGCAGTTCGGGGTCAAGATCGGTCGCGATGGTGTTCATTACGTCATCGACAGTATTGGCCCTGTGATCCGAATGACCGGCGCGCGCAAGGCCCTCACTGGTGAGATCGGTGACGTCAACGAGACAGAGATCCCCTTGCCGGATTGACTCCACGAGCCAGCACAAGGACGTTTCATGAACCGCAGGATTACCACCTCCTGGAACGAGCTGCGCGCCGCCGTCGAAGCGATGGGTGCTCGTGCACCCCTGGCCCTGGTCGAACGGGTTGAGCAGTTTGAGCAGCTCCTCGTGGAGGACGGCGCTATGGATGGTTGGCCAGGCTACGAGCCACTGACCGTCGATGCACTGACCACCTACCTGAAACAAATCGGCTTTAGCGTTTTCGCCGGCCTGGGAGTTCTGGTCGAGGAGCTGAATGCAGAAGGCAGGAGCTACGCCACCGGCATCAAGGGCGGCTGCTATGTGTTCACGCTCAACGCGGGAAAACTCGACGTTGACGTTGCGATCCCGCCTCTGCCCTGCACTCCATCCATTATGGTCAGTCTCAAACAAAAAACCCTCGACCAGCTCGACGCTCGATACCTGAGACGCCCCGAACTCACCTCATCCCATTGAGAGAAATCATCCCAATGACCAACCGATTAGCTCTAGCGCTCTGCTCTGCAATGGCGCTGGCAGGCTGCGATGACGGACGGTCTTATCTGACCTCCCTGAGCGACCGATTCGTTCGAGACATAGACAGCGCTGCACAACCTACAATCGAGTTCGACGGCGGTTATCCCGTGCTGAACGAAGGTCAAAAGTACCTCATGTTCGGCACGGCACCCTGCCCCGAAGACAAGACATTCCTCCAATGGATCACAGGTCAGCCAGGGATTAAGACTCCTGCTGTTTGCGTCGCGATTCCACCCAAGGCCAAGACAGTAGCAGTCACCCTCATCGCTCACGGCATCGTGGAAAACGAAGAATTGGCTGTGAACTGGGACATGGGCCCAGGATTCAGGCTCCAGCGCCCGGACGGCACCTATCTGTACCCAGCGCTCGAAGGATCGAAGTTCAAGGACGCAGAGCATGCAAGCAACAACTGAAATCACCATCCGGAAAGCGCTGCACGACCTGGGCGTCAGCTTCGACACCTCGGACAATCTCAACCTGGCCTGCAAGGCACTCCTGATGCAAGGTGTCCTGGTTGTCCGCGAGGCAACCGGGAATCTGTTCAAGCTCTCCTACATCGACGAATCCTGCACCCTGGAAGTTGCAGAGGGGGAAGGCATAAAGCCTGGGCTGAGCGCCAAAATCGCTTCGCAAACCATCGTTGATGCATATGCCCGGCAGAACGAACGTCATGCCGGCGTGCAGCACCCCTACGGCTGGGCCTACGACAGCCGCCCTGGCACGAACGCTGTTGAGTGGAGCCCTGGGCTGTCACAGTTCCGAAAGGCTGCATTTAGCCCCGCTGCAGGCGCGAGGAATCAGCGTCCAGTGTACTGCTCCAAGCAGATTGACAGGGCTATCGTGGCGCTCCGTGATCTGTGGGATCAGGACGAATGCCCCGCCTATTCCGAAGTTGAGACGCTGTTACGACGGCTGCTCCCGGCACAACCGACTTAAATCCCTTAGCAATTGACGGCAAAAGGACTCGAACCGTGACCACTCCTCTCGATGTCAGCTCCAACCAGCTCGACTGGCTGATGCACACCCTGGGCCTTAACTACCAGGACGAACCCTTCCGAAATCACTACGTCATCAGCAGCGGCGATGCAGATGAGCCTGAGATGGATAAGCTCGTCGAGATGGGGCTGATGATTAAGCGGCCGGCGCCCAAGTTCTGCGCAGACGACCAGATCGCTTACTACGCGACCGAGGCCGGCAAGGCTTACGCCATTGAGCACAAGCCCAAGCCCGTCCTGGCCAAGCTCAACAACTGGCAGAAATACCTGCATGATGAGTGCAGCTGCATGTTCGTCGAGTACCTAGGCATCAATCTGCCGGTTTACGAAACACAGTTCGGGAAAGGCTTTCGCATGGTGCGCAAGCGCAATTACTTCGAGGTGGAAGTAGCCGGCGAATGGGCCGCCACTCGGCAAGAGGCGAAAGCAAGCTACAAGCTGAAGCTTCGGGAGTTTAACAACGCCAGACGCGCCGAGAATAAACGCTTCATGGCACATTGACAGGTTCATTGAATGCACTCAGAATAGAGATTCAAGCCCAAGGACTGAGCGCTTCATGACCTTCAACGACTCGCAGTATTCTCGCATCATGGCTGCCTTCGAACAGCACAAGTTGACCTTCATCGACGGTCGAGCCCGCATCATTGCGCTCCTGGCAGCCGGAGACACCGTCACCGTTCGAAGTGGTGAGAGCAACATCTGGAGCATGTCCTGGGATGGTCGCAACCTGATCGTCCAGGACAGCGTGGTAGCCACCATCCACCAACAGGTCTTCCAGGTGAGCGCGCCCGCATGAGCCAACAGGCCATCGACAAATACGAGCTGATGATGCGCCTGCCGGCGGAGCTGCATAAGCTTGGCTATCGCATCCTGAGGGGCAACGGCTTCCTGGTAGCTCGGCTGACAAAGGCAGGTGAGGCCTTCGCACTCGACATCGACCAGACCTTCTACCACCTGCGTCTTAGCGCCGAGAACATACTGTCAATCGACGTGGTGGAGAAACACCAGGGCGAGTACGACATTTTCATCGAAACTCTCGACAGCTTCGCTACGCACTGAACCCAGGCGGCCAGGAGGCCCCATGCCCTTTACCTCGAAATTGTTCTCTACCGACGCTGAACGTCCCTTCAGTCAATCCTCGTTCCTGGAAGACTGCAGTGATGCCGCTAAAGTACTCCCGAAGCTGATCAAGAGCATCATGGGTAGCGAGGTGCCCTACGGCGCCCTTCTCGCCTTCATGTTCCGCCGCTTCGGCCGGCCGAACTTCAACCTGCACACACGCGAAGTCGGCGCCGGCTGGCAGATCACCACCGCATCGCCGGAGCTGATCCTGGAGGTCGTTCCTTCGCCTTCCGGGAAGGCGCTACAGCACTTCCGCTTCCGGGTGAATTTCGAGGCTCTGGTTGCCGGCGACGAATTTCGCCACGTGCGCCAGCGCCGTTGGCTCAAAGCGATCCTAGCCAAACGCAGCGACGATCACCTGCCGGACTGGATGCCGGAATGGCAACGTATCGCCGGCACCGGAGACAACTGGCGCGACAGCCTGATGGTCATCCCTGAGCGCCAGCCCTATATGCCCAAGGAAATTCACCAGGCTGCAGTTCAATTCCGCACTGACCTCATCGCTGCATATGGCGACATCAAGGCGGCACCCCGCCTGGTAGAGCGTGGAGCGAACTGGCGCAAATGGGCTGATGCTGACCCCCTCAAAACTCTGGTGAGCGCTGCTAACGAGGCCCTGGTAGACCTGATGCGCGGCGTGCAGATCCGGGATGGCGGCATCAATCCCAAGGGTCGGATGGAAAATGCTGTCTATACCGGTGATCAAAGCGCGCCCGTCGCGGCCATGGACACCCACGCAAGCAGCATGGAACTTGACGCCGCCCTCATGAAGCAGGCTGCCGACGGCGTTCCTTTCGAAATCCAACCTGCCGGATACAAGGAACACGCCGACTACTACCGCGCCTACTTCTCGGTGGACAAAGAGGAGCGCGGCCTGCGGGACGATGCTGTTCACACATCGGTCTTTGGTGGCCGGGATGCGCAATGCGACTACGGCCAGGTCTTTGCGTACATGGTCAACCGCTTCGGCTGGCCTAACGCCTGCTGGGACGACTACAAAGTGCATAGCAAGTGGGTTCTGTCCACGCCCCTGCCCCACATGCGCCTCATCGTAACTCCTCACTTCACCAGCATTTCGTCCCTGGAATTCAGCTTTGTGGTGGAGGAAGAAGCCCATAGGGCCGTGCGCGATTTTGACCAAGCTGCCGGGATGAACTGGCGCCAGCGAGCAGCGGACTGGAAAGCCCTGCAGCCTGAACCTGCGTGGATGCAGCAGTGGAAAGACCTCATGGCATCTCCGCCCGAAGGCGCGCACCAGTGGCATGTAGACTTGAGCAACCTGAGTCTCTGCACCTCCCACATGTTCCTCAAGACTGTGGGCACCTACCCCGGCGGCGAGGATCTTGCCCAGGTGGCCTTCGAATGGGCTCAGGAATACTTGCTCGCCTATCACGAGATTGAACCCGCTGTAGCCCGTCTAGTGCGGGGTTACGACTGGAACCTCTGGACTGATGATGATCCGCTCAAGCCATTGGCAGTTGCAGCCAGCGCAGCTCTGAACGAGCTGCTTGTCCCGATCAAAGTCGGAAGCGTCTGGATGAACATCAAGAAGTCCGAACACCTGGGCGATGAGCCGCGCGGGGATGACGGCAGTCTCTGTCTGGAGCAGCAGCTCCGGGAGCTGTTTCCCAGGGCCTGACCCCGGTGGAGAAAAAGGCCCCAACCGGGGCCTTATTCTATTCGCCCCACTCCTTCAACATGTAGATCCTGAGATCCGCGAGTCTAATCGCCCGGTCGTCGATCCCCATTTGGTACAGCCTCTCAAGGATCCACGAACCGCTCCGGCCGTGTATCGAGCCAATGACTGCCGCACCGTTAAGTGCGGCACTGAAGGCAGCTTTTATCTGCATGTCAGTCCTGAGGTCATCCAAAATCAGTCGCTTCGTATCATTCAGGTTTGGGAGTCCCTGATGGAAGGCACTCCTGACAAGTCGACTTCTGTCCCTGTCATATCCGTGTGATTCGTATTCTTCATTGCTGACCCCAACCAACCCATCGTAGGTGCGAAGGTATTCATCCAGCACGGCACGCAAAAAGGTCGTTTTGCCTGAGTTCGTGAGGCCGCCAATGAGAGTGATCGACCCACCGCGCTCGGTTGGCCTGAATCGTTCCATCATGAAGCGGTAGTCAACATCACCACCCTCGAGCGCGCACTGAGGTTCAGGCCAACGCTGTTCCTGGATCTTGGCGCTGAGCTGAGCACCATCAGGTTGCTTGCTCTGATGTGCAGCAACAGCAGCATCCCAGGTCGGGAAGTTCTCTTCCTTGGCCACAAGCTCAAGAGACTTGGAGTGACTGACCTTGACGCCAAGCTCAGTCTGGATCGCGGCGCGCAGGCGTTTAGCCCGCGCCTTCAGTTCGGTAGACACGTTGGTTAGCTCCGGTACGCCAGGCGCCGGTTGGATGCGGAGTTCCCATTCTCGCGGCCTGGCAGAGCTACCTAGGTCGACGGTGTGCTGCACCCATATTCACCATGCCGGGAATCGGCGGGAACGACAGGCTATGGGCGGCCTGGACATGATGATGCCCAAGCCGCTTCCTTCCGTCAATTTCCCCGTAAATGACTCAGGGAGTGAGTGGCGTCAGCCTCTGTTCCACACGAAACCCCAGGGTATCGATGTAAGGGACAAGAACGATGTTCAGCGGATTGATCAGCACGAGATCCTCGCCGATGAACCTCTCCAATCGGCGATGTGCCCCCTTCATGGTATCGGTTGTCACCGTGGTCAAGACATCGTGGCCTAACTGCACCGATCTGTAAGCGACAGCAGCCTCTGCTTCGCTCCTGATCTCTGGAATAACCACGAGCAGTACGCAGTTGTAGTATTGCGGAACTGCCTGCTCGATGTCTCTTCTGAAGACCAAAGCCCCTTCAGGGTACTGAATGTCACCCTCCCCAACCTGATAGATCATCCTGGAAGGTGTCTGGGTAAATCGTTCAGACACTAGCCGTTCCAGCATTTGATCTTTCTTCGAATGCGATGTGCCTGCGAACACAGTCAACCCCAGTCGCTCGCGGCTTGGGCGGCAGTACACCTCGGTAAGGAAACCTTCTCCCAAGCGAATGAAGTCGTGCGCGGTAGATGCAGCAGTTGGGCCCTGCACCTGTGGAACATTAAGATGACTCGCAGACGCGGTATCCCAGTTCGGAAAGCCATCTTCTTTGGCAAGGATCTCATAGGCTTTCGCCAGAGTTGGCTTGATACCAAGTTCTTGCTCGATGGCATTGCGCAAGCGTTTAGCGCGAATCTTGAGGGGATCTGACACAGTCTTAGCTCCGATGAGCCAGGCTCCGGAAGGATTCGATGCTCCCATTGTCGATGCCTGGCAGAGAGCTCTGTGGCGCCGAGAGATAGCCCATATTCACCATGCCGAGGATCGGCGGGAGCGACAGGCCATGGGCGGCCTGGGCATGATGATGCCCAAGCCGAACTCGCACGTCAATTTCGAGAAAAAGACGTGGAAGCAGGTTGCTTCAGTTCCCGGATCCACCCTGATCTACCGCAACTGGTTGAGCAGCCTCGGCCGCCTGAAGCGCCTCATGCTCGTCCAGGAACTGGTCGATTTCGAGGTAGCCGGCGTTCTGCAACTTGCCGAGGTCGATAGGCTTGGAGTCGACGAATTGGATCATGTCCAGATCGACGTAACCATCGACGCCGTGGGCCATGAACCCAGTGCCGTCGAAGTAAAGGATGCCTTCCCCGGCACCGCCGGGGAAAAGCACCAGATAGTAACCATGTTCCATCAGGAATGACTCGCTTCGCGGGCGATCTTTAGCTGCGCCGAGAAGCTTTTCTTCGCAGCCGAGAGATTGCCAGTGGATTGATCGACATCCCTGCTCACAACGTTGTCGATCTCACGACTCAGGTTCTCCCAGGCCCGCTGTAGATCGACAGCATTGAGGGATGTCGGGGTGTACTTCACATCCGCCAGGATTTTCTCTTGCGCATCGCACATCGCAAGCAGGCGGCGGATCATCTCCAGGTTCTGGACATAGCCAGAAGCGTTCGATGCATCTTCGACGGTCGTCTTCAGGGAGGGGGGCATCCGCAGGCCGAATGGCTTGCGATCAGGAATCGCGTCCTCACCTTCGATGGGGCCTTCAAGCTTTGGCCACAGATCAAAGCTCTGCTCAAGAAGCCACACGATCTGCGCATTCACAGAGCGGTTGGAAGCGTCAGCCTGGCTGTCGATCTTCGCGCGAAGAAAAGGCGGCAAGCGCAGCTGGTAGACCTTTCGAGGACTGCTGGCCATGTCTAATCCTTCTACAGTAGTGCTGGGCATCTAACCCAGAAATATAAAATTCAACACCACTATTATCTGCGAAGAATCCACTTTGCACAATGACAAAGTGACATGAAGCTCATTAACCCTCGATGATCAGCTGTAGTAGCCGGCCGAGAGGCCGGATTCACCGACGATGCGACGACGGGTAACTGCCGGGTATTCCTTCAGCCCTTCACCCGCCAGTACGCGCTGCTCGGCCAGGATTGGCGCTTTCTCGTCGTAGAGCCGCTTGCTCGCGTTTTGCCAGCCCTTGGACGAGTAATTCGGGTGAGCATCCAGCTTTCGACGAGCGCGATCCAGGTCGCCAAGCCGCGCGCTTTGGTAGCGGTACTGAGACATGAAGTGCTCGACCCCCTCCAGGATTCTTGGAAGACCAAGACGCTCGCTCAGCACAATGTTGAACAGGTCGGCGAAGACCTTGGTGGGTTCATCAACGCCCTGCTCCAGCATCCGGCAGTACTCGGCAAGAAGGGTGCGACCAGTGTCAACGCTGTACACCGGGGAGTACTCCACCCCTACTCCACCTTTGGTTCGAAGCGTCGCGCGGAATGAGCGCCCGTGCTTTTCTGAGTGGTTCCAGGTCAGGCCAATGCTCCCGCCGTCCACCATCCGGTAGAGGTACATGCAGTCGGCGGTGATTGGCTTCAGAACGAACATCAGAGTGCCCAAAAAGCGTACTGATTGGTCGCGCCGGTTCAGCTGCAGACGCTTGCAGCCAAGCACGGCCTCGAGGCGCTCTACTTCCTTCCGCATCTCTTGCATCGGGGTCTGAGCCCGGTGGCCGTGCTGATCGGTCTTTTGCATTTCCAGCTCCTTGCTGATGCAGTACTCAGGACAGGCAGTCGTACTCGCGCTTCGGCTCACCGTCTTCGAAATAGGTCACTCGGATGTCGCGGCAGTCGTATTTCTTACGCATCGAGGACAGCACCGGCCCACGGTTTGGCCAGCCTTGGCGCTTCACAGTGATCAACTGACCATCAGGGCCCTTGGTGATGAAGAAAGTCACTCTGGTTGCACGAAGTCGCTGTGCTCCGTCATGGCCGGCGTACCAATCCTTGAGGTGCTGTCCCTTGAGCGCTGCAGGCGGCAGTCGATCAAAAAGCTGCCTACCTGCCCGGAGCTTACCCTTCATCCCCTCCTTCCAGCCGGCAAGGATGTCTTCGTTAACAGCACCAACAAACTTTTCGATCACTGCATGATTCATCCGACTCTCCTTGTCGTTAGCGTCCTGAAGGGTGTTCTTCTCACTCGCCCTGGGTGCTTTCAGGTTCTTAGGTGCCCTGGGCAGTGCGAAAAGGGCGTCATTGAGATAGGCATGACGGTTAACGTCCCCAGCTTGTCGTGACACCCACTCGTTGTTGAAGCCCCAGCGCTCTCCGAGAGTCTTACCAGTCCAGCCCAGGCTCCGGAAATGAGCCTTGAATTCTTCAGGTGGAACCGGAACGGCGCGGGCCTTGGTTTCGCTAAACTGCGGCAGGCCATTCAGCGCATCCAGCCAGAGTTGACTGCGGTCAAAGTCATTCGTGTGCCGGCTCAACGTGCCGACGGAGATATCCCAGCGGACAGCCAGCGTATCTCGGTTCCAGCCTTTCCTGTAGTAACGATCCCGGAAGTCGTCTTTCTCTCCCGTCACGGGAATCTCCTTGATTGAATCTGCAAGCAATTATGCGTCTGCGCGCAATGTTTTGCAATGCGCCGCGCAATGTTTTCTCGTCAAACAGGCGACTCGCCCAACATATCCACGACCTCTGCCGGAGGCTCTCCATAGCATCGAGTCTTCTGGACGTACTCCTCGTCAAGCTCCGACGTCAGCCTGACTCCCTCAATAAACTTGCGAGCCGGGCAGTAGTCGTTGCCATAGAGGATCGCCGACCGGGCGAACATCAATTCCGCCAGGCGTGGGGCGCGAAACTCGATGTCTTCCAGCAGCGTCAGGATCGGATGGGTATTCGGCCGGCCGACAAGGCCATCGCCTTCTAGCTCGATCTGAGCATCCAGATAAGCACGAATCTCAGCCTCCTCCCCGTCTAGCGTGAGCTGTGTGTTCTCGGCCTTCCACGCAGTGAAGGATTGGACGAAGCGGCTGATTCCCAACCAGGTCGTTTCCTGGCTGGGCAACTGGGTACGCATGGCAAGCACCTTTACGGATTATTTGAGGTCAATTTCGAAGGCTTCATCCAGCCCTTTCAGCTCGAACTGGATTGAGCTGACTCCCTGACGGAACAGTATGAATCCGGCCAGGAAGCAGAAGATCGAGGAGGTGCCGTACACCGGATCTGTCGGCCCGCCATCAGGCGTTGCGAGCATCAGAAGGTGGAACGCTACGCAGCAGAAGACCTGGCCTGGAAGACACCGGGCGAAGACGGCGTGACCCTGGTCGACGCACAGGCCAATGACCAAGAGTGGCAAGTAGAGCAGAACGGCCAATCCCGCCCCGGAGATGAACATCCAGTGTCCGTACCCATGAGTCGCGCCAAAGTTCAGGAGCAGCGGCCCAATCAGATACAGCAAGAAGCTCACGGCGATCATGTTCTTTCCTTACCGGTCGGGGCCGGGCTCATAGAAGCCAAGCTGGGGATCAAATACCAGCTGTTTGAAGTTGGCGCGACGCTGGCAGCTCAGCAGAGCAGCCTCAGCCAATGAGAGATCCTCTGGCTGGTAACCAATCTCCCCGGCCGTGCACTCGGATAAGGCCAGCAGTTGCTCCTCGCTACGCAGGTTCAGCTGCGGCAGCATGAACAACTCATCCTCTGCCGGCCGGGAGTACGCACAAGACACCACGCCATTGCCCGGAGTGACCCGTTCCGCTGCGTCCATGACGAACCAACCCTGGTGCTCACGCAGGTATTGGATCTGCGCAGACTCGTCCTGACCACGGAACGGCGTTTGTTCGTACACAGCGCTGCAGAGAAGCGCATCAGCTTGCTCAACACTGTACTGCAGGGTGTAGGGCTCACGTCCCTCCTCCGCGTGGCGGCGCTGGAACAAGCCGAGTTGGCGCACCCGCTCCATAACCGTCAGCGGCGCCAGCCGGTAGGCGGCCGGGGTTTCCAGACAGTGGCCCGCATGCAAGGCCCCTCGGTTCAGTTCAGCCGAGAAGGCCTCTCTCGCGGTGCAGGGCATGCGTGGAAGCCCATCGACATGGCAGACACCCAATTCGTCCATCGCGCCCTTGTAGGGCGCCCTGGGTCGTTCCCTGGGCACATAGGGTGAGAACTTCATGTCCCGCCAGGCGTGCTCGAGCACAATCAATCCATCCAGCGACACGGGCAAGACCAGGACGTTAGGATGCGGGTGAGGTGCAAGCCTGTGCCGGCGTACCCGGCCTCCGGCCTGCACGATGGATTGAGTCGAGCATGGCTCCAGGATGCACCAGTCATGGTCGAAGTCCCGCCCTGTTTCCATGATCGAGCTGGTAGCGATGATGAAGATGACGTCCTCGTCGCCAGCATGCCAGGAAGCCTCAAGAGCAGCCTTCACATCAGGATGATCCAGGAATGGATCGCTCTGACCTTTGTTCATCCTGGTGCGAGCCAAGTGTCGCTCCAGGAAGCTCTCCTGGAGCACCCGCACTACTCCCAGGTTCTGGGCGTGGTAACAGAGCACCTTCACCACGACGCCGTGGTCTCTCAATTTGTCGACAAAAGGAGAGTCGATCATCCAGCGGACATACCCTTGCACGCTCTTCACGGTGTTGAGCCGGATGAAGCCAACGCTATAGGCCAGCTTCGTGGCAGGATCGACCAGGTGATTTTGCTTGTGCGCCAGCCGGGCAAGCCAGGTGGTAGCCCCGTAGAAGGCGTTCTGGGCGTCGGCTATCTGGTGCTTGTAGAAGCTGGCCGGCGACAGCCCTCCCAGGGCCTTATCGAGGAGCATCTCGGTATTCAGAACCTGCCGGCGAGGCGCACTGATGGCGGACTGACGCTCCTCCTCGCAGAACTTGGCCATCACCTGAGAGTAGAACTCACCGAAGCTTGTTCCCATCTGGTGGGAAACGAAAGGCGCCAGGTGGGTCACCACCATGGCCTGTGCTGCCGGAGCACCATTGAGCTGCTGGAATACCCGATAGCCACTCAAGTAGGCCGCATGGAAATTCTCGGCAACCGTCCTCGGCAACGTGGCTGAAGCAATGATCACCCGCCGGCCGCACTGCCCCGCCAGCTCAATCAAGCGTCCGATGCAGATCAGGTCATCACCCTTGTAGTCGTCGATCTCATCGAGCACCAGGTCACTGCTCAGAAGGTGCATGAGGGGGAGGATGTCCTTGGAGGACTTGAGGTCGATCAGGCGAATGACGTGGTCGACGGTCATCACAGATACCGGCGCCGACAGCAACCGCATGAGGAACCCGTCGTTTCGGATGCAGTTCAGTGGCGACGATGCGCGCAAGGGGCCTGTGTACATGACCTCCTGCTGCGCCTCCCATGGATCATCAAGCCCATGCTCAGTGCCAGGCGCGCGGCGCCAATAGGCTTGCGTCTCCTCGGCCTGCAGTATCCGGAACCGGCGTTTGAGGACATCGTCACCGACGAACATAGCAACCTGGTCTGGACGGAAGCCAATGCGTTCGCCGACGTATGCAGCGGCTGTCTGGAAAGTCAACGAGCGCATGCTGAGCATGACCGAGAATCGGGCTTCAGGGCGGCAACTCCCCATCATGGCGGCGCAGGCACGGGTCTTACCCCGGCCGGTACCGGCGGCGACAAGACAGAAGAGGCCGGCAGTGGTCGCCCGGAACTCCTCAAACGCTCGCTGTGCATGTGCCTGCCAGGCGTATGGGGAATCCGGGATATTTTCTGGCAGGGCGAAACCCGGTGGAACCTCACTGGGCCGAAGCGCCAGCGCCGAGAATGTTTGCCCACTACCGGGCTCCAGCAACCCCTCAAGCACAGTGGGCGCCAGCTGGCCAACCCTGAGCAGATGGCGCTCCAGAGTGTCGCCGTAGACATACCGGGCTCCCGTGTCCTTGGTGTTGGCAAAGACCAGCCCTTCCGGATTCCCGGTGAACGCCGGTTTCACCGCATCGCAGCTTGCCTCGTAGTCGGCGATCACCAAGCTTGCCCTGCCAACGCGGGTCAGGAGGGATAGCCAGGGGGTGCCAGAACCGAACTCCCCTTCGCCGGCCTGGAACATCTCGGACTCGACCGACGGCAACTCTACTCGCAGCGCCAGCAGCTCACGAACCGTCGACGCCACAGCCTGAACCCACTCGGAGGAATGCCAGGGCTGCCCTGTACCGGGCATCTGCATGAACCGACCAAGGCGATCCAGGTTCCGTATGTGGTGGTGCCCCTCCTCCATGTGCTGGTGGAGACCTACGTGCCTGGCCGGCAGCAAGGTGAAACTTGCATGGCGCATCGACCAAGCGCCTGCAGGGAGCTTGTGGTGTGTCAGCACCAGCCACAGCACGGACATCCAGAATGGATGCCGTTCCCATGCATGCGGCCGATTGAGGGACATGTGCTGGTGGAAGAACTCCAAATCACCGTCCGTAACCTGCTCGCGGCCTTTCTCTGCAAGGGTTATGCACCTGGCCAACATCGCTTCGACGTGCTGACGCGTCTCCTGGGAGGCCAGGGTCTGTCGGCGCACCTCAAAGAACGCTACTACCCCGCCAGGGGTCTGAAGCTGGTAGAGTGCGTCATCGGGTGCGTCGACATCGATCAGCAGCGCGCTGACCAGCTCATGTCGCAGTGGGTCTTTGACCCTGACGTCCGGGCCGAACGTGCCGGCAACTGCATCCGACAATTTTTCGCTAAACCCGTAGGTACCCTTACCCAAGTCGTGGAATAGGCCAGCGAGGCGCACGGCCAGGGAAAGGTAGCGAGCGAGAGGCGCTTCCATCCAAGTAACTCAATGGTTTGGAAGCCGCGAAGGATGCCACAGCTTCCCGCCGATGACTTCAGATTTTTGAACAAATTGCCGATAGGCAATCATCGACCGGAGAAACTCCAGAATGCGTATCAAGCTCAACCCCAAAGCGTTTGAACAGATCGGGATACTGCTCATCGGCGCAGCCATCGGCGGTACCATTGCCATCGCTTACACACTGTCCGAAGTCCTGCGCTACGCCACTCCTGAACAGCTCAAGGGACAGCTCAAGAGCCAGGCCCAAATGGTCTACGATTTCGACCAGTCGTTCTGGATTTGCAGTGGCATCCTAGCGGCTGCAGTCCTCTGCCTCCTGGTCGCGCCGAACAGCAAAAAGAGCCACCCGGCCAATACCGACCCGGACAAAGCGCAGAACAACCAATAACAAGCCGGAAAGGCGGAGAAACAATGAAAAAGTACTTCAAATCTGAACACTTTTCACACTTCAAGAATCTGCTGATGTCTGGCCTACTGGGCCTCACTCTGGGAGGCCTGGCTGCGCTGGACTTCTTCAAGTCTCGCCTGGAGGAAGTCCTCACGGCTACTCCTGAGCAAATCAAGGCAGCTGCTGCGGAAGGGAGCGCGGCCTACCCTGTCACGCTGGCACTCACTGTTACCTTCATCTGTGTCTTTAGCTGGTTTTTCGCCAAGGATGCAGTCTCTGAGAACGAGAGCAAGAAACAGGAGCCCGTTGAGTCTGTGTCGACTGAAAGTCCTGAGACTGGAGCCTGACTCATGATCAAAATCATACGTGCGACCAAGGAAACCGGTCAGGCCGTCACCACCGGGATCGCTATCGGCGCGTGCTTTGGCCTGGTCATCGGCGTCAACCTCGTTCAAGTTCACGTGGAAAAGATCGTGAAATGGCCTGCACAGAGGGTCGCTGACGTCGCATCGAGCAGCCTTAGTTTCCTGCTCGTAAGCATCGCGGCGCTCGTCGCGAGCTCTGTTCTCTTCTACCACATCGAACAGATCAAGTTAGTTGGCAGAGCGAAACCTGCCGTGGGTTCCGCAGACAGCATTGGGGAGGAAGAAATCAAGCCTCCGACACCAGACGACGCCAAAGCCTGATCCCACCAGGTCTAGAAGCCCCTCACCTGAACTGACCCCCAGATGTTGGACACCAACTCTGAGGGGTCCACATGGCAAGGCATGATGGGAAGTTCAAGCTAGAGGTGGCG
>NZ_JACHLI010000017.1 GCF_014204515.1 Pseudomonas nitroreducens | reverse complement strand
TAGACCAGCACGAAGACGCCCTGTTCATACGGCCCGGTGATAATTTCGCGGCTGATGCCGCTGGACGGCGCTGATGTCGATACCGTCCAGCAACCAGTGCAACTGCTCGACAGAGAGACTGACGACGGCCTCTTTTCTCGGCCAGGTGAAGCGATCGGTTTCCAGACGCTTGAAAAGTAGCCAGAAGCCGTTGCGGTCCCAGGCTAGCAGCTTGATTCGGTCGGCCCGTCGATTACGAAACACATAGACGGCCTGCGCGAACGGGTCGAGTTCCAACGATTGTTCGACCAGTGCCGACAAACCGTTGATGCTTTTGCGGAAATCAACCGGGTCTCGATGCAGGTAGACTTTCAGCCCCTCCTCAAGGCGGAACATCAGATCGCTCCGAGCGCTTCAATCAACGCCCTCACCAAGGCGACATCTTGCCCTCCACACTCAAGCTCGATTCTCGCGCCGTTGGGAAGTTGAGCAGCGAGGCGCGCAGGTTTCGGGGACGTCGGTGATGATATCTCTATGCCAGGGTGGGTCGAGACCGCCGAATAGGATCTGGCCGAGGTCAACTCAGCGTGGGCGCCAGTGGTCACGACGGGTACGAACGCCGAAGAAGCTTGACGCTTGTGCCTGAGGATCCATTTGTGCAACTGGTTGGCGTTGATGCCGGCCCGCAGAGCCATGCCAGATATCGATACACCTGGCAGCAGGCAGGCTTGGATCAGGCGACGTTTGTCATCCGGGTCAAAACGACGCTTGCCATGCACGACACGGGTCACGGTGAGTGGCAAATAACTGAGGTCATCGGTGGTCATGCTTGCGTCCGCAAGAAAAGTTGCGGACGCAATAGTCTCAACTGCGGGGTCAGGCACCCAGGACGCCGATTTTCACGCGCTTACCTTGTAGCGTGAGCCGGGCACTTCGCTCAGGTAGACGCGTACACCGTCTGCGTCCTTGGCCAGCTTCCACTCCGCAGCCTGCGCAGGAGCAAGCGCGGGGGCTGTCAGCAGCAGGGCGAGCAGGAGGGGCGGCGAGCGTTTCATGACGGCGGACCGGCGAGAGGATAGTCCGATCTTATGCCTGGCCCGTGACAGCGGCGCATTGGCCGGCGAGCGGTCTGGCAGGGGATTGCGCAGGCGGCGCGGAGGCAAATCGCGGGCATTAAAAAAGCCGGCTTGTGGCCGGCTTCCAGGGGGTGGTCCAACGCTACTTCTGGTAGGGCGGACCGCCTTGATTCTGTGGCAGCGCAGCGAGCTGCGTGCGGGGCGCAGATGGTAGCAAAGTCGGGACGAAAAGCCTAATCCCAGTCATGAAAAAGCCCCGCCAGGGCGGGGCTATTCACAGCGCGGGTTACCCCGCGACCGTCACTTGGCCTGGAAGGCGGCGACGGCCTTGGTGATGTAGTCGTGGGCCTGGGCGGCGTCGCCCCAGCCTTCGACTTTGACCCACTTGCCCTTCTCGAGATCCTTGTAGTTCTCGAAGAAGTGCTTGATCTGCTCCAGCAGCAGGGCCGGCAGGTCGGTGTATTCCTTCACGTCCTGGTAGAGGACGGTCAGCTTGTCGTGCGGTACGGCGATCAGCTTGGCGTCGCCGCCGGCCTCGTCGCTCATGTTCAGCACGCCAACCGGACGGGCGCGGATCACCGAGCCGGGAGCGACCGGGTACGGGGTCACGACCAGCACGTCGAGGGGGTCACCGTCGTCGGCCAGGGTGTTGGGGATGAAGCCGTAGTTGGCCGGGTAGAACATCGGGGTGGCCATGAAACGGTCGACGAACAGGCAGTCGGTGTCCTTGTCGATCTCGTACTTGATCGGCGCGTGGTTGGCCGGGATCTCGATGGCGACGTAAATGTCGTTCGGCAGGTCTTTGCCAGCCGGGATGCTGCTGTAGCTCATGGACGACTCCAGGGTGTGGTCGGGCCGAAAAAGTGCGGCGGATTATAGGCAGATTGCCGTGGCCTAGCCACAGACATCGCCTAGTGCGCGTGAGTTTCCTGATATTCGGGATGATCGGCCTGCAGCCGGCGCAGGCGCGCGAGAGGATCTTGCCGGTAGAACAGCGAAAGCTGTTCATAGACTTTGGGATAGGCCGCCTGGAGGAGGTCAGGAGCGGTAAAGAAGTACTCGCTGGTGACGGCGAAGAACTCCGCCGGATTCTCCGCCGCATACGGATCGATGGCGGTGTGTGCCTGCGGATCGCGATCGAGCTGGCGGTTCATCTCGTCGTAGGCGCCCTGCATGGCGGCGGCCCAGTCGGTGACGCGCATGTCGCGGTGCAGCGGCGGCAGGCCGTTGGCGTCGCCGTTGAGCATGTCGAGCTTGTGCGCCAGTTCGTGGATCACCAGGTTGTAGGCATCCCAGCCGCCGCCGCTCTCCACGCCGGGCCAGGCGAGGATCACCGGGCCCTGCAGGGAGGTTTCGCCGGCGCGCTCGTCGTCGAACTCGTGCAGGACGCCAGCCGGGTCGCGGTGCTTCTGCGGACTGACGAAGTCATCGGGGTAGAGCACCAGCTCATGGAAGCCGCTGTACCAGTTGAGGTCCGGCAGGTGCAGCAGCGGCAGCTCGGCCTGGGTGGCCAGCAGCAGGCGGCGGTAGTCGTCCAGCTCGATGCCCGGCAGTGGCGAGAGGCGCTTGTCGCGCAGGAACAGCAGCGCCCGCTCGCCCAGCAGGCGCAGTTCGTCTTCGCTCAGGCCGTCGAGGATCGGCAGGCTGCGGCGCACCTGTGCCCAGAGCTCGCCATCGAGCGGATAGCGGGCGAGGAAGCGCCGCCGGCGCCAGGCGCTGAACGACCACATGGACGGATCAGCGCTCGCTGGTCTGGGCCTTGGTGGCGGGGCGCATCTTGTGGCGGATGAAGCCGATCAGCATGGGCACCAGGGAGAAGGCGATGATGGCGATGATCATCACCGACAGGTTCTGCTTGATGAACGGTACGTTGCCGAAGAAGAAGCCCAGGGTCACCAGGCCGCCGACCCAGGCGATGCTGCCGGCCACGCTGAAGAACAGGAAGCGCGCGTAGGGCATGTAGGCCATGCCGGCGACGAAGGGCGCGAAGGTCCGCACGATGGGCAGGAAGCGCGCCAGGGTGACGGTCTTGCCGCCGTGGCGTTCGTAGAAGGCGTGGGTCTGGTCCAGGTAGTCGCGGCGGAAGATCTTCGACTTCGGGTTGCTGAACAGGCGCTTGCCCAGGGTTCGACCGATCACGTAGTTGGTGCTGTCGCCGGAAATCGCCGCGACCAGCAGCAGGCCGCCGAGCAGCCAGGGGTCCATGCCGCCGGCGGCGCAGATGGCGCCGGCGATGAAGAGCAGGGAGTCGCCCGGCAGGAAGGGCGTCACCACCAGGCCGGTTTCGCAGAAGATCACCAGGAACAGGATGGCGTAGATCCAGGTGCCATAGTTGGCCACCGCCAGCGACAGGTAGGTGTCGAGGTGGAGAATCAGGTCGATCGGGTTGAATTCCATGAGAAGCCTGTCTGACTACGAGGTGAACGGCCGGGCCGCCCATTATAGGGCGCGAGCGGGCTGCCGGGGGCGCGCTCCGTCGAATCCTGCGACGGAAGTCCGCGGGAGGATATTACAGCTTCGGCGTGAAAATACTGTCGCTGCGAGCGTGGCAACGCCTTGTGACAAATGCCCCTAGTAGCGGCTGGCCTGCCAGCTGAGCAGGGCGGGGTGCAGGGCAGCACCGTGCTGCTGGCCATCCGCCGGCCATTGCTCGGCCAGTGGCTTGGTGGCGACCTCGCGGGTGTTCATCGCGGTCTCCAGGTGCGCGTCGGCGATCAGCTGCTGCAGCCGGCCGCTGCGGCGCAGGGTACGCAGGCCGCGGTCGAGGCTGGCGGCCAGGGCTTCGCCTTCGGCGCGCTTCCTGGGCACCAGCACGTAGAGCGGCTTGACCTCCAGCGGCGGCTCGACGAACTCCAGCTGCTCGCGCAGCGCCGGGGCGTTCTGGCTGAGCAGCTGGTAGCCGGTATAGCGGTCCACCACGGCCAGGTCGATGCGTCCGCGCAGGAGTTTTTCCAGGTTCTGCCAGTCGCTGCTGACCACGTCCTTGTTGAGGAAGTCGGCGGCGTCGAAGCCGACCTGGTTGACGTAGCCGCGCACCACGCCGATGCGATACGGGCGCAGGGTATCGAGGTCGCGCGGGTTGATCGGCAGGGCGCGGTCGCGGCGGCGGAAGAAGCCGAGCTGGGAGTCCAGCAGCGGCATCGAGGTGTAGAAGTCCTGGCTGCGGTCAGGAGACAGGTAGGCCGGCATCAGTGCGTCGAAGCGGCCTTCACGGGTCTCATTGAGGGCCCGCTGCCAGGGCAGGAAGACCAGTTCGGCCTTGTCGCCGTTGAGCGCCAGGGCTTCGTTGAGGATGCGGCTGGCCAGGCCGTTGCCCGGCAGGTCGCTGCCCACGTAGGGCGACCACTCCAGGGTGGCGATGCGCAGGGTCTGGGCCTGGGCGGCGGGGCCCAGCAACGCGAGGCAGAGGCAGGCTGTACGCAGAACGAACAGGGAATGACGCATGGGATCCCTTCATGCGGTGGCCGCGGCAATTTCCGCTGATGGCACTCTAGTGCGCCGCGCCCGCCGCTGCCAGCGGGGCGGCTGGCGCTCAGTTGAGGTCGTCGCTGATCGGCAGGACGTAGTTCTTGAACTCGCTGTCCTCGCGGAAGCCGATGGATTCGTAGACCTTCTGCGCCACCTCGTTGTTGACGCTGGTGGATACGCGCATGCGCACGGCCTGGGTCTCGCGGGCCATCTGCCGGGCAGTCTGCAGCAGGTGGTCGGCGACCAGTTGGCGGCGTGCCTCTTCGGCGACGTAGATGTCGTTGAGGATCCACACGCGCTTGAGCGACAGCGACGAGTAGCTCGGGTAGAGCTGGCAGAAGCCGAGGATCCTGTCTTCGCCATCGTCCGGCAGCGCCAGGTAGATCACCGATTCCTTGCGGCGCAGGCGCTTCTCGAGGAATTTTCGCGAGGATTCGGGGTAGGGGAGCATGCCGTAGAACTCGCGGTATTTGACGAACAGCGGCGCGAGCAGATCGAGGTGGTCGAGCGTGGCTTGCACAATGCGCATGAGCGGGCCTCGGCGGGAGGTGAGTGGGCTGGTATGGCAATGCAGGGGCTATGCCAGCGACAGCCATCGCGGCCAGCAGATAGCCATCGCATCCGATGCTGCACCAGAATTTGTGGAAAGCGCAATCAAAGCGAGCGTTTGATCAACGCCAGCAGCTTGCCACGCTGCCTGCGCTGGTGCCGCGCGTGCCCTGCTCGTCCAGGGTGAAGTCGCCGCACTCGCGGTCCTGGCCCTGGGCGCCGAGTCGCAGGGCACTGAGGCGGTAGCGACGGGTATTGCCGTCGGGGTGCTCGATGCCCAGTTCGTACAGCTGGTTCGGCGAGAGGCGCTTGCCGTCGGCCGTCAGCGGCGCGGGAAAGGCCAGCCGCGCCGGCTCGTCGGTATACCGGCTGTACTGCGCGAGGTAGCGCTCCTGCTGGGCGGCGGCGTCGCGCAGGAGCGTCTGTGCTTCGCTGCGCTGGGCGCGCAGGACGTACTGGCGATAGCTGGGGATGGCGATGCCGGCCAGCAGGGCGAGGATGGACACCACCACCATCAGCTCGACCAGGGTGAAGCCGCGGTATCTGTCCAGGGTCGGCAGGCGCGCCGGGGCCGTCATGGGTAATTCACCGGCAGGTTGTAGTTCATGATCCGCCAGTTGAAGCGCCCCTGGTTCTGCGGGTCGAACAGCTGCACCGGGACGCGCGTGCCGTCGGGGCTGTAGAGGTTGTCGCCGATGCGGGTCAGCGGGCCGTCGATGCGAATACCGCTGGCGGTCTCGCTGTAGGAGCCGTCGCCGACCAGGTCGAACACATTGAAATCCAGCGCACCGCCGCTCTTCGGGTCCACCGCCAGCAGCCAGTAGGTAATGCCGGCGCTGCACGGGTCGGCATTGGGGCGGCCGACGGTGACGAACAGCACATCGCCGAGCATGAAGGGCTGGTCGAGGATTCGCTCGCCGTCGGCCAGGTCGAAGTACCAGCCGCGGATGCCCACCCCGCGCTTGCCGCTGTTGTCCCAGGCCACGCGTTCGCTGCTCAGCTGGCGTACTTCGCTGCTGCCGGCGCTGTGCGTGACGCTTTCCTGGGTCAGCGTCTGGGCCTGCAGGTCGCTCAGACGGCTCAGGGTGGTGGGGCTGCCCGCGCCGTCGACATGGGCGAGGTAGTCGGTCTGGTCCCAGAAGCCGTAGAGGGACTGCCGGCTGAGCGCGCCTTCCTTGTCGCCGGCTTCGAAGAACTTGCCGCTGCCGGCGATCACCAGCTGCCCGCCACGCGGATGCTGGGTGACTTCGGCGGGAGTGCTCAGCGGCTGGCTGCGTGCTGCGGGGATGCTCGACAGCAGGCTGGAAACGCTGTCGACGCCGGCCTGGCGGTAGAGCTTGCCCTGCAGGCTGCCGTAGTAGCGCTGCGCGAGCTCGCCGGGGCTGGACGCGCGGGTCCAGGCGACCGTGCTGCCGACTTCGCCGTCGCCGGCGGCGGACTCGCTGGCGGCGCTGATGCGCCCGTCTTCCAGGCGGATCGACAGCGAATAGCCCTTGGCGGTGTCGTAGCCGTTGCCGGTGAGCACGTAGGCTTCGCCGCCGGAGAAGGTGATGACCGGCCGATCGAGCACATGGCCGAAGTCGATGTCCTGGCCAGTGGCGCTGCGCGCGCTGTCGGAGTACTCCCAGAGCAGGCGCGGGCGGTCGGCGTCGGTGATGTCCAGGGCGAACAGGCCGCGCCCGCCGCGGCCGGGGGCCATGACCAGCACGGTGTGCCAGCTGCCGGCGAAATGCACGTCGCGGCTGACCGCGCTGCCGTCGACGTAGTAGCGGTGCAGGCTGTTGGTGTTTTCTTCCTCGGAGCGCGCGGCGTACCGGGTATCGGGCAGGTAGTTGAGTTGCGCGAACACGGCCGCAGGGATGAAGGCCCAGCGCTCGCTTCCGGTTTCGTCGAAGGCGTGCAGCATGCCGTCGTTGGCGTCGACATACAGACGACTTTCGCGATCGGCATGGTCCCTGCGGAACTCGTCGTAGCCGCTGGCGCCGGCGGCCTTCTCCAGGTAGTAGGTGACGGCGGATGGCGCTCCGACCACCAGGGGCGAGGAGTAGATGATGTCGCCCAGCAGGTGGTTGCGCGCGCGGAAGGTGCCTCCCTCGTCGCTGCGTTCGCCGCGCAGCCAGTCGACGCGGCGCTGGCCCAGGTTGTCCTCGCGCTGGGTGCCCGGCGCGCGGTCGAGCCATTGCTGTTGCTGCGCCGCGAGATTGTCCCAGGTGAAGGGCTGCAACTGGCCCTTGGCGCTGTCCGGGGCGGTATTGGTGTAGAGGCTGCGGCTGGCCGCGGAACGCAGGTTCAACTGGTTGCGGAACGACAGGCTGGCGTTGGCCTGGGCATTGCCATCGGCATCGAGACGGTACTGCAGGATGTCGCCACTCCAGTCGGTGGGCTGGTAGCTGGCGCGGTAGAGGTGGCTGTCGGTGCTCAGCGAGGTGGAACTGGCACCGGCGGCGGCCACCGCCAGTTGGCTGCTGGAGATGCTGCTGACGATGGCCTGGAAGGCTTTCACCAGTTCGCTGGTGGAGTCGGCGCTGAAGAACTCGCCGCGGGAATTCAGCGCGCCATGCCAGAGCGCGGCCACCTTGCCTTCGTTAGCGGTGACCGTCATGCCGTCCAGCGTGGTGCTGGCGCTGGGGTTGGGCCAGCTCTTGCGGCCGTCGAGCAGTTGCGCATAGGAGCCGGAGTAGGTGTCGCCTTCCCACTGCAGGTATTTCAGCGTCGGTCCCAGGCCCAGTCCGACGGTGTAGGTGGTGACGTGCTGCCAGGTGGCGGGGTCGTTCTTCGGGTTCCAGTAGTCGCTGCCCTCGCGAAAGCGCGGCGGCACCTTGTTCTCCAGGTCGCTGCGGGCGTCGGTGGCCCAGCCGAGGAAGATGTTGTCGGCCAGGGTGTTGGACCAGGGGTCCTGGTAGGGCGCGGTGGCGGCGAACTGCTTGCCGTCGGGCAGGGTTCGCGGCGTGCCGTCGGCGTTGTTGCCGCCGGAGCCGTCACCGAAGCCATCGGTCATCAGCAGGTGGTAGCTGGGGCGGCAGGCGTATTCGGTCTTCAGGTCGCGGCTGGCGCCCGGCACGCGGGCGTAGGGGTTGTAGGCGGTGGTGCTGGCCAGGTAGCTGTTGACGCGGTTCTGCGCGGTGCCCAGGGGCGTGCCGCCGCTGGCGACCAGGCGGCTGGTGAAGGTGAAGAAGTCCGCCTTGTGCTGGCCGGTGAAGGCCGCCAGGGTCTGGTTGCCACAGGACGTGGAGCTGAGGTTGAAGCTGATGCTGGTGCAGTAGTTCAGGCCCTGCCAGGTGACGCGGATGTGCTCGGGCAGGTCGAACAGCGCCAGGTTGGCCGCGGTGCGCGTGGCCAGCTGGCGGGTGCGGTAGAAGGAAAACCAGTTGGCGTAGTTCTGCTGCTCCTTCTCGGTGCTCACCCAATGCGGCGTGAAGCAGGTGCGGGTGCAGGCGCTGGCGCTGGTGTACGAGGAGTCCGCCGCGCAGTTCTGTACCGCGCTCAGGCTGCTGGTCGCCACGTTGCGCGCGTGCGGACAGGCGGCGTCGAACTGGTAATAGTGCGCGTTGCGCTGGTAGGCGTCGGTGCTGTTCACCGCCTGGATGGCGTTCTGGCTGTAGCCGTTGCCGGTGTTGCGGCTCAGGTCGACGGTGCTGGTCTGGTTGGTGAGGAAACCGTCGTAGTAGGCCTTGGCGAAACTCGTGGTGTAGCGCTCGCTGACCACCCGGCCGCCGCTGAAGGTGACCTTCCACGGTGCTTCGTAGGTGATCGCCGGGTTGTAGTACATCGGGTTGTACGCCGAGGAGCGGTTGGCGATGGCGTAGGAGGACATACCGTCGGGGGTGTAGGCGCTGGTCATGCTGCCGGAGTCGTCGAGGGTGACGATCAGGTTGGGCGAGACGCCCTCGACGAGGAACAGTGGCGCCTGGCTGGGCGTCGCCGCCCAGCCGTAGTCGCTGGCCAGCAGCAGCGCACCGCCGAGCAGGAGGGCCGGAAGCCGGGGCGAGCGGAGCGGTTCAGCGCTGGACACGGGCGTACTCCTGGAGGCGGACCAGGGCCTGGTCGGTAATGCCGGTGGAAAGGGCGTTCATCTGCAGCAGCAGGGTGCCGCTGCCGGACAGGCAGTCAGCCATGGCGCTGGAGGAGCGGCTCTCGCACTGTGCGGCGACGTACCAGCGTGGCGCGCTGCTCAGTTCGGCCAGTTGGTCGGGGCTGGCGAGGTCGTTGCCGCGGTAGGTGCGGGCCCTGGTCAGCAGCGCGGCACTGGCGGCGTCGCCGGGTTCGAGCCAGCGGCGATCGCAGAGCAGCACCTGCTGCTGCTCCTGTGCGCTGCTGACGCAGTTATCCGCTTCGCTCACCGCCATCGTCGCGCTCAGGCGTGTGCGCTGCAGCGCCTCGCTGATCGCCGAGCCGGCGCCGCCCAGGGCCGCCTGGTAGTCCCGCGACTCGGCCAGGCTGTTGTCCAGCAGCAGGCCGCTGCGCAGGTTGCCCAGGGTCAGCATGCTCAGCGCCAGCAGCAGGATCAGGGCGATCAGCAGGGTCTGGCCGCGTTGCCGGTTCATGGCTGGTTCCTCAGGTAGAGCGTCTGCGCGAAGGCGCTGCACAGGCCGCGGGTGCCGGTGTCCTTCGACGTGGCGGGGTTGAGCGGGTCCTGGTAGCTGCAGTTCTCCGGCAGCAGTGCGCGGCGCGAGGTCAGCACCAGCCCGGCGCGGATCTGGTTGGTCGAGCCGACGGCGAACACCAGGTCGTGGAGGCCCTCGGCGAGGACGGTTTCGCCAGCGGATAGCGGGTTGTTGGTCCTGCACAGAAACTGGCCGCCGGACAGGCGCAGGTGGCTGACCAGGGCTTGCGGATTGCCTTCGTCGTCATCGCTGTAGAGCGCCGCGCCAGTGCAGTCCTGCTGCGTTTGCGCGTCGCTGCGCTGGGCGCGCTGGTAGCGCAGGCACAGGCCGCGGCCGCCGGCATCCGGGCTGGCGACCTGGCCGGCGGCGAAGATGCAGCCGGTGGTGGCGTCGGTGAGCGCCGGGAAGGGCCCCTGGCGGTCGATGACGAAGTCGTACTGCTGGTCATCGGCGGCGCTGGCGTGGCGCACCCAGGCGCTGTAGCCGGCATGGCCGCTCTCGCGCTGCAGCAGGGTGAGGATGAAGCGCGCGTTGGCCTGGTTCTGCTGCTGGGCATGGTTGAACGCGGCATGCTCGCTGCCCGACAGGTAGACCTGCAGGACGCCCAGCAGGACCATCACGCCCAGCGCGATGGCGACCATCAGCTCGATCAGGGACAGGCCCCGCTGGCGCTGCCGACTCATGGCTGGAAGCCCAGGCGGTAGCGCTCGACGCCGCCTCCGGCGCCCGCCGAGAGGCAGGCGGCGTCGGCGTCCTCGGCGCTGGTGAGGCTGCCGGCCTGGCAGTTGCGGCTGTGCCAGGCGAGCTGGACCAGCAGCAGCGGCTGGCGCGAATCGGTAGCGCAGGTGCGGCCGTCGCGGCTGGGGCAGATGTAGGTGGAGTCCCTGAGCAGCGTGTCGTCGGTATTGAGCTTCAGGCGCAGCTGCGCGACCCAGCAGGCCAGCTCGCGCTGCGCCCGGTCGAGCTTGCCCAGGCCGCTGGTGGCGCAGCTCTGGCCGCTGCCCAGGGTGGGAAAGGCGCTGCCGGCGGGCACCAGATAGCTCGCCTCGCTGGTTAGCTTGCCGTTACTGACAAGCGCCAGGCGATTGGCCTGGATGCTGCGGGCGAGGTCGGCGGCGAGCAGCAGGGCGTTCTGCCGCTGCTGGCTGTCGTGGCTGTAGGCGATGTTGCGGCTCTGCAGGGCCAGCATGCCGAGCAGGGCGACGCTGGTGAGCATCACCGCCACCAGCACCTCGACCAGGTAGAAACCCTGCTGCGGGGTGCGCGCTCGGCGAGTCAGTCGCATGGGGCTACTGCTCCGCCGCGCTGCAGGCAGACCTTGCTGGCGTAGCGGCCGGCCGTGAGGGTGAAGACCTGGGGAAAGGTGCCGCTGCCCACGGCGATGCCGTTGCCGTCGAATTCCACCTGGGCCTTCGGCTCCTGCTCGATCCGCAGACTGGCGGAGTCATCGAGGCGGGTCCTGCGCAGTTCGATCTCCCGGTGGCCGACCAGGTCGCCGCCGCGCAGGCGCCCGACACTCAGCAGGGAAGTCCAGTCGCCGCTGGTCTGCGGCGTCACCCGCACCGGCTGGCGGCCGATCTGCGCCTGGGCGCGGGCGTACTGCAGCAGCGCGACCAGTTGCTTGCCGGCGCTCTGCGCACGGTTGCGGTTGATCAGCAGGTCGAAGGAGGGCACCGCAATGCCCAGCACGATGGCCAGGATGGTGATGGTGACCAGGGTCTCGATCAGGGTGAAGCCCTGCTGGGGCGGCAGGTTATCTGAGGTAGCGAGCTTGGGAGCGTTGGCTGAATCCATCTTCTGACCATCGACGTGAAGCGCGGTGCTCCGCACCTGCAGGGGGCGCGGAGCTCGATGGCGAGATTTTTATCGCGACGGACGGAAGGGGTGATTTAAGACAAATCCTAAAGACGGCATCTGACAGGCGCGGCATGTGGTCGCGTTCACACTGCCCGCGCGCTTAGCCGCCGATGAGGAAGTTTCCGCGTGCGCGGGAGTCTTCTCCTTCCAGCGCCGGCAGCTCCGCTTCGTCCTTCAGGTTCACCCCCGACAATTGCCGTCGGCAGGCCTCGCGCATCAGGTACAGCAGGCGGTGCGTGGCCAGACCGTAGCTGAGGCCCTCCAGGCGCACGTTGGAGATGCAGTTGCGGTAGGCGTCATTCAGGCCGACCTTCGGCGCCCAGGTGAAGTACAGGCCGAGGCTGTCCGGCGAGGACAGGCCGGGGCGTTCGCCGATCAGGATCACCACCATCTTCGCCCGCAGCAATTCGGCGACTTCATCGGCGACGGCGACGCGGCCCTGTTGCACCAGCGCCACCGGTGACAGGCTCCAGCCTTCATTGCGCGCCTGTTCTTCCATGCGTTCGAGGAAGGGCAGGCTGTGGCGCTGTACGGCCAGCGAAGAGAGACCGTCGGCGATCACCACGGCGAGGTCGTAGCCTTGTGGATGACGATCGGCGTGGCGGCGCAGGATATCCGCCGAATCCTCGTCCAGGCGGCGGCCCAGGTCCGGCCGTTGCAGGTAGGTGTCGCGGTCGGCGGCGGCGCTGTGCAGCAGCAGGGTGTCGCGGCCGCGCTCGGCCAGTTGTTGCGCCAGGCCTTCGCGATCAAAGGGCAGGTGCACGGCGTCGCGGGCCTGGGCGTGGGCGAACTGGAAGTCCAGCTGCGCGCCGGTGGGCAGGCTGGTGCCGGCACGGCCCAGGGCGATGCGCGCGGAGGTCAGGCGGCGCAGTTCCTGCCAGGGATTGGGGGTGAAGCTGTCGCTCATGGAAAACTCCTCAAGCCTCAGGACAGTTGCGCGAGTGCGTGACGGAAGGCGCCGGGCAACTGGCCGGCCATCTGCACGCGGCCATCCTGCTGGCGGAGGATTTCCATGCGCTCCAGCCACGCCTCGAACTCCGGCGCCGGCCGCAGGCCCAGGGTCTGGCGCGCGTAGAGCGCGTCGTGGAAGGAGGTGGTCTGGTAGTTGAGCATCACGTCGTCGGAGCCGGGGATGCCCATGATGAAGTTGATGCCGGCGACACCGAGCAGGGTCAGGAGCATGTCCATGTCGTCCTGGTCGGCCTCGGCGTGGTTGGTGTAGCAGATGTCGCAGCCCATGGGCACGCCCAGCAGCTTGGCGCAGAAGTGATCTTCCAGGCCGGCGCGGATGATCTGCTTGCCGTTGTACAGGTATTCCGGGCCGATGAAGCCGACCACGGTGTTCACCAGGAACGGCTTGAAGTGCCGCGCCACCGCGTAGGCGCGGGCCTCGCAGGTCTGCTGGTCGACGCCGTGGTGGGCGTTGGCCGACAGCGCGCTGCCCTGGCCGGTCTCGAAATACATGAGGTTGTCGCCCAGCGTCCCGCGCTTCTGCGACAGCCCGGCCTGGTAGCCCTCCTGGAGGATCGACAGGCTCACGCCGAAGCTGGCGTTGGCCGCTTCGGTGCCGGCGATGGACTGGAACACCAGGTCCAGCGGCGCGCCGCGGTTGATCGCCTCGATGGAGCTGGTGACGTGGGTGAGCACGCAGGACTGGGTGGGAATCTCGTAGCGCTGGATGATCGCGTCGAGCATCTCCAGCAGGGTGCAGATCGACTGCAGGCTGTCGGTGGCCGGGTTGATGCCGAGCATGGCGTCGCCGTTGCCGTAGAGCAGGCCGTCGAGCACGCTGGCGGCGATGCCGGCCGGGTCGTCCGTCGGGTGGTTGGGTTGCAGCCGGGTGGACATGCGCCCGCGCAGCCCCAGGGTGTTGCGGAAGCGGGTGACCACGCGGATCTTCTGCGCCACTAGCACCAGGTCCTGCACGCGCATGATCTTCGATACCGCGGCTGCCATTTCCGGCGTCAGCCCCGGCGCCAGGGCGCGCAGGCTGGCTTCGTCGGCGGCATCGCCGAGCAGCCAGTCGCGCAGGCCGCCCACCGTGAGGTGGCTGACCGGCGCGAAGGCGGCGGCGTCGTGGCTGTCGATGATCAGCCGGGTGACTTCGTCGCTCTCGTAGGGAATCAGCGCCTCGTCGAGGAAGTGCTTGAGCGGGATGTCGGCCAGCGCCATCTGCGCAGCGACACGCTCGGCGTCGCTGCCGGCGGCGACTCCGGCGAGGCGATCACCGGAGCGTGCCGGGCTGGCCTTGGCCATGACCTCGCGCAGGCTGTCGAAACGCCAGGTCTGGCCACCGACGCTGTGGACGAATCCGGACATGGCGCTACTCCTCAACCTTGGCTGGCGAACGATGCGTCGGTGCCGCGATTGAGGCTGATGACGATGCTGCAGAGGGAGCAGCCGCCGATCATCAGCACCAGGAACACCGAGGCGATGACGCTATTGAACCATAGCATCGCGGCCAGGCAGACCAGCGCCAGCACCAGTGCGATGGCCGGCACCACCGGGTAGCCCGGCGCGCGGAAGCTACGCTCCAGGTCCGGCTCGCTGCGGCGCAGCTTGAACAGGCTGAACATGCTCATGATGTACATGACGATGGCGCCGAACACGCTCATGGTGATCATCGCCGCGGTCAGGGTCATGCCCTGCAGGCTGATCAGGCCGTCGCTGAAGATCGCCGCGATGCCCACCGCGCCGCCGGCGAGGATGGCCCGGTGCGGGGTCTGGAAGCGCGACAGCCTGGCCAGGCCGCGCGGCAGGAAGCCGGCACGGGCCAGGGCGAAGAACTGCCGCGAGTAGCCCAGGATGATGCCGTGGAAGCTGGCCACCAGGCCGAACAGGCCGATCCACACCAGCATGTGCATCCAGGTGGAGTTGTTGCCGACCACGGCTTTCATCGCCTGCGGCAGCGGGTCGTTGATGTTCGACAGGGCGCGCCAGTCGCCCACGCCGCCGGCGAAGATCATCACGCCGATGGCCAGGGTCACCAGGGTCAGGATGCCGGCAATGTAGGCGCGCGGAATGGTGCGTTTCGGGTCCTTCGCCTCTTCGGCGGCCATGGCGGCGCCCTCGATGGCGAGGAAGAACCAGATGGCGAACGGGATCGCGGCGAAGATGCCGGCCATGGCGGTGGAGCCGAACACGTCCGAGCCGGCCCAGCCGTTGAGCACGAAGTTGCTGAAGCTGAAGCCCGGCGCGACCACGCCCATGAACACCAGCAGCTCGGCCACCGCCAGCACCGTCACCACCAGTTCGAAGGTGGCGGCGATGCTGACGCCGAGGATGTTCAGGGTCATGAAGATCACATAGGCGCCGGTGGCCGCCCATTTCGGATCGAGCCCCGGGAACTGCACGTTGAGGTAGGCGCCGATGGCCATGGCGATGGCCGGCGGGGCGAAGACGAACTCGATCAGCGTGGCGATGCCGGCGATCATCCCGCCGGTCTTGCCGAAGGCCCGCAGGCTGTAGGCGAAGGGCCCGCCGGCGTGGGGGATGGCGGTAGTCAGCTCGGTGTAGCTGAAGATGAAACAGGTGTACATCACCGCGACGATCAGCGTGGTCACCAGAAAGCCCAGGGTACCGGCGGCGGCCCAGCCGTAGCTCCAGCCGAAGTATTCGCCGGAGATCACCAGGCCCACGGCGAGCCCCCAGAGGTGCAGGGTGCCAAGCGTCGGTTTGAGTTGTGATGCGCTCATTGTTGTTATTCCTCTCTCCGCAAAGGGAACGGGGCGGGCCGCAAGGGCCTGGACGGATACCTGAGCCTCGATGGTAGTGGCGCGTTGCCGGGCAAGACTTGACCGCTGGAACCGCCTTTCGCCGTGCAGGGTCAACTGGCTGTTACCCATTGCCCCAGGCTGCCCGCGGTGCCCGCTTCTGGTGCCGGATTTCGCCCTGGCGCCCCGTGCTGTGGCAGCTGCAGGCCAGGCACCGCGCAGGGTGTGTCAGCCTGAGCGATGGCTGTTCGAGGCACGGGATTTGCTTTGTTTATAGGCACGAAGTGCCTGCATGCTGCATAACAAGATCGGTAACCGACATGAGCCAGCCCCTGTTTTCCCCGTCCGGCCTGAGCGTGCCCCTGGCCAGCAATATCGGCGTGCTGTCCGCCGCCGCCAGCGGCCTGGGCCGCTTCATCGGCGACCAGGGCGGCGACATCGATCGCGTCTTCGGCCGTGCCGGCATCGACCCGGAGCGCCTGCTGCACCCGACCCTGAGCCTGGCGCTGACCAACTACTGCGCGGTGCTGGAAGAGGCCGCCCGGCAGTCGGGCTGCGACAACTTCGGGCTGCGCTACGGCGAGCAGTTCCGCCCCCGCGAGCTGGGCCTGCTGGGCTACGTCGGGCTGTGCTCGGAGACCCTGGAAGACGCGCTGAAGAACTTCGCCGCGGCCTTCCCCTATCACCAGCACGACACCCTGATCCGCCTGGTGGATTGCGGCGAGTGCTACCGCTTCGACTACCAGGTGCGTCACGGCGCGATCCTCGACCGCCGCCAGGACGCCGAGCTGACCTTAGGGATGGCGCTGAACCTGGTGCGCCATGCGCTGGGCCCGGACTGGGCGCCGCGCGCGGTGAGCTTCGAGCACGGGCGGCCGGAAGGCTGGCAGGAACATGGCCGGGTATTCGACGCACCGGTGCTGTTCCAGCGCGGCTGCAACTCGATGTTGATCCCCAAGCGCGACCTCTACGGCCGGCAGATGCCCGAGCGCGACGCCAACCTGCTGTTCCTGGTGCAGGACGTGATCCGCCGACTGGGCGAGCAGGGCGGTGCGCCCAACCTGGTGGAGGATGCCGGCACGCAGATTCGTCTGGCACTGGGCGATGGCGAGCCTTCGCTGGAGCTGATCGCCGAACAGCTCGAACTCACCACCGCCGGCCTGCAACGACGCCTGCGCGAAGCCGGGTTGAGCTTCAGCCAACTGGTGGAAAACACCCGCCGCGAGCTGGCGCTGCACTACCTGCGCCAGCCGCAGCGGCCGATCTCCGAGCTGGCGCCGCTGCTGGGCTATTCCGAGACCAGCGCCTTCTCCCGCGCCTTCCGCCGCTGGTTCGGCGTAAGCCCGCGGCAGTGGCGTAGCGACGCGAACTAAACCGCTTTTCGTAGGAGCGAGCTTGCTCGCGATCAGATTCCTCCGGCAGCTCCAGAGCTGGGCGGGTTCGCGAGCAAGCTCGCTCCTACAGGTTTTGCTCGGTACGTGACCCCTGCGTAGGTGCGGACTCCGTCCGCGATGGCATCCGGCGCGCGGCGGATCGATCGCGGACGGAGTCCGCTCCTACGAAGAACGATTCGCCGATACTTTTCCCCGGGCATAAAAAAGCGCGGCCCGTGGGCCGCGCAAAGATCGATTCGGGGGAGACCGCCCGGCGCGAGCCGGGCGGATGACTCAGGAAAAACTCAGAAGAAGCCCAGCGGATTGATGTCGTAGCTCACCAGCAGGTTCTTGGTCTGCTGGTAGTGGTCGAGCATCATCTTGTGGGTCTCGCGGCCCACGCCGGATTTCTTGTAGCCGCCGAACGCGGCGTGCGCCGGGTACAGGTGGTAGCAGTTGGTCCACACGCGGCCGGCCTTGATGCCGCGGCCCATGCGGTACGCGCGGTTGATGTCGCGGGTCCAGACACCGGCGCCGAGGCCGTACTCGGTGTCGTTGGCGATGGCCAGCGCCTCGGCCTCGTCCTTGAAGGTGGTGACGCCCACCACCGGCCCGAAGATTTCCTCCTGGAACACGCGCATCTGGTTGCTGCCCTTGAGCAGGGTCGGCTGGATGTAATAGCCGGTGGAGAGGTTGCCTTCGAGCTTCTCGACCTTGCCGCCGACCAGCACCTGCGCGCCTTCCTGCTGGGCGATGTCGAGGTAGGAGAGGATCTTCTCGTACTGCTGCTGCGAGGCCTGGGCACCGACCATGGTGTCGGTGTCCAGCGGGTCGCCGCGCTTGATGGCCTTCACCTTCTTCATCACCACGTCCATGAACTGCGGGTAGATGGACTCCTGCACCAGCGCGCGGGACGGGCAGGTGCACACCTCGCCCTGGTTGAAGAAGGCCAGCACCAGGCCCTCGGCGGCCTTCTCGATGAAGGTCGGCTCGGCCTGCATGATGTCTTCGAAGTAGATGTTCGGGCTCTTGCCGCCCAGCTCCACGGTGGACGGGATGATGTTCTCGGCGGCGCACTTGAGGATGTGCGAGCCGACCGGGGTGGAGCCGGTGAAGGCGATCTTGGCGATGCGCTTGCTGGTGGCCAGCGCTTCGCCGGCCTCCTTGCCGAAGCCCTGGACGACGTTGAGCACGCCCTTGGGCAGCAGGTCGCCGATCAGCTCCATCAGCACGCAGATGCCCAGCGGCGTCTGCTCGGCCGGCTTGAGCACGATGCAGTTGCCGGCGGCCAGGGCCGGGGCGAGTTTCCAGGCGGCCATCAGCAGCGGGAAGTTCCACGGGATGATCTGCCCGACCACGCCCAGCGGCTCGTGGATGTGGTAGGCCACGGTGGTGTCGTTGATCTCGGCGGCGCTGCCTTCCTGGGCGCGGATGCAGCCGGCGAAGTAGCGGAAGTGGTCGGCGGCCAGCGGGATGTCGGCGTTGAGGGTTTCGCGGACCGGCTTGCCGTTGTCCCAGGTCTCGGTGACGGCCAGCAGTTCCAGGTTCTGTTCGATGCGGTCGGCGATCTTCAGCAGCACCAGCGAGCGGTCCTGCACCGAGGTGCGGCCCCAGGCATCGGCGGCGGCGTGAGCGGCGTCCAGCGCCTTGTCGATGTCCTCGGCGGTGGAGCGGGGGAATTCGGCGATGGGCTGGCCATTCACCGGCGAGGTGTTGGTGAAGTACTGACCCTTCACCGGCGCGACGAATTCGCCGCCGATGTAGTTGCCGTAGCGCGCCTTGAACGAAACGATGGCGCCTTCGCTACCGGGATGGGCATAACGCATGGTCGGATCTCCTGGGTCTTGTGCTTGTTGGGGAGGACGTTGATCAAGCGTAGAGCAAGGGCCGGGCCATGCCAGTGAAGGGCGCGCCGCGCATGGGCTGGACAGGTTGCTGGTGGTGCAGTGGAAACTGCGCTGTCACGAGCCTGGGGCAGTGCCGGGTGACACTTTGTCCCGTATCCGTGACAGTCGTGACCTGACGGTCGGCCGGACGTTGCATTGGGCTGGCGCGTGGGGGATGCTGTCCTGCGTTCTGCTGAATTGTCCTACAGGATTCGACAGAGCCTCGGGGCTGCCTCCCCGTCCCCCAGCGGAGAACAACAAGAATGCGCGCCAACGATTTGAGCCGCCACGCCCGCCAGGTCATGACCGTGGCCGAGGGCAAGGCCCGCGCCGGTGCCCCCGGTGCCGACCCGTCGATCGCCCGCTCCTGGATGCGCTGCCTGGAGCAGTACCACCTCGATCCGGCACAGCCCATGGCGCCGACGGTGCTGGAGCACGCGCGCATGCTCGAGGTGCGCGAGCGCCACCGCCAGGTGCTGGAGATCGCCAGCGGCGAGATGAACAGCCTGCACCAGCAGCTCTCCGGCGCCGGCCACGCGGTGTTGCTCACCGATTCCCGCGGGGTGATCCTCAACTGCGTCAGCGAAGCCGCCGAGCGGCGCACCTTCGAGCAGGCCGGGCTGTGGCTCGGCGCCGACTGGAGCGAGGCGCGCGAAGGCACCAATGGCATCGGCACCTGCCTGGTGGAACGGCAGGCGCTGACCATCCACCAGGACGAACATTTCCGCAGCCGCCATACCGGCCTGACCTGCTCGGCCAGTCCGGTGTTCGACCCGCAGGGCGAACTGCTGGCGGTGCTCGACGTCTCCTCTGCGCGCCGCGACGTGTCGCGGCAGAGCCAGTTCCACACCATGGCGCTGGTCAACCTGTCGGCCAAGGCCATCGAGAGCTGCTACTTCCTGCGCCATTTCGAGGACCAGTGGCTGCTGCGCTTCCACCTGCAACCCGACGGCCTCGGCCTGTTCAGCGAAGGCATGCTGGCCTTCGGCGGCGACGGGCGCATCCGCGCGGCGAACCAGAGCGCCATCAACCTGCTCGGCAGCCGCCGGGAAAGCCTGATCGGCCGCTCGCTGGAACAGTTCTTCGATTGCCGGCTGGACGACCTGTTCAGCCGCGCCGATCCGCAACCCAACGCCAGCTGGCCGCTGCGCACCCACGCGGGGCGCACCCTGTATGCGTTGCTGCGCGGCAAGCGGCCGATCGCCGCCGCACCGGTGCTGCCACGCGCACCACTGGCGAAAGGGCTGTGCATCGACGATCCGCAGCTGGCCCAGGATTTCCGCCGTGCGCTGAAGGTCTACGCCCACGACGTGCCGCTGCTGCTGCAAGGCGAGACGGGTACCGGCAAGGAGGCTTTCGCCCGCGCCGTGCACCTGGGTGGCGAGCGCGCCGGCAAGAGCTTCGTCGCGCTGAACTGTGCGGCGATTCCCGAGACCCTGATCGAGAGCGAGCTGTTCGGCTATCGCGGCGGCAGCTTCACCGGCGCGCGCAAGGAAGGCATGCGCGGCAAGCTGCAGCAGGCTGACGGCGGCACGCTGTTCCTCGACGAGATCGGCGACATGCCGCTGGCCCTGCAGACCCGCCTGCTGCGCGTGCTGGAAGAACGCCAGGTGGTGCCCATCGGCGGCGAACCGCAGGACGTCGACATTCGTTTGATCAGCGCCAGCCACCGAGACCTGGAAGCGCTGGTGGCCGCCGGGCAGTTCCGTGAAGACCTCTACTACCGCCTCAATGGCCTGGTCGTCGCACTGCCGCCGCTGCGCGAGCGCGACGACCGCAGCGCGCTGCTCGACCACCTGCTCGCCGAGGAGAGCAAGGGGCGCAATGTGCGCCTGGACGACGACGTGCGCCGGCACCTGCTGGACTTCCCCTGGCCGGGCAACGTGCGCCAATTGCGCAACGTGCTCCGCACGCTCTGTGCGCTGTGCGACGGCGGACGCATCCAGATGGCCGACCTGCCGCCGGACCTTCGCCGCGCGCCGGCTCCCACGGTGACGCCGGTCGTGTTGAGCGAGGAGGGCGGTGACACCCTCGGCGCCGCGGAACGCAACGCGCTGCTGGAAGTGCTCGAAGCGCAGCGCTGGCATATCAGCCGTACCGCGCAGCAACTGGGCATCAGCCGCAACACGCTGTACCGCAAGCTCAACCGCCACGGCCTGAGCCGGAAAATGCTTTCGTAGGATGGCGTGGAGCGCAGCGATACCCATCAATGCCGAGTGCCGGATCAGCATGGGTATCGCTGCGCTCCACCCATCCTACGGTTTACCCTCGTGACAGGATTCCGCTCCCACCGGGAACCGCCTCTCCACCTCGTCGTCTGATGCCCCGGCGGCGGGCCGCGCGGGGGCGCGCTGTGCTACTCTGCCGCCCATTCGAAGCGCCTGGAAAGGCTTGATTGCAGGAGTCTGCATGCATATCCACATCCTCGGCATCTGCGGCACCTTCATGGGGTCGCTGGCCGTCCTGGCCAAGGAGCTGGGCCACCGCGTGACCGGCTCCGACGCCAACGTCTACCCGCCCATGAGCACCCAGCTGCAAGCCCAGGGCATCGAGCTGATGCAGGGCTACGATCCCGCGCACCTGGAGCCGGCTCCGGACCTGGTGGTGGTCGGCAACGCGCTGTCGCGTGGCAACCCGGCAGTGGAATACGTGCTGAACAAGGGCCTGCCCTATGTCTCCGGCCCGCAGTGGCTGGCCGACCACGTGCTGCAGGGCCGCTGGGTCCTGGCGGCCGCCGGCACTCACGGCAAGACCACCACCAGCAGCATGCTGGCCTGGGTACTGGAACACGCCGGCATGAGCCCGGGCTTCCTGATCGGCGGCGTGCCGCAGAACTTCGGCGTCTCCGCGCGCCTGGGCGGTACGCCGTTCTTCGTGGTCGAGGCTGATGAGTACGACAGCGCCTTCTTCGACAAGCGCTCCAAGTTCGTCCACTACCACCCGCGCACGGCGATCCTGAACAACCTGGAGTTCGACCACGCGGACATCTTCCCCGACCTCGCGGCCATCGAGCGGCAGTTCCACCATCTGGTGCGGACCATCCCCGGCGAAGGCCTGGTCATTCACCCCACTTCCGAGACCGCGCTCAAGCGCGTGATCGACATGGGCTGCTGGACTCCGGTGCAGACCACCGGCGCAGGCGGCCAGTGGCAGGCGCGCCTGCTCAGCGAAGACGGCTCGCACTTCGAGGTGCTGTTCGATGGCCAGGTGCAAGGCACTGTGGACTGGGAACTGACCGGCCAGCACAACGTCGCCAACGCCCTGGCGTGCCTCGCGGCAGCCCGCCATGTCGGCGTGGTGCCGGAGCTGGGTTGCGCCGGGCTGTCGAGCTTCAAGAGCGTCAAGCGACGCATGGAGAAGGTCGCTGAGGTCAACGGCGTGACCATCTATGACGACTTCGCCCACCACCCGACCGCCATCGCCACTACCCTCGACGGCCTGCGCAAGCGCGTCGGCGCGGCCAAGGTGATTGCCGTGGTCGAGCCGCGTTCGAATTCCATGAAGCTCGGTGCCCATCGCGACGGCCTGCCGGAGTCCGTGGTGCAGGCCGACAACGTGTTCTGGTACGCGCCGCCTAACCTCGGCTGGGACCTGGCAGCCACCGTCGCCAGCTCCACCGTGCCCACGCAAGTGTGCGATTCGCTGGAAGCCATCATCGAGGGCGTCAAGGCCATCGCCACGCCGGGCACCCAGGTGGTGGTCATGAGCAACGGCGGATTCGGCGGCCTGCACGGCAAGCTGGCCCAGGCACTGGAGGGCTGAGCATGGCCGGAGCCGAACGCGTCACCCTCGCCATGACCGGCGCCTCGGGCGCCCAGTACGGCCTGCGCCTGCTCGACTGCCTGGTGCAGGAGGACCGCGAGGTGCACTTCCTGATCTCCAAGGCCGCGCAGCTGGTAGTGGCCACCGAGACCGACGTGACCCTGCCGAGCAAGCCGCAGGCGATGCAGGCTTTCCTCAGCGAATACACCGGCGCCGCGCCGGGGCAGATTCGCGTGTACGGCAAGGAAGACTGGATGGCCCCGGTGGCCTCCGGCTCCGGTGCACCCAGTGCGATGGTGGTGGTGCCCTGCTCGACCGGGACGCTGTCGGCCATCGCCACCGGCGCCTGCAACAACCTGATCGAGCGCGCTGCCGACGTCGCGCTGAAGGAGCGCCGCCAGTTGATTCTGGTGCCACGCGAGGCGCCGTTCTCCAGCATCCACCTGGAGAACATGCTCAAGCTCTCGAACCTGGGCGCGGTGATCCTGCCGGCCGCTCCGGGCTTCTATCACCAGCCGCAGACGGTGGACGACCTGATCGACTTCGTCGTCGCGCGCATCCTCAATCAGCTGGGCATTCCCCAGGACATGCTGCCGCGCTGGGGCGAACACCATCTTGTCAGTGACGAATAAGCTCCTCGCCGCCCTGTTGCTGCTGCAACTGGGCGGTTGCGCCACGGTGAACACCCTCAACGACAGCCGCCCCGGCGATCCGCTGATCTATGCCGGCACCCGGCTGGACTGGTATTCGCTCAACGGCGGCTGCTGTCCGAAGGACCACTTCGGCACCGACGCACCGGCCTATCCCGGCCTCGACCTGCCCGGCAGCGTGCTGCTGGATACCTTGCTGCTGCCACTCTCGATTGCCGCGGAGTTGGGCATCGGCCTGCAGGTGTGGGGCGGCAATTGACTCGCTTTTGCTGACACCTTGACGAACGTTCAGAGCGACTCTGCGTAGGATGGTGTGGAGCGCAGCGATACCCATCAATTACGGCAATGACCGCATGGGTATCGCTCCGCTCCACCCATCCTACGAAAATCACGTGCCGTTGATTTTGTAGGAGCGGATTCATCCGCGATCAGACGTGAGCCGGAGGGCTATCGCGGACGGAGTCCGCTCTTACCTGAATACCGTGCCAGCGCGTTCCCTCTCCCCCGCCCTGGCTGCGCGCCCCGCTCCGAAGGGAGAGGGAGCTGTCCGTGCCGGCTGACGCTAAGGTTTCCGCCTTCACCGAACGGTCCCCTCTCCCTTCAGGGAGAGGGTTAGGGAGAGGGAAACCAGGGACAGATTTCCGGAGCAAAGACAGTTGCTCCTACGAAAGCGTCAGGGTTACTTGCCCAGCTTGCGCAGCTCGTCCGACTCGACCACGCGGGTGCCCTCGCCGGTCTCCAGGGCGAGGCGCCAGAGGGCGCGGGCCAGGGCGATGGCTTCGATGCCATGCAGCTTGCCCGGCAGGATGCGCGAGAAGGGCGCAGCGAGCAGTTCGGCGAGGCGGATTTCCTCGCGCTGGCCGAGCAGCAGCGACGGCCGCGCAATGGTCAGTTGCGCCCAGCCCTGCTGGCGCAGGGCGTCTTCCAGCTCGCCCTTCACCCGGCTGTAGAAGATCGACGACTTGCTGTCCGCGCCCAGCGCGCTGACCACGATGTAATGCCGCGCGCCCAGGGCCAGGCCGCGTTCGCCCAGGGCCAGCGGCAGGTCGAAATCGACGCTGCGGAAGGCCTCCTCGGAGCCGGCTTCCTTGAGCGTGGTGCCCAGGCAGCAGAACACCGTGTCCACCGGCTTGAGCAGGTGGGGGATCAGTTCGGCGAGCGGGCCGACCGGGTTCTCCAGGCGCGGATGCTCGGCCAATTGACGCCGGGCCGGGGCGATGACGCGCTTGACGGTGGGCTCGTTGAGCATGCGGTCGAGCAGGTGCTCACCGGTCAGACCGGTGGCGCCAGCAAGCAGGATGTTGGTCGGTTTCACTACCATGGGTGTTTCTCCACTGACACACAGTCCAGCTTAGTTGTCGCCCTGTCGTTTTGCCTGCGCATCGGTGTTGTCCAGCGCCAGGGCGCTGGGCGACTGCTGCGCCCGATAGGCTTTCCAGCGGGTAATGACCGCGCCGGGCGCCCAGAGTTGCGGCTCCGACGGCTCGAACTCTTCTTCCTTCTCGCGCTGGGCCACGGTGGCGCTGGCCAGGGCGAAGGCCTTTTCCAGGTCGTCGGTCTGCTGGAAGGCCTTGGCGAACAGGGCGTCGCCGAAGTAGGTGAAGTCGGCTTCCTCGGAGCAGCCGAAGGATACCCGGTCAGTGCGCGCGGCGGTCATGATCAGGGTCTTGTCGTCCTTCAGCGCGGGGATGAAGCCGCCGCTGAAGCAGGCCGAGATCACCAGCACCTTGTAGCGGTCCTTCAGTGGCGCCAGCAGGCTGGCCAGGTCGCTGGCCGGCAGGTCGTCGAGCTTGAGGCCGGGCATGTCCAGCACCAGTTGGTGATCGTGGGAGCCGTGGCTGGTGAGGTAGATGAACACCAGGTCTTCCGGGCCGCTGCGCTGGGCGATGGTGCGCAGGGTGCGGGCGAGGGTTTCGCGGGTGGCCATGGGGCGGTCGGCGAGGTGGTCGCGGTGGTTCACCAGGCGCACCACGCCGCGTGCGCCGAAGCGCTCGCCGAGCAGGTTGGCGACGTAGTCGGCCTCGCGCAGGAACACGCTCTGCTTGCCATCGCCGCCCAGGCTGACGCCGTAGAGTTCGATGGCCGGGGTGGATTGCGGGACGGCCGCCAGGGCCTTCTCCAATAGCGTGCCTTGTTCCAGCAGGCCGACTTCCAGTGGGTTGGGCAGCAACTGGCCGCTGGCATCCTGGCGCAGCTGGCCGGCACGCCAGGTGCCTTGCTGGACACTGCCGTCGCGCTGGGTCAGGGTTCCAGCGCCCGAGTATTCGCCACGGGCGAAGCCGCCGCGGTAGGTCTGGCCATCGGACTTGCTCAGCGTGCCCTGGCCATCGAAGCGCCAGAGGCGGAAGTCACCCTGGTAACGGCTGCCATCGGCGCCGATGAACTCGCCCGGTCCGTTCAGCGCGCCCTGCTTGAAGCGGCCCAGCCAGACGTCGCCGTTGGCGTTCTGGAAGCGTCCGGCGCCGTCGAACTGGTCATTGCGGAACTCGCCGCTGTAGTGGTCACCGGCGTCGTCGCGGAAGGTGCCCTTGCCTTCGAGCACGCCGTTCCGGAACTGGCCGCTGTACTGGTTGCCGAGGCTGTCCTGGCGGGCGCCTTCGCCGTTGGCCACGCCCTTGGCGAAGAAGCCCTGGTGGCGGGTGCCGTCAGCCTGCTGGAGGCTGCCCAGGCCGTCGTAGAGACCCTTGCGAAAGGCGCCGCTGTAGGTGGTGCCGCCCTGGGTGAGACGGCCCTCGCCGTTGAATTCGCTGTGCTTGAACTGGCCTTCGTAGACGCTGCCGTCGGGGTACTGCAGGCGGCCCTGGCCGTCGAACTGGCCGTTGCGGAATTCGCCCTGGTAGGTCGTGCCCAGGCCGTCGTCCCACTGGCCCTGGCCGCTCTGCAGGCCCTTGTCGAAGCCGCCCTCGTACCAGGCGCCATTGCTGTAATCCAGGCGCCCCTGGCCCTGCAGTTGGCCGTTGACCAGCGTACCGCGGTAGCGACCGCCGTCGGGCAGGCGGGCATCGGGGGGCAGCAGCGGTTCGCCTTCGCCGCAGGCAGCGAGCAGCAGGACGAGGCTCAAGGGCAGGAGTTTGCGTGGCATGGGGGGCTCGAATCGACGGTGGGGCGTGGATTGAGTGTGACGTAAAAAAGCCCGCGATCGCGGGCTTTTTTCAGCGGGGCCTGATCAGGTCCACTGGGTCAGCTTGTTGCCTTGTTTGTCCTTGAAGGCACCGACGATGATCATGATGAAATCGACCAGCGTCCAGATGCCCAGGCCGCCCAGGGTGAGGATCTGCAGGATGGCGGTGCCGATCTTGCCGACGTAGAAGCGGTGGGCGCCGAAGGTGCCGAGGAAGAAGCACAGCAGGAAGGCGGGGAGGATGCGTTTTTCGGTCATGGGACAGTCCTTGTGAGTGATCGCCTTGTGAATGATCGCGGCCGCTCCTTTTGGCAGCCGCGGGCATTCTAATCCATAACCTTTAGTAAATGTTTCAGACGAAGCACAGGCTCAGCGACTCGGCGATGTAGGCCGGCTTGGGCAGGCCTTCGATCTCCAGGGTGCAGCGCGCCTTGATCAGCCACTGGCCGGGGTTTTTCTCGGTGATGTCGGTGATGGTCACCTGCAGACGCACGCGCGAATCCACCGGCACCGGCTGGATGAAACGCACGCTGTCCAGGCCGTAGTTGACCACCATCTTTGGGTTCTCCGGCAGGACCAGCAGGCCCTCGCAGAGCTTGGGAATCAGCGACAGCGACAGGAAGCCGTGGGCGATGGTGCCGCCGAAGGGGGTCTTCTTCGCCTTCTCCGGGTCGACGTGGATGAACTGGTGGTCCTCGGTGCACTCGGCGAACTGGTTGATGCGCTGCTGATCGATGGTGATCCACTGCGAATGGCCCAGGTCCTTGCCGATATAGTCCTTCAGTGCGCTTACAGGTACGAATGCCATGTTTCCTCCGGGGATATCGTTGTTCTTCTAATGGGGCCTGCGTAAGAGTCCGCCAACAGATCAGCATGGGGCCTGCAGTCGGTCAAGCCGCAGCGGCATTCATGCTTTGGGCGAATGCCGCGCCATAGCGCGCGCCGGGCGGGCATAATGACGCCTCGTTGCGCTGGAGATTTCCCTGATGTTGTTACGCGGCCTGACCTGGCTGGTGCTGTTCCAACTGCTCGGCACGGGCCTGAATGCTCTCACCCTGCACATGATCCCCGGCCCGATCATTGGGCTGGTGCTGCTGTTCGCCTTCCTGGTAAGGAACGGCGAGGTGAGCAAGCCGGTCAACGAGGCGGCGGCCTCGCTGCTGCGCTACCTGCCGCTGCTGTTGGTGCCGGCGGCAGTGGGCGTGATGGCCTACGCGAAGCAGATCGCCGCGGACTTCTGGGCCATCGCCGGGGCCCTGGCGTTGTCGCTGCTGGTGTCCTTCGTGTTCGCCGGCTGGCTGATGCAGAAGCTCATCGACCGTCAGCGCAAGCAGAAGGAGGGCGCATGATGTTCGACTGGCAAGGCGCGCTGGACTCCGTCATCCACCATCCGCTGTTCTGCGTCGGCGTCACCCTGGGCGCTTATCAACTGGCGCTGGCCGCCTATGAGCGCACGCGCTGGGTGTTCCTGCAGCCGGTGCTGGTGTCGATGCTGATCGTCATCGCCGTGCTGCTGGCCTGCGGCATCGACTACGCCGAATACAGCAACAGCGCCAAGGTACTGACCATTCTTCTCGGCCCCGCCACCGTGGCGCTGGCGGTGCCGTTGTTCCTCAACCTGAAGCGCATCCGCCAGCTGTTCTGGCCGACGCTGATCACCCTGCTGGTCGGCGGCCTGTTCGCCACCGCGCTGGGTATCGGTCTGGGCTGGCTGTTCGGCGTGGACCACGAACTGCTGATGAGCCTGGCGCCAAAGTCGGTGACCTCGCCGATTGCCATGCTGGTGGCCAGCCAGATCGGCGGCGTGGCGGCGCTGGCGGCGGTGTTCGTACTGATCACCGGCGTGCTCGGCGCCATCCTCGGCCCCGAGCTGCTGCGCCGCGTCGGTGTGCATCATCCGGCCGCCCAGGGCATGGCGCTGGGCATGACCGCCCACGCCGTGGGCACCTCCCGCGCCCTGCAGGAGGGCGAGGAATGCGGCGCCTTCGCCGCCCTGGCCATGAGCCTGATGGGCGTGGCCACCGCTGTGCTGCTACCGTTGGCGGTAGCGCTGAGCGCCTGACCCATCGACGGAGTGCCCATGAGTTTCCCGCTGTTCCCCCTCAACACCGTGCTGTTCCCCGGCTGCCGCCTCGACCTGCAGATCTTCGAGGCACGCTACCTGGACATGGTCGGCCGCTGCATGAAGCAGAACGGCGGCTTCGGCGTGGTGGCCATCGTCGAGGGCGAGGAAGTCGGCGATGCGCCGGAGCGCTACAGCCTGGTGGGTTGCGAGGCGCGAATCATCGACTGGAAGCAGCAGTCCAACGGCCTGCTGGGCATCCGCGTCGAAGGTGGCCGGCGCTTGCGCATACTCTCCGCCAACGTGCAGCCGGACCAGCTCACCGTAGCGGAAGTGGAGTGGCTGGACGAACAGCCCGACCGGCCGCTGACCAAGGAACACGACGATCTCGCCGCGCTGCTCGAAGCGCTGTCCATGCACCCGATGGTTGCCGCGCTGGAGATGGGCGGCGAGGTCAACGGTCAGCAGGCGCTGGCCTGCCAGCTCGCCTACCTGCTGCCCTTCGAGCATGAGCAGAAGCAGGTGCTGCTGGAGATGGACGACCCCACCGTGCGCCTGGCGCGCATCCAGGTGCTGCTGGAGCAGTTGCAGGGCGATTTTGTCGCTTGACTGGGGCGGCAGGCTACAGGCTGCAGGCGACAGGCAAGAGCGCTTTTACCTGCAGCGTGCAGCCTGCCGCCTGTAGCCGCTTTTAGAACGAATCCCCCGGCACCCGCACCCAGCCTTCCATGAGGATGCGTGAGCTGCGGCTCATGATGGCCTTGGTCACCGTCCATTCGCCATTCACCTGTTTGGCCTCGGCGCCCACGCGCAGGGTGCCGGAGGGGTGGCCGAAGCGTACGGCGCTGCGTTCGCCACCGCCGGCGGCGAGGTTCACCAGGGTGCCGGGGATGGCCGCGGCGGTGCCGATGGCCACGGCGGCGGTGCCCATCATGGCGTGGTGCAGCTTGCCCATGGACAGCGCGCGCACCAGCAGGTCGACGTCGCCAGCCTGCACCTGCTTGCCGCTGGAAGTGACGTAGTCCCTGGCCGGCGCGACGAAGGCGATCTTCGGCGTGTGCTGGCGGGTCGCGGCTTCTTCGGCGGTCTTGATCAGACCCATGCGCAGGGCGCCGGCGATGCGGAACTTCTCGAAGCGCGCCAGTTGCTCGGGGTCGCCATTGATCGCTTCGCGCAGCTCGGCGCCGGTGTAGCCGATGTCCTTAGCGTTGACGAAGATGGTCGGAATGCCGGCGGTGATCATGGTCGCCTTGAAGGTGCCGACTCCGGGGACTTCCAGGTCATCGACCAGGTTGCCGGTGGGGAACATCGAGCCGCCGTCTTCACCGTCGTCGGACGGGTCGAGGAACTCCAGCACGATCTCGGCGGCAGGGAAGGTCACGCCGTCCAGCTCGAAGTCGCCGGTTTCCTGCACCTGGCCGTTGGTGATCGGCACGTGGGCGATGATGGTCTTGTGGATGTTCGCTTGCCAGATACGCACCACGCAGGTGCCGTTGTCCGGGATGCGCGACGGATCGACCAGGCCGGCGTGGATGGCGAAGGAGCCGGCGGCGGTGGAGAGGTTGCCGCAGTTGCCGCTCCAGTCGACGAAGGCCTTGTCGATGGAAATCTGCCCGTAGAGGTAGTCGACGTCGTGCTCGGGCTGGGTGCTCTTGGACAGGATCACGCACTTGCTGGTGCTGGAGGTCGCGCCGCCCATGCCGTCGATGTGCGCGCTGTACGGATCGGGGCTGCCGATCACGCGCATGAACAGCTTGTCGCGGGCTTCACCCGGCACCTGGCAGCGCTCGGGCAGGTCCTGCAGGCGGAAGAACACGCCCTTGCTGGTGCCGCCGCGGATGTAGGTGGCGGGGATCTTCACTTGGGGTACGTGGGGCATGGGGTCGGGTCCCTGGGTATTCGGTGGTGGGCTGCCCTCTCCCTAACCCTGGCTGCGCGCCCCGCTCCGAAGGGAGAGGGGACCGTTCGGTGCAGGTTGAAAGCATGGCATCAGCCGGCACGTACTGCTCCCTCTCCCTTCAGGGAGAGGGCGGGGGAGAGGGGCCTTTATCCCGGCCCGCACAAGGCAGGCCGGAGCCGTTACATCAAGCCGCGGACGACTCGAGGAAGTCCTTGGCGAAGCGCTGCAGTACGCCACCGGCGTTGTACACCTTCACTTCGGCGGCGGTGTCCAGGCGGCAGGTGACCGGGACTTCGAGCACTTCGCCGTTGCGGCGATTGACCACCAGGGTCAGGTCGCAGCGCGGCGAGACGTCGCCCTTGATGTCGTAGGTCTCGGTGCCGTCCAGGCCCAGGGTCAGGCGGGTGGTACCCGGCTTGAACTCCACCGGCAGCACGCCCATGCCCACCAGGTTGGTGCGGTGGATGCGCTCGAAGCCTTCGGCGACGATCACTTCCACGCCCGCCAGGCGCACGCCCTTGGCCGCCCAGTCGCGGGACGAGCCCTGGCCGTAGTCGGCGCCTGCGACGATGATCAGGTTCTGCTTGCGGTTCATGTAGGTTTCGATGGCTTCCCACATGCGCATCACCTGGCCTTCGGGCTCGACGCGGGCCAGCGAACCCTTCTTCACTTCCCCGTTGACCACGGCCATTTCGTTGACCAGCTGCGGGTTGGCGAAGGTGGCGCGCTGGGCGGTCAAGTGGTCGCCGCGGTGGGTGGCGTAGGAGTTGAAGTCTTCCTCCGGCAGGCCCATTTTCGCCAGGTACTCGCCGGCCGCGCTGTCCAGCAGGATGGCGTTGGAGGGTGACAGGTGATCGGTGGTGATGTTGTCCGGCAGGATCGCCAGCGGCAGCATGCCCTTGAGCGTGCGCTCGCCGGCCAGCGCGCCTTCCCAGTAGGGCGGACGACGAATGTAGGTGGACATCGGGCGCCAGTCGTACAGCGGGCTCTCGGCTTCCTGCACGCTGCCCAGGTCGAACATCGGGATGTAGACCTGCTTGAACTGCTCGGGCTTCACGCTCGCCGCGACGATGGCATCGATCTCCTCGTCCGACGGCCAGAGGTCCTTCAGGGTGACGGGGTTGCCGTTCTTGTCGGTGCCCAGCGGGTCCTGCTCGATGTCGAAGCGCACGGTGCCGGCGATGGCGTAGGCGACCACCAGCGGCGGCGAGGCGAGGAAGGCCTGCTTGGCGTAGGGGTGGATGCGCCCGTCGAAGTTGCGGTTGCCCGAAAGCACGGCGGTGGCGTACAGGTCGCGGTCGATGATCTCTTTCTGGATCGCCGGGTCCAGCGCGCCGGACATGCCGTTGCAGGTGGTGCAGGCGTAGGCGACGATGCCGAAGCCGAGCTTCTCCAGCTCCGGCAGCAGGCCGGCTTCTTCCAGGTAAAGCTTGGCGACTTTCGAACCCGGCGCGAACGACGTTTTGACCCACGGCTTGCGCAGCATGCCCAGCGCGTTGGCCTTCTTCGCCACCAGGCCGGCGGCGATGACGTTGCGCGGGTTGGAGGTGTTGGTGCAGCTGGTGATGGCGGCGATGATCACCGCGCCATCGGGCATCAGGCCTTCGGCTTCCTCGACGCGACCGGACTCCAGCTTGGCTTCGTCGGCGATGCCACGCTCGGCCAGTGCCGAGGTCGGCAGGCGGCGGTGCGGGTTGGACGGGCCGGCCATGTTGCGCACGACGCTGCCCAGGTCGAACTCCAGCACGCGCTCGTACTCGGCGGTTTCCAGCGCGCTGCTCCACAGGCCGAGGGTCTTCGCGTAGTTCTCTACCAATGCCACCTGCTCGGGCTCGCGGCCGGTGAGCTTGAGGTAGTCGATGGTCTGGCCGTCGATGTAGAACATCGAGGCGGTGGCGCCGTATTCCGGGCACATGTTGGAGATGGTCGCGCGGTCGCCGATGGTCAGGCTGTCCGCGCCCTCGCCGAAGAATTCGACGTAGGCGCCAACCACGCGCTCCTTGCGCAGGAACTCGGTGATCGCCAGGACGATGTCGGTGGCGGTGATGCCGGGTTTGCGCTTACCGGTCAGCTTCACGCCGACGATGTCGGGCAGGCGCATCATCGACGGATGACCCAGCATCACGGTCTCGGCTTCGAGGCCGCCGACGCCGATGGCGATCACGCCCAGGGCATCCACGTGCGGGGTGTGCGAGTCGGTGCCGACGCAGGTGTCGGGGAACGCGATGCCGCCGCGTGCCTGGATCACCGGGCTCATTTTCTCCAGGTTGATCTGGTGCATGATGCCGTTGCCGGCCGGGATCACGTCGACGTTCTTGAACGCGGTCCTGGTCCAGTCGATGAAGTGGAAGCGATCCTCGTTGCGGCGGTCCTCGATGGCGCGGTTCTTCTCGAACGCATCCGGGTCGAAGCCGGCGGCTTCCACGGCTAGCGAGTGGTCGACGATCAGTTGGGTCGGCACCACCGGGTTGACCTTGGACGGGTCGCCGCCTTTCTCGGCGATGGCGTCCCGCAGGCCGGCGAGGTCGACCAGCGCGGTCTGGCCGAGGATGTCGTGGCAGACCACGCGCGCCGGGTACCAAGGGAAGTCGAGGTCGCGCTTGCGGTAGATCAGTTGTTCCAGCGAAGCGGTCAGGTCTGCCGGCTCGCAGCGGCGCACCAGCTGTTCGGCCAGAACGCGGGAGGTGTAGGGGAGCTTGTCCCAGGCGCCGGCCTGGATCGCCTCGACCGCCTCGCGGGCGTCGAAGTAATCCAGCGCGGTGCCGGGCAGGCGCTTGCGGTATTGGCTGTTCACGGAGTCAGTCATCGTTATTGTCCAGAAATCAGGTGCGGTCCTTGAGCGGCACGAACTTCAGGTCTTCGGGGCCTGTGTAGTTGGCGCTCGGGCGGATGATCTTGCCGTCGATGCGTTGCTCTATGACGTGGGCTGACCAGCCGGCGGTGCGGGCGATGACGAACAGCGGGGTGAACATGGCGGTGGGCACGCCCATCATGTGGTAGCTCACGGCGCTGAACCAGTCGAGGTTGGGGAACATCTTCTTGATGTCCCACATGATGGTCTCCAGGCGCTCGGCGATGTCGTACATCTTGGTGTTGGACTGCTCGTTCGACAGCTGGTGGGCGACTTCCTTGATCACCTTGTTGCGCGGGTCGGACACGGTGTAGACCGGGTGGCCGAAGCCGATCACCACTTCTTTCCTTTCAACGCGGGCGCGGATGTCGGCCTCGGCTTCGTCCGGGTTGTCGTAGCGCTTCTGGATTTCGAAGGCCACTTCGTTGGCGCCGCCGTGTTTCGGGCCGCGCAGCGCGCCGATGGCGCCGGCGACGCAGGAGTAGATGTCCGAACCGGTGCCGGCGATCACGCGGGAGGTGAAGGTGGAGGCGTTGAACTCGTGCTCGGCGTACAGGTTGAGCGAGGTGTGCATGGCGCGCACCCAGGACTCGCGCGGCTTCTGCCCGTGCAGCAGGTGCAGGAAGTGGCCGCCGATGGAGTCGTCGTCGGTCTCGACGTCGATGCGCTTGCCGTTGTGGCTGAAGTGGTACCAGTAGAGCAGCGCGGAGCCCAGGGAAGCCATGAGCTTGTCGGCGATGTCACGGGCGCCCGGGTGGTTGTGGTCGTCCTTCTCCGGCGACAGGCAGCCGAGCACGGACACCGCGGTGCGCATCACGTCCATCGGGTGGGCTGACGGCGGCAGGGTTTCCAGGGCGGCTTTCACGCCGGCCGGCAGGCCGCGCAGGGCTTTGAGCTTGGCCTTGTAGCCGGCCAGTTCGGCGACGTTGGGCAGCTTGCCGTGGACCAGCAGGTGGGCGATTTCCTCGAAGTCGCAGCGGTTGGCGAAATCCAGCACGTCATAGCCGCGGTAGTGCAGGTCGTTGCCGGTGCGGCCGACGGTGCACAGGGCAGTGTTGCCAGCGGCGGTGCCACTCAGGGCCACGGACTTCTTCGGCTTGAAGCCGGTGGTGGTTTCTGCGGTAGCGCTCATCGCGTGTCTCCTCATCAAATCCGGTTGCTTGTTCTTGTTCCGCCGGCATGGGCCGTGCGGTCGGTTCGAATCTGGTCGGCGGATAACGCCTGTGGCGTTATGCGCCCTACGGGTGTTTCAGGTCCGGCGTAGGGCGAACAACGCGAAGCGTTATCCGCCGTTGGCCTCTATGGTGGATAACGCCTGGGGCGTTATGCACCCTACGGATCGTTCGGCATGGGCGCCGGGCGATCCTTCGGATCACTTCTTGTTCGCGGCGAACAGCGCATCGAGCTTCTGCTCGAAGGCGTGGTAGCCGATGCGGTCGTACAGCTCGGCACGGGTCTGCATCAGCTCGATCACGTTCTGCTGGTGGCCTTCCTGGCGGATCGCGGTGTACACCGCTTCGGCGGCCTTGTTGGCGGCGCGGAAGGCGGACAGCGGATACAGCTGGATGGCCACGCCGACCGAGGCCAGCTCGTCGCGGGTGAACAGCGGGGTGGCGCCGAACTCGGTGATGTTGGCCAGGATCGGCACGTTCAGCGCATCGACGAAGCGCTTGTAGGTCGGCAGGTCGTAGGCGGCCTCGGCGAAGATCGCGTCAGCGCCGGCCTCGACGTAGCGCTGGCAGCGCTCGATGGCGGCGTCCACGCCTTCGGCCTGGATGGCGTCGGTGCGGGCGATGAGGAAGAAGTCCGGGTCGGTCTTGGCATTGGCGGCGGACTTCACCCGGTCGACCATCTCCTGGGTGGAGACGATTTCCTTGCCCGGACGGTGGCCGCAGCGCTTGGCGCCGACCTGGTCTTCGATGTGGGCAGCAGCGGCGCCGGCCTTGATCAGGCTCTTCACGGTGCGCTCGATGTTGAAGGCGCTGGGGCCGAAGCCGGTGTCGATGTCCACCAGCAGCGGCAGGTCGCAGACGTCGGTGATGCGGCGAACGTCGGTGAGCACGTCATCCAGGGTATTGATGCCCAGGTCAGGCAGGCCGAGGGAACCCGCCGCCACGCCGCCACCGGAGAGGTAGATGGCCTTGAAACCGGCGCGCTTGGCCAGCAGCGCATGGTTGGCGTTGATCGCGCCGATCACCTGCAGCGGCTGTTCTTCGGCAAGGGCTTCGCGGAAACGTTGGCCGGCGGTCTTGTAGCTCATTGTTCACCTCGTTCGTTGGCTGTCTTGGCTTGGGCGTCCAGGTAGTGACGCTCCATATTGCGTTTCGAGGCGCCGATGTGACGGCGCATCAGCAACTCGGCCAGCTCGCCGTCACGGTCGGCGATGGCATCGAGAATCCGGTGGTGTTCGGCGAAGGCCTGGCGCGGCCGGTTGGGCGTCGCCGAGAACTGCAGGCGGTACATGCGCACCAGCTGGTACAGCTCGCCGCAGAGCATGCGGGTGAGGGTGCGGTTGCCGCTGCCCTGGATGATCCGGTAGTGGAAGTCGTAGTTGCCTTCCTGCTGGTAATAGCCACGGCCGGCCTGGAACGCCTCGTCGCGCTCGTGGGTGTCGAGCACCCGGCGCAGTTCGTCGATCTCGGCCTGGGTCATGCGTTCGGCGGCCAGGCGGCAGGCCATGCCTTCGAGGGATTCGCGGATCTCGTAGAGCTCCAGCAGCTCCTCGTGGCTGAGCGAGACGACGCGCGCGCCGACGTGGGGCACGCGCACCAGCAGCTTCTGCCCTTCCAGCCGGTGGATCGCCTCGCGCAGCGGCCCGCGGCTGATGCCGTAGGTGCGCGCCAGTTCCGGCTCGGAAATCTTGCTGCCGGGGGCGATCTCGCCCTGGACGATGGCCGACTGGATCTTGCGGAACACGTGTTCCGACAGGGTCTCGCCGTCGTCGCTGGCGGTGGGGGGCAGGATCAGGCTATCGCTCATGGTGTCGACAATCTTCTTGGTGTGCGGCGAAAGCTACCCCCGCAGAGCTATCGGGTCAATGAAGATTTGGTGAATTGTCGACAATCGTCTAATGAGAAGGTTTTCTTATGCCGGGCCGCCGCGGGGATCGGAAAGGACGGCCGCGAACATGAGAAGATCCCGGGCGGATCGATCAGGGAGCGTGTCGTGCAAGCGAATCAGCGGATGAGACGACTGTTGACCAGCGTGGCGGGATTCCTGCTGCTGGGCTGGGGACAGGGGCTGTGGGCCCTGCATCCCTACCGGGACAACCTGACGGCGGACGTGCGGTCGATCAGCCTGTCGCAGGAGATGGCTCCTTTGCTGCTGTTCTGGGCACTGTGGATCGCACTGGCGGCCTGGCCCCGCTGGGCGGCCACCTTGCGCGGCGGCGTGCTTTCGTCGGGAGTGGCCCTGCTGGGCTGGTTCTGGGTGGATCTTTGTCTGTACGACAGCCGGGTGGCGAGCTGGAGCACCTACACGCTGGCCGAGCTGGCGGCGGAGGTGGCCTTCATCTGTGCCTGGCCACTGCTGTGCGCCGTTCTCGCCTATGGTGGTGGCTGGGCCCTGGCGGCCTGGAGGAAGACCGATGATCCGCAGCTGGTATGACCGTCACGCACTGCCCCGACTGATCGACTTCGCCTGCGGCATGGGCGACGTGATGAAGCAGCGCTCGCTGCTGGTGCCCCGCGCCCGTGGGCGGGTGCTGGAGATCGGCATGGGCACCGGTCTGAACCTGTCGTTCTACGATCCGGCCAAGGTGTCGACAATCGTCGGCGTCGACCCGGCGGCGCAGATGCAGAAGCTGGCCCGCAGCCGTGCCGAGGCCATCGGCATTCCGGTGGAGATGGTGGCGCTGGAGCTGGGGCAGATCCGCGCCGACGTCGGCAGTTTCGACAGCATCGTCTGCACCTTCACCCTGTGCAGCATCCCCGATGCTGTGGCCGCGCTGCAGGAAATGCGCCGGGTACTCAAGCCCGGCGGCGAATTGCTCTTCTGTGAGCACGGCCTGGCGCCGGATGCTGGCGTGCGCACCTGGCAACACCGGCTGACGCCGGTTTGGAAGCCCCTGGCCGGCGGCTGCCACCTGGACCGCGACATGCCGGCGCTGATCGAGTCCGGCGGCTTCCAGCTGCGCGAGTTGATCCAGGACTACCTGCCCGGCCCGCGGCCGATGACCTACGTATACCGCGGCATGGCCGACTGACGCGGCGGCGGCAGGCAGTCCAGCACCTCGATGCTGAGGATGTAGGCGCTGCGCACGTAGAAGTCTTCAGAGTGCTCGAGCAGGCCCAGGTCGGACTGGCAATCGTTCATGCGCACGACGAAAGGCGCCGCGCCCTCGCAGAGTGCGTGGTAATCCTCCCGACTGATCCAGCCCTGGAGGACGGAGGATTCGCGGTTGTGGGCACGAACCACGACTTCGACGCGAAGTTGCTCGTTCATGGAAGCATTACCTGGCAGTGGGTTTACGGGGGGCAAACCTTAGCTTCCGGACCTCGAAGGCACTGTCAGGGGCTTCCGATTGGACTGTGCGGATATCCCGTAGCTCTGGCCTGGCGGGCCGTACTCAGGCGACCTGGTCGGCGGGAGTGATGCTGAGGATGTGCGAGTTGCTCAGGAACAGGTCCTGTATCGGGCCGCAGGGGTTCTGCTGGTTCTGGCATTCCTCCAGGCGCACCATGGCCGGGCCGAGGCCGGCGCGCAGGGCGTGGTAATCGTCCAGGCTGATACGGCCGTGGAGGATGCGTTGCGGGCGGTAGGGAGACCAGGTCTCCACTTCCACCCAGAGGCTTTCGGAATCGTGCGGCATGGCGGCGAGGGGTCCGGCTGAAAAGGGCGAGTACTCTAGACAGCGGACCCGTGCCGAATTCATCGGCGATTTCCGAGAAAATTGTAGGAATGTGTGTTGATTCGATAGGCGGCCCAGCACTACGGCAGGGCCCGGTAGGCTTCGGCCCAGGCCTGGGCGAACGCCTCCAGGGGCGTTGCGGTGGTGTTGCGCGGTGAGCGGGCCTCCCGCGCACGGACCCGGCCGGCGCTGATCGCCTCGCCCAGTTCCGCATAGCAGGCGGCAACGCTGGCCGAATAGCCGGCCTGCTGCAGCGCCTCGGCCAGCTCTGCTGGCGACACCTGTACGTAGGGCAGCTCAGGCCGGCCAATGGCTTCGCCCAGCAGGCGGGTTGCCTCGGCGTAGCTGATATCGCGCTGGCCGAGCACTTCGCGAATCTCCAGGCCCTGCCAGTCGCGCTCCCGCAGTGCGCGGCTGGCGGCGTCGGCAACATCCTGCGTGGCGACCATGGGCACCGGTACGTCCGCGGCCACGGCATCGCTGTAACAGTCGTAGGCGCGGACGATTTCCAGAGCGCCATAGAGGTTCTCGAACAGCGCACCGGAACGCAGCATCAGCACGTTCACCGCCGACGGCAGCTGGCTCAGGCGCTGCTCCTGGTCGTGCATGCTGATGATCGGCCCGGTGCCGGAGGGGACTTCGGCGCCCACGCTGCTGATGAACACCACGTGGCGCACGCCGCTGTCGCGGATCGCCTGGACGATCGCTTCGCCCTGGGCGGCCTGCTGCCGGCGGTAGTCCTCGGTTTCCGGGCCGTAGGCGAGCAGGGTGTAGACGGCTTCCGCGCCGCGGAAGGCTTCAGTGAGAAAGGCGGCGTCGTGCGGCTCGCCCACGGCGATCTCGGCGCCGGCAGCGGCCAGCGCTGCCAGGCGTTCGGCATTGCGTCCCAGGGCGCGGACGGGGATGCCGGCTTGCAGCAGGGTCTGGCAGATTCTCGAACCGGTGCGGCCGGTGGCGCCCATTACAGTAATCATGATGCTGTCCTCGCAGTTGGCCGTCCCGCGGCGCCCGCCGTGGGTTCGTTGGCCTGGATGCAGTCTCCCGCTGATCGACTGGACGTTTAATGCCTGGAGGTCTTTGCTTCATGCTCATTCGTCCAGAGATGCTGGACGCCGTCGTACTGTCGGACGAGTCTCGAAGCCATGAACGCTCCTACCGTTCCACCGGACCTTGCCGATGCCTGGGCTTCCACCGACCCCCTGGGCGAGGCCCTGCATTTCCTGCGCATGAGCGGCACCTTCTATTGCCGCTCGGAGTTCACTGCGCCCTGGGGCCTGGAACTGCCGGCCATGCCGCAGTGCCTGATGTTCCATGTGCTCACCGTCGGCGAGTGCTGGCTGCAAGCCGCGGGCGACGAGCCGCGCCGGCTGGCGCCGGGTGACCTGGTGCTGGTGCCCCACGGCGAGGGCCATCGGCTGGTTAGTGCGCCGGGTGCAGCGGCGGCGGGGCTGTTCGACCTGCCGCGCGCCTATGCCAGCGACCGCTACGAGGTGCTGCGCCAGGGTGGCGGTGGCGAGCCGACGGCGATGATCTGCGGCGCGGTGCGCTTCGACCATCCCGCCGCGCTGCAACTGGTGCGCCTGCTGCCGCGCGTGCTGGAGGCGCAGGTGCGCGACCGCGGCCAGCGCGACTGGCTGATGAGCACCCTGCAACTGATGGAGAACGAGGCAAGGGCCATGCGCCCCGGTGGCGAAACGGTGATTACCCGGCTGGCCGATATCCTGGTGATCCAGGCCATCCGCGCCTGGATCGAGCAGGACCCGGAGGCGCAGACCGGTTGGCTCGGCGCCTTGCAGGATCGTCAGTTGGGGCGTGCGCTGAGCCTGATCCACCGCGATCCGGCACGGGACTGGAGCCTGCCGGCGCTGGCGGAAGCGGCCGCCATGTCACGCTCTGCCTTCGCCGCGCGCTTCGCCGAGAAGGTCGGCATGCCGGCCATGCATTACGTCACCCGCTGGCGCATGCACGTGGCACTGAGCTGGCTGCAGGAGCGGGAGATCGCCGTGGCCGAGCTGGCCGAGTGCCTCGGCTACCAGTCCGAGGCGGCGTTCAGCCGGGCATTCAAGCGCTGCATCGGCCTTTCTCCGGGCGCCGTGCGGCGAGGCGGACGGACCGGCGGATGAAGGCGTCGGTCTGACGCAAAGCGTTCCGCCTGCGACCGCGCAGGTCGTTTTCCGCGGGCCTCCCTGATTCGGGTGGTCTCCGCAGTCCCGCCAGCCTCTTAGGGTGGTTGCGCTCCGCCCCGCCTGTTCCGGTGCGGCCCCGATAGCGCCTCCGGCGCCGCAGAACCCGGCGCCCTCTACCCTGCAGGAGTCTGCCGATGTCCCGTCGCCGCTTCCCTTCGCTGTCCGTTCTGCCGCTGTCCATCGCCCTCGTCCTGGCGGCCGGTGCCGTCCACGCCGCCCCGTCCAAGCCGGCCTGGCCGGCGGAAAACCCCTTCCTGGCCCAGTCCTACAACAACCAGACCCACTGGAACGACGCCGCCACCGACAGCATCGGCATCCCGGTGGCGCGCGGCGCCTACGAGGTGACCCCGGAGTCGGTGCAGTTCCTGCCCGGCGAGGGCGTCGGCCTGCCGATCTTCGCCAATACCGTGGAGGGCAAGCCGCTGTATTTCTGGTGGTCAGGGTTTGCCCTGCGCAAGGTCAGCCTGGAGAACGGCAAGCTCACCGAACTGGCCCGTGTCGATGTGCCGGTTAAGCTGCCCAACTACACGGCGGTCAGTGCGCAGCAGCGCATCGAACAGTCCAGGGCGGTGCAGAAGTTCCTCGACCAGAAGGACGAGAAGGGCCTGCTCGACTACATGAAGGCGCAACCCAACCGCATGCTCAGCGCCGCTTCCGACCAGGCGCTCAACGGCTCGGTGTATGCGCTGCTGACCCGCGACGACGCCTTCGTCGGCTGCAACGGCCGCCAGGTGTTCCGCATCGACCAGACCGACCCCAAGCGCGCCGATTCGGCGATGCAGCTGGGCAAGGCCAGCGCGATCCCGGCCAACCTGTTCGACAACGAGAAGGTCAAGCGCGGCACGCGCTTCCCCGGTGACATGCTGTTCGGCATGAGCATGAGCTACAACGGCTTCATCGTGGTCAACACCCTGGGCGGCAAGATCATCACGCTGGATCGCGACACCCTGCAGGTGATCGACACCTACGCGGTCGCCGGCGCCGACGAGCTGTTCCTCAACAGCTTCGCCACCGGTCCCGAGGCCGACGGCGGGGCGATCTACGTGGCGTCCAACACCACCATGTACCGCCTGGTGGTGGACAAGGACGGCAAGCTCCACGACGACGACGCCCACGGCGCCTGGAAGGCCGGCTATGACCGCGGCATCCGCATGCCGGCGCCGAAGATCGCCGATGGCACCGGCTCCACGCCGACGCTGATGGGCTTCGGTCCCGACGAAGACAAGCTGGTGGTGATCACCGACGGGGCGAAGAACATGAGCATGGTCGCGTTCTGGCGCGACGGCATCCCCGCCGGCTGGCAGCAGCGACCGGGCACCGCCAGCCCGCGCATCGCCGGCCAGATGAAGGTGACCATCCCCGGCACCGATACCGTGCAGTCCGAACAATCGGTGGCGGTCTATGGCGACTACGCCTTCGTGGTCAACAACATCCGCGCCGCCGACGAGAAGACCCTCGACCCGAACCCCTACTACGTCAGCACGCTGCTGGGCGCCACCCGTCCCGGCCCGACCGGCGCGGCGACCTTCCGCTGGAACAACCAGACCCACGAATGGAAGCAGCTGTGGGGGCGTAACGACGTCTCGTCGATCTCGGTGGTGCCGATGATTTCCGGGGAAGGCCACATGGCACTGATCGACGGCTACTTCGCCGGCGCCTGGAACGACCGCCACCACATCGGCCTGGACCTGGATACCGGCAAGACCGCGCTGAGCATCCGCGAGGGCAGCGACCCGATCTACAACGGCATGTATTCGCCGATCAAGGTCGACGTCGACGGCAACATCTTCTACGGCACGGCATTCGGCCTGCTGCACCTGGACACCAGCAAGATGAAGCAGGACAAGTTGGCGGCCAACCGCTGACAGTCCTCCGCCACAGACGAAAAAGCCCGCTCCAGAGAGCGGGCTTTCTTCATTTCACATCGGCGCCTGGAGGTTCGCGAGCAAGCCCGCTGCGGTACCGGTGCAGCAGTCAGAGCTGGATGTCGTCGCGGATCAGCACGCAGGTGCAGCCGTCTTCGTCTTCGCGCCAGTCGTGGAGGAAGTACATCTGGATCTTGCCGGCGTCCATCACCGCCAGGTAGTCGCCTACTTCCGGGACGAAGAAGCCCGAGGTGCCCGGCTGGGCCTCGCACTCGATGCGCACGCTGAAGAACAGCGCCGGGTCGGCGTCGTCGAAGAAGTCTTCGCGCTCGGCGGCGTCCCATTCGACGGGGGCTTCGAAGGGGCCGAGGAACAGGACCTTGGCATCGCCCATGTCGAGTTCTTCGGCGTCCGGGTCGTTGTCGTCCGGGCGGTAGACGGTGGCGTCCAGCGCGTTGCTGTCGGCGAGGATGGCCTGGCGTGCGGCCATGCGCTGCTGCGGGTCGACGCCGGCGTCGGCGCAGAGCTGGTTCCAGAGGGTTTCGGCTTGGGTGGACATGGTGGCTCCCGCTCGTGCGGCCGGTTCAGAGGGCGATAGTGTCCGGGACGCGGCGGTACAGATCAATGGGAATGACCTCTACCGGCTGACGCCGCCCTGACGGACACGAAGGAGCAATGGCCTTTGTTCTGCAACGCTGTGCCTGGGCTTCCCTCTCCCCAGCCCTCTCCCTTCAGGGAGAGGGCTGGGGAGAGGGCAGTCTCTGGCGCAGGAGCTTCCGTGTAGGAGCGGACTGCGTCCGCGATCGGTCCGAGTCGAGCTGGGAATCATCGCGGACGGAGTCCGCTCCTACGCGACGGGATAGGGCGGTGCCAGCCTGCAAGCTTGCTCCTGCGGGTGAGCGCAAGCCAAATCGTTCATTCGCCCTTGAGGCCGTACTTCTTCACCTTGTCGAACAGCGTGGTCTTGGCCATGCCCAGCGCATGGGCGGCCTGGCTGAGATTGCCGGCGTGGCGTTCCAGGGCGGTGGACAGCAGGCTCTTCTCGAAGGCTTCCACGGCCTCGGCGAAGCGCGGCTCGCCGGCGTCCGGGCCGAGGTTGCCGCCGGCCAGCACCGGCAGGCCGAGGGCGAAGCGTTCGGCGACGTTGCGCAGCTCGCGCACGTTGCCCGGCCAGTCGTGGGCCATCAGGGTGGCGGCGGTGGCGTTGTCGATGGGCGGCGCCGGGCGGTCGAAGCGCAGCGAGGACTGCTGCAGGAAGTGTTCGAAGAGCATCAGGATGTCTTCGCGGCGTTCGCGCAGCGGCGGCAGGTTCAGGGTGATGACGTTGAGGCGGTAGTAGAGATCGCTGCGGAAGCTGCCGTCGCGGCCCATGGCGGCGAGGTCGGACTTGGTCGCGGCGATCACCCGGCAGTCGACGCGGATCAGTTCGTTGGAGCCCAGGCGTTCCAGCTGCTGTTCCTGCAGCACGCGCAGCAGCTTGATCTGCAGGTTCAGCGGCATGCTCTCGATCTCGTCGAGGAACAGGCTGCCGCCGTCGGCGTGTTCGATCTTGCCGATCCGCCGCTTGCCGGCGCCGGTGAAGGCGTGGGCTTCGTGGCCGAAGATTTCGCTGTCGATCAGGCTTTCCGGCAGGCCGCCGCAATTGAGCGCGACGAAGGGTTTGGGCTGGCGCCGGCTGGAGTCGTGCAGGCAGCGCGCGACCAGTTCCTTGCCGGTGCCGGTCTCGCCTTCGATGAGCACGTTGGCCGAGGTGTCGGCGACGTTGGCGATCAGTTCGCGCAGCGCCTGCATGGCCGGCGAGCGGCCGATCAGCCGGCTTTCCAGGGCCTGCTTGCCGGCGAGCTGGCGGCGCAGCTGGCTGACTTCGCGGGTCAGGGCGCGCTGGGCGAGGGCGCGGCGCGCCGTGTCGACCAGCTTCTCGGGGGAGAAGGGTTTCTCCATGAAGTCGTACGCGCCGTCGCGCATGGCCTTGACCGCCATGGCGATGTCGCCGTGGCCGGTGATCAGCACCACCGGCAGGCTGGGGTCGCGTTCCTTGAGTTTCTCCAGCAGCTGCAGGCCGTCCATGCCGGGCATGCGGATGTCGCTGACGACGATGCCGGGGAAGTCGGCGCCGACCTTTTTCAACGCTTCCTCGGCGCTGCCCACGCTGTCGGTCTCGATGTCTTCCAGGGCCAGCGCCTGCTGGCAGCCGAGGCGCACGTGGGGATCGTCCTCGACGATCAGGACGCGCAGGGATGGGTCGCTCATGCGGGTGTCTCCATGGCCGGAAGCAGCGGCAGGTGCAGCTCGAAGGCGGTGCCGCCGGCTTCCGGGTAGGCCACGCCGAGGCTGCCGCCGGCGGCGGTGGCGAGGCTGGCCGAAAGGGTCAGGCCCAGGCCCAGGCCGAGTTCGCCGGGCTTGGTGGTGAAGAAGGGTTCGAACAGGTGCTGGCGCTGTTCCTGGGGGATGCCGGGGCCGTTGTCGCGGACCACCAGGCGGTAGTGGCCGTCGCTTTCGCTGCGGCCTTCCAGCCAGAGCTGGCGGTCGGCCTGCGGGCCCATGGCGTCGAGGGCGTTGGCGATCAGGTTGACCAGAATCTGTTCCAGGCGCGTCTGGTCGATGGCCAGCTGGGCGTCGGGGTAGTCGCGGTGCAGGGTCACCGGCACTTCGGAAAGCCGCCCCTGCAGCACCATCACCGCGGCGTCCACCGCCTTGCCCAGGGTCGCCTGGCCGTGGTCGTCGGCGCGCCGGGCGAAGGCGCGCAGGCTGGCGGTGATGCGGCCCATGCGGTCGACCATTTCGGCGATGGCTTCGAGGTTGCTGCTGGCGACGTCCAGCTTGCCGCGTTCGAGGAAGCGCACGCTGTTGCTCGACAGGGTGCGCAGCGCCGCCAGCGGCTGGTTGAGTTCGTGGGCAATGCTGGTGGACATCTGCCCGATCACCGCCAGTTTGCCGGCCTGCACCAGGCGGTCCTGGGCCTTGCGCAGGGTGTCCTCGGCCTGCCGGCGTTCGCGGATCTGTTCGCGCAGGTGCTGGTTGCTGGCGCGCAGGTCGGCGGTGCGTTCGGCGATGCGTCGTTCCAGGGCGTTGTTGGCCTGCTCCAGCGCCTCGCGGGCGGCGAGGCGGGTGGCGATGACCTTGCGTCGCTCGTTCCAGGCGATCAGCAGGAAGGCGAACAGGGCGAAGCCGACGGCGGCCAGCACGCCGTGCATCAGCGCCTCGCGGCGCAGGTCGGCCAGCGGGGTGAGCAGGGTGAAGTTCCACGGTGTGTCGCTGAGCTGTCGCGTCTGCATCAGGTAGCTGAGCGGCTTGTGGCTGTCGGCGTGTTCGCCCGGCGGGAAGCTGATATCCTCGACGCCGTCGCCCAGCGCCTGGCGCGACAGCGGTTGCCACTCGTTGAGCGCCCACCAGTAGTACTGCAGGCTGCGGGCCAGGCGTTCCTTGTCCTGGTCGCTGAGCGGGCGCACGGCCTTCAGGCGCAGGGCCGGGTCGCTGGAGAGGATGATGATGCCGTTCTCGTCGCTGACGAAGGCCTGCAGGCGCGCCTTCTCCCAGCGTTCTTCGAGGGATTCCATGCGCACCTTGACTACTGCCACGCCGACGATCTTGCCGGCGTGGACCAGGCCGTGGGCGAGGTAGTAGCCGGGCTCGCCGGTGGTGCTGCCGATGCCGTAGAAGCGCCCCGGGCGGCCGTTCACCGCCTCCTGGAAGTAGGCGCGGAAGGACAGGTCTTCCCCCAGGTAGCTGTCGGCGTCCTGCCAGTTGCTGGTGGCCTGCACGCGGCCGGAGGTGTCCAGCAGGTACACGGCGCGGCTGCCGGCGCGGCGGTTGAGGCCTTCCAGGTAATGATTGACGCGGTCGCGGTGCAGCGGCGTCGGGTCCACCAGCAGGCGGCTGACGCTGCCTTCGAGCTCCAGCAGGCTGGGCAGGTAGGTATAGCGGCTGATCTCGCTTTCCACGCCACGGGCGTGCAGTTCGAGCTGGCGTTCGCCGCTCTCGATCAGGCTGCGGGTGCCGGCGCCCTCGCTGATGAGGTAGCCGCCGTAGCCGAAGCCCAGGGTGAGCAGGAGCAGCAGGAGGGGCAACAGGTAGTTGCGCACGAGGCGTGGCTTCACGGTGAGCGGCGACGGCAATGGGCTGGAGGCGCATTGCAGCACAGTCGCCGGGACCGAGCCAGCCCGACGCCGGGGGGCGGCGATGGACTGGCTCGGGTACCACACGGTGCGCGCTTCCGGCTTTAGGGTTTGTTGGTGTTTCGGCGCGAACCGCGTTGCTGCGCCAAATCACGCCAGGCTAGACGCGGGACGCCGGCAATGGCCGTCCCCTTGCCTAGTCCCGCAACGACGCCTGGCGTGATTTGCCGCGCAACCCGAAGGGACGGGGCGGATTTTGCGCAGTGATGTTCTGCCAGTCGCTTGGATGTAATAGCCATGCTTTCTCCTCGCGCCTTGCCCTGCGCAAAATTCGCTCCGTCGCGGCCGCGACGAAGCATCAACAGACCCTACGGCTTGACCACCATGCCGACGCCGCGGCCGCGCGGATCGGAGGCGGTTTCCAGGGCCTTGCCGTTTACGCGGATGGCCTGGATGTCACCCATGTTCCAACCCTGGTCTTCCAGGGTGTAGCCCATGGCCTTGAGCTCGTCGGCGACCTTGCCTTTGAGCGGTGCGTAAGCGTCGTAGTAGATGGTGTCCTTGGGCAGCAACTGGTGGTGGACGCGTTGCGCGGCCACGGCTTTTTCCAGCGGCAGGTGGAAGTCGTAGACGTTGTTCAGCACCTGGAAGATCGAGGTGAAGATCCGCGAACCGCCGGGGGTGCCGAGCACCAGGCTGACGTGGCCGTCGCGGGTGACGATGCTCGGGCTCATGGAGGAGAGCATGCGCTTGCCCGGCTCGATGGCGTTGGCGTCGCTGCCCACCACGCCGAAGGCGTTGGCCACGCCCGGCTTGGAGCTGAAGTCATCCATCTCGTCGTTGAGCAGGAAGCCGGCGCCCTTGACCACCACGCCGCTGCCGAAGTCCCAGTTGAGGGTGTAGGTGTTGCTGACGGCGTTGCCGTCCTTGTCGACGATGGAGAAGTGCGTGGTCTGGTGCGGCTCCAGGCCCGGACGGACCTTCTCGGTTTCCGAGATGGCGTTGGGGTTCACTTCCTTGGCGCGCTTGGCGATGTATTTCGCATCGGTCAGCTGGGCCACCGGCACCTTGGAGAACTGCGGGTCGCCCAGGTAGTCGGCGCGGTCGGCGAAGACGCGCTTCTCGATCTCGGCGAGCAGGTGGATGTACTTGGCGGAGTTCAGCTCCACGCCCTTGAAGTCGGCGGCGCGCTGTTCCTTGATGCCGATCAGCTGGGCCAGGGCGATACCGCCGGAGCTGGGCAGCGGTGCGGTGTAGAGGGTGTTGCCCTGCCAGTCGATGCGCATCGGTTCGCGCCACTGGGCCTTGTAGTCGACCAGGTCGTCGGCGGTGATCAGGCCGCCGTCCTGCTTCATCTGGGCGATCAGCAGCTTGGCGGTCTCGCCCTTGTAGAAATCGTCCGGACCCTTGTCGGCGATGCGTTCCAGGGTCTTGGCCAGCTCGGGCTGCTTGAAGGTCTCGCCCGGCTTCATGGTGCCGAAGTAGTCGCCGAAGTTGGTCTTGCCGTTGAACAGCGCGATGGCGTCCTGGCGGTACTGGTACTGCTGGTCGGCGACCTTGAAGCCGCTCTGCGCGTAGCCGATGGCCGGGGTCAGCAGCTCGCTCCACTTCAGCTTGCCGAAGCGCTTGTGCGCTTCCCACAGGCCCATCACGGTACCCGGCACGCCGGCGGCCTTGGCGCCGACCAGGCTGAGGTTCTCGATCACCTCGCCTTTCTCGTTCAGGTACATGGTCTTGGTCGCGGCCTTCGGCGCGATCTCGCGGTAGTCGAGGAAGTACGGCTTGCCGTCGACGTACAGGGTCATGAAGCCGCCGCCGCCGATGTTGCCGGCTTCGGGGTAGGTGACCGCGAGGGTGAAGGCGGTGGCGACCGCGGCGTCGACGGCATTGCCGCCTTTCTTGAGGATCTCGGCGGCGACTTTCGCGCCGTACTGATCCGGCGCGGCAACCGCGCCGCCGTCGAGGGTGACGGCGAAGACCGACGAGCTCGCCGCGAGGATCGCGACGCCCAGGGGCAGCTTGCTGAAGTGGAACACGCGCATGGGACTTCCTTATTTGTTCTTGTACTTGCGGTGAGGTCGAAGGCCCCGGCGAACCGGGACCTTCAGAGAGAACGGTGCAGCGGGATCAGTGCGGCAGGATCTTGGCGAGGAACTGCTGGGTGCGCTCGGCGCGGTTCTGCAGGTCACCGAAGAATTCCTCCTTCGGGCAGTCCTCGACGATCTGTCCGCGGTCCATGAAGATCACCCGGTCGGCGACCTTGCGCGCGAAGCCCATCTCGTGGGTCACGCACATCATGGTCATGCCTTCGTGGGCGAGCTGGACCATCACGTCGAGCACTTCGTTGACCATCTCCGGGTCGAGCGCCGAGGTCGGCTCGTCGAACAGCATGACGATCGGGTCCATGGCCAGCGCACGGGCGATCGCCACGCGCTGCTGCTGGCCGCCGGAGAGCTGGCCGGGGTGCTTGTGCGCATGGGCTTTCAGGCCGACGCGGTCGAGCAGCTTCATGCCCTTGTCCATCGCCTCTTCCTTGCTCCGCCCCAGCACCTTGCGCTGGGCGATGGTGAGGTTCTCGGTGATGGTCAGGTGCGGGAACAGCTCGAAGTGCTGGAACACCATGCCGACCCGCGAGCGCAGTTTCGGCAGGTCGGTCTTGGGGTTGGCGATGGAGGTGCCGTCGACGGTGATGTCGCCCTTCTGGAAGGGCTCCAGCGCGTTGACACACTTGATCAGGGTCGACTTGCCCGAGCCCGACGGCCCGCAGACCACCACCACTTCGCCCTTGGCGACCTTGGTGTTGCAGTCGGTCAGAACCTGGAAGTCGCCATACCACTTGCTGACGTTATCGATGGAGATCATACGGTTAACCTTTTCTGCAGGCGCTTCACGCAAAGGGACGCGGCGAAGCTGATGACGAAGTAGACGAGACCGGCGAAGATCAGGAACTCATGGGGCTGGCCGATGATGTCGCCACGGGAGCGGGCGGCGTTGAGGAAGTCCATCAGGCCCACCGAGTACACCAGCGAAGTGTCCTGGAACAGGATGATGCTCTGCTGCAGCAGCAGCGGGGTCATCTTGCGGAACGCCTGGGGCAGGATGATCAGGCGCATGGACTGGCCGTAGGTCATGCCCAGGGCGTAGGACGCGCCGATCTGGCCCTTGGGGATGGCCTGGATGCCCGCGCGGACGATCTCGCAGTAGTACGCCGCCTCGAACATCATGAACGCCACCAGGCACGAGGTGAACGCGCCCACGGGGGTGTCCTGGCCGGTGATCCAGCGCAGGATGAACGGCACCGCGAAGTAGAACCAGGTGATCACCAGCAGCAGCGGGATCGAGCGGAAGTAGTTCACGTAGAAGCCGGCGATGTTCGACAGCAGCTTGCTGTTGGACAGCCGCATCAGCGCGAGGATGGTGCCCAGCACCACGCCACCGAGCACGCCGAGGATCATCAGCTGCAGGGTGGTGAGCATGCCTTCCCAGAGGCCGGGGAGGGCGGGGACGATCTGGCTGAAGTCCATCATTTACCTCCCACGGAGATCAGGCCCGGCACGGCGACTTTCTTCTCGACCATGCGCATGATCAGCATCAGGCTCATGTTCAGGGTGAAGTAGATCGCGGTGGCGAGGGTGAAGGCCTCGAACAGGTTGGCGCTGAACTCGGCGGTCTGCTTGGTCTGCGCCAGCAGCTCCATCAGGCCGATCAGGGACGCCACCGAGGAGTTCTTGAAGACGTTGAGGAATTCCGAGGTCAGCGGCGGAATGATGATCCGGAAGGCCTGCGGCAGCAGCACGTGGCGGTAGATCGAGGGCAGGCGGAAGCCCACGGCGCTGGCGGCGGCGAGCTGGCCCTTGGGCAGCGCCTGGATGCCGGTGCGTACCTGCTCGCAGACCCGCGCGGCGGTGAACAGGCCCAGGCACACGACAACGCTGATAAAGGCCGAGGTCTCCGGGGCGATGCCCAGTTTGAACCAGTCCTGGATCGGCTGCGGCAGGTAGTCCGGCACCAGGAAGTACCAGATGAACAGCTGCACCAGCAGCGGCACGTTGCGGAACAGCTCGACGTAGGCGGTGGCGATGCCCGACAGCCAGCGGTTGGGCAGGGTACGCATGACGCCCAGCAGCGAGCCGAGAGCCAGGGCGATGACCCAGGCGGCGAGCGAGACGGCGATGGTCCAGCCCAGGCCGGTGATGTACCAGTCCAGGTAGCGCTCGTCGCCGATGCCGGTGGACTTGAAGAACACGCCCCAGTCCCAGTTGTAATCCATGACGGGTTTCCCCTCGGGTATGACGTTTCACGGTGTGTTCGAAGCCGGATGCGGGCGTGAAGCGGCCCGCCACCCGCGGGTAGCGGATGTTCCGGTTTCGTCAGTAGGAGTAGTGGGCCGCAAGCGCCGCGCCGGCGCTTGCGATCCCCGGTGCGCTGCCGCCTTGTGAGCGGCAGCGCACGCGACCGTTACATCTGCTCGGCAGACTTGTCGGTCGGATTGGCGATCAGCTTCTTGAGCTCATCACTCATCGGGAAGTTGAGGTTCAGGTTCTTCGGCGGGATGGGCTGCATGAACCACTTGTCGTAGATCTTGTTGACCTCACCCGAAGCGAAGGTGTCGGAGATGGCCTTGTCGACCACCTTCTTGAACGGCGCGTCACCCTTGCGCACCATGCACGCGTAGATCTCGTAGGACTGCGGCTTGCCGACCACGTGCCAGTCGTCCGGCTTCTTGGCCTTGGCCATTTCGCCGTAGAGCAGCGCGTCGTCCATCATGAAGGCCACGGCGCGGCCGGACTCGAGCATCAGGAAGGACTCGCCATGGTCCTTGGCCGAGATGATGTTCATGCCCATCTTCTGCTCGGCGTTCATCTGCTTGAGCAGGCGCTCGGAAGTGGTGCCGGCGGTGGTCACCACGTTCTTGCCCTTGAGGTCGGGGAAGTCGTTGATGCCCGAGCTGGTCTTGGTCAGCAGGCGCGTGCCGACCTCGAAGATGCCGACGGAGAAGTCGACCTGCTTCTGGCGCTCGAGGTTGTTGGTGGTGGAGCCGCACTCGATGTCCACGGTGCCGTTCTGCACCAGCGGAATGCGGGTCTGGGAGGTCACCAGGTTGTAGCGGACCTTCAGATCAGGAGCGTTCAGCTCTTTCTTCAGGGCTTCGACGACCTTGATCTGCAGGTCGTGGGAGTAACCCTCGGGCTGGCGCGGGTCGCTGCCGAGGTAGGAGAAGGGGATGGAGGCGTCACGGTGGCCGAGGACGATGGTGCCCGAATCCTTGATCTTCTTCAGGGTACCGGTCAGTTCTTCGGCGACGACGGGAGTGGCGAGCAGGGCGGCGACAATGGCGACGCCCAACGCACGGGGTGCGAAACGCATGGAGACTACCTCGACTGGTTGTGTTTGTTATTCAGTCCTGCGCCGGCGAGGCTCACTCCAGGCCGGTCGCATGTTCCAGAGGTGTAGAGCAGGCTCCGTGCCAAGGCGTTCAGTTTTTATTAAGTCGTTGAATTTAAAGGGTTATTAATCGAATTTCCGGTGCGCCTCAGGCACATGGTGTTCGGCTTTTCGGATTTTTGCGCTATTGGCGTTCGGATATCCGAACGAAGAGCGGGCTCAGACGTCCGGCTGGCCGGCCCATTGGCCACGCTGGAACGGCTGGTCGCGGTCGGCCAGGTGGGCGGCGATGCGCTCCAGCAACTGGTGGGTCGGTGCGCGCACGCCGGTGACCGTCTGCCCCAGGCTCAGGGCCAGCACCAGGACCAGCAGGGCCGGGTTGAAAACCGGCAGGCTGGCGCGGGTGCTGCCGAGGAAGGCCGCGCTGGTGCCCAGGCCCAGCGCCAAGCCGGCGTAGACCTCGGCGGGCGAGTGGACGTTGATCTCCAGGCGCGACACGCCCACCAGTATGGCGACGACCGCCGCCAGTGCGGCGGCGGCAAGGCTGGCGCGCCGCGAGGTGAACAGCTGCGCCGCCAGCGTCGGCAGCACCGCGCCGGCCATCATGCTGTGGCCGGAGATGCCGGTGAAGTCCAGGTTCGGAATCCCGATTCCCCAGCCCATGAAGGCCAGCTTCGAGGCCACCACCAGCGCGGTCGAAAAACCGAACAGCAGCGCCCACAGCGCGGCCTTGGCGCTCTCGCGGCGATACAGCAGCCAGCAGAAGACGAACGCGGCGGCCGGCGCCAGCAGAGAGCTGTCGCCGAGGCGGGTGATCAAGGGCCAGAAATCCATGGGGCTCGGAGGGGGCGGGAAAAGAGCGCAAACATAGCACGGCGCCCCCACGTGCCGTGCGTGATCGAGGTCAATCCGCCGCGGCGCCCTGACCGGCGGCGTGCTGTTCCCGGCGCAGCAGTTCGCGCTTGCGCGGCAGGCCCCAGCGGTAGCCGCCGTCGCCGCTGCCACCGACCACCCGATGACAGGGAATCAGCAGGCCGACACCGTTGCTGGCGCAGGCCCGGGCGATGGCGCGAGGGTGCGTGCCCAGCTCCTCGGCCAGTTCGCCGTAGCGCCGCGTCTCGCCGCTGGGAATCCGCGTCAGCGCCCGCCAGACGCGCAGCTGGAAGGCGCTGCCGTGCAGGTCCAGCGGCAGGTGCGCCGCCTGTTCGGGATCTTCCAGCTGGGTGATCACCTGGCGCAGCCAGTCGCCCAGTCCGCTGTCGTCGCGCACGCGTTCGGCGGCAGCGAAGCGCTCGCCCAGTTGCCCTTCCAGTTCTACTGCATCGTCGGCGAACAGCAGGGCGCACACGCCCTTGTCGGTGGCCGCCAGCAGCACCTGGCCGAGCGGGCAGGGCGCAATGGCGTAGCGCAGCCGTTCGCCCGCGCCTTTCTGCCGGCGCTGCGCCGGGCTCAGCGGCGCGGCGCTTTCATAGAGCGCGCGGGTGCCGGAGTAACCGGCCTCCAGCGCGGCGTCGAGCACCGAGCGCGCCTGCGGCAGGGCGGCGGCCAGGCGTTGCTCGCGGCGGGATTCCGCCCAGGCGCGCGGCGTCAGGCCGGTACGGGCCTTGAAGGCGCGCGCCAGGTGTGAGGCGGACAGGCCGATGCGCGCGGCCAGCTCCTCCAGGGTCAGCGGCTTCTCGGCCCGGTCGAGCAGCTCGCAGGCCGCGGCGACCAGTGCATCGAGCTGTTCGCGTGGGCTCGGGCCGCGCGGCGAGCAGCGTTTGCAGGGGCGGAAACCGGCGGCTTCGGCGGCTTCGGGGCCGATGTGGAAAGCCACGTTGGCCCGCGTCGGTCGTCGCGCCGGGCAGTTGGGTCGGCAGTAGACGCCGGTCGAGCGGACGCTGAAGACGAAATGCCCCTCGAAGTGCGCGTCGCGCTCGCAGACCGCCTGCCAGCAGCGTTCGGGGTCCAGCTGGGTAGTCGTCATGGCCGCTCTCCGGGGCGATGGCTGATGGGCGGATTTTCCGTCCCGACACGCCGTGCAGCAATCCGCATCGCGTTTTCAAACTCGAAACGTGGAGCCAGAGGCTACGCTTGCTGGGTATTCCCAGAGAGACCTCCATGCCCTTGCGCCAATTCTGCCTGAGCTGCCTTCTGCTGTTCCTCGCGCTGTGCGCCCAGACCCGGGCGGCGAGCCTGGAGCTGTCCGCCGAGGAGCGCGCCGTCGTCCAGGCCCACCCGACTATCCGCGTCGGGCTGTTTCGCGCCGGCTGGCCGCCCTTCGAGGTGATCGACGAGTTCGACCAGTTCCACGGCATCAGCGCCGACTACCTGCAGCTGGTCTCCGAACGGCTGGGGCTGAAGTTCCAGCCGGTGCTCTACAACACCTGGGAAGAAGTGCTGGCCGCGGAGAGGGCCGGCGAGGTCGACCTGCTGCCGTCCACGGCATCGACCCCGGCGCGCGAGGCCTTCCTGGTCTTCAGCAAGCCCTACCTGACCACCAGCAGCCTGATCTTCGCCCGCCGCGACAGCACCATCCGTACCCTGGACGACCTCTCCGGACGGCGGGTCGCGGTGGAGCAGGGCTACGCGGTGCACGAGCTGCTGGCCAAGGCGGTGCCGGGCATCGATTTCGTCGTCAGTGACGACTCGCCCAGCGCACTCAAGGCCGTCTCCAGCGGGCGCGCCGATGCCTACGTGGGCAACCTGATCACTTCCAGCTACCTGATCGAACAGCTCGGCCTGTCGAACATGGAAGTGCGCGGCGACAGCGGCCTGGGCAACAGCCAGGTGCGCTTCGGCCTGCGCAAGTCGCTGGCGCCGCTGGTGCCGCTGCTCGACCGGGCGCTGGACAGCATTGGCCGCAGCGAGCAGGACGCGATCCAGGCGCGCTGGCTGCCGACGCTGGACGTGTTCGACTGGATGCACCTGTTGCAGATCGCCTGGCCCTGGGTGGTGGGCTTCCTCGCGCTGCTGACCTTCGTCCTGGTGTGGAACCGCCGGCTGTCGATCCAGGTGGCCGAGCGCGCCCGCGCCGAGGCCGAGGAACGGCGCCAGCGCAGCACCCTGCTGGCGCTGATCAATTCGATCCCCGACCCGATCTGGTTCAAGGACACCCAGGGCTGCTACCTGGGGGTGAACCAGGCGTTCGCCGACTGCCTGGGGCGCAAGCCCGACGAGATCATCGGCCGCAGCGACGCGCAGCTGTTCAGCCGCGAGGCCAGTGGTGGACGCCAGCAGCGCGATCGCCAGGCGCTGACCGACAGCTCGCCCTATGCCAGCGAGGGCTGGGTGGTCTACCCCGATGGCCGCCGCGTGCTGTTCGACACCCTGCGCAGCGCCTTCCACGACGACCATGGGCGGCTGCTCGGACTGGTGGGCGTGAGCCGCGACGTCACCGCGCGCAAGGCCACCGAACTGGCCCTGGCCCAGGCCCGCGACCTGGCCGAGGAGGCCACCCAGCTCAAGAGTGACTTCCTCGCCAACATGAGCCACGAGATCCGCACGCCGCTGAACATCATCATCGGCCTGGCGCACCTGCTGCAGGAAACCACCCTCGATCCGCAGCAGGTGGACTACCTGGGCAAGATCCAGGGCTCGGGCCAGTACCTGCTCGAACTGATCAGCGACATCCTCGACCTGTCGCGGGTGGAGGCCGGCAAGCTGGAGTTCGAGCGCATCGACTTCGATCTGGAGCGGCTGCTGGGCGAGCTGTTCGACCTGTTCAACATCCGCGCGGCGAGCAAGGGCCTGAGCGTGCGCTGCGAAATCGACTCGCGGGTGCCGGCCCAGGTGGTCGGTGATTCGCTGCGCCTGCGGCAGATCCTGATGAACTACGGCAACAACGCGCTGAAGTTCACCGAGCACGGCGAGGTGGTGATGATTGTCCGCCTGGAGGACCAGGACGAGGAGAGCCTGCAACTCTATTTCGGCTTCCGCGATACCGGCATCGGCATTTCCGCGCCGCAGCAGGAGCGCCTGTTCGAGTCGTTCCGCCAGGCCGACAGCTCGATCACCCGCCGCTACGGCGGCTCCGGCCTGGGCCTGGCCATCTGCAAGCGGCTGGCCGAGGCGATGGGTGGCAGCGTCGGGGTGGAAAGCGAGCCGGGCCAGGGCAGCCTGTTCTGGTGCCGCCTGCCGCTGGGGCGGGTGGACGACGCGCTCAGCCTGAGCCTGCAGAACATCAGCCACGAACCGCTGCCGGTGCCCCTGTTGCCGGCGGCTGCGGCCGCGCCGGCGCTGCTGGAGAGCGGCAACGACGCCGAGGTCGAACAGGTCTGCCGGCGCCTGGCGCACCTGCTGGCGGCGGACGACCCGCGCGCCGGACGGTTGCTCGGCGAGCGTGCAAGCCTGCTGCGCAGCGTCTTCAATGAGGGGTACGAAGGGATCGCCACGAGCGTCAAGCGCTTCGAGTTCGAGCGGGCCCTGGAAAGTCTGGTGAATCTCGCGAGGGAGCGCGACATTCGGATCTAGGCCGCCAATGAAGTCCAGGCAGGAACGCGTGCGTCGGGCAGAGGTCCGATCACCCATGCCATGACACGAATCTGATCGATGTGAGGGGGTGCGATGGATAGCATGCTGGACCGGCCGGAGCAGGAAACCATCCTGGTGGTGGACGATCAGCCGGACAACCTGATGCTCATGAGCGAGCTGCTGATGGACCGCTACCAGGTGCGCGTCGCCTCCAGCGGTGCCAAGGCGCTGCGCCTGGTGCAGGGCGATCCGCGGCCGGACCTGGTGCTGCTCGACATCATGATGCCAGAGATGGACGGCTACGAGGTCTGCCGCCAGCTCAAGGCTGACCCGCTGACCCGCGACATTCCGGTGATCTTCCTCACCGGCATGGTCAACGCCAGCGACGAGCAGAAGGGCCTGGACCTGGGCGCGGTGGACTACCTGACCAAGCCGATCAGCCCGCCGGTGACCCTGGCGCGCATCCGCGCCCACCTGAACCTCAAGGCCAACGCCGACTTCCTGCGCGACAAGAGCGAGTACCTGGAGCTGGAGGTGCGCCGCCGCTCCCGCGAGCTGCAGGCGATCCAGGATGCCACCCTGGAAGCCATGGCGACCCTCTGCGACCTGCGCGACAACCCGCACAGCAACCACCTGGTGCGCATCGAGCACTACATGCGCCTGCTCGGTACCACCCTGGCGCTGCAGAGCGAGTTCGCCGCCGAGCTGTCGGTGGAGAACATCGAGCTGCTGGTGCGCTCGGCGCAGCTGCACGACATCGGCAAGGTCGCCGTGCCCGACCGCATCCTGCACAGCCCCGGCCAACTGGAAGAAGCCGACCGGCTGATCCTGGAAAACCACACCACGGTCGGCCGCGATGCCCTGGCCGCGGCCGAGCGCAAGCTGGGCTCGCCGGCGGAATTCCTGCGCTACGCCAAGGAAATCGCCTACAGCCACCATGAACACTGGGATGGCAGCGGCTTCCCCGAAGGCCTGGCCGGCGACCGCATCCCGCTGGGCGCGCGGATGCTGGCGCTGATCGATTGCTACGACGAACTGACCTGCCGCCATGCCTATCGCGCCTCGCAGACGCCTGAGGAAGCGGCGGCGCAGATCAAGGCCGGCGCCGGCAGCCAGTTCGACCCGCGCCTGGTGGAAGCCTTCGGCGAGGCGGCCGAAGGCTTTGCCAGCATCGCCCAGCGCTACGCCGACAGCGACGAGGCGCTGGGCCTGGAACTGCAGCGGCTGGAAGACGCCGTCACCGAAAGTATCGAGTTGACGCCCCCCGAACCCTGATCGCACTGGGCGCTTGGGCAGCTTTGCCGTATAAGGAGCGCAGCGCCCCAGAGAGGTACGCCAGGAAACCTGATGAAGACCCCGAAACGCCTAGAGCCGTTGATCGAAGACGGCCTGATCGATGAAGTATTGCGCCCGCTGATGAGCGGCAAGGAAGCAGCGGTCTACGTGGTGCGCTGCGGCACCGAGCTGCGCTGCGCCAAGGTCTACAAGGAAGCCAACAAGCGCAGCTTCCGCCGGGCCGCCGAATACCAGGAAGGCCGCAAGGTACGCAACAGCCGCCAGGCCCGCGCCATGGCCAAGGGCACCAAGTACGGTCGCAAGGAGCAGGAGGACGCCTGGCAGAACGCCGAGGTCGCCGCACTGTTCCGCCTGGCCAATGCCGGCGTGCGGGTGCCCAAGCCCTACGATTTCCTCGACGGCGTGCTGTTGATGGAAATGGTCGCCGATGAAGACGGCGACGCCGCGCCGCGCCTGAATGATGTGGAGATGGAAGCGGACATCGCCCGCGACTTCCACGAATTCCTCATCCGCCAGATCGTCATGATGCTCTGCGCGGGCCTCGTGCACGGCGACCTGTCGGAATTCAACGTGCTGGTCGGCCCTGACGGCCCGGTAATCATCGACCTGCCGCAGGCGGTGGACGCCGCCGGCAACAACCACGCCTTCCGCATGCTGGAGCGCGACGTGGGCAACATGGCCGCCTACTTCGGCCGCTTCGCCCCGGAGCTCAAGTACACGCACTATGCCAAGGAAATGTGGGCCCTCTACGAGGACGGCAAGCTGCAGCCGGACACTCCGCTGACCGGGCATTTCGATGATCCGGAAGACGAGGCCGATGTCGACTCGGTGCTGCGTGAAATCGCCGAGGCCATGCGCGAACAGGAGCGCCGCGAGGCCGGCCGTGCCGCCCAGGACGCTCCCCAGCCGCGCGACGAGCCACCGCCCCCGCCGTGGGAACAGGCCTGAGCCGATTGCCCGGCGAATCAGAGCTGCTCGCTCTGATCGCCGGGCAAGCCGAACGCCTGCATCTGTTGCGTGTCGTACGTGATCACGGCCCGTCAGGCGCCTGGGTCGCCGCCGGGTTCGTGCGCAATGCGGTGTGGGATGCCTTGCATGGCCACGACGAACCCACGCCGCTCAGCGATATCGACGTGCTCTACTTCGAGGCCGAATGCCTGGAGCCCGAGGCGGATTACGCCTGGGAGCGAAAGCTGCTGGAAGTTTGCCCCGACGCGCCCTGGTCGGTGCGCAACCAGGCGCGAATGCACGTGCGTAACGGTGATTCGCCCTACCGGGAATGCGCGGATGCAATGTGCCACTGGCCGGAGGTCTGCACCGCAGTGGCGCTGCGTCTGCGGGGTGACTCGCTGGAGTTGCTGGCCCCGCTGGGCATCTCGGACATCTTGGAGCAGCGCGTCCGCCCGACCGAACACTTCCGCGCCAAGCCGCACATCTACCGTGAGCGTATCGCCGCCAAGAACTGGCAGGCGCGCTGGCCGAAGCTGCGCATCGAATCTCTGTGAAAACCATTTCGCCGATGTAACCGTCTCGCACTGCGTAGGATGGGTGGAGCGCAGCGATACCCATGCTGTCGTTCGCCGGGATTGATGGGTATCGCTGCGCTCCAGGCCATCCTACGAACGGTTCCTTCTTTGTCTTGGGCTGGATTGCCGTTCGATCCTGCGAAAAAACTGTAAGCCCACAACTGTATCCATACATTTCAGACGTGGCCTGTTAGTTTTGCCTGATCCCACCCCGAGCGCTCTGCCATGCCCCTCCGCCATGTTCTCCTCGCCTTGCTGGTCACCCTGATCTGGGGTGTCAACTTCGTCGTGATCAAGGTAGGCCTGCACGACTTCCCGCCGCTGCTGTTCTGCGCGCTGCGCTTCGCCCTGGCGGCGCTGCCGTTGATCTTCCTGCGCGGTCCGCTGCCGGCGCCGTTCTGGCGCATCGTGCAGATCGGCGTGCTGTTGGGCGTGGTCAAGTTCGGCCTGCTGTTCGTCGGCATGCACATCGGCATGCCCGCCGGGCTGTCGTCGCTGGTCCTGCAGAGCCAGGTGTTCTTCACCGTGCTGATCGCCGCGGCGTTCCTCGGCGAGCGCCCCAGCCCGCGCGCACTGATCGGCCTGGCGCTGGCCGCTGGTGGGCTGCTGCTGATCGGCCTGGAACGCCCCCTGGGCGACAGCCTGGTGGCCTTCCTGCTGGTGATCGCCGCCGCGTTGGCCTGGGCCTTCTCCAACATCGCCACCAAGCGCTCCGGGGCGACCGACATGCTGCGCCTGATCAGCTGGGTCAGCCTGATACCGCCGCTGCCGCTGCTGATCCTGTCGTGGATCTTCGAAGGCCCGCAAGCCATCGAGCACGCCGTGCTCAATATCAACTGGACCGGCGCGGGCGCGCTGCTCTACATCGCCTTCCTTGCCACCACCGTCGGCTTCGGTCTGTGGAGCTTCCTGCTACGCCGCTACCCGGCCAGCCAAGTCACGCCGTTTGCCCTGGCCGTGCCGGTGTCCGGCCTGCTGTCGGGCTGGCTGTTCCTCGGCGAAGACCTCACCACCCAGGACTGGATGGCCTGCGTACTGGTCTTCGTTGGCCTTGCCGTAACGGTGCTGCCAGCTTCGCTCTGGCGTCGTCGCGCCGTGGCCAGCGCGCAAGGCTGAGGATTTACCTGTCGGAGCGAGATTGTTCAGCAACGGCGCTGCCGGGAAGTTGGTTCGCGAGCAAGCTCGCTCCTGCAAATGCATCAGACCGCTTCGCCGAGGCGGTCGACGACCCACTGGTTGATGCTCTGGTTGCTCAGCTCGGCCTTGATCGCCACCTGCGCATGCAGGTGCGGATCGAGGCGCAGGCTGAGCTTGCCGGAGAACGGTCGCTGCGGTTCGCGGCCGAGTTTCACGCAGGTCGCCAGGTAGTCATCCACTGCTTCTTCGAACGCCCTGCGCAACTCGCTGACCGATTCACCGTGGAATCCGATCACGTCGCGGATGCCGGCGACATGGCCGATGAACAGCCCGTCGTCGTCGCTGTATTCGATGCGGGCGGCATAACCTTGGTACTTCATGGGCGTCATGGCTGGATTCCTGCCTGTTCGAGCATGCTGCGCGCATCGCGCACCTGGTAGGGCTTGGCTTCCTTGGCTGGATGCGGGCGATGGAAGGTGGCGATGGTGCCATTCAGTTCGAAACGCACTCGCGAACCGTTGCCTTCGATCAACTGAGCGCCGAGGGCGACCAACAGCGACTCGATACGCAGCCATTCCAGTGAAGTCGGGACGGGGAGGGAGAAGATCAGCTCCAGCGTCCGGCGATGCCGGGCATTCATCCTGTGCTCCGGTGATTGGTATCAGATTATGCTACCAATCGAGGCGGCCAGCCAGATATCGGACGGAACACCAGACGCTGTCTGAATAATCCTCAGCCAGGCTGGCGAGCGCCGTGGTCGCGGGGAGATTCGTTCGCGAGCAAGCTCGCTCCTACAAAAAACGGGTCAGTGGCAGCACTTCCCCGATTCCAGGTCCTTGAGGATCGGGCAGTCCGGCCGGTGGTCGCCCTGGCAGTGGTCGCTCAGCTCCTGCAGGGTGTCGCGCAGGCTGCTGAGCTCGGCGATCTTGCGGTTCAGCTCGTCGATGTGGCGGGGGGCCAGCGCTTTCACGTCGGCGCTGGCGCGGGCGCGGTCCTGCCAGAGGGCGAGCAACTGGCCGACTTCCTCCAGGGAGAAGCCGAAGTCCCGCGAGCGGCGGATGAAGGCCAGGGTGTGCAGGTCCTGTTCGCTGTAGTGGCGGTAGCCGCTGGCGCTGCGGCCGGCGGGGGCGAGCAGGCCGATGGATTCGTAGTAGCGGATCATCTTCGCGGTCAGGCCGCTCTTCTTTGCCGCTTCGCCGATGTTCATGTCGATTGCTCCTGAACGAACGCCTCCGGCTTTCGACGGAGGCGCCTGTCTTACTGATGATCGCGGGGTTTCCAGCGCTTGAGCAACAGGGCGTTGCTCACCACGCTGACGCTGGAGGCGGCCATCGCCGCGCCGGCGACCATGGGGTTGAGCAGGCCGAAGGCGGCCAGCGGGATGCCCACCAGGTTGTAGATGAAGGCCCAGAACAGGTTCTGGCGGATCTTCGCGTAGGTGCGCCGGGAGATGTCCAGCGCCGCCGGGACCAGTCGCGGGTCGCCGCGCATCAGGGTGATGCCGGCGGCGTGCATGGCGACGTCGGTACCGCCGCCCATGGCGATGCCCACATCCGCCGCGGCCAGGGCCGGAGCGTCGTTGATGCCGTCGCCGACCATCGCCACCACCTTGCCTTCCTGGCGCAGCGCGCCGACCACGGCGGCCTTGTCGCCGGGCAGCACTTCGGCGTGCACGTCGTCCAGCCCAAGGGCGTCGGCGACCACCTTGGCGCTGCCGCGGTTGTCGCCGGTGATCAGGTGGCTGGCGATGCCGCGTTCGCGCAGGGCGTCGATGGCGGTTTTCGCGCCTTCCTTGAGGCTGTCGCCGAAGGCGAACAGGGCGATCACGCGGGCTTGTGGTTCACGCTCTATAAGCCAGGACAGGGTGCGCCCTTCGGCTTCCCATTTCCTTGCCGATTCGGCCAGCGTGCCCGGCTGCAGCTGGGCTTCGTCGAGCAGGCGGCGGTTGCCCAGGGCCAGCAGGCGTCCGTCGATGCGGCCCTGGATGCCGCGGCCGGTCAGGGCCTGGGTGGCTTCGGCGGCGGCCGGGTTGAGGCTGCGCTCGGCGCAGGCGTCGAGCACGGCGCGGGCCAGCGGGTGTTCGCTGCCGCGTTGCAGGGCGCCGGCCAGGGCGAGGGCCAGGTTCTCGTCGCCATCCGCCGCGAGATTGGTGATGCGCGGCTGGCCCCAGGTGAGGGTGCCAGTCTTGTCGAAGGCCACGGCGGTGACGTCGTGGGCGACCTCCAGGGCTTCGGCATCCTTGATCAGGATGCCGTGTTTCGCCGCCACACCGGTACCGGCCATGATCGCCGTCGGGGTGGCGAGGCCCAGCGCACAGGGGCAGGCGATGACCAGCACGGCCACGGCGTTGATCAGTGCCTGCTCCCAGCCGGCACCGGCGAGCAGCCAGCCAACCAGGGTCAGCAGGGCGATGCCGATCACCACCGGGACGAACACGTTGCTGACCTTGTCCACCAGCTTCTGGATCGGCGCTTTCGCCGCCTGGGCGTCTTCCACCAGGCGGATGATGCGGGCCAGCACGGTCTCGCCACCCAGCGCGGTGGTCTTCACGCGTAGCACGCCTTGGCCGTTGATGGCGCCGCCGGTGACCGGGTCGCCGACATCCTTGGGCACCGGCAGGCTTTCGCCGGTGATCAGGGCTTCATCGGCCTGGCTGATGCCGGCGAGCACTTCGCCGTCCACCGGGAAGCGTTCGCCAGGGCGTACCAGCACTTCGTCTCCCAGGCGCAGTTCGGCGATGGCAACGTCTTCCTCAATGCCGTCACGCACTCGGGTGGCGCGCTCTGGGCGCAGGGCTTCGAGGGCGCGGATGGCCGCCGCAGTCTGGCGCTTGGCACGGCTTTCCAGGTATTTGCCGAGCAGGATCAGGGTGATGACCACGGCGCTGGCTTCGAAGTACAGGTGCGGCATCTGTCCGGGCGCGGCGGCGTACCAGAGGTACAGGCTCAGGCCGTAGCCGGCGCTGGTGCCGAGGGCGACCAGCAGGTCCATGTTGCCGCTGCGGGCGCGCACGGCCTTGTAGGCGGAGACATAGAAACGCGCGCCGATAAGGAATTGCACGGGTGTGGCGAGGAGGAACTGCGCCCAGGCCGGCAGCATCCAGTGCTGGCCGAACCAGTCGCCCACCATCGGCAGCACCAGCGGCAGGGACAGCAGGATGGCGGCGGCCAGCCACCAGCGCTCGCGTGCCAGGCGGGCCACGGCCGGGTCCACGGCGGGCTGGTCGGACTCGATGGGCTTGGCTTTATAGCCGGCCTTGTCGACGGCGGCGATCAGCGTAGCGGCGTCCACCGCGCCGAGCAGTTCGACGTGGGCCCGTTCGCTGGCGAGGTTGACGCTGGCCGAGCGCACGCCGGGAATCTTGTTCAGCGCACGTTCGACCCGGCCCACGCAGCTGGCGCAGGTCATGCCTTCGATGCTCAGTTCCAGGCTGTGGGCTGGCACCTGATAGCCCGCCTGTTCGACGGCGGCGACCAATGCCGGCAGGGTCTCGCCGCCGGAAGGCGCGGCAAGCTGCACGCGGGCCTGTTCGCTGGCGAGGTTGACGCTGGCGTCCTGCACGCCGGGGACCTTGCGCAGGGCGCGCTCGACCCGGCCGGCGCAGCTGGCGCAGGTCATCCCGGAGACGGGCAGGTCGAGTTCGATGGGGTTGGCGCTGCTCATGGGGCTTTCTCCCTGAAGTTCCCCGCTAGCATCAACCTTGACACGAGGGCAAGGTCAACCCTCGTGTGTTGTCCTCTTGCCGCAGGTCAACTGCCGCTGGCCACCGGCATCAGGTACAGGCCGCTCTCGCTGTTGGCGATGCGGAACTTGCGCACTTCGCCAGCGTGCAACTGGACCGACTGCGCACGCAGCGGTTCGATCCCGCTGCGGCACAGGCCGGAGTTGGCGGTCTGCAGGCGCAGCGAGACCTCGCCCGGCGGCAGGTTGAGGGCGACCTCGCCCTCGGGTTGCAGGCGCGAGACCTTCTGGTCCTGCACGAAGAGGTCGATGTCGCAGGCAGTGCCGGTGTCGACCCGCTCGCGGCTGACGATCAGCACGGCGTAGGACACCGGCTGGGCATCGGGCATCGGCCAGGAGCCGGGCGTGCTGGGCGGCGGCGTGGACGGTGCGGGCGGCGCCGAGGGAGCCTCGGGCATGCCGTCGGCCCAGCTGGCGGGGGACAGGCTGGCGAGAGACAGGGCGGCCAGTAGAAGGAAGCGGTGCATGGGTATTCTCCGAAGCATCGGCAATTTCCGCAGCTTGGCTGAGTGGCTGACGTAGGACAAGTCTGCAGCGCCTTGTGCGAGAGACCCTTGACCTTGCCACGATGGCAAGGTCGACACTGTCGCCAACGTTTCATCCATCAGAGGAGAGATTCCATGCATACCTTCAATGTCAAAGGCATGAGCTGCGGTCATTGTGTGCGGGCCATCACCCAGGCGGTGCAGGCGCTGGACGCGGCGGCCGAGGTGCAGGTCGACCTGGGCGCCGGTGAGGTCCGTGTGGCCAGCCGGCTGCAGGACGTGGCGATCCTGGCGGCGATCCGCGAGGAAGGCTACGAAGCCGAGGCAGCGTAAACCTTCATCCCTCCGGGCCGGCGTCCTGCCGGCCCTCAGGCCTGCGGGGCGTGCCAGTCGCGCACCAGGCCACGGAACACCGCATCGAACAGCTGGCGGGTCTCCTGCACCGGATCGAACAGCTCGGGGTCGCGCAGCCAGTCGCTGAGCAGGCCGAAGATCATCGCGTGGACGGCGCGCGAGGCGACTTTGGGCGTTACCCCGGGCATCAGCCGTACACGACATTCCTCGCGGTTGAACAGGCCATCGCAGAGTTCGATGAACTGACGCACGAAATGATTGTGGCGCTCCTCGGCGTCGCGCAATTCATCGGTGAATTCGCAGCGCTGCAGCAGAATGGTCAGGATGCGCCGGCGCTGCTCATCGCGGGCGAGGTTCTCGATCACTTCCACGCTGAGCTGGAACAACGATTCGATGGGATCGTGGCCGTCGCAGCCGGACAGCCGTTGCGCCAGTTGCTCCGGCGGCAGGCGGACCTGGTTGAGCATGTCGTTGAACAGATGCGCCTTGTTCTGGAAGTGCCAATACACCGCACCGCGGGTCACACCGGCGGCGCGGGCGATTTCTTCCAGGCTCGTGTGGGATACGCCTTTGCTGAAGAAAAGGCTCTCGGCCGAGTCGAGAATCGTCTGTCTTGTGCGTTCCGAATCTTCTTTAGTTCTTCGCATGGCGCTTGCTGCTATACAGGCTAGGATCACTGAGTGACGGGCAGTTTACTGATTTTACTGCGCTAACAGTGCTTTACGAACACTGGCGTAGGTAAACGTCGCGCAGTCGTCGTTCCCCGCGTTCGTCAGACATTTCCATGGAGAGGTTACATGCCGTTTGCCCGTCGTTTGCCCGTCGTGCTTGTTGTCGTTGGGTTGCCCGTCCTGTTCGCTGCCGCTGTCCGCGCAGAGGACAAGCCTGCTGCGGCAGCGCCACCGCCTCCGGCTGTGACCATCGAAGTGGCGAAGAGTGCGCCGGTGCCGATGACCCTCGAGTATTCCGCGCGCACCGCCGGCTACCGCGAGGTGGAAGTCCGCGCCCAGGTCAGCGGCATCCTGCAGCGACGCACCTATGAGGAAGGCCGGCCGGTGAAGCAAGGCCAGGTGCTGTTCCGCATCGACCCGCGCCCCTACCAGGCCGCCCTGGGTCAGGCCCAGGGCTCCCTGGCCCAGGCCCAGGCGCGCTATCGCCAGACCGACCGCGACCTGCGGCGGATCCGCGAGCTGCAGAAGAAGGGCTACGCCAGCGAAAGCGAGCTGGACCGCTACATCTCCAACTTCGAACAGGCCAAGGCCGACGTGGAAGCTGCGCGTGCCAACGTGCAGGCCAAGCAGATCGACCTCAACTACACCACGGTGACCGCGCCGATTTCCGGCATGGCGAGCAAGGAAGTCCGCTCCGAAGGCAGCCTGGTGGCGGCCTCCGACCCGAATTCCAGCCTGTTGACCAAGCTCACTCAACTGGACCCGGTCTACGTCAACTTCGCCTACCCGGACACCGAGGCCGCACGCCTGCGCGACGGCGTGCAGAGCGGCAAGCTGGTCCTGCCCGAGAACGGCAAGCTGGCCGCCGAACTGCGCTTCGGTGACGGCAGCAAATACGCCATCGATGGCGTGGTCGACTTCACCGACAGCTTCGTCAACACCGGCACCGGTACCGTGAATGCCCGTGCGGTGGTGCCCAACCCGCAGAACCAGCTGATCCCCGGCCAGTTCGTCCGCGTGCTGATCAAGGGTATCACCCGCAAGGCCGCGGTCACCGTCCCCGAGCGCGCGCTCGCCCAGGGGCCGCGCGGCACCTTCGTCTACGTGGTGGACAAGGACGGCTTCGCGCGGGTGCGCCAGGTCACCACCGGGCAGACCGTCGATGGCCGCTGGATCATCGATTCCGGCGTCGACGACGGCGACAAGGTGATAGTCGACGGTGTGCTCAAGGTCCGTCCGGACCAGCCGGTGAAGGCCGCCGAGGCCGCGCCGCAGGCCCCCGCGGGCCAACCTGCCCAGACCCAGTCCTGAGGAGCGCCCATCGTGATCTCGCGCTTCTTCATCGAACGTCCCGTGTTCGCGATGGTGATTTCCATCGTGATCCTGCTCGCCGGGCTGGTCGCCATGCGCGCGCTGCCCATCGCCCAGTACCCCGAGATCGTCCCGCCGCAGGTCTCGGTGACCGCCGCCTATCCCGGCGCCAGTTCCCAGGTCATCGCCGAAACCGTGGCCGCGCCGCTGGAGCAGGAGATCAACGGCGTCGAAGGCATGATCTACCAGCTGTCCAACTCCGACAGCAGCGGCGCCATGAGCCTGACCGTGTACTTCGAGGTCGGCACCGACCCCGACCAGGCCACCATCGACGTCAACAACAAGGTCCAGGCCGCGCTCGCCAAGCTGCCCGAGGAAGTGCGCCGGCAGGGCGTGAAGGTCGAGAAGAAATCCTCCGACATCCTCCAGGTGGTCACACTGTTCTCGCCGGACAATTCCCGCGACCCGATCTTCATCAGCAACTACGCGCTGATCAACGTCATCGACGAACTCAAGCGGCTGCCCGGAGTGGGCGACGTCAGCCAGTTCGGCTCCAAGGACTACTCGATGCGCATCTGGCTGCGGCCGGACAAGCTGGCGCAGTACAACCTGACGCCCACCGATGTGGTCAATGCGATACGCGAGCAGAACTCGCAGTTCGCCGCCGGCAGCTTCGGCCAGCAGCCGATGAAGGAGCCGCAGGACTTCACCTACATGGCCACCGCCCAGGGGCGCTTCACCGATCCGAAGGAATTCGAGAGCGTGATCCTGCGCAGCGAGACCACCGGCGCCAGCCTGCTGCTCAAGGACGTGGCGCGGGTCGAGCTGGGGGCCCAGGACTACTCCCTGGTGACCTCGCTCAATGGTCAGCAGAACGCCGCCTTCGGTATCTACCTGCAGCCCGGCGCCAACGCCCTGGACACCGCCGACGCGGTGCGCAACACCATGGAGCGCCTGTCCAAGCGCTTCCCTGAGGGCATCGCCTACAAGATCCCGTACGACACCACCACCTTCGTGAAGGTTTCCATTGAGGAGGTGATCCACACCTTCATCGAGGCGCTGATCCTGGTGATGATCGTGGTGTATGTGTTCCTGCAGAGCTTCCGTGCCACGCTGATCCCGGTGCTGGCGATCCCGGTGTCGCTGATCGGCACCTTCGCCGGCATGTACCTGATGGGCTTCTCCATCAACCTGCTGTCGCTGTTCGGCATGGTGCTGGCGATCGGCATCGTGGTGGACGACGCCATCGTGGTGCTGGAGAACGTCGAGCGGGTCATGCGCACCGAGAAGATCGGGCCCAAGGAAGCGGCGATCAAGGCCATGGAGGAGGTGACCGGGCCGATCGTCGCCATCGTGCTGGTGCTCTGTGCGGTGTTCATTCCGGTGGGCTTCCTCGGCGGTCTCGCCGGGCAGATGTACAAGCAGTTCGCGATCACCATCGCGGTGTCCGTGGTGATCTCCGGCATCGTCGCGCTGACCCTGTCGCCGGCGCTCTGCGCGCTGATCTTGAAGCCCGAGCACAAGGAACCGGCCGCGCCGTTCCGCTGGTTCAACCGCATGTTCGAGCGCGCCACCAACGGCTATGGCGCCGGCGTGCAGTTCTTCCTCAAGCGCGCGGTCATCGGCCTGCTGCTGTTCGGCGGGATGATCGCCCTGCTGGTGATTCTGTTCGGCCGCGTGCCGGGCTCGCTGGTGCCCGACGAGGACCAGGGCTACGTGCTCAACGCCTACTTCCTGCCGCCAGCGGCGTCGCTGACCCGCACCGAGAAGCTCACCGGCGACGTAACCCGCGAGCTGATGAAGCATCCGGCGGTGCAGGACGTAGTGACCTTCGCCGGCTTCGACATCCTCACCTTCGGTACGCGCAGCAATGCCGGGGTATCGTTCGTGCCGCTCAAGGACTGGAAGGAGCGCACCACGCCGGAGCTGGACGCGCGCAACCTGACCGGCGAATTCATGAAGATGGGCGCCGGTCAGGAAGACGGCGTGGTGATGTCCTTCAACCCGCCGCCGATCACCGGCATGAGTACCACCGGCGGCTTCGAGGCGTATATCCAGGACCGTAGCGGCGGCACCTCCGAGCAACTGGAGGAGATCACCACCAAGTTCCTCGCCGAGGCACACAAGCGTCCGGAACTGGCCGGGGTGAACACCACCTTCAACGCCAACGTGCCGCAGTACTATGTCGACCTCGATCGCACCAAGGCGCGTTCGCTGGGCGTGGCGATCAACGACGTGTTCACCGCCATGCAGTCCACCTTCGGCAGCTACTACGTCAACGACTTCAGCCTGTACGGGCGCACCTGGCAGGTCACCCTGGAGTCGGAGCCGGAGTTCCGCCGCAAGCCCGACGATCTCAGCCAGGTCTTCGTGCGTTCCTCCACTGGCGATCTGGTACCGCTGTCCACCCTGGTCTCGGTCAAGCGCATCCTCGGCCCGGACTCCTACGCCCGCTTCAACGTGTTCCCGGCGGCCAAGCTGCTCGGCGGCCCGGCGCCGGGCTACAGCTCCGGCCAGGCGCTGGCGGCGATGCAGGAAGTGGCCAACCAGGTGCTGGGTGAGGAGTACACGCTGGCGTGGATCGGCTCGGCCTACCAGGAACTGGCGACCCAGGGCTCTGGCAGTACGGCGTTCATCTTCGGCCTGATCCTGGTGTTCCTCATCCTCGCCGCCCAGTACGAACGCTGGACCCTGCCGCTGGCCGTGGTCACCGCGGTGCCCTTCGCGGTGTTCGGCGCGATCCTGGCGATCTGGCTGCGCGGTCTGGACAACGACGTGTACTTCCAGGTCGGCCTGGTGACCCTGATCGGCCTGGCGGCGAAGAACGCCATCCTGATCATCGAGTTCGCCGTGCTCTGTCGCGAAGAGCAGGGCATGGGCCCGGTGGAAGCGGCGCTGGAGGCGGCCAAGCTGCGTTTCCGTCCCATCGTGATGACTTCGCTGGCCTTCATCCTCGGCTGCGTACCGCTGGCCATCAGTACCGGCGCCGGCTCCGCGAGCCGACACTCGATCGGTACCGGGGTGATCGGCGGCATGCTCGCCGCGACCCTGCTGGCGACCTTCCTCATCCCGATGTTCTACATGCTGGTCGAATCGGCTGCCGACAAGCTCAGCGGCCGCAAGGCCAAGCACAAGCCCGCCGCAGAGGGGGCGCACGAAGTCTGATCGTGCCGCAGGCCCGCCCTGCCTGGGCGGGCCCGTACCTCGGTGTTTCCCGGCAGTTGCTTAGCGAGCTTGCTAATTTCCCGGCGCTCGCCACAATGCGAAGCTTCGCCGCGCCTTCCTTGCGCGCCAACCCGTTATCCACGCGTGTCTGCCCGCGGTCTTCGCCGCCTCCTGGCGGACGCGCGCGTCCAGGTGATCCATGAATCTGCGCATCCTGCTGATCCTCGGCGCCCTGAGCGCCTTCGGGCCGATGGCCATCGATTTCTACCTGCCCAGCTTCCCGGCGCTGGCGCTGGCCTTCGGCACCGACGTCGAGCATGTGCAACTGAGCCTGTCGGCCTACTTCGCCGGCCTGGCCATCGGCCAACTGCTCTACGGCCCCCTGGCCGATCGCATCGGCCGCCGCGTGCCGTTGCTGCTGGGGGTGAGCATCTTCACCCTGGCTTCGGTGGCCTGCGCCCTGGCGCCGAACCTGGAATGGCTGATCGTCGCGCGTTTCGTCCAGGCGCTGGGCGGTTGCGCGGGCATGGTGATCTCGCGGGCAGTGGTGCGCGACCTCTGCGATCCGATCGCGGCGGCCAAGGCCTTCTCGCAATTGATGCTGGTGATGGGGCTGGCGCCGATCCTCGCGCCGCTGGGCGGTGGGCTGCTGCTGAGCCTGTCCGGCTGGCAGTCGATCTTCTACACCCTGACCCTGTTCAGCGCCCTGGCCGGCGGCGCCATCGCCCTGTGGCTGCCGGAGACCATTCCGGCCGGCCCGCGTGCGCCGCTGCGCGGCGCGCTGAAGCAGTACCGCGCGCTGTTCCGTGACCGTGCCTTCATTACCTATGCGCTGACCGGTGGGGTGGCCATCGCCGGGATGTTCTCCTACATCGCCGGCTCGCCCTTCGTGTTCATCCAGCTCTACGGCGTGCCGCCAGAGCACTACGGCTGGATCTTCGGCAGCAACGCTGCGGGGTTCATCCTGATGGCCCAGGTCAACGCGCGGCTGCTGCGCTATCGCGGGCCGGGATTCTGGCTGCGCCGGGCGGTGTGGATGTATTTCGGCTGCGGCGTGGCGTTGCTGGCGATCACCCTGGCCAAGCCCACGCACCTGTGGCCGCTGCTGGTGCCGCTGTTCGGCGCCATCGCCAGCCTGGGCTTCCTGATGCCCAACTCCTCGGCCTGCGCCATGGCCAGCCAGGGTCGCCACGCGGGCAGCGCCTCGGCGCTGATGGGCAGCCTGCAGTTCACCGTTGCCGCCGGCGCTTCCGCGCTGGTCGGCGCGCTGCACGATGGCACGGCCTTGCCGATGGCCGTGGTGATCACCGTCTGCGGCCTGGTGGCCGCGACGCTGGGCTGGCTGAGCGGGCAGATCAGCGAACGCGCGGCCTGATCAGCCGGCGGCGCGTTGCTCCAGCTCCGGCAGCTTGTGCGGGGCTTTCAGCCGCGCCTCCAGGGTGGCGACGAAGCTGCGCGCTTCGAGCTCGCTGCGAAAGCGCACGGCCTGCTGGTCGAGGCAGACTTCCCACGGCTGGTCTTTGCGGATGGCGGAAGGACGGACGAGGATGTTCATGGTGCTCACCCCTGCGCGGTCATTGAAAAGGGACCCTCAGTGTAGTCCTGTAACGTGGCAGTAAAGGGTGCGACCCAGGGTCGCCGATAGGTGGCCGTGTGCTCCTGCGAATGCCACGGAATGCCCTGAGCATGGGGCTTTCGAGCCTGCTTGCGAGTCATGCTGGCGTTTCGCCGAAAACTCTTGAAAAGGATTCGCCGCCCCGTCGCCGGCCTACGACCAAAGGTTGATGGTGAGGCGCCGATCCCCGTCCATACTCGTTGTTCGACCTCGATAACAACAATAAGAGGCAGCGACGATGAGTTACCGGCAGTCCCATGAGCGCTCCATCGCGGAGCCTTCCGCCTTCTGGGCCGAGCAGGCCCGGCGCGTGGCCTGGTACCGAGCCCCGCAGCAGACCCTGCAAGCCTTGCCCGACGGCAGCCACCGCTGGTTCGCCGATGGCCGCCTGAACACCAGCTACCTCGCCCTCGACCGCCAGATCGAACTGGGTCGCGGCGACCAGACCGCGCTGATCTACGACTCCCCCGTGACCAGCACCCAGCAGTGCTTCAGCTTTTCCGAGCTGCGCGATGAAGTCGCGCGCCTGGCCGGCGCCTTGCGCGCGCTGGGGGTGGAGAAGGGCGACGGGGTGATCATCTACATGCCGATGGTGCCCCAGGCGGCCATGGCCATGCTCGCCTGCGCGCGCCTGGGAGCCGTGCATTCGGTGGTCTTCGGCGGCTTCGCGCCCCACGAGCTGGCGCTGCGCATCGACGATGCCAGGCCCAGGCTGGTACTCACCGCGTCCTGCGGCCTGGAGTTCGAACGGGTCATCGAATACAAGCCGCTGGTGGACAAGGCACTGGAGCTGGCGACGCACAAGCCGGCCCACGTGCTGGTGCTGCAACGTCCGCAGGCGATGGCCGAGTTGCAGCCCGGCCGCGACCTGGACTGGCGCGAAACCCTGGCCCACGCGCAACCGGCCGACCCGGTGGAAGTGGCCAGCGGCGACCCGCTGTACATCATGTATACCTCCGGCACCACCGGGAAACCCAAGGGCATCGTCCGCGACAACGGTGGCCACGCGGTGGCCCTGAGCTACGCGCTGCCGACCATCTTCGGCCTGCAGCCGGGGGATGTCTGGTGGGGCGTGTCCGATGTCGGCTGGGTGGTCGGCCACTCGCTGATCGTCTACGGCCCGTTGATGAACGGCTGCACTACGGTGTTCTATGAGGGCAAGCCGGTGCGCACGCCGGATGCCGGCAGCTACTGGCGGGTGATCGAGGAACACAAGGTCAACAGCCTGTTCTGCGCGCCCACGGCGATCCGCGCGATCCGCAAGGAAGACCCGCAGGGCGAGCTGCTCAAGCGCTATGACCTGGGCTCGCTGCGCCACCTGTTCCTGGCCGGCGAAAAGCTCGACAGCAGCACCCAGCACTGGCTGGAAGAGCTCACCGGCAAGCCGGTGCACGACCACTGGTGGCAGACCGAGACCGGCTGGCCGGTGACCGCGCCCTGCACCGCATTGGGTGACCACGACTTGCGCGCCGGCTCCACCAACCGCGCGGTGCCCGGCTACCACGTGCAGGTGGTGGACGACGAGGGGCGTCTGCTGGGGCCCAACGAACAGGGCTCCATCGTCATCGCACTGCCGCTGCCGCCCGGCTGCGCGCAGACGCTGTGGAACGACCATCCACGCTACCTGCAGGCCTACCTGAAGACCTATCCCGGCTTCTATCACACCGGTGACGGCGGCTACGTGGACGAGGACGGCTTCGTCTACATCATGGGCCGCACCGACGACGTGATTAACGTCTCCGGCCACCGCCTTTCCACGGGCGAGATGGAGGAGCTGCTGGCATTGCATGAGGCCGTGGCCGAATGCGCGGTGATCGCCGTGCAGGATGACCTCAAGGGCCACGTGCCGTTGGGCCTGGTGGTGCTCAAGGACGGCGCCCAGGCGAGCGAGGCCACCCTGCAGCGCGAACTGGTGGCGCTGGTGCGCGAGCGCATCGGTGCGCTGGCCTGCTTCCAGCGCGCGGTGGTGGTCAAGCGCCTGCCCAAGACCCGCTCCGGCAAGATCCTGCGCGCCGTATTGCGCAAGATTGCCGATGGCGAGAGCTACGTGCCGCCCTCCACCATCGACGACCCGGCCATTCTCGGCGAGATCACCGAGCGCCTGGGCCAGGCCGGTCTGGCCAAGGCCGGCTGAGATCCCACGACGCCGGCGCTGCCGGCGTATTTCCAGGGCCGCACCCGTTGCGGCCCTTTTTTTGCCCGGCGCCTGGCCGTCCATCGCCCAACCTTGGACCGGCAGCAGAAAGGGTGGATAGCCAGCTAGACTGATGGCACCTGGCCTCTATCGGTAGTATTGCGCCCATGAACCACCGCCTCCTTCTCGACGCCGAGGAGCTCGAAGCCCTGCGCGAAGTCAGCGCGCGGGCGCAGCGCAAGCCCGTGGTGCTGCTGGCCGATGACGACCGCGCGACGCTGGTGCGGGTGCGTGGGCTGATCGAGGGAGCCAACCTGCGCTGCCTGACGGCGCGCAGCGCGCAAGAGGCCCTGCGGCGCATCCGTCGCGACGAGGCCGGTATCGACCTGCTGGTGAGCGGATTGCGCGTCGAGCGCGATGGGACGGGTCTCGACCTGCTGCGCGAATTGGGCAACGTCGGTACCTTCCTGCCGATCATCGTGCTGTCCGGGCAGGGCGATCGACGGGATATCTACGCAACAACGGCGCTGAACGTACTGGATTTCCTGGCGAAACCGGTGGAGTCGGTCGACTTCTTGAATCTGCTCAAGCGCTACCTGTAAGGCTGACGCCGGAGTTGACCTGCAGGAGCGGACTCTGTCCGCGATACTTTTGCTTGTAGTTGGGTGTTTCAGCGTCGCTTCGAAGTGCGCGCGAGCTTCTTCTTTCGCCCCCTCGGGCGACCTCCTTTGGCAAACGACCCAAAGGAGGCAAAGGTCTCGCCCCTGCCATCCGGCTTTTCGCTTCGCGAAAAGTACCCTCGGTTCCTCGGAGTTCCAGGGGCCCGCGTTGACGGGCCATCCCTGGCCCGACAACGCTCTCGCGACATCCATGTCGCTCAACCCCTGGAACTCCGATCACCTTCGGCCTCCTGAAAGGGGCATTCCGGCGCGTGCGGATGTTTCGCTGGAAGACCTTAACGGCAAGGGCAAGGGCTTTGGCGTGGTGCGATGCGATGTGTTTGCGTAGGAGCGGACCTTGTCCGCGAAGAGGCCCGCTTTCTGCCGGGCCACTCATGGCGCGCTGACCAGGATTTCGCGGATAAGATCCGCTCCTGCAAAAGCGTTCTGCCGGCAGGGGCGGCGTTCCCACCCACTGTAGGTGCGAGCTTGCTCGCTAACCGCGCCGGCCAGGAGCTAGAGCGTCTGCGCCTTGAACGTATCGCACTTGCCCGGCGCGCCGCTTTCGAAGCCGATCTTGAACCAGCGCACGCGCTGCGCGGACGAGCCGTGGGTGAAGGAGTCCGGCATCACCGTGCCGCGCGCCTGGCGTTGCAGGTGGTCGTCGCCGATGGCGTTGGCGGCGTTCAGCGCCTCTTCCACGTCGCCCGGCTCCAGCCAGTTCAGGCGCTGCTGGGCATGGTTGGCCCAGACCCCGGCAAAGCAGTCGGCCTGCAGTTCCTGGCGTACCGACAGGCCGTTGGCGCCTTCCATGCGTGCGCCGCGCTGGCGGGCGGCGTTGATCTTGGCGGAGATGCCCAGCAGGTTCTGCACGTGGTGGCCGACTTCGTGGGCGATCACGTAGGCCTGGGCGAAATCGCCGGCGGCGGAGAACTTCTGTTCCATTTCGCGGAAGAAGCCCAGGTCAAGGTACACGCGGTGGTCGCCGGGGCAATAGAACGGGCCGACCGCCGAGGAAGCGAAGCCGCACGCCGAGTTCACCCCGCCGTTGAACAGGATCAGTTTGGGCTGCTCGTACTGCTGGTTGCTGCGGGCGAAGATTTCCCCCCAGGTGTCCTCGGTGTCGCCGAGGATCGAGCGGACGAAGTCCACCTGCGGATCGGCGCCGGTCGCCGGCTTGCCTTGTGTCGGCCGTGCCGGCGCCTGCTGCTGGGAAACGTCCATCTGGCCGAGCAGCGAGCCGAGGATGGTCATCGGGTCCTGCCCGGAGAGCAGGCCGATCACCACCACGATGGCCACGCCGCCCAGGCTCAGGCCGCGGCCGCCGATGCGCATGCCGCCACCGCCCATGCCGCCGCTGGAGTCATCGCGGGCATCCACTACGTTGTCGCTGCGTCGTCCTTTGCGCCAGAGCATGGCGGCATCTCCATCGATCAGGTGGTTTGAGTGTCGTATCGGGTGGGGCTGACCGCCAGCCCGGTCGTCAGGCGAAACGGTGCAGCAGTTCGGCGCGGGCCAGCAGTTGCACGTCGCCGCCAACGCGGACCTCGTCGTCCTGGCCAACTTGAACGTCGAGCCGGCTGGGGCGACCGACGAAGCGGCCCTGGGCCAGTTGGAACAGTTCGCCGCGGCGCGCCTTGCCCAGCTCCACCAGGTAGGCGGCGACGGGGCCGGCGGCGCTGCCGGTGGCGACGTCCTCGATGATCCCGGCGCCGTCCCAGGTACGGCCCTCGCGATTATCCACATCCAGCACGAAAACGAAGGCGGCATTGAGTTTTGCCAGTTCAGCGCTCAGATCCGTGCGCTGGCGCACGCGGCCCAGGGCTTCGCTGCGCACCGGCAGCAGCAGGTAGGGCAGGCCGGTGCTGACCACGGCGGCGGGGTAGTCGGCGAGGTCCGCGACGGTCAGCGAGAAGGCTTCGGCGAACCAGCGCCGGGTTTCGTCGTCCAGCACGCTGCCGAAGTCGGCGGCGCCCTGGTTCATCTCGGCGTGGAAGCCGGCGCCGCGCCGGCGGGTCGTCACTTTCACGGCCTTGGCAGGCAGCTCCAGGGTCCAGTGTTCCTCCTCGCCGCGCTGGTGCAGGTGGTGCAGCAGCGCTGCGGCGCCGAGCACCGGGTGGCCGGCGAAGGGCAACTCCTCGTCGACGGTGAAGATGCGCGCCGAGTAGGTATCCAGCTCGGCCGAGGGGAACAGGAAGATCGACTCGAACTGGCGCAGTTCCTGGGTCAGCGCCAGCAGGGTCTGGTCGGGGATGCCGCGGGCGTCGGGGAACACCGCCAGGCCGTTGCCGGTGAGCGGTTGGTCGGCGAAGACGTCGAGCTGCCAGTACTGTTGCGCGGACATGGGCCTCCAGATGCCGCCCTTGAGCGGCGCAAAGAAAAACTCGACAGCCAGCCTAGCGAGCTATATGTTCGCCGACAAGAAAGCGCAGGTCACAGTGCCGCGCTTTCCAGGCCACCGCAGTGGCCGGCGTCGCTCGGACGGTTCCGGGCGCCTACGTTCATCCGAGGACACCATGACTGAACCCCGTTCAGCTCGTCGCTTTGCGCGCATCGATCGCCTGCCCCCCTACGTTTTCAACATCACCGCCGAGCTGAAGATGGCCGCCCGCCGCCGTGGCGAGGACATCATCGACCTGTCCATGGGCAACCCGGACGGGGCCACGCCGCCGCATATCGTCGAGAAACTCTGCCAGGTCGCCCAGCGCGAAGACACCCACGGCTACTCCACTTCCCGTGGCATCCCGCGCCTGCGTCGGGCCATCTCGCACTGGTACCGCGACCGCTACGACGTGCAGATCGACCCGGAATCCGAGGCCATCGTCACCATCGGCTCCAAGGAAGGCCTGGCGCACCTGATGCTCGCCACCCTGGACCACGGCGACACCATCCTGGTGCCCAACCCCAGCTACCCGATCCACATCTACGGCGCGGTGATCGCCGGCGCCCAGGTGCGCTCGGTGCCGCTGGTGCCGGGGATCGACTTCTTCAACGAGCTGGAGCGGGCGATCCGCGAGTCGATTCCCAAGCCGAAGATGATGATCCTCGGCTTCCCCTCCAATCCCACCGCGCAATGCGTGGAGCTGGACTTCTTCGAGCGCGTGGTCGACCTCGCCAAGCGCTACGACGTGCTGGTGGTGCACGACCTGGCCTACGCGGACATCACCTTCGATGGCTGGAAAGCCCCGTCGATCATGCAGGTGCCCGGCGCCAAGGACATCGCGGTGGAGTTCTTCACCCTGTCCAAGAGCTACAACATGGCCGGCTGGCGCATCGGCTTCATGGTCGGCAACCCGGAGCTGGTCTCGGCCCTGGCGCGGATCAAGAGCTACCACGACTACGGCACCTTCACCCCGCTGCAGGTGGCGGCCATCGCCGCGCTGGAAGGCGACCAGCAGTGCGTGCGCGACATTGCCGAGCAGTACCAGAAGCGCCGCGACGTGCTGGTGAAGGGCCTGCACGAAGCCGGCTGGATGGTGGAGAACCCCAAGGCCTCGATGTACATCTGGGCGAAGATTCCGCCGGCCTACGCGCACCTGGGTTCGCTGGAGTTCGCCAAGAAGCTGCTCAAGGACGCCAAGGTCTCGGTGTCGCCGGGTATCGGCTTCGGCGACTACGGCGACGACCACGTGCGCTTTGCCCTGATCGAGAACCGCGACCGCCTGCGTCAGGCCGTGCGCGGGATCAAGGCGATGTTCCGCGCCGACGGCCTGCTGCCGGCCAAGGCTGAGTGACCGAGCACCTATACCGAGCACCGATAAAGAAAAGGGCGGCCAACTGGCCGCCCTTTTCGTTGTGGAGTCCCTCACCCCATCCTGCCCGCGGAGCAATGCCGCGCGGGAACCTGGAGAGTGCCCCGCGCGCCGGAAGCCCCATCCCGCCTCCACCAGCGCTCAGGGGTGAGGGAAAGCTTCAGTGAGCGGGGTAGTCCGCCAGCACTTCGCGCTGGCCGGCCTTGTTCAGCCCGACCACCTGGTAGGCGTCGTGCCGGTCGCCCATCTCCATGCCGGGCGAGCCCATGGGCATGCCCGGTACGGCGGCGCCGACCAGATCGGCACGTTCGCGCAGCTTGAGGACGTCGGCCGCCGGCACATGGCCTTCGACGAACTTGCCGTCGATCACCCCGGTGTGGCACGAGCCCATGCTGTGCGGGACGCCGAGTTTGGTCTTCACTGCACTCATGTCGGCTTCGACGTGATCGTTGACGGTGAAGCCGTTGTTTTCCAGGTGCTTGATCCAGTCCTTGCAGCAGCCGCAGTTGGCATCGCGGTGCACGTCGATGGTCAGCGGTTCGGCGGCCTGGGCGGCGCCGGCGACAAGGGCGGTGAGCAGAAGCAGGGTGCGCATGGGGAGTAGCCTCGGAATCGGAACGCGACCGAGCATACTCGCGAGGTTGCCGTGACCCCACCCGGCGTTTGTTTCCTCGTATGACGCGCTGGCCAGAACTTGCCGCGCCGTGCGGGGTCTGTTGCTGATCAGTGGTGCGTCCGCGACCGTCGGTCGCAGCTGGGGACGCTCGGCAAAGGCCGCAAGGCCAAGGAGAAATCGGATGCTCTTCGCCCGTCTTGTCCTGCTGGTCCAGGCTCTGGTCTGGGGTGGTCTGGGACTGCTCTACTGGATTCGCCCCTACGAGATGGCCAACCTCAGCGGCATGCTGCTGATGGAGCCGTCGTCGGTGAGCGATGCGCGGGTGTTCTACGGCGGCCATCAGTTCGCCCTGGCGCTGTTCCTGGTCTTCGCCCTGCGCCGGCGCCTGCTGGTGCGCCCGGCACTGATCCTGGTGATCCTGGTGCAGCTGACCCTGACGCTGTCGCGCCTGCTGATCGCCTGGACCGAAGGTGGCATGGAGTGGGACGCGCAGCTGGCCGGCGTGGTCTATCGCGGGGTGATCTCGGCGCTGGCGATCTTCGCCCTCTACTGGCTGGAGCGGCAGTCGCGCAATCGCCAGGTGGCGGTGCGCGAGGAAGAGGAGCCGGAGGAGCGCAAGGCGGACTTCGAGGGGCTCTGAGCTTCGGATGAGTGGCGCCGCCTGCCAGCGGCGGCGCTGCCGGCTCGCCCCCGCGCCGTGATATCTTATTGGGTTTGCGCCAGCAGCAAGGCGGAGCCAGCATGAAGTTCGTACACAAGCGTGAACACCTGAACGAAGGCGACCTGGTCGTCATCGAGTGTTCCATGACCTGCAACATCCGCCTGATGACCGACGCCGCCTTCCGCAGCTTCAAGAACGGCGGGCGCCACGTGTACCACGGTGGCGCGTTCGACCGTTTCCCGGCGAAGATCAAGGTGCCCAGCACCGGCGTCTGGAACGTCACCATCGACACCGTCACCCGCCGCGCCATCAGCGTGACGCGCAAGGCCGACTTCACCTACAGCATCAAGTTCGTGCGCAAGTCGCCGTCGAACTTCAGCTGATCCCTCATGGCCCGGCGTGCGCCGGGAAGTCCCTGAGCAGGCGGGCGATACCTTCGTCCACGGCCTGCTGGGTGATCTTCGGATCGTGCAGCTGGCGCGCCACCTGCGCCTGGTAGAGCAGCGTAGCTGTCGCCTCGTCGAGAATCTGCAGCGCCAGGCGCGCCTGTTCGGAGTCGGCGATCTGCGTCTGCATCACCACGCCTGCCGAGGTAGCAATGGGCCGCTGGATGACACCGGTCTGGCTGTCGAGCCCCACGGCGTAGATCACCCGCAGTTCTCCCGAGCTTTCCTGATAGCGATAACCCTTGGCTTCCAGCGCGCGGCGCACGGCGAGATCGAAGCGATCTTCCAGGTCCTCGCGGTGACCCTGTGCGCGCACGGCCTGGATGAAGAAGGTGCTTTGCCGGCCGTTGGCGGCAGGGGAGACGCTGATGTTGGCGGGGTCGGTGCCGGCGCAGGCGGCCAGCAGCAGGCAGAGCAGGGGAAGGAGCAGGCGGGACATGGACGTGCCTCTTGTCATTGTCCCGCAAGCGTAGCCGCCGCGCAGTGGCGCGCCGCCCATCCCTTGGTTGGGCGACAGCGCGGCACTGGGCTCAGCGGCGGGTCAGCAGCACGCCGGCTTCCATGTGGTGGGTGTAGGGGAACTGGTCGAACAGCGCGCAGCGGCTCACCTGGTGGGTGTCGTGCAGCTGGGCGATGTTCTGCGCCAGGGTCTCCGGGTTGCAGGAGATGTACAGGATGTTGTCGAAACGCCGGGTCAGCTCGCAGGTGTCCGGGTCCATGCCGGCGCGCGGCGGGTCGACGAACACGCTGCCGAAGGCGTAGGACTTCAGGTCGACATCGGCGAGGCGGCGGAACGGCCGCACCTCATTCAGCGCCTGGGTCAGCTCCTCGGCGGAGAGGCGCACCAGGGTGACGTTGTCCACGGCGTTGTCGGCGAGATTGGCCAGGGCGGCGTTCACCGAGGTCTTGCTGATCTCGGTGGCCAGCACCTTGCGTACGCGGGTAGCCAGCGGCAGGGTGAAGTTGCCGTTGCCGCAGTAGAGCTCCAGCAGGTCGTCGTCGCGCTGGCCCAGGGCTTCGTACGCCCAGTTGAGCATCTTCTGGCAGACCTCGCCGTTGGGCTGGGTGAAGGCGCCTTCCGGCTGGCGGTAGCGGAAGGTGCGGCCGGCGACGGTCAGCTCTTCGCTCACGTAATCGCGGCCCACCACCAGACGCTTGCCGCGGGAGCGGCCGACGATGCTTACGCCCAGTTCGGCGGCCAGCTTTTCGGCGGCGGCCTGCCAGGTGGCGTCCACCGGGCGGTGGTAGCACAGGGTGATCATGGCGTCGCCCGCCAGGGTGGTCAGGAACTCCACCTGGAACAGCTTGTGGCCCAGGGTCGGCTCGGCCCAGGCGGCCTTCAGGCGCGGCATCAGCTCATTGATGCGCTGGCTGGCGATGGGGAACTCTTCGATCAGGATCGGCGTGTGCTTGTCGCCCTGCTCGAACATCGCGTAGTGGCGTGCCTCGCCCTCGCGCCACAGGCGGAACTCGGCGCGCAGGCGGTAATGCTCGCGGGGCGAGTCGAACACCTCCGGCTCCGGCGCATTGAACGGCGCCAGCAGCTCGCGCAGGCGCGCGGTCTTGTCGGCCAGTTGGCTGTCGTATTGGGAGGGATCGAAACGCGGACTGCTCATGGGGCGGGTAACTCGTGTGGGGCGGCGGTTGATGGGTATCGCTGCGCTCCACGCCATCCTACGCCAGTGTCACTCGCAGGAAGGGGGAGCGCGGCGTTACCCATGCCGCGACAGGAAAATCAGGCGTTGAACCAGCCCAGCTTGATCACAAAGAGGATCGAGAGGATGACCAGCGCCGGGTTCAGCTCGCGGAAGCGGCCGGAAAGCAGCTTGCAGGCGGTCCAGGTGATGAAGCCGAAGGCGATGCCGTTGGCGATGGAGAAGGTCAGCGGCATGGCCAGGGCGGTCACCACCACCGGGGCGGCAACGGTCAGGTCGTCCCAGTCGATCTCGGCCAGGCCCGAGGCCATCAGCACGGCGACGAAGAACAATGCCGGCGCAGTGGCGAACGCCGGTACGTTGCCGGCCAGCGGGGCGAAGAACAGCGCCAGCAGGAACAGCACGGCGACCACGATGGCGGTCAGGCCGGTGCGGCCGCCGGCGGAAACACCCGCCGCCGACTCGATGTAGCTGGTGGTGGTGGAGGTGCCCAGCAGCGAGCCGACCATGGCGGCGGAGCTGTCGGCGATCAGCGCACGGCCCATCTTCGGCATGTGCCCGTCCTTGCCCATCAGGCCGGCACGCTTGGCCACGCCGATCAGGGTGCCGGAGTTGTCGAACAGGTCGACGAAGAGGAAGGCGAAGATCACGCTGAACAGGCCGATATCCAGCGCGCCCTTGATGTCCAGCTGCAGGAAGGTCGGTGCCAGCGACGGCGGCATCGACACCACGCCGCCGAACTGGGAGACACCGATGGCGATGGAGATGAAGGTCACCAGCAGGATGCCGATCATCACCGCGCCGGTCACGCGGCGGGCTTCCAGGGCGACGATGACGATGAAGCCGAGGATGGCCAGCAGCGGCGCCGGCTTGGCCAGGTCACCCATGCCCACCAGGGTGGCCTGGTTGGCGACCACGATGCCCGATTCCTTCAGCGCGATCAGCGCGAGGAACAGGCCGATGCCGGCGGCGATCGCCGAGCGCAGGGCCAGCGGGATGCTGTTGATGATCCACTCGCGGATGCGGAAGATCGAAATGATGAAGAACATGCACGCGGAGAGGAACACCGCGCCGAGGGCCACCTGCCAGGTGTGGCCCATGTGCAGGACCACGGTGTAGGTGAAGAAGGCGTTCAGGCCCATGCCGGGAGCCAGGGCGATCGGGTAGTTGGCGATCAGGCCCATCACCGCCGAGCCGATGGCTGCGGCCAGGCAGGTCGCCACGAAGATCGCGCCTTTATCCATGCCCGTCTCGCCGAGGATGCTCGGGTTGACGAAAAGGATGTAGGCCATGGTCAGGAAGGTCGTGAGACCCGCCAGGATCTCGGTGCGCACATTGGTATTGTGCGCCTTGAGTTGGAACAGCTTTTCCAGCATGTTTGGCTCCCCGTGACGCTCTTGCGCCGTTATCGTTCTGGCCGGGAAAAGCAAGGTGCATGCCCAGGTGAGCCCTGCGCCTTTTCCTGTGACCGGCAAAAGGCGCGCATGATACCAGCTTGCCCCGAACCGGAGAATTTCTGACCGGACCGCCAGCATCCGTTCGTCTGCAAGCTTAGTCGCGGGCGCCGACCAAGGGAGTGCAACTTGTGCGCTGACGGTGGTCTGACTCTCTACAACCCTGGCCCGACCGGGCCGTCCTCGCTGATTCGCAGTCGATGAAACGCTCTATTCCGATTCACTTTGCCTCATTGTTGGTCGCCTCATTGCTGGGCGCCTGCGCCGGTGCGCCGCCGTCGGCCCCGCAACACACCTTCGATGTCCATGCCGTGGCCGACAAGCCCACGGCCAGCACCCGCACCCTGGCCGACCCGCAGGGCAAGGCCGTACTGGTGGCGACCCATCCCGCCCTGACCCAGAAGGACGTGCAGCGCGCCGAACTGGCCAGCGTGGCCGACGGCAAGCCGGCGGTGCGCGTGCTGTTCACGCCCGAGGCCAGCGCGCGCCTGGCGAAGCTGACCCAGGAAGAGCAGGGCAAGGCCCTGGCGGTGGTCATCGACGGGCAACTGCGCCTGCTGCCCAGGGTGACGCGGGTGGTGACCGATGGCCAGGTGATGCTCAAGGGCTTTGCCAGCCTTGACGAGGCGCAGACGCTGGTGCGGCGGCTCAACGAGCTGCGCGATGTGCCGGTGCAGCCGGAGCAGCAGTCCGGTGGGCAGCCGTAGCTTCTATATAGGGGCTTGAGAAAGGTGGCTCTGCGTAGGGCGAATAACCTGGAACAGGTTATCCGCCGATGCCCCGGCGGCGGATAACGCTGGCGCGTTATGCGCCCTACCGAGTTATGGAAATTACGGTGGTGGCTTTTCGTAGGAGCGAGCTTGCTCGCGAACCGCATAACACTGGCGTCAGATTGAGCACTGTTCGCGAGCAAGCTCGCTCCTACAGGTTCGGCCAGCCCTCGCAGGAGGCGGACATGAAAAAGCCCGGCAGATGCCGGGCTTTTACGTTTTGCGGTTCGCGGACTGGGCTTAGGCGCCGTACACCGGGAACTTGGCGCAGATGGCCTTGACCTTCTCGCGCACGCCGTCCACCACGGACTCGTCGCCCATGTTGGTCAGGATGTCGCAGATCCAGCCGGCCAGCTCGCGGCACTCGGCTTCCTTGAAGCCGCGGGTGGTGACGGCCGGGGTGCCGATGCGCAGGCCGGAGGTGACGAACGGGGAACGCGGGTCGTTCGGCACGCTGTTCTTGTTCACGGTGATGAAGGCGCGACCCAGGGCGGCGTCGGCATCCTTACCGGTGATGTCCTGCTTGATCAGGGACAGCAGGAACAGGTGGTTCTGGGTACCGCCGGAAACCACATCGAAGCCGCGCTCGATGAACACGCTGGCCATGGTCTGGGCGTTCTTCAGGACCTGCTGCTGGTAGGCCTTGAATTCGGGCTGCAGGGCTTCCTTGAAGCACACCGCCTTGGCGGCGATCACGTGCTCCAGCGGGCCACCCTGGGCACCCGGGAAGACCGCGGAGTTCAGCTTCTTCTCGATCTCTTCGTTCTTGCGAGCGAGGATCAGGCCGCCGCGCGGGCCGCGCAGGGTCTTGTGGGTGGTGGTGGTGACCACGTCGGCGAACGGCACCGGGTTCGGGTAGACGCCAGCGGCGACCAGACCGGCCACGTGGGCCATGTCGACGAACAGGTAGGCACCGACCTTGTCGGCGATGGCGCGGAAGCGGGCGAAGTCCAGCACCTGGGAGTAGGCGGAGAAGCCGGCGACGATCATCTTCGGCTTGTGCTCGACGGCCAGGCGCTCGACTTCGTCGTAGTCGATCAGGCCGGCGTCGGTGATGCCGTACTGAACGGCGTTGTACAGCTTGCCGGAGGAGGAAACGCTGGCGCCGTGGGTCAGGTGACCGCCGTGGGCCAGGCTCATGCCCAGGATGGTGTCACCGGCCGACAGCAGGGCCAGGTAGACAGCGGCGTTGGCCTGGGAGCCGGCGTGCGGCTGGACGTTGGCGTAGTCGGCGCCGAACAGCTCTTTGGCGCGGTCGATGGCCAGCTGCTCGACGACGTCGACGTACTCGCAACCACCGTAGTAGCGCTTGCCCGGGTAGCCTTCGGCGTACTTGTTGGTCAGCACCGAACCCTGGGCTTCCATCACCGCCGGGCTGGTGTAGTTCTCGGAGGCGATGAGCTCGATGTGCTCTTCCTGGCGCTGGGCTTCCTGCTCCATCGCGGCGAAGAGTTCGGCATCGTAGCGGGCGAGGGTCAAATCACGGCTGAACATGGCGGTCCTCTTAAGGATCGGGTGCTGGGGGAAAGGCGCGCATTCTACCCCAAGGCGCCGGTGCTGGCACATGAAAGGCGGTCATGTGGCTGACAAATGGGCTTCAGGCTGCAGGCTACAGGCGGAGAGCTGGGGCATCCTGGCCTGCCGCCTGCCGCCTGCCGCCTGCCGCCTCGCGGCGTCAGCCGAGCAGGAACAGCGCATTGCTGGCGAACAGCGCGGCGAACTGGTCGGCCGGCACCGGGCGGCCGAAGAGGAAGCCCTGCACCTCGTCGCAGCCGTGCTCGCGGAGGAATTCCAGCTGGTCGTGGGTCTCCACGCCCTCGGCGATCACCATCAGGTTCAGGCTGTGGGCCATGGCGATGATGGCGCGGGCGATCTGCGCGTCCTGCTCGCCGTGGGGCAGGCCGTCGACGAAGCTGCGGTCGATCTTCAGCACGTCGATGGGGAACTGCTTGAGGTAGTTGAGCGAGGAATAGCCGGTGCCGAAGTCGTCCACGGCGATGGCCAGACCCAGGCGCTTCAGCCCGGAAAGTATCTGCATCGCCTGGGAAACGTCGCTCATCAGGATGCTTTCGGTCAGTTCCAGCTCCAGGCACGCCGGGGCGATCCCGGTGTCGGCAAGGATGCCGGCGATGCGCTCGCCCAGCTGGCCGTCGGCGAACTGGCGGGCCGAGAGGTTCACCGAAATCTTCGGCACCCGCACCTTGTCGCGGTGCCAGGCGCGCAGTTGCAGGCAGGCCTGTTCGAGCAGCCAGTCGCCGACCTGGGCGACCAGGCCGAGCTCCTCCAGCACCGGGATGAACTCCGCCGGCGGGATCAGCCCGCGCTTGGGATGCTGCCAGCGCAGCAGCGCTTCGGCGCCGGTCAGGCGGCGGCCGTCACCGGTGAACTGCGGCTGGTAGTGCAGGACGAACTCGTGCTGCTCGATGGCACGGCGCAGGTCGCTTTCCAGCTCCAGGCGTTCCAGGGCACGGGCGTTCATCTCGGCCTGGTAGAACTGGAAGTTGTTCTTGCCCATTTCCTTGGCGTGGTACATCGCCGTGTCGGCGTTCTTCATCAACTGGCTGAGCTCGGCGCCGTCCTGCGGCGAGAGCGCCACGCCGATGCTGGCGGTGACGAAGAACTCGCGGCCTTCCAGGGTGAAGGGGCGGGCGAGGCTGGAGAGGATCTGCTCGGCGACCTGGATCGCCTGGTTGAGCGCCTTGTCGCGGTCCTTCTGGCCGGGCAGCAGCAGGGTGAATTCGTCGCCGCCCATGCGCGCCACGGTGTCGTCGTCGCTGACGCAATGGCTCAGGCGCTCGGCCACCTCCTTGAGCATGCGATCGCCCGCGGCGTGGCCGAGGGAGTCGTTGATCGGCTTGAAGCGGTCGAGGTCGAGGAACATCAGCACCACCCACTGCTGGTGCCGTTCGGCCTGCAGCAGGGCGGTGTGCAGGCGGTCCTGGAACAGCGTGCGGTTGGGCAGGTGGGTCAGGGCGTCGTAGTAGGCCAGGCGGTGGATGCGTCGCTCGCTGGCCTTGCGCTCACTGATGTCGCTGAAGAAGCAGACGAAGCTGACCAGGTCGCCTTCCTCGTCGTGCACCGCGGTGATGCCGACCCAGCTGGGATACAGCTCGCCGCTCTTGCGCTTCTGCAGGATCTCGCCTTCCCAGCTGCCGCTCTTGCGCAGGCTTTCCAGCACGTGCTTGAGCTGGTTGGCCTCCTGGCGGTCGGCGGTGAGCAGGCGCGGCAACTGGTCGAGCACTTCCTCGGCGGAGTAGCCGGTGAGGCGGCTGAAGGAGTCGTTGATCTGCACGATGTAGCCGGCCGGATCGGTGACCATGATCGCCGCCGTGGAGTGCTCGAATACCGTCGCCGCCATGCGCATCTCGCGCTCGGCGCGGCGCTGCTGGCTGATGTCGCGGGCGACACCGAGCAGGCCCTCGAAGCGGCCGTGGTCGTCCCACATCAGGGCGATGCGCAGCTCCACGGGAATCTTGTGGCCATCGGCGTGCAGGCAGTCGAGGCCGAACAGCTGTGGCTCGGTGCTCTCGCGCAGTTCGGCCAGGCGCTTGGGCTCGCCGATGGCGCCCTGCACGCGGTTCAGCAGTTCGTCCAGGCGCTCCAGCTGCGCCGGGTTGGCGGCTACCTGCTGGAAACCGTTGGCCAGCACCCACTCGGGGCTGTAGCCGAACACCTGCTGGATCGATGGACTGATGTAGTTGAGCTGGACCTGGGCGTCGGTGGAGAGGATCACGTCGCTGATGCTCTCGGCGAGCATGCGGTAGCGGCGGCCGCTCTCGCGCAGCGAGTTGTGCGCCTCGACGGTGTCGGTGATGTCCTTGGCCACGCCGATCAGCCGTGCCACGCGGCCGGCGTCATCGCGGGTAAAGGCCTGCTCGCGGATGTCGAACCAGTGCCAGTTGCCGTCGCGGTGGCGCCAGCGCAGCTGGCTGTCCAGCAGCAGGCCGTCGCCCACCACCTGCTGCAGGTTGCGCACGCGCCAGTAGTACTCGACGTCGTCCGGGTGCAGGACCTTTTCCCAGAAGCGCTCGCCCATCTCGCGCAGCTCGTCGCTGCTGTAGCCCAGCTGGTGGCCGAGGTTGTGGTTGCTGAAGATCACCCGGCGCGCGGCGATGTCGTGGATGTAGAGGGTGTCGGGCACCGCGCGCACCGCGTCGGACCAGAACTTTTCGCGCTCGATCAGCGACAGCTCGACCTGCTTGCGGCTGGTGATGTCCGACAGGCTCAGGGTGACGGCGTGGAAGTCCTGGATCATCTCCGGCACGCGCAACTGCAGCCAGAGGTGGCGCTGCTCGCCCTGGCGGGTGTGGATGCAGGCTTCCAGCTCGACCATGCCGTGGCCGTGCAGCACCGCTTCGAGCACCTTGCTGCGCACTCCGTCGGGGCGCATGCCGGCGTTGCCGATCAGCACCTGCCAGGCCTGTTCGGTGCTGCTCACGCCCATCAGGCGCTTGGCGACGTTGTTGATCTCGGTGATCCGCGCCTGGCGCAGCAGCCAGGGCAGGCGCTCGGGCTGCGAGGCGATCCACTCGCGCAAATCGCTCTGGCGGCGCAGGTTGAGGTCCACCAGGCTCTGGCGCAGGGCGGAGAGGTCGAGCACGCAGAGGGCGACGCCGACGCCGTCGAAGATGTCCTGGTAGCGCCGGCGGGTCTCTTCGAGGATGTGCAGCGCCTGCTGCTCCTCGGTGACGTCGCGCAGCACCCAGACCTGCCCGCCCTGGGGCAGGTTGCCGCGCAGCACCCAGGACTGCTCCGGCGACAGCGGGCTGTCGTCCAGCGAATGATGGCTGACGGCGAACAGCCGGGCCTGGCCGGTGTGGTTGACGCGCACCAGCTCCGAGCCGTTGTCGGCCGCGCCTTCGCTGCCGTTGAGCAGGCCGCCCAGGCCGGGCAGCAGTTCCAGCAGGTGATGTTCGTCGGCCTTGTCGGCAGTGATACCGAACAGCTGCTCGGCCTGCGGATTGAGGTAGGCGAGCCGGCCATCGGCGCGGGTCACCAGCACCCGTTCGTCGATGGCGCCCAGGGCTTGCGCGGCCTGGCGCAGGCTCTGCTGGGACTCGGCGGTCAGCGCGCGCAGGTTCTGCTGTTCGCGCTGCAGGCGCAGCAACGCGGCGCCGGCGATGCCGGCGAGCACCAGCAGCAGCGCCAGCTCGCCGCCCAGGCGCGGCAGCAGGGTAGTGCGCAACTGCTGGCTGTCGAACTGCGGGCGCAGGTGCCAGTCGGTATGGGGAATCTCCAGGCCATCCAGGCTCTGTGCCTGTTCCTTGGGCGAGGCGGCGGACAGCGGGCCGGGACGGTAGCCGCTGGAGCGGCCGAGCACCTTCTGCTGCACCTCGTCGACCAGGATCCAGTCCGGCGACTCCGGGCGGATCTGCGCCGCCCAGCCGCGCCGGGCGATCTTCTCGTCGAGGCGGATGACACTGTCGCCCTCGCCGGGTTCGGTCGCCTTCAGCCAGACATAGAAGTGGCCGCCGTTGTCCTCGCTGAAGGCGTAGTGGAAGGGTTCGCCGGTGCTGCGCTGGCGCAGGGCCTCGACGAACGCGGCGTCCTTCAGGCCGATGGCCGAGTCGGACACGGCCAGCCCGTCGGCATCCAGCCGCAGCAGGCTGTGGAAGGACGGGTAGATGTGTTTCAGGCCGGCGATCAGCGGGGCGCCGGCAGTGCGCTCGCCCTCCTGCTGGAGCAGGGCCTGGGCGGCCACCGCCTTCAGTTCCAGGGTCAGCGAGATGCGCTGGGCCATCTGCTCGCCGTGCAGTTCCACCCGCTCGCGCTCGAAGCGCTCCTGATTGCGGAACTCCTGGTGCAGCTGCCAGCCCAGCAGGCCGAGCATCAGCAGCACCAGCAGCATCAGGGCTGTCCGGGTCGCGACGCGGCCAGGCCTAGCCAGGGCGTCCGGAGGAGTGCGGGGGGAAATAGACAAGGGGCTAGGGACCTGGGGCGATACGGCTGAATTCGGCGCAGGCTAGGATGCCCGGAAAGGCGGCGAAGTGCCAGCATGGCCGACGAGCGTCGTTTGCCCTTCCCGAGCCATTCCGGTAGCTTTGCCGCACGCGCGCGTGATGTACGGCGTTAGTGCGGTGCATAAAGTACATCCCCGCAGAGTCCCGCGCGAAGGGCCGTCCATCGGCCGTTCGCGCCCGCCGGCAGCCTGCTCTCAATCTGCTGAGCGCTGCCGCTTCCGGCCCGCGAGCCGGCGTCCCGGAACCTGCCGTCGTCCGTTCCGGCCATCCCGATCATCAATTCATCCCAGAAGTCAGGTATCCATGGCTCAATACGTCTACACCATGCACCGGGTCGGCAAGGTCGTGCCGCCCAAGCGTGAAATCCTCAAGAACATCTCCCTGTCGTTCTTCCCCGGCGCCAAGATCGGCGTGCTCGGCCTGAACGGCGCGGGTAAATCCACCCTGCTGCGCATCATGGCTGGCGTCGACACTGAGATCGAAGGCGAAGCCCGGCCGATGCCCGGCATCAACGTCGGTTACCTGCCGCAGGAGCCCAAGCTCGATCCGCAGGCCACCGTGCGCGAGATCGTCGAAGAGGCCGTCGGCCAGATCAAGGCCGCCCAGGCTCGCCTGGACGAGGTCTACGCCGCCTATGCCGAGCCGGACGCCGACTTCGACGCCCTGGCCGCCGAGCAGGCCAAGCTGGAAGCCATCCTCCAGGCTTCCGACGGCCACAACCTGGAGCGCCAGCTGGAAGTCGCCGCCGACGCCCTGCGCCTGCCGCCGTGGGACGCGAAGATCGAACACCTCTCCGGTGGCGAGAAGCGTCGTGTCGCCCTCTGCCGCCTGCTGCTGTCCGCCCCGGACATGCTGCTGCTGGACGAACCGACCAACCACCTGGACGCCGACTCCGTCGCCTGGCTGGAGCACTTCCTCCACGACTTCCAGGGCACCGTGGTAGCGATCACCCACGACCGTTACTTCCTCGACAACGTCGCTGGCTGGATTCTCGAGCTGGACCGTGGCCAGGGCATCCCGTTCGAAGGCAACTACTCCGGCTGGCTGGAATCCAAGGCCAACCGCCTGGCCCAGGAAGCCAAGCAGGAAGCTTCCCACGCCAAGGCCATGAAGGCTGAGCTGGAGTGGGTACGCCAGGGCGCCAAGGCCCGTCAGTCCAAGTCCAAGGCCCGTCTGCAGCGTTTCGAGGAACTGCAATCGCAGGAATTCCAGAAGCGCAGCGAGACCAACGAGATCTACATCCCGGCCGGTCCGCGCCTGGGCGACAAGGTCATCGAGCTGCACAACGTCACCAAGGGCTACGGCGAGCGCGTGCTGATCGACAACCTGTCGCTGAGCATTCCCAAGGGCGCCATCGTCGGCGTGATCGGCGGCAACGGTGCGGGTAAATCCACCCTGTTCCGCATGCTGACCGGCAAGGAACAACCGGACTCGGGCACCATCGAGATCGGCGAAACCGTGCAGATCGCCAGCGTCGACCAGAGCCGCGAAGTCCTCGAAGGCAACAAGACCGTGTGGGAACAGGTGTCCGACGGCTTCGAGCAGATCAAGATCGGCAACTACGAAGTCCCGTCGCGCAGCTACGTCGGCCGCTTCAACTTCAAGGGCGGCGACCAGCAGAAGTTCGTCAAGGACCTCTCCGGTGGTGAGCGCGGCCGTCTGCACCTGGCCCTGACCCTGAAGCAGGGCGGCAACGTGCTGCTGCTCGACGAACCGTCCAACGACCTCGACGTGGAAACCCTGCGTGCGCTGGAAGAAGCGCTGCTGGACTTCCCCGGCGCCGCCATCGTGATTTCCCACGATCGCTGGTTCCTGGACCGCATCGCGACCCACATCCTCTCCTACGAGGACGACGGCAAGGTGACCTTCTTCGAAGGTAACTACACCGAGTTCGAAGCCGATCGTAAAAAACGCCTGGGCGACGCTGCCTCGCAGCCGCACCGCGTGCGTTACAAGAAGCTGGCGTAAGCCGCTTGTGCAGGAAAACGGGGCCTTCGGGCCCCGTTTTCATTTGCGCGTCCTTTGCGGATTCGCTCAGCGGCTGCGCTTGAGATCGTCCAGGGCGCGGCGCTGGTCTTCCAGTTGGCGCTGCAGTGCGTCGATCTGTCGCGCCTGGTCCTGCAGGGTGCGTTGCTGCTCTTCCAGCTGGCGCGACATGCGCTGCAGGTCGTCGGTGCTGAAGTCCGACTTGTGGATCGTCTCGGCGTCGAAGGTATCGGCCACGAGCAGCGCGCCGGAATCGGTGAAGTTGCCCAATTTCATGGCGCCCAGCGCGGGCAGGGCGGCGCCGAGGGTGAGCAGGGCAAGCAGGGCGGCGCGGCGGTAGGTCATGGGGTCATCCTTGCTGGGTCAATGATTGGGTGCGATTTTCTATTGATTTTGTATACAGAATTCTGATCTTCTGCCGGGTTGGACGGGTCTGAATTTATACTTTTGCACCATAAAGATTCATAAAAGCGTCACTTTGCACTATCTCAGTGCGGTTCAGGTTGTTAGAGTCGACCGGCAAAAAAGCATCACATAACCAGAAAAGTACCGGTGTAGACATGACGCAATCCGTTGACTCGTTCCTCGAGCGCCTCAAGCGGCGCGATCCCGATCAGCCCGAATTCCACCAGGCGGTGGAAGAGGTGCTGCGTTCCCTCTGGCCCTTCCTCGAAGCCAATCCGCACTACCTGCAGGCCGGCATCGTCGAACGCATCGTCGAACCCGAACGCGCGATCCTGTTCCGCGTGCCGTGGGTGGATGACGCCGGGCGGGTGCGGGTCAACCGCGGTTTCCGCATCCAGATGAGCAGCGCCATCGGCCCGTACAAGGGCGGCCTGCGCTTCCACCCCTCGGTGAACCTGGGCGTGCTGAAGTTCCTCGCCTTCGAGCAGGTCTTCAAGAACTCCCTGACCTCGCTGCCCATGGGCGGCGGCAAGGGCGGCTCGGATTTCGATCCCAAGGGCAAGAGTGACGCCGAAGTCATGCGCTTCTGCCAGTCGTTCATGAGCGAGCTGTTCCGCCACGTCGGCGCTGACCTCGACGTGCCGGCCGGCGACATCGGCGTGGGCGCCCGCGAGATCGGCTACCTGTTCGGCCAGTACAAGCGCCTGTCCAACGAGTTCACCTCGGTGCTGACCGGCAAGGGCATGTCCTACGGCGGCAGCCTGATCCGCCCGGAAGCCACCGGCTATGGCTGCGTGTACTTCGCCCAGGAAATGCTCAAGGCCCGCGACAGCGGCTTCGACGGCCAGCGCGTGGCCATCTCCGGTTCCGGCAACGTGGCCCAGTACGCCGCGCAGAAGGTCATGGAACTTGGCGGCAAGGTGATCTCGCTGTCCGATTCCGAAGGCACGCTGTTCTTCGAGGCCGGCCTGACCCTGGAGCAGTGGGAAGCGGTGATGGAGCTGAAGAACGTCCGTCGCGGCCGTCTCAGCGAGCTGACCGGTCCCGGTTTGCGCTTCATTGCCGGTGAGCGTCCGTGGTCGCTGGCCTGCGACATCGCGCTGCCCTGCGCCACCCAGAACGAGCTGGACGCCAACGACGCGCGCACCCTGCTGGCCAACGGCTGCATCTGCGTGGCCGAAGGCGCGAACATGCCGTCGACCCTGGAGGCTGTGGATATCTTCCTCGAGGCCGGCATCCTCTACGCGCCGGGCAAGGCTTCGAACGCCGGCGGCGTCGCCACCAGCGGCCTGGAGATGAGCCAGAACGCCATGCGCCTGCTGTGGACCGCCGGTGAAGTGGATCAGCGCCTGCACGGCATCATGCAGAACATCCACCATGCCTGTGTCGCCTATGGCGAGGAGAATGGCCGGATCAATTACGTGAAGGGCGCCAACATCGCCGGCTTCGTCAAGGTCGCCGACGCCATGCTGGCCCAGGGCGTGGTCTGATCGCTCCCTGTGAATGAAGAACGGGCCCGATGGGCCCGTTTTTCTTTCCGGTCGCTGCAAAGTCGCCCTTCGTAGGGCGAACAACGCGCCGGCGTTATCCGCCTGCTCCTTGTCGGCGGATAACCTGTTCCAGGTTATGCGCCCTACAGCCTGACTCCTCGCCAACGATTCCCCCTCACCCCAGCCCTCTCCCTCAGGGAGAGGGGGCCGTCCGTGCCGGCTGACGCCTTGGTTTCAACCTGTGCCGAACCAGTCCCCTCTCCCTCTGGGAGAGGGAGCCGTCCGTGCCGGCTGACGCCTTGGTTTCAACCTGCGCCGATCAGTCCTCTCTCCCTATGGGAGAGGGAGCCGTCCATGCCGGCTGACTCCTCGGTTTCAACCTGCGCCGAACCAGTCCCCTCTCCCTCTGGGAGAGGGTTAGGGTGAGGGCTGATCCGAGCACCGAAGTATCCCGTAGGAGCGGCCCGGTTCAATCCACCGGCTTGGGCGTGGTCGCCGTGCTCGGCGGCAGGATCGGGTACTCCACCTTCGGCTGCTGGCCGGTGACGGTCTTGAGGAAGGCGACGATATCGCCGACTTCCTCGGCATTGAGCTGCTTGCCCAGCTGTGCGGTGCCCATGATCGCCACCGCTTCCTCCAGGTCCCAGACCTGCCCGCTGTGGAAGTACGGCGCAGTCAGCGCGATGTTGCGCAGGGGCGCGGCGCGGAACACGTACTGGTCGTTCTGCGTCTTGGTCACCTCGAAGCGGCCCTTGTCGCCGGTGGGCAGGATCTTGCCGTCGGGCTTCTTCACCAGGCCGAACGGGAAGTACGCCTGGCCGCCGAGGTTCACGCCGTTGTGGCAGCTGATGCAGCCGGCGCTCATGAAGGTCTGCAGGCCCTTCTGCTCCTTGGCATCCAGGGCGTTGTCGTCGCCCTTGAGGTAGAGGTCGAAGCGCGAGTCCGGGGTGATCAGGGTCGACTCGAAGGCCTGCAGCGCGCGGGCCATGTTGTCGAAGCTGACTGCCTGCTTGTCGGCAGGGAAGGCCTTTTCGAAGGCGGCGACGTACTCGGGCATGCTGCGCAGCGTGGCCTCGACGTTCTTCGGCGTGTTGTGCATTTCCACCGGGTTCTGCACCGGGCCCTTGGCCTGTTCTTCCAGGTCCTTGGCGCGGCCATCCCAGAACTGCGCGACGTTGAATACCGCGTTGAACACCGTGGGTGAGTTGCGTGCACCCTTCTGCCAGGCGTGGCCGCTGGAGGCGGGTACGTTGTCGGCGCCGCCGGTGCCGATGTTGTGGCAGGTGTTGCAACTGATCACATGGCTGGCGGACAGGCGCGGCTCGAAGAACAGCTGCCGGCCCAGTTCGATCTGGTTGGGGTCGAGCTTGTCGCTGGCCTGCGCCGGGATGGGCTTGAAGATGCTGTTGGCGCTGTCGCGCAGGACTTCGGCATTCGCTTGCGCCGCCGCCGTGCTGACGGCCAGCAGCAGGCTGCCCAGGGCCAGTTTGATGGGCTGCATGTGGAGTCTCCTTGTCTCAGGCTTTTTGGTTTCTTCTGAGTTCAAGGAGAGGCCAGGTGGGCGGCAGCCAGCTTGACCGAAATCAAGCGCGCGGCCCGATGCAGGTGCGGATGGTTGCCGCAGCGGTCAGTTGCCGCGCAGGGCACGAGAGAGCGCGCGGTCCTTCTGCTGCTCCCAGTCGCGGTCCCGGTCGCTGTTGCGTTGTTCCTCGTATTCCTGGCGTTCCTGGCTGACGCGCATGGCCTGGCATTGCTGGAAGCCGTCGTTCCAACCCAGGGCGTACTTCGGCTCATCCAGATAGCGCGGGACATTCTTGCGGAATTCGCCGGTGATCGCGCCCGCTGCCTGGCGACCGCTGCCGCAGCCGTCGTCATAGCCGTCGGCGTAGGCGGGCGGGTAGCCCTGGGCGATGAGGGTTTCGTGGGTGGTTTCGCAGCCGGCGAGCAGCGCGGCGCAGAGCAGGACGAGGGCGGCGCGCTGCGCCATGGAGACTCCCGTGTGCCGGTGAGGCGGGCACACGCGCCGGATAGGGTGATTGAGCGGCACTCTATCCGGCGTTTGGTGAGGAAAGCGTCAAGCCGGCGTGATGCGGATGTGCTGGCCGCCTGCCTCGCGCGGCTGGCAGTCAATGCGCACCGGCAGGAAGGCTTCGATCACCGCGCGGTTGCTCAGCAGATGATCGCTCAGCTCCGGCGTGCTGAAGCTGCCGCCGCCGGCCAGAGCCATGGGCAGCAGCAACTGGTCGGCGAGATGCTCCTCGACGCTGGTGCCACTGCGGCGCCAGTCCTCCGCCTGGCGCAACGCCTGGCTGGCGACGCGCTCGGCGCTGACCCCGGACTGGCCGAAAGCGCAGAACACCAGGCTCAACTGCTCGCACTCGACTTCCAGCAGCAAGGCGTTGCCCGGCCCCTGATCTTCCGGCAGGCGGACGACCAGGGTCGCCGCCGCCTGCCAATCCTGGTGCCGCTTGACCTTCTCCAGCTCACGATCCCCGACGTGGCCGGGAATCGCCGCCAGCAGCGCGCGGGCCGAACGCGAAAGCACGGCGCCGGCTTCCGGCAGGTGCAGCGGCTGCAACTCGCCGGGTTCGATGCGCACCTGCAACTCACCGCCGCCGGCCGGCATGAAGCCGTGGCGCAGCAGCTCGAAGTCGACCTTCGCGCCCATGCGCCGCAGCAGCGGCAGCCAGCTGCGTTCGATGAAGTCCGTCGGCGGCGCCAGGGGGTTGTGCGTGCCGCCGCTGATCGCCAGGCGGCTCGGCCCATCGGCGAACAGCAGTGCCGGCAGCAGCGTCTGCAGCACCAGCACGGCGCTGCCCGCGCTGCCGATGGCGAAGCGGTAGTCGCCGCCGCGAATCGCGCCGGGGCGGAAGGTCAGACTGCGCGAGCCCAGCTCGTCGCCTTCCACTGCCGCGCCGCAGATTTCCGCCGCCGCGCGCACGGCCGTCAGGTGCTGGCGCAGCAGCCCTGGCCGCGAACGGCGGCCACGGATGTTGACGATGCGCAGCGCCTTGCCGGTGATCATCGACAGGCTCAGCGCGCTGCGCAGTATCTGCCCGCCGCCTTCGGCGCCGTCGAGTTCGATCAGGTGCTTGTTCATCTGGCGTAGTTCCCCACCTGCTCGCGCAGGAAACCGTCCAGGCGCTCCGTGTCGTGGCAGCCGCCACGGGGTGCGCCGAGGGCTTCTGCGCGTTGCAGTTGTTCCTCGATCAGCCGGTGCAGGGCCGGGCGCGCCGGACCGTATTCGGCCTCGGCTGCCTGGCGCTTGAGTACCAGCAGCTCCTCGATTTCGGCGCGCTGCGCGGCGTCGTCGAGAGTCGCTTCCATCAATGTCTCGAAGACCATCGGCGGCATGCCCAGGCCCTGGTCGATCCAGCGCACCGCCAGGAGCGGGCGCAGCACATAGAGGTACTTCTTGTAGCGAACCTCGTCGCCCTGCAGATAGCCACGGAAGTTCTTCTTCGCCATCGACAGGTAATGCGCCCGAGCCGCGGCAGGCGAGTAGAAGTCGCGCGCCAGCTGGCGCAGGCCTTCGGTCGCTGCCCGCTCGCTGCGGTACACCAGCGGTGAGTCCAGCCATTCCAGCAGCGTCGGGTTGGACTTGCGCAGCAGCCGCAGCGTCTTGCGCAGTTCCCAGCCGCTGAGGTCCAGCTCGTCAGTGAGCGGGCGCTCCAGGACGTCGCGCGGCTCATCCACGCGCAGGTACCAGTCCGGTTGGTGTACGTAGACGAAGCGCACGTCGTAGTCGCTGTCCGGCGAGGCGAAGCCCCAGGCGCGGCTACCGGATTCGCACGCATAGAGCACGGTCACAGCGTGCTCCTGTTCCAGTCGTTGCAGTTCTTCCAGCACCCGTTCGCGCATGGCGGCGGGGAGGGGGTGTCGTTCGTCCCTGTTCATTGGGGTACTCCTTGTTTCTTCAGTCCGTCGCGCTGGCGGCCAGCGCGGACAATGTTCGTCGTCGCGGGTTGTACAGGGTGAGGCACCAGATGCCCCACCATTCCTTGCCGTCGTCGAAGTAGCAGCTCCAGTGGCTGCGGTGCGGTTCGGCATCGCCGTCGCCGACCCAGTCCAAGACCTGCAGTTCTTCCTCCGGGTACAGCCGTAGCACCTGTAGCCATTCGCGGAAGTCCGCGACCTGCAGCTGGGTGCCGTAGGGCGGGGCGCGGAAGGCGCGGCACAGCGGGCCGTCGTCGCGGGCCAGCTCGCGCACGGCTTCGGCGCTGAGGGCCTGCGGGCGGGCCTGGGCCAGGTCTGGCGTCAGGTCCGCCCATTCATGGGTGGCGTACTGCGGGTGGCGGGCGATGACTTGCGCCTGCCACTGCCGCGCGCGTTCCTGGATGGTTTCGAAGAGCATCTGCAACGCCAGGCGATGTTCCGCCTCGCCGGGTGTGGCGCTCGGGTCGAGTGTCAGCACGCGGAAGTCGAAGACGCAGCCGGCCTGTTCCAGGCGGCTGCGCAGCTCCTGCATGCGCTGGTTTTCCATGGGTTGCAGCATGTCCTCACCTCATCCTTTCACGCATACCACCTGGCGCAGGGTATGCAGCACTTCCACCAGCTCGCGCTGGGCGTCCATCACGGCGTCGATGTCCTTGTAGGCCATCGGGATCTCGTCGATCACGTCGGCATCCTTGCGGCATTCGACGTGGGCGGTGGCGCGAATCTGGTCTTCGACGCTGAACAGCTTCTTCGCCTTGGTGCGGCTCATGGTCCGTCCCGCGCCATGGCTGCACGAGCAGAAGGCTTCCTCGTTGCCCAGGCCGCGGACGATGAAGCTCCTCGCGCCCATGGACCCCGGAATGATGCCCAGCTGACCCTTCTGCGCCGATACCGCGCCTTTACGCGTCACCAGTACCTCTTCGCCGAAGTGGCGCTCCTTCTGCACGTAGTTGTGGTGGCAGTTCACCGCTTCCAGGCTGGCTTCGAACGGCTTGCGGATGATCTGCCGCGCCGCCGCGATCACCGAGTGCATCATCAGCTCGCGGTTCTGCCGGGCGAAGTCCTGGGCCCAGCCCACCGCTTCCACGTAGTCGTCGAAGTGCTGGCTGCCTTCCTCGAAGTAGGCCAGGTCACGGTCCGGCAGGTTGGCGATGTGCTGGCGCATATCGGCCTGGGCCAGTTCGATGAACAGGTTGCCGATGGCGTTACCCACGCCGCGCGAGCCGCTGTGCAGCATGAACCAGACGCGGTCGGCTTCGTCGAGGCAGACCTCGATGAAGTGGTTGCCGGTCCCCAGCGTTCCCAGGTGCTTGCGGTTGTTGGTCTTCTCCAGTTTCGGGTGCTTGTCGGTGATCACCTTGAAGCGGCCGGCCAATGCGCGCCATGCGTCGTCGGCGTGCTCGGGCACGTTTTCCCAGGCGCCCTTATCGCGTCCTGCACGGGTGTTGGTGCGTCCGTGGGGCACGGCCTTCTCGATGGCGGTGCGCAGACCGTGCAGGTTATCCGGCAGGTCCGCGGCCACCAGCGAGGTGCGCGCGGCGATCATGCCGCAGCCGATATCCACACCCACAGCGGCCGGGATGATGGCGCCCTTTGTGGGAATCACGCTGCCGATGGTCGAGCCTTTACCCAGGTGCACGTCCGGCATCACGGCCAGGTGCTTGAAGATGAAGGGCATCTTCGCGGTGTTCATAAGTTGCTGTTTGGCGTCTTCCTCGACCGGCACGCCCTGGGTCCAGAGCTTGATCGGTTTACCGTTGGCGACTTCCAGCAGTTGGAAGGTCTTGGTGCTCATGTTTCGACTCTCTTCAGTTGCGGAGCGATGTGGCCGGCAGCGGGTTGTGCCCGGCCATCGCGAATTCGTTTGTTCAATCGACAGGTGCGGCAGCGTATCGCCGTCGCGAACACCTGTCCCTTACAGTCCTCGTACCACCACTTCTGCTGAGCGGCGGTCCAGGTCTGCTCGGCGCCGCAGTCTTGGCAGGTGAAGTCCTGGTCCTCGTACCAGCCACGGCGCACGAACAGCGGGTCGCCGTAACTGTTGTAGGGCGCCAGGTTCGAGCGATTCACCGGCAGGCTGCCGGGCGGTGCCAGGCGGCTTTCCGGCCGCCTGGACCGCTCGGCCTTCCAGGCCTTGCGTTGTTCGCGCTTCTGGCGGATTTCCTGGCGGCGCTGCTTGTTGCTCTTCACCTTGCTGTCTCCTGCGCCGGGCAGGCCCTTGTCAGGCCGGCTTCAGCGTCACCAGTCCATTCAATACCTGATCCAGGCCACCGAATACCGAGATGCGGTCGATCCGTTCGGCCACCCGCTCCAGGGTTTCCAGCTCCTTCAGGCGCAGGGCGGTGGGGTTGTCCTCCATCACCTTGGCCGTGTTCAGCAGCGAGCGGGTCGCCGAGGTTTCCTCGCGGCGACGGATCACGTTGGCCTGCGCTGCCTTCTCCGCCTCCACCACCTGGGCCAGCAGGGTCTTCATCTCGCCCGGCAGGATGATGTCGCGCACGCCCAGGCCGCTGACCTCGATGCCGGTGCCCGGCAGCCGTTCCTTCAGGTAGGCGCTGACCGAGTCGTCGATCAGCTGCTTGTTCTCCAGCAGCTCATCCAGGGAACGGGTGCCCACCGCGGCGCGCAGGCCGAACTGCAGCTCGCGGTAGAGGTGCTCCAGCGGCTTGGACAGGCTGGAAAACGCCGTCAGCACGTCGCTGTAACGCCAGTTGGCGGCCAGGTTCAGGCGCAGGCTCACCTTGTCACGGGTGAGGATTTCCTGGCCGCTGACTTCCAGCGCCTGGATCCGCGTATCGATCAGCTCCACGCTCACCTGGCGGTTGTAGCGCCAGAAGCCGTACTGGCCGGCCGGCAGCAACTCGACCACTGCGCCGTCGACCTTCAGCACACCGACCTGGTAGGCCGGTACCAGGGTCACCAGCAGCGCCTCGGCGCCGCTCACACTGCGGCCGCGCAGGTTGCCCTGCATCTGCTGCAGCAGTGCCGGAGCCACGCGGTATTCCTGGCTCAGGTCGATGCGCTCCAGGCGCTGCTCGGTCTGGCCTTTCCAGTACAGCCGGCGGCTGCCCGGTGCGAGGATTTCCGCCAGTACGCCATCCTCGAAGCGCAGGCCGGCCTCGTTCTCGGCCAGGTCCATGCGGGTGAAGTAGCGTTCGACCAGCGCCGGTTCCGACTGACGCAGGTAGCCGGCCAGGCGGTGTTCGAACAGCGGGGTGTTCAGGCTGAAGGTTTCCACGCTCAGGCGGTTGTACAGGTCCAGGCGGCGATAGGCACCGGGTTCCAGAATGGCCAGGAAATCGCCCTCGGAGTACAGCAGGCCGCGTTCGTTCTTCTTCACGGTAAAGCGCTTCAGCAGTTTCATATTTTTCTCTTCCTTCTTCTCTTGTCCTTGGATGCCGGTGTCCGCCAGCCCGTCGGGTGGCGAGGCGGGGGCTCGCGAGAGCCAGGTGCTGCGGACCTCCTGTCCGTCTGGCCGAATCCTTCGGCCAGCACCTGCCTTGTCGCGGGCCCGGTCCTCGTACCGGGCGGGCCGGCGGTGGCTGCGGGTCCCTGGCGTATCCGGCCTTCCTGGCCGCTTGCGCCTTCCCGTCGCCCACCGGCGGGGTGTTGCATTCATGAGTAGCTGCCTTATCAGGGCAGTGTTCGAGCGGGAGTCGAACCCGCGACAGGCCATCCGAAAACGGCTGCTCTACCAGGCTGAGCTATCGAACGGCGCGGGCAGGATTCGAACCTGCGACGGCTCCCGCGAAGGGAGTGCTCTACCGGGCTGAGCTACCGCGCCATCGACCGTGACTGCTGCAGCGGCATGCACGAAGCCGACACCAGGGGTGGGCTCGGGCACCGGCGGGAGTTGAAGTCCCTGCCCGTGGGCTGCATCAGCGATGCGGTCGAGGGAGATATAGCGAGGGGCGTGCCAGGTTTGCTTCAGGCTTGTGCTGATATGTATTAAGTAGTTGATAAATAACGATTTAATAATTTTATCGGTCGACGACGGCGCTCGCGGTCATTGGCCGTAAACTGGATTTATGGATATCCTGAGATAGTTATTTATCTTTATGGATAAAAGATGAAAGCCAAGAAAACCGTCGCCATCGGCTTCCTCGGTTCCACCCTGGATCGCGTCGGCAAGGGCGCGGCGCGCTGGCAGAAGTGGCGGCCCACGGTCGGCCTGTGCCAGCAGCAGGACCTGCTGGTCGACCGCCTGGAGCTGATCCACGGGCTGGATGCGCGGGATATCGGGCTGGCCGAGCGCATCGCCGCCGACGTGCGGCACGTCTCCCCGGAAACCGAAGTGCGCCTGCAGCCCATGGCGCTGCGCAACCCCTGGGATTTCGAGGAGGTCTACGGCGCGCTGCACGATTTCGTGGCTGGCTACAGCTTCGATACCGAGCACGAGGACTACCTGGTGCACATCACCACCGGGACCCACGTCGCGCAGATCTGCTGGTTCCTCCTCACCGAGGCGCGCTACCTGCCGGCACGGCTGGTGCAGGCCTCGCCGTCGCGGCGCAAGGACGAGGCGCGGCAGCCGGAAGGAACGGTGGCGGTCATCGACCTCGACCTGTCGCGCTACGACCGCATCGCCACGCGCTTCCGCCGCGAGCAGGAAGAGAGCCTGGCGTTCCTCAAGTCCGGCATCGCCACGCGCAACGCCGAGTTCAACCGCTCCATCGAGCAGATCGAGCGCGTGGCCGGGCGCTCCCGCGCGCCGATGCTGCTGATCGGCCCGACCGGTGCCGGCAAGTCGTTCCTCGCGCGCCGGGTGTATGAACTCAAGCGCGCGCGGCATCAGTTCCAGGGGCGCTTCGTCGAGGTGAACTGCGCAACGCTGCGCGGTGACGGAGCCATGTCCGCGCTGTTCGGCCACATCAAGGGCGCCTTCACCGGCGCGCAGAACGCCCGTGAAGGCCTGCTGCGCGCGGCCGATGGCGGCATGCTGTTCCTCGACGAGATCGGCGAGCTGGGCCTGGACGAGCAGGCCATGCTGCTCAAGGCCATCGAGGAGAAACGCTTCTTCCCGCTGGGCTCGGACCGTGAGGTGGGCAGCGACTTCCAGCTGATCGCCGGGACCCACCGCGACCTGCGCGAGCGGGTGGCCGAGGGGCTGTTCCGCGAGGACCTGTTCGCCCGCATCAACCTCTGGACCTTCGACCTGCCGGGGCTGGCCGGGCGCCGCGAGGACATCGAGCCGAACATCGATTTCGAGCTGGAGCGCCACGCCCGCGAGCAGGGCCGGCTGGTGCGTTTCAACCGCGAGGCGCGCACGCGCTACCTGGCCTTCGCCAACTCGGCGCAGGCGCTGTGGAGCGGCAACTTCCGCGAGCTGTCGGCGTCCATCACGCGCATGGCGACCCTGGCCGACAGCGGGCGCATCGACGAGGCGCTGGTGGAAGAAGAGATCGGCCGGTTGCGCCGCTCCTGGGGCGCCAGCCAGCCGGAGAGCTGGCTGGATGGATTGCTGGGGGAGGGCGCCGAGGCGATCGACCTGTTCGACCGCCTGCAGCTGGAAGCGGTGATCGAGGTCTGCCGGCAGGCGCGCAGCCTGTCCGACGCCGGCCGCCAGCTGTTCGCCGTATCGCGCCAGGAGAAGCAGAACCCCAACGATGCCGACCGCCTGCGCAAATTCCTGGCGCGCTTCGGCCTGGACTGGTCAGGCATCACCGAGGGGCTGCGGTAGACTCGCGGTTTTGCGACAGTGGCGAGGAGCCGATCATGGAAGAACCGATGAGTGTCGAGCAGTTGTGCCGGCGCATCGAGGCGGGCGAAGCCTTCAAGTATGTGTACTTCTGGGGGCATCGCCCGAAGCACTCAGGGGACGTCGACAAGAGCTGTTTCAGCCAGTGGTTCGAGGCGGACTTCGCGATCGACGGGGTGACCTACACCAGCGCCGAGCACTACATGATGGCCGGCAAGGCCCGGTTGTTCGGTGACGAGGCGGCGCTGGCGCGGATTCTCGCGGCGCGCACGCCAGCCGAGGCGAAGTCCATCGGCCGCGAGATCCGCGGCTTCGACGAGGCGGCCTGGAATGCCGAGCGGCTGGCCATCGTCACCCGCGCCAACCACGCCAAGTTCGGGCAGAACCCAGCCCTGCGCGAATTCCTGCTGGGCACCGGTGACCGCGTGCTGGTCGAGGCCAGCCCGGTGGATGCGATCTGGGGCATCGGCCTGGCGGTCGATCATCCCGATGCGGGCAATCCCCCGCGCTGGCGCGGGCTGAATCTACTGGGCTTCGCCCTGATGAGCGCCCGCGCTGCGTTGCGCCAGGAGGGGCGCGATGCCTGAGTTCACTCCGGCGCAGCAGCAACTGCTGCGCGAGCACCGCCTGGCCTGCTTCGCCGGGCGCATTATCCACGACGCACAGCCGCCGATCAGCGACGCCCAGCTCGCAGAGGTCGAGCAGCGCCTGGGCAGCAAACTGCCAGCCGAACTGGTCGCCCTGTGGCGTTGCGCCTTCGGCGGCCGCCTGGATTACGAGCTGTGCGTGGACTACGACGGCCACCTGCATCCGTACTCCTTCAACGAGCTTTTCTACCCGGACAGCGACGGCTACCACGACCTGTGGGGCTGGCTGGAGCATGAGCAGGAGTGCGCCGCGGAAGTTGCCGAGGAGAATGGCCAGGAGTGGGACGGCCGCGCCGGCTTCCTGCCCATCGGTGGTTTCGAGTACCTGGAGCGGATCTACGTCTGTGTCGAGCCGGAGGAGTTCGGCGCCATCTACGCCTGGAGCCGCGCCTTGCCGCCGGCCTGGCCGCTGCGCCTGCACGAGGATGCTCTGACGAAGGTGGCCGACGATCTGTACGGCCTGTTCGCGCTGCTCGGCTTCGATGACGATCCGTTCGCCGAGGGCGCGGATGCCGGGCAGGAATTGCTCGAAGCCCTGGATGAGCTGGCAGCCTCGGGTGTCGAGGGTGAGGTGCTGGCGCAGCAGCTGCGGGATTCGCTGCGACCGCTGGTGCGCGACTGGCGCGCAGCGCTGGAGCAGGGGCGGATTGTCGAGGAGCCGGAGCTGCAACGTCTGGCCTTGACGCATGCGGTGCGCAGCGGCGACATCGAGCTGCTGGAGCGACTGCGTGATCAGGGTTGCGATCTGGAACGGCTACTGACAGGTGGCGGCAACGCGCCGGTGCATGCGCGGGTGATGCAGCGCGAGGCCCTGCTGCACTGGTTCGCCGAGCAGGGCATCGCGGAGCGCCAACTGGATCAGTAGTGGTACCAGCGCAGCTCCAGCATCACTTCGTTGCGCGGGCTCGCTTCATGGCTGAACTCTCGCTGGGCTGAGAGCCGCAGGCCAAGGTTGCGGCCCAGTTCCACCTGCTGGCCGAAGCTCAGCGTGCGGCGCACTTCGCCGTTGTGGAAGTAGTCGCCCTTGCCTTCGACGCTGAGGTTGCCCAGCGGGTTGCTCCACAACACGCCGGTGTCGAAGCCCATGGCCGGGGCGATGGTCGCGGCGAAGTCCGGGTTGTTCTCGATGCGCGCGGTGCCCAGGGCGTAGGCCTGCAGGTCATCGCTGAGTTTCCAGCTGCCGCCGGCACCGCCGTTGAGGTGGCCGACCAGGGTGTCGTGGTCGTTGTCGCTGTGCTTGCCGATCACCCGTTCCCAGCCGCCGGAAACCTGCCAGGACAACGGTTGCAGCAGCTCGTTGCGCGGCGTCATCGAGCGGATGGTGACCAGGTCCAGCTGCTGCAGCTGCCAACGGTTGCCTTCGTACTGGCGCAGCTTGAGCTGGCCGATCTCGATCTGCGCACCGAGGGGGAAGCCGAAGGCGTTGTCCTCGAGGTCGTGGTAGGCCATGCGCAGGCCGTACTGGGCGAAGGCCTGGCCGTCGCGGCTGCCGGCGCCGAGCTGCCAGGTGCGCGATTGGTGGCCGTCCTCGGGTTGGCCGGGGCGCTCGACGCTCAGCGCCGGCGGCGGGTTCTGGTTGATCGCCTTGAGCAGGTTGTAGCTGCGCGAGGCGGTGGAGGCATCGCGCTCCTGGCCGGTGGCGCGGTAGCGCACCAGGCGGAACGCGGTGTCCTGCACCAGCGCCTGGCGGTCCGCGGGCAGGGCGGCGAACTCAGGGCTCTGCAGCAGGCCGTCGTCATCAGCGAGGTGTCGCGCCAGGACCTTCTCGGCGTGGTTCAGCGGTTCGCTGCGGGCGAGCAGTTCGCGCTAGCGGGAAGGGCGGTAGTCGACGCGGTCGATCATCCCGGCGTTCTTCACCGCGCGCACGGTGTCGGTGGGGATGGCGGTGAGCGGGAAGTGATCGGTCAGCTCGACGCCGGGGCGGGCGATCTCCAGCAGCTCCAGCAGGCGGAACGAGCAGTTCTCGTCGAAGAAGTAGTACTTGAAGCGGATCTGCTTCAGCTCCCAGACGTGCTCGACCATGCGCGCGGTTTCTTCCGGCGTCAGGTTCAGGCGGTATTCCCAGAGGTCGCGGTTTTCCAGGCGGCTGTATTCGGCGAGCTTCTCGCGGTAGGGCACCAGGGCGAACAGGCCGGGGTAGCCGCCCATCAGGCCCTTCCAGGCGTAGAGGATGCTGTTGTCCATGCCCTCGATGTAGGCGCCGAAGTTGAGCGCGTAGCTGAGCAGGGCGGTGTTGTCGGAGTCGACGTCGGCCTGGTCGATGCGCAGCAGGGTGTGGCCGAACATCGAGGATGGGCTGTTCAGGTAGGCGGCCGGGAACACCAGCACGGCGCTGTGCGGGTTGATGTCCTGGTACCAGGTGGTGAATTCCTTGCACTCCACCGGCGGCAGGTCGGTCAGCTGAAGTTGCTGGCGCAGCCAGCGGGTGCGCGCCGGATAGACGCACTGGGCGTGGTTGCCGGCGAGGCTGGCGGGGGCGTAGAGGGCCTTCAGCGTGGCCGCCAGTTCCGCTTCGGGATGGCTATCGCCGTCCTTGGCCAGGAAGAATTTCGGATCGTCGACAAAGCTGCGCCAACCGCCGAGCTTGGCGTGCTCGTAGTGCCCCAGGGCCAGCCAGTAAGGCTCGTCGGCCAGTTGCTGCAGGCGCTGCGGATCGGGCTGGGGAGCGGCGAGGAGCGGGGTGCAGGCGCACAGCGCCATCCAGGGCAACAGGCGTTTGGGCATCGGGTGGACTTAGTGAGGGGGAGGGATGAGCCCGCCCAGGGGCGGGCTCGCGTCGGCCATCAGGCCTGTTCGGCGTACTTGGCCAGGGTGCTGTCCTGTTTCAGGACGGCCTGGGTGTTGGCGTAGACGTCCTCGGCGGTGACGTCGGACTTGTTGAAGATCTGCGCGAAGTGCTGGTGGGTGACCTGGGCGAAGTGTGCGCGGTCCTCGGGCTTCACGCCCAGCACCACGGCGTAGGTGGTCAGCGCTTCGCCGTTCCCCTTGGCCATGTCCTCGGACAGCTCGTCCATCATGCTGCTGAGCACGATCATCGGCTTGCCGCCATAGGTCAGCGCGCCGTTGGTGTGGCAGCCGTTGGTGCCGGTGGTCATGCCGAAGGTGTTGTTGCCGCTGGTGCCGTTGGTAGTGGCAGCCAGCACGTGGGTGGGGGTGCCGCGCTGACCCTTGAACAGCATGTTGCCCCAGCCGCAGCCGTCGCTGCCGGGGGCATCGGCGAGGGCGCTGAGGGAGGCGGTGGCGAGGAGGGTACCGAGCAGAATCCTTTTCATCGTTTTTCTCTCTTTATGGGATCGGGCTATGAGATCGGGAACCGTTGAAAAGTCGCTGACAGCGAAACAGCGCACGTCAGAGCTTTTCTCCATTGCCTTGCGGGTGTCAAGGCAACCGCTGCCGCAGGCAGTATGGCCCAGGCTGGCCTGTTCAGCCCGCAGGGCAGGCTGTTGATCGGCATCAGCGGCGGATGTCTTGGATGCAGCCACACTTCAATCAGTTCCCTCTGCGAGGTAGTCGTCATGGTCGATTTCGATCCCCGTCCCGCCCTGGATCAACTGGCGGCGGAGTATTCCAGGCGCGCCGCAGCCATCCGCCGCGACCTCGGCCAGGCCCACTCGCCGGACTTTGCCGAGCAGGCCCAGCAGCGGCAGAACGATGACGTGCTGCGAGCCCTGCTGGCCGAGGCCGAGGCTGGCATGCGCCTGGTCGGCCTGGCCCGCCTGCGCCTGGCGGACGGTACCTATGGTGAATGTGCCCGTTGCGGCGAGGCCATCGAGGAGCGCCGCCTGCGCGCCCTGCCGGCCGCCGAGCACTGCCTGCGCTGCGCCGATGCGCTGGACTGAAACTGTCACCAATACTGCCTTGCCAGTGGCGCGCGGGCGGCGCGAGAATGCGGGCGACTCTCCGCGGCCTCGCGCCGCTCGAAGCAAGGACTTCCAATGCCCGATTCCGTTGCTGCCGGCCTGCGCCTGGCGCCCGATGAACTGACCCGCCCCTTCACCCCCGAACAGTTTCCCTTCAAGACCACCGAAGAACTGGAGCCTTTCCTGGGCGTGCTCGGACAGGAGCGCGCGGTCGAGGCGCTGCAGTTCGGCGTGGCGATGCCGCGTCCGGGTTACAACGTGTTCGTCATGGGCGAGCCGGGCACCGGGCGTTTCTCCTTCGTGCAGCGCTACCTGAAGGCCGAGGGCAAGCGCCTGCCGACGCCGGCCGACTGGGTCTACGTCAACAACTTCGATGACTCGCGCGAGCCCCGGGTGATCGAGCTGCCGCCGGGCAGCGCCGCCGAATTCGGCAGCGATATCGACCACCTGATCGACAACCTGCTGTCCACCTTCCCTTCGGTGTTCGAGAACCCGGCCTACCAGCAGAAGAAGAGCGCCATCGATCGCGGCTTCAACCAGCGCTACGACAAGGCCCTGGACACCGTCGAGCGCCTGGCGCTGGAGAAAGAAGTCGCCCTCTATCGTGACAGCGCGAACATCGCCTTCACCCCGATGAAGGACGGCAAGGCGCTGGACGAAGCCGAGTTCGCGCAGCTGCCGGAGGAGGAGCGCGAGCGCTTCCATGGCGACATCGCCGACCTGGAAGAGCACCTCAACGAAGAGCTTTCCAGCCTGCCGCAGTGGAAGCGCGAGTCGAGCAACCAGCTGCGCCAGCTCAACGAGGAAACCATCACCCTGGCGTTGCAGCCGCTACTGGCGCCGCTGGTGGAGAAGTACAACAACAATTCCGGGGTCAATACCTACCTGCAGGCCATGCAGCTCAACCTGCTCAAGACCGTGGTCGACCAGCTGGTGGACGCCGAGCGCACCGACCCGCAGCGCAAGCAGAGCCTGGAGGAGCAGTACGCGCCGAACCAGGCGATCGGCCACCACGCCACCGGCGGTGCGCCGGTGGTGTTCGAGTCGCACCCCACCTACGACAACCTGTTCGGCCGCATCGAATACGCCTCCGACCAGGGCGCGCTCTACACCAGCTACCGCCAGCTGCGCCCCGGTGCGCTGCACCGCGCCAACGGCGGCTTCCTGGTGCTGGAAGCGGAGAAGATGCTCAGCGAGCCCTTCGTCTGGGACGCCCTCAAGCGCGCGCTGCAATCGCGCCAGCTGAAGATGGAATCGCCCCTGGCCGAGCTGGGTCGCCTCACCGCCATGAGCCTGACGCCCCAGGTGATCCCGCTGAACATCAAGGTGATCATCATCGGCTCGCGGCAGATCTACTACACGCTGCAGGACCTGGATCCGGACTTCCAGGAGATGTTCCGCGTGCTGGTGGACTTCGACGAAGACATCCCGCTGGCCGAGGACAGCCTCGAACAGTTCGCCCAGCTGCTCAAGACCCGCACCTCGGAAGAGGGCCTGGCGCCGCTGACCCGCGAGGCGGTGGCGCGCCTGGCGACCTACAGCGCCCGCCTGGCCGAACACCAGGGCCGCCTCTCGGCGCGCATCGGCGACCTGTTCCAGCTGGTCAGCGAAGCGGACTTCATCCGCCAGCTGGCCGGCCAGGAAGTCACCGACCTGGGCCACATCGAACGCGCCCTGAAGGCCAAGGAAACCCGTACCGGCCGTGTGTCGGCGCGGATTCTCGACGACATCCTCGCCGGCATCATCCTGATCGACAGCGAAGGCGCGGCGGTGGGCAAGTGCAACGGCCTGACCGTGCTGGAAGTCGGTGATTCCGCCTTCGGTATGCCGGCGCGTATTTCCGCCACCGTCTATCCGGGCGGCAGCGGCATCGTCGACATCGAGCGCGAGGTCAACCTCGGCCAGCCGATCCACTCCAAGGGCGTGATGATCCTCACCGGCTACCTCGGCAGCCGCTACGCCCAGGAATTCCCCCTGGAGATTTCCGCGAGCATCGCCCTGGAGCAGTCCTATGGCTATGTGGACGGCGACAGCGCCTCCCTCGGCGAGGTCTGCACGCTGATCTCGGCCCTGTCGCGCACGCCGCTGCGGCAATGCTTCGCCATCACCGGCTCGATCAACCAGTTCGGTGAGGTGCAGGCGGTCGGCGGGGTCAACGAGAAGATCGAGGGCTTCTTCCGTCTCTGCGAGGCCCGCGGCCTGACTGGCGAGCAGGGCGTGATCATCCCGCGCGCCAACGTCGCCACCCTGATGCTCGACGAGCGCGTGCTGCAGGCGGTGCGCAACGGCCAGTTCCACATCTACGCCGTGCGCCAGGCCGACGAGGCGCTGAGCCTGCTGGTCGGCGAGCCGGCCGGTGCGCCGGACGCCAAGGGGCACTTCCCCAAAGGCAGCGTCAACGCCCGCGTGGTCGAGCGCTTGAAGGAGATATCCGAGCTGGGCATGGACGAAGAGGACAAGGAGAAGGCCATCAAGGAGCTCGTCGCCGCCCAGACCGCCGCCAAGCCCGCCCGAAAGCCCAAGGCGGAGAAGGCACCGGAAAAGCCACCGGTGGAAAAGTCGCCGGTGAAGAAGGAGCGCGCTCGCAAGCCGAAGGACGCCGACTGACCGGCGGCAGGGCAGGGGCGCCGCGCTGGTCCCCCTGTCCGGGTTTTTTACACTCCGATGTCTGCAAGATGAGTGGATAAATCCGCACTTTCGCGTGTCGGAACCTGGGTGTAGTCTCAATCCCAGGACAACCGCGAGGGTGCCGCCATGCCGCGTAACCTCTGCCTTATCCGCCCCTGTCTGGGGCTGACCACGCGCATCGAGTGCGAGATCAGGCCGCTGGCCGGAGAGAATGGACTCTGGACCTTGTTGTGCGCCGCCGGCATGTCCGGCGCGCAGCCCACCGCCATCAAGGCGCAGGGCCCGTTCTTCGGGCCATTCGTGGCCGAGGGCGTGCTCGAGGCGATCTCCGACTGCCTGGCCCAGCAGGGCTATATCGTGGCGGACGATCCTCCCATCTGGCAGTTGCACCTGCAGGGCGAGTTGCGCCGGCTCAACGGCGAGCGTTCGCGTCAGGTGGGCAGCTTCCAGTTCCGCCCCGAGGGCTGAGGCTTCCAGCGTTGGCAGACGGATTGCGCAGCTCCTGCGCAATCCGCTGGAGGCCCCGAGACCGCTGGCCGCTACGGTTGCATGCCGTGGCCGCCCGGCTATTGATCCACAGACATATTTTTCCATAGAAAGCCGGGATAACTCCCCGGCACCATCCGCTATAATTCCGCCGCCTTCCTAAGACCTTTCCCGCGAGAATCATGGAACGTTTCATCGAGAACTCCCTGTACGCCGCGCGCTGGCTGCTGGCGCCGATCTACATCGGCCTGTCGCTCGCCCTGCTGGCGCTGACCATCAAATTCTTCCAGGAAATCATCCACATCCTGCCCAGCATCTTCTCCATCGCGGAGGCCGACCTGGTGCTGGTGATCCTGTCGCTGATCGACATGGCGCTGGTGGGCGGCCTGCTGGTGATGGTGATGTTCTCCGGCTACGAGAACTTCGTGTCGCAGCTGGACATCGACGAAGGCAAGGAAAAGCTCAACTGGCTGGGCAAGATGGACGCCGGGTCGCTGAAGAACAAGGTGGCCGCCTCCATCGTGGCGATCTCCTCGATCCACCTGCTGCGCATCTTCATGGATGCCAAGAACGTCCCGGACAACAAGCTGATGTGGTACGTGATCATCCACCTCACTTTCGTTCTGTCGGCGTTCGCCATGGGCTACCTGGACAAGCTCACACGCCACGACCACTGAGGCTTCCAGCCGATTTCCCACGCCGCCCGGCCGTTGCAAAACGGACGGGCGGTTGTGTTTTCGGCTTGCGGTGAGCGCCTGCTGGTCAAGACTTTCCCGCGTGGCTCAACCCGCAGGAGGTGCTGTACATGAATCTGCAGGAACTGACCAATCGGTCCCTCGCCGGCGATATCGACGAGATCAACCTGGTGTCCCTGGAAGGGGATATCTATGTGCTCGAAGCGCGCATGGGCGATCGCTTCTACCCGGTCCACGACGTAGGTGGGCAAGTCGTCAGCGTGCGCTCGGTCAACCACGCCCGCGAGGTGCTGCGAGCGCTGCCGCCGTTGCCGTTCCACCTGGTGCATGCGGTGGTGCACGACGAGATGTGCGGTATGTTCGATGAGCGCGACATCGGCGCCGGGGTCACCATGCCGTTGCGTTAGCGCCGCGGCCCCAGCGGTAGGGGAGAGGGTGCATCTGTGCTAGGCTGGCGGCCCTTTTTTGAACCCCCAGCGGAGCGCCGCCATGAGCGAACTCAACCTTTCCACCGACGAAGCCCGCGTCAGCTACGGCATCGGCCGTCAGCTGGGCGACCAGTTGCGCGAGAACCCGGTGCCGGGCATGACCCTCGACGCCATTGTCGCCGGCCTCTCCGATGCCTACGCCGGCACTGACAGCCGCGTACCGGTCGAAGTCCTCTCCGCCAGCTTCCAGGTGATCCGCGAGCGCATGCAGGCCGAAGCCCAGGTGAAAGCCGAAGCCGCCGCTGCCGTCGGCCGCGAGTACCTGGTGGAAAACGCCAAGCGCGAAGGCGTGACCGTCCTGCCGTCGGGCCTGCAATACGAAGTCCTGACCAGCGGCGAAGGCGCCAAGCCGTCCCGCGAAGACACCGTGCGTACCCACTACCACGGTACCCTGGTCGACGGCACTGTCTTCGACAGCTCCTACGAGCGCGGCCAGCCGGCCGAATTCCCGGTGGGCGGTGTGATCGCCGGCTGGGTCGAGGCCCTGCAGCTGATGAACGCCGGCAGCAAGTGGCGCCTGCACGTACCGAGCGAGCTGGCCTACGGCGGCCAGGCCGTCGGCAGCATCCCGCCGCACAGCGTGCTGGTATTCGACGTCGAGCTGCTGGAAATCCTCTGATTCCCGAGGGTTCGCTGCGCAGTGCCATCCTTGGCCACTGCGCAGGAAAAGGGGCGCTCAGGCGCCCCTTTGTGCTCCGCCTCCCGGGCGGCGGAGCACCGACGGCGCATCCTGCGCCATCGTAAAGAGCGTCTAGCGCAAGGCGCGGGCGTAACAGAACAGGAACAGGTTGCGCACCAGTTCCTTGAGCACCAGCGGTTCGCTGGTATTGAGCTCGGACAGCTCCAGGCCGCCCTGTTCGCGCAGTTCGTCCAGCGCTTCTTCTTCCAGCACCGCACAGACTTCCCCGGTATCCCGATGCAGGATGCGCAGGTAGGGATGCGGGCGATCCAGCCAGGCGTCGATCATGTAGGTCATGGCGTGTTCCTCCGTGCAGACCGTTTAATGAGAATAATTCTTATTATCTTAATAGCAAGCGCCAATTGGAAAAAATTTTCTGCGGGCGACGGTCTGTTGTTCCCGGTCAAAGGACAGGCAACAAAAAGCCCGCCGCGGCGAACCGGGGCGGGCTTGGTCGAAACGGCGGATCAGTGCGTGCGGGCGACCGAGAACTCGGCCAGCTCGATCAGTGCGGCGCGGTATTCGTTGTCCGGCAGCGCCTTGAGGTGCTCGATGGCGCGGGCGGCATAGTCGCGGGCCAGGTTGGCGGTGTAGTCCAGCGCGCCAGCAGCTTCCACGGCGGCGCGGATGCCTTCCAGGTCCTGGCTGCCGCCCTGCTGGATGGCCTTGCGCACCAGCGCGGCCTGCTCCGCGGTGCCGTCGCGCATGGTGGCGATCAGCGGCAGGGTCGGCTTGCCTTCGGCCAGATCGTCGCCGACGTTCTTGCCCAGGCTGGCGGCGTCGCCGCGGTAGTCGAGCAGGTCGTCGACCAGCTGGAAGGCGATCCCCAGGGCGTCACCGAACAGACGCAGCGCCTCGGCCTGCTCGGCAGGGGCGTTGGCCAGCGCGGCGGCGCTGTGGGTGGAGGCTTCGAAGAGCATCGCGGTCTTGCCGCGGATGACTTCCATGTAGGTTTCTTCGGTGGTGCTGGCGTCGCGTACCTTGGACAGCTGCAGCACTTCGCCTTCGGCGATCACGCGTGTGGCCTGGGAGATGATGCGCATGACCGGCATGGAGCCCAGCTCGACCATCATTTCGAAGGAGCGCGCATAAAGGAAGTCGCCCACCAGCACGCTCGGCGCGTTGCCCCACTGGGCGTTGGCGGTGGCGCGGCCGCGGCGCAGGCCGGAGGCGTCGACCACGTCGTCGTGCAGCAGGGTGGAGGTGTGCAGGAACTCGATGGTGGCGGCCAGCAGCTTCAGGTCGTCGCCCGAATAGCCCAGGGCCTTGCCGGAGAGGAGCACCAGCAGCGGGCGAAGACGCTTGCCGCCGGCGGAGATGATGTAGTCGCCGATCTTTTCCACCAGGGGAACGCGGGAAGTGAGTTGGCGACGGATGATACCGTCGACGGCGGTGAAGTCGTCCGCCACCACGCGATAGAAAGCCTGGGGTTGCATTAAAGACAGCGCTCCTCGTAGATTGCGCGGCATGCTAGGTGCCGCTGTTTGGGCTGTCAAGGCAAGGCCCCATGGGGCTTGATCCGCCCCGGGTGTTTGCGTACAATCGCGGCCCCGAACTTCCCTGGCATATCCTGCCTTACGCAATTGCACGGGCGTCCTTTCCGGCCCCATGCAGCCATGCCGACCGATTCCTCTTTCTATAAAGCGTCGGGTGAGCAGGTCTAACGGAGACATCCAGATGTACGCAGTAATTGTTACTGGTGGCAAGCAATACAAAGTCACCGAAGGCGAATTCCTCAAGGTCGAGAAACTCGACGTCGCCACCGGCGAAGCGATCAACCTGGATCGCATCCTGCTGGTTGCCAATGGCGATGACGTCAAGATCGGCCTGCCGGTGGTAGAAGGCGCGAAAGTGACTGCAGAAGTGGTTTCCCACGGTCGTCACGACAAAGTGCGCATCATCAAGTTCCGCCGCCGCAAGCACCACATGAAGCGTCAGGGCCACCGCCAGTGGTTCACTGAAATCAAGATCACCGGCATCCAGGCCTAATTCCTCTTCAGGAGAATTGACTCATGGCACACAAAAAAGCTGGCGGTAGTACCCGCAACGGCCGCGACTCAGAAAGCAAACGCCTTGGCGTGAAGCTGTTCGGTAGCCAGGCTGTGAAAGCAGGCAACATCATCGTGCGTCAGCGCGGTACCCAGTTCCACGCTGGCTACGGCGTTGGCATGGGCAAGGATCACACCCTGTTCGCTAAAGTCGACGGCGTGATCAAGTTCGAAGTGAAAGGCGCCTTTGGCCGTCGCTACGTAAGCGTCGTCGCTGCCTAAGCGAGCTCTCACTGAAAAAGCCCTGTCTCGCGACGGGGCTTTTTTGTTTCTGGCGTTTCCAGGCGAGGTGCCGTCGGTTCGGGCGTTTGTGCGGACTTGGCTGTATCCTATGCTCCTTTTCTTATATTCAACCCGCCCTCCGGCGGGAGGCGTTCGCAATGAAATTCGTCGACGAAGTATCCATCCACGTGAAAGCCGGTGACGGCGGCAACGGCCTCATGAGCTTCCGCCGCGAGAAGTTCATCGAGAAAGGCGGTCCCAACGGCGGTGACGGTGGCGACGGCGGCTCGGTGTTCCTCGAGGCCGACGAGAACCTGAATACCCTGGTGGACTACCGCTACACCCGTCGTTTCGACGCCCAGCGCGGCGAGAACGGCGGCAGCAAGGACTGCACCGGCGCCAAGGGCGACGATCTGGTCCTGCCGGTGCCGGTCGGTACCACCATCATCGATGCCAGTACCCAGGAAATCATCGGTGACCTGACCACGGCCGGTCAGCGCATCATGGTCGCCCAGGGCGGCTGGCATGGCCTGGGCAACACCCGCTTCAAGTCCAGTACCAACCGTGCTCCGCGCCAGACCACTCCGGGCAAGCCCGGTGATGCGCGTGACCTCAAGCTGGAGCTGAAGGTCCTGGCCGACGTCGGTCTGCTGGGCCTGCCGAACGCCGGCAAGAGCACCTTCATCCGTGCGGTGTCCGCCGCCAAGCCGAAGGTCGCCGACTATCCCTTCACCACCCTGGTGCCGAACCTGGGCGTGGTCAGCGTCGGTCGCTTCAAGAGCTTCGTGGTCGCCGACATCCCCGGTCTGATCGAAGGCGCCGCCGAAGGTGCCGGCCTTGGTATCCGCTTCCTCAAGCACCTGGCGCGTACCCGCCTGCTGCTGCACATCGTCGACATGGCGCCGCTGGACGAAAGCGACCCGGCCGATGCTGCGGAAACCATCGTCCACGAGCTGGAGAAATTCAGCCCGGCGCTGACCGAGCGTGACCGCTGGCTGGTGCTGAACAAGATGGACCAGATCATCGAGCCCGAGGAGCAGGAGCGTCGCAAGCAGGCCGTGGTCGAGCGCCTGGGCTGGGAAGGTCCGGTCTACGTGATCTCCGCCCTGGAGCGCGAAGGTACCGAGGCCCTGAGCCAGGACATCATGAAGTACCTCGACGAGCGCACCCTGCGCATCGAGGAAGAGCCGGCCTATGGCGAAGCCCTGGCGGCCCTGGATCAGCGCATCGAAGATGAGGCCCGCGCCCGTCTGCAGGCTCTGGACGACGCTCGCGCCCTGCGTCGCTCCGGCCTGAAGAATGTCGACGATGTGGACGATGATGATTTCGAGGATGACGAAGACGACGGCGACGGCCCGGAAATCTTCTACGTGCCCTGATCGGCGCGTCGTCAGTTCTCTGGTAGTAGCGTGTAGCCCGGCGGCCCAGGTTGCCGGGTCCTCCAGTGTTCCCCGTGGATGCGGGGATGAACCGCCTGATTGTTAAGGTTGCGGCTATGCGTGAGAAGGTCACTGGCGCCAAGCGCTGGGTAGTCAAGATTGGCAGTGCGTTGCTGACCGCCGATGGTCGTGGTCTGGATCGCGACGCCATGGCGGTGTGGGTCGAGCAGATGGTCGCGCTGCATTGCGCGGGCGTCGAGCTGGTGCTGGTGTCCTCGGGCGCCGTCGCGGCGGGCATGAGTCGCCTGGGTTGGGTTTCCCGGCCCAGTGACATGCACGAGCTGCAGGCGGCCGCCGCGGTGGGGCAGATGGGCCTGGTGCAGGCCTGGGAGTCCAGCTTCGGGGTCCATGGCCTGCAGACCGCGCAGGTGCTGCTGACCCATGACGACCTGTCCGATCGCAAGCGCTACCTGAACGGGCGCAATACCCTGCGTACGCTGGTCGATCTGGGTGTGATCCCGGTGATCAACGAGAACGACACCGTGGTCACCGACGAAATCCGCTTCGGCGACAACGACACCCTGGCGGCGCTGGTGGCCAACCTGGTCGAGGCCGACCTGTTGGTGATCCTTACCGATCGTGATGGCATGTTCGATGCCGACCCGCGCAACAACCCCGATGCCCAGCTGATTTTCGAAGCCCGTGCCGATGATTCGGCGCTGGATGCGGTCGCTGGCGGTACGGGCGGGGCGCTGGGTCGTGGCGGCATGCAGACCAAGCTGCGTGCGGCTCGTCTGGCGGCGCGTTCCGGTGCGCACACCGTTATCGTGGGTGGTCGTATCGAACGCGTGCTGGATCGCCTTCGCGTTGGTGAGCGTCTCGGCACGCTGCTGACTCCCGAGCAGAGTCGCAAGGCGGCGCGCAAGCAGTGGCTGGCTGGCCACCTGCAGATGCGCGGCACCCTGGTGCTGGACGACGGCGCCGTCAAGGCGGTCGCCCAGGATCACAAGAGCCTGCTGCCGGTGGGTGTGAAGGCGGTGCAGGGCAGCTTCCGGCGTGGCGAGATGATCGTTTGCGTGGATCAGCAGGGGCGCGAGATTGCCCGAGGGCTGGCCAACTACAGTGCGCTCGAGGCGCAGAAGATCATCGGCCAGCCGACCGATGCCATCGAAAGCCTGCTGGGCTATGTCGATGGTCCGGAGCTGGTGCATCGCGACAATCTGGTTCTGGTCTGAGGATCATTGGCATGCGCAAGGGATTGATCGCTGCACTGCTGTTGTTGCCGGCGTTGGCGCAAGCTGACGTGATCGGCGAAGTGTCCACCGTCTTCAAGTGGGTCGGGCCGAACGACAAGATCGTCGTCGAGGCCTTCGATGATCCGAAGGTGCAGGGCGTCAGCTGCTACCTGTCCCGTGCCAAGACGGGCGGGGTGAAGGGTGGCCTGGGGTTGGCGGAGGATCGCGCCGAGGCGTCGATCTCCTGTCGCCAGGTCGGGCCGATCCGCTTCTCGGGTGAGCTGAAGGATGGCGAGGTGGTGTTCCAGCAGCGCACTTCGCTGGTGTTCAAGACCATGCAGGTGGTGCGCTTCTTCGACAAGCAGCGCAATGCGCTGGTCTATCTGGTCTACAGCGACCGGGTGATCGAGGGCAGCCCGCAGAATGCGGTGACGGCGATTCCGATCATGCCGTGGCCTGACAAGTAAGAAAGAGAAGGGCGGGTGACCGCCCTTTCTTTTTGTCTGAGAAACGAGGGGCTGTTGCGGGTGTTTGCCGAGGCTGATCGCGAGCAGGCTCGCTCCTACAGGTTTTTGCAGGCAATAAAAAACCGGCCCTGGGGCCGGTTTTTCAAGAACGGAACGCTTACGCGGTGGCCAGGGCCTTCACGTGGGCGTTCAGGCGGCTCTTGTGACGAGCGGCCTTGTTCTTGTGGATGATGCCTTTGTCAGCCATGCGGTCGATGACCGGTACGGCAGCAACCAGAGCGGCCTGGGCCTTCGGCAGGTCCTTGGCGTCGACTGCTTTGACTACGTTCTTGATGTAGGTACGAACCATGGAACGCAGGCTGGCGTTGTGGCTGCGACGCTTCTCAGCCTGTTTGGCGCGTTTTTTGGCGGAAGGTGTGTTGGCCACCGTCGAGCTCCTCGAAATAAAACTGGGGATGTTGCGAATAAATTAAGGCCGCGAATAATGCCGTTGCATCAAGGCCTTGTCAAGGGTATGGGCAGCTGCCGACGAGTGGTGCGACGGGTGCACGCTGTCCGCCGGATGGGGTGATTTATTCGCCCCGCGGCCCTACACTGCTGCGCTTCGCCTGGCGCCTGGGCTGTCGCCCAAGGCCGGTGCCGCATCGGCAGGGGCGACGATTCTACCAGTTCTGGACGCTATGAACCTACTCAAGTCGCTGGCCGCGGTCAGCTCGATGACCATGATCTCGCGGGTGCTCGGTTTCGTGCGCGACACGATAGTCGCGCGCATGTTCGGCGCCGGCATGGCCACCGACGCCTTCTTCGTCGCCTTCAAGCTGCCCAACCTGCTGCGCCGCATCTTTGCCGAGGGGGCCTTCTCCCAGGCCTTCGTGCCGATCCTGGCCGAGTACAAGACCCAGCAGGGCGAGGAGGCGACCCGCACCTTCATTGCCTATGTGTCCGGCCTGCTGACCCTGATCCTGGCGCTGGTCACCGCGCTGGGCATGCTCGCCGCACCCTGGGTGATCTGGGTGACGGCGCCCGGCTTCGTCGATTCGCCGGAGAAGTTCGAGCTCACCAGTTCCCTGCTGCGGGTGACCTTCCCTTATATCCTGCTGATCTCGCTGGCCTCGCTGGCGGGGGCGATCCTCAATACCTGGAACCGTTTCTCGGTGCCGGCCTTCGTGCCGACCCTGCTGAACGTCAGCATGATCCTCTTTGCGCTGTTCCTCACGCCGTACTTCGACCCGCCGATCATGGCGCTGGGCTGGGCGGTGCTCGCCGGCGGCCTGGCGCAGCTGCTCTACCAGCTGCCGCACCTGAAGAAGATCGGCATGCTGGTGCTGCCGCGCATCAACCTGCGCGATTCCGGCGTCTGGCGCGTGCTCAAGCAGATGGGGCCGGCGATCCTCGGTGTCTCGGTCAGCCAGATTTCGCTGATCATCAACACCATCTTCGCTTCCTTCCTGGTGGCCGGCTCGGTGTCCTGGATGTACTACGCGGACCGTCTGATGGAGCTGCCGTCCGGCGTGCTCGGCGTGGCGCTGGGCACCATCCTGCTGCCGTCGCTGGCCAAGACCTACGCCAGTGACGATCGCCACGAATACTCGCGGCTGATGGACTGGGGCCTGCGCTTGTGCTTCCTGCTGGTCCTGCCGTGCTCCCTGGCCCTGGCGGTGATCGCCGAGCCACTGACCGTCGCGCTGTTCCAGTACGGCAAGTTCAGCGCCCACGACGCGCTGATGACCCAGCATGCGCTGATTGCCTATGCGGTCGGGCTGCTCGGCATCATTCTGGTGAAGGTGCTGGCGCCGGGCTTCTATGCGCGGCAGAACATCAAGACACCGGTGAAGATCGCACTCTTTACCCTGGTGTCCACCCAACTGATGAACCTGGTGTTCATCGGCCCGCTCAAGCACGCGGGCCTGGCCCTGGCGATCAGCCTGGCGGCCTGCCTGAACGCCGGCCTGCTGTTCTGGCAGCTGCGCAAGCAGCAGCTGTTCGAGCCGCAGGCAGGCTGGGGCAGGTTCATCGGCAAATTAGTCGTAGCTGTACTGGTGATGTGCGCCGTGCTGATCGGCATGATGCACTTCATGCCGGCCTGGGATCAGGGCGGCATGCCGATCCGCCTGGTGCGCCTGGGCGCGCTGGTGGTGGCTGGTGTGCTCGCCTATTTCGGTATGCTGGCGCTGCTGGGCTTCCGCCTGCGGGACTTTTCCCGCCGCGCGGTGCTGTAACCTTCGCCGGGCAAAGCATTGCATCGGTTTGCGGCGACGGCATTTTGCCTGTCGCATGGCTGCCGGTGCAGGTATAATCGACCACTTTCTGAGCAATACGCGCGCTATGCAGCTGCTTCGAGGCCTTCACAACCTGCGGCCCCTGTCCGGGGGCTGTGTCGCCACCATCGGTAACTTCGACGGCGTCCATCTCGGCCACCAGGCGATCCTGGGGCGTTTGCGCGAGCGTTCGCTGGAGCTGGGCGTGCCCAGCTGCGTGGTGATCTTCGAGCCGCAGCCGCGCGAATACTTCGCTCCCGATGCCGCCCCGGTGCGCCTGACGCGCCTGCGCGAGAAGCTCGAACTGCTGCGCCAGTACGGCGTCGATTTCGTTCTCTGCCTGGCCTTCAACCGCCGTCTGCGCGAGTTGTCGGCCGCCGAGTTCGTCCGCCAGGTGCTGGTGGAGGGCCTGCGGGTCCGCCACCTGGAAGTGGGCGACGATTTCCGCTTCGGCTGCGACCGCTCCGGCGACTTCGCCTTCCTGGTCAATGCCAGCGCGGAGCAAGGCTTCACCGTCGAGGCGGCGACTACCGTAGAAGTCGACGGCATGCGCGTGAGCAGCTCGCGGATCCGCAAGGACCTGGCCGACGGCGACCTGCACCGGGTCGAGCGCCTGTTGGGGCGTCCGTATCGCCTGAGCGGCCGTGTGCTGCACGGGCAGAAGCTGGGTCGCACGCTGGGTTCGCCCACCGCGAACATCCAACTCAAGCGCCGCAAGGCGCCGCTCAATGGGGTTTACCTGGTCAGCACGATGGTGGCTGGCCAGCGCCGCAATGGGGTGGCCAACATCGGCACCCGACCGTCCGTGAATGGCGACGGCCGGCCCCACCTGGAAGTGCATCTGCTGGATTTCGCCGGCGATCTGTACGGCCAGCACCTGGATATCACGTTCCACCAGAAGCTGCGTGATGAGCAGCGTTTTGCCTCCCTTGAGGCACTCAAGGCGGCCATCCTCGCCGACATCGCCGCCGCCCGGGCCTACTGGCTGGGCCAACCGCTTGATTGAAGATCCTGAACAGGCCCTGAGATGACCGATTACAAAGCCACTCTGAACCTTCCCGAAACCGACTTCCCGATGAAAGCCGGCCTGCCGCAGCGCGAGCCGCAGACGCTCAAGCTCTGGAACGATATTGGCCTGTACCAGAAGCTGCGGAAGATTGGCGAAGGTCGGCCGAAATTCATCCTGCACGATGGCCCGCCCTACGCCAACGGCAGCATCCACATCGGTCACGCGGTCAACAAGATCCTCAAGGACATCATCGTCCGCTCCAAGACCCTGGCCGGCTACGACGCCCCCTACGTGCCGGGCTGGGACTGCCATGGCCTGCCGATCGAGCACAAGGTCGAGACCACCCACGGCAAGAACCTGCCGGCGGACAAGACCCGCGAACTGTGCCGCGAATACGCCGCCGAGCAGATCGAAGGGCAGAAGGCCGACTTCATCCGCCTGGGCGTGCTGGGCGAGTGGGACAACCCCTACAAGACCATGAACTTCTCCAACGAGGCCGGCGAAATCCGCGCCCTCGCCGAGATGGTCAAGCAGGGCTTCGTGTTCAAGGGCCTGAAGCCGGTGAACTGGTGCTTCGACTGCGGTTCGGCCCTGGCCGAAGCGGAAGTCGAGTACGCCGACAAGAAGTCCGACGCCATCGACGTCGCCTTCCCGGTGGAAGATGCCGACAAGCTGGCCGCCGCCTTCGGCCTGGCCAGCCTGCCCAAGCCGACTGCCATCGTCATCTGGACCACCACCCCCTGGACCATCCCGGCCAACCAGGCGCTGAACGTCCACCCCGAATTCACCTACGCCCTGGTCGACACCGGCGAGCGCCTGCTGGTGCTGGCCGAGGAACTGGTCGAGTCCTGCCTGCAACGCTACGGCCTGGAAGGCCAGGTCATCGCCACCGCCCAGGGCGAGTCGCTGGACCTGATCCGCTTCCGCCACCCGTTCTACGAGCGCTTCTCGCCGGTTTACCTGGCCGAGTACGTCGAGCTGGGCGCCGGCACCGGCGTCGTCCACTCCGCCCCGGCCTACGGCGAGGACGACTTCCGGACCTGCAAGCAGTACGGCATGGTCAACGACGACATCCTCAGCCCGGTGCAGAGCAACGGCGTCTACGTGGCCGACCTGCCGTTCTTCGGCGGCCAGTTCATCTGGAAGGCCAACCCGAACATCGTCGCCAAGCTCGATGAAGTCGGCGCGCTGCTCAAGCACGCCAGCATCAGCCACAGCTACATGCACTGCTGGCGCCACAAGACCCCGCTGATCTACCGCGCCACCGCGCAGTGGTTCGTCGGCATGGACAAGCAGCCGCAGACCGGCGCCACCCTGCGCGAGCGCGCGCTGGAAGCCATCACCGAAACCGAATTCGTGCCCAACTGGGGCCAGGCGCGCCTGCACGGCATGATCGCCGGCCGTCCGGACTGGTGCATCTCGCGTCAGCGCAACTGGGGCGTACCGATCCCGTTCTTCCTGCACAAGGCCACCGGCGAGCTGCATCCGCGCACCGTCGAGCTGATGGAAGAAGTCGCCCTGCGCGTCGAGAAGGAAGGCATCGAGGCCTGGTTCAAGCTCGACGCCGCCGAACTGCTGGGCGATGAAGCCGCGCAGTACGACAAGATCAACGACACCCTGGACGTCTGGTTCGACTCCGGCACCACCCACTGGCACGTGCTGCGCGGCTCCCACGCCGAGCTCGGCCACGCCAGCGGCCCGGCCGCCGATCTCTACCTGGAAGGTTCCGACCAGCACCGCGGCTGGTTCCACTCGTCCTTGCTGACCGGCTGCGCCATCGACGGCCACGCGCCGTATCGCCAACTGCTGACCCACGGCTTCACCGTGGACGAGTCCGGCCGCAAGATGTCCAAGTCCCTGGGCAACACCGTGGTGCCGCAGACCGTGATCGACAGCATGGGCGCCGACATCCTGCGCCTGTGGGTCGCGTCCACCGACTACTCCGGTGAGATCGCCGTCTCCCAGCAGATCCTCCAGCGCAGCGCCGACGCCTACCGGCGTATCCGCAATACCACGCGCTTCCTGCTGTCCAACCTGTCCGGCTTCGACCCGGCCAAGGACCTGCTGCCCAACGACCAGCTGCTGGCCCTGGACCGCTGGGCGATCGACCGCGCGCTGCAGCTGCAGCGCGAGCTGGAAGAGGCCTACCGCGACTACCGCTTCTGGAACGTCTACTCCAAGGTGCACAACTTCTGCGTGCAGGAGCTGGGCGGCTTCTACCTGGACATCATCAAGGACCGCCAGTACACCACCCAGGCCAACAGCGTCGCCCGTCGCTCCTGCCAGACCGCGCTGTTCCACATCGCCGAGGCCCTGGTGCGCTGGATCGCGCCGATCATGGCGTTCACCGCCGAGGAAATCTGGGGCTTCATGCCCGGCGAGCGCGCCGAGTCGGTGATGCTGACCACCTGGTATGACGGCCTGACCGAGCTGCCGGCCGACGCCGAGCTGGACCGCGCCTACTGGGACGAAGTCATGGCTGCCAAGGCCGCCGTGAACAAGGAACTGGAAAACCTGCGCAGCGCCAAGACCATCGGCGGCAACCTGCAGGCCGAGATCACCCTCTACGCCGAAGACTCCCTGGCCCAGCGCCTGGAGAAACTGGGCAACGAGCTGCGCTTCGTGCTGATCACCTCCGCCGCCAAGGTGGCCCCGCTGTCCGCAGCGCCGGCCGACGCGGTAGAGAGCGAACTGCCGGGCCTGAAGCTGCAGGTGGTCAAGTCCGCCCATGCCAAGTGCGGCCGTTGCTGGCACTTCCGCGCCGATGTCGGCAGCAATGCCGCACACCCGGAGCTGTGTGGCCGTTGCGTCGAGAACATCGAGGGTGCGGGCGAGGTGCGTCACTATGCCTAACGCCGATCGTTTCGGCCGTCTGCCCTGGCTGTGGATCACCGTGCTCGTGTTCGTGCTGGACCAGGTCACCAAGGCCTTCTTCCAGGCCGAGCTGACCATGTACCAGCAGATCGTGGTCATTCCCGACCTGTTCAGCTGGACCCTGGCCTACAACACCGGCGCCGCCTTCAGCTTCCTGGCCGACAGCTCGGGCTGGCAGCGCTGGCTGTTCGCCCTGATCGCCGTCGTCGTCAGCATCGTGCTGGTGGTCTGGCTCAAGCGCCTGAAGCGCGGCGAGACCTGGCTGGCCATCGCCCTGGCCCTGGTGCTGGGCGGTGCACTGGGCAACCTGTATGACCGCATGGTCCTGGGTCACGTGGTGGACTTCATCCTCGTGCACTGGCAGAACCAGTGGCGCTTCCCGGCCTTCAACCTGGCCGACAGCGCCATCACCGTCGGCGCCATCATGCTGGCGCTGGACATGTTCAAATCGAAGAACTCCGGAGAGACCGCCAATGGTTGATTCCTCTGACACCATTCAGCGCATTGGCGGCGACTCGAAGGTCACCCTGCATTTCGCCCTGAAACTCGATGACGGCAACGTCGTCGACAGCACCTTCGACAAGCAGCCGGCCACCTTCAAGGTCGGTGACGGCAACCTGCTGCCGGGCTTCGAGCAGGCGCTGTTCGGCCTCAAGGCCGGCGACAAGCGCACCCTGACCATCGAGCCGGAGAATGGCTTCGGCCAACCGAACCCGGCCAACCTGCAAGTCATGCCGCGCGACCAGTTCGAAGGCATGGAGCTGGCCGAGGGCTTGCTGGTGATCTTCAACGACGCCGCCAAGACCGAGCTGCCGGGCGTTGTGAAAGAGTTCGACGAGCAGCACGTCACCATCGACTTCAACCATCCGCTGGCCGGTAAAACGCTGGCCTTCGAAGTCGATATCATCGACGTACAACCAGCCTGACTGGCTGCGCGGCCCGTCAATGGCGGGCCGTTGCGCTTGAGGCGAAGTATTCCTACCGGCCCCTCGTGGGCCGGCTTGCGTAGCACCCGAGGCCACCATGCAAATCAAACTCGCCAATCCCCGCGGCTTCTGTGCCGGCGTCGACCGGGCGATCGAGATCGTCAACCGCGCCCTCGACGTCTTCGGCCCGCCGATATACGTGCGCCATGAAGTGGTGCACAACAAGTTCGTGGTGGAGAACCTGCGCAACCGCGGCGCCGTGTTCGTCGAGGAGCTCGACCAGGTGCCGGACGACACCATCGTCATCTTCAGCGCCCACGGCGTTTCCCAGGCCGTGCGCAAGGAAGCCGAGAGCCGCGGTCTGAAGGTCTTCGACGCCACTTGCCCGCTGGTCACCAAGGTGCACCTGGAAGTCGTGCGCTACAGCCGCGACGGCCACGAGTGCATCCTGATCGGCCACGAAGGCCACCCGGAAGTCGAAGGCACCATGGGCCAGTACGACGATTCCAACGGTGGCGCGATCTACCTGGTGGAAGACGAGGACGATGTCGCCGCGTTGGAAGTGCGCAACCCCGAAGCGCTGCACTTCGTCACCCAGACCACCCTGTCGATGGACGACACCTCCCGGGTGATCGATGCCCTGCGCGCGAAATTCCCCGCGATCATGGGCCCGCGCAAGAACGACATCTGCTATGCCACCCAGAACCGCCAGGACGCAGTGAAGGAACTGGCCGACCAGTGCGACCTGGTGCTGGTGGTGGGCAGCCCGAACAGCTCCAACTCCAACCGCCTGCGCGAACTGGCCGAACGCATGGGCACCCCCGGCTACCTGATCGACGGCGCCGAGGACATGCAGAAAGAGTGGTTCGACGGCGTACAGCGCATCGGCATCACCGCCGGCGCCTCCGCCCCGGAAGTGCTGGTGCGCGGCGTGATCCAGCAACTGCGCGACTGGGGCGCCGAGCCCGAGGTGGAACTGGACGGCCGCGAGGAGAACATCACCTTCTCGATGCCCAAGGAGCTGCGGGTCAAGGCGCTCTGAGCCGGGCCCAGAAAGCGGACAAGAAAAAGCCCGATCGGTTGATCGGGCTTTTTTATGGTCGCAGGAATTACTTCCAGCAGTCGGCGGCGGCGGCCGAGCCTGAAGAGCCCTTGGTCCCCAGCGCATTAAGGGTCAGCGTGGTGCACTTGCTATCCGACGTCTGCGGAGCCTTGCGAGGCGTGGCGGTCAACAGATAACCACCGGAGTTGGCGGCGGTTGTGCTCAGGGTCAGGGCGTAGAGACCGGTATCAGACTGTACGGTGGCGGTGGTGCCGCTGCCGCTGCTGTTGCGCATGTTCAGCTTGCTCAGGTCGTTGGTGTAGGCGTTGTTCTGTGCGAAGTAACGCTCCTGGCGGGCAGCGGCATCGTTGAGCAGCGCCTGCCCTTCGGCACGGTTGCCGCGCAGGATGTACTGCTGGTAGCTCGGGTAGGCGATGGCCGCCAGGATCGAGATGATCACCACGGTGATCATCAGCTCGATCAGCGTGAAGCCACGTTGCGCTGTCATGGATACTGCCTCTTCTCTCAATTGCCTTGTGGGATCACGCGCCAGGACTGACGACCGGTGGATTCCGGACCGAAGTTGACCTTCATCGGGGCGCCATCGGAGGTGAAGCGCAAGTCGCCAGAAAGCGCCGAACCGCCAGCTGGAGTCTTGTAGCCGCTGACCACGCTGCTGGTGTTGCCGCTGGTATAGGCATCGCCGCTGTCTATCTTCGAGTTCTGGTTGAAGTCGAACACATTGAAGCTGGAGCGTCCACCGGTGAACGGATCGATGCCGTAGGACCAGCCCTCCACCCCGGCCTGGCAGACATCCAGGTTGGGTGTCCGGGTATTGACGAAGAGCACCTGGCCGCGGGCAGCCATTTCGTCGACCACCCGTTCGCCAACCACTGCCGCGCCGGTGGTGCCGACGCGCCAGTCCAGGTACCAGCCACTCTTGGTTGTCCAGTCCACCGCTGTCTGGCTCAGCAGGCGAATATCCTGGCTGACCGAGGTGGAGCTGTCCGGATTGCTGAAGGATGCACCGTTGACCTGCGAAGTAAAGGATTGCACCTGCAGGTTGGCGCGGGTCAGCGATGGCGTGGTGGCCGCCGCTTCTCCTGCCGTCTGTTTATCCCAGACGCCGTACAGCGACTGCACCTGGAATGGCGACGTCTTGTCGGTCGTGCCCAGGTAGCGGCCGGTACCGAAAATGACCAGATACCCGGTCAGCGACGGATGGCGGACCAGCGACGGCGGCGCCGTGATCGGCTGTGCGACGGCGGAGCTGGTGGCGCCGTCTTTCGCGGTAAACAGCGGCGTGCCGCCGAAGGACACCTTGAAAGTCGAGGCTGCAACCGTGGTACTGGCGAACGGCGTGGCCGAGTTGGTGTCGAGCAGGTCGAAGCGCCACAGGTTGCCCTGCAGGTCGCCGGCGTAGGCGTAGTCGATGATGCCGTCGCCGTTGTTGTCGGCGCCACGAATGCTGGACAAGCCGTTGGTGCCGGCAGCACCTTGGCCGACCAGAGTCTTCAGCACCGCTCCGGTCTTGATGTCGAGGACGAACATCACCGCCTTGCCGCTGCCGTTGTTCGGGCTGTTGTAGCCGTTGGGGATGAGTACACCCCACTGGCCGCTGTGCAGGCGAGCGACGACCGGGGTGGGGATGCTGTAACCCATGTTGCTCAGGTTGGTATTGGTGCTGTCCTTGCTGGCCGCGGTTTCTTCACTGAACTCCCAGAGCAGCGAGATGTTGCCAGGGTCGGTGATGTCCAGGGCAAACACCGAGCGGCCGCCGGCACCCAGGTTGCCGATCAGTACGGTATGCCAGTCATCGTCGAAGTACACATCGCGCACGGTGAGGGCGCCGTCTACATACCAGCGGTGTTGCGCGGCGGTGTAGTCGCGGCTGCTGAGATATTGCAGGTTGGGAATGACGGCGCGAGGTACGTAGGCGAAGACTTCGGCACCATTGTCATCGAACACGTGCAGCATGCCGTCGTTGGCGCCCACGTAAATGCGCTTGGCGCGATTCCTCTTGGCAGTGATGAAGGTCTGGTACTTGGTGTAGCCCCCGTCGATGCTGCCCGCCAGGTAGGCCAGGTACTGCGCGCCGGAAACCACGGCGACGCTGGAGTTGACGATGTCGCCGAGCAGCGAGTCGCGGCGGCGATAATCGGTGCCTTCACCGGTCCGCGAACCGAGCACATAGCTCAGTTGGCCCTGAGTCAGCGTGCCTTGCAGCGAAGTACCGTTGTAGGAGATGCCAGCCAGGTTGGCGTAGGTCAGGTCGACCAGCGAGCCGGAGGAGCCCTTGAACTTGATGCTCCGGCTGGTCGGCACAGTAGCGTGCCAGTTGACCGTGCGACTGCCATCCACCGGACTGACGGTTTCCTTGATCAGGTCTCCCGACCAATCTTCCACCTTGAAGTTGGTGCGATACACCGAGCGATCGTCGGCCACTGAGGCGCCGGCCTGCATGCGGTCCACGGTGGGGGCCGAGACCGAGCTGTTGCGCTGGTAGATGTCGTTGAACGCCTTGTTCAGCTGTTCCTTCAGGGTCAGGGCGTTGGTCACCAGGAAGTAGTTGTCCGGCACGCCGTCGCCGTCGGCATCCGGGTTGGCCGAGGTGGTCCCATACTTCGCTGCGTACCACAGCGGGTTCTGCAGGAAGGAGGCGGCCGCGTTGCCGGAAATGTCGAAGGTCCGGCTGGAGTTCAATGCGGTCAGGGTGCACTCCGACGGTTTGCTGGATACGTTGCAGTAGCCCGGAGCCTGGTTCGCCGGGGTGTCCAGCTTGTAAGCCACGTTGGAACCGCCCTGGTCTTTTACCTCCAGGTAGATGCCATCGCGGGTAGTGCCCGAGATGACATAGCCCATGTGCTGGTCGATACCACCGGCAGCGTATTCGGAGGTCATGTTGATGACCAGCTTGCCTTGGGCGTTGACCAGCAGCTCATAGACGGCGATGGCATCCATGTCGTGGTCTGCACCCTGTTCCACGTCCTCGTAGTTGATACGGAACTTGGCGTAGGGGCGTCCACCGTTCACCGTCGCGTCGCAATCGCTGACGATGCTGACGGTACCGCCGTTGCAGGAGGGCGAGGTATTGGCGAAGGTCTCCACGTAGTAGTCGACGATCTGGTCGGTAGGCTGGAAGTTCGCCGTCGCGCTGATGCCGCTACCGCCTACGGATTTCGCAAAGGGGACCACAGTGACGATGCTGGTGGTTCCGCTACTGGTTACCGGGAACTTGATGGTTGGCAGCGGCGAGGCGAGGGCCACCGCGTAGGTCAGGACCTTCTTGGTTCCACCGATTTCGGTACGCGCGCCGTAATGGGCGACCGCGGCCGAGTAGTAGGTACCTTGCTTGCTCGGCTCTTCGGGGGCGAGGCCGCGCACGGTGGAGAGGTTGACCACGCTCTTGGGCGTTGGGGCGTTGTCGACCACGCCATTGGACTCACCGATGAAAATGCTGCGACTGCCGCCACCCTCCTTGGCCCAGATGGCGTCGGCCTCGGTGGAAACGTTCAGTCCTGCCAGAGGTCCGCTGGACGGCGCGGAAACCGCAGTGGACCAGTTGCTGCCTGGTAATTTGAAGTCATAGGACGGGTTGATGTCGCTGATGACCGTCATCGCCGGCACAGAGCACAGCGGATAGCCCGAGGTGTTGGTGCTGGAGCGATAGGGCGGGGTCCAGGTGCCGATGCGGGGCAGGCCCAGGTCTGCGTCCTTGCTCGAACCGCTGCCGTAATCGTACGAGCTGGTGGGCGCGGTGGCGCCGGAGAAGTAGCGCAGGGTCTCATACATCATCTCGCCGATCGGGTTGCCCCACATGTAGCAGGTGTCGCTCTGGGAGACCGGTCGGTCGGTGATCCAGCCGCAACCATAGGATTGGCTGCTGTAGCTGAAGTCGATGATGCGCAGCTTGTTGATGGTGGCCACGATACCGTTGGTGACCGCATCGCTGTTGGTACAGATGTTGTTGCCCGAGGAGCAGAACTGGCCGGTCGCGGTGTTGTATTCCTTGACGAAGCTCTGGATCTTGCTGCGCAGAACGCCGCCGCTGATGTTGTTCTGGAAGGAGCCGGTAAGCAGGCCGAAGTACATCTTGTTGGCGGCGCCGTAGTCGTGGAGGATCCCGGTCGGCTTCACTCCGCTCTGACCATAGGCGGTGCAGTTGCTTTCGCGGAGGGTGGCATCGCTCGGGCAGGCCACTACCTTGATGTTGCGGTCAACCATGGCGCTGGTACCGCTGGCCGGGGTCTTCCAGTACAGGTAGAAGCTGGCGTCGCCGCCGTTCTCTTCGTGACGATACTTGATTGTGTACGACTGGCCGGCGGTTAGGTAAACGCTGGTGGTGGTGCCGCTGCCACCCGCGCCCGTAGCGCCGTGATCGCCATAGGCCGAAGCGACGACGCTGCCGTTGATCTGGAACTCCACTGCGTCGTCACCGTCCACCGAAAACTCGTAGTTTCCGGTCAATGAGGGTGTCAGGGTGCCGAGTATCTCGGTGTGGAAGGAATCCTGCGTACAGTTGTTGTTGCGCGAGCCCGTCCAGGGGTTGGTGAAGTTCTGACCGGTGTTGAAGTTGCTGAACGGCAGGGTGCCGTTGCCGCAACGCGTGCTGTTATTGCTGTACGCGGCACCGAACAGCGTATCCATCGACGATTTGTTATTGGAGGTGGCGACGCTGTCTTTCCATATCGTCCAGGTCAGGTTGGACAATTGGTCAGCCGGCACCAGAGCCCAGGAGTTGCTCGGTCCGCCGCTGGTACAGGCCACGGTGCTGCCTGAACTGTTCACGCAATCCGAGCCAGCTACCGGGCGCTCCTTGGAAACCCAGTTCCAGATGCGGAAGGTGGTATTGGTCAGGGTGCGCAACTGCGGAATACCGGTGTCCTGAGTGAGCGAAGTCACTGCGAACAGGTGGCGGTAGCCTGGTACGGGCTGCGATAACGGGGTGTAGCTGCTGATCTGATAGCCGTCGTGGTCGGCGCTCAGATATTCCTTGCCCCAGGTATGCGCGTCCTGGGGGATGTAGGCTGCCTGCAGCACGGTAGATGTGGTGGTGTCCTCGACCCGGAATCCGCCGTACAGCACCTTGCGCAGGGCATCCATGCGCGAGGTTGCCAGGTAATTCAGGAAGTCGCCGCTCCACTTGCCGGTGCACTGCTTGTTGGTGGTCGCCACTGACGGGACGAACTTGCCGTCGGTGTAGTCGTAGCAGGCGTAGGAGTTGAAGTAGCCATAGTAGTCGATGCCACCGTTGGCCTTGCTCAGGTAGCCCTTGTAGCCCACGTCGAGAATGCCGTCACCGTTGAGGTCCGAGGCGTCGTTGTAGGCCTCGTAGTAGAGCTTGTGGTCACGCCCCATCACCAGCATGTTCAGCGGAGGAACGGAGTCGTTGACGAATACTGGGGTGTTGGAGATGTCCACATCCGCGCGAGCTACGCAGGATGCGAGCGCCAGGCCGAACAGGGTGGCCAGGTGCAGCTTGGCCGAGAAGCGGGTCGGGTTCTTCATAGTCGGGCCTGGAGTCAGTTGTTGAATACGCGCGCCATTACCGAGCGCACCGGAACCTGGCGCCCGTTGCTGGAGGCGCGGCTGTTCACTTCGTACATGAAGGTGCCCGTACCCAGCAGCATGTTCCCGTATTCGGGATTCATGGTCTGGCCGGCAGCATCTCCCGTAGGAGCGGAAATCATGTAGCGGCTGACACTGGTGTCGATGCCCGAGGTGGCAGCGGGGTAGGTGCCCTTGCCTGTGTAGGCCAGGCCGTCACTGAAGTCCTGCGTATAGGTAGGCGTTTTGGTCCATAGGCAGGGCAGCACGATGGTGGTGGCACAGCGGTCGGGCGGTAGCATCGAGGTGGCGATGGTCGCTTCGGTGTTGCGCAGTCCGGATTCGGCGCCGTTGAACAGGCGCTTCTCCTCGATCACGCTGCCGGTGATACGTGACTCCAGAGTGGACTGGCGGACGCTGGAAATGGCCAGCAGCGACACCACCAGCAGGATGATCAGCGAGACAAACAGGATCGCGCCCTGTTGCGCGTGGCGGGAGGCTGTCATTGCAGAAGATTCCTGAACGTGATGGTGCCCTGGGCGACCTGGAACAGTTGGCCGCTGTCGAAGCTCGAACTGGTATTGGGAGTGGAAGAGGGATAGCGGGTCTTCCATTGCGACAGCGTCAGGCTGTCGCCACCCTTGCGCACGTTGAGGCTGCTGGCCATCAGCGCCGAGTAGCGGATCGAGCGGATCGGCAGGGCACCGGGAGTGGCAGTGTAGGTTTCCACCAGGCGATCGGTGGTCGCCGGGCCCACGCCATATTCGAACTGGATATCCGACACACCGCTGAGAATGGTCTGCGCCGCGTTGCTGCCAACGGCGCACAGCAGGTTGCCGCTGGCATCGACGGTGAACTTCTCCATGATCGTCAGCGTAGCGCTGGTATAGGGCGTACTCGGAACAGCGCTGCTGGTCGGCAGGTTACCCAGACAGTCTCTTTCGTTGCCGTCGCGCGGTTGGTAACGGATGCACAGGCCGCCGCCGCTGCTGGGCAGAGCGATGGTTTGCCCGGCGCTGAAGCTGCAGCCTGAGGGAGCGCCGCTGCTGACGGCGGGGAAGGCTGCCTCGAAACTCTGATCGGGGCGCCGACGGTAACCGATCTTGCTCAGCTCCTGATCGAGGATCATGAAGGTATAGCGACTGTTCTCCTGGTTCTCGATCTGCGCGGTGTTGAACAGGAAACTGTTCTTGTTATCCACGTAGAGCTGGGTAATCCCCAGTACCAGGAAGCTGCTGATAGCCAGGGCGACCATCAGTTCGATCATGGACAGGCCGGCCTGGGCCTTGGCGAGGATGCGCATGTCAGATTTCCGCCCGAATCCGGTAGTGGCAAATGGTTCCATCGGACCCGGCTGCGCTGGAAGTATCCAGGCATTCGCCGTCCTTCACGCGCCAGGCGAGCTGGATCTCCACACCCCGTCCGGAGGTGCCGCAGGTGCCTATGGAGTCGCCGGCCTGGCAGACGTGTACTTCGCTGCCCAGCGAGCCCGCATCGGGAAGAATCTGCCGAACACGGGTCAGCCAGCAGCTGAGTTGCTTGGCAGCGTTGGAGTTGGGCGGCAGAGGCTGGCACTCGTTGGCGGCCAGGGCCGTTGGATAGGACGCGCTATCCAGCTTGAAGTAGGGGGAGCTGCCGTTGAGGCTGTTGGTGGAGCTGTAAACCTGGTCGCGATTGCTGCGCATGGTCTCCAGCAGCTCGTTGGCGAGCATGGCGGCATTGCTGCGCTGTGTGGCATCGACGTTGTACTGGATGGTTCGCCCCTGCATGGCCACCATACCCAGCACGCCTATGCAGATAAGCAGGAGGGCGACGAGGACTTCGATCATGCTGAAGCCTGTCTGGTGTTTAGGCTGATTGTTCATCATCCGCAGCTCCCCAGGGACGCACTGGCGCTGCTCTTGCCGCGCGGCCAGATCTTGACCATGCCGGTCACCTTGACCGAGATGAGGTAGCCGCTGGCAGCATTGCTGTCCTGGCAGACATAGATATCGGTGTTGCTGGAGGCGGTTCCGTTGGAATAGAACGTCAGCGTGACGCTGTTCGGATTAATGCCCATAGGGGAGGCCGGAACCGTCATCGAACGCAGGGAGGTGCTGCCCTGGGCAATCACCCAGCTGCCGTTGGCGGCGGTGGCCGTGACGGACAGGCTGCGGGTCACCGCTTCGCTGCGCGCATACTGCAATAGTGCGAACAGTTCGTTCGCCGCGCTTTCCGTGCGGTTGTTGCGGATGAGCGTCTGGAAGCTGGGCAGGGCGATGGACGCGAAGATCGCCACCAGGACCACCACAATCATCAACTCGATCAGCGTAAACCCCGCCGATGCCTTGGGCCGCGACATAGGCGCATTCCTCACATTTTCGATAGCGGCAATGCTGCCCGTTCTTGTAAGAAATGTCCTATTTCTATGGATGACCGTTCGCGATACGGCGATATCCGGTCACCGCGGTGAAGGATGTGTGAAACCCATCGCAGAGCAAGTGAGAGGTCGGTCAGCGGGGACAGAGGGCGTCGGTCGTGCCGCTCTCCGTGCGGATGCGGCCGACCTTGTTGAGGATGATGCGGAAACTGCGGCTGCCGTCACCGCAGAGGGTGAGGGTGCCGGCGTGGAGCGCGCCGTTGGGTTGGATGCTGTTGCCGCGCGGGGTGAAGTGGATGTAGCGGCGCGAAAGGGTGTCGGTCTGGATCCGGCGGATTCCCAGCGGCCCGTGGGCGATGAGCGGGGCGTTCTGCGGCTGGCGCTGGCCGCGGTTGTCCGGGTCGGGGTAGACCTCCCAGCCTGAGTTCCAGTCGCCGTCGAGCGGGGCGATGCTGGTGGATTGTCCGCTGTGTACGGCGGACTCGCGGGCGAAATCCAGTGCGCTGCGCAGGTCCTGGGTGGCGGTGCTGGCCCGGTGGTTGTTCAGCAACTCGCCCAGGGATGGCGTGGCGATGGCCACGGCGATGGCGAGGATCGCGAGGGCGAACAGCAGTTCGACGAGGGTGACGCCACGGTTTCGCGACATGGCGAATTTCCGCTGGAAGTAGGTGCCGGGAAGTATCGGATGGCAGGGGGCGGATGCCCTTGGTCATGTTCGATGGCGCTTGTAGGAGTGGTCCGATGCCGCACCGACTTCTGTCTTGCTCCGTCGTGGGGGGTTGCCCGGTATAGTGTGCGGCTGGCGATTGGCCTTGGATTTCCTTCAGTGGTGGGCGTGGTATGCCGGATGTGATCGTGGTGGGTGGTGGGGTAGTCGGCATGCTGTCTGCCTGGACCTTGGGGCAGGCGGGCGCCGAGGTGGTGTTGCTGGAGCGCGGCGAGACCGGGCGCGAGGCTTCCTGGGCCGGCGGTGGCATCGTCTCGCCGCTCTATCCGTGGCGCTACAGCGCGGCAGTGGCCAACCTGGCGCACTGGTCGCAGGACTTCTACCCGCTGCTGGGCGAGCGCCTGCTCGCCGACACTGGCCTCGATCCGCAAGTGCACGTCACCGGCCTCTACTGGCTGGACCTGGACGACCAGGCCGCAGCCCTGGCCTGGGCAAAGTCCAACGGCCGTCCGTTATCGGAGGTCGCTATCAATGCTGTGCACGAAGCCGTCCCGGTACTGGGGCAGGGCTTCGAGCGCGCCGTGTACATGTCGGGCGTGGCCAATGTGCGCAACCCGCGCCTGGCCAAGGCGTTGCGCGAGGCGCTGGTACGTCTGCCGAATGTCAGCGTGCACGAGCAGGTCGAGGTGACCGGCTTCGTTCAGGCCGGCGATCAGATTCGCGGCGTGCGCACGGCGCAGGGGGATTTCAGTGCGGATGCCGTGGTGCTGGCTGCCGGCGCCTGGAGTGGCCGCATCCTGGCGCAGCTCGGCCTCGAGCTGTCGGTGGAACCGGTCAAGGGGCAGATGATCCTCTACCGCTGTGCCCCCGATTTTCTTTCCAGCATGGTCCTGGCGAAGGGGCGCTACGCGATTCCGCGTCGCGACGGGCACATCCTGATCGGCAGCACCCTGGAGCATGCGGGCTTCGACAAGACGCCGTCGGATGAGGCGCTGAGCAGTCTGCGCGCCTCGGCGGAGGAACTGATTCCCGCGCTGGCGGGCAGAGAGCCGGTGAATCACTGGGCGGGGCTGCGCCCGGGATCGCCACAAGGCATTCCTTTCATTGGTGAGGTGCCCGGCCATCGCGGCCTGTGGTTGAACACCGGGCATTACCGCAACGGTCTGGTGCTGGCACCGGCATCCTGCCAGTTGCTGGCGGACCTGATGCAGAAACGCGCGCCGATCATCGAGGCGGCGCCCTACGCGCCAGCAGGGCGTCTGGTGGCGACGCCCATCGTCTGAGGTTGGCCGGGGATCAATCGATCCCCAGTTTCTTCAGGCGGTAGCGCATGGAACGGAAGGTCAGCCCCAGGCGCTGCGCCGCGGCGGTGCGGTTCCAGCGGGTTTCTTCCAGGGCCTGCATGATCAGCTTGCGCTCGATGTCCTCGAGGTAGTCCTCGAGGTTGTCGATCTGCGCCAGGCTGGCTTCACCGCCGGCATCCGCGCCGCTGGCCTCGGCCAGGCGCAGGTCGTGGGGCTGGATGACATCGTTCTCGCAGAGCGTGTAGGCGCGCTCCAGCATGTTCTCCAGTTCACGCACGTTGCCGGGGAAGCGGTAGCTCTTGAGCTTTTCCAGGGCGTCGGGGCTGACCGCCGCGGCAGCCAGCCCGCTGTCACCGGCCAGGCGCTTGAGCACGCGGTCGGTGAGCAGAGGGATGTCCTCGCGGCGCTCGCGCAGCGGCGGCACCCGCAGCTCGATGACGTTCAGGCGGTAGTAGAGGTCCTGGCGGAAGCGGCCGGCGGCGACTTCTGCGGCCAGGTCCTTGTGGGTGGCGCTGAGGATGCGCACGTCCACCGAGACTTCCTGCTGGCCACCCACGGCGCGCACGGCCTTTTCCTGGATGGCACGCAACAGCTTGACCTGCATCGGCAGCGGCAGGTCTGCGACTTCGTCGAGGAACAGCGTGCCACCGTTGGCGGCCTGGAACAGGCCGAGCTTTTCCTCCACCGCACCGGTAAAGCTGCCTTTCTTGTGGCCGAAGAATTCGCTTTCCATCAGCTCGGAAGGGATGGCGCCGCAGTTCACCGGGACGAAGGTGCTGGTCTCCCGCGGGCCTTGCTCGTGGATCAGGCGGGCCACCAGTTCCTTGCCGCTGCCCGATTCGCCGCTGATGTACACCGGCGCCTGGCTGCGCGCCAGTTTGCCCACCTGGTTGCGCAGGGTGCGCATGGGCGGCGAGTCGCCCAGCAACCGGCTGTCCACCGGCGCCTCTTCGGCTTCCGGCGAGCGCAGGCGCAGGGCGGAATTCACCAACTCGCGCAGGCGGCCGAGGTCCACCGGCTTGGTGAGGAAGTCGAAAGCGCCGGCCTTGAGCGCCTGCACGGCGGTGTCCAGGCTGCCGAAGGCGGTGATCATGGCGACCGGCATCTGCGGGTGGCGCTGCTGGATGTACTGCACCAGGTCCAGCCCGGTGCCGTCGGGCAGGCGCATGTCGGTCAGGCAGAAGTCGAACGGCTCGCGGGCCAGGAAGTCGCGGGCTTCCTTGACGTTGCGCGCACTGCGGGTGTCCAGCTTCATGCGGCCGAGGGTGATTTCCAGCAGTTCGCGGATATCGGGTTCGTCGTCGACGATCAGGGCTTTTTGACGGCTCATGCGATTTGCGTCTTCTTAGCTTTGTTTGCGCGGGTGGGCGAAGGTGATGCGAAAGCAGCTGCCCCCTTCGTCACGCGTCTTGTAATCCAGTCGAGCCTGGTTGCTTTCGCACAGCTCGCGGGAGATGTACAGGCCAAGGCCTGTGCCCTTGCTTTCAGTGGTGAAGAACGGTTCGAACAGCTTCCCCCGTTGTTCGCCGGTGATGCCGGGCCCGTCATCGAGGACTTCGAGGACGGGCAGGTCGGTCTCGCTGTCACGGAATAGTCGCAGCCAGACCTGGCCGATGCCGTGCTTCTGCGTGCTGTACCGTAACCCATTCTGCACCAGGTTGGTCAGAACCTGGGTCAACTGGTGCGGGTCCATGCGCGTCTGCACCGTGCCCGGACCGGTCTCGACATGCAGCTTCTGGCCTTCGCGGTGGCTCTCGCGCAGTTCACCGGCGAAGCGGTGCAGCCAGTATTTCAGGTCGAGCAGCTGCGGCTCGGACTGGCGCCGACGCGACAGCTGCAGGACGTTCTCGATGACCAGGTTCATGCGCCGCGACTGGTCCTGGATGATCTGTGTCAGGCGCCGGTCCGGCGCGTCCAGTTCCTCGGATTCCAGCAGCAGCTGGGCGGCGTGGCTGATGGCGCCCAGCGGATTGCGGATCTCGTGGGCGATGCCGGCGGTCAGCCGGCCGAGGGCGGCGAGCTTGAGCTGCTGCGCCTGCTGGGCGATCTGCGAGATGTCTTCGAGGAACATCAGGATGTGCTGTTCGTCGCCGCGTCGCAGCGGAATGAAGCTCGGCTGCACGGTCGGTCCGGACTCCAGCGGCTGCAGGCTCGGCGGACGCAGGGCGGGGTTCTGCTGCCATTGCTGCAGGCTGGTGACCAGCTGCGGGCTGTACTGGGCGAGCGAGTGCCCGGCCAGCTCGTGGCCGCCGAGCAGGGCGGTGGCGCTCTGGTTGGCCAGCAGCACGCGGTGGCGATCGCCGAGCACCAGGATGCCGGTGCGCATACGCTGCAGGATCAGGGCGTTGAGTTCTTCCAGGTTGGCGACCGTAGTCGCCCGCTGCTCGGCAATGTTCTCCACCACCTGCTGGCGCCGCGCCAGGGCCTGGATCAGCAGCGCCGAGGCGAAGCTCAGCGCGCCCAGGCCGCCGGCCTGGACGTAGTGGTTGATCGCGGTGGGTTGGCTCAGGCTCAGGTAGAAGGTCAGGTAGATCAGGCCGATCGAGGCGATGGCGGCGATCAGCAGGCCGATGCGCCCGCGCAGCAGGATGTTGGCGATGGCCACCGCCACCACCATCAGGTTGCCGATGCCGCTGGGAATGCCGCCGGCGGTATAGAACAGCGCGCTGAGCAGGATCACGTCCAGTGCCGCGAGGATGAACAGCGGCAGCAGCTGGCGCGGGGTCGGCATCAGCACCGCGATGAGGATGTTGAGGACCAGGTAGACCCAGCAACCGGCATGGAACAGGCCGGGGTGGGCCAGCTTCAGGATGTCGTCGTCCAGGTTGCTGGAGATCAGCAGGACCAGCACCAGGCCGATGGTCAGGCGGTACAGGTGGTACAGGCGCAGGATCCGCAGACCCTGCCCGGTCAGCGAGATGCCGTCAGCGGCCACGGTCGGCGTGGTCCTGCTCGAGGTGGGCGCGGCTGCAGTACCACTTCTGCTCGTCCTGCAGAGCATGGGTCTGTGGCACGTGCACGCCGCAATGGCTGCAGCGGACCATCGGCGCAGCCTGCTCGTCGGCCTTGGTCTTGGCCTTGCCTGCCGGCTGCGCCGGGCGGGTAGCCTTGCGCCACAGCCACCAGCCGAGGGCGAAGAGGGCGATCCAGAACAGCAGACGGGTCATGGCAATCCCTTGTGCTCAAAGAGCGGCAGTTTATCCAAGGCAGGCGACGGCGCACAGATCGCCGTCAGGGTCGTTGGCGAAAAACGCTGGCATCGAACATGAAAAAGGGAGGCCGAAGCCTCCCTTTTTCGTCGAACCCTGTCGGATCAGTCGAAGATGCCGAAAGTCATGTAGCTGAACCAGGAACGGTCGCTGTTGCCGGCGTTGCCTTCGGCTTCGTGCTGTTCCTCTTCCACGTCGCTCTGGTTCTCGGGCTTGAGCTCGGCGGGGATCTGCTGCTCGGCGTCCTCGTACTGCTTGATCACGTCCTTGGATGCCTGGGTTTCCATGTGCGGCGGGGCATCGTTGGTCTCGATCAGGCCCAGGGTGGCCTTGGCCAGCCAGGAGCGGTTGTCGGCCTCGTCCTCGCGCGGGACGAACTGGCCGTCCTTGAGGCTGGGGTTGTCCGGGTAGTTGGCCTTGAGGGTCTCCAGGCTGGAATCGGCCAGGTCGTTCAGGCCCAGGCGCTGGTAGGCCTCGACCATGATCGCCAGGCCATCGCCGACGGCCGGGGTTTCCTGGAAGTTCTCGACCACGTAGCGGCCACGGTTGGCGGCGGCAACGTAGGCCTGGCGCTTGAGGTAGTAGTGGCCGACGTGCACTTCATAGGCTGCCAGCAGGTTGCGCAGGTAGATCATGCGCGCCTTGGCGTCCGGGGCGTAGCGGCTGTTGGGGTAGCGGCTGACCAACTGGGCGAACTCGTTGAACGAGTCGCGGGCGGCGCCCGGGTCGCGCTTGGTCATGTCCAGCGGCAGGAAGCGCGCCAGCAGGCCGCGGTCCTGGTCGAAGGAGGCCAGACCCTTGAGGTAGTAGGCGTAGTCGACGTTCGGGTGTTGCGGGTGCAGGCGGATGAAACGCTCGGCGGCGGCGCGGGCGGCCTCGGGCTCCATGTTCTTGTAGTTGGCGTAGATCAGTTCCAGCTGGGCCTGCTCGGCATAGCGGCCGAACGGATAGCGGGACTCCAGCGCCTTCAGCTTGGAAACGGCGTTGGTGTAGCTCTTGTTGTTGAGGTCGTCCTGTGCCTGCTGGTACAGCTGGCTTTCGCTCAGGTTCTCATCCACCTTGTCGCCCTTGGAGGAGCAGGCGGTGACAAAGGCGAGGGTGGCGATCAGCAGCAGGTGTTTCACTTGCATGGCGAGTTGCGTCCCTGGACGGTCGGCTGTCGCGGCCGCAACCGTCTGTTATGATTGGCGCCCCAGGGATACCCCTGGGACAAAGGCCCCGTATTTAACCACAGCGCGCAGCCGAACCAAAAGGCCGTGCGCCCTTCGTGTCCCGTCATGTCCAATATGATCCAACTCGCGGCGCAAGTGCCGTTCGATCTGGGTGGCCAGCGTCTCGATCAGGTCGCCGCCCAGCTCTTCTCCGACCACTCCCGTTCCCGCCTGGCTGGCTGGATCAAGGACGGCCGTCTCAAAGTCGACGGTGCCGTGCTGCGCCCGCGCGACATCGTCCATGCCGGCTCGCAACTGGAGCTGGAAGTCGAGCTGGAGGCCCAGGGTGAATGGATCGCCCAGGACATCGAGCTGGACATCGTCCATGAAGACGATCACATCCTGGTCATCGACAAGCCGACCGGCCTGGTGGTCCATCCCGCCGCCGGTCACCAGGACGGCACCCTGCTCAACGCGCTGCTGCACCACGTGCCGCACCTGGCCAACGTGCCGCGCGCCGGCATCGTGCACCGCCTGGACAAGGACACCACCGGCCTGATGGTGGTGGCCAAGACCCTGGAAGCCCATACCAACCTGGTCGCCCAGCTGCAGGCGCGCAGCGTCAGCCGCATCTATGAGGCCATCGTTACCGGTGTGATCCTCGCCGGCGGCACCGTCGACGCGCCGATCGGCCGTCACGGCGTGCAGCGGCAGAAGATGGCAGTGATCGAGACCGGCAAGGTCGCCATCAGCCATTACCGCGTGCTGGAGCGCTTCCGTGCGCACACCCACACCCGGGTGAAGCTGGAAACCGGGCGTACCCACCAGATCCGCGTCCATATGACGCATATCGGCCACCCGCTGGTGGGCGACCCCACCTACGGCGGGCGCTTTCGCATTCCTCCGGGGGCCAGCCCGACGCTGGTCGAGTCGCTGCGTGATTTCCCGCGCCAGGCCCTGCACGCACGTTTCCTGGAGCTGGATCATCCGGCCACCAACGTGCGCATGAAGTGGGAATCGCCGCTGCCGGATGACTTCACCTGGCTGCTGAGCCTGCTGCGGCAGGACAACGAGTCCTTCGTATGACCTCCTGGCTGACGCCCGACTGGCCGGCTCCGGCGAATGTCCGCGCCTGCGTGACCACCCGTGCCGGCGGCGTCAGCGACGAGCCTTTCACCAGTTTCAATCTGGGTGACCACGTCGGTGATGACCCGGCTGCCGTGGCCGAGAACCGTCGCCGCCTGACCGCCGAGCTGGGCTGCCAGCCCGCCTGGCTCAGCCAGGTGCATGGCCTGGACGTGGTTGAAGCCAACCCCGGCGTGGTGGCCACCGCCGATGCCAGCTGGAGTGCCACTCCCGGCGTCGCCTGCACCATCATGACCGCCGACTGCCTGCCGGCGCTGTTCTGCGACCGCGCCGGCACCCGCGTGGCGGGCGCCCATGCCGGCTGGCGCGGCCTGGCCGGTGGCGTGCTGGAGGCGACCGTGGACGCCATGGGCATCGCCCCAGCTGAGCTGCTGGTCTGGCTTGGTCCGTCCATCGGCCCGCAGGCGTTCGAAGTCGGGGCGGAAGTGCGCGAAGCCTTCCTGGCGGACCACGCCGAAGCTGCGCGGGCGTTCGTCCCCAGTGCCAATACTGGCAAGTTCATGGCCAACATCTATGAGCTGGCGCGCATCCGCCTCGCAGCGAAAGGCGTGACAGCCGTCTACGGCGGGGATTTCTGCACCTTCACCGACACCGATCGCTTCTACTCCTACCGCCGCAGTTCCCGCACCGGCCGTCAGGCCAGCCTGATCTGGCTAGCCTGATCCGCCCAGCTTGCCTCCAGGCGTAGGAGCAACTGTCTTTCTCTGGCAGACCGTGCCTGGGATGTTCCCTCTCCCTAACCCTCTGACTAGGCGTCCCCCCCATGAAGGGAGAGGGGACCGTTCGGTGCAGGTTGAAACGATGGTGTCAGCCGGTACAGACAGCTCCCTCTCCCTTCAGGGAGAGGGCGGGGGAGAGGGATTGCCCTGGCACGGTATTCAGGTAGGAGCAACTGTCTTTCACCCATTCTCCGTTCGCCACTGAGTGCCATCCCTGACCATTGCGTTGAGCCTCACGATCAGCACGCGCATGCAGGCGACCAGGGCAACCTTGGGGCTACGGCCTGCATCGCGCATCCCCTGGTAACGTTTGGAGAAATCGTCCTGGCAACGGATGACCGACCAGGCGGCCATGTACAGAATGCGTCGAATCATGGCGCGCCCGCCGCGGATATGGCGTTGGCCGGTTTTCTGA
>NZ_JACHLI010000016.1 GCF_014204515.1 Pseudomonas nitroreducens | reverse complement strand
CGAGGACTATGAAGCCCTGCTGCCCTGGATCCTCAACGCGACTGAGTAACTGCGCCTACTCGCATCGCAAGGACGTCGTCAATCAAGCGCTTACGTTTGTTGAAACGTTTCATGGCGATTTCTCCTGAATTATTGGAAAACTGCGGCCCGTGCCTGGCAGCAGTTGCACAAGGACTATCGCAAGGCCTGTGCCAGCTTTTTGAATTCAGTAAAAACCTTTTAAATCAGCAACTTACAATTTAATCAAACTCCCGCCCCGCTTGCAGTTTGCACAGCCCGCCGTTGCGCTTCATGCAAGTTGCATGATCTTCATCCGGACTTTTTGCCCAACTTGGCCAGCACCGCTTCGAGTTGAACCACTTCGCCCATCTGCTCGAACGCCGGGTAGCGCTGGCGGATGAACGCCAGCAACTGCTGGGCCGGCTCGACCTGCCCGAGCTCCTCGGAGAAGCCGCGCGCGGCGAGCAGGTAGGCGCGGGGAATGCCGGGATAGTCCGGGAAGCGCTTGTGCAGGTTGCGCAGCAGGCTCAGGCCTTCGCGCGCCTTGTGCCGCTGCAGCAGGACCTCGGCCAGGCGTTCGCAGACCGAAGGGTCCTCCGGCAGGTAGTCGGCCTGCAGCTGTCGGGCATTGAGGAAGGCATTGGCGGCCAGCTGCGGATTGAGCCGGCTGGCCAGCGCCAGGTAGTGCGGCAGGTGGTTCAGGCATTCCGCCCGATCGTGGGTGGCGAACAGCAACTGGTGGTAGCGCTCGTTGAGCTTGAGGTCCTGGCGGCCTTCGCGCAGGGCTGCCAGCAGGATCTCCAGGGCGGCGCCGGTCTGCCCTTCCTTGACCCGCACCTCGGCCTCGGCCAACGCCTTGCGGCGATGCCATTCCGGCGCGGCAAACCCGGCAGGCGCATCCTCGCCGGCCGACACGTAGCCCAGCTCGCCCTGATACTGGAACACCGCATAGCCCATCATGGCGCACATCACCACGCTGAAATAACCGGTCAGCGCCGCCACCACTGGCACCATCACCACCCGCGGCAGGCCGTGGGACAGCAGCCAGCCCACGTAGGTGGGCGATTGCCAGAGGATGAACAGGAACACACAGAGGATCAGGTAGCGCCAGCCCATGGCGGCGATCACCTGGCCCACCTCGGCAGGGCTGAGCGCCGCCCCCAGGCTCTTGTCCAGGGACAGGCGGATGATGCTCGCCGGCAGCACCAGCATGATGGCGATATTGACCGCCCAGTAGATCGCCTCGCTGTGGAAGTCCGCCGCGATCCACAGCAGCACCAGGGCGATCAGGAACACCGCCAGTTGCTGGAAGAAGGTGCGCAGGCTGTCGGCACTGAAGGCCTCCAGCAGGCCGGGGGCGTCCTGGCCGCCGAAGCTCGCCGCTTCGATCACGCTGTGCAGGTACTTGGTCGCCACGCTGAGCAGCGCGATCCACAGCAGGAAGATCTTCGGCATGAACACACAGGCCAGGGCCAGCAAGGCACAGAAGGCCAGCGGACCGGTCTGGAAGGCGTAGGCGAAGAACTTCGGCAGGCGCTCCCAGAAGGGTTGCGCGGTATTTGCCGCGCCGAGGAAGCGCAGATGGCCACGGCACAGCGGGCACGCCGGCGCGTACTCCGGAGCGTCGGCATTGAGGGGAATGCAGCAGTCGCCGTAATGACGCTCGCAAGGCTGGCAATGCCAGGTCGCGGGCTGGGCGCTGTGGTAGTGGCAGTAACGCTTGTCCATCTCGGGGCATCCTTGGAGCGAGATCGGCGAATGGCGCATTCTCCAGGCAAAAAAAGAGGGCCCGCAAGGGGCCCTCTTTCATTTCACCGATCGCTTACACGCCAGAGGCTTCAGCAGCGGCGACGTCCTTGATGGACAGCTTGATGCGGCCACGGTTGTCGACGTCCAGAACCAGGACTTTGACTTCCTGGCCTTCCTGCAGAACGTCGGTGACCTTGTCGATGCGCTTGTCGCTGATCTGCGAGATGTGCACCAGACCATCCTTGCCCGGCAGGATGTTGACGAAGGCACCGAAGTCCACGATGCGCTCGACCTTGCCGACGTAGATCTTGCCGATCTCGGCTTCCGCGGTGATACCCAGGACGCGCTGCTTGGCGGCCTCGGCAGCTTCCTTGGTTTCGCCGTAGATCTTCACGCTGCCATCGTCTTCGATGTCGATCGAAGCCTTGGTCTCTTCGCAGATGCTGCGAATGGTGGCGCCGCCCTTGCCGATGACGTCGCGGATCTTGTCGGTGTCGATCTTCATCTGGATCATGGTCGGAGCGTTTTCCGACAGCTCGGCGCGCGGAGCGGCGATGATCTGGTTCATCTGGCCGAGGATGTTCAGGCGAGCTTCCAGGGCCTGGCCCAGGGCGATCTCCATGATCTCTTCGGTGATGCCGTTGATCTTGATGTCCATCTGCAGGGCGGTAACGCCCTTGTCGGTACCGGCGACCTTGAAGTCCATGTCGCCCAGGTGGTCTTCGTCACCCAGGATGTCGGTCAGGATGGCGAACTTCTCGCCTTCCTTCACCAGGCCCATGGCGATACCGGCAACCGGCGCCTTGACCGGTACACCGGCGTCCATCAGAGCCAGGGAAGCGCCGCAGACCGAAGCCATGGAGCTGGAGCCGTTGGACTCGGTGATCTCGGAAACCACACGGATGGTGTAGGGGAACTCGTCCTGGGTCGGCAGCATGGCCGCGACGCTGCGACGGGCCAGACGGCCGTGGCCGATTTCACGACGACCAGCGCTGCCCATGCGGCCACACTCGCCTACCGAGAACGGCGGGAAGTTGTAGTGCAGCATGAAGGGGTCTTTGCGCTCGCCTTCCAGGGTGTCCAGCAGCTGCGCATCACGGGCGGTGCCGAGGGTGGCAACGACCAGGGCCTGGGTTTCGCCACGGGTGAACAGCGCCGAACCGTGGGTCTTGCCCAGTACGCCGACTTCGATACGCAGCGGGCGTACGGTGCGGGTGTCGCGGCCGTCGATACGCGGCTTGCCGTTGACGATGTTCTCGCGAACGGTGCGGTATTCCAGCAGACCGAAGACTTCCTTGACTTCACCAGCGGAGAACTGGCCTTCGCCTTCACCGGCGAACTTGGCGACGATCTCTTCGCGCAGGGCGTCCAGGGCCGCGTAGCGATCCTGCTTGATGGTGATGGTGTAAGCCTCGGAGATGGCAGCACCGAACTCGGCCTTGATGGTGTTGACCAGAGCGGTGTTCTCGACCGGAGCGGACCAGTTCCAGGTCGGCTTGCCGGCTTCGGTGGCCAGTTCGGCAACAGCGCGGATAACCGCCTGGAATTCTTCGTGGGCGAACAGAACGGCGCCCAGCATCTGGTCTTCGGTCAGCTCGTCGGCTTCGGATTCAACCATCAGCACGGCGTCGGAGGTACCGGCCACGACCATGTCGAGGCTGGAGCTCTGCTGCTGCTCGTAGGTCGGGTTGAGGATGTAGCCGATTTCCGGGTGGAAGCCAACGCGGGCTGCACCGATCGGGCCGGCGAACGGAATGCCGGAGATCGCCAGGGCGGCGGAGGTGCCGATCATGGCAGCGATGTCCGGATCGGACTTCTTGTTGGTGGAAACGACGGTGCAGACGACCTGCACTTCGTTCATGAAGCCTTCCGGGAACAGCGGACGGATCGGACGGTCGATCAGGCGCGAGGTCAGGGTTTCCTTCTCGGAAGGACGGCCTTCACGCTTGAAGAAACCACCGGGGATGCGGCCGGCTGCGTAGGTCTTCTCCTGGTAGTGCACGGAGAGCGGGAAGAAGCTCTTGCTCGGGTCGGCCTGCTTGGCGCCCACCACGGTGCAGAGCACGGTGACGTCGTCCATGGTGACCAGGACAGCGCCGGTGGCCTGGCGGGCGATGCGGCCAGTCTCGAGGGTGACGGTCGACTGACCGAACTGGAATTTCTTGGTTACCGGGTTCACGGTTTCTCTACCTTCGCTTTAGTTGCCTTGGGGGAAATGGTGGAAATGCCGGGAGTCGGACCCGTTTTCATTCCCTGTAAAAGCGAGAAAGCCGGGAGCCAGGGCCGATGAGCGGTATACACCGCCCATCGACCCCGGACTCCCAGCTTCCCACTTCAGGCTTGCCGTCTTAGCGACGCAGGCCCAGGCGACCGATCAGGGCGCTGTAACGAGAGGTGTCCTTGCCCTTCAGGTAGTCCAGCAGCTTACGACGCTGGTTAACCATACGGATCAGGCCACGACGGGAGTGGTGGTCTTTGCCGTTGGCCTTGAAGTGGTCCTGCAGCTTGTTGATGTTGGCGGACAGCAGTGCAACCTGCACTTCCGGGGAACCGGTGTCGCCTTCAGCTTGCTTGTACTCGTTAACGATCTGGGCTTTTTCTTGGACGCTCAGTGCCATGATGGGGCTTCCTCTGAGGTAACAGGCCAGGGACTTCTCCCTGTGTTCATAGTAAGAGGAGTGACCGTGCCTGCTGACAGCCACCCTCGGTTTCGGCCTTAAGACCGAATCAGTCGACGCGGCGCCAGGCGCCCGTCTTCGACCACTTCACCGATACCGATGAAACGGCCTTCATGATCCTGCACCCGCAGCATGCCGAACTTCGGCATATCCGGGGCGCGTACCGGCTGACCATGCAGCCAGTAATAGGCGCTGTGCTCGGACAACTGCAGCAGCGGCCAGTGCTCCAGGCCGGCATCCACCGGCAGCAGGAAGCGGTCGAGGGCTTCGTTGCCACCCTCGGCATGGGCTTTCTCGAGTTCCTCCAGCGTCACCGACTGGTTCAGCTGGAAGGGACCTGCCTGTGTCCGGCGCAGGGCGGCGACGTGTGCGCCACAACCGAGTTCGCGGCCGAGGTCTTCAACCAGGGTGCGAATATAGGTGCCCTTGCTGCAGGAAACCGCCAGGGTCGCACGGGGCGACTCGAACGCGAGCATTTCCAGGCGCGCAATAGTAACAGAACGCGCCTCGCGCTCCACTACCTCTCCTGCACGGGCCAGCTTGTACAGCGGCTGGCCGTCCTTCTTCAGGGCCGAGTACATCGGCGGCACCTGCTCTATGTCGCCACGGAAGCGCGGCAACTGGGCCTCGACAGCTTCCCGACCGGCGGTCACTTCGCGCTGCTCGAGCACCTCACCTTCGGCATCGCCGGTGGTGGTCGTGGTGCCCAGCAGGGCGATGGTCTCGTAGGCCTTGTCGGCATCGAGCAGGTACTGGGAGAACTTGGTCGCCTCGCCAAAGCACAACGGCAGCACGCCGGTGGCCAGCGGATCGAGGCTGCCGGTATGCCCGGCCTTCTCGGCATTGAGCAGCCAGCGCACCTTCTGCAGGGCCTGGTTGGAGCTCATGCCCAGGGGCTTGTCAAGAATCAGCACACCGTTGACCGCACGGCGAATGCGTTTCACCTGGGCCACGCGTTACTCCTCGGAATCGCCGCCGCGACGATCGGCAGCCACTGCGCGCTCGATCAGCGCCGACAGCTCGGCACCACGGCGGATGCTGGCGTCGTAGCTGAAGTGCAGTTGCGGCACGGTGCGCAGCTTCATCGCCTTGCCCAGCTGCATGCGCAGGAAGCCGGCAGCATCGTTGAGGATGCTGGTGTTCTGCTTCACCACTTCGGCGTTGTCGTCCTGGCCCATTACGGTGACGTACACCTTGGCATGGGACAGGTCGCGGGCCACATCGACACCGGTGATGGTCACCAGGCCAAGGCGCGGGTCCTTGATTTCACGCTGGATCAGCAGCGCCAGTTCGCGCTGCATCTGGTCGCCGATACGCTGGGTACGGCTGTACTCTTTAGCCATTTTTCTAACCTGCTTGCCCGAGCCACGAGGCTCCTGGCCTGAAAGCGGCAAACGCCCGGGACGACTGGAAAGCCGGCCCGGGCGCTGCGTTCACGCTCGAATACCCTTACAGAGTACGAGCGACTTCGACCTTCTCGAACACTTCGATCTTGTCGCCGACGCGCACGTCGTTGTAGCTCTTCACGCCGATACCGCATTCCATGCCGGCACGCACTTCGGAGACGTCATCCTTGAAGCGACGCAGGGATTCCAGCTCGCCTTCGAAGATGACCACGTCGTCGCGCAGGACACGGATCGGACGGTTGCGGTGCACCAGACCCTCGGTGACCATGCAGCCGGCGACCGCGCCGAACTTCGGCGAACGGAACACGTCACGCACTTCGGCGATACCCAGGATGTTCTCGCGAACATCGCTGCCGAGCATGCCGGTCAGGGCTTTCTTGACGTCTTCGATGATGTCGTAGATCACGTTGTAGTAACGCATGTCGAGGCCTTCGGACTCGACGATCTTGCGCGCACCGGCGTCAGCACGGACGTTGAAGCCGAACAGCACCGCGTTGGAGGCCAGCGCCAGGTTGGCATCGGACTCGGTGATACCACCGACGCCGCCACCGACCACGCGAACCTGCACTTCGTCGTTGCCCAGGCCGCTGAGCGAGCCCTGCAGGGCTTCCAGCGAACCACGGACATCGGACTTGAGCACGATGTTGAGGGTCTTCTTCTCTTCCTGGCCCATGTTCTCGAAGATGTTTTCCAGCTTGCCGGCGTGGGCACGGGCCAGTTTCACTTCGCGGAACTTGCCCTGGCGGAACAGAGCGACTTCGCGGGCCTTCTTCTCGTCGGCGACCACGGTCATCTCGTCACCGGCGTCCGGGGTGCCATCCAGGCCGAGGATCTCGACCGGAATGGACGGACCGGCTTCCTTGATCGGCTTGCCGTTCTCGTCGAGCATCGCACGGACGCGGCCGTAGTTGACGCCGACCAGAACCATGTCGCCCTGACGCAGGGTGCCGTCCTGGACCAGCACGGTGGCTACCGGGCCACGGCCCTTGTCCAGACGCGACTCGACCACCACGCCACGGCCCGGGGCCGACGGAGTGGCTTTGAGTTCGAGTACTTCAGCCTGCAGCAGCACGGCTTCGAGCAGCTCGTCGACGCCGGTACCCATCTTCGCGGAGACGTGGACGTACGGAGCATCGCCGCCCCACTCTTCCGGGATCACGTCCAGAGCGGCCAGGCCGTTCTTGATGTTGTCCGGGTTGGCATCGGGCTTGTCGATCTTGTTCACCGCGACCACGATCGGCACGCCAGCCGCTTTCGCGTGCTGCACGGCTTCCTGGGTCTGCGGCATCACGCCGTCGTCCGCTGCCACCACGAGGATGACGATGTCGGTCGCCTGGGCACCACGGGCACGCATCGCGGTGAACGCGGCGTGGCCGGGGGTGTCGAGGAAGGTGACCATGCCGCGGTCGGTTTCCACGTGGTAGGCGCCGATGTGCTGGGTGATGCCGCCGGCTTCGCCAGCTGCCACCTTGGCACGACGGATGTAGTCGAGCAGCGAGGTCTTGCCGTGGTCGACGTGGCCCATGACGGTCACGACCGGCGCGCGGGAAACCGCCTCACCTTCGAACTTCAGGGATTCGGCCAGTTGCTCTTCCAGGGCGTTCTCGCTGACCAGCTTGACCTTGTGGCCGAGTTCTTCGGCGATCAGCTGGGCGGTCTCCTGGTCGAGTACCTGGTTGATGGTCACCGGGGTGCCCATCTTGAACATGAACTTGACGACCTCGGCGCCCTTCACCGACATCTGGGCAGCGAGCTCGCCCACGGTGATGGTCTCGCCGATATTCACTTCACGCACAATCGGTCCTGTCGGGCTCTGGAACCCGTGCTGGTTACGCTTCTTCAGCTTGCCCTTGCCGCGGCCACCGCCGCGACGGCCGAAGCTGTCGTCGTCGTCGCCACCACTGCGCACAACGCGCGGCGCGGTGGTCTTTTCCTTTTCCTTGATCGACGGGCGATGCTGCGCATGCTTGCGATCACGGCGCTCGTCTTCGTCATCGCGCTTGGGAGCACGACGAGGCTCTTCCTTCTTGTGGCCATCCGCAGCAGGAGCAGCAGCGGCCGGAGCAGCCGGCGCAGGAGCCGCGGCACGCGGCGCATCGGCAGCAACCGGAGCGACAGCAGCAGGCGCAGTGTCAGTGGCCTGGCGAGCGGCGTCCGCCTGACGACGGGCCTCTTCTGCGGCAGCGCGCTGACGGGACTCTTCCTCGGCCTTCAGACGAGCAGCTTCTTCAGCGGCACGCTGTTCTTCCAGCTCACGCTGGCGTTCGGCCTCGACTTCCGCGGGATCGCGCTTGACGTAGGTCTTCTTCTTGCGGACCTCGACGCTGACGGTCTTGCTGCCAGCGACCCGAATGGTCGAGGTGGTCTTGCGTTGCAGGGTGATCTTGCGCGGCTCTTCCGCGCGATCACCATGGCTGCCCTTCAGGTGGGCCAGCAGCGCCTGTTTCTCGCTGTCGGTCACTACCTGCTCGGCATCGTTATGGGGCAGACCCGCTTCACGCATCTGCAGCAGCAGGCGCTCCACCGGCGTATCGACCGTCTTGGCCAGTTCTTTCACCGTGACTTGCGTCATGCACTTCTCTCCTCAGGCCGCGAATGCTTACTCGAACCAATGGGCCCGGGCGGCCATGATCAACTTGCCGGCACGCTCTTCGTCCATGCCGTCGATGTCGAGCAGGTCGTCAATAGACTGCTCGGCAAGATCTTCACGGGTGGTTACGCCACGCAGTGCCAGGTCAACGGCCAGCTCTTTGGTCATGCCATCGAGGCTGAGCAGGTCTTCGGCAGGTTGTGCGTCAGCGAGTTTCTCTTCAGTGGCGATGGCTTTGGTCAGCAGACGGTCCTTGGCGCGCGAGCGCAGCTCATTGACGATGTCCTCGTCAAAGCCGTCGATGTTGAGCATCTCTTCCATCGGTACGTAGGCAATCTCTTCCAGGGTGGTGAAACCTTCTTCCACCAGAACCTGGGCGAGTTCTTCATCGACATCCAGCTCGTCGACGAAGCGCTGCAGGATGTCGCCAGTTTCAGCCTGCTGTTTGGCCTGGATATCGGCCTCGGTCATCACGTTCAGGGTCCAGCCGGTGAGCTGGCTGGCCAGACGGACGTTCTGGCCACTACGGCCGATGGCCTGTGCCAGGTTGTCCTCGGCGACGGCGATATCCATGGTGTGGGTATCTTCGTCGACGATGATCGCCGCCACTTCGGCCGGAGCCATGGCGTTGATCACGAACTGCGCGGGGTTGTCGTCCCACAGGACGATGTCCACGCGCTCGCCGCCCAGTTCGCCGGAGACGGCCTGGACGCGGGAACCACGCATACCGATGCAGGCGCCCTGCGGGTCGATACGCTTGTCCTTGGAGCGAACGGCGATCTTGGCGCGCGAACCCGGATCACGGGCGGCGGCCATCACGTCGATCAGTTGCTCGGCGATTTCCGGTACTTCGATGCGGAACAGCTCGATCAGCATTTCCGGCGCGGTACGCGACAGGACGAGCTGCGGACCGCGGTTCTCGCTGCGGATTTCCTTGAGCAGGGCACGCACGCGGGTGCCAACGCGGAAGGTCTCGCGCGGGATGATCTGGTCGCGGGCCAGCAGCGCTTCGGCGTTGTTGCCCAGGTCGACGATCACGTTGTCGCGAGTCACTTTCTTCACGGTACCGGAGATGATCTCGTTGACCTTCTCGCGGTAGGCGTCGACCACCTGGGCGCGCTCGGCCTCGCGGACCTTCTGCACGATGACCTGCTTGGCGGTCTGGGCGGCAATGCGACCGAACTCGATGGACTCGATCTTCTCTTCGATGACCGCGCCGGCCTTCATGCCCGGATGATCTTCCTGCACGTCTTCGACGGTCAGTTCCGATGCCGGGTTGGAGTAGTCCTCGTCCTCGACGATGGTCCAGCGACGGAAGGTTTCGTAGTTGCCGTTGGCGCGGTTGATTTCCACGCGCAGGTCAACCTCGTCCTCGAAACGCTTTTTGGTCGCGGTCGCCAGGGCCAGCTCCAGCGCTTCGAAAATCACGCCAGGCGGTACACCCTTCTCGTTGGATACCGACTCAACAACCAGCAGTACTTCTTTGCTCATCGTACGCCTCGCCTTTCAATCCATTGGAATCCGCGCTCTGGCGGCTCACTCAAATCGGGGAATGATGTTGGCCTTGTCGATCGAGTCGACCGGCAGCAGGTATTCATGGTCATCCACCAGGACCACCACATCCTGCTCCTCCACACCACGGAGAATGCCCTGGAAATTGCGCCGCCTTTCGAAGGGCGTGCGCAGCTTGATCTTCACCTGCTCGCCGACATAGCGGGCGAACTGTTCAAGTGTGAAGAGTGGCCGATCCATGCCGGGCGACGACACCTCCAGGGTGTACTCGCCGGTGATCGGGTCTTCCACATCCAGGATGCCGCTGACCTGACGACTGACGATCTCGCAGTCATCGATCAGGATGCCTTCCGGACGATCGATATAAACCCGGAGCAGGGAATGGCGACCTTGGGAAATGTATTCAAGGCCCCAGCACTCATAGCCGAGCGCTTCTACTACAGGGGCCAACAAGGCCTGCAACTGTTCTAGCTTGCTCGACACCTGATCGCCTCGCGTATGCTGTAGAAATAAAAAATGGGCGAAACGCCCATCCTTAAGGACCGCCCTACTCTGGCGGCACGGACTGTCCAGCTAGCAAAAAGCCCCTGAAAAGGGGCTCTGCCAAACTGGTTGCGGGAGCTGGATTTGAACCAACGACCTTCGGGTTATGAGCCCGACGAGCTACCAGACTGCTCCATCCCGCGTCAAAGCTGGTGCGAAATTATACGGTCGAGCCCCTTCAAGGTCAACCGAAACACCGAAACGACAAGGCCCGCACAGCGGGCCTTTTCGTATATGGTACCGAGGAGGGGACTCGAACCCCTACAGCCTATGGCCACTACCACCTCAAGGTAGCGTGTCTACCAATTCCACCACCTCGGCAAAAACTCTTGCCTGCTTACTTCTGCTCAGGAGCCGCCGGAACGTCGCCGTTACCGCCTGCAGGGGCTTGAGGTTGCCCTTGCGCGCCCGGCACATCGCTAGCTGCCGGAGCTTGTTCCTGCTTCTGCTCCATCACCGCTGGATCAGGAAGCCCAGCGTGACGAATTATATCAGCTTTTTCTTTAGCAAAATACGCTAAACCCAAGCTGGTAATGAAAAAAACTGCAGCCAGTACAGCAGTGAAGCGACTCAGGAAGGTAGCCGAACCCTGGCTACCAAAAACAGTACCCGAAGCGCCGGCACCAAACGACGCACCCGCGTCGGCCCCCTTGCCTTGCTGAAGCAGGACCAGCACAACCAGACCCAGCGCCATCAGCAGGTGAATCACGATTACAACTGTTTCCAGCATCTTCAGTTTCCTGCGGCGCGACAGATCGCACCGAACTCATCTGCATTCAGGGAAGCTCCACCAATGAGCCCCCCATCGATATCCGGCATGCCGAAAAGCTCGACAGCGTTGGCGGCCTTGACACTGCCGCCGTACAGGAGACGAAGGCCGCGGGCCACCTCTGCGTTTTCCGCCGAGATCTGCGCGCGAATCGCCGCATGTACTTCCTGGGCCTGCTCAGGAGAAGCGGTCAGCCCCGTCCCGATTGCCCATACCGGCTCGTAAGCCACAACGGCGCGGGAGAAAGCCCCGACACCCAGATCCTCGATCACCGAGCCCAACTGGCGCCCGACAACCTCAAGAGTCTTGCCCGCCTCACGCTGCTCGCGGGTTTCACCCACGCACAGGATCGGAACCAGGCCACACGACTGAGCCGCTGCAAACTTGCGGCTGATCACCCCATCGTTCTCGCCCAGGATCAGGCGACGCTCGGAATGACCCACCAGCACCAGGGAGCAGCTCGCATCCGCCAATTGGCTGGCTGCGATCTCGCCCGTCAAGGCACCCTGCATCGGCTCAACCGCGCAATTCTGCGCACCGACGGCAACTGCCTTTCCATCCAGACCTTGTACGACCTGGTTGATGTACAGACAGGGCGGAAACACCGCCACATCGACACCCGTGGGAAGAGCCAGTTGACGCAGGCCTTTGATCAGCTCCGTGACGCTGGAGCGGGTACCGTGCATTTTCCAATTACCGGCCACCAAGGGTCGACGCATGCTGTACCTCGCTGAGCAAAGTGGGCGCAGATATTACTCGACGCTTTTGGAACTGACAAGAGAAATCAAGCACATACCTCTGTAACGACTTTTGCCAGCTGCTCGGCGTAGGCACGCACACGAGTCTCCTCGTCACCTTCCACCATCACTCGGACCAGCGGTTCGGTGCCGGACTTGCGCAGCAGGACGCGGCCACGGCCAGCCATCTCTTCGGTGACCCTGGCGCAGGCGTCCTTGACTGCCGGATGTTCCAGCGGATCGACATCGCTGCCGGCAAAGCGCACGTTGATCAGCACCTGCGGGCACTTGCGGATGCCCATGCGCGCTTCGGCCAGGGTCTGGCCGCGGGTCTTGAGCGCCATCAACACCTGCAGCGCCGCGATGATCGCATCACCGGTGGTGGTGTGCTGGCAGCAGACCACGTGACCAGAATTCTCACCGCCCAGCTGCCAATCGCGCGCCTGCAGCTCGGACATCACGTAACGGTCGCCGACCTTGGCGCGCACGAACGGAATGTTCAGTTCCTGCAGCGCCAGTTCCAGCCCCAGGTTGCTCATCAGCGTACCGACCACGCCGCCATGCAGCTTGCCGCGATCAAGCAGGTCACGGGCGATGAGGTAGAGGATTTCGTCTCCGTCGATGATGGTGCCGGTGTGATCGACCATCATCACGCGGTCACCGTCGCCGTCGAAAGCGATGCCGATATCGGCGTGCTGCGCCAGCACCGCTTCCTGCAGAGCCCCCATGTGGGTGGAACCGCACTTGTCGTTGATGTTCAGGCCGTTGGGCTCGGCACCAATGACGAAGACTTCGGCGCCCAGCTCACGGAACACGTTGGGAGCAATCTTGTAGGTCGCACCGTGGGCGCAATCCAAGGCGATGCGCAGCCCGGCGAAGCTGGTGTTCGACGGCACGCTGCTCTTGCAGAACTCGATGTAGCGGCCTGCGGCGTCGTTGATCCGCGACACCTTGCCCAAACGGGCAGACTCGACCACGGTCATCGGCGCATCGAGCAGCTCCTCGATGATCAGCTCGACTTCATCGGGCAGCTTGGTGCCCTGGCCGGAGAAGAACTTGATGCCGTTGTCGTCGTGCGGATTGTGCGAGGCACTGATGACGATGCCGGCCTCGGCATGGAAGGTGCGGGTCAGGTAGGCGATACCCGGCGTCGGCATCGGGCCGAGCAGCATCACGTCAGCGCCTGCGGCGGACAGGCCGGCCTCCAGGGCCGACTCGAACATGTAGCCGGAGATGCGCGTGTCCTTGCCCACCAGCACACGGCACTTGCCCTGCTGACGGAAGGCCATGCCGACAGCCCAGCCCAGCTTGAGCACGAAGTCCGGCGTGATCGGCGGCGTACCGACGCGGCCACGGATACCATCGGTGCCGAAATACTTCCTGCTCATTGCTGCACTCCTTCTCTTGCGCTTTCCACCGCGTGGATCATTCGCACTACGTCTACTGTCTGGGCCACATCGTGCACCCGGATGATGCTGGCGCCCTTGCTCACTGCCAGGGCGGCCAGGGCAAGGCTGCCGTAAAGTCTTTCGCCGACCTCACGCTGCAATGCGCGGCCGATCATGCTCTTGCGGGACACGCCGACCAGGATCGGGCAGCCCATGTCGAGCAACTGCTCCATCTGGCGGAACAGGTTGAGGTTATGGCTCTGGGTCTTGGCAAAACCGAAGCCAGGATCGAGGACAATGCGCTCGCGGGCAATGCCCACGGCTTCGCAAGCCGCCAGCCGCTCATCGAGAAAACCACGGACCTCCTCGAGGATATCCGGGTAGCGCGGGTCGTCCTGCATATTCCCCGGCTCCCCGCGCATGTGCATCAGGCAGACCGGCAGGCCGGTATCGGCTGCCGCGTCCAGGGCGCCGTCGCGCTGCAGCGAGCGCACATCATTGATCAGCCCCGCTCCCAGGCGAGCGGTTTCGCGCATCACCGAGGGCGTGGACGTATCCACGGAAATGACCACGTCCAGCTCGCGAGCGATGGCCTCGACCACCGGCGCGACCCGTTCCAACTCCTCGGTGGGCGATACCACGCGAGCACCGGGACGGGTGGACTCGCCACCGATATCGATCAGCGTGGCGCCCGCTTCGACCATTTCCGCCGCATGGCGCAACGCCACGTCGAGCTGGTTGAAGCACCCGCCATCGGAGAAGGAATCAGGGGTGACATTGAGGATGCCCATGACGTGCGGGCGGCTTAAATCAAGAACCCGGTTGCCGCAAGGCAACCGGGTCGGGTGGTACAACGAACTCATTCAGTGCTCTCAGTGTTCGCCGGCAGGCCCGCCAATCGGGTTGTCCTGGCGACCGCCCTCGTCACGCGGCGCAGTGGCCGAGCCCGAGGAGCCGGAATTGCCGCCCTGCCAGTCACGCGGTTCGCGCGGGGTACGGCCGGCCATGATGTCGTCGATCTGGTCGGCGTCGATGGTTTCGTACTTCATCAGCGCGTCGGCCATCATGTCGAGCTTGTCGCGATTCTCTTCCAGCAGGCGCTTGGCGGTGCCGTAGCAGTCGTCGATGATGCGCCGCACTTCCTGGTCGATCAGCTTGGCGGTCTCACCCGAGATGTTCGAGTGCTGGCCACCGGCGCTACGGCCGAGGAAGACTTCGCCCTCTTCTTCCGCGTACATCAGCGGACCGAGTTTTTCCGACAGACCCCACTTGGTCACCATGTTCCGCGCCAGCTGGGTGGCACGCATGATGTCGTTGGAGGCGCCGGTGGTCACACCCTCGAAGCCCAGGGTCATCTCTTCGGCGATACGACCACCGAACAGCGAGCAGATCTGGCTTTCCAGCGCGCGCTTGGACAGGCTGTAGCGATCCTCTTCCGGCAGGAACATGGTCACGCCCAGGGCGCGGCCGCGCGGAATGATGGAAACCTTGTAGACCGGGTCGTGCTCCGGAACCAGGCGCCCAACGATGGCGTGACCGGCTTCGTGGAACGCGGTGTTCTTCTTCTCTTTCTCGGACATGACCATGGTCTTGCGCTCGGCGCCCATCATGATCTTGTCCTTGGCCAGTTCGAACTCACGCATGTCGACGATGCGCTTGTTGGAACGGGCAGCGAACAGCGAAGCCTCGTTGACCAGGTTGGCCAGGTCGGCACCGGAGAAGCCCGGGGTACCGCGCGCGATGACGGCCGGATCGACGTTGTCGCCCAGCGGCACCTTGCGCATGTGCACTTTGAGGATCTGCTCGCGACCACGGATGTCCGGCAGGCCGACCACCACCTGGCGGTCGAAGCGGCCCGGACGCAGCAGCGCGGGGTCGAGCACGTCCGGACGGTTGGTCGCGGCGATGACGATGATGCCGTCATTCATCTCGAAGCCGTCCATCTCCACCAGCAACTGGTTGAGGGTCTGTTCGCGCTCGTCGTGACCGCCGCCCAGGCCGGCGCCACGATGGCGGCCGACGGCGTCGATCTCGTCGATGAAGATGATGCAGGGGGCGTGCTTCTTGGCCTGGTCGAACATGTCGCGAACGCGCGAGGCGCCCACGCCGACGAACATTTCCACGAAGTCCGAACCGGAAATGGTGAAGAACGGTACCTTGGCTTCGCCGGCGATGGCCTTGGCCAGCAGGGTCTTACCGGTACCGGGCGGGCCGACCATCAGCACGCCGCGGGGGATACGGCCGCCCAGGCGCTGGAACTTGCCCGGATCGCGGAGGAATTCCACCAGCTCGCTGACTTCTTCCTTGGCCTCGTCGCAACCGGCAACGTCGGCGAAGGTGGTCTTCACCTGGTCTTCCGACAACAGGCGCGCCTTGCTCTTGCCGAAGCTCATCGGGCCGCCGCGGCCACCGCCGCCGCCCTGCATCTGGCGCATGAAGAACATGAAGACGGCGATGATCACCAGGATCGGGAAGCTGGCTACCAGGAGCTGCGTCCAGATGCTCTGCTGCTCGGGCTGCTTGCCTTCGACAACCACGTTGTTGTTGACCAGGTCACCGATCAGGCCGTTGTCCTGGATCGCCGGGCGGATGGTCTTGAAGGTGTCACCATCCTGGCGCTTGCCGGTGATGACGTAGCCGTCGACGGTCACGCGCTCGACCTTGCCGTCCTTCACCTGCTGGATGAAGTCGGAATAGTTGAGCGTCTGCGGCTCGCTCGGGCTGGAGAAGTTGTTCATCACGGTGACCAGTACCGCCGCGATGATCAGCCACAGGATCAGGTTCTTTGCCATGTCGTTCAATTGACTACCCTCTGAAGCCGGCTCCGCCCTGGAAACCGCTTCTCACGACGGCCAGACTCCTTCCGGCCAAAATTACTACACAACGCCCGCCGCCAGGCAGGCGCCGTCTGTAACCCTTTATGAACCCCGGCTTTCACCGGCACAAGCAAAACCTGCCAGGCATAGACCAGAAGCCCGCCCAATCATTCCAGTCTAGGCGCCGCGAAAGCCTCGTGCGAGCAGATACTGCTCCCGCGAACGGTCGCGGGACGACAGCGGTTTGCGCATCTGCACCTTCTCGAAGTTCTCGCGAACCATCTTGTGGTAAGCGTCGAAACCCTCACCCTGGAAGATCTTGATCAGGAAATCGCCGCCCGGACGCAGCACACGGGTGCACAGGTCTAGGGCCAGCTCGCAGAGGAACATCGCACGAGGCATGTCCACGGCGGGCAATCCACTCATATTGGGGGCCATATCGGAAATCACAAGGTCTACCGGATTTTCTCCGATGGCCTCGAGCAACTGGGCAAAAACCTCGTCCTCGGTGAAGTCACCCTGGATGAAGGTGACGTCCGGAATGCTGTCCATCGGCAGGATGTCGGAGGCGATCAGGGTACCCTTGTCGCCGATCACCCGGCTGGTGACCTGCGACCAGCCGCCCGGCGCAGCGCCGAGGTCGACCACGGTCATGCCGGGGCGCAGAATGCGATCCTTCTCCTGGATTTCCAGCAGCTTGTAGCTGGCGCGCGAGCGATAGCCGTCGCGCTGTGCCATCTTCACGTACGGATCGTCGAAATGTTCTTTCAGCCAGCGATGGCTAGTCTTGGAACGGGCCACGTATTACCTCGTCTGAGCGGCATCCCGGTAGTACCGAAACTCGGGTAGAATATCCGCCTTTTTCCCAGGGGTCAGATTATGGCGCTCTCTCAGGAGCAGAAAAAGCAGTTCAAATCTATCGGGCATCACCTGAAACCCGTATTGACCGTTGCTGAAAACGGTCTTTCGGAAGGTGTGATGGCCGAGCTTGAGCGTGCGCTCAACGATCATGAACTGATCAAGGTGCAGTTCCGTGTCGCCGAACGCGACGATCGTCGTGCGCTGATCGACGAACTCTGCCAGAACGGTAGCTGCGAACTGGTGCAGAGCATCGGCAAGATGGCGCTGATCTATCGTCGCAATCCCAAGCCGAACAAGAACCTGTCGAACATCAGCCGTTACAGCGGTCTCTGACAGTCAAGCCCGGTAGCGCGGAGCCGGCAAGGCTCCGCCGCGTCAGCTCCGTTCGTCCCGCCCCGGCGCCGGTTGCAGCACCAGCAGCAGTCCGCACAGCGCCACCACCAGGTAGTTGAACAGCAGCCAGCGCTGAGCGTCCGGCGCGACCTGGCGCACCACGAAATAAACCGCCGCCATCACCAGCACGGTGAGCAGCACCTGCCCCCGCGTTTCGCGAGTGAAGGCAGCGAGCCCGCGCGCCTGCCAGAGCACCAGGGCCTGGAGCAGCACGCAGAATCCGGCAAAACCCAGCAGCAACGGCTTCAGCCCGTCAGCGACGGTCTCCACCAGCAGCGGCGCCAGGCCGATCCTGTCCAGCGCCGGCAGCACCACGAACTGCAGCAGCCAGAGACCGCCGACCCAGAATGTCTGGGCCAGCAGCCAACTGACGGTGCCTGCGTTCAGCGATTGCCGATCAGGCGTGGCGGACTTCAACGATCTCGTACTCGACGTCGCCGCCTGGGGTTTTCACCAGGACCGCATCGCCTTCGGTCTTGCCGATCAGCGCACGGGCGATCGGCGAGTTGACCGAGATCTTGCTGTTCTTGATGTCCGCCTCGTCGTCGCCGACGATCTGGTAGGTCACGGTCTCGTCGGTCTCGACGTTGGCGATATCCACGGTGGTGCCGAAGATCACCTTGCCGCTGTGCGGAATGGTGGTCACGTCGATGATCTGCGCGTTGGACAGCTTGGCCTCGATGTCGCGGATGCGCGCCTCGGACATGCCCTGCTGCTCACGAGCCGCGTGGTATTCGGCGTTTTCCTTGAGGTCGCCCAGTTCACGCGCTTCGGCGATGGCCTGGGTGATCTGCGGACGCAGAACGGTCTTCAGGTATTTCAGTTCTTCTTCCAGGGCGCGAGCGCCCTGGACGGTCATTGGAAATTTGCTCATGCGTTGATCCCTGCATGGAGATCCTGCAGACGGCGAACGGTCTTCTCGGGACCGAACTTGAGCGCCTCACAGATCGCCTGCCCCGCCGCGATGGTGGTGGTGCAGTAGATCTTGTGCTGCAGGGCGTTACGACGGATGGAGTACGAGTCAGCGATGGACTGGCGACCTTCGGTGGTGTTGATGATCAGAGTGACTTCGTCGTTCTTGATCATGTCGACCACGTGGGGACGGCCCTCGGTCACCTTGTTCACGCGACGCACCGGCAGGCCGGCGGCCTCGATCACCTTGGCGGTACCGGCGGTGGCGACCACCTCGAAGCCCAGCGCGACCAGGTCGCGGGCGACCTGAACAGCTTGCGGCTTGTCGTCCTCGCGGACGCTGATGAAGGCGCAACCGGCGTTCGGCAGGATTTCGCTGGCGCCCAGCTGGGCCTTGGCGAATGCCTCACCGAAGCTGTCGCCGACCCCCATGACCTCGCCCGTGGATTTCATCTCTGGGCCGAGGATCGGGTCGACGCCGGGGAACTTGGCGAACGGGAACACCGCTTCCTTGACGCTATAGTACGGCGGGATCACCTCCTGGGTGAAGCCGACTTCGGCCAGGGTTTTGCCAGCCATGACGCGGGCCGCAACTTTGGCCAGGGATTCGCCGATGCACTTGGAGACGAACGGCACGGTACGGGACGCGCGCGGGTTCACCTCGATCACGTAGATGTCCTCGCCCTGCACGGCCATCTGCACGTTCATCAGACCGACCACGCCCAGCTCCAGGGCCATCTTCTTGACCTGCTCGCGGATCTCGTCCTGGATGTGCTCGGGCAGCGAGTACGGCGGCAGCGAGCAGGCGGAGTCACCGGAGTGCACGCCAGCCTGTTCGATGTGCTGCATGATCGCGCCGATCACCACGGTCTCGCCGTCGCACACCGCATCGATGTCGACTTCGATGGCGCAGTTGAGGAAGCGGTCCAGCAGCACCGGGCTGTCGTTGGAGACCTTCACGGCTTCGCGCATGTAGCGCTTGAGCTCTTCTTCCTGGTAGACGATTTCCATCGCGCGGCCGCCCAGTACGTAGGACGGGCGCACCACCATCGGGTAGCCGATGTTCTTCGACAGCTCCAGGGCCTGGTCTTCGCTGCGCGCGGTGGCGTTGGCCGGCTGGCGCAGGTTCAGGCGCTGGACCATCTGCTGGAAGCGCTCGCGGTCTTCGGCACGGTCGATGGCGTCCGGGCTGGTGCCGATGATCGGCACGCCGGCTTCTTCCAGGGCGCGGCAGAGTTTCAGCGGGGTCTGGCCGCCGTACTGGACGATGACGCCCTTGGGCTGTTCGACGCGGACGATTTCCAGCACGTCTTCCAGGGTCACCGGCTCGAAGTACAGGCGATCGGACGTGTCGTAGTCGGTGGAGACGGTTTCCGGGTTGCAGTTGACCATGATGGTCTCGTAACCGTCTTCACGCATGGCCAGCGCAGCGTGTACGCAGCAGTAGTCGAACTCGATGCCCTGGCCGATGCGGTTCGGACCGCCGCCCAGGATCATGATCTTGTCGCGGTTCGACGGATTGGCCTCGCACTCTTCCTCGTAGGTCGAGTACATGTAGGCGGTGTCGGTGGCGAATTCGGCGGCGCAGGTATCCACGCGCTTGTACACCGGCAGCACCTTGAGCTTGTGGCGATGGTTGCGCAGGTTCTTCTCGGTCACACCCAGCAGGGTAGCCAGGCGCGCATCGGAGAAGCCCTTGCGCTTGAGCTTGTACATCAGGTCGCGGTCGATGGCGGACAGACCCAGGGTCTTCACGCGCTCCTCGTCCTTGACCAGGTCTTCAATCTGCACCAGGAACCATTCATCGACATGGGTCAGGGCGAAGACTTCGGCAATGCTCTTGCCGGCACGGAAGGCGTCGGCGATGTACCAGATGCGGTCGGCGTTTGGCACGCTCAGCTCGCGCTTGAGGATGCCTTCGGCCTCGGGATTGCTCAGGTCGACCTTGGGATCGAAACCGGTGGCGCCCACTTCCAGGCCGCGCAGGGCTTTCTGCATGGACTCCTGGAAAGTACGACCGATGGCCATGACTTCACCCACGGATTTCATCTGGGTGGTCAGGCGGGCGTCGGCCTTCGGGAATTTCTCGAAGGCGAAACGCGGGATCTTGGTGACGACGTAGTCGATCGCCGGCTCGAAGGACGCCGGGGTGCGACCGCCGGTGATGTCGTTCTGCAGCTCGTCGAGGGTGTAGCCGACGGCCAGCTTGGCGGCGATCTTGGCGATCGGGAAGCCGGTGGCCTTGGAGGCCAGCGCCGAGGAACGCGACACGCGCGGGTTCATTTCGATCACGACCATGCGGCCGGTGTTCGGGCAGATGCCGAACTGCACGTTGGAACCGCCGGTTTCCACGCCGATCTCACGCAGCACCGCCAGCGAGGCGTTGCGCATGATCTGGTATTCCTTGTCGGTCAGGGTCTGCGCCGGCGCGACGGTGATCGAGTCACCGGTGTGCACGCCCATCGCGTCGAAGTTCTCGATGGCGCAGACGATGATGCAGTTGTCCTTCTTGTCGCGGACAACCTCCATCTCGTATTCCTTCCAGCCGATCAGCGATTCGTCGATCAGCAGCTCGTTGGTCGGCGACAGGTCCAGACCACGGGTGCAGATTTCCTCGAACTCTTCGCGGTTGTAGGCGATGCCGCCACCGGTGCCGCCCATGGTGAAGGACGGACGGATGATGCACGGGAAGTTGACCTTCTCCAGCACGCCGTAGGCTTCTTCCATGCTGTGGGCGATGCCCGAGCGCGGGCAGGCCAGGCCGATGTCGCGCATGGCCTTGTCGAAGCGCGAACGGTCTTCGGCCTTGTCGATGGTGTCGGCGTTGGCGCCGATCATTTCCACGCCGAACTGCTCGAGCACGCCGTGGCGCTCCAGGTCCAGGGCGCAGTTCAGAGCGGTCTGGCCGCCCATGGTCGGCAGCAGCGCATCAGGGCGCTCCTTCTCGATGATCTTGGCGACGGTCTGCCACTTGATCGGCTCGATGTAGGTGGCGTCGGCCATGGCCGGGTCGGTCATGATGGTGGCCGGGTTGGAGTTCACCAGGATGACACGGAAGCCTTCTTCCTTCAGGGCCTTGCAGGCCTGTGCGCCGGAGTAGTCGAACTCGCAGGCCTGGCCGATGACGATCGGGCCGGCGCCGAGGATCAGGATGCTCTTGATGTCTGTACGCTTGGGCATGGGACTCTCGTTGCAATATTCAGGAAAGGGTTGCGCTGGCCAGCTTCACGCCAAAGCCGACGAACAGGGCGCCGACGCCGCTCGAGGCGCCGGCAGCCAGCCGTTGCCGCCGACGGAACCAGGCCGCCAGACGCACACCGGAGAAAATCAGGAAACTCAGGTACAGGGCGCTGATGATCTCGAGGATCGTGCCCAGCACCAGGAACGACAGGCCGGGATAGGCGTAACCCGGGTCGACGAACTGGATGAAGAAGGAAATGAAGAAGAGGATCGCCTTGGGGTTGGACAGGCTCAGCAGCAGCGCCTTGCGGAACGGCTGGTTGACGTCCACTTCCTTGGCCGGCGCGGCGGCCGCTTCCAGCGGGTGGCGCAGCTTCTGCCAGCCGCCGCGGAGCATGCCGATACCCAGGTAGAACAGGTAGGCGGCGCCGACGTACTTCAGGCCCAGGAACAGCATCGGCTCGGCCTTGAGGACCGAGGCGATACCCAGCGCCGAGAGGAACATCAGGATCGCATCGCCGAGGAACACCGCACTCGCCGCCCGGTAGCCCGAAGCCACGCCGCGCTGGGCGGCGGTGGCGAGGACGAACAGCGAGTTCGGCCCCGGCAGCAGGACGATGAACAACGTACCCAGGACGTAGGTCCAGAGGTCGGTGATTCCCAGGGTCGGCATCATCTTCTTCTACCTCTTCGAGCTCGTACTCAGCGACGCTCGGCCATCGCCGCGATAAAGCGGTCGAACAGCGGAGCCACGTCGTGCGGGCCTGGGCTGGCTTCCGGGTGACCCTGGAAGCTGAAGGCCACCTTGTCGGTGCGTTCGATACCCTGCAGGGTGCCGTCGAACAGCGACTTGTGGGTGGCGCGCAGGTTGGCCGGCATGCTGCCTTCATCGACGGCGAAACCGTGGTTCTGGCTGGTGATCATCACCACGCCCGAATCCAGGTCCTGCACCGGGTGGTTGGCACCGTGGTGGCCGTGGCCCATCTTCAGGGTCTTGGCGCCGGAGGCCAGGGCCAGCAACTGGTGGCCCAGGCAGATGCCGAACACCGGGATCTCGGTGTCGAGAAACTCGCGGATGGCCTGGATGGCGTAGTCGCACGGCTCAGGGTCGCCAGGGCCGTTGGAGAGGAAGATGCCGTCCGGATTCAGGGCGAGCACTTCGCTGGCCGGGGTCTGCGCCGGCACCACGGTCAGGCGGCAGCCGCGGGCGACCAGCATGCGCAGGATGTTCAGCTTCACGCCGAAATCGTAGGCGACCACGTGGTACGGCAGGTCGGCAGCAGCGATGTCCGGATGGCTGTCGGTTTCCAGGTTCCACACGCTGGAACGCCACTCGTAGCGCTCGGTGGAGGAAACGACTTTCGCCAGGTCCATGCCCTTCAGGCCCGGGAAGCCGCGCGCCAGTTCGAGGGCCTTTTCCTCGGTGGCGTCGTCGCCGACCAGGATGCAGCCGTTCTGCGAACCCTTCTCGCGCAGGATGCGGGTCAGGCGGCGGGTATCGATGCCGGCGATGGCAACGGTGCCATTCTCTTTCAGGTAGTCCGGCAGGGACTGCTTGTCGCGCCAGCTGCTGGACAGCAGCGGCAGGTCACGGATGATCAGGCCGGCGGCCCAGACCTTGTTCGACTCGGCGTCCTCGGGCGTGGTGCCGGTGTTGCCGATGTGCGGGTAGGTCAGGGTGACGATCTGTTGGGCGTAGGAAGGATCGGTGAGGATTTCCTGGTAGCCGGTCATGGCGGTGTTGAACACCACCTCTCCGACGGTATGGCCGTCGGCGCCGATGGCTTCACCGCGAAAAACGCTGCCGTCGGCAAGTGCAAGTATGGCTGGCTTAGTCAAGAAGACCTCCCGTAGTTCAAGCCTGGCTGGGCGTGCGCAGATTGTAAAAAAGCGGGATGACATCTGAAGAAGTCATCCCGCTTTTTATGTGATCATGCTGCGCTACTTTTAGTGGACACACTAAAGCTGTAGTTTACAGAAATGCGACATCCTGGTCCACCTTTTGCACGACGTACGGCCATGCCGCTCAGCGCAGGCCGAGAACGTCCTGCATGTCGTACAGGCCATTGGCCTGCCCTTCCAGCCATTGCGCGGCACGCACGGCGCCGCGAGCGAAGGTCATGCGACTCGAAGCCTTGTGGGTGATTTCCACGCGCTCGCCATCAGCGGCGAACAGCACGGTGTGATCGCCCACCACGTCGCCGGCACGCACGGTGGCGAAGCCGATGGTCTCACGCGGACGGGCGCCGGTCTGGCCTTCGCGACCGTACACGGCCACCTTCTCCAGATCACGACCCAGCGCATTGGCGACCACTTCGCCCATGCGCAGTGCAGTGCCGGACGGCGCGTCGACCTTGTGGCGGTGGTGCGCTTCGAGAATCTCGATGTCCACGTCGTCGCCCAGCACGCGGGCAGCGGTATCGAGCAGCTTCAGGCAGAGGTTCACACCAACGCTGTAGTTGGCCGCGAAGACGATCGGGATGTCCTTCGCTGCTTCGCTGAGCAGCTCCTTCTCCGCCGCGGAGAAACCAGTGGTGCCGATAACCATGGCCTTGCCGGCCTTGCGGCAGACTTCCAGGTTCTTCAGGGTGACGGTCGGGTGGGTGAAGTCGATCAGCACGTCGAACTCGTCGACCACCTTGGCCAGGTCGCCCGACAGCGGCACACCGATGCGGCCCAGGCCGGCCAGCTCACCCGCGTCGGCGCCGACCAGCGTACTGTCCGGGCGATCGACCGCCGCGGTCAGGCCGGCACTGCCATTGGTCTGCTGGACCGCCTCGATCAGGGTCTTGCCCATGCGCCCGGCGGCGCCCATTACGGCTATACGTCGCATAAAAACAGCTCCAGGCTGTTGGCTGCAGGCTGCAGGCGCCGAGCTCCTGAAGCCTGCCGCCTGCCACCTGCCGCCGAAGTTAAAGATCGTCGAAGAAGCGCTTCATGCCTTCGAACCAGCCACTGGCCTTCGGCGAATTGGAAGAGTTGCCCTGCAGGGTATTGCGGAACTCTTCGAGCAGCTCGCGCTGACGCTTGTCCAGCTGCACCGGGGTCTCCACGACGACGCGGCACATCAGGTCGCCGGCACCGCCACCGCGCACTGGAGCGACGCCCTTGCCGCGCAGGCGGAACAGCTTGCCGGTCTGGGTGCCCTCGGGGATCTTCAGCTTGACGCGGCCATCCAGGGTCGGCACTTCCAGCTCGCCACCCAGGGCAGCGTCGGCGAAGCTGATCGGCACTTCGCAGTACAGGTGCTTGCCGTCGCGCTGGAAGATGTCGTGCTCGCGCACGTTCACCACCACGTACAGGTCGCCCGCCGGGCCACCGTGGGCGCCGGCTTCGCCTTCGCCAGTGAGACGGATGCGATCACCGGTATCGACGCCGGCCGGGACTTTCACCGACAGGGTCTTGTGCTCTTCCACGCGGCCCTGGCCATGGCACGAGCCACAGGGGTCGGTGATCATCTTGCCGCTGCCATGGCAGCGCGGGCAGGTCTGCTGCACCGAGAAGAAGCCCTGCTGCATGCGCACCTGACCGATACCACCGCAGGTGGTACAGGTGACCGGCGTGGTACCGGGCTTGGCGCCGCTGCCGCTGCAGGTCTTGCAGCCGACCAGGGTCGGAACACGGATGGTCACGGTGGTGCCGCGAACCGCGTCTTCCAGGTCCAGATCGAGGGTGTAGCGCAGGTCGGCGCCGCGCGCCGGACCGCCACGGGAGCCGCCACGACCGCCACTGCCACCGAAGAAGTCGCTGAAGACATCACCGAAGATGTCGGAGAAGCTCGCGCCACCGAAGCCCGCACCGCCGCCACCCATCTGCGGGTCGACGCCGGCATGGCCGTACTGGTCATAGGCCGCACGCTTGCTGGCGTCGGACAGGACCTCGTACGCCTCGTTGGCCTCCTTGAATTTGTCCTCGGCTTCCTTGTCGCCGGGATTGCGGTCCGGGTGGAACTTCATGGCGAGCCGGCGATAGGCCTTCTTCAGGTCCGCTTCGCTGGCGCCGCGCTCGACACCCAGTACCTCGTAAAAATCACGTTTGGCCATAAATTCTTTGCACCTTGAAAACCTTTCCCCCAGACACGCCAACGCGGGAGCAAGCCCCCGCGTGACGTTTCATGCGCACCGACACGCTGGTCGGTGCGCCGGGGCGGAAGTAAGCACGCGGCTTACTTGTTCTCCTTGACCTCTTCGAACTCGGCATCGACGACATCGTCGCCAGCCTTGTCATCAGCGGCCTCGCCCTGAGCAGCAGCGCCCGGCTGCGGCTGTTCGGCGTACATCTTCTGCGCCAGCGGAGTGGATGCCTGGGACAGCGCATTCATCTTCGCTTCGATCTCGGCCTTGTCGTCGCCCTTCACGGCAACTTCCAGCTCGCCCAGCGCCTTGTCGATGGCAGCCTTCTCTTCGGCAGTAGCCTTGTCGCCCGCCTCGGTGACCATCTTGCGAGTCGCGTGGACCAGCGCATCACCCTGGTTGCGGGCAGCGGCCAGTTCCTCGAACTTGCGGTCTTCCTCGGCATTCGCCTCGGCGTCGCGGACCATCTGCTGGATCTCGTCCTCGGACAGACCCGAAGAAGCCTTGATCACGATGGACTGCTGCTTGCCGGTGGCCTTGTCTTTAGCGCCGACGTGCAGGATGCCGTTGGCGTCGATGTCGAAGGTCACTTCGATCTGCGGCACACCGCGCGGAGCCGGCGGAATGTCGGCCAGGTCGAACTTGCCCAGCGACTTGTTCTGACCGGCTTGCTTGCGCTCGCCCTGCAGAACGTGGATGGTCACGGCGCCCTGGTTGTCATCGGCAGTGGAGAACACCTGCGACTTCTTGGTCGGGATGGTGGTGTTCTTGTCGATCAGCGCGGTCATCACGCCACCGAGGGTTTCGATACCCAGGGTCAGCGGGGTGACGTCGAGCAGCAGCACGTCCTTCACGTCACCGGCCAGCACGGCGCCCTGGATGGCAGCACCCATGGCCACGGCTTCGTCCGGGTTGACGTCCTTGCGCGCTTCCTTGCCGAAGAACTCGGCAACGGTCTTCTGCACCAGCGGCATGCGGGTCTGGCCGCCGACCAGGATCACTTCGTCGATCTTCGACACGTCCAGGCCTGCGTCTTTCAGCGCAACGCGGCACGGCTCGATGGTGCGGGTGACCAGGTCTTCCACCAGGGATTCCAGCTTGGCGCGGGAAACCTTGACGTTCAGGTGTTTCGGGCCGGAGGCGTCAGCGGTGACGTACGGCAGGTTGACGTCGGTCTGCTGGGTCGAGGACAGCTCGATCTTCGCCTTCTCGGCAGCTTCCTTCAGGCGCTGCATGGCCAGCGGGTCGCCCTTGAGGTCCATGCCGGATTCTTTCTTGAATTCCTCGACGAGGTAGTCGATCAGGCGCAGGTCGAAGTCTTCACCACCCAGGAAGGTGTCACCGTTGGTGGCCAGCACTTCGAACTGGTGCTCACCATCGACTTCGGCGATCTCGATCACGGACACGTCGAAGGTGCCGCCGCCCAGGTCATAGACGATGATGGTGTGGTCGCCCTTGGCCTTGTCCAGGCCATAGGCCAGCGCCGCCGCGGTCGGTTCGTTGATGATGCGCTTGACGTCCAGACCGGCGATGCGACCGGCGTCCTTGGTGGCCTGACGCTGGCTGTCGTTGAAGTAGGCCGGAACGGTGATGACCGCTTCGGTGACCGGCTCGCCCAGGTAGTCCTCGGCGGTCTTCTTCATCTTCTTCAGGACTTCGGCGGAGACCTGCGGCGGAGCCATCTTCTGGCCCTTGGCCTCGACCCAGGCGTCGCCGTTGTCAGCCTTGACGATCTTGTAAGGGACCATCTTGATGTCTTTCTGTACGACGTCTTCTTCGAAGCGACGGCCGATCAGGCGCTTCACCGCGTACAGGGTGTTGGTCGGGTTGGTCACGGCCTGGCGTTTCGCCGGCTGACCGACCAGGATTTCGCCGTCGTTGGCGTAGCCGATGATCGACGGGGTGGTACGAGCGCCTTCGGCGTTCTCGATGACCTTGACGTTACCGTTCTCCAGGATGGACACACAGGAGTTGGTGGTCCCCAGGTCGATACCAATGATTTTGCCCATATTTCACTCTCCAGAAATTAGATTCCGCGCTGACCCTGTTGCGGGTCTTTGGCTCGGTTGATTACCCAGATGGGGACCGGGTGGTGGATTTCAAGCCTTCTCGTCGATCGAAGGCGGAGTTTGTTCCGGTGCCTTGCTGACCACGACCATGGCCGGACGCAGCAGGCGACCGTTGAGCAGATAGCCCTTCTGGAACACCTTGACCACACTGCCCGGTTCGAGGCGATCACTCGCCTCCATGGCCATGGCCTGGTGGTGTTCGGGGTTGAACGGCTCGCCGTGCGGGTCGACCGGCTCGAGGTTGTAGCGCTTCAAGGTGTCGTGGAACATCTTCAGCGTCAGCTCGATGCCTTCGCGCATCGGCTTGATCGCTTCATCTTCCGGGTTCGACATCTCCAGCGCGCGCTCGAGGGTATCGACGATCGGCAGCAGGTCGCCGGCGAATTTCTCCAGGGCGAACTTGTGCGCCTTCTCCACGTCCTGCTCGGCACGGCGGCGGACGTTCTGCAGCTCGGCAACGGCGCGCAGGCTCTGATCCTTCGCCGCGGCGACCTGTTCTTCCAGTTCCAGCACGCGGGCGTTCAGATCCCCGGTAGCGCCGGTGTCCGGCTGCTCGTTGAACTGGGAATCCTGAGTCTGTTGTTCGTCAGACATGCCACTCTCCTAAAAAGAAAATAAGCCTTTGAAAACAAGGCGAACCCAATGGTCCGCGGCTCTGCCGTGTATATGGGGCGGCTTTTCCCGACTTCAAGGGCGCGACGCCAGGAGGCAACCTGCAAAGGCGACGAGGGAGAATTGCCAGCGGCAAAAAATACTGTATAAATAACCAGACCTATCTGCGGAGCCGCCGCCCATGCTGGTTCATCTGTCCGTGCACAACTACGCCATCGTCGAGCACCTCGATCTCGAGCTCGCCGCCGGCATGACCGTGATCACCGGCGAAACCGGCGCCGGCAAGTCGATCATGCTCGACGCCCTCGGCCTCGCCCTGGGCGACCGCGCCGACAGCGGCGTGGTTCGTCCCGGCTCGGACAAGGCGGACATTCTCGCCAGCTTCGATGTCAGCGCGATTGCCGAAGCCCGCGACTGGCTCGCCGAACGCGACCTGGAACAGGACGGCCCGTGCATCCTGCGTCGGGTGATCACCGCCGAAGGCCGCTCGCGCGGCTACATCAATGGCTCGCCCTGCCCTCTGAGCGATCTCAAGCACCTGGGCGAACTGCTCATCGACATCCATAGCCAGCACGAGCACCAGTCGCTGCTCAAGGCCGATACCCACCGTCGCCTGCTCGACGAATTCGCCGGCAGCCAGGACCTGGCGCGCCAGGTACACCTCGCCGCGCAGCGCTGGAAGCAGACCCGCCAGGAGCTGGACCGCCTGTCGCGCAACGGCGACGAGCAGCGCGCCCGCCACCAGTTGCTCAGCTACCAGCTGGAGGAACTGGAGAACCTCGGCCTGGGCGATAACGAACTGGAGTCACTGGAAGCCGAACACAAGACCCAGAGCAACGCCGGCAGCCTGATCGCCGCCTGCCGCCAGGTGGTCGAGCTGTGCAGCGAAAGCGATGCTGGCAACGTACTGTCGGCGCTGACTTCCAGCCTCAACCGCCTCACCGCCTTCCCGAGCCAGCCGGCTGCGCTGGGCGAAGCAGTGAACCTGCTGTCCAGCGCGCAGATCCAGGTAGAAGAAGCCATCGGCGAGTTGAACCGCTTCGTCGATCACTTCGACGCCGACCCGATGCGCCTGCAGCAACTGGAAGAGCGCATGGACGCCATCTACAGCCTCGCCCGCAAGCACCGTGTGCAGCCCCACGAACTGCAGGACCTGCAGCAGCGCCTGCTGGACGAGCTGGAAGCGCTGAATGCCGACGACGAAGCCGTGGAGCGGCTGGGCGATGAACTGACCGCCTATGCCCGCCATTATCAGGAAAAGGCTGACGAGCTCAGCCGCCTGCGCCAGGACGCCGCACCGAAACTGGCCAAGGCTGTGGAAGTGGAAATGCAGCGCCTGGGCATGCCGGGCGGACGCTTCGCCATCGAACTGCGTGAATCCAGCTCGGATGAACCGCAGGTCAACGGTCAGGAGCAACTGGAGTTCCTGGTCAGCGCCAACCCCGGCCAGCCGCTGAAGGGCCTGGCCAAGGTCGCCTCGGGCGGCGAACTGTCGCGTATCAGCCTGGCGATCCAGGTGATCACCGCGCAGACTTCGCGCATCCCCACCCTGGTCTTCGATGAAGTGGACGTCGGCATCGGCGGCCCCACCGCCGAAGTGGTCGGCCAGTTGCTGCGCCGCCTCGGCGATCGCGGCCAGGTGCTCACCGTCACCCACCTGCCCCAGGTCGCCGCCCAGGGCCACCAGCACCTGTTCGTGCACAAGGACCGCGACACCAGCGAAACCCGCACCGCCGTGGCCGACCTGAAGAGGGCCGAACGCATCGAGGAAATCGCCCGCATGCTTGGCGGCGTCGACCTGACCAAGGAATCCCTGGCCCACGCTCGCAAGATGGTCGACTCCGCCGTACAGAGTTGAACTTCACCCGTAGGAGCGAGCTTGCTCGCGAAGGAGTTTCCCGGCCGCTCCAGCGCTGGGCAGTTCGCGAGCGAGCTCGCTCCTACAAAAAAGAAAAGCGACCGGAAATGAAAACGGCGACCCGAGGGTCGCCGTTTCTGCATCTGCGTGCGCTTACTTCTTCTTGCGCACGTAGAGCACCAGGTTGTGATCGACAAGCTCGAAGCCGCGCTCCTTGACGATCTCCTTCTGGCGTTTCTCGATTTCCGAGTCCATGAACTCGATGACTTCGCCGGTATCGACGCAGACCATGTGGTCATGGTGACCGCTGTCGGCCAGCTCGAAGACGGCATGGCCGCCGTCGAAGTTGTGGCGCACCACCAGGCCGGCGGCTTCGAACTGGGTCAGGACGCGGTAGACGGTGGCCAGACCGACGTCTTCGCCCGCTTCCATCAGCGCTTTGTAGACATCCTCTGCGCTCATGTGGCGCTGCTCGGCGGAATCGAGCATCTGGAGGATCTTGACGCGCGGCAGGGTGACCTTCAGTCCGGCTTTGCGCAGTTCGCTATTTTCAACCATGTGTGCTTTCTCGGCGCGGAATGCTTCGCAGCATCTCTCAATACAGGTATGATCGGGATTTCGTCGCTCAGCCAAGATAGTGGAAGTCACCCCTTGATGCAAAACGCCAAGCTCATGCTGACCAGTCTCGCTTTCGGGCTGGGACTCGCCGCACTCGCCGGTTGCTCGTTCCCGGGGGTCTACAAGATCGACATCCAGCAGGGCAACGTTGTAACGCAGGATATGATAGACCAGTTGAAGCCTGGAATGACCCGGCGCCAAGTGCGGTTTATCATGGGCAACCCCCTGATCGTGGACACCTTCCACCCCAACCGCTGGGACTACCTGTACAGCATCCAGCCCGGCGGCGGTCAGCGCCAGCAGGAGCGGATGAGCCTGTACTTCGGCGCGAACGACCAGTTGGTCGGCCTGAACGGCGACTTCATGCCGGGCGTGAGCCGCGACGAGTCGATCCTCGGCAAGGACGGCGTCACTCCGCCGCTGGCCCCGGAAGCGCCGCAACAGCAGCCCGAGCAGCACAAGGACGAACCGGCCAAGCCCGGCTCCGTGGAAGAGCAGATCCAGAAGGAAGTCGACCAGGTGGAAACCGTGCCGGTCCCGACTCCGGAACCGCTGGACAAGGACCCGCAGTAAGGTCCCGCGCCAACGAAAAAGCCCGGCCGATGCCGGGCTTTTTGTTGCCTGCGATTTCCTGAGCTGGGCGGGATTCAGCCTTCGACGATCATCCTCGCGCCGCCTTCGCCCGCGCCGCACGCTGCTTGCGCACCTCCTTCGGGTCGACGAGCAGCGGCCGGTAAATCTCCACGCGATCCCCCTCTCGCAGCACGCGCTCTTCGGGATTGACCACCGCGTTGCCGAAGATGCCCAGCGGACAGCTCTGCACATCCAGGCCGGGAAACTGCCCGGCGATACCCGACAGCACTACCGCTTCACGCATCCGCGTACCGCACGGAACGCGAAGGGACAGCAGCGCCTGCTTTTCCGGCAGCGCGTAGACGACTTCAATCGCGATGCTTTCAGACTCAGCCATGCAGCTGCTTGGCGCGCTGGCAGAAGGCATCGACCATGGTGTTCGCCGCCTGGGTGAACAGCGGGCCGAGGGTTGCCTTCACCAGGGCACCTGCATAGTCGAAGGTGAGGTCGAGGGAAATCTTGCAGGCCTTGTCGCCCAGGGCCTTGAAGGTCCACACGCCATGCAGCTGGGTGAACGGGCCTTCCTCGAGATTCATCTCGATGCTCTGCCCCGGCACCAGCGTGTTACGCGTGGTGAAGTGCTGGGAGATGCTGCCCTTGGCCACGATAAGCTTGGCGCGCATGGCGGTTTCGCTCTCCTCCAGCACGGTGGAGGCGGAGCACCAGGGCAGGAACTCCGGATAGCGCGCCACATCGTTGACCAGGTCGTACAGCGCCTTCGCCGGATAGGGCAGCAGCGCCGAACGCTGGATATGCGTGCTCATAGACGTCTCGCTTTGTGTTGTGGGGCATCTGACCGAAACCGACGCCCGCTGATCAAAAAAACAGCGCGCATTCTCCGAGATTAGCCACGCACCCTCAAGCTTGCATGCCGTCGCACACTGTGCCGATAGCCGCGCGGCCGGCGACTCCCTATAATGCGCGGCCTATGGCTAAACAGAAGAAACACCCTTCGGGGACCATCGCGCAGAACAAGAAGGCTCTGCACGACTACTTCATCGAGCAGCGCTTCGAGGCAGGCGTCGCCCTGGCCGGCTGGGAAGTGAAAAGCCTGCGCGCCGGCAAGGCGCAGCTGGTGGACAGCTACGTGCTGCTCAAGGATGGCGAAGCCTGGCTGCTGGGCAGCCACATCACGCCGCTGACCACTGCCAGCACCCACGTCATTGCCGACCCGGTGCGCACGCGCAAGTTGCTGTTGCACAAGCGCGAGCTGGGCAAGCTGTTCGGTGCCGTGCAGCAGAAAGGCTACGCCTGCGTCGCGCTGTCGATGTACTGGAAGAAGCACCTGATCAAGTGCGAGATCGCACTGGCCAAGGGCAAGAAAGAGTACGACAAGCGCGGCACCGAGAAGGAGCGTGACTCCGACCGGGAAATCCAGCGCGCGATTCGTCACGGCAAGGACGATTAAAGCGGCTGCAGGCGGCAGGCTTCAGGCGGCAGGTAAGAGCGCGGAGCCTTGCCTGCAGCTGGCCAGCAGCCCGCCTCAGGCGCCCTGGCGTCGTTGCGCGCGCTGCAGGCGCAATTCCTTCGCCTGCACCTCGGCCAGCACTTCCTGCACGTAGTCGATATGCCGCTGGGAAATCTCCCGCGCCGCTTCCGCGTGCCCGCCGATAATCGCTTCATACAACTCGCGGTGCTGACGCATCAGCTGCTCGCGGGTCTCGTCGCGCTGCGCGTACATCCCGCCGATATTGGTCACCACGTTGCGCTTGAGCAGGTCGAACAGACCACGAATGGTGTGCAGCAGCACGGCGTTGTGGCTGGCCTCGGCGATGGCCAGGTGGAAGGCCGCATCTGCCGCCCCCTCCTCCGCACGACTGACCTTGCCCACGCGCTGATAGCAATCCTGCAGTGCATCGAAAGCCTGCTTCAGCCGCTGATGATCCACCTCGGTCGCGCGCAATGCGGCGTAGTAGGCGCAGGAGCCTTCCAGCGTGTGGCGAAACTCCAGCAGGTCGCGTTGCGCCTCCGGGTTGCTCTCCAGCAGGTGCAGCAGCGGATCGCTGAACATCGAACCCAACCCTTCGCTGACGTAGTTGCCGCCGCCCTGGCGGCTGACCAGCAGCCCCTTGGCGCCGAGCTTCTGGATCGCCTCGCGCAGTGACGGCCGAGACACGCCGAACTGCTCGGCCAGCACGCGCTCGGCGGGCAGCCGCTCGCCGGCCTTGAGGGTGCCCTCGAGGATCATCGCCTCCAGCCGCTCGACGATATCGTCCGACAGACGGCGCTGCTTGACCTGACCAAAACCCATGCTGGTGAACTCCCTCGATATGGCGCTCTGAGCCGCGCTCTATACAGCGCGCGGCCGCCTGCTGAATGCCGCCGCGCGCAACAGGAACAGTACGGCGTTGCGGCCAGGCTCGACAAAAGTCGCAGGGCAGCAAATTGACACGCCGCCAGCAGGGCTTTTACCCTGAGCGCTCGGCCTTGTAAATTGGTCTTACCAATTTACCGAAAGCCGAACTGCAAGGCAATCGATTCAAAAAATAAAGCCGCGATCAGTCGACCGTCTGCCCAAAGCGCCACAAGCGCATCGGAATCGCCCGACCGGCAACCAGGCCCTCCACCCAAAAACAATTAGGGAGCCAACCAGATGCAAACCTGGCAGCAGATCTACACCCCGCTCGGCAGCCTCGGCCTGTCCGCGCTGGTCGCCGTCATCCCGATCGTGTTCTTCTTCCTCGCCCTCGCCGTGTTCCGCCTCAAGGGCCACGTCGCCGGCAGCATCACCCTCGCCCTTTCGATCATCATCGCCATCGCCGCCTTCGGCATGCCCGCCGACATGGCCATCGCCGCCGCCGGCTATGGCTTCGCCTACGGCCTGTGGCCGATTGCCTGGATCATCGTCGCGGCGGTGTTCCTCTACAAGCTCACGGTCAAGAGCGGCCAGTTCGAGGTGATCCGCAGCTCGGTACTGTCGATCACCGGCGACCAGCGCCTGCAGGTGCTGCTGATCGGCTTCTCCTTCGGCGCCTTCCTCGAAGGTGCGGCGGGCTTCGGCGCGCCGGTGGCGATCACCGCCGCCCTGCTCGTCGGCCTGGGCTTCAACCCGCTGTACGCCGCGGGCCTGTGCTTGATCGCCAACACCGCACCGGTGGCCTTCGGCGCCCTGGGCATCCCGATCATCGTCGCGGGCCAGGTCACCGGCATCGACGCCTTCAAGATCGGCGCCATGACCGGCCGCCAGCTGCCGTTCCTGTCGATCCTCGTGCCGTTCTGGCTGGTGTTCATGATGGACGGCTTCAAGGGCGTGAAGGAAACCTGGCCGGCCGCGCTGGTTGCCGGCGGCAGCTTCGCCATCACCCAGTACTTCACCTCCAACTTCATCGGCCCGGAACTGCCGGACATCACCTCCGCCCTGGTCAGCCTGATCTGCCTGACCCTGTTCCTGAAGGTCTGGCAGCCGGCCAGCGAGCGTGAAGTGGTCGCCACTGCCGGCGGCGCCGCCGTCATGGGCGGCAACGGCCCGCGTGGCGCCGAGCCGACTCCGTACAGCTTCGGTGAAATCCTCAAGGCCTGGTCGCCGTTCCTGATCCTCACCGTGCTGGTCACCATCTGGACCCTGAAGCCGTTCAAGGCGGCCTTCGCTCCGGGCGGCGCGCTGTACAACCTGGTATTCAACTTCCCGATCCCGCACCTGGATCAACTGGTGGTCAAGGTCGCGCCCATCGTCGCCAACCCGACGCCGGTGGCGGCCGTGTTCAAGCTGGACCCGATCTCGGCCACCGGCACGGCGATCTTCCTCTCCGCGGTGATCTCCATGTTCGTGCTGCGCATCGGCGCGAAAACTGGTCTGACCACCTTCAAGGAGACCCTGGTCGAGCTGAAATGGCCGATCCTCTCCATCGGCATGGTGCTGGCCTTCGCCTTCGTCACCAACTATTCGGGCATGTCCACCACCCTGGCACTGGTCCTGGCCGGCACCGGTGCGGCCTTCCCGTTCTTCTCGCCGTTCCTCGGCTGGCTGGGCGTGTTCCTCACCGGTTCGGATACCTCCTCCAATGCCCTGTTCAGCTCGCTGCAGGCCACCACCGCGCACCAGATCGGGGTCAACGACACCCTGCTGGTGGCCGCCAACACCAGCGGCGGCGTGACCGGCAAGATGATCTCGCCGCAATCCATCGCCGTGGCCTGCGCCGCCACCGGCATGGTCGGCAAGGAATCCGACCTGTTCCGCTTCACCCTCAAGCACAGCCTGATGTTCGCCGCCATCGTGGGCCTGATCACCCTGGCCCAGGCGTACATCTTCACCGGCATGCTCGTGCACTAAAGCCCGCCCGGCTCCGCGCTGCGGCGCGGAGGTCCGTCCAAAGCAGCTAAGGTCTTTCGAGGTCATCGCGGCAACGCTGGCCTCGACAAGCCCCCCAACGATGAGAAGCCCATGATCATCTCTGCCTCTACCGACTACCGCGCCGCCGCCCAGCGCAAGCTGCCGCCGTTCCTCTTCCACTACGCCGACGGCGGCGCCTACGCCGAGCGCACCCTGCGCAACAACGTCGACGACCTGGCCAATATCGCCCTGCGCCAGCGCGTGCTGAAGAACATGTCCGAGCTGAGCCTGGAGACGAAGCTGTTCGACGAGACGTTGAGCATGCCCATCGCCCTGGCGCCGGTCGGCCTGACCGGCATGTACGCCCGGCGCGGCGAGGTACAGGCAGCCCGCGCGGCCGCCGCGAAAGGCATTCCGTTCACCATGTCCACGGTGTCGGTCTGCCCCATCGAGGAAGTCGCCCCGGCCATCGACCGGCCCATGTGGTTCCAGCTCTACGTGCTGAAGGACCGCGGCTTCATGCGCAATGCTCTGGAGCGCGCCAAGGCGGCCGGGGTGAAGACCCTGGTGTTCACCGTCGACATGCCCGTGCCGGGCGCCCGCTACCGCGACGCCCACGCCGGCATGAGCGGCCCGAATGCGCCCATGCGCCGCGTCTGGCAGGCCATGACCCATCCCGCCTGGGCCCTCGATGTCGGCCTGCTGGGCAAGCCCCACGACCTGGGCAATATCTCCAAGTACCGCGGCAATCCCACCGGCCTGGCCGACTACATCGGCTGGCTGGGCGCCAACTTCGATCCGTCGATCTCCTGGAAGGACCTGGAATGGATCCGTGAATTCTGGGACGGCCCGATGATCATCAAGGGCATCCTCGACCCGGAAGACGCCAAAGACGCGGTGAAATTCGGCGCCGACGGCATCGTCGTCTCCAACCACGGCGGCCGCCAGCTCGACGGCGTGCTCTCCAGTGCCCGCGCCCTGCCGGCGATTGCCGACGCAGTGAAGGGTGAACTGAAGATCCTCGCTGACTCCGGCATCCGCAACGGCCTGGACGTGGTACGCATGATCGCCCTGGGCGCGGACACCGTGCTCATCGGCCGCGCCTTCCTCTACGCCCTGGCCACCCACGGCGAAGCCGGGGTGAAGAACCTGCTGGAACTGTTCGAGAAGGAAATGCGCGTGGCCATGGTGCTCACCGGCGCCAAGTCGATCAGCGAGATCACCCGTGACTCGCTGGTACGCGAACTGGGCGCCTGAAGCCCTTTCGTAGGGCGCATAACCTGGAACAGGTTATCCGCCAGCACCTCTGCGGCGTATAACGCTGGCGCGTTATACGCCCTACGAGATTGGAAGCCTGGAAGTATCCCGGCTGCCGTGCTCTAAAAAGAACACCGATGGGCCGTCCAGCGGCCCACGCTCACCGATGATGAACGGAGCCGCCATGAGCCTCCCTGCCGCTTTCCTCGACACGGTTGAACACCTGATCCCCCGCGAGCGCCGCTTCGACGATCCGCTCTCGACCCTGGCCTTCGGTACCGATGCCAGCTTCTACCGGCTGATCCCCCAGCTGGTGATCCGCGTCGAGAGCGAAGACGAAGTCGCCAGCCTGCTCAAGTCCGCCCACGCCCACCAGGTCGCGGTGACCTTCCGCGCCGCCGGCACCAGTCTCTCCGGCCAGGCCGTGAGCGACTCGGTATTGCTGGTGCTGGGGGACAACTGGAACGGCCGCGACATCCGCGAGGGCGGCACGCAGATTCGCCTGCAGCCTGGCGTCATCGGCGCCCAGGCCAATGCCTGGCTCGCTCCGTTCGGTCGCAAGATCGGCCCTGACCCGGCCTCGATCAACGCCTGCAAGATCGGCGGCATCGTCGCCAACAACGCCAGCGGCATGTGCTGCGGCACCGCGCAGAACAGTTATCACACCCTGGCCGGCCTGCGCCTGCTGCTGGCCGACGGCACGCTGCTCGACAGTGAGCTGCCCGCCAGCGTCGCCGCCTTCCGAGACAGCCACGGCGCATTGCTCGACCAGCTCGCCGAACTGGGCCGGCAGACCCGCGCCAACACCGAGCTGGCCGCGAAGATCCGCCACAAGTACCGCCTGAAGAACACCACCGGGCTGTCACTGAACGCCCTGGTCGACTACGACGAGCCGCTGGATATCCTCACCCACCTGATGGTCGGTTCCGAGGGCACCCTGGGCTTCATCAGCGCGGTGACCTACGACACCGTGCCGGACCACCCGCACAAGGCCAGCGCGCTGATCGTCTTCCCTGATGTGGAGACCTGCTGCAAGGCCGTGACCGTGCTCAAGCAGCAACCGGTGTCCGCCGTGGAACTGCTGGACCGCCGCAGCCTGCGCTCGGTGGAAAACATGCAGGGCATGCCGGTGTGGGTGAAGAGCCTCTCCGAAGGCGCCTGTGCCCTGCTCATCGAATCCCGCGCGGCAACCCAGTCGCTGCTGCACGAACAACTCGCACAGATCAGCGCCTCCATTGCCGACTACCCGGTGGAGAAGCAGGTCGATTTCAGCGAAGACCCGCTGGTCTACAACCAGCTCTGGCGCATCCGCAAGGACACTTTCCCGGCCGTTGGCGCGGTGCGCGAGACCGGCACCACGGTGATCATCGAAGACGTCACCTTCCCCGTCGAGCAGCTGGCCGAAGGCGTCAATCGCCTGATCGAGCTGTTCGACAAGCACGGCTACGACGAAGCCATCCTGTTCGGCCACGCGCTGGAAGGGAACCTGCACTTCGTCTTCACCCAGGGTTTCGAATCGCCCGAACAGATCGCCCGCTACTCGGCCTTCATGGACGACGTCGCGCACCTGGTCGCCGTGGAGTACGGCGGCTCGCTCAAGGCCGAGCACGGCACCGGGCGCAATATGGCGCCCTTCGTCGAGCTGGAATGGGGCCACGACGCTTACCAGCTGATGTGGCAGCTCAAGCGCCTGCTCGACCCCACCGGCATCCTCAACCCCGGCGTGGTGCTGACCGACGATCCGCAATTGCACCTGAAGAACCTCAAGCCGCTGCCGGCCGCCGACGAGATCGTCGACAAGTGCATCGAGTGTGGTTTCTGCGAGCCGGTGTGCCCGTCCAAGGGGCTGACCCTCAGTCCGCGCCAGCGCATCGTCCTGTGGCGCGACATCCAGGCCAAGCGCCGCGCCGGCGTCGACACCACGGAGCTTGAGCGCGACTACCAGTACCAGGGCATCGACACCTGCGCCGCCACCGGCCTGTGCGCCCAGCGCTGCCCGGTGAACATCAACACCGGCGAGCTGATCAGGAAGCTGCGCGGTGAAGAAGCCCACCACGCCGGCACCGCCACCTGGCTCGCACGCAATTTCGCCACGGCCATGAAAGGCGCGAAGTTCATGCTGCATGCCGCCAACGGTGCGCGCATGCTGCTCGGCGCGCCGCGCCTGGCCCGTATCAGTGCCTCCATCAGCCAGGCCAGCAAAGGCCGCGTACCGCAATGGACGCCGGCGATGCCGCAGCCCGTGCACCTCGCGGCGCCATCGCAACTGGTGGATAACGGCAAGCCGCGCGTCGTCTATCTCACCGCCTGCGTGTCCCGCGCCATGGGCCCGGCGGCGGCCGACGAAGAGCAGATGCCGCTGATCGACAAGACCCGCCAGCTGCTGGAGAAAGCCGGCTACCAGGTGGTCTTCCCGGACAACGCCGACAACCTCTGCTGCGGCCAGCCGTTCGCCTCCAAGGGCTACCAGGAACAGGCCGACGCCAAGCGCGACGAACTGCTCGCCGAACTTCTGCGTACCAGCCGCGGCGGCCTCGACCCGATCTACTGCGACACCAGCCCCTGCACCCTGCGCCTGGTGCAGGAGCTGGCGGATGATCGGCTGAAGATCTACGACCCGGTGAAGTTCATCCGCACCCATCTGGTCGAGCGCCTGGACTTCCAGCCGCAGGACAAGCCGGTGGCCGTGCACGTCACCTGCAGCACCCAGCACCTGGGCGAAAGCCAGGCGCTGATCGACCTGGTCAAGCGCTGCACCCGCGAAGTGGTGATCCCCGAAGGCATCCACTGCTGCGGCTTCGCCGGCGACAAGGGCTTCACCACCCCCGAGCTGAACGCGCACTCGCTGCGCACGCTGAAGGACGCGGTGCAGTACTGCGAGGAAGGCGTCTCCACCAGCCGCACCTGCGAGATCGGCCTGTCCGCCCACGGCGGCATCGATTATCGCGGGGTCGTTTACCTGGTAGATCGAGTCACACGTCCTAAGGAAGCAGTCTGACAGTCCAGGAAAAATGCAGATTTTTCCTCAGCAAAACCGCTCTATTTCAGGCATTTCAGAGGGAAACCCGTTAATCAGGCCTTAACGCCGGCGCTCCTACTGTCGAATCGTCGCGAGGACATCCCTCGCACAACCGACAGCGGGAGGCGACATGGCTATTCAACCCCTGAGACTTGATCCGGTCACTGTGCTCGGCAAGCAGCTGATCATTGAACTGTTCGACTGCATCGACCGGCGTTTCGATGATCTTCAATGGATCGAAGACAGCATGCTGGATGCAGCACGGCAGGCGAACGCCACCATCATCACCTCGGCATTCCATAAATTCAGCCCGGTGGGTATTTCCGGCGTCGTGGTGATCGCCGAGTCCCACCTGGCCATCCACACCTGGCCCGAATACGGATATGCCGCGGTGGATATCTTCACGTGCGGGGAGGTTCTGGACGGCGCCAAGGCCGTCCAGGTACTCAATGAGCGGCTGGGTAGCCAGCATCACCTGATTTCGCACATGGATCGCGGGTTGGGCGGCCATCGGCTGGGACAGCTCTGCCGCAACCTCTCCGGCCATGGGGCGATGGACGAGCAGAATCCGGTCCCCAACTGCGTCATGTGCCAGAGCAAGGGAGCTGCATGATGGCCAACTCCCTTCTTTCCCAGATACTGAACGCCGACAACCTGCGCTATCAGGTGGACCTGTCGGGACTCGTACCAGCCGAAGAGGCCGCCCACCTCCCGCCGCTACCGCCGAATCACTTCTACTTCTATCCCCCTGACCCGGAGGTGGAGGGAGACGGTGCGACCACCTTCGTCGAGAGCAGCGATCCTTTCGATCAGTATCTCTATCGGCTGCGGCGCGTGGTCTTTCAAGGCCGTACACGCTGGCAGAATGTTCTGATCGCCGACACTTACAACTACGATCGCGTGCTGATGCTCGATGGTGCAATCCAGAGCGCAGAATCTGACGAATCGCTGTATCACGAACTGCTGGTGCAGCCGGCGATGCTCGCTCATGACAAGCCTCGCGATGTGCTGATCATTGGCGGAGGCGAAGGCGCGACATTGAGAGAAGTCCTCGCCCACGCCAGTGTACGGCGCGCCGTGATGGTCGATCTCGATCAGGAACTGGTGGAGTTATGCCGCGAGTATCTGCATCAGTGGCACCAGGGCGCCTTTGACGACCCCCGCTGCGAATTCGTCGCTGAAGACGGCCGCGCCTTCCTGGAACAGGACTCATCGCTCTACGACGTCGTGATCATCGACGTGGTCGATATGCTCGACAACGGACCGGCGCAGGCGCTCTACACCCGCCAATTCTACGAGTTGCTGACTACTCGACTGCGCCCCGGTGGCATCGTCGCCATACAGGGGCTGGAGTTCTCCCATTCCGATGACAAGCCACACGCCGCACTGGCGCGGACCCTGCGATGCGTATTCGATCAGGTGCATAGCTACCGCTGCCCGATTCCCTCGTTTCTTTCGTCGTGGGGTTTCCTGCTGGCATCGAACTGGTTCGACCCCAGCGCGTGGAGTGCAGAGGACATTGATCGGCGCGCAGATTTCAAACTAGGGCCACTCTGGCTTGACCATCTGGACGGTGCATTTCTGAAGGCATGCTTCGTCATGGATCGCGAAACCCGCTTTCTGCTGGCCCAACCCGGCCCCGTCCTGGAAGACGGCGTAACTTTCGTGGCGCCACCGGATATCGAAGAGATCGAGTTCGGCCCGGCTCAGTTCCCCGCACTACCGGGTCACTGACAATGACGACGGCCCTCGTCACTCGGCCGGTATTGAAAGCCTGCATCGCCCCCTGCCTGAGTTACCGGGTGCGCTTCGTACCGACGGCCGAGACCTCTGCATTCCCCATCCTCGCCCGGCTGCGCGACCCGCAGCCGGCGCTGGCGGTACTGGCTCGATACCAGGAGTTGGCGGAAGGCTCAGCGCTGCCTGCCGCCTTCGAGGATAACGAGCTCTGCGTCATTTTCGCGCGAGGCGGACTGCACACCAGCCTAGGCTGGAGACAAGGTCTGGAAGCGTGGATGGGCGAGGAGCTGCACGACTCCTCCCCTGTACTGGAAGCGCCCTCGTTCGGTGAGCGCGTGCTCTGGCGACCTGGCCGCGCAGTGGTTATCGGAAATGCAGAGCGCTATGACGAACTACTCGATGGCCTGATAGCGTTTGCATGGTATGAATATCGCCTTCGGCTACTGGAACAGGCGGTCGCAGCGGCCTGGCTCCCGGCGGCCGATCACATCAGACTGACCCACCAGGTCGCTCGCCGGGACCTGGCCCGCCAAGGACAGATCAACGGCTGCGTTCAAAGCACTACATCGTGGCGCATGGCGTTCGTAAGGGTTGAAGCGCACCTGGAAACGCCGCCGCGACACTTGGCGGGGCCCATCCAGCGTCTTTACAACGAACTGGCCGTGCAAGCCAATACCCATGATCGACTGGCAGCACTGGATGAGCGCATCGAAGTACTTCAGGATCTGTACGAGTTAGCCACCGACCGACTCAGCGAGTACCGTTACTTCCGGCGCGAGTTGCAAGTCGAATGGCTGATCGTCGCCATCCTGCTGATCGAGGCCGGCATGAGCCTCTGGGAACTGTGGAAGCGCTGAACGAGGCTGAGATGAGAATATTACTGGTCGAAGACGACCAACTGCTGGGTGATGGCATTCGCGCCGGCCTGGGCCTGGAAGGCGACACCGTAGACTGGGTCAGCGACGGCGTGGCCGCCGAACAGGCGCTGGAGACCGATGAGTTCGACCTGCTGGTGCTGGACCTCGGCCTGCCGCGCAAGGACGGCCTGGAAGTGCTGCGCGGCCTGCGCCGGCGCGGCGACCTCACGCCCGTGCTGATCCTTACCGCGCGCGACAAGGTGGCCGACCGCGTGGCCGGCCTCGACGCCGGCGCCGACGACTACCTGACCAAACCCTTCGACCTCGACGAACTGCTCGCCCGCGTCCGTGCCCTCACCCGCCGCCACACCGGTCGCGCCATTCCGCTGCTGCAACACGGCGACCTGACGCTGGACCCGGCTACCCATCAGGTCAGCCTGGGTGGCGAGCCGGTGGACCTGGCCCCGCGCGAATACGCCCTGCTGCGCCTGCTGCTGGAGCAGCGCGGCAAGGTGCTGTCGCGCGCGCGGCTGGTGGAAGCGCTGTACGGCTGGGATGGAGACCTGGAGAGCAATGCCATCGAAGTCCATATCCACCACCTGCGGCGCAAGCTGGGCAACAGCCTGATCCGCACCGTGCGTGGCATCGGCTACGGCATCGACCGTCCCGACGGCGCCCGCCGAGCTTGAACACCCCGCCACGCCGCGCCGGCTCCATCAGCCGGCGCCTGCTGCTGACCCTGATCGGCGGCGTCTCCCTGCTCTGGCTGGTCGCCGGCCTGTTCACCTACCACCTGACCCGCCAGCAGGTGAACCACCTCTACGACCAGGACATGATCGACTTCGGCCAGGCCGCCCTGAGCCTGGTCGACATCGCCGACTCCGTCGACGCCGCGCCGACGCCGCCCGGCGAGATTCTCTCGCGCAGCCGCAAGGCCATCGAAGGCCTGCCGCTGATCCACCGCGAAGCGACCCTGGGCTACTCCATCTGGTACCTGGGCGAGCCGCTGCTCACCACCGAGCGCGCGCCGCAAGGCCTGGACCACCTACCGCTGGGCTTCTCCGACCTGCAGCAGGACGGCGTGAACTACCGGGTGCTGCAGATCGAGTCCTCCGGTGCCGACCAGGTCCGAATCTGGGTCTTCGAAGACCTGCACTACCGCTCCAAGACCCTGCGCCTGCTGCTGTTCAGCGCACTGTTCCCGCTGCTGCTGGCGCTGCCGCTGTTCGCCGTGCTGGTCTGGTTCGGCGTGCGCCAGGGCCTGGCGCCGCTGCGCAGCCTGATCGAGCAGGTGCACCAGCGCAGCGCCCACAGCCTGCATCCCCTGGCGCTGAGCCGCGCTCCGGTGGAAGTGCACAGCCTGGTCGGCGAGCTCAACCTGCTGCTGGAACGCCTGAATACCGCAATGGAGGCCGAGCGCCGCCTGACCAGCGATGCCGCCCATGAAATCCGCACGCCGTTGGCCAGCCTGCGCACCCACGCCCAGGTGGCGCTGCGCTCCGCCGACCCGGCCGCCCACGCCCATGGCCTGCAGCAGGTCAGCCGTAGTGTGGAACGCATCAGTGCGCTGATGGAGCAGATCCTCCTGCTGGCCCGCCTGGACGCCGAGGAGCTGCACGAAATCTTCCGCCCGCTGAACCTCGGCTTGCTGGCCGAGGACACCATCGCCGAACTGGCGCCCCAGGCCATCGACAAGGGCATCGACCTGACCTTCGACAGCCAGGGTGCCAGCCTGCAGGGCGTCGCCCCCTGGCTGGAGCTGATGCTGACCAACCTGGTCGGCAATGCCCTACGCTACACCCCCGAAGGTGGCCGCGTGGAAGTGACCCTGAACAGCGACGAGCAACAGGTCGCCCTCTGGGTCCGCGACAACGGCCCTGGCGTCGCGCCGGCCGAGCATGCGGCAATCTTCACCCGCTTCTACCGCAGCCCGAGCGTCTCCAGCAGCCCCGGCAGCGGCCTGGGTCTGCCAATCGTCAAACGCATCGTGGAAATCCACCACGGTCGCATCAGCCTGCACGAAGGGCTGGACGGCCGCGGCCTGGGCGTGTGCGTGGAACTCCCGACCAGCGCCAGCCAATAAAGCTGAACGCGACGGGAAATCCGCCGGTCCACCCTGTACGGTCCGCTCATGCGGTCCGTGACAACCGGTCCACGTTGACAGGAGTACCGCCATGAAACGCACCGCCCTGCTCATTACCGCCGCCCTGCTGGCGTCCCCCGCGTTCGCCGCCGACCTGTGCAGCGACAACCTGCAGAAAGTCGACGATGCGGTGAAATCCACCAACAACACCCAGCTCCAGGAACAGGCCATGCGCCTGCAGGAAACCGCTGCCAAGGCGCAATCCTCCGGCGACACCAAGGCCTGCATCGCCGACACCGAAAAAGCCCTGAAACTGCTCAAGCAGACCAGTGATGGTGGGGCCAACGGGTGATCCCCGACGCGACGATCGGCCCGGCGCCGATCGTCGCCAGCCCCGCCATCGCGCCGCAGTAGCTCCATAAGGCGCGCGAAGCCATCGGCATTCGCGAGGCCGCAGTTCGTTCCCCCGCCCCGCCCGCTCCCTAAGATGGTGCGATTCCCGACCACAAGAATCACAACCGGAATCGCCATGCCCGTCTCCCGCCTGCTTATCGCCAACCGTGGCGAGATCGCCATCCGCATTGCCCGCGCCGCCGCCGAGCTGGGTATCCAGACGCTGGCGATCTACGCCGAGGACGACGCTACCTCGCTGCACACGCGACAGGCCGACCAGGCGGCCGCGCTGAGAGGGCGTGGTGCCAGCGCCTATCTCGACCAGCAGCAGATCATCGACATCGCCCTGGCGCAGGGTTGCGATGCGGTGCACCCAGGCTATGGCTTCCTTTCCGAGAACGCCGGCTTCGCGCGCCGCTGCGACGCCGCTGGCCTCACCTTCGTCGGGCCCTCGGCGGACGTGCTCGACGTCTTCGGTGACAAGGCCCGCGCCCGCGACCTGGCCCGTGACCACGGCGTGGCGCTGGCCGCCGGCAGCAACCGCGCCACCTCGCAGGAAGACGCCGAGCGCTTCTTCGGCGAACTGCCTGCTGGCGCCGGCATGATGATCAAGGCCCTGGCCGGCGGCGGCGGCCGCGGCATGCGCGCGGTACGCAGCATCGAAGAAATCGCCGAGGCCTACGCCCGCTGCCAGGCCGAAGCCCGTGCGGCCTTTGGCGACGATCGTCTCTATGTCGAAAGGCTGATCCAGCGCGCGCGCCACATCGAAGTGCAGGTGATCGGCGACGGCCGCGTCGTCAGCCATCTGTGGGAGCGCGACTGCACCCTGCAAAGGCGCAACCAGAAGCTGCTGGAAATCGCCCCCAGCCCCAACCTGCACCCACGCCTGCGCGGCGCCATCCTCGGCGCCGCCGTGCGCCTGGCCGAGGCAGTCAACTATCGCGGCCTGGGCACCTTCGAGTTCCTGCTGGACGAAGACAGCGGCGACTTCGTGTTCATGGAAGCCAACCCGCGCCTGCAGGTGGAGCACACCGTCACCGAAGCGGTGACCGGCATCGACCTGGTGCAGGCGCAACTGCGCATTGCCGCAGGCGCCAGCCTCGCCGAACTGAACCTGACCCAGGCCGAGATTCCCGCGCCGCGTGGCCACGCCGTGCAACTGCGGATCAACCTGGAAAGCCTTGCCAGCGACGGCACGCCCCATCTCGCCTGCGGCACCCTGAGCGCCTACGAGCCGCCCAGCGGCCCCGGCCTGCGGGTCGATGGCTACGGCTACGCCGGTTACCGCAATAGCGCCGGCTACGACTCGCTGCTGGCCAAGCTGATCGTCCACGGCAACGGCGGTTATCCACAGCTGGTGCAGCGCGCCTACCGCGCACTCTGCGAGTTCCGCCTGGAGGGTGTGGCGAGCAACATCCCGCTGCTGCTCAACCTGCTGCGCCAGCCGGCCGTGGCGGAAAACCAGGTCACCACCCGCTACATCGAAGACCACCTGCCGACGCTGCTGGGCGCACAGGATCACGCCCACCCGCACCGTTTCTTCAGCCATGCCGGCGCCGCGGCGGAGCCCCAGCGCGCCAGCGAAACGCCGGCCGGCTGCATACCGCTGGCCGCGCCCAGCGCCGGCGTACTGGTCAGCCTGGATGTGGCGGTCGGCGATGCCGTCGCCCAGGGCCAGACCATCGCCGTAGTCGAGGCGATGAAGATGGAATTCGAGGTGAAGGCCAGCGCCAGCGGCATCGTCCACAGCCTCGCCGCCACGCCCGGCGACAGTCTCGGCGAGGGTGATGCCCTGTTGTTCGTCGAGCCGGCGGACATCCAGGCCCAAGACGCCGAAAGCAGCGCGAGCATCGATCTCGACGCCATTCGCGCCGACCTCGCCGAAGTGCTCGAACGCCACGCCATCGGCCTCGACGAGCGCCGCCCGGAAGCCGTCGCCAAGCGCCACCGGATCGGCAAGCGCACCACCCGCGAAAACCTCGCCGACCTGCTCGATGCCGGCAGCTTCATCGAGTACGGCGCGCTGGCCATCGCCGCCCAGCGTCGGCGTCGCAGCGTCGAGGAACTGATCGCCAGCAGCCCTGCCGACGGCCTGGTCAGCGGCCTGGGCAGCATCAACGCCGCGCAGTTCGGCGACGAGAAGGCGCGCTGCCTGGTGCTGGCCTACGACTACACGGTATTCGCCGGCACCCAGGGGGTGATGAACCACAAGAAGACCGACCGCATGCTGCATCTCGCCGAGCAATGGCGCATCCCGCTGGTGCTCTACGCCGAAGGCGGTGGCGGGCGGCCGGGCGACACCGATTTCGTCGGCGTGGCCGGGCTGGACAACATGAGCTTCGTCGGCCTGGCACGGCTCTCCGGGCTGGTGCCGCTGGTGGGCGTGGTCTCCGGTCGCTGCTTCGCCGGCAACGCCGCGTTGCTGGGTTGCTGCGACGTGATCATCGCCACCCGCGATACCAGCCTGGGCATGGCGGGGCCGGCGATGATCGAGGGTGGCGGCCTGGGCAAATTCGCCCCCGAGGAAGTCGGCCCCAGCGACGTGCAGAGCGCCAACGGCGTCATCGACGTGCTGGTGGAGGACGAGGCCGAAGCCACCCGCATCGCCCGCCAGTACCTCGCCTACTTCCAGGGCGACACGGCCGATTGGCAATGCGTGGACCAGCGCCGGCTGCGCCACGCGGTGCCGGAGAACCGCCTGCGCGTCTACGACATCCGCCAGGTCATCGAGCAACTGGCCGACAGCGGCTCGGTACTGGAGCTGCGCCGTCACTTCGCCGCCGGCATGGTCACTGCGCTGGTGCGCATCGAAGGCAAACCCTTCGGCCTGATCGCCAACAACCCCATGCATCTGGGCGGTGCCATCGACGCCGAGGCCGGCGACAAGGCCGCGCGCTTCATGCAGCTGTGCGATGCCTTCGACCTGCCGATCATCTCGCTGTGCGACACCCCCGGCTTCATGGTCGGCCCGGAAGCAGAGAAGACCGGCACCGTGCGCCACGTCTCGCGCATGTTCGTCACCGCCGCGAGCCTCAGCGTGCCTTTCTTCACCGTAGTGCTGCGCAAGGGCTATGGCCTAGGTGCCCAGGCCATGGCTGCCGGCAGCTTCCACGCCGCACTGTTCACCGTCGCCTGGCCCAGCGGCGAGTTCGGCGCCATGGGTCTGGAAGGGGCGATCCGCCTGGGCTACGCCAAGGAGCTGGCCGCCGTTGAAGATGCGCAGGAACGCCAGGCGCTGTTCGACAAACTGGTCGCCGCCGCCTACCGCAACGGCAAGGGGTTGAACATGGCCAGCTACCTGGAGATCGACGACGTCATCGACCCGGCCGACACCCGCCGCTGGCTGCTGCGCGGCCTGGCCTCGACGCCGCGCCCGGCTGCTCGCCTGGGGAAAAAGCGCCCACTGATCGATACCTGGTGAGCCACGGCTTGAGCTGAGCGGCCGATCGGCTAGAATGCGCCCCGTCATTGGGGAGTAGCCGTCCGCTCAGCGGAGGTAACGTCAACACACTTGGCCCACCGGCCATGGCGCTACCAGCTTCATGCCTGGCAAGACCTTTGACCACGTGATCTCCGCAACGGCCGGGGAGACGCGTGGTCATGGGTATAAGACCGGCCGGGAGTTTCACCGTGATGCACCACCCCACTCTTCGCTCCATCCGCCTGGAGCTGCGCGCATGCTGACCTTCATCCTCGAACTGTTCGGCATGCTGCTGGTGATCCTGATCGCCGCCGAACTCTTCACCAACGCGCTGGAGCATTTCGGCGAACGCCTGGGGATTTCCGAAGGCGTCACCGGCTCACTGTTCGCCGCCGTCGGCACTGCGCTGCCGGAAACCCTGATCCCGCTGCTGGCCCTGTTCGCCGGCACCAGCAATGCCACCCTCAACGAGGAAGTCGGCGTGGGCGCCATCCTCGGCGCGCCGCTGATGCTTTCCACACTCTCCACCTGCCTGATGGCCTGCTTCGCCTGGCGCGCCCGCGGCCTGTTCGGGCGCATCCGCCCAGAGCGCACGGGGCTCAAGCGCGACCTGAATTTCTTCCTGGTCGCCTTCTGCTTCGCCACCATCGCCATGTTCGTCCCCGCCGAGATGCGCTCCGTACGCATCGCCCTCAGCGTGCTGCTGGTGCTCACCTACGTCGGCTACATCACCCTGACCATCCGCGCGTCCCAGAGCCTGGTGGACGACGGCCACGGTACCGAGGCCGATCACCACATGTACCTGTCGCGCATCGGCCTGCCGACCAACCTCGCCACCATCCTCCTGCAGTTGCTGCTGGGCCTGGGCCTGCTGGTGCTGGGCGCCAAGGGCTTCATCCATGGCGTCGAAGGCCTGTCGCACATCCTGGGTATTTCCGCACTGCTGCTGTCGCTGCTGATCATCCCCATCGCGACCGAGTTGCCGGAGAAGGTCAACAGCATCCTCTGGGTGCGCCGCGGCAAGGACACCCTGGCCTTCGGCAACATCAGCGGCGCCATGGTCTTCCAGGGCACGCTGCTGCCCGCCATCGGCATCCTGCTCACACCCTGGCAGCCGCGCATCGAAGTGCTCACCGGGGTGCTGGTGACCCTGGGCGCAGCGGCCTGGCTGCGGATCAACGCCCAGCGCGGCGGCGGCCTGCCGATCTGGGTGCTGCTGCTCAACGGCGCGCTGTACGCCGCCTATCTGGGTATCACCTTGTCGCGCTGACGCCCGTGGCGTATTGCCTACACTGACAGTCCGGGCTGCCGTTTCGGCGGCAGCCGCACGACTAGCGATACGCCGAAGGAGTGAGCATGAAAATCCTGGTAGTCCTGACCTCCCACGACCAGCTCGGCAGCACCGGCAAGAAAACCGGCTTCTGGCTCGAGGAGTTCGCCGCGCCCTACTACGTGTTCAAGGATGCCGGCGCCAGCCTGACCCTGGCCTCGCCCAAGGGCGGCCAACCGCCGCTCGACCCCAAGAGCGACGAGGAAGATGCGCAGACCCCGGCTACCCGGCGCTTCCGCCAGGACAGCGAAGCCCAGGCCGCGCTGGCCAATACCATCAAGCTCAGCGACGTGAAGGCCGACGACTACGACGCCGTGTTCTACCCAGGCGGCCACGGCCCGCTCTGGGACCTGGCCGAGGACCGCACCTCGGTGGCGCTGATCGAAGCCTTCCACTCCAGCGGCAAGCCGGTCTCCGCCGTCTGCCACGCCCCGGCCGTGTTCCGCCATCCCCACGGCCTCGACGGCAAGCCGCTGGTACAGGGCCGCCACGTCACCGGCTTCTCCAACAGCGAAGAGGACGCCGTCGGCCTCACCGATGTGGTGCCCTTCCTCGTCCAGGACATGCTCAAGGCCAACGGCGCCCGCTACAGCAAGGGCCCGGACTGGCAGAGCCACGTGGAAGTCGACCGCGGCCTGATCACCGGGCAGAACCCCGCCTCCTCCGAGGCAGTGGCCGAGGCTGTGCTGAAATTCCTGGCCTGACAACGGTTTGCGCCGCCCCGGGTGGCTATCGGGGCGGCTTTGCCGTACAATCGCCCACGACCTTTCCAGGTTTTGGGGCCGATTAGGATTCGACGCCGGTAACAAAACTCGAGGGGCATGCCGAGTAGGTGACAGTTCTCGTAAATCAGCTGCCACAACTTTATAGTTGCCAACGACGACAACTACGCCCTAGCAGCCTAAGTGCCGCTAGCAGACCCTAGGGGATGCCTGTAAACCCGAAGATTAGGTCTGTCATATAGAACAGGATCGCCGCCAAGTTCGCTGTAGACGTAACGGCTAAAACTCATACAGCTCGCTCCAAGCACCCTGCCTCTCGGGCGGCGCGGAGTTAACTCAGTAGAGAAGGCTAAGCATGTAGAACCGACAGCGGAGAACTGGCGGACGGGGGTTCAAATCCCCCCGGCTCCACCAAACGCAAACGATAAGCCCCTGATTTTCCTAGTGAATTTCAGGGGCTTTTTTATGCCAAGCTTTTTCCAGATACCCGACAACTTACGCATCACGCCGCAAGACATCGTCAAGGAGCCCGAGCAGCACCTCAGGTGGGCGGGGATTGCACGGTACCATTGACCGCCAGTATCTGCGGCAGCAGTTCGACGGCGGTCGCAATCTGCTGCCGGCCCAAGGCCCGCTCATAGGCGAACATCAGCGCAGATAGTACCACCACGGCTTCCGATACATGAGCAAGGCAGGCGCGGGTACTTCGAGCCTTTTTCAGGTTTTCCGCAAGGAGAGGCAACTCGTTGGGGTTGATAGGCCATGCGGCGCCTAGAGGCTCGAGAGTCCAACGCCCCCATTGACTGAGCACGGGCTGCCCATCTTGGCCGATCAATACGCTCTCGGCGGTAATGTCGGGGTTGAGGAATTGCAGCGGCAACTTCTGTATCGCCGCGAGGATACCGGAAAGCTGTTGCTCGAATTTCTCGATGTTCTCGCACTCAGTCGCATCTTTTGCGGCCACCTTGAGTCGCGCCGTCATCGAGAGTTCAAGACGCTGCCAAACTAATGGACGTGAGCGAGCGTAGCGCGATACCAGAGCTGCAGGCGGCTCGACTGCAAGCAGAAGCGCGGACGTTTCCAGTACTTTTGCCTTCAACTCCTTAAGACTGACTTTCTTCTCTGCTCCCATGCGAAAAACGAGGCAGTGCAAACCATCTACGTGACTCGCCCCGAGGAACTCCAGTGCGGGGAGTTGCAAGTCCGCACACTCAGCAAGCACAGTCGCCTCCTGAATGGCGAGGTCTCTGCGGTTCGCGTTGAACAGCTTGATGAGATACCCTCCGGTTTTCTCGGCGCTATCGGCGAGAACAACTTCCAGTGCCCCGACGTCGCTAGTAGCCAGTTGATGCCACTGGGTCTGCCCAAGCACCACGGTGCGCCCAACGACTTCCCTCAGGATATTACTGACCCACTGATTACGTTGGGGTTGATTCAGCAGGTGCCAAAAGCTCAGTTCTTTCGAGTCTACAGCCCCCTGAAAGGTGTGGCCGTGGAAGAATAGCGCATTGATCTGAGGCCGCTGCAGTCCAAGAAAATGAATATCGACGATCAGACTGGAGACTCGCTGGAAAGACTGTCGAACAACCAGCAGGGAAATGACAGCGACGAGCGCATTGCTTGAGCCATGGATCAGGAACCCCACCACGATGTAAGAAAAAGTGATGAAGAATCCACCAGCTGAAATTGAGTTCGCAATTTTCGCCACTGCCGGAGCGGAAACCCTTTCACTATCGAAATAACGTTGATAGCCAAGTGAGAGCAAAAGAAAGACAAACCCGAAAAAACCCACCAGTATTAAAAAAAGACGGTGATCTACCATAAGCATTATAAAAATAGCCGCCACGACAAACAAAAGCGCGGCAACACTTCTGGAGTAGCGCTGATAGGCCTGCGTTGCTATTTCATCCTGATTATTGAATAGTAAAATTTTGTTACTTCTGGAAATAAGCCTTCTAGCCCCGGCGTCAGAACTTTTCGCCACTATTTTTTCGGAAATAATATTTAGAGCATAGAAAAGCAGTGTGGCAACACTTAATGCCATGACAAGATTCGAATGCCCTACTGCCTTCAACTCATCCGGAAAATAGTGCGGAACCCTATTGGAACTGATGAGAATAATTACCTTGAGCGGCAGGAAGTAGGCGAGTAGCAGGGACACTTGGGAAAGCAGAGTCGCCGAAATCGAAATCGCAGTATAGACCGGCGCAATTCGGAAAAATTTCGAGCCAACAGATACAAGCCAGGCGGCAGTCGTCTTCATGGACTTCAAAAGGCTAAACATTATCAGACCACCCATCTCAAAACGACACCGCCAGGATAGGCCCGGTTATTTCCCGAACCGCCTCCAGATAGTTTGCAGATCAGATGCGCCAAAGTAGCGTCAGGCGCGTCTTGGCTGCTGCATCGCCTTTCCCACCTTCCAGATTCGCATAGGTCGCCCCGACAGCGGGATAGCCACGCTTCTGGTAATGCACTGCATAGGTATCAGCATTACTGGTCTTCACCTTACGCTGATAGCCCGCTTTCACGATGGTGGCGAACACCCGCCCTTCAATGGCCATGGACTGCTCATCCAACTCAAAGATATAGCGCTGAAATTTCCCGGAGTCATTACTAAAGACTACGTTGCGAATCAACTTTCCCTTTAGGGTGATACTGGCTCCATCCTTGAACGTTACAACTTGCTGACCATCGTCGGAAGTTGATAGCGAAGGCACCTCAGAAACGGCCTGCGCTTGAGGCTTTTCCTTCACAGCCTCATCACAGCCGGAGAGGGCCAACAAAGCGAAACATGCAAGCAGAACATTCCTTTTCATTTTTCCTTCACCCAAACACCTAGTATTAGATTTTATATCTTAAGAGCAGTGCAAATCAGCGGCAGTGCATCAGCCTTGGAAAGAGCGACATGTCCACTCTTGTACCCAGGCTTCTTATAGCCGATGAATTCGATATCAACATGCTCACTCTCTTGACACGCCGACACTTTCTCAGCAAAAGGCAACACATGAACCTTATAGTGATAGTCCTGCACTGAGCAAAAAATTCGAATCTGAGAGCCCACGGACTTTCTGACAAAAGAGAGAGGCTCCACCGTTTCTACGTCGATAGTTTTCCTAAGGAAGTTTTCATAAACATAGCGACTGCCCGGATGCCCACTCAAGAAAAGCTGCGGGCACTCTGCGATAGCCTTGGCACCGGGATGCAAGCTGGCCAGTACAACTGCAGCATACCCCCCCATGGAAGATCCATAGTAGAGCACTTCGTCAATCCCCTTCCCGGAGAGGAAGTCCTGTAATAGCACTGCGACTTCAGGTAGAACGAAATCCCCCGATGGCGAGATATACCAGCTTCCCATCGGGGTCTTGTAGGCATCCAGATGCTGGAAAGGATCATTGATATAAAGTACATTCACCTTTCCAGAAAGGTCATTTTCCCACGACAAACGCGGATAATAAGGATAGATATCCTTATCACTGGCAGATGGAAGGAATACGACTACCTTCCTACTATTAGGTGCAGAAAAAAAACTACATTCGCAGTCGCCGATCCGAGCGTCGATCCTCATCACTTTTCACCGATGCTTATCTTCACCCCGGATTGACCTCGCGAGGTCAACCAGACTCGGGTAGCGGCTTCGTCGCGCCCAAGGTGCTTGGAAAATATCGCGCTGTTCTCAGCGGATTCCGGGTCCCAGCCTTTGCAAGTGTAGGAACTACCAGCCTCGCCCAGGGCCGCTATGGTTAGCAGGAAGCTGTCAAATGACACTTGAAAGCCGCTATTCTGCGACTTGACCATAACGTCTTCAGTGAGCAGGAAATTGCTCCAGATTTCACCTTCGGATTCGGTAACATCGAGAATGGATATTTCGCCGTCACGTATCTTCGAGATATCCACGGAGCGCTCGACCTTGACGCCGTACATATGGCTTACGCCATGGAAAATCCCTCCCTCGCGAAGCTCCATGGTCGGCCGTTGCGGGACTTTTAATTTATCCCGAATGGCCTTCAATGGCAGCACCGGACACGAGTGAGCAAGAGAGGACCGTATAAATAACCGTTTGGCATCCTTCTCGTTATGACTTAAGAGACCACCATCACCGAAAACCACTCTCCCTGCATAATAGAAGAACACGGAAAGATCATCATCATGACGATGGTAGTTTGAGTCGTGGCAATTTTTTAACGAGAGGAAGAAATCCCTGCCCTGCTGATCCCTTCCTTTTACGACCAGATAACCAGAGTCTGAATAATCGTAAACGTTGAGCTCAGATTTGGTATTTTCCACCTCACTGAAATCGTCCCAACGGGTATCACCAATAATTGGCAACATACCGTCCGGCAGCGTAATCACCTTCAGAAACTCGGTCGCCTTTTCGATATGATCTCTTGCCTGAACGGATATTTCCGAGTCACCCAAAGCTTCAAGATTCAGCAGCCCCTTAAGCCGGGAAAGCATGAATTTCTGGTAACCTGGGCTATTCTCCTTATGCACTCCCTGGGGCGTAAAAGCAAAGTCCAACTCATCCTGAAGGCGCGCGAGAGACAGCGCCTTATAATCAGAAAATCTATTTCCAAAATACAGAGAAATAGTATAACTAATAAGCGACTGATCAAATCCATGATTGGTATGAATCGAGTAATTCTCTCGATCAGCCAGCCATGCCAAGTGCTCTTCGACAAGAGATACGAGATCAAGCTCTGTATTATTCTCTGCGACCAGAGCGCTCAACCCGCAATCCCAGCAGAAGACCAACCAATTTACGACATTTCTAACTCTGAACGCAGTAGCGTGATCATGCCAAGCAAGCGGCGAATCCGATGCTCGCATGGCCTTATTTCGCCAATTAATTACTGAGTTCACGCAAAACCTGAAGAACTCGCGTCGCTCTTCCTCGGACTGCAGTTCGAAACTACTGATAAACCAGGTCAAAAAGGGCAGCGACTGCATCTGCCACCACCAGTTTCGGTCTCGACCTTCCTCTGCCCAGTCAAACACTTCGAGATCAATAGCGCTATTGGAAAATCCTCGCAACTCTATTGTCCTCTCGAAGACAGCTTGTTTCAGAAATTTGAAATCATTTCGACTGGTACTCACATAGTTATTTTTTATGAACGCAAAGGCTGGCTTCTCAACGGCAGCGTGGAGTCTATTTAATTTATCGGTATACATTAGCCAGGCTCATTCAAATCTTGTAGTTTTGCACGCCACTGACGAGCAACAGTTCCGGAAGAGTACTGATCCAGGAATGGCTCGTACAAGCCACTCGCCTGCGCGCTGGGGATTGCCTTTCGTACGAGGTAAACGGCTTGATCGTTTCCAGTGACCACATTGGCCTTCGGCCAGATCTCATCTGCCCCGGGCCAGTTCCATATCACGGGTGTAGCACCAGTGAGCATCCCCTCACCCACCGCCATATGAAACGACTCGCCGTCCGACGGAGAGAGTATGTAACCTATCATTTTCAGCCATTCGTTCACGTCATCACCAGGCGGGTCAAAGATGACGCGATGGCGAAGTTTTTCGCTGCTGTTTATTCGATTGAAGATGGCTTTGTAATAGGCTGCCTCTTCTTCACGCTTAAGCAACCAGCCGTAGTCAAGGGGATGCGTTCCTTTGATCCGTAAACAGTATCGGGCGTCTTGCTGCAATAGAGTCTCGAGTAAATCCAGAGCCCGGTCCATGCGTTTCCGCATTGGCGCGACGCCAATCATTCCCAAGGTGAAGTCGGCGTCACTGGTCTTCTTCTCCGAGGTGAACTTTCTCTCATCGAGAAAGTTCGGAATGACGCTGGTTTTATCCGATGGAAAACCTGGGAATGCCTCCATCGCTTCCGCGCGAATTTGTTCGCTGACGAAAGCGATGTGATCGATTTTCTCCCAATCTGCCTCTGCCAGATAAGACAGCCTGACCTCTTGATAGTGAAAGCGGGCGACCAGCTTCTGGTCAGCTCGCTTATGCTGAGAAAACCACTTTATATTTCCCAGACACCACTCGCAGAAAATGATGTCGGCCTTTTCCAGAAGTTTTTGGCTAGCACTTTCGTTGTGCTTGTTGTGTCCCTGCCAGTGATCCATCAGGAACTCGAAGTCGCCAAACTCCTTCAACCTCTTCTTGAGTGGCAGGAAGAACTTCAAGTCATGCCCAGCGACCAGTATCTTGAGCTTGGTGTGGCGCTCACGTCTTCGGGCAATATCAGGCTTGCAGGAAAGCCATGTCCTAATCATTTCGACACGTGCAGAGAATGTATGTCGAGCAGCCAATGCCCGCAGCCTGTCTGCAGCCAGTTGTGCCTTTTCGTCGTCCAGCAGTCCACCACGAAGTTGAGCACGGAATTCGTCAAGACTATTCGCGTAGAGCGGATAGTCCTCACCCAGCAATTGTTCGTGCAGCGCATTGCGGTTCACGATCGCAGCACAGCCGGCGGCACCGTATTCTAGAATCTTGGTGGAGTACTCGACCGTGTCATTCATGCTCTCGGATCGCCACGACAGCCCAATTCGCGCCATCTGCAACTGCCCCATGACAGCTTCACGGCTGAGGGCACCAAGCCAGTTCAAGGAGGGTGTATTTTCCAGTGCCCTGGTCATTTTCTCCTTGTAATCTGGCGACGTGGTATCGCTATGGATTTTGTCGCCAATGACAACGAACTGGCTGTCCGGAACTGCGCGATTGACACCGGGCCAGCTCTCCGCCATTTCCAGCGTCTTCCAGTCGCTCTTGAATTTCCCGGCGTAGATAACCCTTCTCTCGCGTTCGGCGATGGGTAGGCAGGACAGAGGAAGATCGGGGATAACGGGGGTGTACAGAGAGAGCTTTCCCTCCGCCAAATCAGGGACAAGGGTTCTCCATAGATCGATGAAGCCAGGTGTCTGGCAGAGCAGGCGCTCGCAGCCGTGCGCGATTGCAGCCATGGTCTGCCGCTGTTCGGCAGTGTAGTCAGCGATGTCCTGCGGGATATCAGTCAAATAAATCCAAGTACGCTCGAGCAACTCAGGATGCTGGAGCAAATTCGTGGCAATCTCCAGACCACGAACAACACAGGTATCGTAGTGACTCTGCTGGAATAGCTTTCCCGCAAGCCCTGCCATTTGCTCCAGAGTGAGCCGCCGCAACTTTGCACCATTCCAGTACTTCGGCTCGGTACCATTGATAACGGTAACGCTGGAGTGATCAGTGAGTGGCTGAAACAGTTCCCCGCGTTCAGGCGCGCTCTTGGCGATGAAGTCGACGCGCGCAGCTCCTGTTTCCGCGAGAGCGAGACTGATCGTCTGGGACCAAATAGAGGACCCATCGATGTAGTTCAAGTCCGGGTTGGCGCAAACCAGTACGCGTTTTTTGCTAGTCATCATTAAAGCCCCGCGACGCTTTGGGTGAAGCTCGCTCTGAAGTACTCTTTGCTGTCAGCACAATAAAGCCGCGGGGAGGAAATCGCCCCCTCTGGTGCAGCAAATCGCCCATGCTGCAGAAACTCCTGCATCTGCCACAGTGCGCCGTCCATCTGCGCGTTCTGGCCGAACTGGAAAGCATCCTTCACCAGGGCCTTTGCCCAGCCACTGGCTTGCGGCTGGTAGCGCATCGCATTGGCCAGGTCACGCAGGTAATGGCGGCCGTAGCCGGCATGAGGACTCAGCCAGCCCGAGGCATCGTAGGTCACGGCTCTGGACTCGAATTCCGCCGAAGCGAAATAGCCCGGCTGTACCAGAACCACTTCCGCAGGCACCGGCAGATCAAAGAGGTCGGCCGCACCATGGCACTCGATGGCAATGGTGTAGTTCTGATAGACCTGCTGTTCGCACAGCTTGGTGACGCTGTAGAGTTCGGCCTCGCTGGACACCCTGGCGATGAGCAGGATGTTCGGGTCAATAGTGGTGACAGGCGGCAGCCCGACATGGCCGAACACGCTGTTGATCCGATGGGCATAGGTGTGGCGGGAGAACACCTCGCGAATTCCGAGCAAGCTGCGACGACGCCATTCGCGGTCGTCGGTAAGCAGCGTATGGATGGCTTCCTCGGCCTCCTGTTCGCTGCTGACCATCCACACCGCGTCGCTTTCGAACAGGTCCTCGATACCCTTGGCGTAGGTGCTCACCACGGGAGTGCCACAAGCCATCAGCTCGAATACACGACGAGAGAACATGGTGGGCGAGTCGGTCACCGAGTTGACGTTGAGAAACACCCGGTAGCGGCTGTATTCGGCGCAAAGCCGCTTGTACGGCAGGCTTCCTTTGATCCCCGCCTGGTACTCCTCGGGGAACGGGAACAGCCCCGTACCATGGTTACGATCGTAGATATCCAGGCCATGCCGGTTGGCAGCCTGCAGCAGCCAGCGCATGGCGCGACCGCGATTGGCGTGACGATCACCGTACCAGCTGCCCGCAAAGCAGGAGCGCGCCAAGCGGCCTTCAAGCGGAGCCGGCTGGTGCAGCTTGGGCTGGGCGGCAAAAGGCAGCGCATGTACGTTGGAGTTGCCGGTCCTGCGCCGATAGGACCCGCGCATATTTTCATCGGTGGTGAAGATATGGTCGGCCAGCTTGGCACTGCACATGAACTTGTCATGATGCACTGGATCTTCCTTGTTCCAGAAGACCATCGGAATGCCCTTGTCCCGCGCGTACTGCGACATGAAGGCAATTTCCTGACCCGGCTTGTTGGAATACTCGCCGACGCGGTATTGCCAGCTTCCCTGGTTTCCTTTCCAGGCGCTCTCGATGAAGAACATCGCCGGCTTGTACTTCTCCGCCAAGGCGTACCAATTGTCCGGGCGTGGCTGGATCAGGTTGACTTCCTGCTCAAAACAACCGGTGGTGAATTCGTCCATCACGCCGATCACGTAGGGCTTGTCGTTCTCGGGGTACTCCGGCCACCCCAGAATGCTGATAGCCGCCACTTCAGCTGATGGTGCGACGAACTGGACCACGTCCTTGGCCTTTTTGCGGGACAGAATTTCGACCTGGTCGATATGCACCGCTTCGCCCGGCTGGGTGTTGAAAGCGCAGAAGCCGACCTGCAGCCCGACTCCGCCTTCTGGAACCTTGAATTCGTATACCGTCACCACTTTGCCCAAGGTGGAGGCCAGGTACTTATAGGACGACTTCAGCTTTTCGGAACGCGCCAGGCGTCCGCTGGCTTCGGCCACTTCATTGCCGTCCAGATCGGTCAGCTTGATAAGTAGGAGCGCCTTCTTGCTGACCTCGCTGGTATTTTCATAAGTCACCGCAACCCTGATGGAGACCGTGTCGCCCGGCTTGACCGAGGCTTCGTTCCACTGCGGGGCGGACGACAGTGTCACACGCGTGCTCTTCACGATCTCGACAACGGGCAGGGGCTCACTGCTCTGCAACGTCCGGCGAACGGCCAGCTTCTTTTTCAAGACCAGTGATTCATAGATGCCCAGCTGTTGGGCGACTTTGCGCGCCCAGCGGCGCCCCCACGTTTTCATTTCCCTGCCCCTGCAAACTCAAAAAAATCAACTGCACTCTGCGTTATGGTTTCGCCGCCTGTGGGCCGCCGCACCCTGTGTCCCTACCGGCACTCTAGATCGTGACTTTCATGACCTCATCCGTGTTTCTTCTGTTTCTGTTTCCATGTCGTTGAGAGTCGCCGCCATCGCATCGCAACCTGCGCAAACAGCAGCTCAAGTCAGTGCATAACCTTCGAGATGTCTTTTGCCATCCGCTGCTTGATAAACGACCGCGAGTACTGCTCCACGAATTCACGCCGACAGGTCAACTGGAGCTCCAGGCGATCCAGCGCTTCTACGGCGCCCTCGATATCGCAGGGAGAGAAAATGGCCGCATTCTTGATGCGTTGCCGGGTAAAACGCCTCGGATAGCCCGAAAGCCCCGCCCAGATGGGTTTGTTGGTTGCCGCATACTCGAACAGCTTGGAAGGCAGGACCTTGCGGAACGCTTTCAAATTGTTGAGGTGCAGGAAGAGAACGTCGGCATCCTGGTACGTGCCGATCAACTGTTCACGCTTCATCGGCGGGCTGATCCGGACGTTGGTCACATCATGCTGATCCAGCGCGCGGATCAATTTGTCCGCCGCCCCGCCTGCCCCGACCAGATGAAACTCGACGCGGTCTTCCAGGCGCTTTGCCAGGCTCGGAAGGATGATGTGCAGGCCCTGACCAAGCCCCAGATTGCCCGCGTAGACAACCTTCAAACGCCCTTGCGTCGCCTGCGTACCTTCCTGCTGGGGCGAGCGGGACTTCAGGAACAGCTCATCCACACCATTGGTGTATTGCGCGAAAGTCAGCTCCGGGTAACGCCGTGAAAAGTAAGGCAGGAAGCCGGGTGAAATGAGGTTCACCCGGCTCGCCTGGCGGATGGTCCAGCGTTCGACCGGCGAGAAGACCCAGGCGGCCAGTGCCCCGAGGTGCCAGGGAAAGAGTTCGGGCAGCGTGTCGACAAAGATGTCGCGGATGTCGAGGTAGAGTCGGCGTGCTTTTCTGCGCGCGATCACCGCTCCCAGCACCGCCGTCATCAGGCGCGAGGAGGTCGCCAGAACCAGATCGTACTGTTGATGTTTGACGATCTTCAGCGCCCCTCGGGCAAAGGTCGTGAAAGCAGCCACCTGGTCGAACATACCGCTGCGATGCAACGGCAGGCCGACTCGATGAATGCTCACCGGGCCGTTCTGCTCGAACCTCGGCGCATTCTCGCGATAGCTGTGGTAGCGATTGGGCCGGGTTGTGACGACATCGATATGCGCCCTGCCCTCCAGCTCGCTCTGCAGCGATTTCACCAAGGCTTCAGCACGGAAAGAGCCCGCCGACAGATCTGGAGCGTAGTAGAAGCTCAGGACCAGAATGCGAAGGGTCATGAATCGCTGCTCACTTTCACGTCCATCGCAGCGAACAGGCCGCCATACAGTGATACCAGCAGGCTCTCCTGCGCCTCCCAGTTGAGCACCTTCGCGGCCTCTTTGGCGTTGCGTGCCAGCTCGGCGCGGTAAGGCAGATCGGCCGAGAGTTTTCTCAATGCCTCAACCAGCGCATCCAGGGACAGATCAGGAACAAGCAGCCCGACCTGGTACTGGCGGACGATGGAGCGGATTTCCGGCAGGTTGGTGGCAATGACCGGCAACCCACCGATCAGGTACTCGAAGAGTTTGTTCGAGTCGGTCGTGAAGTGATTCAGACAGGTGTTGTCGATCGGCTGAACGCCGATGTCTGCCGACGCTGTGTACTCGGGCAGATCTGCCAGCGCCACCGTCGGGATGAACCGCACGCGATCATTGATGCCCAGAGAGTCGGCCAGCTCGCCAAGCGATCGCGTCAGGCGCCCGCCGCCGATCAGGACGAAGTAGGTGTTCGGCACGGAGCCCGCAGCCTTGACGAGTTTGTGCAGCCCGCGCCCCTGCTGCAGCCCTCCCTGGTAGACCACGATCGGCCATGGCTGATCGAACCCGAGCTCCCTGCGAATTCTGCCGCTTGGCTGCCACTCGCTGAAGCGTGGCCTGTTCTGCAGTACCAGTGGCCGCGGTACGCCATAGGCACGAGCAAAGAACTTCGCTCGCGCCTGGGTCGTGGTGATCATCCCGTCAGCCCTGGGAGCCAGTCGCTTTTCGATCCAGCCAACGACCTGGCGGAAGCTGTTGTAGCCTTCCCGGCTCGTACTGATTTCATGGGCGTCATAGATCAGGTGGGCGCGGCTGAACCACGCCGCCAGCCACGCGGTGGGGAGCGTGTTCACATCGTGGCCGTGAACGACGTCCGGCTGGTAGCGAATCATCTGCAGCAACAGCTGCATGTGGGTCCAGATGCGCGCGACGACGCGCAAGCTCAGCTTGAGCGCAGAGACCTGGAGTTGTCCCTGCCCAGCCATGCCCGACGCGCGGTGCGGCGCGCCCTCTGAAACCTTCCGCCATGTCCAGAAAGGACTGCGCGGCACCCGCAGCACGCGGATACCGTCACTCAAGGTCTCCCGCTGACAAGTAATCCCTGGCGTATGGAGCGCGAAGACCTGCACCTGATAGCCGGCTCCCTGGAGCGTCTGCGCCTCCTTGAGGACCCGCGCATCATTGCGGAATTCGTTCCAGACGATCATGGCAACCCTACGCATGGGACTGCCCCGAGGAGGTGCCATTACGCTGGAGCGCCGCCCCTCGCTGGACTGGACGGTAAGCTCCGGACATGCCACCTGCGTTTGCGCAGACACTGAACCCGGAGCAAATCCGGGTCAGCTGCAACGAGGCCGAAGGGATGATCTGGGAACGGCTCATAAACTTGCCAGTCTTCAGCCCCGGGTGACGCCCGCCGCATCGATGACAATGGCACCGTCACGGACGCTGAACGACTCGCGGAACTCCCGATGCTTGACCAGCAATACATGAATATCAGCGCTGTCCTGAGCAAAGGCGAAATCGACATGCTCATGGTGTGCAAGCCGCCTCGGCAGGCTCTCGATATTCGGCTCGACCAGTTGCAGGGGGCATTCCAGCTCGTTGCCCAGACGCTCTGCGATGCCCAGTGCAGGGCTCTCGCGCAGGTCGTCGATGTCCGGTTTGAAAGCCAGCCCGTAGCAGGCGACCTTCACCTGGCTCGCGGACTTGCCGGGGTTCTTGATGAGGAAGTCGGCCAGCGCCACCTTGACCTTGTTGATCACCCACTCGGGTTTGCCATCATTCACTTCCCGGGCAGTACGGATCAGACGCGCCTGCTCGGGCGTCTTGCTGACGATGAACCAGGGATCCACGGCAATGCAGTGCCCACCCACTCCTGGACCAGGCTGGAGAATGCCGACCCGCGGGTGATGGTTGGCCAGGCGAATCAGTTCCCAGACATCGATGCCCAGCTTGTCGCAGATGATCGACAGCTCGTTGGCAAAGGCGATGTTCACGTCGCGGAAGCTGTTCTCGGTTAGCTTGCACATCTCCGCGGTGCGCGCGTCGGTGATGATGCACTCGCCCTCGACGAAGGTCTTGTACAGGCGCGCCGCCGCAGCGGAGCACTTGGCCGTCAGGCCGCCGATGATCCGGTCGTTCTCCACCAGCTCGCGCAGCACGTGGCCGGGCAGGACGCGCTCAGGGCAGTGGGCGATGCGGATGTCGGAATCTTCACCATGGGTCGCCGGGAAGCTCAGGTCCGGACGGGCTTCGGCCAGCCAGGCTGCCATCTGTTCGGTGGCACCAACCGGGGAAGTCGATTCGAGGATGACCAGGTCACCGCTCTTGAGGACCGCAGCGATGGATTTGCTGGCCGACTCGATGTAGGCCAGGTCCGGCTCGTGGTCGCCCTTGAAGGGGGTCGGCACGGCGATCAGGAAAGCGTCGGCCGGCTCGGGAACGGTGGTCGCGCGCAGGTAGCCTTCGGTCACCGCCGCGTGCACCACCATGTCGAGATCCGGCTCGATGATGTGGATTTCGCCGCGATTGATGGTATCGACGGCGTGCTGGTTGACGTCGACACCGATCACCTGCTTCTTGCGGGCAGCGAAAACCGCCGCGGTGGGCAGACCGATGTAGCCCAGACCAACTACCGAGATCCTTGCAAAGCTCATACTGCTTCCTTCGACTTGTCGTTACACAGGCCTGCCAGCGCCTCGAGAATCCGAGCGCACGCCTGGCCGTCACCATAGGGGTTGTGGGCAAAACTCATGGCGCGGTAGGCGCCTGCATCGGTGAGCAACTGCTGGAGATGGCGGGTGATGCTCTCCACCTCGGTACCCACCAGCTTGACGGTGCCGGCGGCCACGGCCTCGGGACGCTCGGTGGTATCGCGCATCACCAGGACCGGCTTGCCCAGGGACGGCGCCTCCTCCTGGATGCCGCCGGAGTCGGTCAGGATCAGGTAGGCGCGGCTCATCAGGTAAACGAACGGCAGGTAGTCCAGCGGCTCGATCAGGTGGACGTTGTTGATCCCCTGCAGGAGGCGGTTCACCGGCTCGCGCACATTGGGATTCAGATGCACCGGGTAGACCACGTCGACATCCGGGAAGGCCTTGGCGACCTCGGCCAGTGCCATGCAGATACGCTCAAAGCCGCCACCGAAGTTCTCCCGGCGATGGCCGGTGACCAGGACGATGCGGCGGCCTTCGGGGAGGAAGGCGAACTGTTCCTGGAAGCGCGCCTGCAGGGCAGCGTCACCACCATCGAGTTTGCGCACGACATCCAGCAGGGCATCGATCACGGTATTGCCGGTGACGTGGATGGTGGCAGGAGCAGCACCTTCGCGCAGCAGGTTGTCGCGGGAGTTGTCGGTGGGCGCGAAGTGCAGCGCCGCGAGAGCACCGGTCAGGCGACGATTGCCCTCTTCCGGCCAGGGCGAGTACAGGTTGTTGGTGCGCAAGCCGGCCTCGACGTGCGCCACCGGAATCTGCTGGTAGTAGGCGGCCAGGCTGGTGGCGAAAGTGGTCGCAGTATCGCCGTGCACCAGTACCACGTCCGGTTTGAACTCGGCCAGGATCGGCTTGAGCCCTTTCAGGATCGCGGTGGTGACGTCGGTGAGGTCCTGCCCGGCCTTCATGATCGCAAGGTCGTAGTCGGGGACCAGTTCAAACAGCTCCAGCACCTGATCCAGCATCTGGCGGTGCTGGCCGGTCACGCAGACCCGGGAGTCGAAGCGCGGGTCTGCCGCCAGGGCCAGGGCAAGCGGTGCCATCTTGATGGCTTCGGGACGCGTACCAAAAATGCTGAGGGTCTTGAGCTGCATGGTGCCTCTACTGCTGCGAAACGATAAAACGGTGCCATCGCCAGGTGCCGACAAAGGCACGACGAATGAGCGATTAGGACGCGGAGGGCAGGGAAGCAGGCTCACTGGAGCCCGAAGGACTTGCTAAAGGTGCAGGGGAACGTAGTGTCACCGCAGTCCCTTGCGATCGCCGAGCATCGCTCAAGCGAATATCTAGATAATGTCCCTATCCCGAATGCACCCTGCATTAAATGAAACCTAATAGGAATGCGATCAGTCCGAAAAAGGTTTCACGAACAAGGGATACGTCCGATATCGGGATGATATCAAAGATTAAGCTTTCATTAAAAACCTATCTATCCCACGCCAAAATACGCGAGAAATGGAATAAACAGAGGCTAATGCCCTGCTATTTCACGGCTTTTTCACGAAAAGAGAGCGAAGCCAGGATTCGGAGAAGGCGCGACGCAATGTCGCCACTCGTCGGGATGGAGGGATTCCTAGCGCACCGGGCCACGCGGGGCCCGGACCGCTGAAGCTGGCGTTCGGGAATGGATCTGCCTGCTCAGAGCGTCAACAGGCCCCGCTGGTCTGTCAGCATCTCAGTGGCTTGTTCGACGACTTCCACGCATGGCCTGCGCAACCTCAGCCGCTCTGCATTGCACAGCAGCGGCCCATCCTCGTCCTCGGCGCCAAACGGATCGTCGATCAGCACACCCTTGATCAGCCCCTGGCGGAACAGTTCGCGGATGGCGAACAGGTTCGCTTCGCGCGGGCCGGTGAGGTCGGCGATGGACTTGAAGTCGGTTTCCGTAAGCTGGCTGAGCACGGCAGCCAGCTGGGCCTGGGAGGGTTTGCGACTCATGGGGTGCTCCGAGGTAAAGCGGGGGCATGCATGACTATCGGGCGCAAATATTAACGCTGGATTAGCACTCTGACAGACTGATCGGGATCAGCCTATCAGAGGAATCTGCTTGTTCAGTCCCGCGATACGCCGAGTTCCAACAGGGCAAGACGCTCTTCCAGCGCCGCGATGCGGGCTTCCAGTTCGACCAGTCGCCCTTCGTCATGACCACCACCGTCGCTGCGCTCGCTGGAGGCGCGGCTGCCGCTGGAGGCAATCGCTGCCTCGCGATCTTCCTCGGTGCCCAGCAGGTGCATGTAGCGGTCTTCGCGCTGGCCGGACTGGCGCTCCAGCTGCGCGGCCATGCCACGGCTGGCGAGGCGCTCGAGCTGATGGCGGACTTCTTCGGTGTCGTCGAAGTCGTGCATGCGCTGGCTGCGGGTGAGCAGTTCGTTGAGGGTCTGCGGGCCGCGCAGGAACAGCAGGCCGAGCAGAATGACCTGCGGCTTGACCAGCTCCAGCGCCTTGTCCAGGCGCTGCTCCCAGCGGTCGGCGCGGCTGCCCATGACCAGGCGGGTCATCTCGCGGCCTTCGAGATGGCGCAGGGATTGGCCGACCTGGCCGGGGGTGAGGTTCATCACCGGTTCGCGACTGGTCTTCTGGTTGCACGCGGTGACCAGGGCGTTGAGGGTCAGCGGGTAGGCTTCGGGAGTGGTGAGCTGCTTTTCGATCAGGCAGCCGAGCACGCGGGTATCCACCGCGCTCAGGGCTTCGAAGTCGGAGAGAGTGTCGAGCGACTGGCTCATGGCGTTGTCCGTCAATGGATTAACCGCCCTAGCCTAGCCAATTGTGCGGCGTTTGGCAGCTTCAGGCAGCACCGGACAACCGACGCGCCTGCGGTCGCTCGATGACCGCCCAGTGCGAGAAGGACGCCGCCAGCTCCTGCTCGCGCCCCTGCCCGTCTCGTCCCAATAGGCGCCGGGCGAGGTCGCCGGTGAACCAGTTGGCGGTGTTGGCGGCCACCACGCGACCTTCGCCGTTGACCACCAGGGCCTCGTGGCCCATCTGCATCAGGCTGCCCAGCAGCACGCCTTCGAACTCGTGCAGGGCAATGTCGGCGGCGGCCACGCCGATGAAGCGGCCGTCCACCTGGATCGGCACGGAGAAGGCGAGGATATACAGGTCGGTACCGTAAAGGTCGACGAAGGGCCCGACCACCGAGGGCTGCCCGCTGGCACGCGGGCGGGAGAACCACGGCATGTTGAGGTAGTTGTAGAAGCTCTCGCTGCGCCGGTTGAAGTTCAGGCTCATGGGCACGACCTTGTCGCCGCGGCCGTGGTACCACCACTCCAGGTACATCTCCTGGTCGGCCAGCTCGCCCGGCTCGATCACCACGCCGGTACCGTGCAGGCGCGTACCATCATCGGTGAGGTCGTGCTGGATGCGCGGACGCAGTGCGCCGAGGTCCTTCGAGGACGGGCGCTTGCCCTCCTCCGCCAACACGCGCCAGATCCCCTCGACTTCACCGGCCAGCTCGTCGAGACGCTGGAAAACGTTACGGATGGAAGCGTCGATGCGCTGGGCACAGCGCTGGAGTTCATCCGTGGGTTGCTCGCTGGACATGACCGGGGCCTCGCTGTTCTTGTCGTTGTTCTTGCTCAAGGGCGAGCCAGACAGGCTCGCAAAGTAGGTTCGGTAAGTCAGTCTGTGCGCCCGTCCGGCCGCGCAGGGAAAGCAGCAAGCGCTGTGCCAGTCAGCCGTCGTCGGCCAGCAGGCTCAGGCGCAGGTTGATCAGCCGCTTGATGCCGCGGGTGACATGGGCCTCCGCCAGAGCACCGGCCAGGTTCGAGTCGCCGGCCCTGATCGCTTCGAGGATGGCGCGGTGCTCCTGCTCGATAGCCGTCGCTCCCGGGAAGCCTTCCACCGGCAGCCACAGCCACTCGCCGATTTCCGCCTGCAGGCGCGTCTCCGCGTGGGTCAGGCGAACGGATTGAGCGGCAACGGCGATCTCGATATGGAAGCGCGCGTCGGCGCGGCGTTGTTCCTGCCGGGTGCTGGCGTTCGCCAGCGCATCGAGGTACTGGGCGATGCGTGCCTGTTCGTCGGAGGTGGAGCGCTGTGCCGCGAGCCGCGCGGCAGCTCCGGCGATGGCGACATGCTCGTCCCCCAGGTCGCGCAGCTCCAGTGCACTCATCTGGCGCAACTGCCCCAGCAGGGCGTCCTCAGAGGTGTGCTGCGGCGAGCAGACGAAACTGCCGCCATTGCGCCCGCGCCGGGTCTCGATCACCCCGCGTTCACGCAGCTCTGCCAGGGCATCGCGCAGGGTCACGGTGGCAACACCGAACTGCATCGCCAGCTCGCTTTCGCTGGGCAGTTGCTCGCCTTCGGCGTAGAGGCCGAGGTCGACCATTTCCACCAGCCGACGCGCGACCTCCTCGGTGCGCCCTTCCTGGCGCAGGCGCATGAAACTGGCGGGGCGGACTTTCCTGAATTCGTTCATAGGCAGCCATGCGAGGGGCGCTGACGCTTCCTGCGCGAAATCTTCCTGTGCGGGTGTTGAAAGCGAGTCTACCGGCAAGCCTGGCTTGGGCATCGCTAAAACTATGTCTCCATATTTTTAAATCGCTTTCCGGACTTTCAGCAAGGTCTTTCGCCACTGAAAGCCCATCAGAACGCTCATTTTTCGACCTGTATTGGCAACCGCAAAAACATAAGATATGGTTTCAAATGTATTTGCCAGCGACGGTCCGCAGGCCGTCTCCGCCAACAACAGCAAGAACGAGGAGCGATACGCATGAGCCAGCCAACCCGCGCCGAATGGGAAGCCCGCGCCAAGGCCCTGAAGATCGAAGGCCGCGCCTTCATCCAGGGTGAATACCTTGCCGCCGCCTCCGGAGAAACCTTCGATTGCATCAGCCCGGTGGACGGCCGCCTGCTGGCCAAGGTCGCCAGCTGCGGTGAAGCCGACGCCGAACGCGCCGTGCAGAGCGCCCGCGCCACCTTCACTTCCGGTGTCTGGTCGCGGGAAGCCCCGGCGACCCGCAAGGCCGTGATGATCCGCTTCGCCGCCCTGCTGGAAGAGCACGCCGAAGAGCTGGCGCTGCTGGAAACCCTGGACATGGGCAAACCCATAGGCGATTCGCTGAACGTCGACCTGCCGGGCGCCGCCGACTCGCTGCGCTGGAGTGGCGAGGCCATCGACAAGGTCTACGACGAGGTGGCCGCCACTTCCCACGACCAACTCGGCCTGGTTACCCGCGAGCCGGTGGGCGTGGTCGCCGCCATCGTGCCGTGGAACTTCCCGCTGATGATGGCCGCCTGGAAACTCGGCCCGGCGCTGGCCACCGGCAACTCGGTGATCCTCAAGCCGTCCGAGCGCTCGCCGCTGACCGCCATCCGCGTCGCCCAGCTGGCCATCGATGCCGGCATTCCCGCTGGCGTACTGAACGTGCTGCCGGGCTACGGCCACACCGTCGGCAAGGCCCTGGCGCTGCACATGGATGTCGACACCGCGGTGTTCACCGGCTCCACCAAGATCGCCAAGCAGCTGATGGTCTACGCCGGCGAATCGAACATGAAGCGCGTCTGGCTGGAAGCCGGCGGCAAGAGCCCGAACATCGTCTTCGAGGATGCCCCGGACCTGCAGGCCGCTGCCGAAGCCGCCGCCGCGGCCATCGCCTTCAACCAGGGCGAAGTGTGCACTGCCGGCTCGCGCCTGCTGGTGCAGAAGTCGATCAAGGCGAAGTTCCTGCCGCTGGTGGTCGAAGCCCTCAAGGGCTGGAAGGCCGGCCACCCGCTGGACCCGGAAACCAACGTCGGCGCGCTGGTCGACGGCCGTCAGCTTGAGCAGGTGCTGGGCTACATCCAGGCCGGCCAGGACGAAGGCGCGAAGATCCTCACCGGCGGCAAACGTGTGCTGGAAGAAACCGGCGGCACCTACGTCGAGCCGACCCTGTTCGACGGCGTGAGCAACGCGATGAAGATCGCCCGCGAGGAAATCTTCGGTCCGGTGCTCTCGGTCATCGAGTTCGAAGACGCCGAGGAAGCGATCCGCATCGCCAACGACACCCAGTACGGGCTGGCGGCGGCGGTCTGGACCCGCGACATCTCCAAAGCCCACCTCACCGCCCGCGCCCTGCGCGCCGGCAGCGTGTGGGTGAACATGTACGACGGCGGCGACATGACCGCGCCCTTCGGCGGCTTCAAGCAGTCGGGCAACGGTCGCGACAAGTCGCTGCACGCCTTCGACAAGTACACGGAGCTGAAGGCGACCTGGATCAAGCTGTAACGCGATCCGGCAATACGAGAGGTTTGGAGCAAGACGGCGCGCGGCCGCCACCGCGCGCCGAACAATAACAACAACGCTTTCCGTTGCACCCGATTGGCTGCCGACGCGAAAACCTCAGACAGGAACTCCACGATGAACAGCTCGACCCAGCCAGGCGCCGCCCTGGACCGCGACGCGGAACAACTCCGCGCGCTGGGCTACACCTCTAATTTCGAACGCAGTATGACCCTCTGGCAGAACTTCGCCCTGGGCTTCACCTACCTCTCGCCGGTAGTCGGCGTGTACACCCTGTTCGGCCTGTGCCTGGCCGCCGGCGGCCCGCCGATGTTCTGGTCCTACCTGCTGGTGGGCATCGGCCAGATGCTGGTGTGCCTGATCTTCTGCGAAGTGGTCTCGCAGTTCCCGATTTCCGGCGGCGTCTACCCCTGGGCCCGGCGCCTGGTGGGCAAGCGCTGGGCCTGGATGGTCGGCTGGATCTACTCCGTCTCGCTGTGCGTGACCATCGCTGCCGTGGCCCTCGGCGCCGGCCCTTACATCGCCACGCTGCTCGGCTTCGAATCCACGCCGGTGACCAATACCCTGGTCGCCCTGGCGCTGACGGTGATCGCCACCCTGCTGAACCTGTCCGGCACCAAGCTGCTGGCCCGCGTGGCGATGTTCGGCTTCATCTGCGAGCTGCTCGGCGCGCTGGTGATCGGCACCTATCTGCTGATCTTCGAACGCCACCAACCATTCTCGGTGCTGTTCAACACCTTCGACATCCGCATCGACGGCAGCTACTGGCCGGCGTTCCTCACCGCCTCGCTGGCCGGCATGTTCCTCTACTACGGGTTCGAGGCCTGCGGTGACGTCGCCGAGGAAACCCCGAAACCCAGCCGGCGGATTCCCAAGGCCATGCGCATGACCATCTGGATCGGCGGTGGCGCGGCCATCTTCGCCGCCCTGGCGCTGATCCTCGCGGTACCGGACATGCAGGCGGTGATTTCCGGCGCCGACAAGGACCCGATGACCACCATCCTCGACAACGCCTTCGGCGTCACCGGCGCGCGCCTGGTGATGGCGGTGATCATCGTCTCCTTCGTTTCCTGCGTGCTCAGCCTGCAGGCCGCTGCCAGCCGCCTGCTGTACTCCTATGCCCGCGACGAGATGGTGATGGGCAGCGGCCTGCTCAAGCGCCTGTCGCCCAACACCCACGTGCCGGTTGCGGCACTGATCGCCTGCGGCGTGATCCCCAGCGTGATCGTCTGCGCCGGCTTCTACCTGCAGAACGCCATCGCCATGGTGGTGAGCTTCGCCGCCATCGGCATCTACCTGTCGTTCCAGATGATCGTCGGCGGCGCCCTGTTCGCCCGCCTGCGCGGCTGGAAACCCACCGGCGCCTTCACCCTGGGCAACTGGGGGTGGATCGTGAACATCCTGGCGCTGACCTACGGCGTGCTGGCGATCATCAACATGTCCTGGCCGCGCACGCCGGATGCGCCCTGGTACCTGAACTACGGGATCATTCTGGTGGGCGGCATCGTGATCGTCCTGGGCCTGGCCTACATGACCCTGTTCCGCCCCTACGACAAGGGCACCGCGCCCCATGGAGATGCGTGGAAGCTGCATCAGCGGTAAGCGTTGGAGTGAAACGAAAACGCCCGGCGGGATGCCGGGCGTTCTTGTTTTCACGCAGACGCTTTTTTGCAGGATTGGTATTCGACGGTTATGCCAGTTCTTCGGTAACGGGCCAGAGACGCTTGCCGGCGCCGGGTTCGTCCAGCCACTGCTTGAGCGAACGCGTCGGCAGCTCGAAGTATTCCCGTGTGCGCGAGTAGCCATGCCCGCCCATGCGGCCGACGGCGTCGAGGCCGAGCTGGTCGATGTAGAGCGTGGCCGGGTCGATCAGGTCGTCGCGGACGTGGGCCATCAGGACTTCGCCGAGGATGATCTCCCGCGACTGGCCGATGGACAGCGCCATCATCCGCCGGCACTCCAGCGCCACAGGGGCTTCAGCGATGCGCGGGCAGCCGACGCGGGTGCCGGGGATGGCGGTGAGGCCGGCGGCGACCAGTTCGTCGAAGCCCGGCTCGAAGGGCACGGCGCAGACGTTCATGGCTTCCACCAGCGCATCGGAGACGATGTTCACGGTGAATTCCTGGTTCTGCCGGATGTTCAGCGTGGTGTCCTTGGGGCTCAGGTCGCTGTAGTTCTCCACGCCCAGGGCGAGGATCGGCGGGTCGGCCGAGAGGGCGTTGAAGAAGCTGAACGGCGCGGCGTTGGCGCGGCCCTCGGCGTCGATGGTGGTGACCAGGGCGATGGGCCGGGGCACCACGCTGCCGATCAGGATCTTGTATTTCTCGCGGGCGGACAGCTGCTGGAAGTCGAAGCTGAGCATGGGTTGATCCTTCAATGGGCGTGCGCGTCGACCAGCGGTGCGTCGGCGCTGTACGGGTCGGCAAAGGGAATCGCGGAACGGAACAGCGTGCGCCACGGTGGGTTACCGAAGGCGCGTTCGGCGTGGTGCTGCATCTGCTTCTGGAACAGCGCGTCGGCGCGGCGTTGCAGGTCGGCATAATCGATCCCGAGCACCTGGCCGTCCTGCATCACGCTGCGGCCGTCGATGAAGCTGGCGATGCAGTCGTCGCCACGGCCGGCGGTGAACAGGTTCTTCAGCGGGTCGAAGAACGGGCCCTGGTGAAAGTCGCCCAGGCGGAACACGGTGATGTCCGCACGGGCGCCGACGGCCAGGCGGCCAATGTCATCGCGGCCCAGCGCCTGGGCGCCGCCGAGGGTCGCGGTGTTGTACAGGTCAAGCATGCGCGTGTGCTCGGCATCGGCTTCCTTCACCCGTGCGATGTTCAGGCCCTGGCGTAGCTGGTCGAGCATGTCCGCCGGGAAGGTGTCGGTGCCCATGGCGAGGTTGATACCCCGCGCGCGGTAGGCGCCGAACGAGTCCAGCGCATCGCCTTCGCGGGCGAACACCACCGGGCAATGCACCAGGCTCGTGCCGGTGTCGGCGAGACGCTGCAACTCGTGCTCACCGCTGTGCAGGATGCCGTGGGGCAGCACGCTGCGCGGGTTGAGCAGGCCATGGCTGTCGAGCCATTGCAGCGAGGAGGTGTCGCGCAGACGGCGGACCAGTTCCACTTCGTAGCGCGACTGGCAGCAGTGCAGGCGCAGCGGCGCATTCAGTTCGCGCTGCACGGCGGCGGTGCGCTCCAGCAGAGCTGGCGTGCAGGTCTCGATGCGATCGGGCAGCAGCGCGCCGCGTACCAGGCCGTTGTGGGCGCCGTCAAAATCGCGGAAGAAGCGTTCGGCTTCCTGCAATCCGGCAAGGCCGGCGGCTTCGTCCCAGTGCTGCGCGGAGCTGCCATCGGCACGGACGTAGGTCATGCCGCTCATGTAGCAGGGGCCAAGGTAGGTGCGCAGGCCGAGTTCGGCGGAAAGCGCGGCGACTCCGGCGAATTCGTCGTAATGCTCGGCCCAGCGCCGGTAGTACATGGAGGTGATCGGCATGGCGGTGGTGATGCCGTTGCGGATCAGCTGGGTGAAGGCGTAGCGGTACTTGAACAGTTCCTCGTCCGGGCTGTAGCACTCGCTCGGTCCGGCGCGCAGGTAGTCTTCGGACCAGACGCGGCCCATGTTCCACTCGGCGCCGTTGTCCAGGGTGAGCACGGTGGAGTCGAGGTCGCCCAGCGCGTCGAGATCGATGAAGCCAGGGCCGATCAGCGCGTGGCCGTAGTCGATCCACTGGCTGACTTCACCAGAGAAGCCGCGGCCGACGAAGAGGATTTCCCCTCCTTCGAACACCACTTCGCCGTGGCGCCAGAGCACGTGCTGCTTGCCATCGAAGCCGACCACGAAACTGGCTTTCAGGCCGATGCGTGGGGTGCTCACAAACGCGACTCCAGGAAGCGGCCGTTCTCGGCAATCAACCTGCCGGCCTTGAACACCTGGCGCTGCACCGGGCGCGCGACCACGGCTTCACCGAGGGTCTCGACCGGCAGCAGAAGGAAGTCCGCCAGCGCGCCGACTTCGATACGCGCCGGCTCGCGACCCAGCGCACAGGCACCGTTGTCGGTGGCCGCGGCGAAGGCGGCGGCAAGGTCGTCGTCCTTGCACAGGTCGAAGCGGAAGGCGAGCAGCATGGCGCGCTCGAGCATGTCGCCGTTGCCCATGGGCGACCAGGCATCGCGGATGCCGTCGCTGCCCAGGCACAGGTTGACGCCGGCTTCGCGCAGGACGAGGAACGGCGGTACCGGGGTGTCGGCGGGCGCCGAGCTCATCAGGGAAATGTCCAGCTCGGAGAGGCGCTCGGCCAGCGGCTCGATCTGCTCCCAGGGCGCCATGCCCAGGCAGTAGGCGTGGCTGATCATCACCTTGCCCTGCAGGCCGTGGCGCTCGGTGTAGTCGGCGATGCGGGCGATCTGCCAGAGGCCCAGTTCGCCCTTGTCGTGCAGGTGGATGTCGACACCGCGGCCAAACTCCACGGCGAGGCCGAAGACGATATCGAGCTGGGCAATGGGGTCGTCGTCGATACCGCAGGGGTCGAGGCCACCGACGTTTTCCACGCCCAGCGCCAGCGCTTCGCGCATCAGCTCGGCGGTGCCGGGGCGGCTGACCAGGCCGGTCTGCGGGAAGACCACGAACTGCATGTCGATGAGATCGGCGTAGCGCTCGCGCAGCGCCTGCATGGCGACCACGTGGCGCAGCCCCAGCTCGGGGTCGATGTCCACGTGGCAGCGGAAGGTCAGCGAGCCACGGGCGATGCATTGCTCCAGCAGCGCGCCGGCACGTGCAGCGATGGGCGCTTCGATCTCGCGCAGCACGCGGCGCTCGTTGGCGATGTAGTCCTTGAGCGTGGGGCCGGCGCTGTTGGGCCGCCAGGATTGGCCCCAGAGGGTCTTGTCCAGGTGGCAGTGGCTTTCCACCAGCGGCGGCAGCAGGAGCTGGCCGGCGCCGTCGATGTCGCCGGCCTGCGGCGCGGTGTTGCTGGCCGGGCGGCGCTCGGCGATGCGACCGTCACGGATGAGGAAGTCTTCCGCTGCATTGCCCAGCGGACGGATATTGCGCAGCCAGTAGCTGTCGGTCATGGGGACCTCGAAATCGGTGGAGTGCTTCAAGAGCGCCTGTCACCCCTTGAAGATTCAGCGCAGATGCATCCCCCTCACCCCAGCCCTCTCCCTCAGGGAGAGGGGGCCGTCTGTGCCGGCTGATGCAATGGTTTCATCCTGCGCCGATCAGTCCCCTCTCCCGCGTGCGGGAGAGGGTTAGGGTGAGGGCGCTCTTGCGAAGATTAGTTGTCTCAGCCCTTGAGCTTGGACCAGATGCGGTCCTGCAGCTCGCGGGACTTGTTGCTGCATTCCTTTTCCAGGCGCAGGCGCGAGGCGTACTCCTCGGGCATGTTGATCGCGTCCATGACCTTCCACTTGGCGTCCAGCAGCTGGTCGGTCTGGATGCCGTTGGAATAGGCGATGGCGTTGGTCACCGCGGCGGCGTTCTCCGGTTTCATCATCCAGTTGATGAAGACCTTGGCGTTCTCCGGGTGCGGCGCGCTTTTCGGCACGGCGAAGTTGTCCTGGAAGGACGCCACGCCTTCGCGCGGGTAGACGTACTTGATGGTGCTCTTCTGCAGCGTGGCGCGGGCAGTGGAGCCGTTCCAGTTCTGCATCAGCACCACTTCGCCGGAGGCCATGCGGTCCACGGTGTTGTCGGAGCTGTACATCTTCAGGAAGGGTTTCTGTTTCAGCAGCAGCTCGAGGATCTTCTTGGCGTCCTGCGGGTTCTCGGTGCACTCGTCGACGTTCAGGTAATGCGCGGCGGCGTTGATCAGGCTGCTGGGGGTGTCCAGCGCGGCGACCTGGCCCTGCAACTCGGGGCGCGGCTCGAAGAACTCCTTCCACGAGTCATCCAGCTTGCCGCCTGGCACCCGCGCGCTGTCGTAGGAGAACCCGGTGGTGCCCCACAGGTACGGCGCCGAATACTTGCGACCGGGGTCGAAGGCCGGGTCGCGGAAGGCCGGTTTCACGTACTGGAAGTTGGCCAGCGTCGGCGTGTCGATTTCCCGCAGCAGGTCCTGCTTGATCAGCGTCTGCATGATCGAGTGCGACGGCACGATCACGTCGTACGCCGCACCCCCGGCCTGCAGCTTGGCCAGCAGGGTTTCGTTGCTGTCGTAGCCGTCCATGGTGACCTTGATGCCGGTCTCCTTCTCGAACTTGGCCAGCAGTTCCACTGGGTAGTAGTCGGTCCAGTTGTAGAAGAACAGCTGCTTGGGCTCCTCGGCCTGGGCGACTCCCGCCGCCAGCAGAGCGAGGGACAAACCGGCAAGGCCGTGACGCAGGGCATTCAACTTCATGACGAACTCCAGAAATGAAAGGTCCGAAAGCAGAGGGTCGGCAGTCTTGATCAGGCGTCCGGTTTGCCGCGCTGGCCGAGCCAGTACGACAGCACCACGAGGACGATGGAAATCACCAGCATGAGCGTCGAGATGGCGTTGATCTCGGGCGTTACCCCGGCCTTGATGGCCGAGAAGATGTAGACCGGCAGCGTCGTCGAGCCGGGGCCGGCGACGAAGAAGGTCATGATGAAATCGTCGAGGCTGACCACGAACGCCAGCACCGCGCCGGACAGCACCGCCGGCCACAGCAGCGGCAGGGTCACCCGGCGAAATACCTGATAGGGGCTGGCGTAGAGGTCCCCGGCGGCTTCCAGCAGGCTCTTGTCCAGGTCGTTCAGGCGCGCGCGGATGGGCAGGTAGGCGAACGGAATGCAGAAGCCGACGTGGGCGACGATCACCGTCAGCAGGCCGAGCTTGATGCCCAGGGACATGAACAGCAGCAGCGTGGCCACCGCGATGACGATCTCCGGCAGGATCAGCGGCAGGTTGATGCCGCCCTCCACCAGCCGCCGCCCGTAGAACGGCCGCGAGGTCGCCAGCGCCGCCGCCAGGGCGATCGCCGTGGACAGTACGGTGGCGAAGCCGGCAACCACCAGCGAGTTGAACGCCGCCGCCTGGATCGAGGGGTTGGCGACTATCTTGCCGTACCAGGCGAAGGAGAATTCGGTCCACACCGTGGCCGAGCGGTTGGCGTTGAAGCTGTAGGCGATCAACACGAAGATCGGCAGGTACAGGTAGGCCAGCACCAGCAGGCTGGTCTCGCGGGTGCCGGGGAGTTTCTTCAGGTGCTGGGCGATCATGCGTTGGCTCCTCCCAGGTGGACGGCCTTGGCGGCGCGGCGGCTATACAGGGCGAACGCGATCAGCGCGAGCAGCATGATCGCCAGCAGCAGGAACGACAGCGAGCCGCCCAGCGGCCAGTTGCGCGCGGTACCGAACTGCTGCTGGATCAGGTTGCCGATCATCAGGGTCTTGCCGCCGCCGAGGATCGCCGGGGTGATGAAGGCGCCCAGGCTCGGCACGAACACCAGCAGGGAGCCGGCGATCACGCCGGGCATGGACAGCGGCAGGATCACCCGGCGCAGCGCCTTCCAGCGATTCGCGCCAAGGTCATAGGCGGCTTCCACCAGGCGCCAGTCGAGCTTCTCCAGGGTCGAGTAGATCGGCAGGATCATGAACGGCAGGAAGCTGTAGACCAGGCCGACACAGACCGCGAAGTCGTTGTACAGCAGGGTGATGCCGCCGGCCTGGGGGAACAGCGCATTGACCGTCTGGGCGATCCAGCCGTGCTCGCGCAGGATGATCAGCCAGGCGTAGTTGCGGATCAGCAGGTTGGTCCAGAACGGGATGGTGATCAGCAGCACCATGAGGTTGCGCGAGCGCTCGCTGAGGCTGGTCATCCACAGCGCCACCGGGAAGCCGAACAGGAAGCACAGCAGCGTGGTACCGCCGGCCTGGAACAGCGAGCGCAGCAGCGCCTGGGCGTAGACCCAGTTGAGCTCCAGGTTGCCGTCGAAGTCTTCCTGGAAGAACAGCTGCACGTAGCTCTGGATCTGCCAGTCGGCATGCCAGTCGACGCCGCCGTAGAGGTTGCGCGGCAGCAGGCTGATGTAACCCATGATCGCCAGCGGGATGGCGATCAGCCCGAGCAGCGTCAGCGCCACTGGGCTGAGCAACAACAGGCGGCGAGTGGTGGGCGACTCGTTCATCTCAGGCCTCCATCAGCAGGCAGGCCTGGGGCGGCAGGTGCACCGCCACGGCCTCGCCGACGTCGCGGGCGCGGCCGCCCTCGTTGCTCTCGCGCAGGGTGATCTGCGAGGCATCCGGCAGGCGGCAGCGGTACAGCGTGGCGGTGCCGACGTACATCACCGTCTCGATCACCGCGCGCAGGTGGTGCGGCTGGGAGGGGTCGACCAGCTTCGAACGCTCCGGACGGAAGGCCAGTTGCACGCTGGCGCTGCTCAGGCCGGCTGGCAGTTCGCAGGGAATTTCCGCCGCCATGGCGTTGGGGTGGAAGCCACCCTGGCGCATCTGCCCGGGGAGGAAGTTGATGTCGCCGATGAACTGCGCGACGAAGCGATGGGTCGGGCGTTCGTAGATTTCGTTGGGCGTGCCGATCTGCATGATGTTGCCGTGGGACATCACGGCGATGCGGTCGGACAGGGTCAGCGCTTCTTCCTGGTCGTGGGTGACGAAGATGAAGGTGATGCCCGCCTCTTCCTGCACGCGCTTGAGCTCGACCTGCATCTCCTTGCGCAGCTTCAGGTCCAGCGCCGAGAGCGGTTCGTCGAGCAGCAGCACCGAGGGCTTGGGCGCCAGCGCACGGGCCAGGGCCACGCGTTGCTGCTGGCCACCGGAGAGCTCGGCCGGCTTGCGCCGCGCCAGGTGTTCCATCTGCACCAGCGCGAGCATCTCCTTCACCCGCCCGGGAATCTCGCCGCGCGCCAGGCCCTGCATCTCCAGGCCGAAGGCAATGTTCTCGCTCACCGACATGTGCGGGAACAGTGCGTAACTCTGGAATACGGTGTTGATGCGGCGGCGATACGGAGGCAGGTCGTTGACCCGCTCGCCGCCGACCAGGATGTCGCCGCTGGTGACGTTCTCGAAGCCGGCGATGCTGCGCAGCAGCGTGGTCTTGCCGCAGCCGGACGGCCCCAGCAGGGTGAAGAACTCGTTATGGGCGATGTCGACCGACACTTCATTGAGGGCGGGAGCGACGTTGGGATCGTCGGTGTAGCGTTTGCTGACCCGACGCACCTCGACTGACGACGAGTGATTCATTTTGGTGCATTCCTCTTGTTTTTGTATGCAATATTTGAATGCAATCTAGAAATAGCGGATGTATTTTTCTTCTGCAACTGGTTTTGCACGGACGGTTTTGCGGCATCCTTTGAAGGGTCAAGCAAGAGGCGGAGTCAGCCATGACGGAGAAATACCCCGAGTCCACGGTGGAACGTGTCTACCAAGGGGTTTACGAGGCGATCAGCAAGCGCAGCCTGCGCCCCGGCATGAAGCTGGGCGAGGCGGCTTTGGCGGAATTGTTCAAGGTCAGCCGCACGTCGGTGCGCGCGGCGCTGAAACATCTGGAAGCGGACGGGCTGGTGTCCAGCGCGCTCAACAAGGGTGCATGGGTGTCGCTACCCAGCGACGAGGAGATCCGCTCGCTGTTCGAAACGAGGCGGCTGATCGAGATCGGTATCGTCAGCGAACTCTGCCGCCGTGCCGACAGCGCGATCATCCAGGACCTGCGTGATCACGTGGCCCAGGAAGACGCCGCCCACGACCATGACCACGCGCAGTTCGTCCAGCTGCTGGGCGAGTTCCACCTGAAACTCGCGGCGGCGCTGAACAATCCGGTGCTGCTGGGCTTCTTCCGCAAGCTGATCGAACGCGCCTCGCTCTACGCCACCACCCTGGACGACGAGGAGCACGAGACCTGCCGCGAGAACGAGCACCTGCGGTTGATCGAGTTCATCGAGGCGGGCAACCAGGCGGCGGCCATCGAGCTGACCTGCATGCACCTGAACGGTATCGAGCAGGCGATTCTCAAGGCGGCCGGGAACCTGAAGGCGGACTATCACCCGCTCAAGCATCTGATCGGTGGCTGAGCCGCGCGGACGCCCTGTGTAGGAGCGAGCTTGCCCGCGAACCTTGCCCCCAGGCTGACTGCACAGCTAATCCCCAACACCGGTCGGCCCCCTCTCCCTGAAGGGAGAGGGGGCTATTCGCAGCGACGCCTGATTCAGAACGTAGGGCGCATAACCTGGAACAGGTTATCCGCCAGCCTTTGGTGGCGGATAACGCTGGCGCGTTATGCGCCCTACGAAGGCAAAAAAACGCCCGGCACTTGCCGGGCGTTTCCATTCAGGCGGTCGGGCCGCCCGTGATGCGGTCGAAGCCGCGGCGGATCTCATCTTCGGGCAGGTTGTCGCCGATGAAGACGATCACGCTCTCGCGCTGCTCGTTGCCCTTCCACTCGGTGTCCCAATCGAAGCCATACAGCCGCAGCACGCCCTGGAACACCAGGCGACGCTCCTCGCCGGCGATGTTCAGCACGCCCTTGTAACGCAGCAGCGAGTTGCCGTGCCATTGCAGCAGGTCGTCCATGAACTCGTTGAGGTGCTCGATATCCAGCGGGTTGTCGCTGCGCAGCACCAGGGTGGTGATGCGGTCTGTGGTGTCCGCCGCCGGGCGTACGGGACGCAGCAGCGGGCGCAGGCCGAGCTCGGCATTGAGGTTGAAACCGCGCACGTCGAGCAGGCGTTCCAGTTCGATGGCGCCATGCTCCACCGCGTGGATTTCCGCACGACGGTTGATGCGTTGCAGGCGCTCCACCAGCGCCTCGTACTGTTCGGGCGACACCAGGTCGCGCTTGCTCACCAGGATGCGGTCGCCGAAGCCGACCTGGGCCTGGGCGATGGCTTCCTGCAGATGGCGCTCGGCGTTGGCGGCGTCCACCAGGGTGATGATGCCGTCGAGCAGGTAGCGCTCGCGCAGGGTCTCGTCGACGAAGAAGGTCTGCGCCACCGGGGCCGGGTCGGCCAGGCCGGTGCACTCGATCACCACGCGGTCGAAGTCCAGCTCGCCACTGTCGCGGCGCTCCAACAGTACGTACAGCGCGCGCTCCAGGTCGCTATTGATGGTGCAGCAGACGCAGCCGTTGGACAGCGTCGTCACCTGCACTGCGTCGTCGCCGAGCAATTGAGCGTCGATCGGCGTGTCGCTGAATTCGTTCTCGATCACGGCGATCTTCAGGCCATGTTCGGCCTTGAGGATGTGCTTGAGCAGGGTGGTCTTGCCGGCCCCGAGGAAGCCGGTGAGGACAGTCACCGGAATCTGCGGCGCGCTTGCGGAATCGGTCATGGGAACATCCAGGCAATCAGAATGGAAAACGAGCAGAAATGAAAACGGGCCGCGATCGCTCGCGGCCCGTCCGTTATACACCCATCCGCGCGGTCAACAGCAGCGGATCGGCCTTCCCTTGCCGCCACCGTAACGCGCCTCCTGGCGCTCGCGGAAGAACTCCTCGTAGGTCATCGGAGTCTTGTCCGGGTGCTTGTTCTGCATGTGCTGAACGTAGGTGTCGTAATCGGGCATGCCGACCAGCATGCGGGCGGCCTGCCCGAGGTACTTACCCATGCGGCTGAGGTCGTTGAACATGATGCTCCTCCGTCAGGCGTCCGGGATCGGCTCGAACGGAGCTTCCTTGTCGGTGCGCTCCTTCTTGGTCCAGGCGCTGGCGCCCACCTTGATCGCGTACACCAGCACGCTGAACACCACCAGCAGGAACAGCACGGTGAGGCCGGCGTTGATGTAGGCGTTCATCATCACGTGCTGCATCTGGCCGATGTCCTTGGCCGGGGCGATGATCTGCCCGGCGTCCAGGCCGGCGGAGTACTTCTTGCCCAGGGCGATGAAGCCCACGGCCGGGTTGCTGTCGAACAGCTTGATCAGCCCGGCGGTGGTGGTGCAGATCAGCAGCCAGGCGGCCGGCAGGGCGGTCACCCAGACGTACTGCTGGCGCTTCATCTTGATCAGCACGACGGTGGAGAGCATCAGCGCGATGCCGGCGAGCATCTGGTTGGAGATGCCGAACAGCGGCCACAGCGTGTTGATGCCACCCAGCGGATCGACCACACCCTGGTACAGCAGCCAGCCCCACAGCGCGACGCAGCCGCCGGTGCCGATGATGTTGGCGGTCCAGGATTCGGTCTTCTTCAGCGCCGGGACGAAGTTGCCCAGCAGGTCCTGCAGCATGAAGCGCCCGGCACGGGTGCCGGCGTCCACCGCGGTGAGGATGAACAGCGCCTCGAAGAGGATCGCGAAGTGGTACCAGAAGGCCATGGTGTTCTCACCCGGCAGTACCTGGTGAAGGATGTGCGCAATGCCCACGGCGAGGGTCGGCGCACCGCCGGCACGGGCCAGGATGGTGGTCTCGCCGATGTCCTTGGCGGTCTGGGTCAGTACTTCCGGGGTGATGGTGAAGCCCCAGCTGCTGACGGTCTGGGCCACCGCGACGACGTCGGTACCGACCACGGCCGGCGGGCTGTTCATGGCGAAGTAGATGCCCGGTTCGATGACCGAGGCGGCGACCATCGCCATGATGGCCACGAAGGATTCCATCAGCATGCCGCCGTAGCCGATGTAGCGGGCGTCCGGCTCGCGGTTGAGCAGCTTGGGCGTGGTGCCCGAGGAGATCAGCGCGTGGAAGCCGGAGACGGCGCCACAGGCGATGGTGATGAACAGGAACGGGAACAGGCCGCCCTTCCACACCGGGCCGGTTCCGTCGGTGAACTGGGTCAGCGCCGGCATCTTCAGTTCCGGCGAGACGATCACGATGCCGATGGCCAGGGCGATGATGGTGCCGATCTTGAGGAAGGTCGACAGGTAGTCACGCGGTGCCAGCAGCAGCCACACCGGCAGGACCGAGGCAATCGCGCCGTAGGCGATCAGCATCCAGACGATCTGCACGCCATGGAAGGTGAACACCGGGGCCCACTCGGGGCTGGCGGCGATCTGCCCGCCGAGCCAGATGGAGCCCAGCAGCAGGATGATGCCCACCACGGAAATCTCGCCGATGCGGCCCGGGCGGATGTAGCGCATGTACACGCCCATGAACAGTGCGATCGGGATGGTCGCCAGCACGGTGAACATGCCCCACGGGCTTTCGGCCAGGGCCTTCACCACGATCAGCGCGAGCACTGCGAGGATGATGATCATGATCAGGAACGCGCCGAACAGAGCGATGGTCCCCGCCACCTGCCCCATTTCCTCGCGCACCAGTTCACCCAGGGAACGCCCGTTGCGGCGGCTGGAGATGAACAGGACCATGAAATCCTGCACGGCACCGGCCAGCACCACGCCGGCGATCAGCCAGAGCGTGCCGGGCAGGTAACCCATCTGCGCAGCCAGTACGGGACCGACCAGCGGGCCGGCGCCGGCGATGGCGGCGAAGTGGTGACCGAAGAGGATGTGCTTGTTGGTCGGGACGTAGTCCAGGCCGTCGTTGTTGAGGACCGCGGGGGTCGCTCGGTTGGGGTCCAGTTGCATCACCCTGGTGGCGATGAACAGGCTGTAGTAGCGGTAGGCGACCAGGTAGATGGCCACTGCCGCGACGACGATCCACAGTGCGTTGATGGCTTCGCCGCGGCGCAGTGCCACGACTCCCAAGGCAAATGCACCGACTATCGCCACCGCCAGCCAGGCGAGATGACGTAGCAGGCTGTTGTTATTGTTCATAGCGAGGCTTCCGACAGTTTGAAGGCGAGAATTCGCAGAAAAATTCTAGTCTTTTCCAGCGACCCATTCATACGACCTTAGTCTAGAGCGGTTACGCGCTTATTGCCGGAGGTCAAAACGTCGGACCGCTGGGTCAGGAAATGAAAAGGCCCGCCGGGGGCGGGCCTTTTGCGGCGCAGCAGTCGATCAGGCTGGTTGCTTGGCGTACTGCGCCAGCACCTGGTCGCGGCTCATCACAGCCAGGGTGTTGTTCAGCACCTGCTCGCCGGTGGCGTCCTTGGAAGCGAAGATTTCACCGAAGTGCTGCTGGGTGACCTGGGCGAAATGCGCGCGGTCCTGGGTCGGGATGCCCAGCAGGACGGCGTAGGCGTCCAGTGCTTCGCCATGGCCCTGGGCCATGTTCTCGGCGATGTTGTCGAGCATGCCGTTCATGGCAAAGATCGAGCGGCCGCCGTAGGTGATGCGCTGGCTGGCGTCGCAACCGTTGGTGCCGGAGGTCAGGCCGAAGGTGGCATTGCCCGAGGTGCCGTTGGTGGTGGTGGCCAGCAGGTGCGGGAACAGGCCGCGCTGACCGTCGAACATCATGTTGCCCCAGCCGCAACCCTTGCCGCTCTGGCCGGCTTCATCCGCGTGCGCGGCCAGGCTGGCAACGCTGATAACCCCGAAAATCAGACCCTTGATGATTTTATTGTCCATGCTCTGCACTCCGCAGTTGTATTGGATTGACGCCCATGGAGCTTTGGCGAGGGTCCGCAGGCTGTCAAACTCAAGCGGGCTGTGTCTGACAGACGAAACATCAGCAATCGGCGTACGACGCGTCGGCAATGCCTTGCGTCTATAGTGAGGCGAAGCAGAAACGGCCGGAGAGCCATGACATGACTGACGATCACGACGAGCGCCGGCGCTTCCAGCGCATCGCCTTCGACGCCGGCACCGAGATCAGCCAGGGCGACCAGCGCTGGAAGGTGACGCTGCTGGACCTGTCACTGCAGGGCCTGCTGGTGCAGCGACCGGAACACTGGAACATCGTTGCCGCCGAGCCGGTGCAGGTGCGCATCTACCTGGGCTTCGACGTCAACGTCTATATGGAGGCGGACCTCGCCTGGGAGCGCGAGGGCCTGCTGGGCTTCAACTGCCGGCATATCGACCTGGATTCCATCAGCCATCTGCGCCGCCTGGTAGAACTGAATCTGGGCGATGAATCGCTGCTGGAGCGGGAGCTGACGCTGCTCAGCGAGCATTGAAATACCGTGCCGGCGATGGCCGATCGCGGACAGAGTCCGCTCCTACGAAAATGCCGACCCGGGTGTAGGAGCGGACTCCGTCCGCGATCGCTCAGCCCAACGCTGAAGGTTCCTACTCGAACAACGCATCCAGCGCCTGCTCCAGGCGCGTCACGGCGATCACCTGCAGGCCGGGCGGCGACTCCTTCGGCGCGTTGCCCTTGGGCACGATGGCGCGCTTGAAGCCGTGCTTGGCCGCTTCCTTCAGACGCTCCTGACCGCTGGGCACCGGGCGCACCTCGCCGGACAGGCCGACCTCGCCGAACACCAGCAACTGGTGGTCCAGCGGGCGGTTGCGCAGGCTGGACATCACCGCTGCCATCAGCGCCAGGTCTGACGCCGTCTCCAGAACCTTCACACCACCGACTACGTTGAGGAACACGTCCTGGTCGTAGGTCGGGATGCCGCCGTGGCGGTGCAGCACCGCCAGCAGCATCGCCAGGCGGTTCTGGTCCAGACCCAGGGTGACGCGACGCGGGTTGGCCAGGTGGCTGGTGTCCACCAGCGCCTGCACTTCCACCAGCATCGGTCGCGAGCCTTCCCAGGTGGCCATCACCACACTGCCCGGCACCGATTCCTGGGCACGGGTGAGGAAGATTGCCGAGGGGTTGGACACTTCCTTCAGTCCCTTGTCGGTCATGGCGAACACGCCCAACTCGTTAACCGCGCCGAAGCGGTTCTTCACTGCCCGCAGCAGGCGCAGGCGGCCGTCGGATTCGCCCTCGAAATACAGCACGGTGTCGACCATGTGCTCCAGCACGCGCGGGCCGGCCAGGGAGCCTTCCTTGGTGACGTGGCCGACCAGGAAGATCGCCGTGCCGCTCTGCTTGGCGAAACGCACCAGCAGCGCCGCGCTCTCGCGCACCTGGGCGACGCCGCCGGGCGCGGATTGCAGCTGTTCGGTGAAGATGGTCTGGATCGAGTCGATCACCATCACCTTGGGCTGCTCCTGGCGCGCCGTGGCGATGATGGTCTCGATGCAGGTCTCGGTCATGACCTTGAGCTTGTCTTCCGGCAAGCCCAGGCGGCGGGCGCGCATGGCGACCTGCTGCTGGGATTCCTCACCGGTGACGTAGAGTGCCGGCAGGCGCGTGGCGATGTTGCAGAGGGTCTGCAGGAGGATGGTGGACTTGCCGATGCCGGGGTCGCCGCCGATCAGCACCACCGAGCCGTCGACCAGGCCGCCGCCCAGGGCGCGGTCCAGCTCCGCCGAGGCGGTGGAGAAGCGCGGCATTTCCTCGACACTGACTTCGGCGAGGGTCTTGATGTTGGCCTGCTGGCCCGCCCAGCCACCACGGCCGGAGGAGCTGCTGCCCGAGCCGCCGGTGGGGGTGGTGTCGATGACGGTCTCGACCAGGGTGTTCCAGGCGCCGCAATCAGGGCACTGGCCGGCCCATTTCGGGTAGGTGGCGCCGCACTCGGTGCAGCCGTACATGCGCTTGGCCTTGGCCATGGGCGGACTCCGACGAAAACAAAGTCCGCATCATAGCCAATCGGGCCAGGCGCTTCAGCCCGCCAGGCGGCGGTACTGGCTTTCCATGTCGTGCTTGAGGCTTTCGCGACGCATCAGCAGCGAGGCCAGGGTGCAGTCGGGGCGTTCGACGCCCTCCTCCACACGGCCGATGCGCTGGTCGAGCAACTCGTACTGCAGCTTCAGGCGCACCAGGCGTTCCTGGGCGCGCAGGGCTTCGACATTGCGTTTGGAGGCTTTGCTGGCGGAGGAGGAGATGGCTTTGCGCATGGCGGTGGCACCAGACGAGAAAATGATGACGGGAGCCTACTCCTCGCTCCGACTCGCACCCTTGACTCTGGTCAAGCTCAACCGGATCGCTTGAGCAGGTCGGCGATCTCGTCCTTCAGGGTCACGCGCTGCAGCTTGAGGGAATTGAGCGACAGGTCGTCCATGGCTTCGCGACCGTCCTCGATGTCGTAGATCTTCCTATCCAGCTCCTCGTAGCTGGCGGCCATGCGGGTGAAGTTCGCGTCCTTTCCGTGCAACCGGGTCATCAGGGCCTTCTGGTCGGGGAATTCACGGGACAGGGGATGATGCTCGAGCGGCATGGCGGGCCTCCTTCTGTGGGTGCGTGGGCATTGAGGAACTGCTCGGTAAGCCTAGACCACCCCGCGCAAGCGCCCAGAACCGCCGGTCATGCCGGTGGAATTGCCCGCGCACGGGCTGTTCAGACGACGACAGGCCGCTACACTGCGGCTGTCCCCCTCTTTTTCCCGCTCAAGGAGTCTGTGCATGAGTCTGCTCAACGAATTCAAGGCCTTCGCCGTCAAGGGCAACGTGGTCGACATGGCCGTCGGTATCATCATCGGCGCCGCGTTCGGCAAGATCGTCTCGTCCTTCGTCGGCGACGTGATCATGCCGCCCATCGGCCTGCTGATCGGCGGCGTGGACTTCTCGGACCTGGCGATCACCCTCAAGGCCGCCGAGGGCCAGACACCCGCGGTGGTGCTGGCCTACGGCAAATTCATTCAGACCTGCCTGGACTTCATCATCGTCGCCTTCGCCATCTTCATGGGCGTGAAGGCCATCAACCGCCTCAAGCGCGAAGAGGCCGTGGCCCCCACCGCACCGCCGGTGCCGACGCCCGAAGAAACCCTGCTGACCGAGATCCGCGACCTGCTCAAGCAGCAGAACAACCGCGCTCCCTGAGCCTCAGGCCTGGCGCCGCCCCCTGGCGTCAGCCCGGCGGCGTCAGCAGCACACGGCCGATGCGCCGCTCGCTGACGTCGGTCACCTCCAGGCGCCAGCCGCCCAGTTCCAGCGTGTCACCCTTGGCCGGCAAGCGGCCAAGGTGCTTGAGCGCCAGTCCGCCGAGGGTCTGGTACTCCGCCGTCGGGCGGGCGTGGAAGCCGACCCGTTCGGCCAGCGCCGACAGGGTTACGGCACCGTCCACCCGATAAGCGCCCTCCTCCGGCTCGATGTCCGTACCGGACACCTCGCTGGCATCCGGCAGCTCACCGGCGATGGCCTCCAGCACGTCGGTCATGCTCAGCATGCCCTCGAAGCCGCCGAACTCGTTGACCACGAAGGCCAGGTGGGTCGAGGCCCCGCGCATCTGCTCCAGGGCGCCCAGTACGGTGCTGCTGTCGGGCAGGCTCAGCGGCTCGCGCAGCAGCGGCAGGATGTCCAGCTCGCGGCCCTGCAGCAGGTCGGCGAACAGCTCCTTCTTGTGCACGTAGCCCAGCGGTTCGTCGATGTTGCCTTCGCGGATCACCAGCAGGCGCGAATACGGCGATTCCAGCAGCGCGCGGCGGATATTCTCCGGGCTGTCAGCCACGTCCACCCGGTGCACGCGCTGACGGTCGATCATCACGGCTTTCACCGGACGCTCGGCCAGGCCCAGTACGCCGCTGATCATCACCCGCTCACGGCGGTGGAACGGGGCGTCGGCGCCATCGTCCTCACCCACCAGGTCGGCGATGTCCTCACCCACTTCGTCGGCGTCGACTTTGCCGCCCATCAGCCGCAACACAGCGTGGGCGGTGCGCTGACGCAGGCCACGCTGTCCGCGCTGACTCTTCTGGCGCTTCCAGCGCACCAACTGGTTGGCCATCTCGATCAGCAGGCTGAAGCCGATGGCGGCGTACAGGTAGCCTTTGGGAATGTGGAAGCCCAGGCCTTCGGCAGTCAGGCTGAAGCCGATCATCAGCAGGAAGCCCAGGCAGAGCATGATCACCGTCGGGTGTTCGTTGACGAAGCGGGTCAGCGGCTTGCTGGCCACCATCATCAGGCCGATGGAGAAGATGACCGCGATCATCATCACTTCCAGCTGCTCGACCATGCCCACGGCGGTGATCACCGCGTCGAGGGAGAACACCGCATCCAGCACCACGATCTGCGCAACTACCGGCCAGAAGGCGGCGTAGACGCGCTTGCCGTTGGATGTGTGTACGCGGCCTTCCAGGCGTTCATGCAGTTCCAGCGTGGCCTTGAACAGCAGGAACAGACCACCGAACAACATGATCAGGTCGCGGCCGGAGAAGCTCTTGCCGAATACTTCGATCAGCGGTTCGGTGAGCGTGACCAGCCAGGAAATGCTCGCCAGCAGGCCCAGGCGCATCAGCAGCGCCAAGGACAGGCCGATCAGCCGCGCGCGGTCGCGCAGGTGCGGCGGCAGCTTGTCCGCAAGGATCGCGATGAAGACCAGGTTATCGATGCCGAGCACCAGCTCGAGCAGGATCAGGGTGAGCAGGCCGAGCCAGGCCGTGGGGTCCATCAGCCATTCCATGTCCACTCACCTCGCTGGGTGCGCGCCATGGCCGGCTGGGAAGGCTTATCCGCGAACGCGGGTGCCGGGGGAGGTTCGCCGAACGCCGGCTCTACGAAGGTAGGTACCGGGGCCGGCGTTGTACTTTGACTGTCCATAGGGTCCGAAAAAAGGGAAACGGACGCCCATCCTAAGGGCAAAGCCCCACGGCCCTAAGGGGACAATCTTTTCAAAATCTATCGGGCCGCAATTACCAATAGTTTTCCACGGCGATCTGCCCGGGCTTGCGCGTCAGCGCCAGGCTCATGCCGCGGGCCTTCAGCACGGCACGGGTGTCCTCGATCATCTGCGGGTTGCCACAGAGCATCACGCGCGAATGTTCCGGAGTCAGTTCCAGACCGGCGGCGCGTTCCAGCTCGCCGTTCTCGATCAGCGTGGTGATCCGCGCATTCAGGCAGCCGGGCACCTGCTCGCGGGTCACCACCGGGATGAACTGCAGCTTGTGGATATGTTCGGCCAGATGCTCCATGGCGCCGAAGCTGGCGATCAGGTCGCGGTAGGCCAGCTCCTTTTCCTCGCGGGCGCTGTAGACCAGCTTGATGGTCTCGAAGCGCTCCCACACCTCGAAGTCCTGCAGGATCGACAGGAACGGTGCAAGGCCAGTGCCGGTGGACAGCAGCCAGAGGTCGCGGCCATCGGGAAAGCGGTCGAGGGTGAGGAAGCCGAAGGCCTGGCGGTCCACCAGCAACTGGTCACCGACGCGCAGGCGGCTCAGCTCGCTGGTGAATTCGCCGCCGGGCACGACGATGGAGAAGAATTCGAGGAAGTCGTCGTGGGGCGCCGAAACCATCGAATAGGCACGCCAGACGATGCTGCCGCTGGGCTTGTACACGCCCAGGCGGGCGAACTGCCCGGCGCGGAAGCGGTAGCCGCTGTCGCGCGTGGTGCGCAGGGTGAACAGGCTCGGGGTGAGCGTCTGCACTTCCAACAGGGTCTGGCGGGTGAACTTCTCTTCGCTGGCGGTCATCGTCCGCTCCTTTGCAGGCAACGGCCCATTTTCCCGTATTCCCGCCGCGAGAAACACCCGCAAGGCTTGTGGCTATCGGCAAAGATCGCCACAAGCCTGCGCTGGATCAGTGCCCGCCGGTCAATGCTTGCGGTTCACCACCTGGGCGGCGCGCAGCACGTCGGTGCCGATCTCGCCCTCGAACTGCTTCCACAGCGGCTGCATGGCGGCACGCCAGGCTTCGCGTTCGGCCGGGGTCAGGGCGATGATGCGCGCCTTGCCATTGCCGACCACGTGCTCGCGCTCCTTCTGGTTCAGCGCCTCGGCGTCCTTGTTCACCTCGACGGTGACCTCTTCGATGATGCTTTCCAGCTGGGTGCGCACCGGGTACGGCATGCTGTTCCAGAACTTCTGGTTGCTGATCACCATGTAGCTGAGCACACCGTGGTTGGTCTCGGTGATAAACGGCTGCGCGCTGTCGAGTTTCTGGCTGCCGATGTTCGACCAGGTGTTCTCGGTGCCCTGCACCTTGCCGTCCTGCAGCGCCTTGAGGGTTTCGGCGAAGGGCAGCTTCACCGCCGTGGCGTCGAGCAGGCCGAACTGGGCAGTGATCACCGAAGACGGCTGGATGCGGAAAGCCAGGCCCTTGGCATCGGCCGGCGCGCGCAGCTCGCGGTTGGCCGAAAGCTGCTTCATGCCGTTGTTCCAGTAACCCAGGCCGTAGATGCCCGAGCGCGCCATGGAGTGCAGCAGTTCGCGGCTCTTGTCGCGCTTCTGGAAGCGTTTCACCGCCTCCAGGTCGTCGAACAGGAACGGCAGATCGAAGACTTCCAGCTGCCTGGTATAGCCCTCGAACTTCGACAGCGACGGCGCCAGCATCTGCACCTTGCCGTCCTGCAGCGCCTGCAGTTCGTCGGCATCGCCGAACAGCGTGGAATTGGGGAACACCTCGACCTTCACCTGGCCGGCCAGGCGCTCTTCCACCAGCTTCTTGAACAGCAGCGCGCCACGGCCCTTGGGCGTGTCATCGGCGACGACGTGGGAGAACTTGATCACGATGGGCGCATCGGCGAGAACCGGCTGGGCCACGAGGAAAAGGGCGGACAGCGCCACCCCGAGCAACGACTTGTACATCGACATCCTTATGCAATGGCAATAGCCCGGCGCGCGAACGGGGTCGCGTGTCGAGGATTCGTGAAGACTTGGAAGGGTGGCCGTCGGTCGGCGGAGACGCGCTCCGGGATCGGGCCCTACCGGGTCGCGAGGGGCGCCCGGTTATTATTGGGAAGCCGCCGCGCAGACGAGCGCGGGCGGATAGGTCATAATTTTTCGGTATAACGCGCGCGCGCACAAGCAGCGGCACGTAAACCACGTCTCAAATTGATGACAATCTCGTTGCAATCAGCAGTGCCTCATTGCCAACGAAGTAGCACCTCTATCTCAGCCATTTCCGTCGTTTCGAGAGTCCCATGCCCGTCCTCGCCAGCCCCTTCGCCCAGCTCGACCTGGTCCGCCACCCCGAACAGCGCGAGGACCCGCTGCAGGCCTTCGATGCGGCCGACGAGTACCTGCTCGCCCATCTCCACGAGCAGGGCGTCGGTGCGGACAGCCGCGTGCTGGTGCTCAACGACAGCTTCGGCGCCCTTGCCGCCAGCCTCGCGCCCCATGTGCGCCTGACCAGCAGCGGCGATTCGCACCTGGGCTTTATCGCCCTGGAGCGCAACCTGGAGCGCAACGGCCTGAGTGAAGCGCCGCTGACCTTCGTCCCTGGCAGCGAAACCCCGCAAGGCCCGTTCGACCACGTACTGATCCGCGTGCCCAAGACCCTGGCGCTGCTGGAGGAACAACTGATCCGCCTGCACGGCCAGCTCGCGCCGGGTGCGAAAGTCGTCGCTGCCGGCATGATCAAACACCTGCCACGTGCCGCCGGCGACCTGCTGGAACAGTACATCGGCCCCATGCAGGCCTCGCTGGCGGTGAAGAAAGCCCGCCTGCTGGTGGCCACTGCCGAGGAGCGCCCCGCACCCTCCTCGCCCTACCCCAGCCGCTACCGCCTGGACAAACCGGCACTGACCCTGGTCAACCACGCCAACGTGTTCTGCCGCGAAGGCCTGGACATCGGCACCCGCGCCTTCCTTCCGCACCTGCCGCAGGTTCACCACGCCGTGCGCGCGGCGGACCTGGGCTGTGGCAACGGCGTGCTGGGCATCGCCTTCGCCCTGCTCAATCCGCAGGCCGAGCTGACGCTGGTGGACGAGTCGTACATGGCGGTGCAGTCCGCCCGCGAAAACTGGCAGGCCGCCCTCGGCGAGCGCCCGGTGGACATCCACCCCGACGACGGCCTCGCCAGCCAGCCCGCCGACTCCCTGGACCTGATCCTCTGCAACCCGCCCTTCCACCAGCAGCAGGTGGTCGGCGACTTCCTCGCCTGGCGCATGTTCCAGCAGGCCCGCGCGGCGCTGGTCACCGGCGGCGAACTGTGGATCGTCGGCAACCGCCACCTGGGCTACCACGCCAAGCTCAAGCGCCTGTTCCGCGGCGTTGATCAAGTGGCGGCGAATCCGAAGTTCGTGGTGCTGAAAGCGACCAAATAAGCTGCCGGGATTGCTCCGGCCCGCGCGCCGGAGCAGCATGGATCGCCCTTGCCAGGATGCCGCCATGACTGCCCAGGAACCCGTCCTCCTCTCACCGGAATTCATCCGCACCGCCGACGGCGTCGATCTGGCCTTGCGCCGCGTAGGCCCGGCCGATGGCGTGCCGGTGGTGCTGACCCACGGCACCTTTTCCAATCATCGCAGTTGCCTGGGGCTGGCCAGCTACCTGGGCAGCCAGGGTTTCGCCTGCTGGCTGTTCGACTGGCGCGGGCATGGTGACAGCGGGCGCAATGACTTTCGCCACAGCTTCGATGACGTGGCCGAGCAGGACGTACCGGCGATTCTCGATGCCGTGAGGCAGCGCAGTGGGCACGCGGCGCTGCACTGGATCGGCCATTCTGGCGGTGGGCTGATCGTATCCATGTGGGCGGCGCGGCATCCCGAACTGGCGCAGCAGAAGTTGCGCTCGCTTGTGCTGATCGGCTCCCAGGCCACGGCGGCCGGCGCCAGCCTGCGGCACTGGCTGGCGCTCCAGGCGTTCGACTGGATGCTGCGCTGGCGGCGCATCGCACCCAGCCGGGCGAAGAGCGTCGGCCCCGAGGCGGAGAGCGCCCGACTGATGCGCCAGTGGTGCCAGTGGAATTTCCGCCGGCGCTTCGATTCGCTGGACGGCTTCGACTACCTGGCGGGGCTCTCTGCCGTCGCGCTGCCGGTGCTGGGTGTGGCGGGCAGCGGCGATACCTTCATTGCGCCGGTCGCGGGGTGCGAGGCGCTGGTGAAGGCGTTCGCTGGCGATCAGGCCGAGCTGGAAGTGTTCGGCCTGGCGGGCGGTGCGCGGGAGGATTACAGCCACAACCGGCTGCTGCTGTCGCGCAATGCCAGCCTGGAAATCTGGCCGCGGATTGCGCAGTGGCTGGGGCAGCGTTGATCACCGTAGGGCGAATAACCTGGAACAGGTTATCCGCCGGTGAGAATGCGGCGGATAACGCTGGCGCGTTATTCGCCCTACAACATCCCCCATGATCAGGGCCGAGTGCAAATCGTAGGAGCGGACTCCGTCCGCGATGCTTCCCGGCGCGATGCGGACCCATCGCGGATGAATCCGCTCCTACGAGAGTAGAGCGTCCGGCGTATCAACGTCGCGCAGCACGCCGGGGTCGGTGACTTCCAGCGTGACGCACCGGTCGCGATGGGCCTGGACCACTGTCCGTGCACCTTCGTCACCGGTGAGGTGAGTCAGCGCGGACCAGAAGTCTCGACCGAAGATCACCGGATGGCCGCGCTGACCATCGAATAGCGGAAAGAGAATGGTCGAAGCGTTGGCCGCCCCGGTGAGCGCACGCAGGGTTTGCGCAGCGATCCACGGCATGTCGCCCAGCAGAATGGCTACAGCCACAGCATCGCAGTCGCTCAAGGAAGCAGCGCCGGCCGCCAGGCTGTGACCCATACCGAGCGCCGCCTCCGGGCTGTGGATAACCCGGCAGCCGGAAGGCAGGCCGAAATCCTCCGCTCGCTCGCCGTCACGCAGCACCACGCGCACTTCATCGAACACCGCCTGGGCACACTCGACGCTGTGCGCCAGCAGGCTGCGCCCATCAGGCAAGGTGGCGCGGCGCTTGTCCGCGCCGAAGCGCGAGCCCCGGCCGGCGGCCAGGACCAGCGCGACGACCGTCACAGCGCCTCGCGGGCGATGCCGCTGCGGGTGCGGAGGATGTCGGCGAGCACGGCCATGGCGATTTCCGCCGGGGTCTTGCTGCCCAGGTTGAGGCCGATGGGCGCATGGATGCGCGCCAGCTCGGTCTCGCCCAGGCCACCGACGCGGTGCAGGCGTTCGCGGCGCTTGTCGGAGGTGGTGCGCGAGCCCATCACGCCGATGTAGAAGGCTTCGGTGCGCACGGCTTCGAGCATCGCCAAGTCGTCGATCTTCGGATCGTGGGTCAGGGCAACCACGGCGGTGTCCGCGTGGCAGCCGCCGTTGGCGATGAAGATCGACGGCAGTTCACGGCGGATCTCGATGCCGTCCAGCACCACGCCGTCCAGCGCTTCTTCGCGGGGATCACAGAGAATCACCTCGAAGCCCAGGCCCTTGCCGAACTCGGCGCAGAAATGCGCGACGCTGGAGTAACCCGCCAGCAGCAGGCGTTGCGCAGCACCGACGCGCAGCAGTACGCGGGCTTCATCGCGCTCGACGCGCGGGCCGTGCTCGTGGTCGTCGCTCAGGCGGCGGCTGCCGTCCTGCAGGTTCACTTCGCGCAGCAGGCGACGCTGGCCGAGCAGCGCCGATTCCAATTCGCGCAGGTGGGCCTGCACTTCGCAATCGGGTGCGAGGTTTTCCACCAGCACGTCGAGAATGCCGCCGCAGGGCAGGCGGATGTTCGTGCGGGTATCGGTGCCGTCGCCGTAGCGCACGACGACCACCGGCTCACTGAATTCGCCCTCGGCGACGCGTTCGAGGAAGTCATCCTCGACGCAGCCGCCGGACAGCGAGCCCACCCACTGGCCGCTGGCGTTGACCGCCAGCAGCGAGCCCGGCGCACGGGGCGCCGAGCCGTAGGTGAAGAGCACGCTGCACAGCCACACGCGCTGCCCGGCATTGGACCATTGGAGCGCCTGCCGGACGACTTGCAGATCAAGATGCTGCACGACTCACTCCGCCTTCAGCTGAGCGACCTGTTGTACGCCCATGTCGCCCGGCAGGCCACCCCAGGCCTGGCGCAGGTAGTTGATGAGGTCGGTGAGCTGCTCGTCACTGAGCTTGTCGGCGAAGCCCGGCATCGGCTGCATGCGCTCGAAACCGGTGAACTGCTGCTCGCGGATGCCTTCGACTATGACCTTGGCCAGGTTGCGCGAATCGGCCAGGCGCAGGGTGGTGTTGCCCTGCATGGCCACGGCGATGTGCGGCTTGCCCTCGCCGTCGTTGCCGTGGCAGCCGGCGCAGACGTTGAGGTACTGCTGGCGGCCGCGCCTGGCGCTGTCGCTGAGCTGGTCCTGAGCAACCGTCTGCACCACCTTGGCCTGCGGCGGCTGATCGCCCAGCAGGTAGGTGGACATGGCCGCCAGGTCCTCGTCACCCAGGTGCTGGGTACTCAGGTGCATCACCGGGAACATCTCGTTGAACATGCTGCCCTGGGGGCTCATGCCGTGCTTGAGGAAGCCGGTCAGGTCGGCGCCGGTCCAGCCGCGCTCGGCGAGGTCCTGGGCCAACAGGCTGGGGGCGCTGTAGCCATTGAGCAGGCCGCCGCTCAGGCGTTTGTCCTGCTCCAGGGCGCCGATCTGGTTGCGTGGGGTGTGGCACTCGCCGCAGTGGCCGAGCACTTCCACCAGGTACTGGCCGCGCTGGTACGCCGCACTCTTGCCCTCGGCACTCTCCAGCTGGACGCTCTTGCCGTAGAGCATGTTCCAGCCGGTCAGGCCCAGGCGCACGTTGAACGGGAAGCTCAGGCTGGTTTCCGGAGCGGCGCGGTGCACCGGCGTCTGGTTCATCAGGTAGGCGTAGAGGGCATCGCTGTCCTCGCGCTTGATGAGGTGGTACGAGGTGTAGGGCATGGCCGGGTAGAGGTTGGCGCCGTCCTTGCGCTTGCCCTCGGTGAGGGCGGCGAAGAACTCGTCGGCGCTGTAGTTGCCGATGCCGAAGTCCTTGTCCGGGGTGATGTTGCTGCCGTAGATGGTGCCGAACGGCGAGTGGATCGGCAGGCCGCCGGCAAACGGCGCGCCGCCCTCGGCGGTGTGGCAGGCCATGCAGTCGGCGGCCCGGGAGACGTACTCGCCGCGCTTGATCAGCTCCTGGTCAGAGGCTTGTGCGCTGAGCGCCAGGCCGAGACCGACAGCCAGCGCGAGGCCGGAAAGAATGCGCTGCATGCTTAGCCCTCCCTGACCAGGCCGAGATCGGTCAGCACTTCACGGGTGGCGTCGTAGTAACGCACGTACCCGGTGCAGCGACAGATGTGGTGGCCGAGGCTCGCCTCGATGGTCGATTCCAGCTCGCTCTTCTTCAGCGGCTGGCGCTGGGCCTTCTCCACCAGCACCGTGGCGGCGTTGACGAAGCCCGGCGCGCAGTAGCTGCACTGGAAGGCGAAGCGGTCGACGAACTTCTGCTGGATCGGGTTCAGTTCCTTCACCGAACCGTCTTCCTCACGCTTGGCGTGGCCCTCGATGGTGCGCACCTTCTTGCCTTCGAAGTAGTGCGCGCCGGTGATGCAGGTGCGCACTTCCTCGCTGGTGCCGTCGGGGTTGTCGACGATCACCACGCAGGCATGGCAGATGCCCTGGCCGCAGCCCAGGCGCGAACCGGTGAGGTTCTGGTACTCGTGCAGGTAGTCGATCATCGGCAGGTCCTCGGGAACCTCGACCGGACCGACGGTTTGACCATTGATGGTCAGGTTGAGCGGACGGTTAGCCATTGAGGGCCTCCTTGATGCGAGCGGGGGTGATGGGCAGGTCGCGGACACGCTTGCCGATGGCGTGGGCCACGGCGTTGCCGATGGCGCCGACCACCGGGATCATTACCACTTCGGCGATGCCCTTGGACGGATCGCTGGGCGAGAGCGGCGGAAGGATTTCCGAGCTCTGCTGCCAGACCGCCACGTCCTTCGCCTTCGGGAGACGGTAGCGGTTGAAGTTCCAGTCGCCCTCACCCGGGCCCCCCTCATACAGCGGCATGTCTTCCAGCAGCGCATGGCCGATGCCCATGGCGACACCGCCTTCGAGCTGGCCCTTGACCAGTTCGGGCACCAGCACGCGGCCACACTCGATCCAGCTGTGGTGGTTGAGCACGGTGACGTCGCCGTTGCCCTTGTTCACCTTCAACTCGACGATGGTCGCCACCGGGCTGTAGTAGGTGACCATGGCGTTGTTCAGCTGCGGCGACGGATAGCCCGTGTTCTGGCGATCCAGCAGGTGGAAGCCGGCGCTGTTCATCTGCGCCTTCTTCGCGCCCGGCGCGCCATCGCCGTACTTCACCGCCAGCGCGTCGAGTGGCAGGCGCTCGCGCACGCCGTCGATGACGAAGTCGGCTTCCGCCCAGCTCCAGCGGTTGAAGCCGTGGACGCTGGCACCGGTGACCAGGCCCAGCTCGTGGGCGGTCCTGGCCAGTTGCACGAAGTCCAGCGGCTCCAGGCCGTTGGCGGTCAGCTTGCCGTCGACCCAGTGGGCATCTTCGCGACGCACCACCAGCGGGTTGGCCGAACCACCGAACGGGCCCTTGCCCCAGAGGTGCAGCGCCGCCGGCCACAGGCCGTGGTTGAACAGCACGCGCGAGGCTTCGCGGGTGGCGTGGCTGAAGTAGTAGGCCGAGTTGGTCGCCGACGACGGCGAGGCCAGCTTGGCGACCCAGCGCGGATTGCGCAGCGCGGCGTCCTGCTCGGCCTGGCTGACCACATACGGGTTGCCGCTGGTGATCAGTTGCAGCTCCGGCCACTCGGTCTCGGCGGTGCGCACTTCGTCCGCCGGGCGGCCGAGGAAGTCACCGACCACGAAGGCCTGGGAAGTGGACATGCCAGTGCCCAGCTCGGTGCCGATGTGGCGCAGGAACACGCGGCCGTCGGCGTCGAATTCGACGTGGGCCATGGGCGATTCGGAACCGGTACCGAAGTCCTTCTGGGTAATGGCGAAGCCGACGCCGTACCAGTGGTCCGGGTCCTTGGCGTCCATTTCCTTCTTGCGTGCGTCGCGGTTCTTCCACCAGTCGTGGACGGCGGCCTTGTCGAGGATTTCATGCAGGCGCAGCGCACCGGCGGGCACGGCGCCCTGGGTGTTCTTCATGCCCGATTTCATGGCGTTGACGCGGCGCAGCTCGATGGCGTCGACACCGAGGATGTTGGCGACTTCGTCCACCATCATCTCGGTGGCCGCCATGCTCTGCAGCGTGCCGTAGCCACGCATCGAGCCGGCTTCGACACCGCGCGAATGGTAGGCGGTCACCGACAGGTCGTTCTGCGGCATGTAGTAGATCGACTGCGCCGCCGTGGCACCCACCGCCGCTACCGAGGGGCTGTAGTTGATGCGGCCGCCGCCGTCGACGTTCATGTCGGCGCGGAAGATCTTGAAACTCAGGTCGTTCTTGTCCACCGCCAGCTGGTAGCGGATGTCGAACGGGTGGCGCTTGATGCCGCTCTGGAACTGCTCGTAGCGGTCATTGGCCAGGCGCACCGGTACACCTTCGCCATACAGCGCGGCGACCGCGGCGTAGAAGACGAAGATGTTGTTGTCCTTGGAGCCGTAACCCACGGTGTAGCCGGGGTGCATGTTCAGCTTGTTCAGCGCGAAGCGCGACGGCTTGATCATGTGCACGCATTCACTGGCCACTTCGAACGGGCACTGGGTGGCGACCACGAAGTGCAGGCTGCCGGTGCTGGCGTCGTACCAGCCGTTGCCGTTGTCCGGCTCCAGCGCCGCCGGCTCGATGGACGGGGTCTTGTAGCGCTGCTCGAAGACCAGCCAGTTTTCCGGCGGGTTGTCGATCTGCTGCTTGATCTGCTGGGCGTAGAACAGGCCCTGCTCGGTCAGGTCGCCGTGCAGCTTGGGTTCCGCCGTCCACACCGGCTTGCGGTTGAGGATGGTGGGGAAGAGCATCGAGTCCTTCAGGCTGGAGAACTCGTCGTCATCGAACGGCGTCTTGCCGCCCACGCGCACGAAACGGAAGCTGCCGTAGGGGTCACGCTGGTACAGCGGCGCCTGGGCGCCGTAGCGGATGGCCTTGTCGTTGAACTTCAGCTTGAGCTTGGCCTGGCGATAGCGCTCGAAATCCTTCCAGATCAGGATCGCCACCGGATGGCCGATGAACATCGGTACCTGGCCGACCGGCAGCAGCGGGTCCGGCGAATGGGCTTCGGGCCAGGCGATGCCGTCCTTCTTCAGGTCCTCGGCGGTGACGATGCGGTCCGGCTGCAGCTCGGCGCCCAGCCAGGACAGGTCGATGCCAGCGAACAGGCGGTCGGCCTTGGTGATCTTCAGCAGCATGGCGTGGCCCTGCTGCTGCGGCCAGCCGGGCATGTCCTTGGAGCGGATGTCGCGGGCGAACACCTTGTTGCCGCAGACCTTGGACAGCGCGTCGTTACGGAAGCGCGCCTTGCCGTCATGGCCCATCCACTGCTGGGGCGAGACGGTGACGGCGTTTTCCATCAGGGCAGCGAAGGCCCGGCTGCCGAGCGGCGCCATGGTCACGCTGACACCGGCAATCAGCCCGCCTTGCAGGAAGGCGCGCCGGGAAATATCACGGTTGGACATGGTTCATCCTCTGGACGGTGAAGGCCCGCCCATGTCGTTTTTGGCTGTGCTGGAGAGAGTTCGGAGGCCGCACAATCGCGGGCGTCTCGGGGATGGCGCCGGGGGAAGGATCCTGCAGAAAAACCTGACTCTTCTGTCAACTTTAACGCACCTCGATGGCGCGAAGCAAAGTCAATCGGGCGGCTTGTCGCGGTGATGCAAATTTTAGTCGACCCATCGAGACTATTCGCCAATAGCGGATTGCACCGACGACAAGCGGAAAAGTGTTACACCGTGCTACGCTGGCCAGCCCTTGCTTAGCCTCCTAACAAAGTCCCGCCCATGACCGCCGAAGCCACGTCACTGCTGCGTCACCGCCCCTTCCTCGCCTTCTGGCTGGCCCGCGTCTGTACCGCCAGCGCGTTCCAGATGATCACCGTGGCCATCGGCTGGCACATCTACGAGCTGACCCACAACGTGCTCGACCTCGGCCTGGTGGGATTGGTGGAGTTCACCCCGCGCGTGCTGTTCATGCTGCACACCGGCCACGTCGCCGATCGCTACGACCGCCGGCGCATCGCCTCGCTCTGCCAGGTCGCCCAGGGCCTGATCGCCGTGGCGCTGGTGGTGGGCGCCAGCACCGACAACGTGACCCGCGAGATGATCTTCGTGATGGCCTTCCTGCTGGGCACCGCGCGGGCCTTCGAGATGCCCACCACCCAGGCGCTGCTGCCGAACATCGTGCCCACCGCGCTGTTCCCCCGCGCGGTGGCAGCTTCCGCCTCGGCAATGCAGGCGGCGACCATCGCGGCGCCGGCCTTCGGCGGCTTCCTCTATGCCTTCGGCGCCTTCTGGGTCTACACACCCACTGCGGTGCTGTATTTCATCGCCTGCGCCCTGGTGCTTACCCTGCCCTCGCGCCAGGCGCCAGCCGCCCAGGGCAAGGCCACGCTGGAATCGCTGCTGGCGGGCATTCGCTTCATCCGCAGCCGCCCGGACATCTTCGGCGCCATCTCGCTGGACCTGTTCGCCGTGCTGCTGGGCGGCGCCACCGCGCTGCTGCCGGTGTTCGCCAAGGACATCCTGCTCACCGGTCCCTGGGGCCTGGGCCTGCTGCGCTCGGCGCCGGCGGTGGGCGCGCTGCTGATGTCGTTCTGGCTGGCGCGCTTCCCCATCGAGCGCAACGTCGGGCGGATCATGTTCGCCGCCGTGGGGATCTTCGGCGTCACCACCATCGCCTTCGGCCTCTCGACTTCGTTCTGGTTCTCCCTGGCAGTGCTGGTGGTGCTGGGCGCGGCGGACATGATCAGCATGGTCATCCGCGGCGCCTTCGTGCAGCTGGAAACCCCGGACGAAATGCGCGGCCGGGTCAGCGCGGTGAACGGCCTGTTCATCGGCGCCTCGAACCAGCTGGGCGAGTTCGAATCCGGCCTCACCGCCCACTGGCTCGGCACCGTGCCGGCGGTGGTGCTGGGTGGCGTCGGCACCCTGGTGGTTACCGGGGTGTGGATGAAGCTGTTCCCCACCCTGGCCAAGCGCGACAAGTTGCACTGATTCCTACCACAGCTGATCGCGAACCGAGTCCGCTCCTTCAGTCACCGGATGCCACTACCGTAGGATGGCGTGGAGCGAAGCGATACCCATCGATTGATGCGCGAAACCGCTGATGGGTATCGCAAGCTCCACCCATCCTACGGGCCTCACCGGCTACTCCGGCGCTGGGCGGTTCGCGAGCAAGCTCGCTCCTACGAAAAACCCTCCACTCCCGCTCACGAAATCTGCCAGCGGGGGCCCCTGTAGGAGCGGAGTTTCTCCGCGATCACCGCGATAGCGGTGTACACCGCAATGGCCGGCCTGGCGGCCGGATTCGCGGATAAATCCGCTCCTACGTGGAGCCACCTCCGATCCTCGCGCAAAAAAAATCCCCCGCTGGAAGCACCAGTGAGGGATGTGGGAACGGACGCCGGGGGACGGCGCCCGGATGGGATCGTTGCAGGCGCGGACTAGTGCGGCGTGCCCAACCCCGCCGCACTCATGAACAGACGCATCAGCCAGGCCGCCACGCCCAGGCCGGCGACACTCAGCACCCAGATCAGCACCAGCCAGCCCAGTCGCTTGTGCAGCGGTGCCGTCTCCTGTTCTTCATGGGTCATTGCGCGCACCTCTAGTGGTAGCCGTCGCCGTGCTTCACCTTGCCGCGGAACACGTAGTAGCTCCACGCGGTGTAGACGAGGATGAAGGGGATGATGAACAGCGCGCCCACCAGCATGAAGCCCAGGCTCTGCGGCGGCGCCGCGGCGTCCCAGATCGACATCGACGGCGGGATGATGTTCGGCCACAGGCTGATGCCCAGCCCGCTGTAGCCGAGGAAGATCAGCGCCAGGGTGAGCAGGAATGGCTTCACGTGGTCATTGCGCGCCACCGAGCGCAGCAGGCCGTAGAAGGTCAGCAACACCAGCAGCGGCACCGGCAGGAACCAGAACAGGTTCGGCAGGCTGAACCAGCGCTGGGCGATCTCGCCGTGGGCCAGTGGCGTCCACAGGCTGACCACGCCGATCACCGCCAGCAGCACCAGCGCCAGCGGGCGCGCCAGGTCGTGCATGCGCTCCTGCAGCTTGCCTTCGGTCTTCATGATCAGCCAGGTGCAGCCCAGCAGGCTGTAGGCAACCACCAGGCCGAGGCCGCAGAACAGCGGGAACGGCGCCAGCCAGTCCAGCGCACCGCCGGCGAAGGCGCGGTTCTCCACCGGGATGCCCTCGATGAAGGCGCCCAGCGCGACGCCCTGGAAGAAGGTCGCCACCAGCGAACCAACGATGAACGACTTGTCCCACAGGTGACGCTTGTTGGCCCGCGCCTTGAAGCGGAACTCGAAGGCCACGCCGCGGAAGATCAACCCGACGAGCATCAGGATCAGCGGCAGGTAGAGCGCCGAGAGCACGGCCGAGTAGGCCACCGGGAAGGCACCGAACAGCGCAGCGCCGCCCAGTACCAGCCAGGTCTCGTTGCCGTCCCAGACCGGCGCCACGGTGTTCATCATCACGTCACGGTCGCCCTCGTCCTGGAAGAACGGATAGAGCATGCCGATCCCCAGGTCGAAGCCGTCCATGACCACGTACATCATGATCCCGAAAATGATGATGATCGCCCAGATCAACGGAAGATCGATTCCCATGGCTCAGTTCCTCCCTGCCGGGCTGGCGGTGTCATCGTCGTCGAAGTTCTCCTCGGCGGCGGACAGCGGACGCGCCGCCGTGCGTTTCTGGCCCGCGCCACCGTGGGCGACATCGCGGCCTTCGTGGGTGACCGGGCCCTTGCGCACCAGGCGCATCATGTAGCCGATGCCCACGCCGAACAGGGTGAAGTACACCAGCACGAACATCACCAGGGTCAGGCTCATCTGCGTGACGCTGTGGTTGGACACCGCATCGCTGGTGCGCATCAGCCCGTAGACGACCCAGGGCTGGCGACCGATCTCGGTGGTGAACCAGCCGGCGAGGATCGCGATCAGGCCGGACGGCCCCATCCACAGCACCAGATGCAGGAACGCGCGGTTCTCGAACAGCCGCTTGCGCCAACGCAGCCAGACACTCCACAGGCCAACCAGGATCATCAGCAGCCCCAGGCCGACCATGATGCGGAACGACCAGAAGATGATGGTGGAGTTGGGCCGGTCGGCTTTCGGGAAGTCCTTCAGCGCCGGGATCGGTTCGCTCAGGCTGTGGTTCAGGATCAGGCTGCCGAGCACCGGAATCTCGATCTTGAAGCGGGTTTCCTCGCGCTCCATGTCCGGCCAGCCGACCAGGATCAGCGGCGTCGGGCCGCCTTCGCTGTTGTCCCAGTGGCCTTCGATGGCGGCGATCTTCGCCGGCTGGTGCTTGAGGGTGTTCAAGCCGTGGGCGTCACCGACCATGGCCTGGATCGGCGCGACGATCAGCGCCATCCACATGGCCATCGAGAGCATCTTGCGGATCGCCGGGTTGTCGCGGCCGCGCAGCAGGTGCCAGGCCGCCGAGGCGCCGACGAAGAAGGCGGTGGCGACGAACGAGGCGATCGCCATGTGCAGCAGGCGATAGGGGAAGGACGGGTTGAAGATGATCGCGACCCAGTCCACCGGCACCACGATGCCGTTGACGATCTCGTGGCCCTGCGGGGTCTGCATCCAGCTGTTGGAAGCGAGGATCCAGAAGGTGGAGATCAGCGTGCCGATGGCCACCATCACCGTGGCGAAGAAGTGCAGGCCCGGGCCGACGCGGTGCCAGCCGAAGAGCATGACGCCGAGGAAGCCGGCTTCCAGGAAGAACGCCGTGAGCACTTCATAGGTCAGCAGCGGGCCGGTGACGCTCCCGGCAAAAGCCGAGAAGGCGCTCCAGTTGGTGCCGAACTGGTAGGCCATGACCAGGCCGGAGACCACGCCCATGCCGAAGTTGACGGCGAAGATCTTCGACCAGAAGTGATAGAGGTCGCGGTAGACCTCCTCGTGGGTCTTCAGCCACAGGCCTTCGAGCACCGCCAGGTAGCTGGCGAGGCCGATGGTGATGGCAGGGAAGATGATGTGGAAGGACACGGTAAAGGCGAACTGGATCCGGGCCAGGTCGAGCGCCTCTAATCCGAACATGACGATTCCTCTTCAGGCTGACGCCAACCCCACGGAAGGGTCGGGCACCGTACCTTGCGCATGCGCAGGGCGTTCTTGCGTGATGGCTGTTTGCTCTAAGACTTCAGTTTCGAGCCACCGATCTGCTGTCGGTTCGGGTTCTTTTCGCCGCTCAATCAGAATGGACCACCATCCGCATTGACGCCGCTCAAGAAACTGCATCGATCTTACGCGCGCCCGGTGCGCGGGCAGCAGTGGTGGGTTGCCGCGCGACGGGGTGTCGCGCGACAGCTTGTCTCAGGCCGGGGCGAGCCTGCTGTATGAACAAAATCGAATATGAAAATGAAAAATTAATATTTTATTGGAATAAAAAGACCGGGTAAGTTTCGCCTCAACCGCCGCCGAGTGAGCTGCGGAAAAAGACTCCACCGCCCGTACGAAGGCCACATCCCGGCCGGCCCGGACGCCAGCGGTCACCTGCCCCACAAGGACATCGCAATGAAAAAGCTGCTGCTTCTGACCGCCCTCGCCGCTGCCTTCAGCACTTCCGCCTTCGCCAACGAGAAGCTGGTCGTCGCCGCCACCCCGATCCCCCACGCCGAGATCCTCGAGCTGATCAAGCCGACCCTGGCCAAGGAAGGCGTGGACCTGGAGATCAAGGTCTTCACCGACTACGTACAGCCCAACGTGCAGGTCGCCGAGAAGCGCCTGGACGCCAACTACTTCCAGACCAAGCCGTACCTGGACAACTTCAACGCCGGCAAGGGCACCAACCTGGTCACCGTGACCGGCGTGCACGTCGAGCCCTTCGGCGGCTATTCGAAGAAGTACAAGTCCATCGACCAGCTGCCTGACGGCGCCACCGTCGCCATCCCCAACGAAGGCAGCAACAGCGGCCGCGCCCTGCTTCTGCTGCAGAAGGCCGGTGTGATCAAGCTGAAAGACCCGAGCAACGCCCTGGCCACCCCGAAAGACATCGCCGAGAACCCCAAGCACCTGAAGTTCAAGGAGCTGGAATCGGCCCTGCTGCCGCGCGTGCTGGACCAGGTCGACCTGGACCTGATCAACACCAACTACGCGCTGGAAGCCAAGCTCAACCCGGTGAAGGACGCGCTGATCCTCGAAGACCGCAACTCGCCCTACGTGAACTACCTGGTGGCGCGCCCGGACAACAAGGACAGCGATGCGCTGAAGAAGCTCTCCGCCGCCCTGACCAGCCCGGAAGTCAAAGCCTTCATCGAGAAGAAGTACAACGGCGCCGTGGTGCCGGCCTTCTGATCCGTCGCCCGGCACGCCGCCGGGCGCAACGACTCCCACGCTGGGCGCGCCTCGTGCGCACCCGCTTCGACGCCGGTGGGCAGGTTCCACCGGCGTTTTTCTTTCCGAGGTCCACGCCATGAGCGACCACGCCAAAGGCCCCTCCACCCGCGCCGTGCACGCCGGCCACGACGCCGACCGGCGCATGGTCACCCGCGCCAAGAGCCAGCCGATCTACCAGAGCTCGGTGTTCGTCTACGACTCCCTGGAGCAGGTCGACGACTTCCTCGCCGGCAACCCCGACAACTACATGTACACGCGCATCGGCAACCCCAACCACAGTGCCGTGGAAGAGCTGCTGCGGGAACTGGAAGGCGGCCAGGACGCGCTGTTCTCCGCCTCCGGCATGGCGGCCATTTCCGCAGCATTGCTGGGCGTGCTCGGCGCCGGTGACCACCTGATCGCCAGCCGCGAGCTGTACGGCACCACCCAGAGCCTGATCGAGAAGGAACTGGCGCGCTTCGGCATCGCCTCCAGCCTGCTCGACCTCAACGACCTGGCAGCGGTGGAAGCGGCGATCACCCCGAGCACCAGGCTGATCTACACCGAGACCGCCTCCAACCCGCTGGTGCGCATCAGCAACGTTCCGGCGCTGGCCGACCTCGCGCACCGCCACGGCCTCAAGCTGCTGGTGGACAACACCTTCCTCTCGCCGGTGCTCTACCAACCGTTGCGCGATGGCGCCGACCTGGTGATCCACAGCACCACCAAGTACCTCAACGGCCACAGCGATGCCATGGGCGGCGCGCTGGTGGGTGACGCGCAGTGGATCGCCGCCGCGCGACGCTTCCAGATCAACGCCGGCGGCAGCGCCAGCCCCTTCGAGAGCTGGCTGAATTTCCGCGGCGCCAAGACCCTGGCCCTGCGCATGAAGGCCCATTCGCAGAACGCCCAGGCGCTGGCCGAAGCCCTCGAAGCGCATCCGCAGGTGGCCCGCGTGTTCTACCCCGGCCTGCCCTCGCACCCGGACTTCGAGCTGGCGCAGCGGCTGTTCCGCAAGGGCCATTCGGGCATGTTGAGCTTCACCCTGAAGGGCGGCCTGGACCAGGTCGACACGCTGATCGGCGCGCTGCAACTGGCCGAGTTCGCCCCGTCGCTGGCCGGTGTCGCCAGCAGCATCACCCACCCCGGCAAGACCTCGCACCGCGCGCTGTCCGCCGAGGCCCTGACCGCGCTGGACATCCACGACGGCACCATCCGTGTGTCGGTGGGCATCGAGGACAGCGAGGACATCGTCCGCGACTTCCTGCAGGCGCTGGACGCGCTGTAAGAGCAGAAGGAGATTCCCCATGAACGCACCCCACGCGCCGCTACCGCTGCTGACCTTCCCCGACGCCGACAAGAGCCCGCTGAGCATCCGCGCCAAGGCGCTGGTGTTCTTCGACCCGCGCTCCCACGCCGTGCGCGACGAGGTGGAGCGCCTGGCGCCGTTGCCGCAGCCGGTGCTGATCCACGGCGAGACCGGCACCGGCAAGGAGCTGCTGGCCCGCCACATCCACCGCGCCAGCGAACGCCCCGGCCTGTTCGTCGCGGTGAGCTGCAGCGCGCTGAGCCGCAACTACGCCGACGCCGAACTGTTCGGCTACGCGCCGGGCGCACACAACGGCCCGGTGGGCAGCCGCGCCGGTTGGTTCGGTTCGGCCAATGGCGGCACCTTGTACCTGGACGAGATCGCCGACCTGCCGCTGTCGCTGCAACAGAAACTGCTGCGCGTGCTGCAGGAGCGCGAAGTGCTGCGCGTCGGCGCCCGCGAGCCGGTGCCGGTGGACGTACGGCTGGTCGCGGCCACCAGCATCGACCTGGGCCAGGCGGTGAAAGCCGGGAAATTCCTCGAAGGGCTGCAGCAGTACCTGCACGACGGCAACCTCACGCTGCCACCGCTGCGCGAACGCATCGGCGATATCCAGCCGCTGGCCGAATACTTCCTCGGCGTGCATGCACAACGCCTGGAACTGCCGGTGCCGCAGATCGCCAGCGACACCCAGCGCGCCCTGGAAGGCTATTCGTGGCCGGGGAATATCCGCGAGCTGGAGAACGTCATCCACTTCGCCCTGCTGGTCAGTCCGGACGAGGAGATTCGCCCGGAGCACCTGAATTTTTCTGGCGGCGTAGCGGGGTCAGGCGGCTTGGCGGGTGCAGGCGGCGTAGCGGAAGTGAGCGTCGAAGCGCTGGAGCGACTGGCGCACCAGCCCGGCGTCGAAGCGCAGCTGCGGGCGCTGCTGCAACGCCTGGAGCACGAGCGCGGCTGACGCCGCGCTGTAGTCGCCAGCGCGACCCGAAGGGCCGCGCACGGGCGACAGCATGCAACTGGGGTGTTACTTGGTGGCGGTGTTCGAGTGAGCGACCACCGGGGTGCACGACGGGTTGGTCAGCTTGGCCGGATCGGTCAGCAGGCCCGGCATCATGCGCGAGGTGCAGTTGAAGATGCGGCCCTTGGTGGTGGTGGCGACGTAGGAGAGTTCCTGGCCACCCAGGGCGTCCGGCTGACCGGCTTTCACGTCGCTGACGACCAGCTCGTCGGAGGAAGCCAGGCCGATCATCTGGGCGGTAGCGGCTTGCAGCGGAACGATGGCCTGGTTGGTGGTCATGGTCTGGCAGCCGGCGAGCGATGCGAAGAGTGCAGTGGCAATGGCGATGCGTTTGAAGTCCATCTCGAGATGCTCCCTGTTGGTGGTTTTTTGTCCTGCCGGGGGAGACTAACGGAATAGGCGAGTCAATCGCCATAGACGATTTACAAGTTTTTCACGAAAAACTGCACACCCGTTCAAGTTTCAGGACTTGAACCCGCTCTAGTTCGCCAATTGTGCTATGCGAGGACCTGTTTCACGCCGCTGACAGCCGTTTATCGCGTGAAAGCCACGCGCTACGCTGAACCGTTTCACCTCAGGCGACGAATGGTCGCAGTGAAAGGCCTCGCCGACTCGCAGGGCGGCAGGAGGGAAACCTGAGCAAAGAGTCAAAAACAGGACTAATCACCGCATATCAATATGAAAGCAGTCTCATCGACCGGCTCAATACCTCACATCAAGACCATTCACTTCTTTTCGTCACAATCTTCAGGGAAAATGGCTATCAGGCAGTCGGGACCCAATTTCCCCGACGCCATTGGAGACTATCGTGACCAGCTTCGCCGCTCTTGCTAACTTCTTCGCCGCCACCGCCTTCCTGACCGCGCCTGCCAAGGCCGACCCGGAACGCCGTGAGATCCGTGAGGCGAAAAAGAACCGCCGCAAGTAAGCAGTACCCGCTCCGCTCGGCCCTTGCACAGGGCCGGCGGCGGGACCATCGGTCCCGCCGATTGGCTTTCCAGGGCCTTCCCGTGTTTTCATTGAATGCTTGTTCAAGAAAAATCGAGGAACCCCGCCCGTTTTGTCCGCTGCACAATCGCCCCCGTCCGTAACGCCCGCTCCCACCATGCGCATGAACCCACCGGTCTTCTACGGTGCGGCCGCGCTGATCCTGTTTTTCGCGATCCTTGTCATCAGCCAGCCGCAACAGGCCGGTGAATGGCTGCTCGCCGCGCAGTCCTGGGCCGCCGACACCGTCGGCTGGTACTACCTGCTGGCGATGACGCTGTACCTGATCTTCGTGGTGGTCACCGCGCTTTCCGGCTATGGAAAGATCAAGCTCGGTGCCGACCACGACGAGCCGGAATTCAGCTACCTGTCCTGGGCCGGCATGCTGTTCGCCGCCGGCATCAGCATTACTCTGTTCTTCTTCTGCGTCTCCGAGCCGCTGACCCACTTCGCCCAGCCGCCGCAAGGCGAGGCCGGCACTCCGGAAGCGGCGCGCCAGGCCATGCAGCTGCTGTTCCTGCACTGGGGCCTGCACGGCTGGGGCGTGTTCGCCCTGGTGGCGATGGCGCTGGCCTACTTCGCCTACCGCCACAACCTGCCGTTGGCGCTGCGCTCGGCGCTCTACCCGCTGATCGGCAAGCGCATCAACGGCCCCATCGGCTACACCGTGGACTGCTTCAGCATCATTGCCACGGTGTTCGGCCTGGGCGCGGACATGGGCTTCGGCGTACTGCAGCTCAACGCCGGCCTGGACTTCCTCTTCGGCATCGCCCACAGCCACCCGGTGCAGATGACCCTGATCGCGCTGATGATGGGCGCGGCCATCCTGGTCGCCATCTCCGGCGTCGACAAGGGCATCCGTCTGCTGTCGGACATCAACATGCTGCTGGCCTGCGCGCTGCTGCTCTTCGTGCTGTTCGCCGGCCCCACCCAGCACCTGCTCAACACCCTGGTGCAGAACATCGGCGACTACCTCGGCGCCCTGCCGACCAAGAGCTTCGACCTCTATGCCTACGGCAAGGACGGCAGCGACTGGCTGGGTGGCTGGACGGTGTTCTACTGGGCCTGGTGGATCGCCTGGGCGCCCTTCGTCGGCCTGTTCATCGCGCGCATCTCGCGCGGGCGGACGATCCGCGAATTCGTCTTCGGCGTGCTGTTCATCCCGCTGGGGTTCACCCTGGCGTGGATGTCGATCTTCGGCAACAGCGCCCTCGATCAGGTGCTCAACCACGGCTTCAGCGAACTGGGGCGGGTGGCCATCGCCGATCCGTCCATGGCGCTCTACCAGATACTGCAGAACTACCCGGCCAGCCGCATGGTGATCGCGGTGACGGTGCTGGTCAGTTTCGTGTTCTTCGTCACCTCGGCGGACTCGGGCACCGTGGTGCTCTCCACCCTCTCCGCCCACGGCGGCAGCGCCGACGATGACGGCCCGAAATGGCTGCGGGTGTTCTGGGGCGTGGCCACCGCGCTGGTCACCGGCGGCCTGCTGTTCGCCGGCAGCATCGATGCGCTGAAATCAGCGGTGGTGCTCACCTCGCTGCCCTTCTCGCTGATCCTGCTGCTGATGATGTGGGGCCTGCACAAGGCCTTCTACCTCGAATCCCAGCGCCAGCGCGCGCGCACCCATTCCCTGGCACCGCCGCCCTCGGCCAAGCCCGGCGGCTGGAAACGGCGCATCTCCCAGGCGGTGCACTTCCCCACGCGCGACGAGGTGTACCGCTTCATGGTCGACGTGGTCAGCCCGGCGATCGCCGAGGTCTCCGAAGTGTTCCGCGAGAAAGGCCTGCAGGTGGATTCGGACCTGGACCTGGGCAACCTGGAAATCGGCCTGGAGATCGGCCACGGCGCGCAGCATCCGTTCCTCTATCAGGTGTCGATGCGCGGCTACTTCACCCCCTCCTTCGCTCGCGCCGGCATGGGCGGCCTGCACCTGAAGAACCGCCGCTACTTCCGCGCCGAGGTTCACCTCTCCGAAGGCAGCCAGGACTACGACCTGATGGGCTACAGCAAGGAGCAGATCATCAACGACATGCTCGACCAGTACGAGCGGCACCTGCAGTTCCTGCACTTGGTGCGTTGAGTCCGACATGCTCTCGTAGGAGCGGATTCATCCGCGATGCTCTGGCGTAGCGGCGAAGCCAATCGCGGACGGAGTCCGCTCCTACGCACGGCATGCCCCTGTAGGAGCGAGCTTGCTCGCTCCTACAGGGGCATCGGCCTCAAAGCCGGTAAGGCAACCGCACACCCGGCTCGCGCTGGTCGAAATCCTTCACGTTGCGCGTCACCAGCAGACGCCCCTCGACCTCCGCCGATGCCTTGATGATCGCGTCCGGCAATTTCACCTTCAGACGCTGACGCACCTCCACGGCGCGCTGGGCAATGCGTTCGTCCAGCGCCAGCAGGGCGAAGCTGGAGAGAAAGGCACGCGTGGCGGTTTCGGTCGCAGGCGTGGCGCCGATCAGCACCTCCATCCAGGTGATGATGCTGATGGCCCGGTCACTGTAGAGCGCCAGCTCATCGCGCGCCTGCACATGGCCGTTGAGGTAATCGATGAGGATATTGGTGTCGAACAGGACCTTCACCATTCCTCGCGCACCTTCTCCTGATACGCCAGGCCGTCCACCGGATTTTCCTGCCACAGGCCGAAAGCGGCGTCGGCGTCCGCCTGCGCATGGTTGACCAGGTATTCGGCGATGGCCTCGCGGATGACCGAGGCGCGGGACTGCTGCTGGCGTTCGCTGATGTCGTTCAGGCGTTCCAGGTATTCGACGGGGATATCCACCAGGGTGCGCATGAGAGCCTCCGAAATCTGATATCGGAATCATATATCACTGGAAAAAGCGAGATACCGTCCGGCGACGAACAACCGAAAGCTCCGACAACGAAAAAGGCGCCCGCAGGCGCCTTTCTCGTATCGCGGCGAAGGATCAGCCGCGAACGCCGCTCAGCACCTTGCGGTAGAACAGCACGCAGATCGCCACGAAGACCACCAGGCCCAGCCACTGCGCGGTGTCCTCGAAGGAGTCGCCGACCAGTGCCAGCGGCGTGGCAGAACCGGTGGTGCCGATGATGCCGGCAAGCAGGATGCCCATCAGGCTCTCGCCGACGATCAGCCCCGAAGCCAGCAATACGCCGCGGCGCTTGGGCTCATCGGAGAATTTCTCCACATCCTGGCCGGCCGCCGCCGCGCGTTTGGCCAGGGCGGTTTCCAGCAACCAGCCGATGACCGCGCCGACCACCAGGGTCATGCCGATGGTCGGCGGCAGGTAGATGCCCAGGCCGACGGCGAGCACCGGCAGGCTGGCCTTGCCGGTGCGGCGCAGCAGCACGTCCACCAGGATCAGTGCGATGCCCAGCGCCACGCCGATGAGGATCATGTTCCAGTTCAGCGCGTTGTGGAAAATCCCGCTGGCAATCGCCGTCATCAGCGTCGCCTGCGGTGCGGCCAGCGCGGCGTTCGGGTCCATGCCCTCGCGCGGCAGGGCGCCGGTGAAGCCGTAGGCATTGAACAGCAGTTCCAGCACCGGCGGGATCACCAGGGCGCCCACCAGGCAGCCGACGATCAGCGCCACCTGCTGGCGCCACGGGGTCGCGCCGACCAGGTAGCCGGTCTTGAGGTCCTGCAGGTTGTCGTTGGAAATCGCCGCGATGGCGATCACCACCGAGGTGGTGAACAGCGCCAGGGCGATGGCCAGCTTGCCGCCCTGTTGGTCGAGGAAGCCGGTTTCCAGCGAGCCGACGCCGAGGATCAGCAGCGACACGAGGATCACCGCGATGATGCCGATGCCGGAGATCGGGCTGCTCGACGAGCCCACCAGGCCGGCCATGTAGCCGCAGGCGGCGGCGATCAGGAAGCCGAAGAAGAAGGCGAAGATCACGCAGACCGTCACCAGGCCCCAGAAGCCGAAGCCCTTGAGGTCCGGCGCAGCCTCGCCGAGGAAGTAGGAAAACACCACGAACAGCGCCAGCAACAGCACACCGGCAATGGCAACGATCCACTTCGCCGAGAGGTCCTGTTCGGTGCGCAGGTCGCTCACTTCACCGCGTCCACGCACGGCACTGAGGGACGACCAGACACCCTGCACCATGGGTTTGAACAGGGTAGCCAGGGTCCACAGCGCGGCGATGCCGATGGTGCCGGCGCCGAGGAAGCGCACCTGGCTGCTCCACAGTTTGTTGGCCAGTTCCGGCAGGGTCTGCCCGGCGGCCAGCACGCTGTTCATCGACAACAGCGGCACGGCCACGCCCCAGGCGATGACCACGCCGATGAGGATAGCGATACCGGCGGTAATGCCCATCAGGTAACCGGCGCCCACCAGCGCCAGGGAGAATCCGGTGGACAGGCGGAACGCCGCTTGCCCGGCGATGAGGAAGAAGCTGAAGCCTTCGGCGAGCACCTTGAAACCGCTGCTGAGCAGGCTGAACGCGGCGGCGACCACGCCACCGGCAAGAATGTCGCGCAGGCCCGGTGCACCGGCCTTGGCCGGCTTGCCGGCTTTTTCTTCCTCTTCATCCTGGCTGCCGACGCGAAGGATTTCCGCCGCGGCCACGCCTTCGGGATACGGCAGACTGCTCTGCACCACCATCACCCGGCGCAGCGGGATGGTGTAGAGCACGCCGAGGATGCCGCCGATGGAGCAGATGGCCGCGGTCTGCCAGAACGGGAAGCCGCTCCAGTAACCGATCATCAGCAGGCCCGGCAAGATGAAGATGATCGAGGACAGGGTGCCGGCCGCCGAGGCCTGGGTCTGCACCATGTTGTTCTCGAGGATGTTGGAGCCGGAGAAGTAGCGCAGCACGGCCATGGAAATGACCGCCGCAGGAATCGACGAGGCGAAGGTCAGGCCGACCTTGAGACCGAGGTAGACGTTGGAGGCGGTGAACACCACGGTGATCAGCGCGCCGAGGATCAGGCCGCGAAGGGTCAGCTCGGCGAGGTTGGACTCGTCCGGAATCCGTTCTTGCATGTAGGCAATCTCTTTATGAAGCGAAACTGCCAAAGCGTAGGACAGTGCGCCATCCGCCGCGACCCAGAATGGCGACGAATGCGGTCTGCCGTGCGGCTTCGTTGCCGCAAGTCACGGGGATGACGGGAAAATCCCAGGCAAAGCAGGACCTGCAGGAGCGAGCTTGCTCGCGAACGGACGCCCCGATGGGTTCGGAGTGATGCGGTTCGCGAGCAAGGACTGGGCGTCCCCCTCGGTCCTACAAAAAACGGTCAGGGCGTAGGGCGCATAACGCCTACGGCGTTATCCGCCGTTGCGGCGGATAACCCGTTCCGGGTTATTCGCCCTACCAGCGCGAAAAGCCGTCAGAAGGGCTTATCGCCCAGGATGGTCGCCCGGTGCATCACCCGGCGCTGCGGCCGGTAGTCGTCCACCGCGTAGTGCTGGGTCACGCGGTTGTCCCAGAAGGCCACGTCGTTTTCCTTCCAGCGCCAGCGCAGGGTGAACTCCGGGCGGGCGAAGTGGGCGAACAGCAGGTCGAGGATGGCACGGCTTTCCACCGGCTCCAGCTCGTTGATGCGGGTGGTGAAGCCGTCGCTGACGAACAGCGCCTTGCGCCCGGTGACCGGGTGAGTGCGGATCACCGGGTGACTGCGCGGCGGGTTCTTCCGGCGCGCCTCTTCCAGGCGCGCGAGATCGGCGTCGCTGGCGCCGAAGCGCTCCTGGGGGAAGGACTTGCTGATGTCGTGGGTCGCGGTGAGGCCGTCGAGCAATTGCTGCAGCGGCTTCGACAATGCCTCGAAGGCCGCGATGCCGCTGGCCCACAGGGTATCGCCACCGTGCGGCGGCAACTGCTTGGCAGCCAGTACGGCGCCCAGCGCCGGGGTTTCCAGGAAGGTCACGTCGGTGTGCCAGATGGCGTTGTCGCGCACGTCGGTGACGGCGGTGTCGAGGACGATGACTTCGCGCTGCTCCGGCGAGCTGGGGTAGATCGGGTGGATGTGCAGGTCGCCGAAGCGCGCGGCGAAGTTCGCCTGCTGGGTCGGCGTCAGCGGCTGGTCGCGGAAGAACAGCACCTGGTGATCGAGCAGGGCCTGCTCGATCTGGCGCTGCGCCGCGTCGTCCAGCGGATCGGCCAGGCGCACGCCGGAAACGATGGCGCCCAGGGCCGGGCTGAGGGGTTCGATGTTCAGGGTGGTCATGTTCGTGTTCTCTCGTGAGGTTCACGGGAAGAGGCGTGCTCTCCCCTGCCCCTCGCCTGCGTGGCGAGGGCGTCGAATCGGTTTGTTATTCCCAGGAAGCGAAGCGCTTCTGCAGCCAGCGCAGGCCCAGCTCGAAGCTCAGTGCAATGGCGGCGATCAGCAGGATTCCCAGCACCACCACGTCGGTGGCGAGGAATTGCGCGGCGGACTGCACCATGAAGCCCAGGCCGCGGTTGGCGGCGATCAGCTCGGCGGCGACCAGGGTCGACCAGCCCACGCCCAGGGCGATGCGCAGGCCGGTGAGGACATCCGGCAACGCGCTGGGCAGGATCACGTGGCGCACCACCTGCAGGCGGCTGGCGCCCAGGCAGCGCACGGCCTGGATACGCGACTTGTCCACGCGGCGCACGCCGGCGGCGGTGGCGATCAGCAGCGGTGCGAACAGCGCGAGGTAGATCAGCAGCACCTTGGACAGCTCGCCGATGCCGAACCAGATGACGATCAGCGGCAGGTAGGCCAGCGGCGGCACCGGCCGGTAGAACTCCACCAGCGGATCGAAAGCCGCACCCACCAGCGGGTTGAGGCCCATCAGGATGCCCAGCGGAATCGCCGTGAGTACCGCCGCGCCCAGCGCCAGCAGCACGCGCAACAGGCTAGTGCCGATGTGCTGCCACAGCGAGGCATCCACGTAGCCTTCGGCGAGCAGGCGCTGGAACGCCTCCACCAGTTGCTCCGGCGTGGGCAGGAACAGCGTGTCGACCCAGCCCAGGTGCGTGGCCAGCCACCAGAGCACGAAAATAGAGCCGACGCTGCCGGCAGCCGCCCAGCGGCGGTAATCGCGCGGCACGCTGCGGGCAGTCGGCGCGGCGGCCGGGAGTTTGCCGGCTAGGGTATCAGTGGGCATGTTCGGCCTCCGGTTCTTCCAGCGTCTCTTCCAAAAAAAGATCCAGCAGCAGTTGGCGCAGGCGCGCGAATTCCGGGTCGGACTTGATCGAGCGCACCGGCTCGCCAGCGGCGTAGCGGCGCGCGAAGTCCAGCGGCAGGCGCTTGACGATGCGCGCCGGCGGGCCGTCCATCACCACCAGGTCGGTGGCGAGGAACAGCGCTTCATCGACGCTGTGGGTGATCAGGAACAGGCCCTTGCCGGTCTTGCGCCACAGGTCGAGGGTCAGCACCTGCATGCGCTCGCGGGTCAGCGCGTCGAGGGCGCCGAAGGGTTCGTCGAGCAGCAGGAAATCCGGCTCCACCGCCAGCGCGCGGGCCAAACCCAGGCGTTGCCGCTGGCCACCGGAGAGCTGCGAGATGCGGTAGTCCGCATGCTCGCCCAGGCCCACCAGCTTGAGGACTTCATGGGCGCGGGCATTGCGCTCGGCAGCACCAACGCCACGGATGCGCAGGCCCAGGGCGACGTTGTCCAGCGCGCTCAGCCAGGGCATCAGCGCGTCATCCTGGAACACCACGCCGCGTTCGCCGCCGGGCCCGCTGAGGGTGCGGCCGTCGATCTGCACGCGACCGCTGTCCGGCGCCTGGAAGCCCGCCAGCACGTTGAGCAGGCTGGACTTGCCGCAGCCCGAGGGGCCGAGCACCACCAGGGACTCGCCCTTGGCCAGGCTGAGAGTGAGGTCCTGCAGCACGACGCGCTCGCGTCCGCGCTGCTGGAAAGTGAGGCTGACCGCCTCGGCCGTCAGACGGCTCATGTTCTGCCCTCCGTAGGGTGAGAAAGGGATGTTTCAGTGCGGTGTCTACCCTCTCCCTAACCCTGGCTGCGCGCCCCGCTCCGAAGGGAGAGGGGACCGTTCGGTGCAGGTTGAAACCCTGACGTCAGCCGGCACGGTCAGCTCCCTCTCCCTTCAGGGAGAGGGCGGGGGAGAGGGTGCCCCGCGAAGGAGTTTCAGGAATCAGCGCTGTCCGACCTGCACGCTCTCCGCCTGGCGCACGTATTCAGCGCTGACGTAGGGCGAGTAGTCCTTGAGCACCGAAGGCACGCGCTTCTGCTCTTTCAGGAATTCGGCGGTGCCAGCGATGTCCTTGGCGGTGCCGCCGCCCAGCAGCGCGGACGACAGCTGCGCCTGGGACTCGGGGAAGGCCGAGCCGGCCAGCAGCTCGGGCACGTCCTGCGGATCGGCGCCGGTCAGCCTGGCGATCTTCTTCACCTGCTCGGAATCGGCGGTCCACTGCGCCTTGTGGGCGTTGTAGTCGGCGAAGGAATCCAGGCTCACGCGGGCGAACTTGGCGATGATTTCCGGGTGCTTCTCGGCGAAGTCCTTGCGGGCCACCCAGACCTCGAAGGTCGGTGCGCCCCACTGGCCGACTTCGGCGGCGTCGGTCAGCACCTTGCCGGACTTCTTGATCTCGCCCAGGGCGGGCGACCAGACGAAGGCGCCATCGATGTCGCCACGGCGCCAGGCGGCGGCGATCTCGGTGGGGTTGAGGTTGACGATCTTCACCTTCGTCGGGTCGATCTTCCAGTGCTTGAGCGCGCCCAGCAGGCTGTAGTGCGAGGTGGAGACGAAGGGCGTGGCGATGGTCTTGCCGATCAGGTCTTCGGGCTTCTCGATCTTGCTGCCGTTGCGCACCACCAGGGCCTCGGCGGCGTTGATCTGCGCGGAGACGATGAAGGCGACGATCGGCAGGCCGCGCGAGGTGGCGGCGGCCAGCGGGCTGGAACCGAGGTTGCCCAGCTGCACGTCGCCCGAGGCGATGGCGGCGACCACTTCCGGGCCGCTGTTGAAGCGGCGCCAGTCGAGCTTCTCGCCGATGACCTTTTCATAGGTGCCATCGGCTTGCGGAACCTTGGTCGGGTCGATGCCGGTCTGGTAGCCCAGGACGATATCGGCGAACGCGGCGCTCTGGGAGAACAGGGCAGCCGCAACAACGACGCCGGCCACGGCACGGCGTACGAAACGAGGTTTGTTCATGGTCTTTCCTCTGAAGGTGACGGCGGTGCCGGCCTCACAGAGGGGACGGACCACGGGACGGGATTCGATGGTTGAAACCTTGGATTGAAATCGTGTCCGGTGGTCCGGTAGAGCTAGATTACCGATATAAAAAACTTCGAATAAATAATTTTTAGTTCTTAACTTATGAGCGCCAGCGCTTGTCTCGATGGCGCTACAGGCCCCGTGATACGGCGCCTCAGGTGGCTCCGGCGACTACCCGGGCGCGAGTGCCCTCCTGGCGCAAGCCGACCTGCACTGCCTGTTGCGCCACCGCGGCGGTTTCCGCCACCAATGTTGCCAGCGCCGCGCTGCGGCTGAAGCTCAGGCCGTTGCCCGCCGCCTGGGCCGACTCGAACGCCACCGCCGACTGTTCGGACAGCCGCAGCCCCAGCGCCAGCAGCCGCTGCAACTCCCCTGCCGCGGCCCGCGCCGGCAGGTTCTCGAAGGCTTGCACAGCCAGGCCCAGGGCGATGTTCGCCTGCAGCAGGCCAGCGAGACTGCCGCGCAACTGTGCACGGGGCGTCCACGGCAGGCCGGGCGGCAACAGGATGTCCTCGGGATGCAGGCGCACTTCGTGACAACGCAGCAGGCCGCCGCCGTTGGGTTCGAAATGGTCCAGCCCTTCACGATCAGCCGGCAGCGCGGCGATCAGCAGGCCCTCGCTCTGCGGATGGCGCGCCGAGATCAGCAGCCAGTCCACCGCCTCGGCGCCGAAGCAGTCGTGGCGGCCGCCCTGCAGCAGGAAACCGCCGCGCCGATGCTCGCGCGCCAGCAGGCGGCTTTCCTGGTGATCCACCGCCTCGCCCCACAGCCATTCGCGTACGACGCTGACGGGCAGCAGGCGCTCGCGCTGCTCGGCGCTGCCCAACAGCAGTACGCTGGCCAGTTGCAGGTGATGCAGGGCGAACAGCCGCGCCAGGGTGCCGTCGCGTTCGGAAAGGTCGCGCAGGGTCTGCAGTACCTCGTCCCAGCCGGCGCCACGACCGCCGTACTCGCGCGGCACCGACAGGGTCAGCAGGCTGGACGCGCGCAAGGCATCACTCCAGCGCTGGATGGGATGCAGTTGGGAAACAGCGGAAAGCGGCACCACCAGGCTCATGCACACCTCGGATCGAAGGGTGGATCAGTGGCCTGGGCGTATAGCGCGCGGGTGTACTGAAAGGGAATGGAAGAACGGCTTCCGAATGGAAGCCGTTGCATACCCTAGCGAATCGGGCGAGGCGCGCGAAATAACCTTTCGGGCTTAGCTCATGCCGCGACTCAGGCGGCTTCCTTGCGCCGCCACTGCGGCAGGCCGATCAACACCACGGCGCTGATGATCACCGCCATCGCCAGGGACTCCGCGAGGCCGATGTGCTCGCCGGCGAACACCACGCCGAGCATCACCGCCACCGCCGGGTTGACGTAGGCGTAGCTGGTGGCCGCTGCCGGGCGCACGTTGGCCAGCAGGTACATGTAGGCGCTGAAGGCGATGATCGAGCCGAACACCACCAGGTACGCCAGCGCGCCCCAGCCGGCGGCGCTGGGCATCTGCTCCAGACGCTCGCCGCTGAGCAGGCTGCCCAGCAACAGCACACCGCCGCCCACCAGCATCTCCACCGCGCTGGCCATGGCGCCGGCCGGCAGGTCCAGGCGCCGGCTCCACACCGAGCCGAAGGCCCAGGTCGCAGCCGCGAAAATAATCAGGGCCGCACCCGCCGGGCTGCCCTGCAGGTTCGAGCCCAGGTTGAGCAGCACGATGCCGAACAGGCCCAGGGCGATGCCGGCCCATTCCAGTGCGTTGGTGGTATTGCCGAAGAAGCGCCCGAACACCAGGGTGAACAGCGGCACGGTCGCTACCGCCAGCGCCGCCACGCCCGAGGCCACGCCCCAGTGCTCGGCCACCGTCACCCCGCCATTGCCGCAACTGAGCAGGAGGATGCCGATGGCGCCCGCCGACAGGCACTGTTTGAGGCTCGGCAGCGGCGCGCCGCGCCAGAGCATCCAGGCGAACAGGATCGCCCCGGCGATGATGAAGCGGATACCGGCCATCAGCATCGGCGGCCAGGATTCGACGCCGATGCGGATCACCAGGTAGGTCGAGCCCCAGATGAAGTAGAGGGCGAAGAAGGCGGCGATCAGGGTCAGTGAGACGCGGGCTCTGGGCAGGCTGGGCATCGTAGTCGTCGTGGTCATGGGTGGGGCTCGACAAGGCAGGCGGGGCGATTCATTTTATGCAGGCGAATCTGCGTCGATAAGACACAGACAACGCCAATACAGGCGTAACACTTTTCAATCGATGGATTTTTCGGCCTCCCTCCGTTGAATCTGTTTCGAGCCGAACCGAGGTGAATGCCATGGACAAGTACGACCGCGCCCTGCTGGCTGCGCTGCTGGAAGACGGCCGCCTGTCCTTCGCGGAGCTGGCCCGGCGGATCAACCTTTCACCGCCCGCCGTGGCCGACCGCGTGGCGCGCCTGGAGGCCGACGGGGTGATCACCGGTTACCACGCCAGCGTCGACCTGTCGAAGATGGGGCGCTCCATCCAGTGCCTGATCGAGATGCGTCTGAACGATCACCGCAGCAAAAGCATGCTCGACCCGCTGCTGGAGATTCCGCAGATCATCGACTGCTACCGCATCACCGGCGAGGCCTGCGTGATGCTCAAGGTGGCGGTGAGCTGTACCCAGGAACTGGAAGAGCTGATCGACCGCCTCGCCCAGTTCGGTACCAGCAAGACCTCACTGCTGCTCTCCACGCCCTTCTCGCGACGTGTGCACCCAGCCATGTTGCAGGGCGGTTGACGCCAGGTTCTAGAAGGAAATTGCAGCCCCGGCCCGAACCCAAACCGTAGGGCGCATAACGCGCCAGCGTTATCCGCCGGCCCGTATCGGCGGATAACCTGTTCCAGGTTATCCGCCCTACGTTTTCCCAAAGGTGAGTCCGGCGTCCGTCTGCGTCTTGTAGGAGTGAGGGAGACGCCCAGTTCTTGCTCGCGAACCGCCCGAGCTTCTGCGTTGGCCGGTGTTCGCGAGCAAGCTCGCTCCTACAGGCCCTTCCCGGCGGATAAAAAAAGGCGGCACCGCTCGCGCGGGGCCGCCTGAAGTCACGGAGTTGCTACATCGCGGGGCGGCGAAGAGGGCCGCCCCGTTGTATTGGATTACCGTTCGATGATCGCGGTCACACCCTGGCCGCCGGCCGCGCAGATCGAGATCAGCCCGCGCCCCTTGCCGGCGGCGTCCAGCAGCTTGGCCAGGTTGGCGACGATGCGCCCGCCGGTGGCGGCGAACGGGTGGCCGGCGGCCAGCGAGCTGCCCTTGACGTTGAGCTTGCTGCGGTCGATGGAGCCCAGCGGCGCGTCCAGGCCCAGGCGCTCCTTGCAGTACTCGGCGTCTTCCCAGGCCTTGAGGGTGCACAGCACCTGGGCGGCGAAGGCTTCGTGGATCTCGTAGAAATCGAAGTCCTGCAGGGTCAGGCCATTACGCGCCAGCAGGCGCGGCACCGCGTAGACCGGCGCCATCAGCAGCCCTTCGTGACCGCCGACGAAATCCACCGCCGCCGCTTCGCCATCCTTGAAGTAGGCGAGGATCGGCAGGCCACGCTCCTTCGCCCACTCCTCGCTGGCCAGCAGCACCACCGAGGCGCCATCGGTCAGCGGCGTGGAGTTGGCCGCCGTCAGCGTGCCGCGCGGGCCCTTCTCGAACACCGGTTTGAGGGTGCCGATTTTCTCCAGGTTGATGTCCGGGCGCAGGTTCTGGTCGCGTACCAGGCCGCGGAACGGCGTCATCAGGTCGTTCTGCCAGCCTTGGTCATAGGCAGCGGCCAGCTTGTGGTGGCTCTCGTAGGCCAGCTTGTCCTGCTCGTCGCGCGGGATGGCCCAGGTCTGCGCCATCAGCTCGCAATGCTCGCCCATCGACAGACCGGTACGCGGCTCGCCGTTCTTCGGGATATGCGGCATCAGGTGGCGCGGGCGGATTTTCAGCAGGCTTTTGAGCTTCTCGCCGTTGGACTTGCCGCGGTTGGCCTCCAGGAGGATCTTGCGCAGCCCTTCGTTGACGCCGATGGGCGCATCGGAAGTGGTGTCCACGCCGCCGGCGATGCCGCAGTCGATCTGCCCGAGGGCGATCTTGTTGGCCACCAGGATCGCCGCTTCCAGGCCGGTGCCGCAGGCCTGCTGGATGTCATAGGCTGGGGTTTCCGGCGCCAGGCGGGTGCCCAGCACGCATTCACGGGTCAGGTTGAAGTCGCGCGAATGCTTGAGCACCGCGCCGGCGACCACCTCGCCCAGGCGCTCGCCGTGCAGCTTGTAGCGCTCGATCAGGCCGTCCAGCGCGGAGGTCAGCATCTCCTGGTTGCTCGCCGTGGCGTACACGGTATTGGAGCGGGCGAAGGGAATACGGTTGCCGCCGACGATGGCGACCCGGCGCAGTTGGGTCATGCAGAGCTCCTACAAGGATGAGCGTTGAAGTGCGGTCAAGGCTAACCTTAGCCGCTTGTGTCGCATTGGCCGCCCCGCCGTTGCGCAGGTCAGCGCGGTCAATTGCGCCGAACCCGCTGCTGCGTAGAGTGGTCAGCACTTTAGAGAACCCGTGCAGGAGCCCGTTCCATGACCGATCGCTACATCGCCTTCGCCAACTCCAACGTCGGCCGCCGCCTGGTCGGAGCCCTCGGCCTGCCCGCGCCGGTCCGCCTGGAGCGCTGGAGCGCCGGGCGCACGCGGCCGGTGGACGGGGCGCTGCTGCTCGGCGGCGAGGGCAACCTGAACGAAGCGGTGCTGCCCTTTGCCGAGCGCCTGACCGACTCGATCTTCGCCTTCGTCGACGGCCAGTACGGCCTGCCGCGCTGGACTGCCGAACACGGCCCGAAGCTCAAGGCCATCGTTTTCGATGCCAGCGGCCTGACCCGTTTCGAACAGACCCTGGAGCTGCGCACCTTCTTCCAGGGCGCCCTCAAGGGCCTGGATAAATGCCCGCATGTGGTGATCCTCGGGCGCGCACCGGAGTCGCTCAAGGACCCCATCGCCGCCAGCGTGCAGCGCAGCCTGGAAGGTTTCAGCCGCTCCCTGGGCAAGGAAATCCGCCGTGGCGGCAACGTGCAGCTGGTGTACGTCGGCAAGGGCGCCGAGGACCAGCTCGAAGGCGCGCTGCGCTTCTTCCTCTCGCCCAAGAGCGCCTATGTCTCCGGGCAGGTGGTGCGCCTGTCCGCCTACGACAAGCAGGTGCAGGACTGGAGCCGCCCGCTGGTGGGCAAGCGCGCGCTGGTGACCGGTGCCGCTCGTGGCATCGGCGCAGCGATTGCCGAAACCCTCGCCCGTGATGGCGCCGAAGTGGTGCTGCTGGACGTGCCGCCGGCCAAGGATGCTCTCGACGCGCTGGCCGCACGCCTGGGCGGCCGTGGTGTGGCGCTGGACATCTGCGCGCCTGACGCCGGCGCGCAGCTGGTGGCCGCGCTACCCGATGGCGTCGACATCGTGGTGCACAACGCCGGCATCACCCGCGACAAGACCGTCGCCAAGATGAGCGAAGCCTTCTGGACCTCGGTGATCGACGTGAACCTGAAAGCTCCACAGGTACTGACCCAGGCGCTGCTGGACGCGAACAAGCTGCACGACGATGGCCGCGTGGTGCTGCTGGCCTCCATCAGCGGCATCGCCGGCAACATGGGCCAGACCAACTACGCGGTGAGCAAGGCCGGCCTGATCGGCCTGGCCCAAGCCTGGGCGCCAGCGCTGGGCAAGAAGGGCATCAGCATCAATGCGGTGGCACCGGGCTTTATCGAAACCCAGATGACCGCCGCCATCCCGCTGACCATCCGCGAGGCCGGCCGGCGGATGAACTCCATGGGCCAGGGCGGCCTGCCGCAGGACGTCGCCGAAGCCGTGGCCTGGTTTGCCCAGCCGGGCTCCGGTGCGGTGAGCGGGCAAGTGCTGCGGGTCTGCGGGCAGAGCCTGCTGGGGGCGTAAGCCCGAACGGCGTAGGGCGCATAACCTGGAACAGGTTATCCGCCAGCCCTTGATGGCGGATAACGCTGGCGCGTTATTCGCCCTACCCGCCAACCCTCTCCCGCAAACGGGAGAGGGAACCGTTCGGCAAAGGATGAGGCCACGGCGTCAGCCGGCACGGTCTGCCCCCTCTCCCTCCGGGAGAGGGCTGGGGTGAGGGCCCGCGTGGGCACCGACATCACCGATCAGGTTCAGCCACCTCCGCGGATCACCGCCGCGCCGCCACCAGCTCGCGGAACTCCTGCGCACTCACCCGATGATCACCATCGCGATCCCCGCGCACGATCAGCGCCGGTTCCTGACTCATGAACTCCGCCAGGCTGATCCGCCCATCGCCATCCTGATCCGGCCAGGGCAAAGCGTTGGGCGAAACCTGCACGCCAGGGTTGGCGGGGGCCACCTCCTCGCGCGTCACCTGCCCATCCTGATTGCGGTCCAGGCGATGGAACATGCGCTCGCGCATCGCAGCCATGTCGCTGGCCTCGATGTAGCCGTCGCCGTTGCGGTCCAGACGGGAGAAGGCGGTTTCACTCATTTCCCCGGCCACGGCGCAGCGGCCGCCCAGGTAAAGGGCGGCCAGCAGCAGGGTCTGGCAGAGTCGGCTTTGCATCGGTGAATCCTTGAATGGGAAGACCGGCAAAGCCTATCCAGAGAGGTGCTCGAAGCGGTTCGATCACTCCGCCGGCGGCTGCGGCCGGCCGCGGCGGCGGAATTCCACCGGGGTCTCGCCGACCCAGCGCTTGAAGGCGCGGTAGAAGGTGCTCGGCTCGGAGAAGCCGGTGCGTTCGACGATCACTTCGATGCGCTCGTCGGTCTTGAGCAGCAGTTCCTTGGCCAGGCGGCAGCGATAGTCGGTGACCAGGTCATTGAAACGTACGCCGGCCATGGCCAGGCGCTCGCGCAGGCGGCGGGCCGGCATGTCCAGCCGGGCGGCGACCTGCTCCAGGGTCGCGCCGCCATCCACCAGCAGCACGCCGATCAATTCGCGCACCTTGCGCACCAGGTCCAGACGCTCCACCTCGGCCAGTTGCCGGCGTGCCAGGGACTCGTGCATGCGCAGCAGTTCCGGCGCGGCGTGGCGCGAAGGCTTTTCCAGCACTTCAGCGTCAAACACCAGCGCGTAGCGCTCGGCGCCGAGCACGGCGGGGCAACCATAGACCTCACGGTAACGCTCGGCAGGCGCGCCTTCCTCGTGCATCAGCTGCACCTGCTGGGGCTTGAAGTCACCCTCGGTAAGCGCGTCGAATAGGCGCACCACCGCGCCAGCGAGCATTTCCGGGAAGTGCCGGTTGGTTCCGGCGGTATGGCCGAGCAGCAGCACGGCCTGCTCGCCTTCCACTTCCAGGCGGGCGTTGAGGGTGTCGGAGAGCAGGCGTACATAGCGCAGGGCGTGACGCAGGCCCTCGCCGAAGGTGGCGCTGGAGAGGAACAGGTATTCCAGCAGCAGGCCGTGGAATGCGGGCAGATGGCCGGCCAGATAAAGGCCGACATGCTCTTCGCCGCACTCTTGCGCAGCAGCCTTCCAGAACAGGTTCTGGGCGCTGTGGGGGAATCGTCCGGCAGGCAGGCTGCCAGCAGGCAGGCCGACGCGAGCCAGCACGCGGTCGGGGTCGGCTCCGCTGGCGCGCAGGGCGTCGATCACCGGGCGCATCAGCGCCACATCGTCGGTCAGATCACGCATGGTGTTTTTTTCTAGTTATCCATGGGGCGGGCCCATCTTAGGCAGCTTTCCTCTCACCCCTCAAGAGAATCAGAAGGCAGCCCGAGGGAAATATCCGAGCAATCGGACGGTCATATTGACTTGCCTGCCGCGCGCCGCGTAACCACGGCCAATGCCCGTCGGTCAGCGCTGGCTAAGCTGATCCAATACCCGCCAGGAGATACCCGATGTCCCGCGATTGGCTCGACCTGTCCGCCCCACCCGCCCTCACCGGCCTGTTCGCCCGCGCCGCCGTGCGCCGTGGCGTGCGCGGCCGCAGCCTGCCGACGCGCGGCCTGCGCTGCCCGGTTACGGTCGATCCGAAGCACCTGGAACGCTATCGCAAGGTCTGCGGTTTCACCGACAACCACCTGTTGCCGCCGACTTATCCGCACATCCTCGCCTTCGGTCTGCAGATGGGCCTGCTCACCGATGCGAGCTTCCCCTTCCCGCTGCTGGGCCTGGTGCACCTGGAAAACCGTATCAGCGTGTTGCGACCCCTGGGCGGCCTGGGACCGTTCAACGTCAGCGTGCGCGTGGCGGACCTGCAGCCCCACGAGAAGGGCGTGACCTTCAGCATCATCACCCAACTGCACGACCAGCTCGGCCTGCTCTGGGAGGGCGACAGCCGCATCCTGTTCCGCGGCATGCGGCTGGACGGCACGCCACCGCCGCGCGAAGCGATCACCGAGCTGCCGCTCCAGCCGCTGGACGAGTGGAATTGCCCGGCCGACATCGGCCGGCGCTACGCCCGCGTGGCCGGCGACTACAACCCGATCCACCTGTCCGCCTTCAGCGCCAAGCTGTTCGGCTTCCCCCGCGCGATTGCCCATGGCCTGTGGAACAAGGCGCGCAGCCTGGCGGCGCTGGGCGAACGCCTGCCAGCAGCCGGCTACCAGGTCGAGGTGCGCTTCCAGAAACCGGTGCTGCTGCCCTCCGCCGTGAAGCTGCTGGCCAGCGAAGCGGCACCTTCCGGGCAGTTCAGCCTGCGCGGCAAGGACGACCTGCCGCACATGGCCGGCAGCTGGAGTCCGCTGGACGTTTGAAGCGCCAGGCTTGAAGCTATGGGGCTCACGCTGGAGCCCCTTCTGCAATGAACCTTGAAGCCATCACCGCCCGCCTGCACGCCATCCGCGACCACAACGACTGGAGTCGCTTCCACAGCCCGAAGAACCTGGCCATGGCCGCCAGCGTGGAAATGGCCGAGCTGGTGGAAATCTTCCAGTGGCTGCGCGAAGACGAATCGCGCCAGCTGCCGGCGGAAAAACTCGCCCACGCCGGCCAGGAAGTCGGCGACATCGTCCTCTACCTGCTGCTGATGTGCGCCGAACTGGGCATCGACATGAACCAGGCGGTACTCGCCAAGCTGGCCGACAGCGAGCGGCGCTTCATCCAAGGGGGCGCCAAGTGAGCGACTCCCCGAAGACCGGCGACCGCCATTTCGACGAACTGGCCACGCGCTTCGCCGAGAAGATCTACGGCGGCGCCAAGGGCGCGATTCGCCTCGCCGTGCTGCAGGCCGACCTCGCTGAAGCACTGCCCGATCGACCGCTGCGCGTGCTGGACATCGGCGCGGGCCTGGGCCACATGTCGCTGTGGCTGGCCGGGCGTGGCCACGACGTCACCCTCGCCGAACCCGCGGCGCCGATGCTCGAAGGCGCGCGCCAGCGCTTCGAGGAAGCCGGCCTGCCCGCCACCTTCATCGCGGCGCCGTGGCAGGAGCTGCTCGGCCAGCTCAACGAGCCCTACGACCTGGTGATCTGCCACGCCGTGCTGGAATGGCTGGCCGAGCCGCTGGCGATCCTCCCCGTGCTGCACCAGCTGACCCGAGTCGATGGCTGGCTGTCCCTGGCCTTCTACAACCGCGATGCGCTGATCTACCGCAACCTGCTCAAGGGGCACTTCCGCAAGCTGCGCAAGAACCGCTTCTCCGGCGAGGGCCAGAGCCTGACGCCGCAGGAACCGCTCGACCCGCGCGTACTCGAAGAAAACATGAGCGGCCACTGGCGCATCGAGGCACGCAGCGGCGTGCGGGTGTTCCACGACTACATGCCGGTGGAGTTCCAGCACAAGGCCGAACCGCTGGACCTGGTGGAGATGGAACTGCAATACCGTCGACATCCCGCCTTCGCCGGCCTCGGCCGCTACCTGCACTGGCTGTGCCGGCCGCAGGATTAGGTGCATAGTTGCCAGTGCGCACGCCACCCTAGACCGGCGTGCCGGAGTCCGTCATGCCGCGCCATCTGTTGATCCTGCCGCTGTTCGCCGCCCTGGCCGCCTGCCAGAGCCAGAACCCCTACACCGCCACCTCGCTGCCGATGCCCGCGGCCCCAGCCCAGGCCGCCAACCCCGGCCTGGACCCCGGCAGCTATCCGGCGCCACCGCTGGACTACGGGCGCTACCGCTCGTGGAACTGGTCCGACGCTGGCGGTTTCGGCGGCCCGCTGCAGGACGCCGTCAGCGAAGCCCTCGACCAGCGCGGCCTGCGCCCGGCGCGGACGAACACCCCGGCCGACCTGCGCGTCAGCGCGCACCTCTCCAGAGAACAACGCACCCGGCAGACCACCGACTATTACGGCGGCGGCTACTATGGCGGCGGGTATGGCGGTGGCGGTTACGGCCGCTGGAACGACCCCTGGTACGGCGGCGCCTCCTACCCCGTCACGCGCACCTACGTGGTCACCGTCAGCGTGGTGCGCATCGCCCTGTTCGACGCCCGCAGCAACCAGCAGGTGTGGAGCGGCAGCGCCGAGTACGACAACGGCGACAGCCAGAGCGACCAGGCCCGCGCCCTGCGCGAAGCGGCGCGCAAGGCCATGGACGGCTATCCGCCGGGCTGATCCTCGGCACGCCGGTAGGCCGGCACGCTCGCCGGCGAATCCACCATCACCGCATCCGCCCCCAACCCGTGCGCCAGGCGATAGGCAGTCGCCGAGTTGATGCCGAACATTACCACCGTAACCCCCGCCGAGCGCCGCACACAGTCCATCGCCTGGGCTGTCCACAACCGCGCAGGCTTCACCCCATGGGTCGACGCCCCGAGGGTGAACTGTTCGGTCACGCTCAGCTCGCGCTCCAGCTCGATGCCCATCCAGGTGCCAGCAGCCGGCGGCGCACAGCGCCTTCCCAGGGCCAGGTCGACCAGCCGGTTGCGCGTGGCGTCTCGGCTCTCGAAACGCTGCGCCCGGTCGGCGTAGTGCTGCGCCAGGTAGTCGCTGGCATCACGCTGTGTGGAATAGAAACGAACCCGCGACCAGGCGTGTTCCCGATCCAGCGTGCGGGCCACTGCGTCAATCACGCTGCCCACCGGTTGCGCCTTGATATCGCGCAATACCGGCGTCGACGGTGGAATAGCGCGCAGTGCTTCGGCCAGCGTCGGGATTGCCTGGGGTTCCAGGCGATACGGGTAGTCCCCCAGCGGCCCGCCGAAGCGATAACCCGCGTTGACCGTACGCAACTGCTCCCACGACTTCGAACTCACGGCGCCCTGCGCATCGGTCAACGCCGAGAGGTCCGCCGGCCGGTAAAGCACCGCGACCCCATCGGCGGAAGCCTGCACCGACAGCCACAGCGCGTCGCTGTGATTAGCCAGCGCCCGGCGGATTGCCAGCAGGGTGTTCTCCGGTGCATCGGCGGTACCTGCCCGATGCGCCACGACCTGCGGCGATGGCTGCAACGAACGAACGTTTTCCACGCTGCATCCGGCCAGCAGGACCAGAACCAGCGCCACTCCCCGAGCCTGAAGTCTCATGGCCGTCTCCCAGACCTGAACCAGGTGACGACTCTAGCAACCGGAAGTGCCGGGCCAGACGCTGAACATTCCCCGCTTGCCATTCCTTCTGCCTTGCGCTTGGATGGAATTCTCTGACAGGAGTATTGCGACCATGATCCGCCGTTTGCTGTCCCGTTCCCTGTTGCTGAGCCTGCTGCTTGGCCTCGCTGCCTGCGAAACCACCAGCGTCAGCCGCGACTACGACACCACCCGCGACTTTTCCCGCTACCTGACCTGGAGCTGGGCGCAGCCGGCCTTCGAGTACCGCCCGGATGATCCGCGCATCAAGAGCGACCTCACCGAGCAACGCATCAGCGACGCCATCGCCGACCAGTTCGACCAGCGCGGCCTGCGCAAGGCCCAGGGTGGCAATCCCGGCGACGTGAAACTGCGCGCCTACCTGATCGTCGACCAGCGCCAGGACCAGGTCACCACCTACACCGGCGGCTACTGGGGCGGTTACTGGGGAGGCTACTGGGGCCCGCCGCCCATGGCCGAAAGCCGCACCGTGACCTACAAGGTCGCCACCATCCAGGTCGACATGCTCGACGGCAAGGACGGCAAGCTGGTCTGGCGCGGCAGTGGCGAGCAGATCATGCGCAGCAGCCCACCGACACCGGCCGAGCGCGAGGCGGCGATCCGCGAGACGGTGCAGAAGATCATCGCCCAGTACCCGCCGCACTGACCTGCCCGTCATCGAATCCGGAGAGCGTGTGAACCAGCCCGCCCTGCAGCATCGCCCCGCCCTCGCCGAAGACCTCGGCGAGGTGGTGGGTTTCCCCCAGGATGCCGACGAACTCTTCTACTGCTACCCCAAGGCGAGCTGGCCGCTGACGGTTGGCCAACTCGCCGCTGCCATGGCCGAGCGGCGCGGCAGCACGCTGGCGCTGCTGGATGGCCGGGCGGCCGGCTTCGCCAACTTCTACCAATGGCAACCCAACGCGTTCTGCGCGCTGGGCAACATGATGGTCGCGCCCTGGGCGCGGCGGCACGGGGTGGCGCAGTACCTGATCGAGGTCATGGAGAATCTCGCCCGCGACCAGTACAAGGCGCAGGTCATGAAAGTGTCCTGCTTCAACGCCAATGCCGCCGGCCTGCTGCTCTACGCACGCCTGGGCTACGCGCCGCAGGGCATCGTCGAACGCACCGACCCGCAAGGCCGGCGCGTCGCCCTGGTCCAACTGGAGAAAGCCCTTGTCCACGCCTGAACCCCAGCGCGTGCTGATCATCGTCAGCAGCGGCCCGAGTACCCCGGCGCGCTGCGCAGCGCCCTTCTACACCGCCACCCTGCTGGCGTGCATGGACGCAAAAGTCACCCTGTTCCTCAGCGGCGAAGGGACGCGCCTGGCCTTCCAGGATATCGCCGACCACCTCTACGCCGCCGAGGGTGGCGAGCCGATCAGCCACTTCATCCAGCAGGCCAAGGAAGCCGGCGCGCGCCTGCTGATGTGCCGCGCACCGGGCATCGCCATCGACGAAAGCCGGCTGATCGAGGAAGTCGACGAAATCGCCAGCGGCGGCGAGCTGGCGCGGATGATCCTCGAATACGACCGGGTGCTGACCCTGTGAAGCTGCACGGCCTGGAGTTCCCCGACGACCTGCTTTACGCCCCCGACTACAACCTCTGGCTGCGCGAGGAAGTCGGCGGCGCCGTCACCCTCGGGCTGACCGCCTACGGCTGCGCGATCTACGGGCAGATCTTCGCCTTCACCCCCAAGCGCGACGGCTGGCACATCGACTGCGATCGCAGCTTCGGCGTGGTGGAGTTCGCCAAGGCCGCCTCCTCGGCGCGCAGCCCACTGGATGGCACCGTCCTGGCCAGCAACGAGGCGGTGGTGCGCCGCCCCGGCCTGATCAACCAGGACTGCTACGGCGAAGGCTGGATGGTGCGCCTGCAGCCCGACGACTGGGCCGCCGTCCGTGACCGCTTCCTGCAGGGCGAAGCCGCCCTTGATGCCTTCGCCCGGCGCATGCACCTGGACAACTTCGACCCCGACGACGACGGCGTCCAGGCCCTGCGCCCATGAGCCGGGCAGGCGCGCCGCTCACGCTGCTGCTCTGCCTGCTCATCAGCCTGCCACTGCGCGCCGAGCAACCGGCACAGAACGGCTTCGTCTATCTCGACCAGGTCCTGAAGTCCGCACGCTATGACGTGCGCTATGCCGGCAGCGACAACTTCGTCGGTCGCCCCATCGACGGCTACCTTGTTCCCCGCGTGATCCTCACCCGCGAAGCCGCCACGGCCCTGGCCGCTGTGGAGCAGGACGTCGCCCTCAGCGGACTGGCGCTGAAGGTGTTCGACGGTTACCGCCCGCAGCGCGCCGTGGACGACTTCCGCCGCTGGGCCGCCGACCCACGGGACGTGCGCCAGAAGGCGCTCTACTACCCCGACATGGACAAACCCGCCCTGTTCCGCGACGGCTACATCGCCCAGCATTCCGGGCACTCGCGGGGCAGCACGGTGGACCTCACGCTGGTGCAGTCGGCGAGCGGCGAAGAACTCGACATGGGCGGCCACTTCGACTTCTTCGGCCCCCTGTCCCACCACGGCACCACGCTGATCGACGCGCAGCAGACGCGCAACCGCGAAACCCTGCGCCAGGCCATGCTGCGCCACGGCTTCGAGCCCTACGGCGCCGAATGGTGGCACTACACGCTGAAGGCCGAGCCCTACCCGGAAACCTACTTCGACTTCCCGATTCAATGAGTCTGGCTCACGTACTTTTCGTAGGAGCGAGCTGGCTCGCGAACCTTCCAACGCCGATGCCGTCCTTTAATCCCTTTCGCGAGCAAGCTCGCTCCTGCAGCGTCCGTCTGCGCACCTGACATTCGCGGAACCGCCGCCGTGAAACCCTCCTCAAACCCTCGCCCCGCCCACCGCATCACTGGAGCGCCCATGCCCCCACAAGCCCCCGAATTCGACGGCCAACGCTGGAGCAACGCCGAAGCAGACCGCATCGAAGTCGTCACTGCTGATCCGAGCTGGCCACAGCGTTTCGCCGAGGAAGCCCGCGTCATCGCCGACGAGCTGAACCTGCCGGGCCTGGGCATCGAACACATCGGCAGCACCGCCGTGCCCGGCCTGGACGCCAAGCCGATCATCGACATCCTCCTGCTGCCACCACCGCAGAGCGACCCGCACCGCCTGATCGAACCGCTGCAGCGGCTGGGGTATCAGTACTGGAGCGAGAACCCCGACACCACACGGATGTTCTTCGTCAAAGGCATGCCGCCTTTGGGCAGTGGGCGCACCCACCACGTCCACGTCATGGACCTGGGCGAGGCCTCGCGGCGCCTGCTGTTCCGCGACTGGGTGCGCAACCACCCGGAGGACGCCCAACGCTATGCCCAGGTGAAGCATGAATTGGCCCGGCGCTATCCCACCGACCGCGACGCCTATACCGCCGGCAAGGACGATGTCGTCGCGCAGATCCTCGGCCGCGCCCTCAACCCGCCGGAACACCACCGTGACCGCGAAGGCGACGAACCCCATGGCGGCGAAATTCACGGGCAGGACAGAAGCGGTTAAGGCCGGCTGACGTTAATCGCGCGTTAATCCAGTCGGCCGAAGCTCGGGGCTCGCCATTCAGGAGGACGTCCCATGCTCAAGCTCTCCGTGGTTACCTTTGCCTGCATCACCCTGGCCGGCTGCGCCGACTCCCCGCACTTCACCCACTTCAACGCTATCGAATCGCCGGTGCGCGAATCCTTCGGCGAAGACAACCTCGAACGCCAGCCCACCCGCGTGCGCCTGCAGAGCGACGACTACTCGGCGCAACAGCAGCGGATGATGTGGGGCCAGTGACGCCGCAAGACCTCGGCAGGCCGCGCCAGCGGCTGCCGATTGCGCTATAACGGAAGCCCACCTTCCAAGGAATGGATGCCATGGCCTTCGACTGGCACAGCGACCCGATCACCCGCCAGACCCCGCTCGACGCCCACTACCGCAACACCCAGAACGTCCGCCGCTTCATGACTGCGCAGTGCGGCGACGACTTCCACTTCGACCGCGCCTTCATGGCCTGGATACGCAGCGGCGCGCCGGCCGACATGGGGGCGGTGGTGGATGAGTGGTGCAGGCGCAATCGCTAGACTTCAGCGATAGATCTTCTCCGCAGGCAATGCAGCCCGCGCCTCGTCGAGACGGCCCTGCTCCACCAGAGCGTGAATCTCGTGGGCCAGGGGCGTGACATCCGTGATGCGGCAGATCCAGTCCTGCACATAACGCTGCACTGCGTCGCGGCTGAGACCGATCTGGATGGCCCGATACGGCAGCGCCTGCAGCGTGAGATCACGCTCTGGATCCCACTGGACGCGAACCGGCGACGCACGCTTCAACTCATCCCACTGTTGGGCACTCATCGACGTTTCGGCGCGGCTCGGGCAACTGTGGGCCAGCGCCCACTCGAAGCCCTCGCGGGTGATGTCGATGGCCAGGATCCGGCTCTGCCCCGCATCCTTGTAGCCCCAGCCGGCGCGATACATCATCCAGAGGAACGACGGCTTAATCCATGTCATCCGCTCCATCTTGAAGGGCGGCGAGACGAATCGCCCATTGGCCAGCGCGCTGTCGGCAATGGCATCCGAATAGGCCTGGTACACGCGAATCGTCCTGTCGTCGTACACCGCGCGAATCTGGCAATGGGCATCCATGCAGGCGATCGATTCCTTTTCATCCATGGCGGCAGCGGGAGCTCGTCACGATCACAGGGGAATTGGCGGAAGGCAGTGAGAGTCGAACTCACCCAGGAACGGCTGCCGTCCCCCACCGGGTTTGAAGCCCGGCCACGCCACCGGGCGTGATTGCCTTCCCTTGACCGATGCGGGCTGCGCTGGGGCAGTCGGCGATGTCGGGAGCCTGGATGTTGCCATCTTTGCCCTAGCGGATGCCAGCGCGGCGATGCCGCAGCGGTGCGGGATTGACCTTGGAGCAGGCGCCCTCGACCCGACCGCTCTATGCTTGCCGGCAAGCGCCAACAAGGGAACTCCATGCTGAACGCAAGACTGACCAAGGCAGTGCTCTGGGTAGTGATCATCATCCTGGCCATCGCGGTACTGCTGCTGGGCCTGCGCGTTGCCGCGCTGCGCAACCTTCCGCTGCTGGAGCCCTGGCACACCTGGGTGCCGGACGACCTGCACCACGACGCCATCGACCGCACCGACTGGGCGGGCTACCTGGCGGCCGAGGACAAGCTGATGCAGGCCATGCGCAAGGAAATGGCGGCTCGGCTGCAGCCTTTCGAGCGCGTGGCCTACAACCGCTACTTCGATCAGAGCGAGGTCTACCCCGGCCACTTCGCCACCGACTGGAACCGCTCCTACGAACTGCGTCCACAGGGCCCGGTGCAAGGCGCCGCGGTGCTGCTGCATGGCCTCACCGATTCGCCCTACAGCCTGCGCCACCTGGGCGAGCACCTGCGCCAGCGCGGCTTCGTGGTGGTCGCGATCCGCATGCCCGGCCACGGCACCGTGCCGGCCGGCCTGACCCAGGCGGACTGGGAGGACTGGATGGCAGCCACCCGCCTGGCAGTGCGCGAAGCCAGCGCGCAGTTGCCCGAGGGCGCGCCCTTGCTGATGGTCGGCTTCTCCAATGGCGGTGCGCTGGCGGTGAAGTACAGCCTGGACGCGCTGGAAGACGCGAGCCTGCCCATGCCGCAGCGGCTGGTGCTGATCTCGCCGATGATCGGGGTCACCCGCTACGCCCAGTTCGCCGGGCTGGCGGGATTGCCGGCGCTGCTACCGGCGTTCGCCAAGGCGGCCTGGCTCAACGTGCTGCCGGAGTTCAACCCGTTCAAGTACAACTCCTTTCCGGTGGCGGCGGCGCGGCAGACGGTGGAGCTGACCGACGCGGTACAGAAGGGCCTGGACGCCAGCCAGCGCAATGGCGGCCTCCAGCGCCTGCCGCCGATCCTCACTTTCCAGTCCCTGGCCGACAGTACGGTGAGTACCCCCGCGGTGGTCAGCAGCCTGTACGACCGCCTGCCGGAGAACGGCAGCGAGCTGGTGCTGTTCGATCTCAACCGCTCGCTGAATTATGGCCCGCTGCTGCGGCCGGAGATGGCTCAGCTCGGCGCTCGTCTGCTGCCCGAACGCGAGCGCAATTATGGGCTGACGGTGATCTCCAACAGTGCGCAGTCGAGCCAGGTGGCCGCCCTGCACACCCCGGCGCACAGCCTGCAGCAGGACAGTCAGCCGTTGCCGATGACCTATCCGGCGGACCTTTTCTCGCTGTCCCACGTGGCCCTGCCGTTCCCGCCGGACGATGCCCTCTACGGCCAGCAACCGCGGGCCGGCGAGGACTACGGCATCCACCTGGGCACCCTGTCGCCCCGAGGTGAGCGTGGCGTGCTGATCGTCGGGCTGGACCTGTTCCAGCGCGTGACCTCCAATCCGTTCTACGGCTATCTGGTGCAACGCCTGGATCAGCAGTTGCCAGCGCCCTGAGGCCTGGCACCAGCGGGATCAATCGGTGCCACGGGAGCCCCATGAGCGGAGGGCACGCAGGGGAATGGTTCAGTTGATCCCCTGGGAGGTTGCCGCCGCTGGTCCCGCCGAGGAGCCATCCTTGCTCCGCTCGCGTTCCAGGCGCTGCTTGTACATCAGGTCGTCGCAACGCAGACCGACCGGGCTGTCGCCCTTGCGGGTTCCGGTGACGCAGCCGTTGGCATCGAGTTCGACGAACCACGCCATGCAGGCGTCGATCTGGAACACCCACTGGCGATCATCCTTGCGGCTGGGGCTGCCCCAGGCACCCTGCACATCGGCTGCCTGCATGCCGGGCAGCACCTGCTTGCGCACCTGGGCGGCACGGATGTCCTTCTCGGTGAAGGCACTGCAGGAAGAGGCGGGCTCCGCACCGACCACGGTGTAGCCCTGCTTCGCCTGGCCGGCTGGCGGCAAACCGCGGTCGGGCTCGCCGATAGAGGGCTGGGCGTAGTCGTCGATGGCCTGCGCTGGCCGACCGCCGGGCGGCCCGACCCGCATGCCCTCGGTGGCCGGCACCACCTTGATCTGCTGGCCACCCGTGCCGTCGGCGCAGGCCTGCTGGGTGAAGGTGAAATGCCCCTGGCCATCGTCACACTTGTTCAGCGTGGCGGCCTGGGCGACAGCGAAGAAGGAACTCAACCACAGCACGGCGATGCACCGCATACCCGACTCCCAGGGATATCCACCGCGCCCACCCGCCAGGACGTTGGCCTGGCGACCGGTGAGAACGGGCGCCCCTTGTGACTCACCGGCGTGCAGAAGGTGCCACAGTGCGGCGATTTGCGGCAGGCTCCGCCGCGGGGTTTCAAGGTTCCTGCACTGGCGGCCACAACCGGGCGGTATGCACCAGCGCAAGAATCCACAGGACGTCCGCTTCGACCTGATAGACGATCCGGTAGTTTTCATGGGGAATCACTTCGCGGGTTCCCGCGACTCGACCGGGCTTGCCCATCAGCGGGAATTGCCTGAGCTTGGCGGCAGTGGCACTGAACAATGAATCCATCCGCACAGCGGCATCGAGGTTTTCGGAAGCGAGATAGTCCCAGATTTCGAAACGATCCTGCTGGGCCCCTCGCGTCCAGAAGACCTTCATCTACGCTCGGTCGCCCTTGATCGGAGCGCTGCGAACGCCGCCTCGACCTCTTCATCGGGCTGCCCATCCCCGGCAGCCAGCGAGGCCCGAGCCGCCTCGACCTTGGCCTGCAGATACTCGTCGTAGTCCTGCGTCTGGCGCTGCTGGCGGATGAACTCGCGCATCAGCTCGCGCATGACCTGGGAAGCCGGACGGTGCGCCGACTCGGCAGCGGCCATGAATTCGGCGCGCAACTCCGGTTCGAGCTTCATGGTGAATACGGCTTCTTTGCTCATGGGGAATCACCTGGTAGTGAAAAGGTATATACCTCGTATGTACCCGAGCTACTGTAGGCGATTCCCTTTGTGTGGCGAAATCCACTTCCGACCAGGTGTCAGGAAGCTTCTTCAGGCTTCGCCAGCGCCAGCGCCGAGTCTTCCCTGATCCGCCGCTCGTTGCCGAAACGACGGGTGAAGCCGATGCGGTCGAAGTACTCCAGCAGCTGGATGCAGCGTTTTCGGCCGATGCCGATCCGGTCGCGGAAGGCAGCGGCGCGGATGATGCCGGATTCGCCGCGCAGGCTCAGGGCGTGGTCGGCGAGCTGGCGCAGGGTCGCTTCGGGGTAGAACAGGTCCTTGACCACCTGATGCAGTTGCCCCAGGCGGGCGAGCTTGCGCAGCAACAGGCGTACCTCGCCCTCCTCTGCGCCCAGTTCGCGGGCCAGGTCGCGCACCCAGGGTGGGTCGAAGGCGCCGGCCAGGAGCAACGGCCAGAGGCGCTCGCGCAGCTTTTCGTCGGTCTCCCCCAGCTGCACGCGGTGGTCCGGCAGGTGCAGCCAGGGGCCGCTGCTGTCGATGCGGTGGGCGGCCAACAGGCTTTCCAGCAGGGCGATGAAGATTGGCCGCTCCAGCTGCGGCAGCGCGTAACGGCGCAGGCGGTCGCGGTCGGGGCCGAGTTCGTCGGGAGCTTCCTCGTGGAAGGATTGCAGCTCCGCCAGCAATTGTTCCTGCAGCGCCGTCCAGCGCTGCGCCGCGAACAGCCGCGGGCCCAGGCGCGTGCTGATCTCGACCAGTTCTGCGGGCAGTTGCCAGCTCTCACGGGGGCGGTTGAACTGCCGCGCCAGCAGCGCGGGATCGAGGCCATTGCTGGCGTGAGCCAGCAGGGTTGGCAAGGCACTTTCCAGACCTTCGCCCTGCAAAGCACGAAGTTGCTCCAGGCGCTCCGGGCTACGCCGGTTGCGCGCGGGAGCGAAGGGGTCGAGTACGCGGCCGCCACCGATCGTGCGCTGGGCAGACTGGTCGCGCAGCACCAGACGGTCGCCATGCACGGCATGGCTGGGCGCGTTCAGCACCAGCTGCGCAAAGGCGCGCTCATCCGGCGCCAGGCGCTCGCCTTCGAGCAGTGCGACGCGGCCGGTGACATCCTGCGCGCCAAGGTGGACGTGCACCGGCGTCCAATGGACGAAGGCGCGGGTTTCGCTGGGCAGCAGGTCCAGCTCGATATCGATGCGCGTGGTGGGCGCGGGGAGCGCGGGCGTGATCAGCCAGTCACCGCGGTGAATCTGTTCCAGATTCAGACGCTCGCCGGCGATATTGACCGCCACCCGCTGGCCGGCATGGGCCTGCTGCGCTTCGCGGTTCTGTGCGTGCAGGCCGCGCACGCGAACGCGCCGGCCGGCGGCGCCCAGCAGCAGTTCATCCCCGACATTCACGCTGCCGGCAAAGGCTGTTCCGGTGACGACGACGCCAGCGCCGCTGACACTGAAAGCCCGGTCGACGGCCAGGCGGAAGCCGCCTTCGGCCGCACCTTCTCGTGTTTCTCGGGCAGCTTCGCGCAGCGCTTGGCGCAGTACCTCGATACCTTCGCCATTGATGCTGGATACCGGGATGACAGGCGCGCCGGCCAACGGCCCATCGGCCAGCAATTCCTGCAGTTCGCCAGTGGCCTGCTCGACCCGTTCAGAAAGCACCCGGTCGACCTTGGTCAGGGCGACGATGGCGCGGCGGATACCTAGCTGCTCGACGATGGCGAGGTGCTCGCGGGTCTGCGGCATCACCCCGTCATCGGCGGCGACCACCAGCAGCACCAGGTCGATGCCGCTGGCGCCAGCGAGCATGTTGTGGACGAAACGCTCGTGGCCCGGCACGTCGATGAAGCCGGTGAGCGTGCCGTCCCCAAGATCAGCGTAGACGTAACCGAGATCGATGGTGATGCCGCGCTCGCGTTCGGCCGGGCGGCGGTCGCCTTCCACGCCGGTCAGGGCGCGCAGCAGCGAGGTCTTGCCGTGGTCGATGTGGCCGGCGGTTCCGACAATCACGCGTCGCCCTCGGCCAGCAGCGGCAGCTGCGCGACGAAGCCGGGCTCGTCGTCGAGCTGGCGCAGGTCGAGCCAGAGCGCGTCGTCGTCGATGCGGCCGAGCACCGGGATCGGCAGGCAGCGCAGGCGTTCTTCCAGGTCCAGCAACGCGCGGCCGCGCTGGCGTTTGGGCTGATTCGGACGCAGGCACAATGCGGCGCTGGGCAGGCGCGCCACCGGCTGGGCGCCGCTGCCGATCATGCCCAGGGCATCCACGGCGCTGACATTCCAGCCCTCGCCCAGCAGCGTTGCCAAGGCCGGTGCGAGGCGCTGCGCCTGAACGCGGATGTCGGCCTGCGCACGGCTGAGCAGGCGCAGGCTGGTGAGGCGTTCGGCGAGGCGGTCCGGGTCGCGGTAGAGGTTGAGGACGGCCTCCAGCGCGGCGAGGGTCAGCTTGTCCACGCGCAGGGCGCGCTTGAGTGGATTCTTCTTGATCTTGCCGATCAGCTCCTTGCTGCCGAGGATCAACCCGGCCTGCGGGCCGCCGAGCAGCTTGTCGCCGCTGAAGGTGACGATGTCGGCGCCGTCGCGCAGGGCTTCCTGCACGGTGGGTTCCTTGGGCAGGCCCCAGCGGGTGAGGTCCACCAGGGTACCGCTGCCCAGGTCTTCCAGCAGAGGCAGGCCATGGGCGTGGGCGATCTGCGCCAACTGCGGGGTGGCGACGCTGGCGGTAAAGCCCTGCACGCTGTAGTTGCTGGTGTGCACGCGCATCAGCAGGCCGGAACGCGGGCCGATCACGGCTTCGTAGTCCTTGGCGTGGGTGCGGTTGGTCGTGCCGACCTCGACCAGCTTCACGCCGGCGCGGGACATGATGTCGGGGATGCGGAAGGCGCCGCCGATCTCGATCAGCTCGCCGCGGGAGATGATGCCCTCCTTGCGCGCGCCCAGGCTGTTGAGCGCCAGCAGCACGGCGGCGGCGTTGTTGTTGACCACGGTGACGGCTTCGGCGCCGGTGAGCTCGCGGATCAGCCCGGTGATGAGGTCGTCGCGGTCACCACGCTTGCCGGTGGCGAGGTCGAATTCGAGGTTGAGCGGGTAACGCGCGGCCAGCGTGATCGCCTCGATGGCTTCCTCCGGCAGCAGAGCGCGGCCGAGGTTGGTGTGCAGCACGGTGCCGGTGAGGTTGAACACGCGGCGTACGCGGCTGGCGTGGTGCGCGGCGAGGCGCTCACCGGCGCGGCCGGCGAGCACGGACTCTTCCAGCTCGACGGCGGCCAGCTGGCCATGGCGCGCGGGTTCGCGCAGCTCGTCGAGCAGGTCGCGCAGGGTCTTGAGCAGGGCCTCGCGGCCGTAGCGTTGCTGCAGCGGCTGGCAGGCCGGGCTGCGCAGCAGACGGTCGATGGAGGGCAGACGTACCGAGGTCATGGACGAACCTTGTGCGGGGGACGGTGGCTGGGGTCAGTGTAGGGCGAATAACCGCTGGCGGTTATCCGCCGATTGCCCAGCGTGAGGCCGACGGCGGATAACGCGTTCCGCGTTATCCGCCCTGCGGGGGAGGTCGATTAACCGCCCCCTCCCGGTGCCAGCAGCAGGTTCGGCGCGGTACGCAGGTAGCCGTCCTCGGCGAGGCGGATATCCAGTGCGAGGCTGGCCAGGTCGTCCGCCTGGGCCTCGGCGTGCTTGTCGTGCTCCAGGTAGAACTGCTTGAGGTAGGACTGGCAGCCGGGGCAGGTCTCGGCCTTGAGCGGGGCCTTGTCGCTGGCCACGCCTTCGCGCTGCAGCGAGTAATAGGCCAGGCCCTTGCTCTCGGCGCAGTGGCTGCACTTGACCCGTACGTAGTGCCACTCGCAGGAGCACAGCGAGCAGGACAGGTAGCGCAGCCCGGCGTGCTTGCCCTGGCTGCGGATCACCCCGGCCACCGGTGGCGCGCCGCAGGCCGGGCAGAGGGTCTGGCTGTCGGTCTCGACCAGGGTGTCGTCGGGCAGTTGCAGCAGCCACTGGCTGAAGGCGACCTGCAGCACAGCGCCGAGGAACGGCACCAGCGCTGGCGGCAGCAGGTCGAACTGACCGTTGAGCAGGCCCAGGGCCCAAGCCTTGCGCTGGCCGGAGTCGGCGTTGCGCAGGGCCTTGAGCGCTTCGACCACGGCCGGGTTGGCGGTCAGTTCGTAGGCGTCGAGGAAGGCATCCAGGAAAGGCAGCCAGGCGCCTTCGCGCACCAGCACTTCATAGGCCAGCGGCGGCATGCGGTGCTCGCTGCTGCGAGCCAAGGCGGCGGCGTCCGGTGAAGGCAGGAACAGCTTGCGCTGCAGCAGCGTCTGCTGGGTATCGCAGAGGCCGGCGATCAGTTCGAGGTAGCCCTGCAGCGGGTTGCCCGGCGCCAGTTCACGCAGACGCGCGGCGCGGCGGGAGAACAGGTCGGGAGACGGCAGGTTGAAGAGCGGGGGGATATTGGCGGCAGCTTCGATCTGCCCGGGTTCGAGAATTCGGCCTGACACGCAGGACTCCTTGTTCATGGGAGCTTGGGGCGGTAGAGCCCCTCACCCTAGCCCTCTCCCGGAGGGAGAGGGAACTGTCCGTGCCGGCTGGCAGGTTGGTGTCAGCCGGCGATTACGTCGAGCGTCAGTGGCCCTTGCCCTTGTCCACGTCCTTCAGCCACGCCGCGTGGTGCTTGCGCGCCCAGCCGCGGCTGACCCAGCCGTAGAGCATGGCGCCCATCGAGCCCTTCACCCAGATACCGGCGTAGATGTGCACCAGGATGCTGCAGATGAGCACGAAGGCGGCGAAGGCATGCAGCAGCGAGGCGATGCGGATGAGGTCGATGCCGAAGAAGTGGCTGAAGTACGCGCGCCACATCACGAAGCCGGTCACCAGCAGCACCAGCATGCACAGCAGCAGGGTCCAGAACAGCAGCTTCTGCCCGGCGTTGTAGCGACCGACTTCGGGGAGGTTTTCCTCGCGGTTGGTCACCACGTCGCGCCATTGCTTGAGCCACTGCACGTCGCGCTTCTCCACCAGGTTGTGGTGGGCGAAACGGATTACCAGGCCCATGAAGAACAGGAACATCGCCACCCCGAGGAAGGGGTGGAGGATGCGCGTCCACGGGCCGCCGCCGAACAGGTTGGTCAGCCAGAACATGGCCGGGTGGAACAGCGCCAGCCCCGAGAGGCCGGCGAGGAAGAACAGAATGGCCACCATCCAGTGGTTGCTCCGTTCGTTGGAGTTGTAGCGCTGGATATCTTTTTTCATGTCGTCGGGCTCCTTGCTGCCCTTTTCCGCCCCCCGAAGGGGGCGGAAGTCAGTCAGCGGGGATCACGCGGATCGTAGCCATGCACCGAAGGATCGACCTTGTGCACCGGCGCCTGCGGGTCGGGACCGTCCTCTTCATCCTCTTCGACCCGGTTGGGGCCGATGCGGGTGTAGTGGAAGAACCCGGCCAGCACCACACCGGCCATGGCCAGCAGGCCCAGCGGTTTGGTGAGACCTTTCCACAGACTGACCATCGGGCTGATGGCCGGCTTGTCGGGCAGTCCGGCGTACAGCGAGGGCTGGTCGTTGTGGTGCAGCACGTACATGACGTGCGTGCCGCCCACGCCTTCGGGGTTGTACAGGCCGGCATTCTCGAAGCCACGGGACTTCAGGTCGACGATGCGCTCGGCGGCATGCTCCTTCATGTCCTCCTTGGTGCCGAAGACGATGGCGCCGGTCGGGCAGGTCTTCACGCAGGCCGGCTCCATGCCCACCGCCACGCGGTCGGAACACAGGGTGCACTTGTACGCCTTGTGGTCCTTCTGCGAGATGCGCGGGATGTTGAACGGGCAGCCGGTGATGCAGTAGCCGCAGCCGATGCAGTGGTCCTGGTTGAAGTCGACGATGCCGTTGGCGTACTTCACGATCGCGCCGGGGCTCGGGCAGGCCTTAAGACAGCCCGGTTCCTCGCAGTGCATGCAGCCGTCCTTGCGGATCAGCCACTCCAGGTTGCCGGCCGGGGTCTCATGCTCGGTGAAGCGCATGACCGTCCAGGACTGGTCCGTGAGGTCGATCGGGTTGTCGTAGGTGCCGTGGTTGTGGCCCACCTCGTCGCGCAGCTCGTTCCATTCCGAGCAGGCGACCTGGCAGGCCTTGCAGCCGATGCACTTGGACACGTCGATCAGCTTGGCCACTTCCTGCTCGTGCCGCACCGAGGGTGACGGCAGGGTCGTGGCGGAGCGGGCGTAGATGTCTTGACTACTCATGGGTCACCTCACGCCTTTTCCACGTTGACGAGGAAGGACTTGAACTCCGGCGTCTGCGTATTCCCGTCGCCCACGAAGGGGGTCAGGGTGTTGGTCAGGTAGCCATTGCGCGCGACCCCGGAGAAGCCCCAGTGCAAGGGGATGCCCACGTGGTGCACGGTCTGGCCGTTGACCTGCAGCGGCCGGATGCGCTTGGTCACCACCGCCACCGCCTTGATGAAGCCGCGGTTGGAGGAGACCTTCACGCGGTCGCCGGCCTTGATGCCGATTTCCTTGGCCAGCGCCTCGCCGATCTCGACGAACTGTTCCGGCTGGACGATGGCATTCAGACGGCAATGCTTGGTCCAGAAGTGGAAGTGCTCGGTCAGGCGGTAGGTGGTCGCGGCGTACGGGAACTCCTTCGCCGTGCCGAACAGCTCCATGTCGTTCTTGAACACCCGCGCCGCCGGACTGCTGATCGCCTGCGGGTTCTTGTGCAGCGGGTTGACGCCGATCGGCGTCTCGAACGGCTCGTAGTGCTCGGGGAACGGGCCCTCGGCCATCTTGTCGACGGCGAAGAACCGCGCCACGCCTTCGGGGTTCATGATGAACGGGTTCATCCCCGCTTCCGGCGGCGAATCGGCCTTGAAGTCCGGGATGTCGGTGCCACCCCAGACCTTGCCGTTCCACCACACCAGGCGTTTCTTCACCGGGTCCCACGGCTTGCCGCTGACGTCCGCCGAGGCGCGGTTGTAGAGGATGCGCCGGTTGGCCGGCCAGGCCCAGGCCCAGCCGAGGGTCTGGCCCATGGCGTACGGGTCACTGTTGTCGCGGCGGCCCATCTGGTTGCCCTGCTGCGTCCAGCAGCCAGCGAAGATCCAGCAACCGCTGGCGGTGCTGCCGTCGTCGCGCAGCAGCGCGAAGGCCGGGAGCTGCTCGCCGGCTTTCGCCAGGACCATGCCGTTGTTCGGATCGACCAGGTCGGCCAGGGCCTTGCCGTTGTACTCCTTGGCGATCTCCTCAGGAGTCGGTTCGTCCGGCGTCAGGTACGGCCAGTCGAGCCCGAGGATCGGATCGGGGAATTTGCCGCCTTCCTTGCCATAGGCCGTGCGGAGACGGTGCAACAGGCCGCTCATGATGGCGATGTCGGTGCGCGCCTCGCCCGGCGGCTCGGCGCCCTTCCAGTGCCATTGCAGCCAGCGCCCGGAGTTGACGATGGAGCCGTCTTCCTCGGCGAAGCAGCTGGTGGGCAGGCGGAACACCGTGGTCTGGATCGCCTGGGTGTCGACGTCGTTGTGCTCGCCGGCATTGCGCCAGAACTCGGAGGTTTCGGTGGCCAGCGGGTCCATCACCACCATCCACTTCAGCTTGGCCAGCGCAGCGCTGACCTTGGCCTTGTTGGGGAAGGAGGCGATGGGGTTGAAGCCCTGGCAGAAGTAACCGTTGACCTTGCCCTGGTACATCATGTCGAAGTAGCGCAGCACGTCGTAGCCGGCGCCGGGCATGTCCAGCTTGGGCAACCAGTCGTAGCACCAGTTGTTTTCGGCGGTGGCGGCCTTGCCGAACCAGGACTTCATCAGGCTGACGTGGAACTTGCTGTAGTTCTGCCAGTAGGACAGCTGCCCCGGGCGCAGCGGCTTGGCCGTGCGCTTGGTGATATAGGCGGCGTAATCCTGCTCGGCATCGCCGGCCAGGGTGAGGTAGCCCGGCAGCGAGTTCGACAGCAGCCCCAGGTCGGTCAAACCCTGGATGTTGGAGTGACCGCGCAGGGCGTTCATCCCGCCGCCCGGCTGGCCGATGTTGCCCAGCAGCAGCTGCACCATCGCGCCGGTGCGGATCATCTGCGCGCCCACCGAGTGCTGGGTCCAGCCCAGGGCGTACATGATGGTCATCACCTTGTCGGTGGCGGCGGTGGTGGAAATCTCTTCCCACACCTTGAGCATCATGTCCTTGGGCGTGCCGCAGATGTTGCTCACCACGTCCGGCGTATAGCGGCTGTAGTGCTGCTTCATCAGGTTGAACACGCAACGCGGGTGCGTCAGGGTCGGGTCGACCTTGGCGAAGCCGTCCTCGCCCAGCTCGTATTGCCAGGAGGATTTGTCCGGATAGGTGCGTTTCTCGGCGTCATACCCGTTGAACAGGCCATCGTCGAAGCTGAAGCCTTCCTTCACGATGAACGAGACATCGGTGTAGTTGTGCACGTATTCCTTCTGGTAGCGGTCGTTTTCCAGGAGGAAATTGATCAGGCCACCGAGGAAGGCGATGTCGGTTCCGGTGCGGATGGGCGCGTAATAGTCGGCCACCGAGGCGGAACGGGTGAATCGCGGGTCGACCACCAGCAGGCGCGCCTTGTTGTGCGCTTTTGCTTCGGTCACCCATTTGAAGCCGCACGGGTGCGCTTCAGCGGCGTTTCCGCCCATGATCAGAATCAGATCGGCATTCTTGATGTCGGTCCAATGGTTGGTCATGGCTCCACGGCCAAACGTCGGGGCAAGACTTGCCACCGTCGGGCCGTGTCAGACACGCGCTTGGTTATCGAACGCCAGCAGTCCCAGGGAACGCATCACCTTGTGGGTGATGTAGCCGGCTTCGTTGGAAGACGCCGATGCGGCCAGGAAGCCGGTGGTGAGCCAACGGTTCACCGTCTGGCCCTGGGCGTTCTTCTCGATGAAGTTGGCGTCGCGGTCTTCCTTCACCAGCTTGGCGATGCGGTCCAGCGCCTCGTCCCAGCCGATGCGCTTCCACTCGCTGGAACCGGCTTCGCGGATCTGCGGGTACTTCAGGCGGTTGGGGCTGTGGACGAAGTCGAGCAGGCCCGCGCCTTTGGGGCAGAGGGTGCCGCGGTTGACCGGGTGATCGGAATCACCCTCGATGTGGATGATGTTCTGCGAAACGTTCTTCGCCGCATCACCCTGGCTGTACATGAGAATGCCGCAACCTACCGAGCAGTACGGGCAGGTGTTACGGGTCTCGACGGTGCGCGCAAGCTTAAAGTGGCGGACCTGGTCGGCGAATGCATCCGGGGGTGACATCCCGAGTGCCGCCAGGCTCGATCCTCCAAGGCCTACAGCGCAGACCTTGAAAAATTGCCGACGGTTCATATCCATCGTGCGTCTCCTGATCAGGCAGCATGGGTCCGGTACATAGCCGCACCCGCTGCTTAAAAGATAGCCAAGCGGGCGCAATGCGCCAGCTTTGAGCGGGGCAGACCATGCACGTATGGACTTTGCGGCGCATTGACGCGCGTCAGTAAGTCGCTCAGAAGAGACTGCCGAGTACCCCCAAATGGGCAACCGGCGGGTAGGCGCAGGAGATACTCGCGCCATCCGGACGACAGGCGGACTGCGCACGGTCCGGCTGGAGGGTTTCGTGCAGCCCGAACAGGGCCACGCCGATGAAGGCAGCGAGCAGGTAATGGCGCGCGTGTCTTGTTCTTATCGCTTTCATGACGACCTCCGTCACTTCAGCCGGCGATCAGGGCCTTGCAGCCCCGCCATGGGTTTCAGTCTGGAACCTGTGGCCAGCCTGTCAACCGATGCGCTTGACCGAAATGACCGAACGGCACGGCAGCCGGGCCGTTAACCGACGCGCGTCGCGCCCAGTAGGGTGGCGGGACCTGATTGCCCAAGAGCACTTCCATGTCGTCCGCCGCCTCGCCCTACCCTCACCTGCTCGCCCCGCTCGACCTGGGCGCCATCCAGCTGCGCAACCGCGTGGTGATGGGCTCGATGCACACCGGGCTGGAAGACCGCCTTTGGGACTTCGGCAAGCTCGCCGCCTATTACCGCGAGCGGGCGCGCGGCGGGGTCGGGCTGATCATCACCGGCGGCTTTGCGCCCAATCGCGAAGGCTGGCTGCTGCCGCTGGGCAGCAGCCTGACCAGCGGCCTGCAGGTGCCGGCGCACCGGCGCCTGACCCAGGCGGTGCACCGCGAGGGCGGGCGCATCCTGCTGCAGATCCTCCACGCCGGACGCTACGGCTACCACCCGCTGGTGGTCTCGGCCTCGCCGGTGAAGTCGCCGATCAGCTGGTTCGCCCCGCGCGAGCTGTCCGAGCGCGGCATCCTGCGCACCATCGCGGCCTTCGTGCGCTGCGCGAAGCTGGCCCACGCCGCCGGCTACGACGGCGTGGAGATCATGGGCAGCGAAGGCTACCTGCTGAACCAGTTCCTCTGCCCGCGCACCAACCAGCGCGAAGACCGCTGGGGCGGCGACTTGGGCAATCGCATGCGCCTGCCACTGGAGATCGTCCGCCGTACCCGCCGCGCGCTGGGCGAGCGCTTCGTCATCAGCTACCGCCTGTCGCTGCTCGACCTGGTGGAAGGCGGCAACAGCTGGGACGAAGTACGCACCGTGGCACGAGCCCTGGAAGGGGCCGGCATCGACCTGCTCAACACCGGCGTCGGCTGGCACGAATCGCGGGTGCCGACCATCGTCACCTCAGTGCCGCGCGCCGCCTTCGCCGAGGTCACCGCGCGCCTGCGCCGCGAGCTGCGCGTGCCGGTGATCGCCAGCAACCGCATCAACACGCCGGAAGTCGCCGAGCAGCTGCTCGTCGAAGGCCACGCCGACCTGGTTTCCATGGCGCGACCACTGCTGGCCGACCCGCAATTCGTCGAGAAAGCCGCCGCCAACCGCGCCGAGTCGATCAACACCTGCATCGCCTGTAACCAGGCTTGCCTGGACCACGCGTTCGCCAACCGCCGCGCCAGTTGCCTGGTCAACCCGCGCGCGGCGTTCGAGACCGAATTGCGCTACCGCAAGGCACGGGTGCACAAGCGCATCGCCGTGATCGGCGCTGGCCCGGCCGGGCTGTCCGCCGCCTGCGTCGCCGCCGAGCGCGGCCATCGGGTGACGCTGTTCGAAGCCGCGGCTGAAATCGGCGGACAATTCAATCTGGCCAAGCGCGTGCCGGGCAAGGAGGAATTCCACGAAACCCTGCGTTACTTCGCTGTGCGCCTGAATGAACTGGGCGTGGAGCTGCAATTGGGCCGACGCATCCAGCGCGGCGAACTGAGCGGCGAGTACGACGAGGTGATAGTCGCCACCGGCATCCAGCCGCGTACGCCGTCGATTCCGGGCATCGGCCACACCAAGGTGCTCAGCTACCTCGACGTGTTGCGCGGTGCGGAGGTGGGCGAGAAAGTCGCACTGATCGGCGCCGGCGGTATCGGCTTCGACGTCGCCAGCTTCCTGCTGATCGAGCGCGACGGACCACAACCTCTGGGCGAATGGCTCGGCCAGTGGGGCATCGACCTGGATAACGCCACCGCAGGCGGGCTGATCGCGCCGGTCGCGGCAAAACCTCATCGGCAGCTCTGGCTGCTGCAGCGCAAGGCCGGCCAACCCGGCGCCGGCCTGGGCAAGACCAGCGGATGGGTACACCGCGCGCACCTCAAGCATCAAGGCGTGCGGATGCTGGGCGGCGTGGAGTACCTGCGTATCGATGACGCAGGACTGCACGTGCGCATCGACGGTCAGGAGCAATGCCTGGCGGTGGACAACGTGGTGATCTGCGCCGGCCAGGAGCCGCTGCTGGAGCTGCAGCCGACCCTGGCCTCCGAGAACCTGCGCTACCACGTCATCGGCGGCGCCAGCGTGGCGCGGGAGCTGGATGCCAAGCGGGCGATCCGCGAGGGGGCGGAACTCGCGGCGCGGCTGTAACTACACGGGATGGGCGCCCACCGATGCTCCCGGCATCCATCAACGTAGGATGGGTGGAGCGCAGCGATACCCATGCCGTCCGGTCGAAAAGTTGATGGGTATCGCTGCGCTCCACCCATCCTACTCAGTGCTCATCCTGTAATCAGTCGACGAGCCGGAAAGGCAGTCACCCCTCCAGCAACACCTTGATCGCCTGCAGGTCGCGTTCGACCCACTGGGCGTCGCGCTCGAAGGTGGCGTCGTCCATCTGCGGCTGGCGCAGCAGGGTGAATTGCAGTTCGCAGCCATCGCCATTGGCGATCAGCCGCAGCGGAATGTGGATGGCCGGCGCCTGTTCGGGCAGCACGTCGTGGTCCAGCACGCCGAAGGCATTACGCGGCGAGAAGCGCACGCGCAGCGGACCCTGGGGCGTCTGCGCCAGCCAGAGGTCGCCTTCCAGTGGCGCGATGGCGCTGCACAGCCCGGACGCCCAGTAGGGAAAGTTTCTCGGCTCGGCGAGGAACTCATAGGCAGCATCGCGAGGCCGCTCGATGCGCACGCTGAGGACGCGGGAAACGCGGGTGGCCATGGTCAGGGCCTCCATCGGGACAGGAGCGAAGCTCCGGTCTGGTGCATACTACGCGGCTAACCTTTGTCGATCGACCGCCGGCCAGCCACTGGCTGCCCTGCCTTCAGACCCTTTGTCGGAGCTACCCATGCCTACGCCGCCCTGGTGGATGTTCGTCCTGCCGCTGATCGCCGGCGCCTGCCTGCCCCTGCAGGCCGGCATCAACGGCCAGTTGGCCAAGCAGGTGTCCAGCGTGCTGGCCGCCGCGCTGATCTCCTTCTTCGTCGGCATGCTCGGCCTGCTGGTGCTGACCCTGGCCAACCGCGAATTCCCCAGCCTCGCGGCGATGCGCGGAATGCCCTGGTGGCAGTGGTGCGGCGGCTTCCTGGGGATGTTCTTCATCTTTATCGCCGCCTTCGCCGCGCCGCGCGTCGGCGCGCTGATGTTCATGGTACTGGTGCTGGCCGGCCAGCTGGGCATGGCGCTGGCCCTGGACCACTTTGGCTGGGCCGGCTTCAAGGAAGCGCCGGTGAGCACGCTGAAAGTCGCCGGCATGGCCGCCATCGCCGTCGGTATCTGGATGATCCGCAAGGGCTGAAGCGCCATCCGCCCAGGCTGATCAGGCACAGCTCGCCCGCAGGGGAACGCCATGACCGATATCCAGGTGATCCTGGTCGACGAACACGACAACCCGACCGGCACGATGGAAAAGCACGAGGCCCATCACCGCGGCCTGCGCCATCGGGCGATCTCCGTTTACCTGTTCAACCGGGCCGGCGAACTGCTCCTGCAACGCCGTGCGACCGGCAAGTACCATTGCGGCGGACTGTGGAGCAACACCTGCTGCGGCCATCCGTACCCGGACGAGTCGGCGCTGCACGCAGCCGAGCGCCGGCTGCGCGAGGAGATGGGCGTGCAGGTCGAGCTGCACAAGCTGTTCGAGTTCAGCTATCGCCTGGAACTGGCCAACGGCATGACCGAGCACGAGTACGGCCACCTGTTCGGCGCCATCGACGAACAACGGCCGCAGCCCGATCCGCAGGAAGCCGACGATTTCCGTTACGTCGCCCTGGCGCAGCTGGAAACCGAGATGGCCGCGCACCCCCAGCGCTTCACCCCGTGGTTCCTGCTCTGCTATCCCTCGTTCAGACAGTACCTGCAGGATAACGGCGGGCTCGTCGCCCTTGAGCAGCGCTGAACCCTTCAGCTCGTCGAAAGGCCGAGCAAATTCGCGCGCCGGCCACTATGATGCGCGCCTTCGCGCCACCGCACCGACTTGCCGCCATGAGAAAACCCCCGCTGATCGCCAACGCCGAGCTGGACCGCCTGGAAACCTGGGCCAAGTACACCTCGGGCCTGTGCAAGGACTGCAACGCCACCTGCTGCACCATGCCAGCGGAAGTGAAGGTCAACGACCTGATCCGCATCGGCATCGTCGACGAGTTCGAGCGCGACGAACCGGCCAAGCACATCGCCAAGCGCCTGCTCAAGGAAGGCATCGTCGAGCGCTTCAACCAGAAGAGCGGCATCTTCACCCTGTCCCGCTCGAGCAAGGGCGATTGCTACTTCCTCGATCCGCGGACGCGCCTGTGCACCATCTACGCCAAGCGCCCCGACACCTGCCGCAACCACCCGCAGGTCGGCCCGCGCCCCGGCTACTGCGCCTACCGCAAGAAGACCGCCTGATCCTGCCACGCTGAAATCCCCGGCTCCGGGCTCGCTATACTGCGTGCCAGCTCAGGAGCCCCGCATGAATTCCCTGCTCGAAGCCTGGCGACACTCGCCGACCCACCGCCGCGTCTGGGCGCTCGCCGCGCCGATGATCCTTTCCAACGTTTCCGTACCGCTGGTCACCCTGGTGGACAGCGCGGTGATCGGCCACCTGCCGCACGCCCACCAACTGGGCGCCGTCGCCGTGGGCGGCGGGCTCTACACCCTGCTGGTGGGTGTGCTGGGCTTCCTGCGCATGGGCACCACCGGCTTCGCCGCCCAGGCCGCCGGGCGCGAGGACGGTGGAGCGCTGCGGCGCATTCTCGGCCAGGGCCTGTTGCTGGCTCTCGGCCTCGCCGTGCTGCTCAGCCTGCTGGCAGTGCCGCTGACCGGGCCGGCCCTGGAACTGATGCGTCCGTCTCCTGAACTGGACGTGCTGGCCCGCGAGTTCTTCCACATCCGCCTGTTCGGCCTGCCGGCGGCGCTGGCCACCTACGCACTGGTCGGCTGGTTCCTCGGCACACAGAACGCCCGTGCGCCGCTGGCGATCCTGCTGACCACCAACCTCATCAACATCGTGCTCAGCCTGTGGTTCGTGATCGGCCTGGGCTGGGGCGTGGCCGGCGCGGCGAAGGCCGCGGTGACCGCCGAATGGGGCGGCGCCCTGCTCGGCCTGGCGCTGACCCGCGGCACGCTGGCGCGCTTCGCCGGCCTGCCGGACTGGTCGCGCCTGCGCGCCTGGGCCAGCTGGCGACCGCTGCTGATGGTCAACCGCGACATCTTCATCCGCAGCCTGGCCTTGCAGGGCGTGTTCTTCCTGCTGACGGTGCAGGGCACGCGCCTGGGCGACGCCACGGTGGCGGCCAATGCCCTGCTGCTCAACGGCCTGATGGTCACCTCCTACGCCCTGGACGGCCTGGCCCACGCCGTGGAGGCCCTGTGCGGGCACGCCATCGGCGGCCGCGACCGCACCGCGCTGCGCCGTTCGCTGGTGGTCGCCTGCGGCTGGTCGCTGATCGCCAGCCTGCTGTTCGTGGTCTTCTTCGCCTGCTTCGGGCACCTGTTCATCGCCCTGCAGAGCGACATCCCGCAGGTGCGCGCCACCGCCGACCAGTACCTGCCGTACCTCGCCTGCCTGCCGCTGATCGGCATGTGGAGCTACCTGCTCGACGGCCTGTTCATCGGCGCCACCCGCGCCCGCGAGATGCGCAACGCCATGCTGCTCGCCTGCGCCGCCAGCCTGCCGCTGGGATTCGCGCTGCAGGGCTGGGGAAATCACGGTTTATGGCTAACCTTCCTATGCTTCATGTTGCTGCGCGGCGTGATCCTCGCCGGCTACGCCTGGCGCCTGACGCGCCGGGATGCCTGGCAGGCGGCCGCCGGCAACTGACCCACCCGGAAAAGGCAAAAGGAGAAGGCATGCTGGCTTGCCCCATTCCCGCTGACGAAGCCCAGCGTCAGCAAGCGCTCAACGACATGAACCTGCTCGACACCCCCGCCGAGCATTACCTCGACACGCTGGTCCGGCTGACCCAGGACCTGGTGCAGGTGGAATCCGTGCTGATCAGCCTGATCGACCAGGACCGCCAGTGGTTCAAGGCCAGGGTCGGCCTGGAGGCCACGGAGACGCCACGCAACCTGTCATTCTGCGGCCACGCCATCCTCAGTCCCGACACCCTGTTGATCGCCGATGCACGGCTCGACCCGCGCTTCGCCGACAACCCGCTGGTCACCGGGCCGCCCTACATCCGCTTCTATGCCGGGCACCCGCTGCATTCCGGAGACGGCCGCGCCATCGGCACCCTGTGCATGCTCGACCCCACGCCGCGGCAGATGAGCGAAGCGCAGCAGGCCAACTTCCGCGACATGGCCACCCTCGCCGAAGGCTACCTGCAACTGCGCACGCTGATCCAGAGCAACCGCGACCTGCGCGTGGAGATGGACCGCGAGCAGCGCAAGGCCCTGCTCGATCCCCTGACGCAATTGTGGAATCGCGGCGCCCTGGCCCTGTTCCAGGAGCGCCAGTGCCAGGCGGCGCGGGAGAGCCAGGCCGAGCTGGGAGTGATCTACGCCGACCTCGATCACTTCAAGACGGTCAACGACAGGTTCGGCCACGCCGCCGGCGACCAGGTGCTCTGCGAGTGCGCCCGACGCCTGCGCGCGGCGCTGCGACCGGACGACCTGCTGGTGCGCCAGGGCGGCGAGGAGTTCGTCGCCCTGCTGCGGGTGAAGGATGGCAACGAGCTGCAACGGGTCGCCGAGCGCGTGCGGCAGCTGATCGGCAACGAGCCGATGAAGCTGACCAGCGGACCGTTGCCCATGAGCCTGAGCGTGGGCTGCACGCTGCTGGCCGGCGAGGAGCCCATCGACCAGGCACTGGAACGCGCCGACGCCGCGCTCTACAGTGCCAAGCAGGCCGGACGCGACCGGGTGAACTTCCACGCGCCGCCGGCCGCCGCCTGATCCGCAGCAAGGCCCCACAGAGGACCCGTTCATGGCCCAAGCCATCGCCGCCTACCTGCACTACCTGTCGATCTTCCTGCTGTTCGCCCTGCTGGTGCTGGAGCACCAGCTGTTCCGCCTGCCGCTGGACCTGTCGCGGGCGCGCAGCCTGGTGATAGTCGACCTGGCCTATGGCGCTTGCGCCGGGCTCGTCCTGTTGACCGGCGCGGCGCGGGTGGTGTGGTTCGCCAAGGGCGCCGACTATTACCTGCACAACAGCCTGTTCCACGCCAAGATCGGCCTGTTCGTGCTGGTGGCGCTGCTGTCGATCCTGCCGACCATGACCTTCCTCAACTGGCGCAACGAACTCAAGGCCGGCCGCGTGCCGGTGCCCAGCGAGCGCCAGGCGAAGCGGGTGATCATGACCATCCGCATCGAGCTGCTGGCGCTGCTGATCCTGCCGCTGCTGGCGACCCTGATGGCACGCGGTTTCGGGATGACCGGCTGATCCTCGGATTGGTCTGCTGATTCCTACGGATATTCAGGACCCGTCCTATACAGACGCCGCCGTGATCAGCGGATGCTCCCGCGCATTCTTCTGCCGCAGGCCCCGAGCATGTTCCACGCCCCACTCACCGCCCTTCGCCGCCTGGCGTTCCTGCCCCTTGGCCTGTGCGCCATGCTCCTGGGCGGTTGCGCCAGCGGCGACTTCACCCTGGAGGCCGACCTGCCCGGCGACTTCCAGCTCAGCGGCGACGCCGAATACCTCTCCCCGCCCGGCCAGGCCTGTGCCGACGCGTCGGGACGCACCGCCAGCCATCACCTGTTCACCACCCGCGGACACGCCGAGCGGCCGCAACGCGTGAGCTTCCAGGTGCCGCTCAGTACCCGCGTCGACGGCTGCACGCGCCAGCTCAGCCGTATCCAGATCCAGCTCGACGGCGAGTCCGCCACGCACCCCAACGACGTCGTCCAGCCGGACCTGGCCTTGGCCATCCTGTCGATCCGCGACCGCCTGCCTGCCAGCGCCTGGCAGCCGCCGAGCCGCGGCGCGATCATCTTCGATGGCCAGTGCCGCTGGCTGCTGCCCCCCGAAGGGGCGGGCAGCGCTGTCGAACGGCGCCTGCAGTGCAGCGCGTCGGACCTGCAGGGCCGCTGGTTCGATGCTACCCCCGGCGGCACCCTGCGCCGGGCCGACCTGCCCGGACGCACGGTGCGCCTGGCTATCGGCGCGGCGCCGGACGTACCCGCCACCGTCACCGCCCGCGGCCAGTGAGCGCGCTCAGCTGACCGGCAGCAGCAGTCGCGCCAGCCGTTCCCGCAGTACGACGATGTCCTCCAGCGCCGAACGCAGCTGGAAGCGTTCGTCCAGCAGGGTCACCAGTTCGTCCGCGCTTTCGATGCTGCGCTGCTCCACCTCGCCCTCCACCGTGCGCCGGGTGAACTGCCCGTTGAACAGTGACAACCGCGCGCCGTCCTCACTGAGGGCCACGCGCAGGGAGTGGCGGAACACACTCTGCGGGAAGGTCGAGGTGTACCAGTTGCGCATGCCGTAGTCGGCCCAGTGCTGCGGCTCCAGGGTGAAGCGGTACAGCGTCTGCCAACCGGAAGCCGAGCGCGTGGCCATCTCCAGCTCGCCGTCGTGTTCCCCGCTGATGCTCCAGCCGCCGGGCAACTCCTGGTTCAAGCGCAGCGGCAGCGCACGTGGAGACGCTGGTCCGCCGAAACCGATATCCACCAGGTGCGCACCTTCGGCCAGGTCGATGCGCAGCAGCAGGTGCGTCTGCGGGGTCAGCGGCGCGTCCACCGGCAGGCCCCAGCGCACTCGCGCCACCAGCAGCGTCACCCGGTAGCCCAGGCTCGCCAGCAGGCGGGCGAACAGGCTGTTCAGCTCGAAGCAGTAGCCGCCGCGGTGGCCTTCGACGAGCTTGGCGAACACCGCATCCGGCTCGATGTGGATGGGCTTGTCCAACAGCACATCGAGGTTCTCGAAAGGTAGATGGTGCAGCGCCGCGACGATCAGCCGGTCGAGGTTCTCCAGCGTCGGTGCCGGGCGCTGCGCCGGCAGGCCGAGGCGCGCCAGGGTGGCGTCGAGCTGGGCAGCGCTGAAGGGGGTGAGCGGGGTCATGCGAGTCTCCTTTCGCGAAGCATCAGTTTTCGCAAGGCATCAATGGCGGTGGTCGGCGGCCGGTTCGGGGATCACCAGCGGGCCGCAGTGCTCGTCGCTGACGATCACCGCCAGCAGCCGCGCGGGTTCACTGGCGCTGGGGTTCTCGGCGAACAGGTGCAGCTCGCGGCTGGGCTCGAACCAGGTCTGCCCCGCGCTGTAAGTCTGCGCCGGCAAACCCTGCATCTGCGAGCGCACCTGACCGCTGAGCACGATGGCGGTCACCGCGCCGGGATGGCGGTGCGCGGGGCTGTAGCCGTTGGGTGGGAAATCCACCTGCAATGTGGTCACGACCTTGCCGGGCATGTCGGCCAACGGCTCGCAGGACAGGCGCTTCACCTCTGTCGCAGGTCGCGCGCTGGCCGTGGCTCCGGCAGGGCTTTCGGCAAGCTGCACCCACGGCCGCGACCAGGGCTGCCAGAGCAGCGCAGCAGCAGCGACGGCGACGACCAGCGCCAATCCGGTGCGCGCCTCACGACCGAGTGCGAGGTTCATGCCGGCACTCCCGCCAGGCGAAAGCCCGACTGCCAGCCCAGGCGATGGCGCGCCTTGGCCGAGCTGACTTCAATATCCTGCTCGGCAATGTTGTAGGCCCCGTGTGCGCCCCACTCCAGCGCCAGCAGTGCGGCGCGGGCGGCATCGTCGACGTGGACGGACAGGCGCGGATCGGGCCCCTGGGCACCGGTTCCCGGTCCATAGAGACGGCCGTAACGCAGCACGATGCCCTCCATCGGCCGCGCGCCCAGCACGGCGTCTTCCAGCGCCGCGACGCCGCCCACACTGACCGAACGCGCGCCCTCGGCCTGCAAGTCCAGCGGCTGCTCCTCGTGCAGCGGCAACTCACCCGGCGCATAGGCCCAGGCGATGCTCTGCGCCACCATGCGTTCCACGCCAGCGGCGCAGGCGGCTGCCACCAGGTTGGCGGTGCCTTCACGGCGCACGCGAGCGTTGCGCGACTGAGCCGCGGGCATCAGCGCAGGATCCAGGCCCGGCGGCAGGTCGGTGAGCTGGTGGATCACCCAGCGCGGGCCGAAGGCCTGCATCGCGGCGTGAACAGCCACGGCGTCGTACACATCGAGCACCATCGCCTGCGCTCCAGCGGCTTCGAGCGTCGCAGCGCGTTCTTCGGAACGACTGATCGCCAGCACCTGGTAGCCACGCTCCAGCAGCAGCGGCAGCAGGCGTTGGCCGATGGCGCCACTGGCGCCGGCGAAGAAGACTTTCATGCACATGGGGGACCTCGAATCGGGCGGCGGGGACAGGGGGCCACTCTAGCCAGACCATGCCCCAGCCCACAGAGCCAAGATCACGCAAAACGACTGGGACATGATCGACCAGGCTGATCCAGGTCCACGCAATGTCACGTCCATCGTCTATAACAAACGGCTCACTACCCCGATCCCTAGGAGTCGCCATGAGCCAAGTCTTCGATGTTGCCGTTGTCGTCGGCAGCCTGCGCAAGGAATCCCTCAACCGCAAGATCGCCAAGGCATTCGCCGCACTGGCGCCGGCCAACCTGAAGCTGGAAATCGTCGAGATCGGCGACCTGCCGCTGTACAGCGAGGACATCGATGCGGGCAATCCGCCGGCTGCCTACCAGACCTTCCGCGCGCGCCTGCAGAAGGCCGATGCGGTGCTGTTCGTCACCCCCGAATACAACCGCTCGGTGCCCGGCGTGCTGAAGAATGCCATCGACGTCGGCTCGCGCCCCTATGGCCAGAGTTCCTGGAACGGCAAGCCCTGCGCCGTGGTCAGCGCATCGCCCGGCGCCATCGGCGGTTTCGGCGCCAACCACCACCTGCGCCAGTCGCTGGTGTTCCTCAACATGCCGGTGCTGCAGCAGCCGGAAGCCTACCTGGGCGGCGCCGGCAGCTTCTTCGACGAGGCCGGCAAGCTGTCGGACAAGACCCAGCCGTTCCTCAAGAGCATCATCGACGCCTTCGCCGCCTGGATCGTGCAGAACCAGCCGCGCTGATGGCCCGAAGCGCCGGCACCGGCCGGCGCTTTTCCTCCCGCCGATCTGAGTAGCGGGTCGCAAGCTGCCTCGCAGGGGCGGATTCACCAGCGATCCGACTGGTCCCCCGCGGCTTCGCACTCCATGGTTCAGGCCCGTTTCCTGTGCCCGGACCGAGCATGCTGCCGCGCCACCTTGCCCCTCCTCTGCTGATTCTCGTCCTGCTGGCCGGCTGCTCGTCGCCGCCGGTGAAAAAGGACATCGACGGCGAAGGCTTCGCCGCCGGGCAGATCCTGCAGAACGACGCCAACCGCGCCGCCAACCTGGCCATGCGCGACAACCTGGACAGCCTCTCGCGCTTGCTCGACAAGCTCTACAAGCGCAACCCGCGGGAGTGGAAGAAGACCGGCGCCGCCTCTCGGGACGAGGCGCACCGGCAGGTGATGGACGCCATCATCGAACAACGCCCGCTGACCGGTCTGGCCGGCAGGACTTCCGTCAACGCGTTGCCGCTGGCCTTCGAAGCGGACTACCAGGGCGACCGCGCCGGCGCGCTGATCTACGGGATCGGCAGCATGCTGATGGAACTCTACGGCGGCACCACCACCCTGCACCTGCTCAGCGGATTGAATGCGCAGAAGACCGCCAACGCCGCCTGGAACATCGAAGTGGCGGCCTGGCTGCTGGCCAGCCGCAGCGACGAGCACGGCCAGCCGCTGCTGCTCTCCAACGAGATCAGCCAGGCCGGGCGCAACCTGTCCTTCGAGCGCGAATTCGGCCGGATGATCGGCCGCCTGGAACTGCTCGCCCAGACCAGCGACGAGAGCCTGCGGCGCAGCGGCATCAACTACGTGCAGGGGATTCTCGCCGCGCCGATCATCGGCCTGGTGCAGTTCATCCCGCTGGACGCCGTCGGCAGCGCCGCCACTCAGTAACGCTAGTCCTCCAGCAACCGCGCCAGACGCTGGCGCAGGTAGCGGTTCTCCGCACGCAGCTCATCCACTTCGTCCAGCAGGCGCAGCGCCAGGGCGATGCCCGGCCAGTCCAGCTCGAACTCGCGGCGCAGGCGCACTGCGCGGCGCACCACGCTGACCGCCTGGTAATCGAACACCCAGTGCCCGGCGCGCTGTTCGCGGGGCTCCACGATGCCCACCTCGACGATCTCGACGAGCACGTCGCGGGGCAGGTTCACCGACTGGCAGAGCTCGTCGAGGTCCACCACCATCACTGTCGTCGTCATGCGCGTTTACCCCAATCGGCACGGGGGTCGAAGGCCGCTTTCGCCGCCAGTTCTTCCCAGAGTTTGCGAGTGGCCTCATCCGCCGTCTTCGGCATCACCACCTTGAGCACGGCGTAGAGGTCGCCGGCGGCGGCCTCGCCCTTGTTCGGCAGGCCCTTGCCCTTGATGCGCAGGCGCTGGCCGGCCTGACTGTTGGCCGGGATGCCGAGGTTGATGCGCCCGGAGAGCGTCGGCACTTCCACCTTGGCGCCCAGCGCTGCCTCCCAGGGCGCCACCGGGACGGTGACGATCAGGTCGCGACCATCGACATCGAAGACCGGGTGCGGCACCAGGCGGATCGCCAGGTACAGGTCGCCCGCCGGCCCGCCGTTGATGCCGGGCGCGCCCTGCCCCTTGAGGCGGATGCGCTCGCCGTCGGCGGTGCCCACGGGAATCTTCACGTTCAGCGTCTTGTTCTGCGGCGGCAGCTTGCGCCCGTACTCATCAAAGCTGGGCAGGCTGAAGCTGATCGGCCGGCTGTCGCCGGAGAGGCTTTCCTCGAGGAACAGCGGGACTTCCATCTCCACGTCCTGGCCACGGTGCGCCTGCGGCTGGCGCGCACCGCCGAAGCCAGCGCCGCCGGCACGAGCGCCGAAAATCTGCTCGAAGAAGTCACTGAAGTCCTGTTCACGCCCCGGCGGCGGGCCGTCGAAACCACCGCGCGGCTGCCAGCCGGGCGGCGCTTCGAACTGCGGCCCCTGCGCGCCGTACTTGCGCAGTTCATCGTACTCGGCGCGCTTTTCCGGGCTCTTCAGCACTTCGTAGGCTTCGGAGACTTCCTTGAAATGCGTCTCGGCGTCCGGCTCCTTGCTGACGTCCGGGTGGTACTTGCGCGCGAGCTTGCGGTAGGCGGTCTTGATCGCCTTGTCGTCGGCGTCGGGTTCGACCCCGAGCGCGGCGTAATAGTCCTTGAATTCCATCGGTAGCGGTCACTCCTCACCTGCGTTGGACCTGTCGGCGCCTGGGACACGGGGGATTCGCGCGGGCAGCCGGAGCCGCTGCGCGCACTGCGAGGCGAACAGGTGGAAAAAACGGGTCATGCCAGAACAGATGGAGTCGGCGCGCCCGCTTTTCAACACTGCCTGCAAGCCTAGACGTTGATCCTGCATCGCGACCGCAGGGACGACTTGATGCCGGTCATGACATAGTCGACCTCCGGAGATATCCCCATCCTGGATAGGCCATGACCGTACCCCTCGATTCGTTGCGCCAGCCGCTGGACCCGAGCCACGAGCTGCCGATCTACCGCCAGCTCTACGAACGCTTCCGCGACGCCATCACCCGTGGCGCCCTGCGGCCGGGCGAGCGCGTGCCACCGGTGCGCGGGCTGGCCGGCGAGCTGGGCGTGGCGCGGGGCACGGTGGAGCTGGCCTATCAGTTGCTGACCAGCGAGGGCTACCTGCTGGCGCGCGGGCCGGCGGGGACCGTGGTGTCGCCGCAGCTGGCCGGGCGCACCACCGCCGCGCCAGGGCTGAGAGTCGTCGCGGATACCGTCGAGCGCAGCCTGCCCGGCCTGATCGCCCATGGCCCGGCCCTGCGGCCGTTCCAGCTCGGCGTGCCGGCGCTGGATGCCTTCCCCCGCGCACTCTGGGCGCGCCTCTGCGCGCGGCGCCTGCGCCAGCAGAGCGCGGCCATGCTGGCCTACCCGGAGCCCTGCGGGCACGGACCGCTGCGCGAGGCGGTGGCCGGCTACCTGGGGATATCCCGCGGCATCGTCTGCGACCCGGCCCAGGTGTTCATCTGCGCCGGTTACCAGGGTGCGCTGGACCTGATCAGCCGCACCCTGCTCGAACCCGGCCAGCGCTTCTGGCATGAAGACCCCGGCTACCCGCGCGGCCGCGAGCTGCTGCGCCGGGCCGGCGGCCTGCCGGTGCCGGTCGCGGTGGACGCCGATGGCCTGCGCGTGGACGACGGCATCGCCCGTGCGGCGGATGCGCGCTTCGCCCTGGTCACGCCATCGCAGCAGAGCCCCACCGGCGTCGCCCTCAGCCTGCCGCGCCGCCTGGCGCTGCTGGATTGGGCCGCCAACAGCGGCGCGTGGATAGTCGAGGACGACTACGACAGCGAGTACCGCTACGCCGGCTTTCCGCTGCCGGCGCTGAAGAGCCTCGACCGTACCGGCCGCGTGCTCTACACCGGTACCTTCAGCAAGGTGCTGTTCCCGGCGTTGCGCCTGGGCTATCTGGTCGTACCTGCCGAACTGGTGGAGGACTTCGTGCGCGCGCAGCAGGTGTTCCCGTCCGGTTGTGCGGAACTGCTGCAGGCGACCCTGTGCGACTTCATGCAGGAAGGCCATTTCGCCCGCCACCTCAAGCGCACCCGCACGCTCTATGCCCAGCGCCGGCAGTGGTTGCGCGGCGCCCTGGAAGAGCGCCTCGGCGAGCGGATACGCTGCGCCGAAACACCCGGCGGCCTGCACCTGATCGGCGCCCTGCAGCAGGACGACCTGGCCGTCGCTCGCCGTGCCCATGCCGACGGACTCGGCCTGCAGGCGCTGAATGCCTGGTGCGTGGAGGCCAGGCGGGAACCGGCGCTGCTCATGAGCTTCACCAATGTCAGCGACGAGAAGCTCGCCGCGCGCCTGGCAGAGCGGCTGGCGCCGCTGCTGGGCTGAGTTCGCAGCGGCGCAAAATCGTTCGGAGCACCTTCCCGTTCGCGAGCAATAACGATGGCGTCCCCCTCGCTCCTACAGGGATGCTCTTCGTAGGAGCGAGCTTGCTCGCGAACCCCAGGCGGACTAACGCATGATCGGCTGATGCCTGGACGCGTGGGGGTCAATACCTCCGATGGCAAAAATTGACTGACACAGGGCGTTGACCGAGGTCAATTTTCCTTCAGACGAAGCCGTTAGATTCCACAACATCTTGTTGTCTTGAATAAATCGAGACACAGCATGTTGTGGAATCCAGCCAATGCCCCTGACACGGACCGCCCCGCTTCCCGCCGGCTTGCGCAAGCGCAACGGCTCCTTCGCGCCCTTCGACCCGAGCAAGATCGAACGCGCCATCGCCGCCGCCGGCGAGGCCAGCGGAGAATTCACCGCGGCCCACGCAAAGGAACTGACCCGCCGTGTGCTGACCAACCTGCCGGCACAGAATGATCTGGACGTGGAACAGGTGCAGGACGTGGTCGAACGCGCCCTCATGGAAGCCGGCCACTACCCCACCGCCCGCGCCTACATCGTCTACCGCGAACGCCACGGCCGCCTGCGCCGCGAGCGCAAGACGCTGGTGGACGTGGCCGCGTCGATGAACGAGTACCTGTCGCGGGAGGACTGGCGGGTGCGCGCCAACGCCAACCAGGGTTATTCCCTGGGCGGGCTGATCCTCAATGTGTCCGGCAAGGTCACCGCCAACTACTGGCTGGACGAGGTCTACAGCGAAGCCATCGGCGTCGCCCACCGCGAAGCCGACCTGCACATCCACGACCTCGATATGCTCGCCGGCTACTGCGCCGGCTGGTCGCTGCGCACGCTGCTCAGCGAGGGCCTGAATGGTGTGCCGGGAAGGGTCGAGGCCGGGCCGCCCAAGCACCTGTCCAGCGCCCTGGGGCAGATGGTGAACTTCCTCGGCACCCTGCAGAACGAGTGGGCCGGCGCCCAGGCCTTCAGCTCCTTCGACACCTACCTCGCGCCCTACGTGCGCAACGACGGCCTGAGTTATCAACAGGTGCGCCAGGCACTGCAGGAATTCATCTACAACCTCAACGTGCCGTCGCGCTGGGGTACCCAGACGCCCTTCACCAACCTGACCTTCGACTGGGTCTGCCCGGAAGACCTGCGCGAGCAGATTCCCTACGTCGGCGGTGTGGAAATGCCCTTCGCCTACGGCGACCTGCAAGCCGAGATGGACCTGATCAACCGCGCCTACATCGAGGTGATGCAGGCCGGCGACGCCCACGGCCGGGTGTTCACCTTCCCGATCCCGACCTACAACATCACCCATGATTTTCCCTGGGACAGCGACAACGCCACGCGCCTGTTCGAGATGACTGCGCGCTACGGCCTGCCGTACTTCCAGAACTTCCTCAATTCCGACATGCAGCCCAACCAGGTGCGCTCCATGTGCTGCCGCCTGCAGCTGGACGTGCGCGAACTGCTCAAGCGCGGCAACGGGCTGTTCGGTTCGGCGGAGCAGACCGGCTCGCTCGGCGTGGTGACCATCAACTGCGCGCGCCTGGGCTACCGCCATCGCGGTGACTGCGCCGGTCTCTATCGTCAGCTGGACTACCTGCTGGAACTGGCCTTTGACAGCCTGGAAGTGAAGCGCAAGGTCATCCAGCAGCACATGGACGCCGGGCTCTATCCCTATACCCAGCGTTACCTGGGCACCCTGCGCAACCACTTCTCCACCATCGGCGTGAACGGCCTGCACGAGATGCTGCGCAACTTCACCGACGACCGCGAAGGCCTGCACACCGAGGTCGGCCGGCAGATGGCGCTGGAGCTGCTGGACCATGTCCGCGCGCGGCTGGTGAGCTTCCAGGAGGACAGCGGCCACCTCTACAACCTGGAAGCCACACCCGCCGAAGGCACCACCTACCGCTTCGCCCGCGAGGACCAGAAGCGCCACCCGGACATCCTCCAGGCCGGCACGCCGGACGCGCCCTACTACACCAACTCTTCGCAGCTGCCGGTGGGCCTCACCGACGATCCGTTCGAAGCTCTGGAACTGCAGGACGCCCTGCAATGCAAATACACCGGCGGCACCGTGCTGCACCTGTACATGGCCGAGCGCATTTCCAGCGCCGAGGCCTGCAAGACCCTGGTGCGCACCGCCCTCGGACGCTTCCGCCTGCCCTACCTGACGGTGACCCCGACCTTCTCCATCTGCCCGATCCATGGCTACCTCGCCGGCGAGCACGAGTTCTGCCCACGCTGCGACGAGGCAGCGTTGCAGAACGCCGCGCCGAAGAGCTGCTGCGGCTGATCCCCCGTTTCACCTTCATCCACGCAAAAGGAGCACCACCGATGACCGCCAACCAACTACCCGAAAGCCAGCGCCAGCGCTGCGAGGTCTGGACCCGCGTGATGGGCTACCACCGCCCGGTGACGGCGTTCAACGCCGGCAAGCAATCCGAGCATCGCGAGCGCCGCCACTTCCGCGAGACGCGATGAGCGCCACCCTGAGGGTCGGGGGCCTGGTGCCCCTGACCACCCTCGACTACCCCGGCCTGCTTGCCTGCGTGCTGTTCTGCCAGGGCTGCGCCTGGCGCTGCCGCTACTGCCACAACCCGGAGCTGATTGCGCCCAGGGGCGAGTCGGAAATCCACTGGGACGACATCCTGGCCTTCCTGGGGCGACGCCAGGGTTTGCTGCAGGCGGTGGTCTTCAGCGGCGGTGAAGCGACCCTGCAGAACGCTTTGCCCGAGGCGATGGCCAGCGTGCGCGAGATGGGCTTTCGCACGGGACTGCACAGCGCCGGCATCCGCCCGGAAGCCTTCGCCCGCGCGCTGCCCCAGGCCGACTGGGTCGGCTTCGACGTGAAGGGGCTGGCCGAGGACATGGATGCCATCACCGGTGTGCAGCGCAGCGGGTTGGCCAACTGGCGCAGCCTGGAGCTGTTGCTGGAAAGCGGCGTGGACCATGAGTGCCGGACGACGGTGCACTGGCAGTTGTTCGATCTGGAGCGTTTGCGGCGCTTGGCTCTGCGCCTGCGTGCAGTGGGCGTGGACAACTTCGTCGTGCAACTGGCCCGCAGCGGCCGGCAGCTCGATCACGGCCTGATCGCCACGCCAGCGCCCCAGGGTGCGCCCGATCTCTGGCGCGAACTCGACACGCTCTTCCCCCGCTTCGAACTACGCGACGCCTGAGCATTGCTCCCTGTAGGAGATTCTATGTCTACCCCCGCGTATCGGCCGCAGGCCGATACGCCTGCTCAGTCGTCATCAGGGCAAAGGCAATGCGAGTCAGTTTGCGC
>NZ_JACHLI010000015.1 GCF_014204515.1 Pseudomonas nitroreducens | reverse complement strand
GGCGACCTCCTTTGGCAAACGCCCCAAAGGAGGCAAAGGTCTCGCCCCTGCCATCCGGCTTTTCGCTTCGCGAAAAGTACCCTCGGTTCCTCGGACTTCCAGGGGCCCGCCACGAAGGGCCATCCCTGGCCCATCGTGGCTCTCGCGACATCCATGTCGCTCGACCCCTGGAACTCCGATCACCTTCGGCCTCCTGAAAGGGGCACATCGGCGCGTGCGGATGTTTCTCTGGAAGACTTCAAAAGCCAGAGCTAGAGCCAGCGGCAACGGCAACGGCAACGGCAATCTGCGAACGTAGGGCGAATAACCCGGAACGGGTTATCCGCCGATGACACCACGGCGGATAACGCTGACGCGTTATGCGCCCTACGGTCATGAATTCTCATCGACATCAAGATCACGGCGAAGCACGAACGTAGGATGGCGTGGAGCGCAGCGATACCCATCGATTTTCGCGAATCGACAGCATGGGTATCGCTGCGCTCCACCCATCCTACGTAGACATCCGCCGGAGAATGCGGCGTACGGCCAACCCTGTAGGAGCGAGCTTGCTCGCGAACCGCGCCGGGAGGCGCGGCGAGGCAAATCACTGAATCGCCGCCACCGGCTGCGCTGCCACCTGCCGCGTAGCCGCTTCCAGCGGCGCAGGATTCGCCCAGTCGGCAGCCTTGAAATCTCGACGGATCAAGCCGTAGCTCTTCGCCGCATTGATCGAGGCATCCAGGCGGCCGAGGAAGTCGGCATCCAGCTTGGGTGACAGGACTTCCACCAGCGCTCGGTTCTGGAATTCGCTCTTGAAGATCACCGACGGATAGTTGGCCTGCTTCGAGACCAACTCGATGTACGCATCGCGGTTGGCCTCGGCGCTGGCCCACTGCACCGCCTGCAGCTGCACCTTGAGCAGACGCTCGGTGATCTCCGGATGGGCGTCGACGAATTCGCCGTTGCCAACCAGCAGCGCCTGAAGAGTGCCGGCGCCGCCCAGGTCATGGGTGCTCAGCGGGATTTCGGCCAGACCCTTGTCGCGCAGGGCGAACAGCCCAGCCAGGCCCCAGGTGGCGTCGATCTGCCTGGCGGCCAGGGCGGCGAGGGCGGCGCTGAAGTCGAGGTTGATCACCTTCAGGTCCTTCTCGCTCAGGCCGGCGCTGGCCAGGGCGTTGTCGAACGACAGCTGGCTGGCGGTGCCGCGGAAGATGCCGACGCGCTTGCCCTTGAGGTCGGCCAGGGTCTTGATCCCCGAGCCCGGCTGCACGCCCAGGTAATGATTCACGCCACGGGCGGTGGCGGCCAGCACGCGGCTGTCCAGACCGCTGGATTTGCCAATGATCGCCGCCAGGTCGCCGAGGTAGGCGAAGTCCACCTGGCCGTTGGCGAAGGCCTCGTTGACCACCGGGCCGGCGCCCTTGAAGAAGCTCCACTTCACCTGGATGCCGTCCTGGGCGAATTCCTTCTCCAGCAGTTGGCGGGTGTAGAGGATGTCCACCACGCCGCCGCCGGAGTGGTTCTGCCCGGCGCTGACATCCGGCACGGCGATGCGGATTTCCTTCAGCGGCTCGGCGGCCTGGGCCACCAGCGGATAGGCGCCGAGCAGGCCGGCCAGCACGGGCGCGGCGAAGAGGGACAGCAATTGAGTAGTGAGGGCCTTCATGGCGCCTGCCTCCTGCAATGGGGGAGCGCGTGTGGCTCCGGCGCCCGCACTAAAGGCACGGGGCTGTCCATCAACAAAATAATAAAAAGTGATTTTTTAATCATTATTCGAGCTAAGCGAGCAATCACCGGGCTTCGCGGGCAGATGCCCGCAGGGCATAAAAAATATTCGGCGAATGCATTGGATGAGCGCCGGAGCCTTCCCTTAAATGGCCTGTGTTAGCTCATAAATGCATTGATATAACTATTTATATTCCAATGAAGAATATTACGAAGCCGTATCGCCTTGCTCTTCCCGGCCCGCGCCTGACGCCTTCCGCGCTCAGCTGGCGCGGCCTCGAACCGATCCTGCCGTGGCTGGTGCCGCTGGCCATTGCCGTGCTCTGGTGGACGGCCAGCCACCGCCACTGGATGTCCGCGCAGATCCTGCCCACCCCCGAGCTGGTGCTGCAGGCGGGCCGCGAACTGCTTGCCGGCGAGCTCTGGCAGCAGCTGGGCGTCAGCCTGAAACGACTGCTCTGGGGCCTGCTGGCCGGCATCCTCAGCGGGCTTGCACTGGGCGCCTGGCTCGGCTTCAGCCGCCGCGCCGAGCGTCTGGTGCTGCCCACCTTCAGTGCCCTGGCGCAGGTTCCGACCCTGGCCTGGATTCCGCTGTTCATGCTGTTCTTCGGCATCGGCGAGCTGCTCAAGCTGGTGGTGCTGATCAAGGCCATCATCGTACCGGTGACGTTGCATACCCTGGTCGGTGTGCGCGACGCCCAGCCGCGTCTGCGCGAGGCCGCCGCCGTACTGCGCCTGCCGCGCCGGCTGCTGCTGTGGCGGCTGATCCTGCCGGCGGCGCTGCCGGCGTTCCTCACCGGCGTGCGCCTGGCCCTGGCCCAGGGCTGGACCTCGCTGCTGGCGGTAGAGCTGCTGGCCTCCAGCGAAGGCATCGGTTACCTCATGGTGCAGGCGCGCCAGCTGTTCATGCTCGACATCGTGTTCGTCTGCATCCTGGTCATCGGCCTGGTTGGTGCGGCCATGGACCGTGGCATCCAGGCTGTCGACCGGCGCCTGGTGCACTGGCCGCAACAGGCCGCGGGAGAGTTCCGCAGAAGCAGGACGGGGCAGGGCTGGGAGCGCCTGCAACCCTGGCTGCTGTCGCTGGCCCTGTTGGCGATCTGGCAGGCGGCGAGCGCTTTGGAGTGGGTCGATCCGGCAATTCTTGCCAGCCCAGCGTCCGTGGCCGTCGCGCTTTGGGACGGCCTGCTGGACAACAGCCTGACCACCGCGCTGCTGGCCAGCCTGCAGCGCACGCTTGGCGGATTGCTGCTGGGCGGCTCGCTGGGCTTCCTGCTCGGCCTGGGGCTGGGGTTGTGGCGCCCGGCAGAACGACTGCTCGGCCCATCCTTCGCGGCATTGCGCCAGGTAGCGATCTTCGCCTGGGTGCCGCTGCTCACCGCCTGGTTTGGTTTGGGCGAGCTGGCGAAAGTGGTGTTCGTCGCCCTCGCCGCGTTCTTCCCGCTGCTGCTGGCGACCCAGCGCGGCATTGCCAGCCTGCCGGCGCAACTCACTGAAGCGGCCATCGCGCTGCGTCTGTCGCCCTGGCAACGCCTGCGTCGACTGGTACTGCCGGGGGCCGCGCCCTCGGTGTTCGCCGGCGTGCGCCTGGCGCTGATCTACGCCTGGCTCGGCACCATCGGCGCCGAGTACTTCATGCCCTCGGACGGCGGCATCGGCAGCCTGATGATCGGCGCGCAACAACTGTTCCGCATGGACCTGGTCGGCGCCGGCATGTTGCTGGTCGGCCTCACCGGAGCCCTGCTGGCCGCCCTCGGCCAGCGCATCGAAGCGCGGGTAACGCGCTGGAGACACGCATGAACGCTTTCGCATCCCCGGCGCTGGTGAGCTTTCGCCAGGTCGCCAAGAGTTTCCCCGTGGATGGCCGCGAGCTGCAGGCCATCGAACGCTTCGACCTGGAAGTCGCCGACGGCGAGTTCATCGCCATCGTCGGCGCCAGCGGTTGCGGCAAGTCCACGCTGCTGCGCCTGCTGGTAGGGTTGGACCGCGAGTTCCAGGGTGAAATCCGCATCGACGGCGCGCCCATCGATGGCATCGGCGGCGAGCGCGGCATCGTGTTCCAGGAGCACCGCCTGTTCCCCTGGCTGAGCGTGGAGCAGAACGTCGCGCTCGGTCTGGTCAATGAGCCGCTGAGCGACACCGGCAAGGCTGCCAGGGTCGCCGATTACCTGCAGCTGGTGGGCCTGAGCGCCTTCGCCCGTGCCTATCCGCACCAGCTTTCCGGCGGCATGGCGCAGCGCGTGGCGATTGCCCGTGGTCTGGTGGCCAGCCCGCGCATCCTGCTGCTGGACGAGCCCTTCGGCGCGCTGGATGCGCTGACCCGCCAGCAGCTGCAGGAAGAGCTGCTGCGCATCCGCCAGCGCGAACGCATCACCACCGTGCTGGTGACCCACGACGTGGAGGAGGCGCTGTTCCTCGCCGACCGCGTGGTGGTAATGGCGCCGCGGCCGGGGCGGATCAAGCGCATCGTCGCGGTGCCGCTGGCGCACCCGCGCGAACGCGGCGGCTACGACTTCCTGCGCCAGCGCGAGGCGCTGCTGCACGAGCTGACGGGCGAGGGCGACTACGTCGCGCCGCAGCTCAAGCGGGTGGAAGACCTGCCGTTTGAATTCATTGCCTGCTGATGAAGAGCACCCTCACCCTAACCCTCTCCCAGGGGGAGAGGGGACTGATCGGAGCCGGCTGAAACCACGGTTTCAGCCGGCACGGACTGCTCCCTCTCCCTCTGGGAGAGGGCTGGGGTGAGGGTTCGTCGACAACACCGAACCATCCCATCCTGCGAGCCCAATCATGAGCAAACGCCCCAACTTCCTCGTCATCGTCGCCGACGACCTCGGCTTCTCCGACCTCGGCGCCTTCGGTGGCGAGATCGCCACGCCCCACCTCGACGCCCTGGCCCTGGAAGGCCTGCGCCTGACCGACTTCCACACCGCGCCGACCTGCTCGCCGACGCGCTCGATGCTGCTCACCGGCACCGATCACCATATCGCCGGCATTGGCACCATGGCCGAGGCGCTGACGCCGGAGCTGGAAGGCAAGCCCGGCTACGAGGGTTATCTCAACGATCGCGTGGTCGCACTGCCCGAGCTGCTGCGCGAGGCCGGCTACCAGACGTTGCTGTCGGGCAAGTGGCACCTGGGCCTGAAGCTGGAGCAGGCGCCCCATGCCCGCGGCTTCGAGCGCTCCTTCTCGCTGCTGCCGGGCGCGGCCAACCACTACGGCTTCGAGCCGCCCTACGACGAAAGCACGCCGCGCATCCTCAAGAGCACGCCGGCGCTGTATGTGGAGGACGATCAGTTCATTGACGAACTGCCGGCGGATTTCTATTCCTCCGATGCCTTCGGCGACAGGCTGATCCAGTACCTCAAGGAGCGCGACCAGAACCGCCCGTTCTTCGCCTACCTGCCGTTCTCCGCGCCGCACTGGCCGCTGCAGGCACCCAAGGAGGTGGTCGACAAGTACCGCGGCCGCTACGACGCCGGCCCCGAGGCGCTGCGCCTGGAGCGCCTGGAGCGGCTCAAGCAGCTGGGGTTGATCGATGCCGACGTGAAGGCACACCCGGTGCTGGCCATCAGCAAGGAATGGGCGCGCCTGAACGACGAGGAGAAGGCCAAATCCGCGCGGGCCATGGAGGTCTATGCGGCGATGGTCGAGCGCCTGGACTGGAACGTCGGCCGCGTCGTCGAGTACCTGCGCCAGCAGGGCGAGCTGGACAACACGTTCGTCCTGTTCATGTCCGACAACGGCGCCGAGGGCGCGCTGCTGGAAGCCTTCCCGCGCTTCGGCCCGGACCTGCTGAGCTTCCTCGACCAGCACTACGATAACAGCCTGGAGAACATCGGCCGCGCCAACTCCTACATCTGGTACGGCCCGCGCTGGGCCCAGGCGGCCACCGCGCCGTCGCGCCTCTACAAGGCCTTCACCACGCAGGGCGGCATCCGCGTGCCGGCGCTGGTGCGCTACCCGGCGCTGCAGCGCCAGGGCGAGGTCAGCCATGCGTTCTCCACGGTGATGGACATCACCCCGACCATCCTCGACCTCGCCGGCGTGCGCCATCCGGGCACGCAGTGGCAGGGCCGCGAGGTCGCCGAGGTGCGCGGCAAGTCCTGGCTGGGCTGGCTTTCCGGCGAGACCGAACAGGCCCACGACGAGAAGACCGTCACCGGCTGGGAACTGTTCGGCATGCGTGCCATCCGCCAGGGTGACTGGAAGGCGGTGTACCTGCCCGCGCCGGTCGGTCCGGCCACCTGGCAGCTGTACGACCTGGCCAACGATCCGGGGGAAACCCGGGACCTGGCCAAGAGCGAGCCGGCGAAGCTGGAGACGTTGATCGAGCATTACAAGCAGTACGTCAACGAGACCGGCGTGATCGACGCGCCGCCGCCGTTCCTGGCGCGCTGATTCTGCTTCACTGGTGAAACCCCGGCACTCGCTGCCGGGGTTTCGTCGTTCCGTACCGTCGGTAGAAAAGCCTGAACTCCTCAGGACGCTTCTGTCCCAACGGATAGATGCAAGTCCGAGGTTGCCCGCGCAGCGCTAGCGCGCGAGGTGGCCCTTCACCTGTGATGAGGAGTGAAATTTCATGGCCCAGAAACTCGGAAAAGATCAGCCTGGAAAAGAGCAGCAGGGCAAACAGAAAGCCGGCAAGCGCAGCGACCTGGCCGGCACCGACACCACCGACCGCGGCAACAGCAACGCCAAGCTGGAGCAGCTGGAACGCTACCGCGAGGACGCCACCGGCGAGGCGCTGACCACCAATACCAACGTGCGCATCGCCGACAACCAGAACAGCCTGCGCGCCGGTGATCGCGGCCCCTCGCTGCTGGAGGACTTCATCCTGCGGGAGAAGATCACCCACTTCGACCATGAGCGTATTCCCGAACGCATCGTCCACGCCCGTGGTGCGGCGGCCCACGGCTACTTCGAGTCCTACAAGGACTGGAGCGGGCTGACCAAGGCGTCCTTCCTCGGCAAGGCCGGCAAGCAGACCCCCGTGTTCGTGCGCTTCTCCACGGTGCAAGGGCCGCGCGGCTCGGCGGATACCGTGCGCGACGTGCGCGGCTTCGCCGTGAAGTTCTACACCGACGAGGGCAACTACGACCTGGTGGGCAACAACATGCCGGTGTTCTTCATCCAGGACGCCATCAAGTTCCCCGACTTCGTCCACGCGGTAAAACCCGAGCCGCACAACGAGATGCCCACCGGCGGCTCGGCCCACGACACCTTCTGGGACTTCGTCTCGCTTACCCCGGAGTCGGCGCACATGGTCATGTGGGCCATGTCCGACCGTGCCATCCCGATTTCCCTGCGGCACATCCAGGGCTTCGGCGTGCATACCTTCCGCTTGATCAACGCGGCCGGGGAGAGCTCGCTGGTGAAGTTCCACTGGCGGCCGAAGTCCGGCGTCTGTTCGCTGGTCTGGGACGAGGCGCAGAAACTCGCCGGCAAGGACCCGGACTTCCACCGCCGCACCCTGTGGGACGACATCGAGAGCGGTGACTACCCCGAGTGGGAGCTGGGCGTGCAGGTGATCCCCGAGGCTGACGCGGACAAGTTCGACTTCGACCTGCTCGACCCGACCAAGCTGGTCCCCGAGGAACTGGTGCCGGTGCAGCTGCTCGGGCGCATGGTGCTCAACCGCAACCCCGACAACTTCTTCGCCGAGACCGAGCAGGCCGCCTTCCACCCCGGCCACATCGTCCCCGGCATCGACTTCAGCAACGACCCGCTGCTGCAGGGCCGGCTGTTTTCCTACACCGACACCCAGCTGTTGCGCCTGGGCGGGCCGAACTTCAACCAGATCCCGATCAACCAGCCGCTGTGCCCGTTCCACAACAACCAGCGCGACGGCCTGCACCAGCACATGGTGCACAAGGGCCGTGCGGCCTATGAACCGAACTCCATTGATCGCGGCTGGCCGAAGGAAACCCCGGCTGCTGCGCGCCAGGGCGGCTTCAGCAGCTACCCCGAGCCGATGACCGGGACCAAGCTGCGGGTGCGCGCCGAGTCCTTCGCCGACCACTTCACCCAGGCGGCGCTGTTCTACCACAGCCTCAGCGAGGCGGAGCAGGCGCACGTGGCCTCGGCCTATGTGTTCGAACTGTCGAAGGTAGAACGCATGTCGATCCGCGAGCGTGAGGTCAACGAGGTCCTTGCCAATATCTGCCCGACACTGGCGGAGAAGGTCGCCAGCCAGATCGGCGTGAAGGTCAGGAACAAGGCCGCCAGGGTGCCGCAGCCCAAGCCGTCGCCGACGCTCAGCCAGGCCAACCTGCTCGCCGGCGACATCCGCTCGCGCAAGGTGGCGATCCTGATTGCCGATGGGGTGAACGAGGGCGATGTGAACGACCTGCGGGACGCCCTCAAACAAGCCGGCGCCGTCGCCAAGCTGGTCGCGCCGAGCACCTCGCCGGTGAAGGCCAAGGGCGGCGCGAAGCTGACGCCCGATGCCAGCTGGGACGGCCTGCCTTCGGTGGCCTTCGACGCGGTGTTCGTGCCCGGCGGCGCCAAGTCCACCGCGCAGATCGGCGGCGATGGCCGCGCGCTGCACTACCTGCTGGAAGCCTATAAGCACCTCAAACCGCTGGCCTTTGCCGGAGATGCGCAGGCATTGCCGGGGCAGCTTGGCCTGGCGGGAGACGAGGGAGTTGTCCAGGGAGCTTCGGCGGCGGAAGTGTTCGGCGGTTTCGAGAAGGCGCTGAAGCAGCATCGCATCTGGGCGCGGGAGGCCAAGGCCGGGAAGATTCCCGCATAGGTTCGGTTCGGCAGGGCGCATGGCGTATCAGCGTCATGCGCCGCCCGCCGAGGTATCGGCGCATAACCCGTTCCGGGTTATGCGCCCTACGTGGCGGAGCTCCAGGGCACACCGAATCGTTCTGTCGAATTCTCTACCGGGATAGGCATCCGTAGGGCGCATAACGCGCCAACGTTACCCGCCGCGGCAGCATCGTGCACGGAGACTGACAGGGGCGCTGGTCGAGGAAAGAACAGAGCCGGTGGCCGCCCGACTGCTCGGACTGACGGCGGCCACCGGAAAACCTGGAGGTATCGAGTTACGCCGGCCCTTCCTTGAGACCATCCTGGTGGGCGGCGGAGAGGTGCGGCTCCTGCCGGCTGTCATCGGGTTCGATGTCCACCCACGGTTCCAGCGATTCTTCGCTGGTTACCTGCGGATCGGGGTCGGGCATATCCCTGGGCGTTTTCATGTTCATCCTCGCCGGGCTACTTGCCTGACTGCGCGCGCAGCCGGGCGCCGGCCACCACCACCTTGCGCGGTCGGTGGGTCGGGTTGACCGGGACGAAGGTCTGCAACTCGATGCGCTTGAGGAACCAGTCGACGTTCTCCTGCCCCAGCGGGCCCTCGATGGTCATCAGGTCGCGGCGGATGCGTTCGACCAGGTTGTTCAGCAGGACGCTGCTGGCCTGTTCCTCCTGCTGCACGACGCGGGACATCAGACGCTTGCCGCGGGCATTGCGCAGGGTGATCAGCACGGTGCCGTCGGGCCGGTCGCAGAACTGCGGACGGTAGTCGGTGAACAGGTGGCTCAGGTGCTCGATGGCAGTCTCTTGGCTGCTGGACATGGCAATCCCTCCCGAAGTGGGCCAGGCCAGGAAGGCCGTGGCAGAGCAGGTAGCGCTGCATCAGCCGTTCCACTTCGGGCGCAACTGTCTCAACGGCTTAACAGGTTGAAATGCCAGGGAATCGCCAGGTGGGTACTGGCGCATCGACATGTGCAAAGTGCAAGGCCGCCGTGCGGCAGCGCCGGATAATGCACGGCGCAGTGCCAGCGCCGGCAACGGGCTGACCTCCCGTCCGAAACCCCGGCCTGGGCAAATCTTTCCGAGCAACGGTCCGCCTTCCCATGGTCACTGGCTATGCGGGCGCCGCTGCGTTGCGCGGAGGTCCTGCGGGGTAGCGGGCGGTCTTTCGCCGTTGCGTAAACCGGGGCAGGGTGGACGTGGGGGAAGAGAGGTGAGCATGACTCAATTCCGACGCCTGGATGTCGAGGCGGTGCTGCATGAAGCCTATCCGCTGTTCAGTTTTTCCTGCTTCCGCGAAGCCGGCGGGCGCTATTCCATCCGCCTGGGCAGCCAGCTGGCGGCGATGCCGCACACCACCGTGGTGGGCATCCACGGCAGCGAGCTCAGCTCCGCGATCCGCGTGCGCGGCCTGGGGCTGGAGCTGATCAACTGTTTCATCGACCCGTGACGGCGTGCCCCCGGCGCGCCGCCTGCCGGCAGAAAAGCTGAACTCCAGCCCGTGCCCCGGTTCAACCGGCCTGAGTGCACCAGACTGGAGACAGACGCCATGAGCCATTCCGACGCGCGCCGTGATGAAAAGCCTCGTCAAGAAAAGCCCTCTCAGGAAAACCCTGTTCGGGAAACCAGCCGAACCGACCCGCAGAATATCGAGATCGACGATACCGAGGACCGCATGGGCAGCGTGCGCGAACTGGACTTCGAACCATCGCCCCAGGGCCGCATCGGCGATGAGCGCTCGCCCGCGGAAGTCGAACGGGAATTCCCGCCGCAGCGTCGGCGCGAGATGGGCCTGACCGGCGGCGAGACGCTGGGCGACAGTGCCGTCGAGGATGGCGTGAGCATGGATGACCTGGCGCCCGAGACGCTGATCGATGAGGAGGGCACCGAATCGCCGCTGGACCCTTCCGATGGCAGCGCGGCGGACCAGCAACTGCATATCGTGCGCGGCAGCGAGATCGGTGCCGGCACTGGTCTGGACGAAGCCGAGGAGGGCCGGGTGCATCCACTGGATGGCCGTCCCTGGGATGACTCCGATCCCGACGAGGAACAGTGATCCAGCGTCAGGCTCTGTTCGTACGGGGCCTGGCGATGAAACCCGGAGGCTCTGCCTGTCGCCAGGGGTATGGCTACGGCTGCCAAGCCTGCGCCAACGGCCGCCCGGCGGGCGAAAAAAGCCGCACTGCCATAAAGGCGAAAGCAGACTGCCGAAGGGGTGATCGGGTGCAGGTCGGCAGTCTGGCTGCCGACCTGCATGCTATTTCACTGCCTCCCCGTCAGCTCACCGATCGTGCCGGCTCAGGGCGCAAGCCGCGACCAGCAGGCCGGCCGCGGCGGCGAGCACTGCCGCCGTCTGCCAGGGGTGTTCGCCGACGTATTCGCCGCTGGCCTGGATGGCGCGGCGACTGCGTTGCACCAGGTGCTCGCTGGTTTCGCGGCTCTCGTCCACCAGGTGACGCAACCTGGCCTTGAAGGCCGGTAACTGCTCGGCGGTCAGGTCGCGGCCACTCTGCAGCAGGCTTTCCAGATCGTTCACCAGCGCTTGCAGTTCTTCGACGCCACTGTGACGCGAAGGATGGATGGACGGGAACCAACGATAGCTGCCCATGGAATGTCTCCTCGATTGCTTGTAGGGATGGTGACGCTGAGATTCAGGCGGCCTGGCGCAGTGCGTCGATCAGCTGCTGCTTGCGCATGCGGGAACGGCCGCTGATGTGGCGGGTGCGGGCGCGGTTGAGCAGTTCCGCCTTGCTCATCGACTCCAGCGGCTGGTCCGGGCGCGGCACGCCATGTTTGGTGGCGACGGCGCGTTGCGCCGAGCTCCTGCGGGCGGCGGCCTTGGCCGGCGCGCTCTTCTCCTGCCCGGAGCCGCCGCTGCGCTCGCCGCCGCCGGACTGCTTGTTCACCGTGGCCCAGGCACGGGCCTCGGCCTCGTCCTTCGGCACGCCCCGGTTCTCGTAACTCTGCTCGATATGCTCGGCCTTGCGCTTCTGCTTGTCGGTGTACTTGTCTTTGTCGCCGCGTGGCATGGCGGTTCTCCTCTCTCTGCAAAGGCTGCAAGTGACTGCAGCTGCTGCGTGCTGCGGGCGCTGTCGCCCGTTCGACCCGCAAACGCGGGGCACACAGGGGAGAAACCGCTCGTCGCCGAATGTTCGGCGTTTCTGATGAACGGGCCGCGCCGCTGGCAGAAAAGGTCTGAACTACCGGTTTTCCGTGTGGACAGAAGCACTGGGCGCTCTGCGCCGTGCAGTAACCGGCAACCACAGGAGACGGCAATGGCCCTGGACAGCACACCTGATCAGTCGGACGTGGAAATCTTCAAGCACGCCGTGCTCACCCGCCTGCGCTACGCGGTGGGCAAGGACCCCGCCGACGCCTTCGACCACGACTGGTTCGAGGCCGTGGCGCTGGCCGCGCGCAAGTACCAGGTGGACAACTGGGAGGAGACCACCCGCGCCATCGACCGCAGCGACCGCAAGCACGTCTACTACCTCTCCCTGGAGTTCCTCATCGGCCGCCTGCTGGTCGACAACCTGAGCAACCTCGGCCTGCTGGAAGTGGCGCGCCAGGCCCTCGCGGAGCTCGGCGTCGACCTGGAGCGCATCCGCCTGCTGGAGCCGGACGCGGCGCTGGGCAACGGCGGCCTGGGGCGGCTCGCGGCCTGCTTCATGGAAAGCATGGCGACCCTCGACATCCCCGCCCACGGCTACGGCATCCGCTACGAGCACGGCCTGTTCAAGCAGGTCATCGGCGATGGCTGGCAGCAGGAACACACCGAGACCTGGCTGGACTTCGGCAACCCCTGGGAGTTCGAACGGCCCGAGTCCGCCTACAGCGTCGGTTTCGGCGGCAGCGTGCACAGCGAGCCGGACGCCAACGGCGTCGACCGCCAGCGCTGGGAACCGGCGGAGCGCGTGCGCGCGGTGGCCTACGACATGCCCGTGGTCGGCTGGCGCACCGCCAGCGTCAACACCCTGCGCCTGTGGCGCGCGCGCGCCGAGGAGACACTCAAGCTCGACCGCTTCAATGCCGGCGACCACCTCGGCGCGGTCGCCGATACCGTGCGCGCCGAAAGCATCTCCCGCGTGCTCTACCCGGCGGACAGCACCGAGGCCGGCCAGGAGCTGCGCCTGCGCCAGGAATACTTCTTCGTCGCCGCCTCCCTGCAGGACCTGATGCAGCGCCACCTGGGCCAGGGCGAGGATGTCTACGGCCTGCCCGAGCGCGTCGCCATCCAGCTCAACGATACCCACCCGGCCATCGCCGTGGCCGAGCTGATGCGCCTGCTGCTGGACGAACGCGGCCTGGACTGGGACGACGCCTGGGAACTCACCGTGGCGACCCTGTCCTACACCAACCACACGCTGCTGCCCGAGGCGCTGGAGTCCTGGCCGGTGGGGCTGATGGAGCGCCTGCTGCCGCGGCACATGCAGATCATCTACCTGATCAATGCCTTCCACATCGACGCCCTGCGCGCCAAGGACATCCATGACTTCGGCCTGCTGCGCTCGGTGTCGCTGATCGAGGAGGACCACGGCCGCCGCGTGCGCATGGGCAACCTGGCGTTCCTCGGCTCGCACAGTGTCAACGGCGTGTCCGCGCTGCACACCGAGCTGATGCGCGAAACGGTATTCCGCGACCTGCACCGGCTCTACCCGAACCGCATCAGCAACAAGACCAACGGCGTGACCTTCCGCCGCTGGCTGTTCCAGACCAACCCCGAACTCACCGAGCTGCTGGTGGACAGCCTGGGTGAAGACGTGCTCGACAACCCGGAAGGCCGCCTGCGCGACCTCGCCGCCCTTGCCGAGAAGTCCGCGGTGCGCCAGCGCTTCGCGCAGCAGCGGCGCAACGCCAAGCAGCGCCTGGCGGCGCTGATCGAGGAGCGCCTGGGGCTGCGCGTCGACCCGGATGCGTTGTTCGACGTGCACGTCAAGCGCATCCACGAGTACAAGCGCCAGCTGCTCAACCTGCTGCACACCGTGGCGCTGTACCAGGACATCCGCAACGACCCGACCAGCGAGCGCGTGCCACGGGTGAAGATCTTCGCCGGCAAGGCCGCGCCCAGCTACGTACTGGCCAAGCTGATCATCAAGCTGGCCAACGACATCAGCCGCACGGTCAACGCCGACCCAACGGTGCGCGGCCTGCTCAAGGTGGTGTTCATCCCCAACTACAACGTCAGCCTGGCCGAATCGATCATCCCGGCGGCGGACCTCTCCGAGCAGATTTCCACGGCGGGCCTGGAAGCCTCCGGGACCAGCAACATGAAGTTCGCCCTCAACGGCGCGCTGACCATCGGCACCCTGGATGGCGCCAATGTCGAGATGTGCGAGCGCATCGGTCCGGACAACATGTTCATCTTCGGCCTCAAGGCGCAGCAGGTGGAGGCGCGCAAGCGCGCCGGGGAGCTGGCCATGCACCACGAGATCGCCGCCTCGCCCAGGCTGCAGGAAGCCCTGGCGGCGGTCGCCGGCGGGGTCTTCTCGCCGGATGATCCGCAGCGCTACGCCGCCCTGGTGGACAGCCTGCGGCACGACGACCGGTTCATGGTCTGCGCGGATTTCGACGCCTACTGGGACGCCCAGCAGCGCGTCGAGCAGCTGTGGCGCAAACCCACGCGCTGGTGGAAAGCTTCTATGCTCAACACCGCCCGGGTCGGCTGGTTCTCTTCCGACCGGACCATCCGCGAGTACGCCCAGGACATCTGGAAGGTGCCCGCCGGAACGCAATAGACCGCTGGATTACAACAAGAAGGTGCGACGATTGGTGGCAGCGCAGGGGCAAGCGCGGCAGCAGGCGCTTGTGTAGGATGCCGCCCGCCACGCCATGAGCACCACCACGAACCGGGAGATTTCTGCCGATGCTGATCCGTGACCTGCGCGACGACGATATGGAACGGGTGCTGGATATCTGGCTGCGCGCTTCGCAGCAGGCCCACGCCTTCATCGAGGCCGACTTCTGGCAGCGCCGCCTGGGCGACATGCGCGACGTCTACCTGCCTGCCGCGGCCTCGCGGGTGGTCGAGGACGAGGGCCGGGTGATCGGTTTCTACAGCCTGCACGATGGCGCACTGGCGGCGCTGTTCGTCGACCCCGGCCACCAGGGCCGGGGGCTCGGTTCGCGGCTGATGGACGATGCCAAGATTCACCTGCCGATGCTGGAGACGGCGGTCTATTCGGCCAATGCCGGCGCCCTGGCGTTCTACCGGCGCCACGGCTTCGAGGTGCTGGAAGAGCGCCGCGACGAGCACACCGGCCATGCCGAAACGCTGATGGGCTGGAGCACCCGGCCCGTGGCCTGCGGCTGCTGAGGCACGGCGCAATTGCCGTCGCGCTGTTGGCGAGTGCCAGCCAGGCCTGCGCCTTCGCCTGCGCCGACTGAGCCGCGACGACAGCCGGGTTACCAGAACCCTCCGGCATGGCGTTCGGAGGCGTAGTCAAGGTGCAGGGCGAAGGAGCTCTGGAAGAACTCCAGCAGGCGCGTGTCCAGCACCATTTCATTGAGCGAGGCGAGGGAGCCGATCACCTGTTGCACGTCGGCTTCGGTCTCGCCGCAGCGGTTCTCGTGGCACAGCCGCTGGGTCTGCGGGTCGGCGCTGATCCGGCAGATGCATTCGGCGTCGTGGCAGGAGTGGCGCACCTTCAGGCTCAGTTCCGGCAGGTCGCGGCGGCCGTCGAGCAGCTCGACGCTGCATTCCAGTCCGTGTTCGCGGGCGAATTCGCTGGCGCGGGCGAAGGCCGGCAGGGCCACCTCCACCAGGGCGCTCTGGTAGGCGTTGGCGAAATTCTCGGGGTCGTCGCTCATCCATGCTCTCCTGTGCTCGTTGCACGATTCCCGTGCCTGCGGCCGCGGGGGTTCAGTCATGGACCACGGCATTCGCGACTTGCGCGACGCAATGGGGGATTTTCCGCCGAGCGGTTGCGCCGCGCGAATCAGCAAATAGAACAAACCAAACCGTCCCTGCGCAGGTCTTGATCTGTATCGCGGCACCTTGCAGGGGCGGACCAGGCCATGGACATACTCGCGCGTATCTGGACGACGCTGGTGGCGGAGTTCTCCGACCTCAGCGAAGTCGAGCAGATCACTCGGGCCACCCTGCGCCTGAGCCTGGCAGTGCTGCTGGGCGGGCTGGTGGGCTACGAGCGCGAGAGCCAGGGCAAGGCGGCCGGGCTGCGTACCCACATGCTGGTGACCCTGGGCGCGGCGCTGTTCGTCATGGCGATCCGCGAAGGCAGCGGCGAGGCCGATGCGGTCAGCCGGGTGATCCAGGGCATCGCCGCCGGCATCGGCTTCCTCTGCGCCGGCACCATCCTCAAGGGCAACGGCGTCCACGACGTGAAGGGCCTGACCACCGCCGCCGGGCTCTGGCTGAGCACGGCCATCGGTATCAGCGTCGGCCTGGGGCACTCGGCGACGGCGGTACTGGGTACCGTGCTCGCCGTGCTGGTGCTGCATTGCCTGCCGCGCCGCCTGGAGCACAACCGCTCGCGCAATTAGCCTGAACTTGCCTGCCCACTGCCGTTCCGAACCCCTGTAGCCAGCCGATCCACCCCATCAGCCGAGCGCGCGGGTGCGCGCACCGCAGCGAGGAGGGCGCCGCGATGCAACAGGATAATCCGACCAGCCGGGCCGAGGCCGCCGCCAACCAGGCGCGCATCGTCATCGAGGACGTGGAGCCGCGTCTGGAGGGCGGGCGCTTCGCCGCCAAGGCCATTGCCCAGCGGGCATCGCGCATCCACGCGCGAATCTTCAGCGATGGCCACGACAAGCTGGCCGCCGAGGTCGCCTGGCGCGAGAGCCAGGGCCAGCCCTGGCAGAAGACGCCGCTGCAGGCGCTGGGCAACGACCACTGGGAAGCCCACATCACCCCGCGCCAGGTCGGCCGCACCGAGTTCATCGTGCTGGCGTGGATCGACAGCTTCGCCAGTTTCCGCTACGAGCTGGAGAAGAAATACGCCGCCGGGCAGGGGGTGGACCTGGAGTTCCGCGAGGGCATCGAGCTGCTGCAGAGCGTGCTGCAGACAGCGCCCGAAGACTGCGCGGCAGAGCTGGGCGAGATCGTCCGTGGCCTGCAGGACAACGCCGGGCGCGAGGAGCGATTCGCCCTGTTCATGGCGCCACGCACCCTGGAGTTGATGCAGCGTGCCGAACACCGCCCGCACCTGACCCGCAGCCTGACCTTCGAACTGGACGTGGAACGACCGCTGGCGGAGTTCGCCAGTTGGTACGAGCTGTTCCCGCGTTCGGAAAGCACGGTCCCCGGCCAGCACGGCCGCTTCGCCGACGTCCACCGGCGCCTGCCGGAGATCGCCGCCATGGGCTTCGATGTCCTGTATTTCCCGCCCATCCATCCCATCGGTCGCCAGCACCGCAAGGGCCGCAACAACAGCCTGCAGGCCGGCCCGGACGATCCCGGCAGTCCCTATGCGATCGGCAGCGAGGAGGGCGGGCATGACGCCGTGCACCCCGAGCTGGGCACCCTGGAGGATTTCCGCGAGCTGGTCGACGCCGCCCGCGAGCATGGCCTGGAGATCGCCCTGGACTTCGCCATCCAGTGCTCGCCGGACCATCCCTGGCTGCGCGAGCACCCCGGCTGGTTCAGCTGGCGCGCCGACGGGACCATTCGCCATGCGGAGAACCCGCCGAAGAAGTACGAGGACATCGTCAACGTCGACTTCTACGCGCCCGATGCCGTGCCGGACCTCTGGCTTGGCCTGCTGCAGGTGATGCTGGGCTGGGTGGAGCAGGGCGTCAACCTGTTCCGTGTCGACAACCCGCACACCAAGCCGCTGCCGTTCTGGGAATGGCTGATCGCCGAGGTGCGCCGCGAGCATCCGCAGGTGATCTTCCTCGCCGAAGCCTTCACCCGTCCGGCGATGATGGCGCGCCTGGGCAAGGTCGGCTTCAGCCAGAGCTACACCTACTTCACCTGGCGCAACAGCAAGCAGGAACTGGAGGAGTACCTCACCGAACTCAACCAGCCGCCGCTGCGCGACTGCTACCGGCCGAACTTCTTCGTCAACACGCCGGACATCAACCCCTACTTCCTGCAGCGCTCCGGCCGCGCCGGCTTCCTCATCCGCGCAGCGCTGGCGACCATGGGCTCGGGCCTGTGGGGCATGTACTCGGGTTTCGAACTGTGCGAGGCCGACCCGGTACCGGGCAAGGAGGAGTACTTCGACTCGGAGAAGTACCAGCTGCGCCAGCGCGACTACCACGCCGCCGGCAACATCGTCGGCGAGATCACCCGGCTCAATCGCATCCGCCGCGAGAACCCGGCGCTGCACAGCCACCTGGGCTTCCAGGCCTACAACGTCTTCAACGACCACATCCTGCTGTTCGGCAAGCGCACCGCGGACCTGGCCAACTTCATCCTGGTGGCGGTCAGCCTCGACCCGGATAACGCCCAGGAAGCCGACTTCGAACTGCCGCTGTGGGAGTTCGGCCTGCCCGACGATGCGCCCATGGGCGGCGAGGACCTGATGAACGGCCACCGCTGGACCTGGCACGGCAAGCGCCAGTGGCTGCGCATCGAGCCCTGGCACCTGCCGTTCGGCATCTGGCGCCTGCACCCCGAACAGTGACCGTCATGTAGAGGATTGCGACCATGGCCAAGCGCAAGACCCGCGCCTTTCTCGACGACCCGCTCTGGTACAAGGACGCGGTGATCTACCAGTTGCACGTGAAGTCCTTCTTCGACGCCAACAACGACGGCATCGGCGATTTCCGCGGGCTGATCGAGAAGCTCGACTACATCGCCGAGCTGGGGGTGAACACCCTCTGGCTGCTGCCGTTCTACCCCTCGCCGCGGCGCGACGATGGCTACGACATCGCCATGTACAAGGGCGTGCACCCGGACTACGGCACCCTGGCCGACGCCCGCCGCTTCATCGACGCGGCCCACGAGCGCGGCCTGCGGGTGATCACCGAGCTGGTGATCAACCACACCTCCGACCAGCACCCGTGGTTCCAGCGTGCGCGCCGGGCGAAGAAGGGCTCCCAGGCGCGCAACTGGTACGTCTGGTCCGACGATGACACCCGCTACGACCAGACGCGGATCATCTTCATCGACTCCGAGCAATCCAACTGGACCTGGGACCCGGTGGCCGGGCAGTACTTCTGGCACCGCTTCTACTCGCACCAGCCGGACCTCAACTTCGACAACCCGCAGGTGCTGCGTGCCGTACTGGGGGTGATGCGCTACTGGCTGGACATGGGCGTGGACGGCCTGCGCCTGGACGCCATTCCCTACCTGATCGAGCGCGACGGCACCAACAACGAGAACCTGCCCGAGACCCACGTGGTGCTCAAGCGCATCCGCGCCGAGCTGGACGCCCACTACCCGGATCGCATGCTGCTGGCCGAGGCCAACCAGTGGCCGGAAGACACGCGCCCCTATTTCGGTGGAACGGACGGCGGCCCCGGCGACGAATGCCACATGGCCTTCCACTTCCCGCTGATGCCGCGCATGTACATGGCCATCGCCCAGGAAGACCGCTTCCCGATCAGTGACATCCTGCGCCAGACCCCGGCCATCCCGGACAACTGCCAGTGGGCGATCTTCCTGCGCAACCACGATGAGCTGACCCTGGAGATGGTCACCGACGACGAGCGCGACTACCTGTGGAACTACTACGCCGCCGACCGCCGTGCCCGCATCAACCTGGGTATTCGCCGGCGCCTGGCGCCCCTGGTGGAGCGTGACCGGCGGCGCATCGAACTGCTCAACAGCCTGCTGCTGTCCATGCCCGGCACGCCGACCCTGTACTACGGCGACGAGATCGGCATGGGCGACAACATCTACCTAGGCGACCGCGACGGCGTGCGTACGCCGATGCAATGGTCGATGGACCGCAACGGCGGCTTCTCCCGCGCGGACCCGGCCAGCCTGGTGCTGCCGCCGATCCTCGATTCGCTGTATGGCTACCCCAGCGTCAACGTCGAGGCCCAGGCACGCGACCCGCATTCGCTGCTCAACTGGACGCGGCGCATGCTCGGCGTGCGCAAGCAGCAGAAGGCCTTCGGCCGTGGCAGCATCAGCATGCTGGCGCCGCCCAACCGGCGCATCCTCGCCTACCTGCGGCAGTACCGGCCCGAAGGCGAGGGCGCCAGTGAAGAGAGCATCCTCTGCGTGGCCAACCTGTCCAATGCCGCCCAGGCGGTGGAGCTGGACCTCTCGGCGTTCGACGGCCGGGTGCCGGTGGAGATGCTCGGCGGCTCGTCCTTCCCGCCCATCGGCCGGATGACCTACCTGCTGACCCTGCCGCCCTACGGCTTCTACTGGTTCTACCTGGCCGACAGCCAGCAGATGCCGGCCTGGCACGTGCAGCCGGTGGAGCGCATGCCCGAGCTGCCGACCCTGGTGCTGGCCCAGCGCCTGGGCGAAATCATGCACGGCGCACCGCGCGAGCTGCTGGAGAGCGATTCACTGCCGCGCTACCTGCCCAAGCGCCGCTGGTTCGCCGGCGGCCGGGTGGAGGCCGGCAGCGCGCACCTGCTCTACGCCATGCCGCTCACCGGCGATGACGCCGCGCCGATGCTGGCGGAAGTCGAGGTCAGCGGCGCCGAGGGCGCCGAGCATTACCAGCTGCCCCTGGCCGCCGTGCCGGAGAAAGGCAGCGCCGGCAACGACCTGCCGCAGCAACTGGCCCTGGCGCGCCTGCGCCGTGGGCGCAAGGTTGGCCTGCTCACCGACGCCTTTGCCTTGCCGGCCTTCACCCGACTGATCCTCGGCCTGCTGCGCGAAGCGGCGACGATGGCCGGCCCGGCCGGCGAGCTGCAGTTCCTGCCGCAGCCCGGCCTGACGGCCTTCGCCGAAATCGGCGAGGACGCGGAGGTACGCGTGCTCAGCGTCGACCAGTCCAACAGCTCGGCGCTGATCGGCGACCGCCTGCTGCTCAAGCTGCTGCGGCGGGTCTTCCCCGGCGTGCACCCGGAGGTGGAAATGGGCGGCTACCTGAGCCGGCGCGGCTTCGCCAATATCGCGCCGCTGCTGGGCGAGGTGCGGCGGATCGACGCCCAGGGCCAGCCGCATACGCTGATGCTGCTGCAGGGCTACCTGAGCAACCAGGGCGACGCCTGGAGCTGGACGCTGAACCAGCTGGAGCGCGCCATGCGTGACGGCGCGCTGCCCTCGGCCGAACCGGCTTTCGATGCGATGGAGGAACTGCGCCTGTTCGCCGGCAAGCTCGGCCAGCGCCTGGGCGAGATGCACCAGCTGCTGTCCGAAGCCTCCGATGTGCCGGACTTCGGCCTGCACCGCAGTGCGGCGGCCGACAGCTCGGTATGGGCCAGCAGCATCGGCGAGCAGATCGACCAGGCGCTGCAAGCCCTGCAGCACGGACGCCAGCAACTGGATGAACACGGCGCGGTGATGGTCGACTGGCTGCTGGAAAAACGCGGCGAACTGCTGCACGCGGTGGGCAACCTGGCGCAACTGGCCGAAGGCGGGGTGATGATCCGCGTTCACGGTGACCTGCATCTGGGCCAGGTGCTGGTGGTGCAGGGCGATGCCTTCCTCATCGATTTCGAAGGCGAGCCGAACCGCCCGCTGGCCGAACGCCGCCGGCGCCACAGCCCGCTCAAGGACGTCACCGGCGTGCTGCGCTCCTTTGACTACGCGGCCGCCATGGCCTTGCGCAGCGCCCAGGGCACCGAGGCGCCGGCGCAGGTCCTGGCGGCCCGCGCCGAACTGGCCCTGCGCTATCGACGCGAAGCCCGCGATGCCTTCCTCGAAGCCTACCGCGCCGCCGCCGTCGACCTGCCCCACGAATGGCGTGGCCGCGAAGGCGAGGGCGCGGCACTGGCGCTGTTCAGCCTGGAGAAGGCCGCCTACGAAGTGCTGTACGAGGCCGGGCACCGTCCCGACTGGCTGGAAGTCCCGCTGCAGGGACTCTTCGAACTCGCAAGGCATCTGCTGGGAGGAAAGCAATGACACCGCGTAGCGACCTGGACCATCTGCAGCGTGCCGATCACGCCGACCCCTTCGCCTTCCTCGGTCCGCACCGCGATGAGGACGGCGAGCTGGTGCGCGCGTGGCTGCCCGGCGCGCTGGCGGTGGAGCTGCTCTCGCCGCAGGACGAGTTCCTCGTCGCCATGGAGGCCCTGGATGCCAGCGGGCTGTTCCTCGCCCGGCTGCCGCAGAAGACCCCCTACCGCCTGCGTATCCACTGGCCCGAGGATGAACAGGTCAGCGAAGACCCCTACGCCTTCGGTCCGTCCATCAGCGAGCTGGACCTCTACCTGTTCGCCGAGGGCAACCATCGCCAGCTGGGCAAATGCCTCGGCGCCCAGGTGATGGAGATCGACGGCGTGCCCGGCGTGCGCTTCGCCGTCTGGGCGCCCAATGCCCGGCGGGTGTCGGTGGTGGGCGGCTTCAACGGCTGGGACGGCCGCCGCCATGTGATGCGCCTGCGCTACCCGGCCGGAGTCTGGGAGCTGTTCATCCCGCGCCTGCAACCGGGCGAGGTGTACAAGTACGAACTGCTCGGCCAGGACGGCCTGCTGCCGCTCAAGGCCGACCCCATGGCCCTGGCCACCGAAATGCCGCCGGCCACCGGTTCGCGGGTGCCGGACCCGACCCCCTTCGCCTGGAGCGATGACGACTGGATGCTGCAGCGCGGCGAACGCCAGGGCGTCAACCGGCCGCTGTCGATCTACGAACTGCACGCCGGCTCCTGGCAATGGGTGGAGAACCGCGCACCGAGCTGGGACGAGCTGGCCGACCGGCTGATTCCCTACGTCAGCGACCTGGGCTTCAGCCACATCGAGCTGATGCCGATCATGGAGTACCCCTTCGGCGGCTCCTGGGGCTATCAGCCGCTGTCGCTGTTCGCGCCCACCGCGCGCTATGGCAGTCCGGCGGACTTCGCCCGCTTCGTCGACCGCTGCCACCAGGCCGGGATCGGCGTGATCCTCGACTGGGTGCCGGCGCATTTCCCCACCGACGCCCACGGCCTGGCGCACTTCGACGGCACCGCGCTCTACGAGTACGCGCACCCGTTCGAAGGCTTCCACCAGGACTGGGACACCTACATCTACAACCTCGGCCGCAACGAGGTTCACGGCTTCATGCTGGCCTCGGCGCTGCACTGGCTGCGCGAGTACCACATCGACGGGCTGCGGGTGGATGCGGTGGCCTCGATGCTCTACCGCGACTATTCGCGCAAGGACGGCGAGTGGATTCCCAACCGCCACGGCGGCCGTGAGAACCTCGAAGCCATCGAGTTCCTCCGCCACCTCAACAGCGTGGTGCCCAGCGAAGCGCCGGGCGCCCTGGTGATCGCCGAGGAATCCACCGCCTGGCCGGGGGTCAGCAAGCCGACGCAGGAGGGCGGCCTGGGCTTCGCCTACAAGTGGAACATGGGCTGGATGCACGACAGCCTGGCGTACATCCGCGAGGACCCGATCAACCGTGGCCATCACCACCACAAGCTCACCTTCGGCCTGCTCTATGCCTTCTCCGAGCATTTCATCCTGCCCATCTCCCACGACGAGGTGGTGCACGGCAAGGGCTCGCTGCTGGGCAAGATGCCCGGCGATCGCTGGCAGCAGTTCGCCAACCTGCGGCTGTTCCTGGCGATGATGTGGACCCATCCGGGCAAGAAGCTGCTGTTCATGGGCTGCGAGTTCGGCCAGTGGCGCGAGTGGGACCATGACGGCCAGCTGGACTGGTACCTGTTGCGCTACGCCGAGCATTTCGGTGCCCAGGCGCTGGTCCGCGAGCTGAACCAGCTGTTGCGCGAGGAACCTGCGCTGCACGCCTTCGACGACCGCGCCGAGGGCTTCCACTGGCTGATCGGCGATGACCAGAACAACAGCGTCTATGCCTGGCTGCGCCTGGCCGGCGACGGTGCGCCGCTGCTGGTGGTGCACAATTTCACTCCACTGCCGCGCCCCAACTACCGTATCGGCGTGCCGCTGGCGGGGCACTGGCAGGTGCTGCTCAACAGTGATGCCGACAGTTTCGGCGGCTCCGGCGCCGGCAGCCGCGGCTCGCTGGATTGCGATCCGCTGGAGGCCCACGGCCAGGCCCAGTCCCTGGCCCTCGACCTGCCGCCGCTGGGCTGTCTGATCCTGCGGCCGGCGGGGGATGGCCTCGATCTGTAGGGTGAAGCGGTGGCCTGGGAAGCGCCGGCGTTGATGGAGATCGATCGCGGACGGAGTCCGCTCCTACGCTGCCCGTCAGTTCGGCGCTGGGTCGACCGTAGGAGCGGACTCCGTCTGCGATTGTCCCGGAGCCGCTCGGATCGCGAGCAAGCTCGCTCCTACAGGTTCGACTCCTGTGTTGCGTTGCAGGACGAACATTCACGCCACCGCCGCGGACTCGGCCTCCGCACGCAATGCCTCGATGACCGCTGGACGCGCGCCGATCACCTCGCGGAAGCGGCCGATGGCGGGGTAGGCCGACAGGTCCACCCTCAGGTAGTCCGACCAGCCGAGCACGGTGAACAGGTAGGCATCGGCGATGCTGAAAGCGTTGCCGAAACTGTGGCCGTCACGCGCCAGCACCTGCTCCAGGTAGCCCAGCCGCTTCGCCAGCTTGCCGCGCAGCACTGTCTTCACCTCATCCGGAATCTCGCTGCTGAACAGCGGGCTCATCCCCGCATGCAGTTCGCTGCCGATGAAGTTCAGCTGCGCCTGCAGCTGCACGCGGGCGAGTGTGCCATTGGCAGGAGCCAGGCCGGCCTCGGGCCGCAGGTCGGCGAGGTACTGTAGAATCGCCGCGCCCTCGGTCAGCACCGTGCCATCTTCCAGCTGCAGCGCCGCCACGTAGCCCTTCGGGTTGATCTGATGGAAGTCGTGGCCATCGGCGGTGCGCTTGCTCTGGTTGTTCACGCGGATCAGCTCGAAGGGCAGGCCCAGTTCGCGCAGGACGATATGCGGGGCAAGGGAGCAGGCATTGGGGGCGAAATAGAGTTTCATCGGGTCGGGCCCTGGGGAATGGGCGACCAGTATTGCCGACGCGGATGCGCCGCGTAAGAACGCACTTTTTTGTGGCCAGGGCAGGAAAAGGTTACCGGTAGGCAGGATGAAGAAGAACGTGTCGGGCTGTTCGGTGGAAGAAGCCATGCGGGTGATCGGCGGGCGCTGGCGGTTGTTGCTGGTGTCCTATCTGCTCGATGGCAGCAAGCGCTTCAATGAGCTGCGCCGGGACATGCCGGAGATTTCCCAGCGGGTGCTGACGGCGGAGCTGAGGTTGCTGGAGGAGGAGAGGCTGGTGGTACGCACGGTTTACCCGGAGGTGCCGCCGCGGGTGGAGTATTGCCTGAGCGCCGAGGGCGAAAGGCTGCGGCCGGTGGTGCAGGTGGTGAAGGAGTTCGGGTTGTGGCTCAAGGGGCGGGAGGTTCCTTCGCGCGGGTAGAAGTCGGGTTCTTCGAGGGCGTCAAGCCGGGGCTCTTGACCTTGTAGGAGCGGAGCTTCTCCGCGAAGCTTTTGTTTGGTTGTTTGGTTGTTTGGTTGTTTGGTTGTTTGGTTGCCTGGATGTGGGGGTTTCTGCGTCGCTTCGGTGCGCGCGCAGGCTCTGTGTTTCGCCCCCTCGGGCGAGTTACTTTCTCAAACGCCAGAAAGTAACCAAAGGGCTTGCCCCTGCCATCCGGCTTTTCGCTTCGCGAAAAGTACCCTCGGTTCCTCGGAGTTCCAGGGGGCCGCCGCGAAGGGCCATCCCTGGCCAGTCGCGGCTTGCGCGGCATCCATGCCGCTCTCCCCCTGAAACTCCGATCACCTTCGGCCTCCTGAAAGGGGCACTCCGGAGCGTGCGGATGTTTCGCTGGAAGACTTCAAAAGCCAGAGCCAACGGTAACGGCAACGGCAACGGCAATCTGCGAGTGTAGGGCGCATAACCCGGAACGGGTTATCCGCCGCCTGCTTTCCCGGCGGATAACGCTGGCGCGTTATGCGCCCTACGAAGTCGAGGCTTTCCCGTTGGCGTAGGAGCGGACTCCGTCCGCGAAGCTCTCCAGCGGTGGCGGGGCGATCGCGGACGGAGTCCGCTCCTACGAAAGCCTTGGGCTCGGAGCCGTGGGGCCATCCGGGATTGCTGCGGTGGCGGATAACATCCGCCCTGCAAGGGCCCGCTGAACGCTAGAACCCGCTCTCGCGCAGGGCCACTGCCAGCAGGCGGGTGAAGCCTTCGCCCAGCCAACTGCGGCGGGCGCCTTCGATCTGCAGGTGGCCGCGGGTTTCGTGCAGGCCGGGTGGGGCGGCATCGAGCTTCACCAGCACGTGGAACAGCGCCGGGTTGGGTACCAGTGCCTCGCCGTGGGGATTCACGTTGAGCGGGCCGCCATAACGCGAGGCGAGCATCGGTTGTTCCAGCTGACTGATGCGGGTGGTGCCGATCAGCACCACCTGGCCGTCGATGGGGCTCGGCACGCCTTCGGGGTAGAAGCGCACGTGGCCGCCGTCGGTGAGGCGCTGCACCTCGTCCTGCTTGACGTAGGCGTCCACCAGCCAGTGCTGCGGGTCCACCAGCACGCCGATGGGTTCGCGGGTGTTGATCCACTGGCCGGGCTTCCAGTCCGGGTTGACGTCCATCCAGCGGCCGGTGAAGGGCGCCACCAGGTTCAGCCGCGCCATCTCGTTGCGCGCGGCGCGGGCCTGCTGGAACTCCACGCCCAGGCGCTGACGGGTGACGGCATCCTCGGCAAGCCCGGCAGGGTCGGCGAGCATGCCCGCCAGGCGTCCCTCGTAGCCACGGATGCCGGCCTCGCTGCCGGCCACCTTGGCGGCGATGTCCGGTTCCTCCATCACCGCCAGTGCCTCGCCCTGGCGCACTTCGCCGCCGGGGCGCAGGTCACGCAGCAGCGCCGGGAAGGGCGCGTAGACGTGCAACTGCTGCGCCGCCCGGGCCACGCCCATGGCGTGCACCTGGGTGCGCCAGGGAATGGCGAGCAGCAGCACGATGGCGCCGAGCAGCGCGAGGAATACCAGCTTGCGCCGCGGCTTCACTTCCGCGCGGCGCTGCCACCAGACCTTGAGTTCGCGCCACACGGGCTGAACGATGAACCAGCTGATTTCCACGGCGAACAGGAAGATCCCCAGCAGTTTGAAGAAGAAGTAATAGACCGCCACGGCGATGCCGAGGAACAGCAGCAGGCGGTACACCCAGGTGCCGAAGGCGAAGGCCACCAGCAGGCGGCGCTTGCCGGTGGGGAAGTGCTCCGACCAGGGTTCGTCCAGCCCCAGCAGATTGCGCCGCAGCGTGGTGCGGGCGAGGGCGCCGGCGCGCTCGTGCAGGTTGGGGAAGTCCAGCAGGTCGGAGAAGATGAAGTAGCCGTCGAAGCGCATGAACGGGCTGGCGTTCAGCGCCAAGGACAGCGCCCAGCTGGTGGTCGCCAGGTACAGCAGACCGTTGCGGAACGGGCCGGGATCGGCCAGCGCCCAGCCCAGCGTGGAGAGTCCGGCCAGGCCCAGTTCGGTGATGATCCCGGCGCTGGCAATGGCCAGGCGCTGGCGGTTGCTGCGCAGCTTCCAGCTCTCGCCGGTGTCGGTGTAGAGCATCGGCCACATCACCACGAAAGCGATGCCCATGTGCGCGACCTTCAGCCCCAGCCGCGTCGCCACCAGCGCATGGCCCAGCTCGTGCAGCGTCTTGGCCACCACCAGGGCGGCGGCGAAGCTGAGCAGGCCCTCGAAGGAGAAGGACTCCACCACGTCGTGGGTGAAGGTGTCCCACTGGTGCGCCACCAGCACGATGCCGGCCAGGCTGAGCAGCAGCACCAGCATCGCCACGTAGCGGTTGAACAGCCAGTCCAGGCTGCCGGCGATGGCGCGCAGGAAGCGCTGCGGGCGCAACAGCGGAATGCGGAAGAACAGGTAGTGGTGCAACCACCAGTTCCAGGTCATCCACTGCCGGCCTTCGCTGCGTGCCTGCAAGCGGGCCAGCGCCTCGGCGCCGGGACGCAGCAGCTGGTGGTGTTCGAGGAACTGGCGAAAGCCCAGCACCTGCTCGGCGTCGGGCTTGAGGGCGGTCTGTTCGGCGATCTGCTCGCTGATCTGCCGCGGCGTCTGTTCCCAGCGCAGCAGGCATTCGAACTCCAGCCAGCCGATGCGGTAGAAGCGGTTGAGCACGCTGTCCTGGATCACCCACACCGGCTCGCCGTCCGGGCCTGGGGCGGCTTCGTCCAGGCGCAGGTCGTCGCGCAGGGGCGGGGTGGGCAGGTCTTCGGCGGCGATGTCCATCGGTTACCGAAGCCTCCGCTACCAGCCGGTCCAGGCGCGCACGGAGGCCAGCGGCCGGCGCAGCAGGTAGTAGCCGAGCACCACGCGCTCGCCGTAGAGCTTGGCGGTGCCGTGCAGGCCCAGGCGAGCATGGGGTGGCGCATTTTCCACGCTGGCCAGCAGGCGGTAGGAGGCCATGCCTTCGTCGCTGGGCTTGGCCTGGTAGCTGGTGTCGAGGATTTCCCCGTGCAGCGGGTCCAGCGGGTAGGCGGTGAGGAACAGCGCCACTTTCGCCCCCGGCTCCAGGGCGATGGCATCGGCCACCGGTAGCTGGATGCGCATGCCCGGTGCCTTCGGATCGGCGATCTGCAGGATGCGCTCGCCCGTCACCACCGGCTTGCCCAGCCAGTCGTTGGGGTCGCTGTAGACGGCGACACCGGCACGCGGCGCGAGCACGCGGGTGCGCGCCAGTTGCGCCTGCACGGCGGCCAGTTCGGCGCGGCGCTGGCGGGCGCGGCCGTCGAGGACTGACAGCTCGCCCTTGCTCTGCGGGTTGTCGAAGGCGCGCTGGCTGGCGGCCATGAGCTCGGCGTCAGCCACCGCGACTTCCTTGGCCAGCACGTCGGCACGGCTGCGCAGGGTGGTTTCGTCGAGCTCGAACAGCGGCGTACCGACTTCCACGTTCTGGTTGGGCCGCACCAGCATCTTCACGATCACCCCGTCGATGGGCGAGCTGATCACCTGGGCGTTGCGCGAGACGACCTCGGCCGGCGCCAGGGCCGTCTGCCGCACCGGGATCAGCAGCAACGCCGCCAGGGCGATGACGCCGACCAGCACCTGGCGCTTGCTCGGCCGCCAGAAGCGCAGGCGGGTGCGCGGGCCGAAGGCCGCCCAGGCGTGGGCCCAGGTCTGCCAGATGCCCAGCAACAGGGGTTGCAGGTTGCGCGCCGGCGGCTCGTCGAGCAGGAACAGCACCAGCCCCAGGCGCTTGCCGGCGCGGTCGTGCAGCGGCACGCACCAGAGCCCGGCGGGCCACCACTCGCTCCAGCCCTCGGCGATGTCCGCCGGTGGTTCGATGGCGTCGCGGGCCAGCCAGGTCGGCGTGGCGTCGGGCAGTTGCGCGGCGACCCAGCGGCTGGCACGTTCCAGCCAGACCAGATAGGGCGAGTCTTCCGTGGGCTTGGCCAGCCCGGACACCGCCAGCAGCTCGTTGCGCGAGTCGTGGCAGGCGAACACCAGCGTCTGGTGGAAGCGCAGCAGCGGGAACAGGTCATTGGCGATGCTGAAGGCCAGGCCGCCAAGGCTGTCGGCCGCCAGCGCCTTGTCCCGCACATTGGCCAGGCTCAGCAGCAGCTGGGGTGGCGGCAGCAGCTCACTCATGGCTTTCGGGGAAGCGCGCGACCCCGCTCATGCCGGCGATCAGTTCGGGGTAGCTGGCGTCCAGCTTCGCTTCCAGCTCCACGGTCTGCGCCACCGCGTCGACCCGCGCGTTGATCACGCTGACCTTGGCCGGGTAGTGCTTGCCGGTTTCGTGGATGTCCACTTCCAGCGGCATGTCCGGGCGCAGCTTGGGCAGCATGGAGGAGGGCACGTTGAGGCGGACTTTCAGCGCGCCGTCGCTGACCAGGTCGAACAGCGGCGTGCCGGCGGTGACCGTCTGGTACGGCTTGACGTAGACCTTGGCGATACGCCCGGAGAAGGGCGCGTCCACCAGGCAGTAGCCGGCCTGGGCGCGGGCCAGGGTGAGGGCGCCGTCGGCCTTCTGTACCTCGGTGTTGGCCATGGCGACTTCCAGATCACCGACGGCGTCGAGCTTGCGCAGGTTCTGCTTGGCGGCGAGGTTGGAGCGCGCCATGTTCAGCTCGGCGGCGGCGACCTTGGCGCGGGCATTCACTTCGACGCAGTTGAGCTGGGCCAGCTCGGCGTCCTTGGCGACCTTGTCGCCCAGGCTCGCCTTGAGTGCACCGAGGGTGCCGTTCATCTGCGCGGAGAGGGTGGTTTCCAGGTTGGACACCAGCAGCACGCGGATCGCGCCGGGGTCGCTGTCGTTGCTGGCAGCGGGCTGCGGCAGCGGCGGCAGGCCGGTGCTGGCGTCATCGGCCAGCGCCGGCTGGAGGAACATCAGGCACAACGGGAGGAGCAGGTACGGCTTACTGCTGCGCGGCATTGGCGGTTCCTTCTGGCCGGCTGGTGGTGGCGGTGCTGGTGGTAGCGGGCGCGCCGGCGGGGGCGCTGCTGGCCAGCAGGTTGGTGCTGGTCTGCTGCTCCAGGGTGCGCTGGATTTCCCGCGCCAGGGTCTTCACGTCGTGGTTCTCGATTTCCCTGGGCATCACTTCGAAGCCCACCGAGTTGTACAGCCGACCCCAGGCCGCCTGGGCGTCGGAGTAGGCGGCTTCGCGCTGGTAGCGCGAGAGCAGGAAGCGGCCTTCGGCGCGGATCAGCTCCAGCTCGCTGCCCAGGGCGGCGCCACGGGCGGACTGGGCGTAGCTGAGCAGGCTCTGGTCGACGCGCAGGCTCTCGTCGGCGAACTCCACTTCCTGCTTGGCCAGCTGGTAGCGCAGCAGGCCGACGCGAACCTGGGTGAGGATGGCCATGGACAGCGCGGTGCGGCGCATGTCGTCGGTCTTTTCCTGGCTGGCCTCGGCGGCCTTGATGTCCGGGTACTGCGCCAGGCGCAGCAGGTTCATCGAGACGTTGATGCCGGTCTGGTTCCAGTCGTTGTTGTACAGGTACTTGTTGGAGTCGTACTCGTAGCCGTAGTTGAAGCTGACGTTGGGCCATAGCTGGGCCTTGGCGATCTTCAGGTCGTTCATGTCGACGCGCTTGCGGTACCACTCCTCCATGATCTCCGGGCGGCGCTCCAGGGACAGGCGTTCGAGCTGGTCGATGTTGTTGGTCACCAGCGGCAACGGCTGCTCGCCAACGTCGGCCAGGACCATTTTGGTATTCGGCGGCAGCGACATCAGCGCGGCCAGTTCGGCGCGGGCGAACTCCAGGTCCTGGCGGCGCACGGTGAGCATGTACACCGAGTCGAGCAGGGCGCGCTGGTAGGCGAGGATGTCCTGGCGCGGCAGCAGGCCCTTGCCCTCGGCCTCGCGGGCGGAGGTCAGGGCGCGGTGGGTGCGCATCAGCAGGCCGTCCACTTCCGGCAGCAGGCGCTGGGCACCCAGGGCGCGCCAGTAGGCGTTGCGCACGTCCTGCAGGACGTTCTGCGCGACCTTCTCGCGGCGCTCCTCGGCCATCAGCATCTGGTCGTTCTTCTGCTGCGTGCGGTAGTAGGCGACGCCGAAGTCCAGCAGGCTCCAGGACAGGCCGAGGCTGTAGAGCTGGCGGTAGCGCTCCTCGGAGGTGGACGGCCGCAGGCTGACCTGGCGGTCCTCGATGCCGATGGAGGTGCCGCCGGAGTCGTTGTTGCGCCCGGAGTAACCGGCGGAGGCCACCACCCGCGGCAGCATCTCGTGGCTGGTGACGTCGCGCAGGTCGGAGGCCAGCGCGCTTTCCAGCAGCTTGAGGCGGTAGTCGAGGTTGTACTTCAGCGCGCGTGCCGAGGCCTCGTAGAAGGTGATCGGCCCGTTGACCGGCTCCTGTTCCTTGTACATCCGCGCCTGGTCGTCGATCACCCGCTGGCGCATTTCCTCTTCGGTGTAGGGCTTGGGCTCGAACGCCGAGCAGGCGCTGAGGAGGATGCTGACAGTGAGGGTGGCGCTCAGGCATTTCAGTGCATAGGCGGGCATGTTCAGTCCTTGATCGATCCTGGAAGTTCTCGAGTTCCTCATTGGCCGCTCCGACGTTGGGCGGCTTCGCGCAGCTGGGCGCGGAAGCCCGGTGCGGTGTGGTCGTTGCGCGGCACCATGTCGATGTGCGCTGGCGCCCACAGCGACGGGTCGGGCAGCAGGCCGTCGGCGGTGAGGCTGACCACGCCGTGGCGACCCTGGATCCAGTTGGAGTCCAGCTGGCTCAGCTCGCGGCTTTCGGCCACGGCTTCGGCAACGAACTGGTCGTTCACCGCGCCCAGGCCTTCGCCGATGGCGACACGGATTTCCGCCGTGGCGAACAGGCGCATCTCGTTGCCGTCACTGTCCCAGGCGGCCTGTTCCAGCGCGCTGTCGACGCGGCGGACCTCGGGCGTCACATAGACCACCGGGTCGACATCGGGGATGCGGTTTTCCGGGTAGCCATCGTCGCCGTTACGGTCGAAGTGCGGGCCCGGCGGGATGTACGGCGTGGCGATGTCCAGGGTGATGGTCAGCTGGGCATCGTCGGTAGCGCCGGCCAGGTCGCTGATGGTGTAGGTGAAGTAGTCCTTGAGAATCTGCCCCAGGCCCGCTGCCGCCAGCACCTCCTTGTTGCTCAGGTCGATGCTGTAGGTGTAGCTGCCATCGGCATTGAGGATCAGTGTGCCGTAGCGTCCGGCGATGGGCTGGCCGATCACCCCGGCGCTGCCGCTGCCGGTCTCCTGGCCGGTGCGGATGCCGGTGACGGTGAGGGCGTCGCCGCCATCCACGTCGCTGTCGTTGGGCAGCACGTTGCCGCTGGTCTGCGGGGCCGGCACCTGGTCGGTGGCGGTATTGCTGTCGTCGCGCGCCACCGGGTTGTCGTTGGCGCCCTGGATGACCACCGTCAGGCGTGCGTCGGAGGTGGCGCCGGCGGTGTCGCGCATGCGGTAGGTGAAGACTTCCTGCAGCTTCTCGCCAGCGGTGCGCAGCGCCTGCACGGTGGGGTTGGCGTTGTCGACGCGGTACTCGTAGCTGCCGTCGGCGTTGATCACCAGCGTGCCGTAGAGGCCCTGCAGCACGCTGCCGGCGGAGACCGTGCGGCCGCTCTGGCTGGTGTACTGCACGACGGACTTGGTCTCGCCGTACTGCACGCCGTCCACGTCGGTGTCGTTGTCCAGCACGTTGCCGCGCGGGTCGACGCCGGGCGTTCCGTTGTTCACGCCGCCGGCTTCGACGGCGATGGCACCGTCGTCGGTGGCGATCGGCGTGTCGTTGCGGCCGTCGATGGTGATGGTCAGCAGGCCGGGCGTGGCGCCGCCCCAGATGTCGGCGCCCAGGTAGGTGAACTTGTCCTGCAGGGTCTGGCCGCTGGCGCGCAGGGCTTCGACTTCCGGCAGGGAATTGTCCAGCTGGTAGCTCCAGCTGCCATCCAGGTTCAGCGTCAGGGTGCCGTATTGGCCGCGCAGGCTCTGGCCAGGCACGGTAGCGCTGGTGGGCGTCTGGCTGTCGCCGGCCCAGTAGGAGACCACGTGCATCACGTCCTGCGGGATGGTGGTGATGGTGTCGGGGTCGGTGTCATTGTCCAGCACGTTGCCGGACGGGTTGCTGCCCGGCACGTTGTTGTGCAGGCCGCCATCTTCCACGGCGCTGCCGAAGTCCGGCGCGGTGATCGGCGGGTCGTTCTGCCCGCGGATGAGGATGACCAGGGTGGCCTGGTCGCTGAGGCCGCCGTCGTCGGTGATCTGGTAGGTGAACTCCTCGATGGCGAAGGCCAGCGGACCGAGGGCGATGATGGTCGGGTTGTTGCTGTCGACGAAGTACTGGTAGCTGCCGTCGGCGTTGATCACCAGGGTGCCGAAGGCGCCGAGGATGGTCTGCGGGCTGCCCGGCACCACCGGTACGGTGTTCACCTGCGCGCCTTCCGGGCCCTTGGCGATGCTGGTGACGATCATGTGGTCGCCGGCATCGACGTCGGTGTCGGCGCCGATGTTGGTGCCCAGCAGGTCGAGGCCGCTGATCACGTTGCCGGTGGGGTTGCGACCGCCACTGCCATCGAGGTTGGCCACCGCGTAGTTGATGTCGTCGTTGGCCACCGGGGCGTCGTAGCGGCCCTGGATGGTGATGGTCAGCTCGGCTGCCGAACTGGCGGCGGCGGTGTCATGCATGCGGTAGGTGAAGACTTCCGTCAGGGTGTCGCCGGTCTTCAGTGCCTGCACCGCTGGCAGGCTGTCGTTGACCACGTAGGTGTAGCTGCCATCTGCGTTGAGGGTCAGGGTGCCGTAGATGCCGACCACCGTGCGGGTGCCGTTGACCAGGCTGAGGAAGGCGCCGTTGCTGGCCCGCGTGCCGACATAGAGGGCGTCCAGGGTGCGGGTTTCGCCGTAGGGCGCGCCGTCCACGTCGCCGTCGTTGAGCAGGGTATTGCCGATGGCCGGCGCGCCGGGGGTGGCGTTGTCGGTGCCACCGGCCTCGATGGCTGTACCCGTGTCATTTTGCGCGATCGGGGTGTCGTTGCGGCCGTGGATGACCACCGTGAAGGTGGCGGTCACGGACTTGCCGTTGCTGTCGCTGACCGTGTAGCTGAACACATCGCTCAGCGTCTGCTGATTGAGGCGCAGGGCCTCTACTGCCGGATTGCTGTTGTCCAGCACGTAGCGGTAGTTGCCCTGGGCGTCGAGCACCAGGCTGCCATACAGGCCCACCAGGCTCTGGCCCACGGTACCGGCAACGTTGTTGGAGTTGACGATGGCGGTGATGGTGACCGGGTCGCCGTCCGGGTCGCTGTAGGACGAGCGGATGCTGCCGCTGGGGTCCAGGCCGGGAATGCTGTTGTTCAGGCCGCCGGCCTCGATGGCATCGACGCTGACCGGGTTGACCACTGGCGGGTCGTTGACCCCGCGCACGGTGATCACCAGTTGTGCGGTATCGGTCAGGCCACCGGTGTCATGGATGCGGTAGGTGAAGATCACGTCCAGGGTCTGGTTGGCGGTCAGTGCACGGATGGTCGGATCGGCGCTGTTGACCACGAAGGTGTAGCTGCCGTCCTGGTTGAGGGTGAGCTGGCCGAAACTGCCGGTGGCGTTGAACAGCAGCGAACCGTCCGGTGTCCGCGCGACGAAGCCGGCGATCACCCCCGGGGTGCCGCTGCTGACGTTGCCAGGCACGCTGCCGGCGGTTTCCAGACCGGCGCGCACGCCGTCCACCTTGAGCTGGGTGGCGTTGGGTTGGTCGGCGTTGTCGACGTCGGTGTCGGTACCGACGCCGGCATTACCGGTAATCACGTTGCCGGTGGCGTTGACCGGCGCCGGGCTGCCGTCGCTGGCACCGGCGCTGGCGTCGCCGTGGTCATCCACCGCCACCGGTGCGTCGTTGGCGCCCTGGATGGTGATGGTCAGGGTGGTGAGGGATTTCAGCCCGCCGGTGTCGGTCATCTGGTAGGTGAAGTTCTCCGTCAGGATCTGGCCGGGGGAGAGCGCCTGCACCGCCGGCAGGCTATTGTCGATGACGTAGCGGTAGGAACCATCGGCGTTGATGGTCAGGGTGCCGAACACAGCCTGCAGGGTGGCGGGACTGCCAGCGCTGACCGGGAAGATGCGTCCGCCGCCGGGGCCGTCGTAGCGCACCAGGCTGACCGCCTTGGTTTCGCCGTAGAACGTGCCGTCGACGTCGGTGTCGTTGGTCAGCACGTTGCCGGTGGCGTCCTGGCCCGGTGTGCCGTTGTTGGTACCGCCCGCCTCGATGGCGGTGCCGGTGTCGGGTACGGCCACCGGGGTGTCGTTGGCGCCGTGGATGTCCACCAGCAGCACGGCGCTGCTGCCCAGGCCGCCGCTGTCGACGATGTTGTAGCCGAAGAAGTCGCTGATCCGCTGGTTGGCGGTGCGCAGCGCCTGAACTTCGGCGTTGCTGTTGTCGACTATGTACTGGAAGCCGCCATTGGCGGTGATCAGCAGGGTGCCGTAGCGCCCCTGGATGCTGGTGACGCCGTTGGCGGCGACGGCAACTCCGCCAGGCACCACGTTGCTGGCGATGCGGGTGACGGTGAGGAAGTCGTTGTTGGTCTGGATGTCGACGTCGATGTCGTTGGCCAGCACGTTGCCGGTGGGGTCCACGCCCGGGTCGGCGTTGCTCAGGCCGCCGGCCTCCACGGCGATGGCGGTGTCGTTGATGGCGATGGGCGCATCGTTGACCGGGTCGATGACGATATTCATCACGTCGGTGTCGGTCAGTGCGTCGTCCGGGTTCTCGCCGGGGATGCCGTCGCCGTCCTTGTCGCCGAAGTTGCCCTGGTCGTTGGTGACCATGGTCAGGGTCTCGGCGTCGCGGAAGGTGTTGAAGTCCTGGTCGCCCTTGTAATAGATCTGCCCGAGGGCGATGTTGATCTGCTGCAGGGTGCCGGTCAGCACCAGGGTGCGTCCGGCGCCTGCCGGCGGAGCATCGGTCGGGCCGGGGACCGTGGCGCTCTGCCAGATCCTGCCGTGCACCACGGTTAGGGTGACGGTCATGACGCCGTCGGCATTGCCGGCGTTGACGTCGACATCGCTGGTGGCCAGGCCGACGATGTGCAGCACGGTGTCTTCCACGCCATGCTGGTCGGCCACGGTGTTGATCGGCGCTTCGTTGATGTGCACGTAGCCGGCGTCGGCGGTGCCGATGGCGCCTTCGCCCAGGCTCAGGCTGATGCTGCCCAGGCCCACGGTGGCGGCGCCGGTGTCGGTGTCGACGCGCACGTGGAAGCGGTTGTTGGTCGCCAGCTGGAAGTCCTGCGCCACCGCCACCAGGTAGCTGCCCGAGGGCAGGATGGCGAAGCGGTAGGTACCGTCGCTGGCGGTCACGGTGTTGAAGGTGCGGTCGTCGGCGTTGCCGAAGATGCCGTCGTCGCCGGCCCAGGTCAGCGTTACGCCGACACCACCCAGGCCCGGCCCATCGGGCGTCGCGCTGTTGGTGGCGGACTTGGTGTCGTCCCACAGCGTGCCCTGGACCACGCCCATGCCGGCGCCATCGCTGAGGATGTAGTTGTTCAGCCCGGCAGCGCCGTCCTGGCCGGTACGTTCGCCATCGGCGCCGCCCGCGGTGAGGGGCAGGGAACCGCCCCAGCCGGCGTTCTCGAAGTCGGTGGGCAGGCTGGTCCAGGTCAGCACCGCGGAACTTGCGGTGTTATCGGCGATGGCGGTATTGGGCAGGTCGACGCTGTAGAGCACCTGCACCGTGTCGTTGACGTTCAGTTGATCGAAAGTCACCACCACTTGGCCGCCGACGACGCTGGCGGTTACCCCGGCCGGCAGGGTGCCCGTGGTGTAGCTGACGCCGTTGATGCTGATGCTCTGGATCTGGTAGTTGCTGCCGTTGGGGAACTGGTCGCGCAGCTCGACGTTGTAGGCCGGCACGCCGCCGTTCTGGGTGAAGCCGACCGATACCGTGGCGTTGGTGGAACTGGCGCCGGGGGTGATGTCGATCACCGACTTGTCCATGCCGGTGAAGCCCGGTTCCACCACCTGCTCGAACAGCGTGTCGCTCTTGCCGCGATCGACACCGCCGTTGTCGCCGACGTGTTCCACCACGTTCATGCCCAGGCGCGCACCGGCCTGGTTGCTGGCGACGTTGGTGACCCGCACGTTGAACTCGAGGATCACGCCTTCGAGGTCGCCGTCGTTGGCTTCGGTGTTGGTCAGGTTGCCCAGGCTGAAGGTGACGGTCTGGCTGCCATTGGCGTTGGTGACGATCTGCAGGCGGCCGTTGTTGATGTTGAACACGCCGGTGGGCTTGTCGCCGGAGAGGTCCGGGTGGATCGCCTGGGCCACGTCGCTGGACTGGTTGCCGATCATGCCCAGGGTGCCGCTGCTGATCAGGTCGGTGGCGTCGGTGCTCAGGCCGCCAATGGCGCTGGAACCCAGGGCGATGAGGATGTTGTTGAGGTCGGCGGGAATGAACTCCAGTCCGGCCGCCAGCTCGATGCGGATCTGGTAGTTGGGGTTGTCGCCGGTGGGCACCAGCACCGTGACGCGGTAACGGACGATCTCGCCGACCACCACGGTTTCCTGCAACCCGGCGGTGTCGGTGGCGCCGGACGAATTGGTGGCTGGCGGCGTGGCGTCGACCCCGCCGACGCGGGACACCAGGATGCCGTTGGTGACGGGAATCAGCAGGGCATTGAGCGTACGGTAGTCGTTGAGCACGCCGGAGTTGAGCAGCCCGTCGTCGCCGCCGCGTTCGCCGGCAGTGGTGTCGGTGGTGTTGCTGGTGCCGTCCAGGCTGGTCCAGCGCACTTCCACGTTGTTCGGGATGACCGCCAGGCCCGCGGCGCTGGCATTCACCACGCCGGTGAGGTGGATGACGATGCTGCCGCCATTGGCGATATCGATGTTGGCGCCGTTGGCGGTGATCAGCTGGCCGTTCTGGATGATGAAGTCCACACCGCCGTTATTGGTGGCGCCGCCGTTGTAGGTGATGCTGCCGTTGAAGGTCAGACCGTCGATCTGCGTGGGCAGCAGGTCCTGCAGGCTGATGTCGAAGGCATTGGTGCCGGAGTTGTTGGCGATGGTGATGTCGAAGGTGACCGTATCGCCCTGGTCGAAGCCGCCGAAGTCGGGGGTGGTGGTGATCTGCTGGGTCACCGTGAGGGTCGGTTCGACGATGGTCACGCTGGGCTGCTGCGCGCTGACGACGGTGCGATCCACGGCGGTGGCGCCGTTGGGCGTGTCGCCGTCCGGGTCGCTGTAGGTCAGCTGGGCGCCGTTGTTGTGGCCGACACCCTGCTGGTTGCCCAGCACGTTGCTCGCCACCAGCACCAGGCGGATGACGAAGGCGTTGTTGCCGGTGTTGTTGTCTGCCGTGGAGCCGGCCGCGCTGAACACCAGGTTGAGGTCACCGCCGTCGCTGCCGTCGCCGCTGAAGGTGAGGACGTTGACGTTGCCGCCGAAGTCCTGGCCCAGCGCACCGCTGCCGGCGACCGTGGTGATCAGCTGGTAGCCCGCGCCGCCAAAGGCCGTGAGGTCCAGGCGCAGGCCCGGCGGGATCAGGTCGGCGAGGCGCAGGTTGGCAGTGGAGCCTTCGGGCAGGGTGACGACGATGTCGTAGGTCATCTTCTCGCCGATCACCAGGTTGCTGCCGGTGGTGTGGGCGGCACTGGAGTCGTCGTTACTCAGGCTTCCGTTCTGGTAGGTCTTGGTGATGGTGGGCGCTGCCACCTGCTGGTTGGCGGCGTCCACCAGGTCCGTGGGAGTAAAGTCCTGGCCGCCCTCGACACTGGCGTAGTTGGTCAGTGCGGCGCTGGACTGCAGGGTGCGCGAGGCGAGGATGGCGTTGTCGACGGTGACGTCGTAGGTGATCACCACCACGTTGGCGCCGGACAGGTCGTTGGCGGTGCCGGCGCGGCCGGCCAGCAGCCCGGCCTGGCCGTTGCTGTCGATGAAGGTGATGGTATTGCCGCTGACGCTGTAGTCCACGCCTGCCGTCAGCAGGGTGCCGTCGCCGCGATAGATCTGCAGGTTGGCTGCCGACAGGCCGCCACCGACGAAGGCCAGGCCGGCCGGCAGGGTGATGCTGGTGGTGACGTCATAGGCGCCGCCACCGCCGCTGTTCTTGATCGCCGTGGCCAGGCGCAGGGTGTCGGCGCCGTCGATGCCGGTGACATTGCCGTCCACCGCCGCCAAGCTGGTGACGCTGCCAGTGAAGGGCACGCCGCTGGTGCCCGGCTGGGCCCAGGTGCCGGTGGTGCCGGTAACCGTGCCGTTGCTGCTGGAAACCACGCCGTGCTTGATGTCCAGCACCGGCTCGGCCACCGACTCGATCTCCGCCACATCCGAGGAGATCAGCACTTCCTTGTCCACCGTGGTGGTCTGGCTGGATTGCGCGAGCACGTCCAGGGAACGCTGGTCGGCGTAGGGCTGGTCGCCCACCACCATGGTGAAGCGCACCTGCACGGTGCCGCCGTTGAGCCCGCCGGATACGTAGTTGCCGAAGTCGAAGATGATCGAGTTGCCGGCACCGGTGGTGACGCTGTCGGGCACATCGAGGATGGTATTGCCGGCGCCGAAACTCCATTGGCCGACGCCGTTGCCGAAGCTCCAGGCGATGCCATTGGCATCCAGCAGCGGCAGCGGCAGGTAGGCGGTCAGCTTGAAGTTCTCGTAGTCGGCCACCAGCAGGTCGTAGGTGATGGTGAAGGTCACCACGTCACCGGGGCGCAGCTCGCCGTTGCCCGGCGGGGCACCGCCGTTCACTTCGCTCAGGACGATGTCGACGTTGGAGCTCTGGATGGTGCTGGTGGTCGTCGAACCATCGGTCTGCTCGCCGCCGATGTTGACCGAGTCGCGCAGCACCGAGGCGTCCACGGTGGCGTTGTTGCTGATGCTGTCGCCCTCGTTGAGCTGGTCGTGGGGCGGGTGGTCGGAGGTGTAGGTGGTGTCGATGGTGGCGTCGTAGACGATGGTCAGGCGCGTGGCACCGTCCTGCTGGGTGTCGAACCAGAGGTCGCCGAACAGCGCGGCGAGCCCCGGCCCCTGCACGGCGGCGGCGATGGATCTGGCAATGTCGAAGACCAGGGTGGTGCTGCCGTCGGCATTCACCGTCGCGGTATAAATGAGGGCGATGGTCTGTGACTGGCCGTTCTGCGAGATCACCAGGGACGGGGGATTGGCCGGGTCGAAGGTCTGGCCGTCACTGAGCAGGTCGGTGACGGTGAAGCGGCCCTGGCCGAGGATGTTCTGGCCGAAGGCGAAGAAGTCCGAGATGGCGACTTCCATGTTGTAGCGCAGGGTGTCGCCGGGGGTGATACCGGCACTGCCGACGTCGTTCTGCAGGGCCACCGTCTTGAGCAGGGTGATGGACTTGGCGACGAAGGTGGCGCCCTGGCCATTGCCGGTGACGGTGAACGGGTAGCCGTCCGGATCGGTCGGCCGGTCGCGCGGGTCCAGCGGGTTCCACTCGCCGTCCACCGTGGCGGTGCCGAAGGTGATGTTCACCGGGTTGCCGGTGGCCGGGTCGATCACCGGGCGGCCGTTGGCGTCGATCTGCGGGACGTAGAAACCGACCTGGGTGGTGCTCGGGCCGCTCAGGGTGTCGTAGTGGATGCTGTAGCTGGCGACGAAGGCGTTGGGGTTGGCCAGGGCGGCGGCGATCAGTGCCGGGTTGGTCAGTACGGTGCCGTCGTGCAGCGTCACCGAGGCGAGGGTGCCGCCGGCGCCGGGGGTGATCGAGCTGACGTGGACCTGATCGGGCACCGTCTGGGTGACCGTGACGTTGGTCAGGGTCTGGCCGGTGGCCGGGGTCACGGTGACGGTTTCGGTGCGGGTGAAGTTCGGCCCGGTGACCGTCTCGCCCTCGGGCATGTCCACGGTCTGGGTGACCGAGAGCAGGGTGGGCGTGACGATGAAACTGTGCAGCGCGGCCTCGACCAGGGTCGGGTCCTGCGCCGGGTTGTTCAGCGAATCGTTGCCGTACTCGAAGCCGCCACGGGCATTGATGGTCAGATTCGGCGCGCCGTCGGAATAGCTGGTGTCGGCCAGGTTGCTCAGTTGCGCGGTGACCTGGATGTCGATGCTCGGCTGGCCGTTGGTGACGCTGGCATAGGGCAGCTGCAGCACCACCATCTGGTCGCCCGGCTTCATGCCGACGCTGGCGGCGTTGATCACCAGGGCGTTGCCGTTGGCGTCCTTGGCCAGCGGGTGGGTGGCGTTGCCGTTGGCGTCGAAGGTCAGCACGTAGCTCTTCACCGCCTGGCCCAGGTAGGTGGCGGACACGAAGGTGGCGCCATCATCGCCATCGCGGCCGGTAGCCGGCAGGAACAGGTCGATGTAGGGCGCGTAGCCGACCTGGGTGGACGGGTTGCTGAAGCTGACGTCGAAGGTGAACTGGTCGCCCAGGCGCACGGCCGAGCCACCGCTGCCCATGCTCACGGTGGGACTGGCGTCGGCCAGCAGGCCGTGGAAGTCCACCAGGGTCGTGGCGGAGAGGGCGATGGCCTTGTCCACGTCGCCGTTGCGGACTTCCAGATTCCAGTCGCCGCCGGCGCTGGTCGAACCGGTGGCATTGCTGGAGGCACCGACATCGGCGCCGGTCCAGCGCGCCAGTTCGTTGACCAGCGCCTGCCCGGCGCTGCCCGCACCGACGTCGCAGCCGTAGAGCTGGATGTCCGCACCGGCATTGAGTTCGCTGCGCCAGGCACTCAGGCGCTCGCCGAGCTGGTCGACGCTCTGGCTGGTGAAGGTCTGGTTGCCCAGGGTGAACTGGCCAGTGGCGCCGTGGGAGAAGATCTGGATCGAGTCGACCTTGCCCAGTTGCGCCAGGGCATTGCTGATGGCAGAGATGGCGTCCTGGCCGGCATCCACCACCAGCGCCGTGGTGCCCACCGGCAGGTTGGCGGAGAGCTGGTCGCGGTTTTCCAGGCGAGCGTCGATCACCACCAGGTTGCGCGGCGCGGCCTGCGCCGGAGCGGCGGCCTGGGCACGGGCCTCGACGGCGGTGGCCGGCTTGGCCGTGTCCTTCGCCTCGGCGGCGCTGCTGTCGTGGTGTTGCTGATCGACGGCCGCGGCGGCGGCACCGTCGAAGAGAATGCGTTGCTCCAGCGCCAGGGCGTGGGCCGCGGGCTGGAAAATCTTCGAACGATATTTGGCCTGCATTTCCCTAATTCCGGCTGAAAATCCCCAGAGAAAAAGCAGTCCTACGCATATCTGCTTACGGAATTGAAACTAGTCGGCTTTGGAATTTTCGCCAACAGAACAGCGACATAACCTACAGCTGCGATTCACGGCGGCCTTGATTGGTGTCTATTTTTTGACGAATTTTTCGGCGTAGCCCACAGATCATGGGGCTTGTAGCTGAACAGTGGTTCAATTGGACGCGTTCCGCCGAAAATCTGGCGGGCTGGTACGCCAATCTGCTGACGACTGCCAGCGCTCTGTAGGACTTTGGCTACGCTTGAGCGAGGCGAGCGAATCAGCGTCGCAAACGCGGAGCGGGGGAAGGCGATGGGCAAGTTGCGGCGTGGGTCGGCGCGGGGCCCGGTGTGGTGTCTGCTCCTGCTGGGATGGCTGGCCGCCTGGCCTTTTGCGTTGGCCGCCGCTGACGACCCGGGAGCGGCAGCCGTCCAGGCCGCCGAACAGCTGCCGGCCGAGCTGAAGATCGCCAACCGCAGCGTCATCGTGTTTCGCGCCACGTTGCTGGGCGAGGCTCCGGCGATCCGGGTTCATCGGGCGACGGCGGCCATCGAGGATGCCTTGCAGGGTGGCGAGGCGCTGACGGTCAGCATCGACCCGATCCAGAGCAGCTACCTGGTGCTGCTGGGCTACAACCGCGCCTTCATCGTTTCGCCGCTGGACGTCGACCAGCCCGGCACCTCCGTTCGCGCCGCGGCGGAAAAGGCCGCCGCCAACCTGCGCCTGGTGGTGGCGGAAAGCGGCGAGTCGCGCAACCTGCACTTCCTGCTCCGGGCCGCCGGCTACGCGCTGCTGGCCAGCGTGCTCTATGGCTTGCTGCTGCGCGGTGTGGGCTACCTGCGGCGCAAGTCGCTTGGCGTGCTGCCCGGACTCATGCAGCGCCATACCCACCTGTTGCGCCTGGGGCGTACCCCGGTGTTCGACACCCAGTACCTTTATTACCTGCTGGGTCGGCTGATCTGGCTGCTCTACTGGTTGCTGGTGCTGCTGCTGAGCTACCAGTGGCTGAGCTTCGTGCTCTCGCAGTTCCCCTATACCCGGCCCTGGGGCGAAAGCCTCAACGTCCACCTGCTGAACCTGGCGCGCTACCTGGCCAACGGCATGCTCGATGCGCTGCCGGGAATCGTCGTGGCGCTGTGCATCCTGCTCATCGCCCGGGCCTTCAGCGGCTTTGCCCGCAGCCTGCTGCAACGCCTGGCGCGGCCGGGCAACCTGCGCTGGCTGACTGAGGAAACCCTGCAGCCGACCACCCGGCTGACCTCCCTGGCGATCTGGCTGTTCGCCATTGTCATGGCCTATCCGTACCTGCCCGGGTCGGGCACCGAAGCCTTCAAGGGCCTGTCGGTGCTGGTGGGGCTGATGATTTCCCTCGGCGCTTCCAGCGTCATCGGCCAGGCCGCTTCCGGGCTGATCCTCACCTACTCGCGCACCCTGCGGGTCGGCGAGTTCGTCCGGATCGGCGACAACGAGGGTACCGTGACCGAGGTCGGCGTGTTCAACACCACCATCCGTACCGGCCTGGGCGAGGTGCTCACGTTGCCCAACTCGATGATCACCGGCTCGGTGACGCGCAACTATTCGCGCATCGTCCAGGGCCAGGGTTATGTGGTGGATACCGTGGTCACCATCGGCTACGACACCCCCTGGCGGCAGGTCGAGGCCATGCTCATCGAAGCGGCCCGACGCACCGAGGGCATCCTTGAAACCCCGGCGCCGCAGGTGTTCCAGACCGCGCTGTCGGACTTCTACCCCGAGTACCGCCTGGTGGCCCAGGCCATCCCCAGCGAACCGCGCCCGCGCGCAGTGCTGCTGAGCCTGCTGCACGCCAATATCCAGGACGTCTTCAACGAGTACGGCGTGCAGATCATGTCGCCGCATTACCTGGGCGACCCACGGGAGGCCAAGTGGGTGCCGAAGGAGCAGTGGCACGCGGCGCCGGCAAAGGCCCCGGAGCAGCGCTGAGGCTCGCCGGCCCTGTTGGCTGCATGAAGTTGCGCAGCCGGACACGCGCCGACCAACCGGTAAGCACGGCGGCCATGCTGGACTAGGATTGGGGATGCCGTATCAATAGAGTCGCGGTTTTTTCCAGCGGGAAAGGGCGGTCGGCATGGCAAGCGCAACGCGGCTGATCATTTGCGAATACTGCGACGCGGTGTATGAGCGCCTGCCGTTGCTGCGCCATCAGCGGGCGCTCTGCGTGCGCTGCGGCGGCGTGCTGCAGCGGCACAACCCGTTGACCATCCAGCAGCGCCTGGCCCTGGCGATCACCGCGGCGGTGCTGCTGGCCTTCGCCAACCTCTACCCGATCATGAGCATCAGCATGCAGGGCCTGGGCAATGCGGCCACCCTGTGGGATGCGGTGCTGATCCTCAGCCGCGGCCCGATCACCGGCATCGCCCTGGTGCTGGCCCTGGCCGTCATCCTCGCGCCGACCCTGCAGGTGGCCCTGCTGGTCTGGGTACTGGCTTTCGCCCTGGGCGGACGGCGTGCGCCGGCCTTCGCCTTCTGCATGCGCTGGCTGGAAGCGCTGCGGCCCTGGAGCATGCTGGAGGTGTGCCTGCTGGGCACCCTGGTGGCGGTGATCAAGCTCGCCGGCCTGCTGGATGTCATCCCCGGCATCGGCCTGGTGGCGATGGCGGCGCTGAGCGTGCTCATCCTCTATATCGCCGGCAAGGACATCCGCGACCTCTGGGAGCAGGTATGAGCACGCCGCCGCTGGCGACCCAGCTCGACCTCTGCCTGTGCCATGGCTGCGGGCGCACCTGCGACCTGCGCGAGGACGGCCACCGCTGTTCGCGCTGCGGCGCGCCGCTGCACCCGCGCAAGCAGGACGCCATCAACCGCTCCTGGGCCTTCCTGCTGGCCGCGCTGGTGTTCTACGTGCCGGCCAACCTGCTGCCGGTGATGCACACCGAAATGCTCGGCCAGGGCATCGACAGCACCATCGGCGGCGGCGTGCTGGAATTCTGGGAAGCCGGCGAGTGGGACATCGCGCTGATCATCTTCATTGCCAGCATCGGCGTGCCGGCCATCAAGTTCTTCGCCATGGGCATGCTGCTGTTCACCGCCCAGCGTGGCAGCGGCTGGGCGCGCCGGCAGCGTTCGCAGCTGTACCGGGTGGTGGAGCTGATCGGCTACTGGTCGATGCTCGACGTCATCGTGGTGGCGCTGGTCGCCGCCCTGGTGCAGATGCGCGAGCTGGGCACCATCGAGCCGCGCGCCGGCATCCTGTTCTTCGGCCTGGTGGTGGTGTTCACCATGCTCTCGGCCATGAGTTTCGATCCCCGGCATATCTGGGACAACCCGCAGGCACAAGGAGGCCGCATCGATGCAACGCGACACTGAGGACTCGAAGCCGGGCCAGGCGCAGGTCCGCACGCGGCGCTGGAACGTCTCGCTGGTCTGGATCGTGCCGATCGTCGCGCTGGCCATCGGTGCCTCGCTGATCGTGCGCAGCTGGATGGAAAAGGGGCCGGTCATCGAGATTTCCTTCCGCACCGGCGACGGCCTAGTGGCGCACAAGACCCAGGTGAAGTACCGCGCCGTGGTGATCGGCGAGGTGGATACGGTGGAACTGGCGCCGGACAAGCGCGGCGTCATCGCCACGGTAAAGCTGGACAAGGCGGCGGAATCCTTCGCCAGCGAGGGCGCGCAGTTCTGGGTGGTGCGCCCGCGGGTCGGCGCCGGTGGCATCAGCGGCGTCGATACCTTGCTTTCGGGCAGCTTCATCGGCGCCGACGCCGGCGAGTCGACCCGCCCGGCCAGGCACTTCACCGGCCTGGAGGCGCCGCCGCCGGTGACCTACGGCGAGAAGGGCAAGCGCTTCATGCTGCACGCCGATGACCTCGGCTCGCTGGATATCGGCTCCACCGTCTATTACCGCAAGATTCCCGTCGGCCAGGTCATCACCTACAACCTGCGCCAGGATGGCAAGGGCGTGGACATCGGCGTGTTCATCGAGGCGCCCAACGACGCCTTCGTCACCGCCAACAGCCGTTTCTGGAACGCCAGCGGCATCGACCTGGACCTGGGCGCCAACGGCCTGAAGGTGAATACCGAATCGCTGTCCTCGATCCTCATGGGCGGGCTGGCCTTCGGCGTGCCGGAGGGCGCACCGGCCGACGATGCCCTGGCCAAGGACGAGCAGGGTTTCGAGCTGTTCGCCGACCGCGATACCGCCCTGGCGCCTCCCGCCGGCATTGCCCAGAAGCTGCGGATGCGCTTCGACCAGTCGATGCGCGGCCTGGCTGTCGGCGCGCCGGTGGAGTTCATGGGCGTCGCCTTCGGCAAGGTCACTTCGGTGAAGCTGGACTACGACCCGAAGACGCTCAGCTTCCCGGTGATGGTCGAGGCCGTGGTCTACCCGCAGCGCCTGGGGCCGGTGCGTGATCGCATGCTGGCGATCTCCAATACCCAGGCCGGCGACGAGGAAGCCGCCGCCAACCTGATCGCGGCCTTCGTCAAGCACGGCCTGCGCGCCCAGGCGCGCAGCGGCAACCTGCTCACCGGGCAACTGTTCGTCTCGCTGGACTTCTACCCCGATGCCAAGCCGGTGCAGTTCGATGTCGCCGCGCGGCCGTTCGTCATCCCCACCGTGCCCGGCAGCCTCGACAAGCTGCAGGAGCAGTTGCAGGAAGTGGTCGAGCGCATCCGCAAGCTGCCGCTGGAGCGCATTGCCAACAACCTCGACGGCAACCTCAGCGAGCTGCAGAAGAGCCTGAAGCAGTTCAACGGGCAGACGCTGCCCAACGTGACCAGGACCCTGGACGAGGTCAGCGCCACGCTCAAGACCGCCAATGCCGCGCTGGGCGAGAACTCGCCGCAGCGGGAGAAGCTCAGCGACACGCTGGACGAACTGGACCGCATGTCGCGTTCGCTGCGTGATCTGTCCGACTACCTGGGCCGTCACCCCGAATCGTTGATCCGTGGCCGCCCGAAGAATGCCGATGCCGACAACCTGCGGCCCTGATCGAGGAGTGACACCGGATGCTTAAGTCAGTCAAATGGGCCCTGGTCGGGCTGGCCCCGCTGGTCTGGGGCTGCAGCAGCGCGCCGATCCACTACCACACCCTGCTGCCGGCGCAGCCGGGCACTGCCAGCGGCAATGTGCGGGTGGAGCGGGTGAGCATGCCGCCGCAGGTCGATCGCTCGCAGATCGTCGTGCGCCAGGGCGGCAGCGGGCTGTCGATCCTGGAGACGGAGTGGTGGGGCGCCAACCTGCTGGACGAGTTCCAGAACGCCCTGCAGGACCAGCTCGGTACGCCACTGGGCAAGGACGCGGCACTGCTGCGCGTCGATGTACAGCGCTTCGACTCGGTACCCGGCCAGTACGCCCTGCTGGACGCGCGCTGGCGCCTGAACAGCGGCAAGGAGTACTCCCTGACCTGCCGCAGCGTGCTGCAGACCCGCGCCGATGCCAGCGTCGATGCCCTGGTCAACGCCCACCAGAACAACCTGCGGCAACTGGCCGAGGCGGTACGCCAGGCCAGCTCCAGCGGCCGCTGCCCGTAACCTTCGGCTGCACTGGCGGCCGGCTGAAGGCCGCCTATCCTGTGAGGTCTGACGTCTCGTCTGAACCCCCACCGGAGAACCCCATGAACCTGCACCTCACCGACAAACTCGCCCTGGTCAGCGGTTCGACCAAGGGCATCGGCTTCGCCATTGCCCAGGGTCTGGCCCGCGAAGGGGCGAGGGTGATCCTCAATGGCCGCAGCCAGTCCTCCGTGGACGAGGCCATCGGACGGATTCGCCAGGAGCAGGCGGACGCCAGGGTCGAAGGCTTCGCCGGCGACCTGGCCGACCCGCAGCAGATCGACAAGCTGCTGCAGCGCTTTCCGGCGGTGGACGTGCTGGTGAACAACCTGGGCATCTTCGACCCCAAGCCCTTCGAGGACATCCCCGATGAGGACTGGGTGCGCTTCCTCGACGTCAACCTGCTCTCCGGCGTGCGACTGTCCCGCGCCTACCTGCTGGGCATGAAGCAGAAGAACTGGGGCCGCATCGTCTTCATCAGCAGCGAGAGCGGCGTGCAGATTCCCGTGGAGATGATCCACTACGGGGTCACCAAGACGGCCCAACTCGGCCTGTCCCGCGGGCTGGCGGAAAGCTGCGCGGGGACCGGCGTGACGGTCAACGCGGTGCTGCCGGGGCCGACCGCCTCCGAAGGAGTCAACGAGTTCGTCGACAAGCTCTCCGGCGGCCAGCCATTCGCCGAGTTCGAGGCGGAATTCTTCCGCACGGCGCGGCCCAGCTCGCTGATCCAGCGCTTCGCCAGGCCCGAGGAAGTGGCCAACCTGGTGGTCTATGTCTGCTCGGAGGCCTCGTCGGCCACCAACGGCGCGGCCCTGCGGGTGGATGGCGGGGTGGTGCGCTCGGCGTTCTGAGTCAATCGGCGCTGCGGCTCTCGAATTCCAGCCCCAGCGCCAGGTCGCCGCAACCGAGCTGGCCGAGCCACTGCTGGGCCTTCGGGCCGGCCAGGTGCGCATCCAGCTCGGCCTGGCTGCTCCAGCGGGTGAGCACCTGCCAACGGTCGGCCGCCAGCTCCTGCAACTCGCTCCCCTGGCAACCGGGTTGCTGGCGCACCTGCGCAATCAGTCGACTGAGATGCTCGCCCAGCGCAGCTGCCTGGCCGGGGAATGCCTGGACGCGAACGATGGCGATGGCGGACGGGGTCATGGCGAGGCTCCTTCGTGCTGGCCGGGTGAGTGGCCATTGGGCGCTGACGGCGGTCTCCGATAAAGGCCGGAACCGGCTTTCAAACCGATGCTGAAAGGTTACGGCCACGCCGTGTCTACCTGAACCGCCAATTTCCGCGAAAATTTCCAGGCCAATCGTCGTTGCCTAACTGCGATCTTCCCGGAATGCGTAGGAGCGGACTTCGTCCGCGATGACGAAGCCGCAGGCACAGAGCTGCCGGTGGGCGATCGCGGACAGAGTCCGCTCCTACGCTCCTTCTCAGACCAGCTGCTGCAGCAGGTCGCGGAGCTTGTCCAGGGCCGGGTCGATGTCCAGGGTGTCGATGGCGCCAAAGCCCAGCAGCAGGCCGTCGCGTAGCGGTTCCTGCTGGTAGAAGGGCGCCAGGCCGTAGAGGCCGACCTCGACCTTGCGTGCCAGCTCGACGAGCAGCGCCACGTTGACCGGCTCGCGCAGCAGTGCGGTGAGGTGGAAGCCGGCCACCGAGGGCACCGCTTCCAGCCAGGGCGCCAGATCGCCGCCCAGTCGCGCCAGGATGCGTTCGCGACGCCCGGCGTAGATGCCGTGGCAACGACGGATGTGCTTGAGCAGGTAGCCCTCGCTGATGAACTTGGCCAGCGCCCACTGCGGCAGCGTCGAGCTGTGCCAGTCGGATATCTGCCGGGCGCGCACCAGCGCCGGGAACAGGCTTGGCGGCGGGATCAGGTAGCCCAGGCGCAGCTCCGGCAACAGCACCTTGGAGAAGGTACCGATATAGGCCACCACCCCGTGGCGATCAAGACTCTGCAGGGCATCGGTGGGCCGGCCTTCGTAGCGGAACTCGCTGTCGTAGTCGTCCTCGATCACCAGCGCGCCCAGTTCCAGCGCACGGGCCAGCAGGGCTTCGCGGCGTGCCGCACTCATCGGCATGCCCAGCGGGAACTGGTGTGAAGGGGTGGTGTAGATCATCCGCGTGCCGTCGGGAATCTGCTCCACGCAGATGCCTTCGGCGTCCACCGGCACGCTGGCCACTTCGGCGCCCAGGGTCTGGAAGATCAGCCGCGCCGGCGTGTAGCCGGGATCCTCCATGGCCACCTTGTCGCCGGGGCGCAGCATCACGCGGGCGAGCAGGTCCAGGGCCTGTTGTGCGCCATTGCAGACCATCACGTCGTCCAGCTGGCAGTTCACCCCGCGGGCGTAGGAGATGTGCCGGGCGATGCCGTCGCGCAGCGGGGCGATGCCCTCGGGCGCGCTGTAGTGCCCGCGCAGGCCGCTCATCTGGCGCAGCGCGTGGTTCACGCAGCGCCGCCATTCTTCCTGGGGAAACTGCAGCTGGGTGGTGGCGCCGCCGATGAAGTCGGCCTTCGCCGTACCGGTGGCGCCGGGGTGGCGCAGGCGGGTGTCGAGGTTGGCCCAGCGGTCAATGTGGTCCTGGCTGGCGAAGCGCACCCCCTGTTGGCGCCGGTCATGACGCGGCAGGTGGGTGTTGACGAAGGTGCCGCTGCCGATCTTGCCCACCAGCACACCCTCATAGGTGAGCTGGGCGTAGGTGTCGGAGATGGTCTTGCGCGAGATGCCCAGCTGCTCGGCCAGCAGACGGCTGGGCGGCAGGCGGGTGCCGGCGGCGAGGCGGCCGGAATCGATGGCTTCGCGCAGCTGGCGATAGAGTTGCCCGGCGAGGTCCTTCTGGCCGTGGATGATCAGGTGCAGCTCCAAGGGCGGACTCCGGGTGGGCAGGGCGGTTGCGCAAGCGTAGCGCCGCTGCGTAGCCCGGTGAAGTTGCGCAGGCGAAATTCCGCGGATTGGTCACCCGCCGCCGTGACGGCCCGGCGCACAATGGCCCCATCAACTGCTGGAGTGCCGTCATGGAACCGCGTCTGGACTACTACACCGCCTCGCCGGAAGCGCTGAAGGCGGTGCTGGCGCTGGAAGCCGCCATCTTCGAACTGTCGGTGGAGAAGCCGCTGCTGGAGCTGGTGCGCCTGCGCGTGTCGCAGGTGAACAACTGTGCCTTCTGCGCCGACATGCATGCGATGGAGGCGCGCCGCAACGGCGAATCCGAGCGGCGCCTGTTCGCCGTCAGCGTCTGGCGCGAATCACCGTTCTTCACCGAGCGCGAGCGCGCGGCGCTGGCCTGGTGCGAGTCGGTGACGCTGCTGTCCGAATCCAAGGTGCCCCTGGAGGTCTTCGAACTGGCCCGCGAGCAGTTCAGCGAGCGGGAACTGGTGGACCTGACCGTGGCCATCGGCGCGATCAATGTGTGGAACCGCCTGGGCGTATCCTTCCGCCAGCAGCCGCCGGCCTGAGCTGCGCATTTGTAGGGCGGATAACGCGCCAGCGTTATCCGCCGCGCGGTGATCGGCGGATAACCTGTTCCAGGTTATTCGCCCTACGTGCTGCCATGCTTTTCGTAGGAGCGAGCTTGCTCGCGAACGAATTTACCGGCAGCCGCGGTGTTGAGGCTGTTCGCGAGCAATAACGATGGCGTCCCCCTCGCTCCTACAGGATTCGCCTCGGCGAAGGGGGAGGCAGCACAGCGCCCCCACCAGCAAGGCACTGGCCGCCGCCCCCAGTGCCGGAATGAAGCTCCCGGTCAACCCGCGCAGCGCACTGGCCGCCAGCGGCCCGACGATTTGCCCGACCCCATACAGCGCGGTCATCGCCGCCAGCATGTTGAAGCGCACCTGCGCAGCCACCGCTCGGGCTGCGGGCATGGCGATGGTCACCGTGCCCATGAAGCTGCCGCCCACCAGCACCGCGCTGCCCAGGTAGAGCAGGGCCGAGTCGCCCAGCGCCGGCAGCATCACGCCGATGGCCTGCACCAGCAGGTTCAGCGCCAGCGCGCGGCGGCCGCCCAGCTTCAGGTGCAGGCGGTGCCAGAGGAAGCACGACGGTGCGGCACCCAGGCCGAACGCGGCCCACACCTGCAGCGGGTCGATGGCGCCCAGGCCGCTCTTCATCAGCAGCGGCAGGTAGGTGGCGGTGATGATGTAGCCGAAACCGGCCAGCCCGTAGACCAGCAGGATGATCGGCGCGGACAGCTCCGGCGCCGGTCCCGTGCCGGTCGCCGACTGCTGTGCTGCGCTCGGTCCGTCACGGCCCAGCGCGGGCGCGGCCAGCAGCGACAACACCAGCCCGGCCAGCGCAAGAACACACCAGATCGCCGCGCTGCCCAGGCCGAAGGCGTTGCCAGCGGCGATCAGCTCGGCTGAGACCAGGATGCCGACGCCCACGCCAGCGAACATCATCGGCGCTCCATGGCTTTCACCCATGCTCTGCAATAGCCATTGCGCGGCACTGACCAGGGCCATGGCGCTGAGCACGCCGGCCAGCAGGCGCACGCCGATGGCGAACCACGCCGGCGCCGGAACGGCCATGGCGGCCAGGGTGGCGAGCGTGCCGATCAGGGCAATCACACAGATGCGCGCGGCGTGCCGTTCCTGACTGCGCGCCAGCAGCAAGGCGCCGAGCAGGTAGCCGGCATAGTTGGCCGAGGCGGCCAGGGAACCGCCGGTGACGCTGAGCACGCCGTCGCGAACCATCAGCGGATAGAGCCCGGTGAAGGCGAAACGGCCGAAGCCCATACCGACGGCGAGGATCAGTGCCGCTGACAGCGCGGCGGGCAGGCGACGAGTGCGATTCATGGGCGTGCCTCCAGGGTTTCCCGCCAGCGCTGGAAGGCGCCGGTGGCGTAGCCGTCGCGCCAGATCAGCAGGGTGTCCACTTCCAGCAGCGGTACCACCTGCAGGTCGGGCATCTCCCGTTGCAGCTCCAGCACCGAGCGCGGCAGCACGCCGAAGCAGGAACCGGCGTTCACGCAGGCGAGGATGCCGTGGTACGAGCCGACTTCCTGCACGGCCAGCGAGGCGCCCTTGAGCCAGCCTTCGAGCAGTTGGCGATAGGTGCAGCCGCGGGCGAAGCCCACCAGGGTGCGAATCTGTACATCTTCCGGGCGTGTGACCGGCGGGTGGTCGCCCGGCAGCACCAGCAGCAGTTCCTCGCGGAACACCGGCACGGCGCACAGGCCGCGTTCCAGCAGCGCTTCGAAGCCCGGCTCGGCGTGGAGGATGTCCGGGTGGGAGATCAGCGCACAGTCGAGCTGGCGGTTCAGCACCTCATTGATCAGCTTCTGGCTGTGGCCGGTGGTGACGTGCAGTTCCACCTCCGGGTAGGCGCGGTGGTAGCGCGCCAGGAGCTCGGGCAGGCGGCTGGCGGCAGCGGCCTCCATGCTGCCCAGGCGCAGGCTGCCGGTGGCGCTGCTGGGGTGCAACGACTGTCGCGCCTCGCTGGCCAGGGCCAGCAGTTGCTCGGCGTAGCGGAGGAATTCGCGGCCCTGGTCGGTCAGCGACATGCGCTTGCCGTCGCGTAGGAACAGCGCCGCGCCGAGGTCTTCCTCAAGTTGGCGGATGCGCGTGGTGACGTTCGATTGCACGCGTTGCAGGCGGGCCGCGGCGCGGGTGACGCTCTGTTCCTCGGCCACGCAGCGGAAGATTTCCAGGCTGGAGAGATCCATGATTAATCTTCAATAGAGAATATGTTGCGACGAATATTCTCTTCATGAGATGGTAAGTCAAGCGTTAGCAAGCCCCAAGGCGAATCCGCCGGCCCGACGACGAGGACCCCGTCATGCCCATCACCGAACTGCTCGGCATCCAGCACCCCATCATCCAGGCGCCCATGGTCGGCGTGTCCACCCCGGCGCTGGCGGCGGCGGTGTCCAATGCCGGCGGGCTGGGTTCCATCGGTCTGGGCGCGAGCAACGCGATCCAGGCCCGAGCGCTGCTGGAGCAGACTCGCGCACTGACCGACAAACCGCTCAACCTCAATCTGTTCTGCCATCGCCCGGCGGTGGCCGATCCGGCTCGCGAGGCCGCCTGGCTGGAACACCTGCGCCCGCTGTTCGCCGAATTCGGCGCGCAGCCGCCAGCGCAGGTCAGCGAGATCTACCGCAGCTTCCTGGACGATCCCGAGATGCTGGCGTTCCTTATCGAGGCGCGCCCGGCAGTGGTCAGCTTCCACTTCGGCCTGCCGCCGCAGGACTGGATCGATCGCCTGAAAGCTGCCGGCATCCGTCTGCTGGCCACCGCCACCTGCCTGGAAGAAGGCCGCGCCATCGAGGCGGCGGGCATCGATGCCATCGTCGCGCAAGGCTATGAAGCCGGCGGCCATCGAGGCGTGTTCGAGCCGGAGAAGGACGCGCGTATCGGGACCTTTGCGCTGGTCCGCACCCTGGTGAAAGGCACCGGACTGCCGGTGATCGCGGCGGGTGGCATCATGGATGGCCAGGGCATGCGCGCGGTGTTTGCACTGGGTGCCCAGGCCGTGCAGATGGGTACGGCGTTCATCAGCGCCGACGAGTCCTCGGCCAACGCCGCGTTCAAGGCGGCGCTGCGGGGTGAGCGCGGGGAGCGCACCGAAGTGACGGCGGCGATTTCCGGCCGTGCGGCGCGGGGCATGGTCAACCGGCTGTTCACCGATGTGGGCAATGCTGATGCGCCGGCGCTGCCGGATTATCCGATCACCTACGACGCCGCCAAGGCGCTGACCGCTGCGGCGACCGCCAAGGGCAATACGGATTTTGCCGTGCAATGGGCCGGGCAGGGCGCGCCGCTGTCGCGGGAAATGTCGGCGGCGAAGCTGGTGGAGACGCTGATGGCCGAGTTTCGCTCCGGCGCCGATTCCTGCCGCTTGTAGGAGCGAGCTTGCTCGAGAACAGAAACGTAGGGCGCATAACCTGGAACAGGTTATCCGCCAGCCCTTGCACGGCGGATAACGCTGGCGCGTTATCCGCCCTACGAGTCTACGAGACGACAACACCCAGCAGGCACGAAGCGTAGGAGCGGACCCTGTCCGCGAAATCCTTCACCCTGGCAAATAGGGTCGGGCCTTCGCGGACAAGGTCCGCTCCTACAAAAGCAGGTGTGTCCTGGCCCGCTCGATCAGCGGGCGCTCACGGCAGCAGCAGGCTTCTCCCGTGGCCGCCACAGCTCGGCCAGCAGCACGCCGGCCAGGGTCAGCGCGCCGCCCACCAGGTGGTAGCTGGTCAGCTGCTCGCCGAGCACCACGGCGGCGATGGCGGCGGTCAGCACCGGCAGCAGGTTGAAGAACAGCGCCATGCGGCTCGGCCCCATGCGCTGCACGCCCTGCATCCACGCCAGCGCACCGACGATGGAAGCCAGCAGTCCGGCATAGAGGATCAGCGGGATGTTCGCCGCGCTCAGGCCGTAATGCGGCGAGGCCACGTACAGCGGCGCCAGCGCGACAATGGCCACCAGCACCTGCAGGTACAGCATCAGCAAGGGCGGCAGTGGCAGGTTCCATTTCTTCAGCAGTACGCCGTACACGCCGTAGGCGAGGGTGGCGATGATCATCATGCCGTCGCCCAGGTTCACGCCGTGGCTGATCAGCTGGCGCGGGTTGCCCTGGGTGATCACCAGCAGCACGCCGCCCAGCGAGACCAGCGCGCCCAGCACGGCAGCGACGCTCAGCTTGTGGCGCAGCAGCACCGAGGCCAGCGCGAGGGACATCAGCGGCATCAGCGAGAGGATGATGCCCATGTTGGTCGCCGAGGTGAGCGCGGCGGCGTAGTAGGCCAGGCACTGGTAGACGGCCATGCCGAGCAGGCCGAGGGTGATGATCCTGCCCAGGTTGGCGCGAATCACCGGCCAGTGGACGAGGGTGGCGCGCAGCAGGAAGGGCGTGAGCAACGCGCCGGCCAGCAGCCAGCGGAAGAAGCCGATCTCCGCCGGGGCGATCTGGCCCACGGCGAGCTTGTTGACGACGGTGTTGCCGGACCAGATGACCACGGCCAGCAGGGGGAACAGGTAGTTCATGGGGGTTTTTACGTTTCCGGTGGGGCTTTGGAGTGGTGGCTCTCCCTCTCCCTAACCCTCTCCCTGAAGGGAGAGGGGACTGTCCTGAGCTTGCGGACAGTACAGTGCTTGCCGGCTGGCTCCGATATTCCACAACACGCCGAACGGCCCCCTCTCCCTTCGGAGCGGGGCGCGTAGCCAGGGCTGGGGAGAGGGTGTTCCACAGTGGGCACCATTGTCCGTCCGTCCGATTCGAGACGTATAATGAAAACCGGACAATCCACCCCGGCTTTCGGACATGACCCGCATCCTGCCGCTCCCGCTTCCCGATATCGACCGGCTGCCCGCCGATCTCTACTTCCGCTACGACGAGTTCGACGCCGGCAGCCATTCGCCCAGCCACCGCCACGCCTGGGGCCAGCTCAACTATGCGTCCCACGGGGTAATGGAACTCGAAGTCGACGGCCAGCGCTTCCTCTCGCCGCCGCAATACGCGGTATGGGTGCCGCCGGGGCGGGAACACAGCTGCTACAACCGCCAGGCCATCGTTTATCGGTCTCTCTATGTCTGTGCCGAGCTGGCCGGCAAACTGCCGCAGCAACCGTGCACCCTGGCGATCAGCGACATCCTCAAGGCGATCCTCTCCGACTTCGCCGCGCGCCAGGTGCACATCCCGCAGAGCGCCGCCGACCAACGCCTGGCCGAGGTGGTGATCGATCAGCTACAGGCCGCGCAACCCCATGACGACTACCTGCCCTACGCCAGCGGCGGCGCGCTGGGCGAAGTGCTCGCCGCGCTGCAGGCCAAGCCCGGCGACAACCGCACCCTGGCGCAATGGGCCGAGCGCGTGCACAGCACCGAGCGCACCCTGGCGCGGGCCTGTCAGCGGGAGTTGGGGATGTCGTTCGGCGAATGGCGCCAGCGCCTGCGGTTTCTCGCCTCCATCGAGGCACTGGCATCGGGGGAAGGGGTGCAGCAGATCGCTTTCAACCTGGGCTACAGCAGCCCTTCGGCGTTCATCGCGATGTTCCGGCGGCTGTCGGGCACCACGCCGGAGCAGTATCGCTCGACCTTCCGCGCCCTGGCGGAAGGCTGAGTCCTACGGCTTGCCGTCTTCCAGGCCCTTGAGGGTCTTGCGGCAGTGGATCAGCGCGTCGCGCACCATGAAGTTCACCAGGGTCGGGGAAACGCCCAGTTCCTCGGCGATCTCCTTCTGCGTGCGGCCATGCAGGCGATACATCTCGAAGGCGTAGCGGGTGCGCTCGGGCAGGGTCTGCAGGGCACTGGAGATGGCCTCCAGGGTCTGCCGGTCCTCGTGCTCGATCTCCGGTGACGCGGACGGCGTCGCGATGTGCATGCCTTCTTCCTCGCTACCCGAGTAGCGCTTCTCCAGCGCCTGGCGGCGGTACAGGTCGATGGCCAGGTTGCGCACCACGCGCATCAGGTAGCCGCTCTGCGACTGGATGCCGGGGGTGAGGTCGCTCGCATTGAGCTTGATGTACGCATCGTGCACCACGTCTTCGGCATGGCTGCGGCAGCCGAGGATGCGTGCGGCCGCATTGATGAAAGTCTGCCGGTGGGTAGCGAACAGCTCGTGGAGAGCGGGGCGCGACTCGGCGGGCATTGGCTTGGACATGCAAGGGTTTTCCTATGCGGCGGCGGAGGCGGGGACGTCCACATGGGTTGAGGCGGCCAATCTAGATCAAATGATAATTATTATCAATTTATTCGGAAGATTCGGACTATCGCTCTGCGACAGGGTTCCCACACCAGTGTGAAGTTTTTCCATTCGCTCACTTCTGTCAGACGACCGATCACACAGGCGAAGGATGAGGAAGGAAATTTCGCCGGCGCATATCTTATGAGAATTAATCGCATCCGAGAACACTAACTATTTCATCGTCTCCCTCGTCTTCATGGCAGAGCTGGAAAAACATCGGTAATGGCCGATGGCCGGCATCCCCTACGGCTGAAGGAGAAGAGCGATGGCTTTCGATCGCGAAGACGCGGTTTACAAGGTGCTGGTCAACGGTGAAGAGCAGTACTCGCTGTGGCCCGAGTACAAGGAAGTCCCCGCCGGCTGGCGCGAGGCGGGCAAGCAGGGCAACAAGGCCGAGTGCCTGGCCTTCGTCGAAGCCAACTGGACCGACATGCGCCCGCTGAGCCTGCGACAGAAGATGGATGGCCAGGCGGCGGGGCAGTAACCCATGTTGCGTCTGTTCTGCCTGCCGTATTCGGGCGCCAGCGCCATGGTCTATGCGCGCTGGAAGCGCCAGCTGCCGAGCTGGATCGAAGTCTGCCCGGTGGAGCTGCCCGGCCGTGGCCGACGCTTTGCCGAAAGCCTGCAGACCGACCTGCGCGCCCTGGCCGGCCAGTTGGCCGATGAAATCGCCGCGCGCCTGGATCAGCCCTACGCCATCTTCGGCCACAGCCTCGGTGGCCTGCTGGCCTTCGAGCTGGCCCATGCGCTGCGCGAGCGCGGCCTGCCGATGCCGCAGGCGCTGTTCGCTTCGGCGGCTTCGGCGCCGGCCCGGCGCGACAGCCACCGCGAGCTGGCCGAGGAGCAGAGCGACGCCCAGCTGATCGAGCGCATGCGCCGCCTGGGTGGCACTGCGGAAGCGGTGTTCGCCGATGCCGAAATGCTCGCCCTGACCCTGCCCGTCATGCGCGCCGATTTCCTCCTCTGCGGCCTCTACGACTACCGCCGTCGCCCCGCGCTGGCCTGCCCGATCCACGTGTTCGGCGGCAAGGCCGACCGGCTCTCGGTGGATTCGCTTTCGGCCTGGCAGGACGAGACCAGCGCCGGTTTCTCCCTGGAGATGCTCGACGGCGGCCACTTCTTCCTCAACAGCGGCGAGGCGCGCCTGCTCGAGCTGCTGCTCGGCCGCCTCCAGCAGCCAGGCCAGACGCCCAGCTCGGCGCTGGCCTGAACGACTCCTGCGGAGAATCCCGATGTCCAGTTCCTCCCTGTTCGACATTGCTCCCCTGGCTGAAGCCCGCAGCGGCCTGCCGCTGCTGGTGCAGGCCCGTGGCGAGGGCATCGACCTGCTCGACGCCCTGGCCGAGTTGCGCCCGCTGGTGGCTGAACGCCTGCCGGTGTGCGCCGGCATCCTCTTCCGCGGCTTCCAGGTCGGCGCGGCGGAGCGCTTCCGCGAGTTTGCCGCCGGCTTCGGCCACCCGCTGCTCAACTACGAATTCGGCTCCACCCCGCGCAGCAACGTCACCAGCGGCGTGTACACCTCCACCGAATACCCGCCGCACCAGCACATCCCGCTGCACAACGAGCAGGCCTACACCCGCGAGTGGCCGCTGAAGATCTGGTTCTACTGCGTGCAGGCCGCGCAGAGCGGCGGCGAGACGCCCATCGCCGACAGCCGCGAGATCTACCGCAAGGTTGACGAAGGCATCCGCCGTCGCTTCAGCGAGCGCGGCCTGATGTACACCCGCAACTTCGGCAACGGCCTGGACGTGGCCTGGGAGCAGGTGTTCAACAGCGACGATCCGGCCGTGGTCGAGGCCTACTGCAAGGCCCACCAGATCGGCTGGGAGTGGAAGGAAGACGGCGAGCTGCGCACCCGCCAGGTGTGCCAGGCGGTGGCGCAGCACCCGCTCACCCGCGACTGGGTGTGGTTCAACCAGGCGCACCTGTTCCACGTCTCCAACCTGCCGCCGGAAGTGCGCGAGAGCCTGCTGGAAATCGTCGACGAGGAAGACCTGCCGCGCAACGTCTACTACGGCGACGGCAGCCCCATCGAGCCCTCGGTGCTCGATGAAGTCCGCGGCGTGCTGGAGGAAGCCAAGGTGAGCTTCCCCTGGTACAGCGGCGATGTGCTGATGCTCGACAACATGCTCGCCGCCCACGCGCGCTCGCCGTTCAGCGGTCCGCGCAAGGTCGTGGTGGCGATGGCGGAAGGGCATGGGGCTGACGCACAAGGCTGATGGCTAGCACGGATAACTCCCTCTCCCTTCGGAGCGGGGCGCGTAGCCAGGGCTGGGGTGAGGGGTTTTCGCCGAGCATCGAAGTCGTCGGTAGCACCCTCTCCCTAGCCCTCTCCCTGAAGGGAGAGGGGACTGTCCGGAGCAGGCAGATGTATCAGGAGTTAGCCGGGAGAAAGGCCGGCACGGATAGCTCCCTCTCCCTCTGGGAGAGGGCTGGGGTGAGGGAAATGGCCGTGCACCGAGATTGCCGGTAGCGCCCTCACCCTAACCCTCTCCCAGAGGGAGAGGGGACCGTTCGGAGCAGATGGATGTACCAGAACTACGCCGGAGTATCAGCCGGCACGGATAGCTCCCTCTCCCTCTGGGAGAGGGCGGGGGTGAGGGAAATGGCCGAGCAGCGAAGTCGCCGGTAGCGCCCTCACCCTGACCCTCTCCCAGAGGGAGAGGGGACTGATCAGAGCGTGTGATCGATCACGGCGCTCCGCTCAAGCAGCTGAACCCACGAATTTCCACCCGGCGAGTCCCCACGCCCGCCGCCAGAACAGGTGATGTCATGAACGACCGCTACGAAGCCGCAGGAAACCTGGTCGAGGCCCTGCTGCAACGCGCCTGCGAAATGCCGCGCAAGACTGCCCTGCGATTCATCGCCGAGAACCTCGAACAGCCCATCAGCTTCCGCGAGCTGGACGAGCGCGCCCGCGCCATGGCCGCCTGGATGCTGCGCCACGGCCAGCAGGGCGACCGCGCCGTGCTGCTGCTGCCCAGCGGCCCGGAATACGTCACCGCGTTCTTCGCCTGCCTCTACTCGGGGATCATCGCCGTGCCGGCCTATCCGCCGGAATCGGTGCGCCCGCAGCACCTGGCGCGACTGCGCTCGATCCTCGATGACGCAGAACCCAGCCTGGTGCTCACCGACTCCACGCTGATCGAGGCCCTGCGCCCGGCCTGCGCACGGGACAATGGCGACAGCCCGCTGCTGCTGGCGGTCGACCAGGCCGACCCGGCGCTGGCCGTGGAATGGCAGATGCCCGAACTGGCCGACGACGACATCGCCTTCCTGCAGTACACCTCCGGCTCCACCTCGACGCCCAAGGGCGTGCAGGTCAGCCATGGCAACCTGGTGGCCAACGAGCGGCTGATCCGTGGTGGCTTCGGCATCGGCGACGACGACGTGATCGTCAGCTGGCTGCCGCTGTTCCACGACATGGGCCTGATCGGTGGCCTGCTGCAACCGATCTACAGTGGCGTGGAGTGCGTGCTGATGTCGCCGCGCTACTTCCTCGAACGCCCGCGCCGCTGGCTGGAAGCCATCGCCCGCTTCGGCGGCACCGTCAGCGGCGGCCCGGACTTCGCCTACCGCCTGTGCTGCGAGCGGGTCAACGAGGCGGCCCTGGAAGGCCTCGACCTGAGCAAATGGCGCGTGGCCTTCTCCGGCTCCGAGCCGATCCGCCCGGACACCCTGGAGCGCTTCGCTGCCTGGTTCGCCCCGGCGCAGTTCGATGCCTCGTCCTTCTACGCCTGCTATGGCCTCGCCGAAGCGACTCTTTTCGTCACCGGCGGCGTGCGCGGTGACGGCATCGGCCAGCTGGAAGTGGACCTCCAAGCCCTGGGCGAGAACATCGCCCGCCCGGGCCGTGGCACCTCACTGATCAACTGCGGCGGCGCCCAGCCCGACCACGACATCCTGCTGGTCGACCCGGTGAGCGGCGAAAGCCTCGGCCCGGATCGCGTCGGCGAAATCTGGAGCAGCGGCCCCAGCGTCGCGCTGGGCTACTGGCGCAACCCGGAAGCCAGCGCGCGCACCTTCGTCGAGAAGGACGGCCGCACCTGGCTGCGCACCGGCGACCTGGGCTTCCTGCACAACGACGAGCTGTTCGTCACCGGCCGCCTCAAGGACATGCTCATCGTCCGTGGCCAGAACCTCTACCCGCAAGACCTGGAGCGCTGCGTCGAGGAAGAGGTGGACCTGGTGCGCAAGGGCCGCGTCTCGGCCTTTGCCATCGAACATGGCGGCCGCGAGGGCATCGGCATCGCCGCCGAAGTCGGTCGCAGCGTGCGCAAGCTGATCTCCGCCGAAGCGCTGGCCAAGGCCATCTCCGCCGCCGTGGCGGAAACCTTCCAGGAAGCGCCGCTGGTGGTGGCGCTGCTGGAGCCGGGCGCCCTGCCCAAGACTTCCAGCGGCAAGCTGCAACGCTCGGCCTGCCGCGCCCAACTGCTCGACGGCAGCCTGCAGGCCTACGCCATCCAGCGCGCCGGCGAGCCGATCAGCGATGGCGCCAGCGCCAAGCCGGTCGCGCCGCTGTCGGCCGAAGAGCAAGCCATCGCCGCGCTGTGGAGCGAAGTGCTGGAATTGCCGGCGATCCGCCGCGACGACAACTTCTTCGCCCTCGGCGGCAACTCGATCAAGGCCACCCAGCTGATGGCGCGCCTGCGCGAGCGCCTGGGCCGTGCCGTGGAGCTGCGCCTGCTGTTCGAAGCGCCGGAACTGGGCGCTTTCGTCGCGGCGCTGGCGGCAATCCCGACGGTGGCAGCGCAGAGCGTTCCCCAGGTGCCGCGCGACGGCCTGTTGCCGCTGTCGCCCGCCCAGCGCCGCCTGTGGTTCCTCTGGAAGCTGGAGCCGGAAAGCGCCGTGTACCACATCGCCGGGCGCATGAACCTACGTGGCGAACTGCGCCGGCCGGCGGTGGAGCAGGCCTTCGCGATCCTGCTGGAGCGCCATGAAACCCTGCGCAGCCGCTTCATCGAACAGGCCGATGGCGAGGTCGCGCTGAACCTGTCCGACGTGACCCAGGTGGAGCTCAGCGAGAGCGATTTCAGCTCCCTGGGCAACGCCCGCCGCGATATCGCCGCCCGCGAGGATGCCGACGCCTTCGCCGCGCAGCCCTTCGATCTGGCCCAGGGCCCGCTGCTGCGCCTGCGCCTGCAGAACCTCGGCGGCGGCCGCCAGGCATTGCTGCTCTGCGTGCACCACATCATCGCCGACGGCTGGTCGCTGAACCTGCTGCTGGACGAATTCGCCGAGTGCTACCGCGCCATCGTCGAACAACGCGAGCCGGTGCTGCCGATCCTGACGCGCCAGTACCTCGACCTCGCCGCCGCCCAGCAGGGCAAGCTGGAAGCGGGCGAGGGCGCTCGCCTGCTGGACTGGTGGAGCGCACGCCTGGGCAACCAGCATGCGCCGCTGGAGCTGCCATTCACTACCGGTGAAAAGGGCCAGAGCGCCGAGCTGATCGAACGCGACATCGACGCCGAACTGACCGGCAAATTGCGCAGCCTGGCCCAGGCCCACGGCGCGACCCTGCCGATGCTCCTGCTCAGCGCCTACAACCTGCTGCTGCAGCGCTACAGCGGCCAGCACGACCTGCGCATCGGCCTGACCCAGGCCGGCCGCGACCAGCTCGACAGCGAGCGCCTGGTCGGCTTCTTCGTCAACCTGCTGGTGCTGCGCAGCGAGCTGCCCGAAGGCGCCAGCCTGCGCGGCGTGCTCCGCCAGCTGCGCGACGATCTGCTGCAGGCCCAGGCGCACCAGGGCCTGCCCTTCGAACAACTGGTGGAAGCGCTGCAACCCGAGCGCGGCCACGGCCGTCATCCGCTGTGCCAGGTCGCCTTCGACCACCAGTGGCAGCCGCGCGCCGGCAACGGCTTGCCCGGCGTCAGCGTGGAAGCGCTGGAACAGCTCGACCTGGAAACCCCCTTCGACCTGGTGCTGCGCGTTCGCGAAGGCGAGCAGAGCCTGCGCCTGAGCTTCTGCTATGCCCGCGAGCGCTACGCCGCCGCCGGCATGCAACGCCTGGTCGGGCACTTCCTCGACCTGCTGCGCGCACTGCCGCAGCTGAATGCCGACACCGTACTGGACGCCCGCGACTGGCTGCCCGCCAGCGACTGGAGCATCGCCGTGGCCGGCGACGCGCCGGCCTTCGAAGCGCTGAGCGAAACCATCGCCGCCCAGGCCCGCCGTCATCCGGCCAAGGTCGCACTGGTGGATGAGCAGCGCGAAGTGAACTTCGCCGAACTGGAAGACCGCTCCAACCGCCTGGCACAGCGCCTGATCCAGCGCGGCATCGGCGCAGAACGCCGGGTCGCCGTGGCCCTGCCGCGTGGCGTGGACATCCCGCTGGCCCTGCTGGCCGTCATGAAGGCCGGCGGCGCCTACCTGCCGCTGGACGTCGACTACCCCGAGGAACGCCTGGCCTGGCTGATGCAGGACGCCGGTGTCGACCTGCTGCTGACCAACGCCGAGCTGGCCGAGCGCCTGCCACTGCCTGCGGGCGTCGAGCGCCTGGTGCTGGAAGAAGCCGACCTGGCCAACGCCCTGGCGGTGCGCCCGCTGGTGCGCATCCAGGCGCAGAACCTCGCCTACCTGATCTACACCTCCGGCTCCACCGGCCAGCCCAAGGGCGTTGCCGTCGCCCACGGCGAGATCGCCGCGCACTGCCGCGCCATCGGCCAGCGCTATGCGATGAGCGACGCCGACCGCGAACTGATCTTCATGTCCTTCGCCTTCGACGGCGCGCACGAGCGCTGGCTCACTGCGCTGTCCCACGGCGGCAGCCTGCTGATCCGCAATGACGCGCTGTGGACCGCCGAGCAGACCCTGGAACAACTGCGCCGCCATCAAGTGACGGTCGCCGCCTTCCCACCGGCCTACCTGCAACAGCTGGCCGAGCAGGCCTTGCTGAGCGGCCACGCGCCGAGCATGCGCATCTACTGCTTCGGCGGTGACGCGGTGCCGGAAGCGGCCTATCAACTGGCACACCAGGCTCTGGAACCGCAGCACCTGATCAACGGCTACGGCCCCACCGAAACCGTGGTCACCCCGATGCTCTGGAAGGCCGACGCGAAGACCGCGTGCGGCGCGGCCTACGCGCCCATCGGCGAAGTGGTTGGCGAGCGCAGCCTGTACATCCTCGACGACCGCCTGCAGCCGCTGCCGCGCGGCGTGGCCGGCGAGCTGTACATCGGCGGCCACGGCCTGGCCCGCGGCTACCACCAGCGCGCCGGCATGACCGCCGAGCGCTTCGTCGCCGATCCCTTCGCTCAGGGCCTACGTGCCTACCGAAGCGGCGACCGCGTGCGCTGGCGTGAAGACGGCGCGCTGGACTACCTCGGCCGCGTCGACCAGCAGGTGAAGATCCGTGGCTTCCGCATCGAGCCGGGCGAGATCGAAGCCCGCCTGCGTGCGCTGCCCGGCGTGCGCGAGGCGGCGGTGATCGCCCGTGACAGCGAACGCGGCAAGCGCCTGCTGGGCTATGTCGTCGGCGAAGCATTGGCTGAAGACGCCCTCAAGGCCGCGCTGCGTTCGGAGTTACCGGAGTACATGGTGCCGTCGCGCCTCCTCGTGCTGCAGCAGATGCCGCTCAACGCCAACGGCAAGATCGACCGCAAGGCGCTGCCCGAGCCGCAGGAAACCGCCGGCGCTGCCGAAGCCCCGCGTGACGGGCTGGAAACCCGCGTCGCCGCCGTCTGGGCCGAAGTGCTCGGCGTGCCGGCCGTGGGCCGTGCGGACGACTTCTTCGAACTGGGCGGCCACTCGTTGCTGGCGACGCAAGTCATCTCCCGCCTGCGCCGCGACCTCGGCTGCGAAGTGCCGCTACGTGACCTGTTCGAAGCCAGCCGCCTGGACGAATTCGCTGCACGGCTGACGGCTCTAGCGCCCAGCGCTCGCCCGCCGCTGCGCGCCGTAGCTCGCGACGGCGACCTGCCGCTGTCCGCCGCCCAGAGCCGCCTGTGGTTCTTCTGGCAGATGGAGCCGGCCAGCGCCGCCTACAACGTTCCGGGCGCACTGCGCCTGCGCGGCGAACTGGACGAATCCGCGTTGCGCCGAGCCTTCGACGCGCTGGTGGAGCGCCACGAAACCCTGCGCACCACCTTCGATGAAGTGGATGGCCAGGCCTTCCAGCGCATCCAGCCGGCGCGCCCGCTGGACCTGGCGCGTGTCGACCTGTCCGCGGAAAAGGACGCCGAAACGGCTGCCCGCCAGTTGGCCGAGACAGAAGCCCAGAATCCGTTCGACCTGCGCAACGGCCCGCTGCTGCGCCTCACGCTCATCAAGCTGGCCGACGCCGACCACGTGCTGCTGCTGACGATGCACCACATCGTCTCCGATGGCTGGTCGATCCGCGTGCTGGTGGACGAGTTCAGCCGCCTGTATGGCGCCTTCGCTGCTGGCGAGCCGCTGCAACTGCCGGCGCTGCCGGTGCAGTACGCCGACTACGCCCAGTGGCAGCGTGAGCTGCTGACGGGTGAGGAGGGCCAGCGTCAGCTGAACTGGTGGACCGAGCAATTGAGCGCCGAGACGCCGGTGCTGGAACTGGCCGCCGATCGCCCGCGCCCAGCCGTGCAGAGCTATCGCGGCGGCAGCCTCGGCTTCAGCCTGGACACAGGTCTGGGGGCGCGCCTCAAGCAACTGGCCCGCGAGCAGGACGTCACCCTGTTCATGCTGCTGCTCGGCGCCTACGCCGTGCTGATGCAGCGCTACAGCGGCCAGCGCGACTTGCGCGTCGCGGTGCCCATCGCCAACCGCCAGCAGCTGGAAAGCGAAGGGCTGATCGGCTTCTTCGTCAACACCCAGGTGATGCCGTTCGCCCTTGCCGATGAGCAGTCCTTCGCCGCGCTGCTGGCCGATCTCAAGCCCCTGGCCCTGGGCGCCCAGGCGCACCAGGACCTGCCGTTCGAGCAACTGGTGGAAGCCCTGCAACCCGAGCGCAGCCTGGCCTACAACCCGCTGGTGCAGGTGAAGTTCAACTTCGGCTTCGACGTCAGCCGCCTGCCCGATGCCGGCGCGCTGAAGCTGGAACTGTTCAGCGAGGAACAATACGGCGCGCGCTTCGACCTCGCCCTGGACATGGCCGAGGCGCTGGACGCCAGCGGCCAGCCGGGCGACGAGCTGCGCGGCAGCTTCGTCTACGCCCGCGACCTGTTCGACGAGGACGGCGTCGCCGCCATCGCCGGCCAGTTCGAGGCGCTGCTGCGCCAGCTGTGCGCCGAGCCGCAGCGCGCCCTTGGCGAACTGCCGCGCCCGGTCGCCTCGCGCCGCCGTGGCGAGGCGCGCCAGTGGCCGCAGCAGGACGTGCTCGGGCTGTTCGCTGCGCAGGTCGCCGCGCAGCCGGACGCCATCGCCGTGCAGGACGACAGCATTCGCTACAGCTACGCCGAACTGGATACGCGCAGCAACCGCCTCGCTAACGCACTGATCGCCAGTGGCGTGGAGCAGGGCGAGTGTGTCGCCATTTGCCAGGAGCGCAGCGCGCAGTGGGTGCTCCTGCTGCTGGGTGTGCTCAAGGCCGGCGCCACCTACGTACCGCTGGACCCGGCGCAACCCGCCGAGCGCCTGCGCCAGTTGCTCGTCGACAACGGCATCGACCGCGTGCTGGTGAGTGAAGCTGCGCTGCTGGAAACCTTCGGCGCCGCCGCCACGCTGATCCCAGCTGGTGGCCCGGAGCTGGGCAGCGCTGCCGCATCTGCGCGGAGCATCGACCCGCAGCAGGCCGCCTATGTGATCTTCACCTCCGGCTCCACCGGCCAGCCCAAGGGCGTACGCGTCAGCCACGCCGCGCTGGCCAACTACGTGCAGGCGGTGCTGGAGCGCCTGCAACTGGACCAGGGGCGCGCCCAGGGCCTGGGCCTGGCGATGGTTTCCTCGGTGGCCGCCGATCTTGGCCACACCACGCTGTTCGGCGCGCTGTGCGGCGGCGGTCGTCTGCACCTGGCCGATGCCCAGGCGGTGGCCGATGCCGAACGCTTTGCCGCGTTCATGCAGGATGTGGATGTGCTGAAGATCGTCCCCAGCCACCTTGCCGGCCTGCTGGCCGCCGCGCCCAATGCTGCCGCGGTGCTGCCGCGTCGTCTGCTGGTGGTCGGTGGTGAAGCGAGCGACCGCGCGCTGCTGCAACCGATCCGCGACCTTGCGCCCAAGCTGCGCATCGTCAACCACTACGGCCCCAGCGAATCCACCGTCGGCGTGCTGACCCACGAATGGTCGCTGCTGGATGACCTGCCAGCAGGCAGCCTGCCCATCGGCACGCCACTGGCCAACTGCGCCATCCGCGTGCTCGACGAGAACGGCCGCGACCTGCTGCCAGGCGTGCCCGGCGAGCTGTACATCGGCGGCGCCGGCCTGGCGCTGGGCTATCTCGGCCTGCCGGAGATGACCGCCGAACGTTTCGTAGAGATCGAAGGCGAGCGCCTGTACCGCAGTGGCGACCGCGTGCGCCTGAACCGTCGTGGCGCCGTGGAATTCCTCGGCCGGGTCGACGACCAGGTGAAGATCCGCGGTTATCGCGTGGAGCCGGGCGAGCTGGCGCAAGCGCTCAAGCGTCTGCCCGGCGTGCGCGATGCGGTGGCGCTGGCCGAGCGTGACGGCGATGGCCCGATGAAGCTGCTGGCCTGGGCCGTGGCCGAGGGACAGAGCGTGGAAAGCCTGCGCGAAGCCCTGGCCGCCGCCGTTCCGGAATACCTGCTGCCGGCCCAGCTGACACTGCTGGAACGCCTGCCGCTGAACGCCAACGGCAAGGTGGACCGCCAGGCGCTGCCGCGCGCCGAGGCGGTTGCCAAGGTCGTGGACAGCGCGCCGCTGAACGAGCTGGAACAGCGCATCGCCGACATCTGGCAAGCGGTGCTGAAGGTCGAGCACGTCGGCGCCGAGGACAACTTCTTCGAGCTGGGCGGTGACTCCATCCTCAGCCTGCAGATCATCGCGCGCATCCGTAAGCTGGGTTACAAGCTCAGCCCGAAACAGCTGTTCGAGCGGCAGAGCGTGCGCCAACTGGCGCAGTGGCTGGAAAGCCGCGCTCCGGCTGCCGCTGCCGTAGCCACACCGGTCACCGCCGTCACTGGCGAGGTCACCTTGTCGCCGGTGCAGGCGCGCTTCTTCGAGCGTGTACCGAGCGCCCAGCGTCACCACTGGAACCAGGCTCTGTTGCTGCAACCGCGTGAAGCGCTGGACGGCGACGTCCTGGCCCGCGCGCTGCACTGGCTGGTCGGCCAGCACGACGCGCTGCGCCTGCGCTTCGACGGCAGCCGCCAGCGTTACGCCGAGCAAGGCCCACTCGACATGACCCTGCTGTGGCGCCGCCGCGCCGCCGACGCGCAAACCCTGGAACGCCTGTGCGACGACGCCCAGGCCAGCCTGGATATCACCAATGGCCCGCTGCTGCGTGCCATGCAGGTGACTCTGGAGGAGGGGGGCGAACGCCTGCTGCTGGTCATCCATCACCTGGCGGTGGACGGCGTGTCCTGGCGCATCCTGCTAGAAGACCTGCAGTACGCCTACCGCGAACTGCGCGCCGGTCGTACGCCGGCCGCGTTGCCGCGGACCGACAGCTACCAGGCCTGGAGCGCCCGCCAGCAGGCGGCCGCCAATAGCGCTACCGCGGAGCTCGCTTACTGGCAGGCCGAACTGCGTGATGCACCGGCCCTGAACCGTGCCCGCCAGGGTGCCCCGGCCACCTGGAAGGAAGCCGCCCACGCGCGCTTCAGCCTGGACGCCGAGACCACCCGCCAACTGCTCGGTCCGGCGCTGAAGGCGCAGCGCGTGCAGATCAACGACCTGCTGTTGACCGCGCTGGCCCGTGCCCTGTGCGCGTGGACCGGTGAAAGCTCCGCATTGGTGGAGATGGAAGGCCACGGCCGCGATGCCTTCGACGGCGACGCGGCGCTGGACCTGAGCCGCTCCGTAGGTTGGTTCACCGCGCTCTATCCCGTGCGTCTGCAAGCCGGTGGCGAGCCGGGCGCGGACCTGCGCGCCACCCGCGAGCACCTGCGCAACCTGCCGCGCTCCGGCATGGGTTACGGCCAGCTGCGCTATCTCAGCCAGCACGCCGCCAGCCTGCGTGACCTGCCGGCACCGCAGGTGACCTTCAACTACCTCGGCCAGCTCGATCAGGCTTTTGCCGACGCCGACTTCCTGCCGGCCTTCGAAGGCGTGGGGCGCAGCCAGCCACTGAACGCCGCGCTGGGTAATGCGCTGGTCTACGCCGGCCGCGTCCTCGGCGGCGAGCTGAGCCTGGAAGTCACCTACAGCAGCGCCATGTTCGACGCCGCCGATATCGACGAACTCCAGGCCCTGCTGCGCGCCGAGCTGCAGGCGCTGGTCGCCTGGTGCCTGAATACCCCACGCAAGCTGGAGGCCGCCGAGCTGCCGCTGCTTGGCCTCGACCAGCCACAGCTCGACGCACTGCCGCTGCCGGCCGGCGTGGAGGACGTTTATCCGCTGTCGCCGATGCAGCAGGGCATGCTGTTCCACGCCCTCGACGTGCCGGGCTCCTCGCTGTACGTCAACCAGCTGCGGGTCGACCTGGACGGCCTCGACGAGGCGCGCTTCCTCGCTGCCTGGCGCGCGGTCATCGCCCGCCACGGCAACCTGCGCACCGGCTTCCTCGCCAGCGCCGATGCTGCGCCGCTGCAGTTCGTCCTGCGCGACGTGCAGTTGCCCGTGCAGGCCTTCGACTGGCGCGGCCAGCAGGTCAGCGCGCAGCAGCTGGAAAGTGTCGCCGACGCGCAACGCAACCTCGGCTTCGACCTCGCCAAACCACCGCTGCAACGCCTGGCGCTGGTGCGCCTGGGCGAGCGCCGCTACCACCTGATCTGGACCTGCCACCACCTGCTGCTGGACGGCTGGAGCAGCGCGCGGCTGATCGGCGAAGTGCTCGCCCTCTACCGTGGCGAAGCCCTGCCTGCGCCCGCGGCGCAGTACGCCGACTACATCGGCTGGCTGCATGACCAGGATGGCGCGGCGGGCGAGAGCTTCTGGCGCGAGCGCCTGAAAGGCTTCGACGAGCCGACCCTGCTGGCCACCGCCTGCAACGCCGGTTTCCGCGAGGAGCCGCTGCGCGAGCTGCACAGCCGCCTCGACACGGCGCCGCTGCAGCGCTTCGCCCAGGCCCAGCGCCTCACCCTCAACACACTGGTGCAGGGCGCCTGGGCGCTGCTGCTGCAACGCTACTGCGGCCAGCGCAGCGTCACCTTCGGCGCCACTGTCGCCGGGCGCCCGGCCACACTGCCGGGTGCAGAGGAAAGCCTCGGCCTGTTCATCAACACCCTGCCGATCCTGCAATCCCCGGCGGACGCCCAGCGCGTCGGCGACTGGCTGCGCGAGCTGCAGGCGTTCAACCTCGACGTGCGCGAGTTCGAGCACACGCCGCTGTACGACATCCAGCGCTGGGCCGGCCGCGGCGGGCAGACGCTGTTCGACAGCATCATCGTGTTCGAGAACTTCCCCATGGACGCGGCCCTGTCGTCTTCCGCCGATGACGAGCTGCGCATCCTCGGCCACCACCCGGTGGACGGCACCAACTACGCCCTGGCCCTGGTGGCCAGCGCCGGCGAGCAGCTGGACGTGCGCTACACCTACCGCGCCGACCGCTTCAGCGCGAGCCAGATCGAACAGCTGCGCGGCCACTTCGAGCGCCTGCTGCTGGCCCTGGTGGAAGACGCCGAGCGCCCGCTGGGCCGCGTCAGCCAACTGGCCAGCGCGGAGCGCAACGACCTGTTGCAACGCTTCAACGCCACCGAGGCGACGTTCCCGGCCGACGTACAACTGCAGGAACTGATCGAGCGCCAGGTTGCTGCGACCCCGAACGCGCTGGCCCTGCAGTTCGGTGACGCACGGCTGAGCTACGCCCAGCTCAACGCCCGCGCCAACCAGCTCGCGCATTGGCTGCGCGGCCAGGGCGTCGGTCCGGATGTACTGGTCGGCGTGGCCGCCGAGCGTTCGGTGGAGCTGGTGGTGGCCCTGGTGGGTATCGTCAAGGCCGGCGGCGCCTATGTGCCGATGGACCCGGACTACCCGCAGGAGCGCTTGCAGCACATGCTTGCCGACAGCGGCGTAAGCCTGCTGTTGACCCAGCAGCACCTGCTGGAACGCTTGCCCGCCAGCAACGCCGAGATGATCTGCCTGGACAGCCAGTGGAGCGAGATCGCCACGGCCTCCGAGCAGAACCCGGAAGTACAAGGCAGCCGACAGAACCTGGCGTACCTGATCTACACCTCCGGCTCCACCGGCAAGCCCAAGGGCGCCGGCAACAGCCACCGGGCGCTGGTCAACCGCCTGAACTGGATGCAGAAGGCCTACGCGCTGGATGCCTCCGACCGCGTGCTGCAGAAGACCCCGTTCAGCTTCGACGTGTCGGTCTGGGAATTCTTCTGGCCGCTCATGACCGGCGCCGCCCTGGTGGTCGCCGCACCCGGCGCGCACCGCGACCCGGCAGCGCTGCGCCAGGTGATCGAGGCGGCGCAGGTCACCACGCTGCACTTCGTGCCGTCGATGCTGCAGGCCTTCGTCGCTTCCGGTGAGCTGGAGCGCTGCCCGTCGCTGCTCCAGGTGATGTGCTCCGGCGAGGCGCTGCCCTATGAGCTGCAACAGCAGTTCCGCCAGCGCAGCAGCGCGAAGCTGCACAACCTCTACGGCCCGACCGAGGCGGCGATCGACGTCAGCTTCTGGGCCTGCGACGAGGACAATGCACGGCAGGTCGTGCCCATCGGCCGGCCCATCGACAACCTGCGCCTGGTGCTGCTGGACGAACGCCTGGAGCCGGTGCCGCAAGGCGTGGCCGGCGAGCTGTACATCGGCGGTGTCGGTCTGGCGCGGGGCTACCACGCGCGCCCCGGCCTGACTGCCGAGCGCTTCGTCGCCGATCCCTTCGGCAGTGGCGAGCGCCTGTACCGTACCGGCGACCTGGCTCGCCAGCGCGAAGACGGCGCCATCGAGTACCTCGGCCGTCTCGACCACCAGGTGAAGATTCGCGGCCTGCGCATCGAGCTGGGCGAGATCGAGTCGCGCCTGCAGGCCCACCCGCAGGTCAGCGAGGCGGTGGTGGTGGCCAAAGACGGCGTGCTGCTGGCCTACGTGGTCGCCGACGCCGAGCCCGAGGCCCTGCGTCAGGCGCTGCAAGGCGAGCTGCCGGACTACATGGTGCCGTCGCGGATCATCGCGCTGGATGCCATGCCGCTGTCGCCCAACGGCAAGCTGGACCGCAAGGCCCTGCCGGACCCGCAACTGGGTGACAGCCTGCGCCAGTACGTGGCGCCGCGCAGCGACCTGGAAGTCGAGCTGGCCGGCATCTGGCAGCACGTATTGCAGGTGGACCGCGTCGGCCTGCACGACGACTTCTTCGAGCTGGGCGGCCATTCACTGCTGCTCACCCAGGTCGGCCTGACCCTGCGTCAACGCCTGGGGCTGGAGCTGCCGCTGCACCGCCTGTTCGAGCTGAGCAACATCGAAGCCCTGGCCGCCTGGATCGAAACCCAGCGGGCAGATTCTGCCAGCGCGGAAGAGGAACTGGACCTGATGGATGAACTGCTCGGCGAGCTGGAGAATCTGTAATGACACACCCGATGGATGCCCAGCTGAAGCAGGTCGCGGAGCGCCTTGGCGCTCTGCCCGAGGACAAGCAGATCATCTTCCTGCGTCAGCTGCGCGAGAAAGGCGTGAGCCTGGCGCGCCTGCCGATCCTCCGCGAGGGGCGTACCCACGCGCCGCTCTCGGCTGCCCAGGCGCGCCTGTGGTTCCTCTGGCAGATGGAGCCGCATAGCGCGGCCTACAACATCCCGGCCGCCGTGCGCCTGCGCGGTGCGCTGGACGAGGGCGCGCTGAAGTGTGCCTTCGCCGCGCTGATCGAGCGCCATGAAAGCCTGCGCACGGTCTTCCGCAGCGCAGAGGACCGCTCTGGTAGGGCGAATGACGCGCAGCGTCATCCGCCGCAGACTGGGCAGAGTGCGGCGGCGGATAACGCTGGCGCGTTATGCGCCCTACAGGAGCCGGATGGCGAAGTGCTGCAATGCATCCTGCCGCCGGGGCCGGCGCATCTGGAGGCGAAGGATTTCAGTAGCGAAGCCGAGGCGCGGCAATGGCTCAACGAATGCGCCCAGTGCTCCTTCGACCTCGCCGCAGGCCCGCTGCTGCGCCTGCACCTGGCCCGCCTGCCCGGTGAAGCGCTGCTGCTGGTGAACCTGCACCACATCATTGCCGACGGCTGGTCCATCGGTGTGCTGATCGACGAATTCGCTGCGCTGTATAGCGCCGAAGTGCAAGGCGCGAAAGCCAACCTGACCGAGCTGCCGATCCAGTACAGCGACATCGCCCGCTGGCAGCGCCTGTGGCTGGCGGCCGGCGAGGGCGAGCGGCAGCTGGCCTACTGGAAGGAACAGCTGGGCGACGAATCCCTGCTGCTGACCCTGCCGGGTGACCGGCCGCGCCCGCTGGTGCAGAGCTACCGCGGCGCGACCCTGGACTTCGAGCTGCCTCGCGCGCTCAGCGATTCCCTGCGCGAACTGGCGCGGGGGCAGGGCGCCACGCTGTTCATGCTGATCCTCGCCGCCTACCAGCTGCTGCTGTCGCGCTACAGCGGCCAGCGCGAGCTGCGCGTGGGCGTGCCGATCGCCGGCCGTGGCCGCGCGGAGAGCGAAAGGCTGATCGGCTTCTTCGTCAACACCCAGGTGCTGTCCGCGCGCATCGACGGTGACGAATCCTTCAATGCCTTCCTTGCCCGCACCCGCGAAGCCGTGCTGGGCGCCCAGGCCAACCCGGACCTGCCGTTCGAGCAATTGGTGGACGCGCTGCAACCCGAGCGCAGCCTGAGCTACAACCCGCTGTTCCAGGTGGCCTGCAACCACCAGCCGAGCCGCCGCGACGCCCTGCGCGAACTGCCCGGCGGCCTGCAGCTGGAAAGCCTGGAGCTGGACAGCGGCATCGCCAAGTTCGACCTGACCCTGAACACCGAGGAAAGCCGCGACGGCCAGGTGCGCGGGCAGTTCATGTACGCCACCGACCAGTTCGACGCGGCGACCATCGAGCGCCTCGCCGGGCACTTCCTCAACCTGCTGCAAGGCATCGTGAGCGACCCGCAATGCCCGGTGGCGCGCCTGCCGCTGCTGGATGGCAGCGAGCGCGAACAGCTGCTCTACGGCTGGAACGCGACCGACATGGACTACCCGCGCGATGCCTGTCTGCACCAGCTGATCGAGCAGCAGGTGCAGCGTTCGCCGGAGGACATTGCGCTCACCGACGGCCAGCGCAGCCTCAGTTACGCCGAGCTGAACCGCCGCGCCAATCGCCTCGCACACTGGCTTCGCGAGCAGGGCGTCGGCGCGGACAGCCGCGTCGGCGTCGCCCTGGAGCGCTCGGTGGAGCTGCCGGTGGCGCTGCTGGCGGTGCTCAAGGCCGGCGGCGCCTACGTGCCGCTGGACCCGGAATTCCCCGCCGAACGCCTGGCGCACATGCTCGAAGACGGCGGCGTGCGCCTGTTGCTGACCCAGCAGCACCTGCTCGGCGAACTGCCGCAGACCGGCGCCCGCGGGTTCTGCCTGGACCGCGACTGGGCGCAGCTGGATGGTTACGCCGAGAGCGATTTGCCGAATCTCGCCAAGCCCGACGATCTCGCCTACGTCATCTACACCTCCGGCTCCACCGGCAAGCCCAAGGGCGTCGCGGTGCGCCACGGCGGGGTGGTCAACTTCATGCTAAGCATGGCCCGCGAGCCGGGTGTGGGCGCGCAGGACCGCGTGCTCGCGCTGACGTCTCTGTCTTTCGATATCTCCGCACTGGAGCTGTACCTGCCGCTGCTGGTCGGCGGCCGCGTGGTGCTGGTCGACCGCGACGTCGCCCGCGACCCGTCGCGCCTGCTGGGCGTGGCGCTGGAGCAGGGCGTCACGGTGATCCAGGCGACCCCGAGCACCTGGACGCTGCTCAGCGGCCACGAGGACTTCCCGCACCTGACCGGCTGTCGCTTCTTCTGCGGCGGCGAGGCGCTGTCCGCCGAGCTGGCGGACAAACTGACGGCACAAACTGATGCGCTGTGGAACCTCTATGGCCCCACCGAAACCACCATCTGGTCGGCGGCCTGGAAGATCGACAAGGGCGCCCGCGCGCTGCTCGGCAAGCCCATCGCCAACACCCAGCTGTACATCCTCGATGGCGAGCTGCAACCGGCGCCCATCGGCGTGGCCGGCGAGCTGTACATCGCCGGCGACGGCCTGGCGCGCGGCTACCATGGTCGCCCGGAGCTGACCAACGAGCGCTTCGTCGCCGACCCGTTCAGCCCAGCGCGCAATGCCCGCATGTACCGCACCGGCGACCTGGCGCGCTGGCGTGCAGATGGCGTGCTGGAATATCTCGGCCGCCTCGACCACCAGGTGAAGATTCGCGGCTTCCGTATCGAGCTGGGCGAGATCGAGTCGCGTCTGCTCGGCCAGCCTGGCGTGCGCGAGGCGGTGGTCATCGCCCGCGATGCGGGAGCGGTGAAGCAGCTTGTGGGGTATGTCACTGGCCAGATCGACAGTGATCTGCGCGCCGCCTTGCTGGAGGAACTGCCGGACTACATGGTCCCCGCGCAGATCGTCCCGCTCGAACGCATGCCGCTGACGCCCAACGGCAAGCTCGACCGCAAGGCGCTGCCGGAGCCGGACTTCAGCTTGTTGCAGAAGACCTACCGCGCACCCGAGAGCGAGCGCGAGCAGACCCTGGCGGCCATCTGGTGCGCCGTGCTGGGGCTGGAGCGGGTGGGCCTGGACGACAACTTCTTCGAACTGGGCGGCGACTCCATCGTCTCCATTCAGGTGGTCAGCCGTGCCCGCGCCGCCGGCCTGCAGCTGAGCCCGAAGGACCTGTTCCAGCAGCAGACCCTGTATGCACTGGCCCGCGTGGCCGGTGATTTCGTCGCCGTCGAAACTCCAGCAACCGCGGCGGCCATCGACGCGCCGGACGCCGCCCAGCTGGCGGCGCTGGGCCTGGACCCGCAGCAGATCGAAGACCTCTACCCGCTGTCACCCATGCAGCAGGGCATGCTGTTCCATGGCGTGGACGGCAGCGAGGGCGGCGTCTACGTCAACCAGCTGCGCGTGGAAGTGCACGACCTCGACGTGGAGCGCTTCCGCGCCGCCTGGCAGGCCGCGCTGGATGCCCACGACAACCTGCGTGCCGGCGTGCACTGGCAGGGCCTAGACCAACCCGTGCAAGCGGTGCACAAGCACGTCGAGCTGCCGCTGGAAGTGCTCGACTGGCGCGACCGCGAGGACATGGAAGCCGCGCTGGATGAACTGGCCGCCGCCGAGCGCAGCCGCAGCTTCGACCTGGAGCGTCCGCCGCTGCTGCGCCTGGTGCTGGTGCGCAGCGCCGAGGCCAGCCACCAGTTGGTCTACACCCATCATCACATCCTGCTCGACGGCTGGAGCAACGCCCAGTTGTTCGCCGAGGCGCTGCGCCGCTACAACGGCGAGAGCATCGCCGAGCAGGGCCGCTACCGCGACTACATCCACTGGCTGCAGGTGCAGGACCAGCAGCAGGCCCAGGATTTCTGGAGCGCGCGGCTGCAAGGCTTCGCCCAGCCCACCGTGCTCGCCGACAGCCTGGCGCGCCCGGCCGAAGGCAGCGGCCATGGCCTGGAATACAGCCGCTACGACACGGCGGCCACCGAGCGCTTGAAGGCCTTCGCCCGTAGCCAGCGGGTGACGCTCAACACCCTGGTGCAGGCGGCGTGGATTCTCCTGCTGCAGCGCTACACCGGGCAGCAGCGCGTTGCCTTCGGCGCCACCGTGGCTGGGCGTCCTGCGCAACTGGCCGGCGCCGACAGCCTGCTGGGCCTGTTCATCAACACGCTGCCCATCGTCCAGGCGCCGGCCGAGCGCGCCGACCTCGGCGACTGGCTGCGCGAGCTGCAGGCCTACAACCTCGACGTGCGCGAGTTCGAGCACACGCCGCTGTACGACATCCAGCGCTGGGCCGGCCAGGCCGGGCAGGCGCTGTTCGACAGCATCATCGTGTTCGAGAACTACCCGGTCGACGAGGTGCTGCGCAGCGCCCAGGGGCCGCGCTTCGGCGAGCTGAAGTCGAAGGACGAGACCAGTATCCCCATGGACCTCGCCGTACGTGTCGGCGAGCGGCTGGAGATCGAATACCAGTACCTGCGCGCGCATTTCAGCGCGCCCGCCGTGGCGCGCCTGCGTGGCAATATGGAACAGGTGCTGGACAGCCTGCTGCACGGCGCCGGCAAGCGCGTCGGCGAGCTGCAGTGCCTGTCCGCCAATGATCGCGCGGCCCTGGCCGCCTGCCGTGGCCCGCACCAGGCGCTGCCGCCGGCCGAGCCGGTGCATCTGGCCATTGCGCGCCAGGCCGCGCTGCGTGGCGATGAGGTGGCGCTGATCTGCGGTGACGAGGAAGTCGACTTCGCGGCGCTGGAGCGCGACTCCAACCGCCTGGCTCATCGCCTGATGGCGCTCGGTGTTGGCCCGGAAGTCCGGGTCGGCGTGGCGCTGCCGCGCAGCGTGCGCATTCCGTTGGCGCTGCTGGCGGTGCTCAAGGCCGGCGGCGCTTACGTGCCGCTGGACGCCGAGTACCCGCGCGAGCGCCTGGAATTTCAGATGAGCGATGCCGGCATCGCGCTGCTGATCACCAACAGCCGCCTGCGCGAGCGTTTGCCGCTGCCGGCGGGCGTGGCCTGCCTGGAATTGGATGGGCTTGATCTTTCCACCGAGGATAGCGACCTGCCGGTGGTGGCCCTGGAGCCGGAAAACCTCGCCTACCTGATCTACACCTCCGGCTCCACCGGCAAGCCCAAGGGCGTGGCGGTCAGCCATGGCCCGCTGGCCATGCACTGCGCGGCCATCGGCGAGCTGTACCGGATGGATGCAGCGACCCGCGAGCTGCACTTCATGTCCTTCGCTTTCGACGGCGCCCACGAACGCTGGCTGACCACCCTGGTACACGGCGGCAGCCTGGTGCTGCGCGGTGACGAGCTGTGGACGCCGGAGCAGACCTACCGCGTGCTGCACGACAAGCAGGTCAGCGTGGCGGCCTTCCCGCCGGTGTACCTGCAACAGCTGGCCGAGCACGCCTTGCGTGACGGCAACCCGCCGCCGGTGCGCATCTACTGCTTCGGCGGCGACGCGGTGCCCAACGCCAGTTTCGAGCTGGCCAAGCGTGCGCTGCGTGCCGAGCACCTGATCAATGGCTACGGCCCCACGGAAACCGTGGTCACGCCGTTGCTGTGGAAGGCCTACCGCAACACCGCCTGCGATGCCGCCTATGCGCCCATCGGCAAGGGCGTCGGCGCACGCACGCTGTACATCCTCGACGAGCAGCTGCGCCAGGTGCCGCTGGGCGTGGCTGGCGAGCTGTACATCGGCGGCGAAGGCCTGGCGCGCGGCTACCACGAGCGTGCCGGGCTGACGGCCGAGCGCTTCGTGGCCGATCCATTTGGCTTTTCACAAGAGCAGGAAGGGGGCCGCCTGTACCGCAGCGGTGACCTGGTGCGTGGCCGCGCCGATGGCGTCATCGACTACGTCGGGCGCATCGATCACCAGGTGAAGATTCGCGGCTTCCGCATCGAGCTGGGCGAGATCGAGGCGCGCCTGCAGGATCACCCGCAGGTCAGCGAAGCGCTGGTGGTGGCCCGCGACGGCGTCAGCGGCAAGCAACTGGTCGGTTACGTGGTCGGCGAGGCCGAAGGCGACGCGCTGCGCAGCTTCCTCCGCGCGCAGGTACCGGATTACATGGTGCCGGCGCAGATTCTCCGGCTGGAACGCTTCCCGCTGTCGCCCAACGGCAAGATCGACCGCAAGGCGTTGCCCGAGCCGACCTGGCAGGGCGAGGCCTACGAGGCGCCGCGCAACGAGCGCGAACAGGCGCTGGCGACCATCTGGCAGGACGTGCTGCAGGTGGAGCGCGTGGGTATCCGCGACAACTTCTTCGACCTGGGCGGCGACTCCATCCTCAGCCTGCAGATCGTCTCCCGCGCCCGCCAGGCGCTGGGCGAGGGCGTGGAAATCCGCCTGCGCGACCTGCTGCAGTACCAGACCATCGCCGGCCTGCTGGAGCGCGCCGAAAGCGTCGCCGAGGCGGCGCCGACAGCGGTGGCGGAAGTGGCTGACGATGGCGAATCCTTCGGCCTGGTGCCGATCCAGCAATGGATGTTCGAGCAGCAGCTGGAGGAGCCGAATCACTTCAACCAGGCGGTACTGCTGGAATGCCGCCAGCGCCTCGACGCCGAAGCGCTGGAAGCGGCGCTGCAAGGCCTGCTGGCCGAACATGGCAGCCTGCGCCTGTCCTTCGCCCGCGGCGCTGACGGCCAGTGGCGCCAGCGTACTCTTGAGGCGAAGCAGATTACCGGGGCACTGCTCTGGCAGCGCCAGGCGGCCAATGCCGACGAGGCGCTGCTGATCGCCAACCAGGCGCAACGCAGCCTCGATCTGAGCGAAGGGCGTCTGCTGCGTGGCGTGCTCACCGACATGGCCGATGGCACCCAGCGCCTGTTGCTGGTGATCCACCACCTGGGCGTCGACGGTGTGTCCTGGCGCATCCTGCTGGAGGAACTGCAGCAACGTTACGTTGCGCAGCTCTCTGGCGCAGCGGCGCCGCGCTTCGAGCGCACCAGCGCCTACCGCGCCTGGGCCGAAGGCCTGCGCGAGTATGCCGACAGCCAACTGGCGCAAGGCGATCTGCCGTACTGGCTGGAGCAGACCGAGACCGCCGGCCTGGGCGAGCCGCAGCGCGACAACCCGCGCGGTGCCGAGCGCATGGCGCACCTGGAGCAGCTGTTCCTGCGCCTGGACCGCCAGCAGACCCAGCGCCTGCTGAAGGTGGCGCCCGAGGCTTACCGCACGCAGATCAACGACCTGCTGCTGACTGCCCTGGGCCGCACGCTGTGTGAATGGTGCGACAGCGAATCGGTGCTGATCGGCCTGGAAGGCCACGGTCGCGAGGACATCCTCGACAGCGTCGATCACAGCCGCACCCTGGGCTGGTTCACCAGCCTGTTCCCGCTGCGCCTGACGCCGGGGCAGGGCGACTACGCGCTGGCCATCCCGGCGATCCGCCAGCAATTGCGTGCGGTACCGGATAAGGGCATCGGCTACGGTGCGCTGCGTTACCTGGGCGATAGCGCCCTGCGGCGCCAGCTCGCCGCCCGTGCCGAGCCGCGCGTCACCTTCAACTACCTCGGCCAGTTCGACCAGAGCTTCGACGACAAGGCGCTGTTCGTGCCGCTGCAGGAGAAGCCCGGCGACACCTACGCCGCCAGCACGCCGATGAACAACTGGCTGGAGATCGTCGGCCAGGTCTACGACGGCGAGCTGACCTTGCGCTGCATGTTCAGCCGCCGGGTATTCCGCCCGTCGCGCATCGAAGCGCTGATGGCGCAGCTGCGCACGGAACTGGAAGGGGTGATCGGCCATTGCTGCGCCCAGGTGGAAAGCGGCGCACGCCAGGAGCAAGCCACGGTATGAACGCATTGATGAAAGAGGTCGGCATGCTGCACCCGGAGATTTCCGCCTTCCTGGACATGGTCGACGACGGCCGCAGCAGTGGCCGCCCGGCGCTGCACGAGCTGCCGCTGGAGCAGGCGCGGCAGGACTTCGAGGCCGCCTCGGAATCGCTCAAGGCCGGCGCGCCGTCGATGCCGGTCGAGGAGTTGCTGATTCCCGCACGGGAGGGCCGGCAGTTGCCAGTTAGGCTGTACCGGCCTGTAGGTTCCAGCGACGCGGCGATCCTGTATTTCCACGGCGGCGGCTACACGGTGGGCAGCTTGGATTCCCATGACGGGCTGTGCCGGTGGTTGGCGAAGCACTGCGACTGCGCGGTGATCTCGGTGGGTTACCGCTTGGCGCCGGAGGCGCCATTCCCGGCGGCGACCTTCGATGCGCGCGATGCCTGGAACTGGTTGCTGGACTCGGCTGCCAGTCTCGGCCTGAATCCGCGTCGCCTTGCCGTGGCTGGCGACAGTGCGGGAGCCACGCTGGCCACCGTGCTCTGTGCCGAACTGGCGGGCGAGGGCGCGGAGCAGCCTTGCGCGCAACTGTTGTTCTACCCGGCGGCGGATGCCAGTGCGCGCCGTGAATCCCAGGAGCTGTTCGCCGAGGGTTACCTGCTGGAGACGGCGACGCTGGAGTGGTTCTACGACCAGTACGTGCCGAAGCATGAACAGCGCGGCGATTGGCGCTGCTCGCCCGTCCACGCGGGTCAGGCACTGCAAGGCAGTGCGCCGGCATTGCTGTTCGCGGCGGAGTTCGATCCGCTGCTGGACGAGGGTCTGGCCTATGCCCATGCGCTGGTGGAGCAGGGCGTCGAGGTGGAAGCCGAGCGCTGCTGTGGCATGACCCACGACTTCCTGCGCATGGGCAATCTGGTGCCGGAGGTGGAAGGCTACTACCGCCGGGTGGCGGAGTTCCTCGCGGCGCGCTGGTAGGGTGGAGTGTGGGCATGCCAATCGCGGACGGAGTCCGCTCCTACGCGCACTGATGTAGCCGTAGGCAGTAGGGCGCATAACGCGCCAGCGTTATCCGACAATGGTATCGGCGGATAACCCGTTCCGGGTTATGCGCCCTACGAAGCCGGCCTGTAGGAGCGAGCTTGCTCGCAAACCGCACTCTGCCGATGGGACAAGATCGCGCCGCTCTCATGCCGAAACCAGGCAGTAGGGCGCATAACGCGCCAGCGTTATCCGCCAATGGCATCGGCGGATAACCCGTTCCGGGTTATGCGCCCTACGAAGCTGGTGCAACCGTTGTGGCGCGCCCACAAAAAAGCCCCGCATTGCGCGGGGCTTTTTCATGGCTGCGGCACTCAGGCGTGGGCGCGCAGCTCGGTGCTCAGGCCGGCCTGGGCGATCGTTGCGATCGCCTGTTCGCGTGCGGCCTCGGAGTCGTACAGCTTGCTCTTGTGCACTTCTGCGCCGGTGTTGTCGCGGATCACGAAGAAATTCTTGCCACCCGGCGACATCTGGCGCTTGTAGCGCTCGACCGCGGCACAGGAGCTGCGCAGGCTTGCGATGGCCTGCTCGGCTGCCTCCTGTGTGGGATAGGCGTGACTTTCCAGCAGGGTGCCGTGAGCGGTGTTCTTGAGAAGGACACGGCGAGTGCCGCTGCTGAGTTCCTTGATTTCATACCAACCGGGCATGAGGGGCTCCAATAAAACGGTGTCAACGTCCTGGGGGTGGTCCCGCAGGGTGACAGGCCAGTCTAGGAGCACGTACGTGCCATTTGTATAGGAAAAGTCTTATAGAACAGACCGTTACTGTATCAATTTGTCTCAGGACGCTTTTCTGAGCCGTTCGGGTCAGAAGCTGGCCTTCACCTGCAGGCCGAGAAGCAGCGCATTGTCGATGTCCTGGCCGGAGAAGGCGCCGGGCTCGATGACGTACTGCAGGTCCGGGCGCAGGCTCAGCCAGGGCGTGGCCTGGTAGCCGTAGCTCAGTTCGACGAGCTGTTCGCCGCTGTCCAGGCTGGGGTAGTCCTGGCCGCTGGCGAGGGCGTTGTTCTCCTGGACTTCGCGGCTGCGCGGGTTGGGTACGGCGCGGCCGTAACCCAGGGCGAGGCTGTCCTTGGGGCGACCTTCGAAGGGCTTGTAGAGCACCACGCCAGCGCCATACCACTTGGTGAAAGGGGAGGCGGCGCTGCTGGCGGCCGAGGCCTGGCCGAACAGGTGCAGGCTGCGGCCCTTCGAGGCCGGATCATTCCACACGGCCTGGTCCACCAGCAGGTAGTGGCCGCTGCGGCCGGATGCCTGCTTGTCGCTACCGATGCGCTGCACATTGGAGCTGTCGTAGTACCAGCCCAGCTTGTACTCGCCGGGCAGCTCGCCCTGGGGCTTGTAGATCAGCTCGATGGGCACCACGGTGCCGGTGGTGTGCTTGGGTGTGAGGTGCCAGGCGCGGCTGGAGTTGCCGTTGCTGTCCGGGTCGACATTGAAAGCGGCGATGCGCAGCTGCCAGTCCGGCGCGAAGCTGTATTTCACCCGCGCGCCCAGGTGCGCGTTGGGGTAGTTGGTCCAGCCGCTGCCGCCGGACATGTTCAGCGGGTGGCCGCAGAAGCCGGCGTTCATGAAGTTGCAGAGGATGCCGCTGTCCAGCCCGCCGACGTCGTTGCCCATGGCCATGTAGCCGAGCTTGAGGTTCACGTCGCGGCTCAGGTCGCGTTCGTAGCTCAGTTCGGTCAGGCGGGTGTAGAGGCCGCCGTAGTTTTCCTGCACCGGCAGGCGGTTGCCCACCAGGTCTTCCGAGGCGCTGTTGCCGCGCCGGTCATTGATGGTCAGCTGGACCTTGCCGCCATTGTCCCAGCCGTACAGTTTTGCCAGGTCGAACTGCACGCCCAGCTTGAGGTTCTGCGAGTAGCGCGCCGAGCGGTGCAGGCCGCCATGGGCGTTGTAGGCGGTCTCGCCGCTGTAGTCGCCGGTGAATCTGACGCCGTCTGCTTCCAGTTGGTGGCGCAGGCCGCCCCAGTCGCCGGTGAGGGTGGAGCGTTCCAGCAGGTCCTGCTCGGCGAAGGCGGGCAGGGAGATGACGCACAGCAACAGGCCGGGCGTAAGGCGGAGGGTATTGCGCATGGGAAACCTGATCTTGCAGCGAATAAAAAAGGCGCAGTGGTAGGGCCGCGCCGGAAGGAGGCGCCCGCGTGGGAGCGGGCGCGACAGGAGGCTTATTTCCCTGGCGGGGGAGTGGGCAGCGCGTAGGCCATCACGTAGTCGCCACGGTCGGTGGACTGGCGCGCGCCGCCGGCGGTGACGACGACGTACTGCTTGCCGGTCTTCGGCGATACGTAGGTCATCGGGCCGCCCTGGCTGCCGACGGGCAGGCGGGCCTTCCAGATTTCCTCGCCGTTGCTGCTGTCATAGGCGCGCAGGTAGAAGTCCTGGGTACCGGCGATGAACAGCAGGCCGCCCTGGGTGGACAGCGTGCCGCCGAGGGTCGGCAGGCCGATGGGGATCGGCAGGTGCATGCGGATGCCCAGCGGGCCGGTGTCTTCCACGGTGCCCACCGGCACCTGCCAGGCCACCTGGCGGGTCTTCAGGTCGATGGCAGTGAGAGTGCCGAACGGCGGCGCCTGGCAGGGGATGCCGGCCACCGAGAGGAAGCGGTTCTTGTTCACCGCGTAGGGCGTTCCCTTCAGCGGCACGGCGCCCATGCCGGTGTTCAGCGCTTCGCCGCCGCCGGCCGCGGCGCCCTGGTTGGCCGAGGGGATCATCTGGATCCACAGCCCCAGGCGCATGTCGTTGACGAAGATGAAGCCGTGCACCGGGTCGGTGGACAGGCTGCCCCAGTTCATCCCGCCCAGGGAGCCGGGGAAGCTCAGCGACAGGTCGGTGCCGGGCGCGGTGTAGAGGCCGTCGTAGCGCATCTTCTTGAAGTCGATGCGGCACAGCAGCTGGTCATAGGGCGTGGCGCCCCACATGTCCGATTCGCTGAGGGTCTGCGCGCCGATCTGCGGCATGCCGACGGATTTCGGCTGGGTCGGCGAATAGGGCTCGTCGGGGATGTTGCCCGGCTTGACCGGCACATCCTTCACTTCAGTCAGCGGCTTGCCAGTGGCGCGGTCGAGCACGTAGATCTGCCCGGCCTTGGTGCCGATCACCACGGCGGGCACGCTCTTGCCGTCGGCGACGGGGAAGTCCACCAGGCTCGGCTGCATCGGCAGGTCGAAGTCCCAGAGGTCGTTGTGCACGGTCTGGTAGACCCACTTCTCGGCGCCGGTGCTGGCGTCCACGGCAAGGATCGAGGCGCCGTAGGTGTGGTCGAGTTTCGTACGCTCCACGCCATAGATGTCGGTGGAGGAACTGCCCATGGGCAGGAAGACCGTGTTCATCGCCGGGTCGTAGGACATCGGCGCCCAGCTGTTGGGGGTGCTGCGCACGTAGCTCTTGCCGTCGGCCGGGGCCTGCTTGTCCTGAGGGTTGCCCGGATCGAAGGCCCAGCGCATGGCGCCGCTGATGACGTCGAAGCCGCGGATCACGCCGCCGGGCATGTCGGTCTGGACGTTGTCCGCGACGCGGCCGCCGACCACCACGGTGGTGCCGGCCATGAGCGGGGCGGAAGAGAGCTGGTAATAGGAATCGGGCACGTCGCCCAGGCCGGCTTTCAGGTCGACCTGGCCGTTGTGGCCGAAGCCCTGGCAGAACTCGCCGGTGTCGGCGTCCACCGCGATCAGGCGCGCGTCGATGGTGTTGGTCAGCAGGCGCCGCTGGCAGTTGGCGCCGGCCGGAACGCTGGCGGCGATGACCGGCGAGCTGTCGGGCTGGGTCGGCTGGGCGATCTGTTTAGTGGCATCGAAGTAGGCCATGCCACGGCAGCGTTGCCAGACCTTGGACTGGGCGTTGATCTCGTTCTTCCAGAGCTGCTTGCCGGTGTCCGCATCCAGGGCGATCAGGTTGTTGTGCGGGGTGCAGATGAACACCTTGTCGCCGACCTGCAGCGGGGTGAGCTGGTCTTCCGCGCCGTTGCCGTCGCTGATGGCCACATCACCGGTGTGGTAGGTCCAGGCCACCTTGAGCTGGTCGACGTTGCTGCGGTTGATCTGGTCCAGCGCGGCGAAGCGGCTGCCGCCTTCGGTGTTGCCGTAGTGCGCCCAGTCTTTCTGCGCGTGAGCCGGGTCCACCGGCGTCAGGCCCGGACCGTTACCGGTGGGCGCGACGCTGGGGTGGGCGACGAACATGTTGCCGGCGGCAATCGCCACCAGCACCGCCAGAACGCCTGCGATGCCGTAGGCACCGCGGCCAGCCTGTTGGCCAGCGGAGCGGGTCAGCAGCGGATAGACCAGCGCGACTGCCACACCGATGGCGCTGAACATGAACAGCCGCGAGAACAGCGGCCAGAACACCAGCCCGCTGTCGGCCACGGCCCAGATCGCGGTGGTGACCAGGAAGGCAGCGAACAGCCAGGCGCCGGCCGGCTTGCGCAGGGCGATCAGCAGGCCGGAAAGGGCCATGGCCAGACCGCCGATCAGGAAATACCAGGAGCCGCCGAGGCTGACCAGACGGACGCCGCCGGCGGCCAGGGCGAGGCCGAGGAATGTGATGATCACACCCAGGCCGAGGAGGAGGAAAGTGCCCGCACGGGAGGCACGCTGTACCGGTTTCATACAGAAGGTTCTCACTGTTGGATGCGCTGATTATACGCTTAGCATGCTAATTAACTAGATAGTACAATCGTCGAAGATGCGCCCTTTGTCAGAAAGCCGTGACGAATGAAATAGCCTCTGCACGTTCGATCACCTGCAACACTCCGATCCACGAAAGCCCTGTGCAGCGCCTGCCGAGACTGGCAGCATCGCTGTTCGGTCCTACAGAAGAATCTAGCCGCCGTGCCTGCTTCCCGCTCCGTTGTGCCCGTCCGACTCAAACTGCTGCCGCTGCTGATCTGCGGCTTCGCCCACGGCCAACTGGCCCGTGCCGATGCACCGAAGAGTGCCGAAGAGGCCCTGGCCGAGCCCATGGTCGTCACGGGCGCTTATGCGCCGGTGTCGAGCTTTGACCTGCCGTTCTCCATCGATACCGTGCGGCAACCGCAGCTCAGCGATGGCCAGCTGGGCGTCAATGTCTCCGAAGTGCTGCAGCGGGTGCCCGGCCTGGTGGTGCAGAACCGCCAGAACTACGCCCAGGACCTGCAGATTTCCTCCCGCGGCTACGGCGCGCGCTCGCCCTTCGGCATCCGCGGGCTGAAGCTGCTCAGCGATGACATCCCGGCCAGCACGCCGGATGGCCAGGGCCAGGCGGCGACGCTGAACCTGGATGTCGCGGATCGCATCGAGGTGCTGCGTGGCCCGGCCTCGACGCTCTATGGCAGCAACAGTGGCGGGGTGATCCAGATGTTCTCCCGTGACGGCTACGGCCCGCCCACGATCGGCGCCGAAACCACTTTTGGCAGCGACGGCTTCAACAAGAACCACCTGTATGCCGAAGGCGGCACCGAGCAGGCCGGCTTCCTCCTCGACGCCTCGCGGCTGGACACCGACGGCTACCGCGACCACAGCGCCGCGCGCCGCGACCAGACCTTCGCCAAGCTCAACTTCAAGCCCGACGAAGACAGCCGGATGGCGCTGATCTACAGCAGCCTGGAACAGAACAACACGCAGGACCCGCTGGGCCAGACCTGGGACGCCTACCAGCACGATCCGCGTTCCGTCGCCCCGGCTGCCGAGCTGTACAACACGCGCAAGAGCATCGACCACCAGCAACTGGGCATGAACTACGAGCGCTACTTCGGCGACGCGACCCTGCAGTTCAATCTCTACGCCGGCCAGCGCAGCGTGGTGCAGTACCTGTCGATCCTCAAGCGCATTGCCTCGAACGCCGAGCGCGGCGGTGGCGTGGTCGACTTCGACCGCGAGTTCCACGGCGGCACCTTGCGCTGGATCCAGCCGGTGCAGGGCGTGCCGGGCGAGCTGACCGTCACCACCGGGGTCGACTACGACCGCAGCGAGGATGACCGCAAGGGCTTCCAGAACTTCAGCGGCGACCAGCTCGGTGTGAAGGGCGAGCTACGGCGCAACGAGAACGACATCGCCACCAGCCTCGACCCCTACGTGCAGGCGCGCTGGGAGCTGGGCAACTGGACCTTCGATGCCGGCCTGCGCCACAGCACCATGAAGATGGAAGTGGACGACCACTACCTGAGCAACGGCGACTCCAGCGGCTCGAAGAAGTACCAGCAGAACAACCCGTCGCTCTCGGTGATGTATGCCTTCACTCCCGAGCTGCACGGCTACATCAGCGCCGGCAAGGGCTTCGAGACCCCGACCCAGGCCGAGATGGCCTACGCGCCGGGCCTGGCGGAAAGCTTCAACTTCGGCCTCGACCCGGCCACCAGCACCCAGTACGAGATCGGCCTGAAGGCCAAGGTCGCCGGCAGCACGCGCATCAACGCGGCGATCTTCGAAATCCGCACCGACGACGAGATCGTCGTCGCCAGTTCCACCGACGGCCGCACCAGCTACCAGAATGCCGGCAGGACCCTGCGCCGCGGCTTCGAGCTGGGCATGCAGAGTGACCTGTCCGAGCAGTGGCAGGCCAACCTGGCCTACACCCGCCTGGATGCCACCTACGACGAGGACTTCGTCGAGAGCGGCAGCACCATCGAGAAGGGCAACCACCTGCCCGGCGTGCCCGGCAGCAGCCTGTTCGGCGAGCTGGTGTGGAAGCCGCAGGACGGCATCAGCATGGGCTTCGAAGGTCAGTACCGCAGCAAGGTCTACGTCGAGGACAGCAACGAAGACAAGCCGGCGCCCAGCTATGCAGTGTTCAACTGGCGCACCCGCTTCGAGCAGCACGTCGGCCCCTGGACCTTCCACCAGTTGGTGCGCCTGGACAACCTGCTGGACCGCCAGTACGTCGGCTCGGTGATAGTCGGCGACAGCAATGGCCGCTACTACGAGGCGGCACCGGGGCGTTCGTGGTACGCCGGGGCGGGGCTGGAGTACCGGTTCGACTGAGAGTCCCGACCGAGGCTTTGCGTAGGGCGCATAACGCGACAGCGTTATCCGCCGCAAGCCGGTCGGCGGATAACCTGTTCCAGGTTATGCGCCCTACGGTTCTGGAGTACCGGTTCGAGTGATGGTGCCGCGCGGGTTCGCGAGCAAGCTCGCTCCTACAAGGGCAGCGCGAGCTCTGTAGGAGCGAGCTTGCTCGCGAACCCGCATTCTTCGATGCCCGATCATCGTCATCAGGGCGCCACAACGGCACCGAATCCTCTATCCTCGCGTGCTTTGCATCGAGTGGAACGAAATCGTGATGGGCAGATGGGCAATCGGAGCACTGTTGATGTGCGTGGCGGGCTGGGCTTCGGCGGCTGATCCGCTGTTCGGCAAGTACAACCACGGCGCGGCGCTCAAGGGCATCGGTGAAAAGCAGGGCTTCGCGCCGTGCCTGGTATCCACCGGCGTCACCGCGCGCTGCAAGGAAAACGTCGAGTACGCCGGCGGGCGCTTCCGCCTCGCGCTGACCTTCGAGAAGCAGAAGCTCGAAGATGCGGCGCTCTACGGCGAATACAGCGACGCCGCGTACCGGCGCGTGCTGCAGCAGGTGGCGAAGGGTTACATGCTGGTGGCGATCGCCGACGACAAGAACGTCGTCGACGTCCTGGCCCACACCCTGAACCCCAACCGCTCTGCGGAAGACGCCAAGGCCATCGGCGATTTCGAGACCCACGCGCTGCGCAGCGGCAATATCACCTACCGCCTCTACGAACAGCTCGACCAGTACGTCAAGCCCGGCCTGAGCGCCAAGCAGGTGCTGGCCTCGCTGCCGACGAACATCCGCGTGGCCGAGGTCACGGTCAAGCGCGAGCAGAGCGGCAGCCTGCTGATCGTCAAGTTCGCCCGGCCGGGCCTGGATGCGAAGAAGAGCAAGCGCTGAGTCGCGCCCCGCGCGCCTGGGCTGTTGTTCAGCCGCTGGCGCGCGAACGCGCCGGCCGACGGCGCGGTGACGGTTCGGGTAGCGGGTGTATCTCGGCGACGACCGAGCGATCCCGGCCGCTGAAGGCGTCCTTCACCGCGCAGTGTCCGGTCAGGCCACGCTTGACCACCAGGACTGCCGCGGCCACTTCCAGCCAGCCGGAGACGCCGCCACGGCGAATCCCCTTGCCGACGCCGGCCAGGCCGATCGCCACGGAAAGCGCGCGTTCCCATCCACCGAGATTCTGTCCATTCATGTCCAGGGCCTCCTGTTCAGCGGGGACATGGCGGTACGGACAATCCCGCACCGCTCAGCTATTGGGAGCGGCGTGGGGCGCCCAGGTTCCGTCGAAGCTATCAACGGCGTGCAGTCAACGGTGCGCAGTTCGCGTAGGCCGGCGCCCGCAGTGTGGCGCTCCATCGGCTTGCGGGTCAGGGCTGCCAGCGCGCGGCGCTGATGTCCACGGCGCGGGGCAGGATGCGTTCGGCGAGGAACAGGTCGGCGGTGCGCTGCTGGGCGGCGATGTCGGCGTCGCTGACGGCTTGCACCGGTGAGGCCGGACGGTGCCTGAAGGTTTCCTCGATCACCGCCGCAGATAGCCCGGTCACGCGCGCCATGATCGCCACGCTGCCGGCTTCGTCGCTGCGGGTCAGGGCTTCGGCCTGGTTCAACGTGTCCAGCACCTGGTGGATGAAGGCTGGATGGGCCCCCGCATACTCGCGGCTGGACAGGTAGAACGGCCCGCTCAGGCCGACCGCCGAACCATCCGCCAGCAAACGCGCATGGCCGTCCAGCAGCAATGCCGAGTACCACGGGTCCCAGATCGCCCAGGCATCCACGCGGCCGCTTTCGAAGGCGGCGCGGGCGTCGGCCGGGGTCAGGTACAGCGGCTGGATATCCTTCAGGCTCAGGCCTTCCTTCTGCAGCAGACGCAGCAGCAGGTTGTGCGAGCTGGAGCCCTTCTGGAAGGCCACGCGCTTGCCCTTGAGCTGGGCGACGCTGTGGATCGGGCTGTCCTTGGGTACGACGACGGTTTCCGCCTGCGGCTTGGGCGGCTCGACGCCGACGTAGAGCAGGTCGGCGCCGGCGGCCTGGGCGAAGATCGGCGGGATGTCGCCGGTGGAGCCCAGGTCCAGGCTGCCGACGTTCAGCGCTTCGAGCATCTGCGGCCCGGCGGGGAATTCGATCCACTGCACCTGCGTCTGCGGGAAGCGCTTCTCCAGCAGGCCGTGCTCCTTGGCCAGCACCAGGCTCACCGAGGCCTTCTGGTAGCCGATGCGCAGTTGCGCCGGGTCCTGCGCTTGCGCGGTGCCCGCCACGATCAACAGCAGACCGGCGAGCAGTCGATTGAGCAGATTCACCGGCTTACTCCTTCCAGTCGTGGGAGGGTTTCTCCCATAGGTTGATGCCGCCTTCCACCGCGTGGCGATCGATCTCCGCCAGCTCGTCGGCGCTGAAGACGAGGTTGTCCAGGGCGGCGACGTTCTCGACGATCTGTTCCGGCCGGCTCGCGCCGATCAGTGCGGAGGTCACCCGCGAATCACGCAGCACCCAGGCCAGCGCCAGTTGCGCCAGGCTCTGGCCACGACGCTGGGCGATTTCGTGCAGTGCGCGGGCGCGGCGCAGGTTGTCCTCGGACAGGTGCTCCGGCCGCAGCGAGGCACCGCCCGGCTGGTTGACCCGCGCATCGGCCGGCACGCCGTGCAGGTAGCGGTCGGTGAGCAGCCCCTGGGCCAGCGGGGTGAAGGCGATGACACCGGCGCCCAGTTCGTCGGTGGTAGCCAGCAGGTCCTTCTCCACCCAGCGGTTGAACAGGTTGTAGGCCGGCTGGTGGATCAGCAGCGGCACCTTCCATTCCTTCAGCAGCGCGGCCAGCTCGGCGGTCTTGCCGGCGGAGTAGGACGAAATGCCCACGTACAGCGCCTTGCCCTGCTGCACGGCGCTGGCCAGCGCGCCGGCGGTTTCCTCCAGCGGCGTGTGCGGGTCGAAGCGGTGCGAGTAGAAGATGTCCACGTAGTCCACGCCCAGGCGCTTGAGGCTCTGGTCGAGGCTGGAGAGCAGGTACTTGCGCGAGCTGCCGCCCTGGCCGTAGGGGCCGGGCCACATGTCCCAGCCGGCCTTGGTGGAGATCACCAGCTCGTCGCGGTAGGCGGCGAAGTCTTCGCGCAGCAGGCGGCCGAAGTTGATCTCGGCGCTGCCGTAGGGCGGGCCGTAGTTGTTGGCCAGGTCGAAGTGGTTGATGCCCAGGTCGAAGGCGGTGCGCAGCAGGGCGCGCTGGCGCTCCAGCGGCACGCTGTCGCCGAAGTTGTGCCACAGGCCCAGGGAGAGGGCGGGCAGCACCAGTCCGCTGCGGCCAACGCGGCGGTAGGGGACGCGCTGGTAGCGGTCGGGGTGGGCGAGGTAGGTCATGGGAGTTCCTTTGCAAACGAGCCGCTGTTGAAACGGGCCGCAGCGGATGCGGCCCGTGAGTCGTCAAAGTGTGTAGCGATTGGCCGGGCGCTTGAGCCCGAGGTGATCGCGCAGGGTGTGGCCGCTGTACTCGCGGCGGAACAGCCCGCGTCGCTGCAGTTCGGGCACGACGTGATTGGCCACGTCTTCCAGCCCGCCGGGCAGGTGCGGCACCAGCACGTTGAAGCCGTCGGCGGCGCCGCCCTCGAACCAGGCCTGCAGCTCGTCAGCGATCTGCGTCGGCGTGCCGATCAGGCTGTAGTGCCCGCGTCCGCCAGCGATGCGCCGGCCCAGCTGGGCGAGGGTGAGGTTCTCGCGCCCGGCCAGTTCGGTGAGCAGCAGCTGGCGACTGCGCTGGCCGCTGTCGGTGAGCGGCAGCTCGGGTAGCGGGCCGTCCAGCGGGTAGGCGGAGAGGTCGAAATTGCCGAGCATGCGCGACAGCAGCGCGACGCCCACCTGCGGCTCCACCAGCTCCTGGAACTCCTCGAATTTCTCCTGCGCCTCGGCCTGGCTCTGGCCGACCACCACGAACACGCCGGGCATGATGCGCAGGTCGTCCGCGCTGCGGCCGAAGCTTGGCAGGCGACCTTTCAGGTCGTTGTAGAAGTCGCGTGCGGCGGCCAGGGAGGTCTGCGCGGTGAACACCACTTCGGCCGTCTGCGCGGCCAGTTCGCGACCGGTTTCGGAGCTGCCGGCCTGGACGATGACTGGGCGGCCCTGGGGCGAGCGCGCCACGTTCAGTGGGCCCTGCACACGGAAGTGCTCGCCCTCGTGGTGCAGCACATGCAGCTTGGCCGGGTCGTAGTACTGGCCGCTGATCTTGTCGCGGGTGAAGGCGTCGTCTTCCCAGCTGTCCCACAGGCCGGTCACCACTTCATGGAATTCCCGTGCGCGGGCATAGCGCTCGGCGTGGCCGAAGTGCTCCTGGCGGTTGAAGTTCAGCGCTTCGGCGGCGGCGTCGGAGGTCACCAGGTTCCAGCCGGCACGGCCTGCGGAAAGGTGATCGAGGGAGGCGAACTTGCGCGCCACGTGGTACGGCTCGTTGTAACTGGTGGTCACCGTACCGATCAGGCCGATGCGCTCGGTCACCGCTGCCAGTGCCGAGAGCAGGGTCAGCGGCTCGAAGTGGTCGGAGCGCGCCATGCGGCTGGCGATCTCGCTCGTGGGCGCGGCAACGCTGTCGGCGACGAAGACGGCGTCGAACTTGGCCGCTTCGGCCACCTGCGCCAGGCGTTTGTACAGCCGGAAATCCAGGCCGCCGTCGGCCGGTACCTCCGGGTGGCGCCACGCCGAGACGTGGTGCCCGGTAGCCATGAGGAAGGCGCCAAGGGAAAGGGTGCGTGTCATGTCGGTTTTCCTGTGTGTCCGTCGGGTTGGACGCAAGGCGGCGTGGGTGTTGTTGTCGGCGGCGCCGGGGCGAGCCGGCGCCGCGTGTGGCTGGGTAAAAAGGCTCAGAAGTCCTTGCGCAGCTCGACGCCGAAGTAGCGGCCATCGTCGCGCGGCACCATGCGGTAGATGTAGCTGCCGCCGCTGGCCAGCAGGGGCGAATAGGACTTGTCGGTGAGGTTCTTGCCCAACAGGGCGACGCGCCAGCCGTCGTTGTAGTCGGCCAGGGCGATGCTGGCGTTCCACAGGCCGTAGGCGCCCTGGATGGTGTCGGGGTTCTGGCTGAGGTCGTACTGCACCTTGTCCTGCCAGCTGTAGTCGGTGGCCAGTTCGACATCCAGGCCGTTGTCCAGCGGGATGCTGTAGTCGGCGCGTACGTAGCTCTTCCAGTCCGGCGTGAAGGGCAGCGGCTTGCCGTCGACGTTGCAACTGGACGCAGCGCCCGCCGGGCAGGCGAAGCTGTCGACCCGTGCCTTGGTGTAGGCAACGGCGCCGGAGAATTTCAGCTGGCGGGTGGCCTGGTAGCTGAAGTCCAGCTCGGCGCCCTCGGTCTTGACCTTGCCGGCGTTGATCAGGCGGGTCACCACCTGACCGGCGACGGTGTCGTAGAAGTTCGCCTGGTAGTTGTCATAGACGGTGTGGAACACCGCGAGGTTGGCGCTCAGGCGGTTGTCCAGCGCGGTGGCCTTGAGGCCCGCTTCCCAGGAGTTGGAGGTCTCCGGCTTGAGCGCCTCGGTGTCGCGCGGCTGCATGTTGAAGAACACGTTGTACGCCGGACCCTTGTAGCCGCGCGAGTAGGTGAGGTAGCTGGTGAGCTGCTCGTTGAGGTCGTACTGCAGGCCGAGGCGGCCGGACCAGCCGTCCTCGTCGGTGGAGCCGGAGCTGGAGGTGGACGGCTGGATGCCGGTCACTGCGGTGGCCGAGGTGGAACGGCGGCGGTGGTCGTACTCCAGGTCGTCGTGGGTGTAGCGCAGGCCGGCGATGCCACGGAAGTCGTCGGTGAAATTCAGCGTGCTCTCGCCGAACACCGCGTAGGTGTCGCTGCGTGTGCTGTAGTCGGCCACGCCGGTGTTCTGCGCGGTGGTGGAGGTCACGACGCGGCGGTAGGTCTCGTCGTCCACGGCGTGCATGTAGTAAAGGCCGCCGACGTATTCGAGGAACTCGCCCCTGGGCGAGGCCAGGCGCAGCTCCTGGGAGTACTGGTCGTAGTTCAGCTCGCCCTTGTCGTGGGAGCTGGGGAGGCTCGCGGTGACCTGCGAAAGGCGGTCGCCATCCTGCCACTGGGTGTTGTCCCAGCCGCGCCAGGCGCTGATGGAGGTCAGGGTGTAGTCGCCCAGGTTCCAGTCCAGCTGCGCCGACAGGCCCTTGTTGGTGTCGTCGACGTGGGTGCGGTAGTCGCTGTTGATCTTGCGGTTGTCGCTGTCCGGCGTCACCGGGCGCAGGGCGTTGGCGAAGGCCGCGCTGGAGGTGCTGGTGATGACGCCGCTGGGGCCGTCGTCGTTGCCCTTCATGTAGTCGGCGATCAGGGTGACCTTGAGGTCGTCGTTGGGGGTGATCTCGAACTTGGTGCGCGCGCCCGCGCGGTTGTAGCCGTTCACCTCGTGGCCGTTGTAGACGTTGTCCACGTTGCCATCGTAACTGCCCACCAGGGTGGTGACGCTGGCCTTGAGCTTGCCGGGGATCAGCGTGCCGCCGATGCCGAAGCGGGTGCGGTTCTCGTTGCCGCCGCCGAAGTGCGAATAGTCGATGTAGCCGGTGGTTTCGTCCGGCACTGCTCGGGTGACCACGTTGAGCACGCCGGCCGAGGCGTTCTTGCCGAACAGCGTGCCCTGCGGGCCGCGCAGCACTTCGATGCGCTCGACGTCGAGCAGGTCCAGGGTGGCCTGGCCGGGACGGCCGAGTACCACGCCATCGATCACCGTCGATACGCTGGGCTCGACGCCGGGGGAGGTGGAGATGGTGCCCACGCCGCGGACGAACAGCGAAGTGTCCTTGTTCGAGGCGCCGGTGCGGAAGTTCAGGGTCGGCACCTGCTGGACGATGCTCGACACGTTGTTGCGGTTGTCGCGTTCCAGCTGCTCGCCGTCCACCACCGAGACGGCCACCGGCACCTTCTGCAGCGATTCCTCGCGGCGGGTGGCGGTGACGGTCACGGCCTTGAGGGTGGGCGCCGAATCGGCGGACTGGCTGGTGCCAGCGGTGGTCTCGGCGGCCTGCGCGCTGCAGGCCAGTGCGCCGATCACGCTGGCGATGCCCAGGGCCAGCGCGCTGCGCCGACCAGTGAATGACGGACGGCCGAGCGTCCCCCGTTGTTGCGATTGCATAGCCACTCCTTCGTGCCCTGGTCCGCCCTCGGTACTCTTTGCCGGGGCGCCTTTTCTCTACGGGATTGTCACGAGCGCTCGCTCGTGCGAGTGGCTGGTTCGGTACGGACAGTTTGTGTTGTTAGCGCTAACATCGACGAGTATCCTGAATCGCCAGATAGATCGTCAAATAATTAAAAATTACGTTTATATTCCTGAATAAGCAGATCGGAACCCAGGAGCAGGAGAGCCCCGTGGCCAACCAGACACCCCGCAAACGCCGTGGCGCAGGGCGCGTGACCTTGACAGCGGTCGCCGAGCGGGCGGGCGTTTCGGCTATCAGTGTGTCGCGCTTCTTCAACCAGCCGGCACAGCTGTCGGAGGATCTGCGCGAGCGTATCGGCGCGGCGGTGGAGGAGCTGGGCTACGTGCCCAACCAGGTGGCGGGCGGGCTGGCATCGGCGCGGGGCAGGGTAGTGGGGATGGTGGTGCCGAACATCTCCGGGCCGATCTTCGCCGATACCATCCAGGCCTTCAGCGACACCCTGGCTGCCCATGGTTACCAGTTGCTATTGGCCTCCAGCTATTTCTCCGAGGACAAGGAAGAAAGCGCCGTGCGCGCCTTCCTCGGCTGGAACCCGGCGGCGCTGGTGCTGACCAGCCACTTCCACACGGCTGCCACCGAAAAATTGATCGCGGGCGCAGATATGCCGGTGGTAGAGGTCTGGGACTACCAGCCCGAGCGCGCGCCGATCCAGGTGGGGTTCTCGCACTACCAGGTCGGCGTCGATGCCGTGCGTTATCTGCATGGCAAGGGCTACCGGCGCATCGCCTTCGTGCAGAACAGCGCGCCCGGCGACTTCAGCGCGCTGGACCGCCGCGACGGCTACGCCGACACCCTGCGCGAGCTGGGTGGCGAGCCGTGGATGTTCGTGCCCACCGAGATCGCGCCTTTCGAGGCAGGTCGCCAAGCCATGGAAGCGCTGATGGCGCGGGGAACGCAGCGGCCGGAGGCGATCATCTTCGCCAACGACAACCTCGCCGCCGGCGGACTGCTCGCCGGTCAGCGCGCCGGACTGAAGGTTCCCGCGGAGTGCGCGGTGCTGGGCTTTGGCGACTATCCGTTCGCGCCGATGCTGTTGCCGAGCCTGACCACCATCAAGCCTCCAGCCCGCGAGATCGGCGAGATCGCCGCGCTGCGGGTGTTGCAGGCCATTGGCGTGGCGCCTCTGGAAGGCGCCGTGGAGCGGCTGAACTTGCTCAGTTGCCGGGTGCTCGAACGCGAGAGCGCCTGACTTCCCTGTAGGAGCGAGCTTGCTCGCGAACCGCCTGGCACAGGTTCTGTTCGCGAGCAAGCTCGCTCCTACAAAGGCAGGGGAAGATCACTTCGCCAGCAGATCGATCACTTCCTGGTCGCTGAGTGGGTGAAAGTCTCGGTAATGATCGCCTACCGCGCGAAACGGCGTGGGCGTGTCCAGGCAGACCAGCGCGTCCACTTCCTCGCGCAGCTTCTCCACGGTTTCCGCCGGACCGATGGGGACGGCAAGGATCACCTTGTGCGGATGGTGCTCGCGCAGCGCCTTGAGCGCCGCGCGCACACTGCTGCCGGTGGCCAGGCCGTCGTCGACGACGATCAGGTCGCGATCCTCCAGCTTCGCCGGCGCCCTGGCGCCGCGGTACAGCACGCGCCGGCGCTCCAGTTCGCGAATCTGCTCCAGCACCTGCTGCTCGAACCACTCCGGCGGAGGGTCGAAGCGTTCGAGCATCTGCTCGTCCACCACCCAGTTGGGCTCGGGGCCATCGACGATGGCGCCCAGGGCGAGCTCCTCGTGGCCCGGCGCGCCGATCCTGCGCACCAGCAGCACGTCCAGCGGGGCGTTCAGGGCGCGGGCGATTTCCTTGGCCACCGGCACCCCGCCGCGGGGCAGGGCGAGGACCAGCGGGTCCTCCAGTGGCATGTCGCGCAGGGCCATGGCCAGTGCTACGCCAGCATGGCGGCGATTGGTGTATTGCACAGAGGGCATCTGAACCTCCTTTCGCGAGTCACAGCAGCTTGTCCAGGGTAAAGGGCCGCTCGCGGATGCGTTTCCCGCTTGCAGGTTAGACGGCCTTTGCGCCGATCGCGACCTGCCGGGAGCCATCGCATCGACCGGCTACGGCCGGGCCAGACGCGCGCGGGTCTGCCGTGGGCTGTGAGCCGCACCCCTATCGAAGGTTCAGGAAATGCGGCCGAGCGGTCGCCGGCGCATTCCGCCCACGTCCTTGGGTTGAACATCGGCACGCCACGTCACTCCTAGTGTTAAGTCCTCCCAGAAGAGACGCTGATGAATACCCACGTCACCCGGCTCGCCGCGCCTCGCGAGATATCCGCCCAGCGCACCGTCACCTGGCACCTGACGCTGTTCATCCTGATCCTGATCGGGGCGCTGGTGGTGAGCGGCGCGGTGATGGGACACATCGCCTCCCTGCAGGACCAGATGGCCCGCGAGCAGACCAGTTTCTACGCCGACAAGGCCCTGCAGAACCGCATCGCCGAGTCCGAGTCGCTGATCCGCACCTACGCCTTCTGGAACGACGCCTACCGCTACCTCAATGCGCCGCTGAACAGCGACTGGGCCTACCGCGAAGGCAATGTCGGGTCGCTGCTCTACAGCGATAACGGCTACGAAATGGTCTGCGTGCTCAACCAGGCGGGGGAGGAGTATGTGATGCGCGACGGCCAGCCGGTGCGCAGCCACTGCACCGGCGAGATGCCGGTGAACCTCGACGAGTTGCGCGATGCCGCCACCGTTGCAGCACGACACAGTGGCGCGGTAACGCGTTACGTGACCTTCGCCGACCAGCCGGCCATCGCCACCGCCGCGCTGGTCCGGCCGACCCGCGACAACCCGCCGCTGGACGGCCCGCTGATGATCTTCGTCGACCGCCTGACCCCCGCCAAACTGCAGAAGATGGCACGGGACTTCGGCCTCAGCGGCCTGCAGGTGCGCGCCGAAGACACCCGGATCAGCGATGGTAACGCCGTCGACCTGGGGGATTCCGGCTTCGAGATGACCTGGCGCACGCCCACCCCGGGCAGCGACATGCTGCGTCGGCTGGTGGGCGCCTGGGCTGCCGTGGTGGTGCTGGTATTCGTCTTCCTGGTCTGGCTGATCCGCGCCTCGCTGGCCAACGCGCGGGTGGTGGATCACTACCAGCGCAGCCTGAAGACCTCCAATCAGGCGCTGGAAACCAGCGAACAGCGCTTCAAGGCGGTGGCCGAGGCCAGCTCCGACTGGATCTGGGAGACCGACGACAATCATCGGCTGACCTACCTCTCGGCGCGCTTCGAATCCCTCACCGGTTATCGCATCGCCGACTGGCTGGGGCGGCGCATCGACGACCTGATCAGCTGCGACACCACCAGCCTGATCGCCTGGCTGGAGAAGATCCCCCAGGAAGGCCATTCCACCACCCTGACCTGCGGCTTCCGCGACGCCCACGGCCTGCGCCGCATCTGCAAGTTCACCGCCTCCGGCGCCGGCGGGCGCGGCTATCGTGGCACCAGTGCGGACATCACCCAGGAAGTCGAGGCCCACGCACGCATCCAGCACCTGTCGCTGCATGACGCCCTCACCGGGCTGCCCAACCGCACCAAGCTCGCCAGCTTCATGGACGACCTGCTGGGCAGCGCGCGCGAGCAGCAGATGGCCGTGCTGATGCTCGACCTCGACCGCTTCAAGCCGATCAACGACACCCTGGGCCACCCGGTCGGCGACGCCGTGCTGCAGATAGTCGCTGAGCGCCTGCGCGATTCGATCCGTGGCGAGGACCTGGTGGCGCGCCTGGGCGGCGACGAGTTCGTCATCGTCGACAGCCAGTCCCAGGGCCGCGAGGACGCCGAAGCTTTTTGCCGGCGCCTGGTGGGGCTGATCAACCAGCCCATCGAGTACAACGGCAACCTGCTCAACGTCGGCACCAGCATCGGCATCGTGCTGTCCGGCGATGCCAGCGGCGATGCGCAGAACCTGCTGCGCTGCGCCGACGTGGCCATGTACGAAGCCAAGACCGCCGGGCGCAACGCCTGGCGCTTCTACACCGACAGCATGGATCGCCAGCTGCTGGCGAAGAAGCAAAGCGAGACCGAATTGCGCAGCGCGCTGCGCCAGGGGCAGCTGGAACTGTACTACCAGCCACGTTACCGGGTCGGCGACCTGGCCATCGTCTCCGCCGAGGCGCTGCTGCGCTGGAACCATCCGACCCGCGGGCTGGTGGGGCCCAGCGAGTTCATCAAGCTGGCGGAGGAGAGCGACCTGATCGTCGATATCGGCGAATGGGTGCTGCGTGCAGCCTGCCGGGAGGCGGCGGGATGGCCGCAAAGCATGCTGGTATCGGTGAACATCTCGCCGACCCAGTTCGCCCACGCCGACATCGTCGGGCAAGTGAAACAGGCGCTGATGGAGTCCGGCCTGGCGGCGGAGCGGCTGGAGCTGGAGGTCACCGAGAACACCATGCTGCACGACGTCGAATGCGCGCTGCTGACCATGCAGGCGCTCAAGGACCTGGGCGTGAAGCTGAACATGGACGACTTCGGCACCGGTTACTCGTCCCTGGGCTACCTGCGTTCCTACCCATTCGACAGCATCAAGATCGACCGCCGCTTCGTCGCCACCCTCGACACCACCGGCCGCGATCGCTCCATCGTCCAGGCCATCATCGGCCTGGGCAAGGCGCTGAACCTGGCGGTCACCGCCGAGGGCGTGGAGACGGAAGGGCAGTTGCGCATCCTCGAAGACGAGCAGTGTGGCGAGGTGCAGGGTTTCCTGTTCAGCGAGGCGGTGGATCGGGACCGCCTCGCGCGGCTGATCGAGCAGGCGGGGAGCCCCTGGAAGCCTGCCTGACCGGCGGCCTGGGCAGATTCAGGCGTTACGCGGACAAAAAGAAGGCCCCGTCGGATAGGGGCCAGGGGAAAACAGGAACACCCTCACCCTAACAGCCTGAGGATTTCTGCCAAGCAACTTGTCGGACTAGGCCGCTTCGCCTGATGGCATATGAAGTGATATATGAGCCGTCCTATAAAGAAAAAGGAATTTGCCTGCAGCTATAAGCGAGAAGGTCATTGAGTATCTCCTGCTCTTCATCAGCTTATGCGGGAGACTTCCCATGCAAATCCATCAAGGCAAGTGCAAGGTCGGTGATGTTCTGTCCCTCAATATCCTCCAGGGCGAGGCAGGCCAGCGCACGATGCAGCTCTTGCTGACCCAGGGTATCGAAGTCGAAGTGAAGGCCGTTGCAGAGAGCGAGGTCACGCTCGTCGTAAGGGCGCCAGGGGGCATGCTGATCGTCGAGGAGATTGCCGCCATCGCCTGAGTATCGGGCATCCTGCACCGCGGAAATCCGCCCTTCGGGCAATCTGCTCACAGTAATCTGCCAGCATCGCCTGAGCCGGCCGCTCTGCCACGGGCATGCAGTGCTGCCGCCCAGTGAGGCTTGAATCTTGCTGCTCTCCCGGCCTCAACACGGGAGATGGAAGACATGCAGACACTCAACAACAAGATGGTGCTGGTTCTCGAGGAAACACCCGAACAACTCCAGCGCCTGGAGCACCACCTGCTTGGCCAGGGACATGCTGTACTCAGCGCGCTGAGCGAAGAAGAGGCCATCGAACACCTGGTGTCATCGTCGGTGATCGATCTGTTCCTCATCGACGAGCAACTCACCGGCCCCTTGACCGGCGCCGCCCTGATCGAGGCCTGCCTGCCATTGCGCCCGCGTATGCGTGTGCTGGTGCTGTCGCCCTGGGCGGAGGCGGGGGAGGAGGACGCCCCGTATCCGATCCTGCCCAAGTCGGCCGATCTGGAGGAGCTGGACGGAGCGATCCAGCGCACGCTGATCAGCCCGCCGGTGCAGCCCTGGCTGCTCAACTGAGCGCCTACTGAACAGGAGACCGTCCCATGCATGCCTATCTGATCCGCTACCGCCGCGACGGACAGCCGATGAGCACCGTCCTGCTGCAGGAAAACCTCAGCCGGGCCCAGGCCCAGGCATTCGTCCGCGCCTTGCACGGCCCCGTGGGACGTGACTCGCGGGCCGATATACAGGTCAGCGAAGTGCTTTGCACCCTGTAGAAGCGGCTCAGCGGTCAACGGAAAACGGCGCCGATCACTCGGCGCCGTTCGTCCATGCAGCATTGGCTAGACGGGCTGTATTGGCTGAAAGGGCTGCGCCGATCCGCCGGTCAGTGGCTGCCGTGGCTGCGCTGGCCACCCTTGCGCCCCGCTGAGGAGGCGCGTGCCGGATCGTTCTTGAAGTTCCCGCTGCTGCGCTGACCTCCCTTTCTGCCTGCCTCGGCAGCACGTTGCGGGTCTTCTGCGAAATTACCTTTGCCACCTCTGTGTTCGGCCATGGTGATTTCCTCCGGATAGATTGAAGGGGTGAATGCCCTGCATTCCCTTCATCCGAAAGGCAGCATCCGGCGGTGTTCGACTAGTTTTCAGAACGATGGGGCATGCCGGATGAAAATTCCCGTTATATGGGAATCCCGCCCGCGCCTCAGATCACACGCTTGCGCAGTCGGGTAATCAGCTTCTGCCGCTGCTCGGCGTCGGCCTCCCAGACCTTGCCATCCAGCGCATGGCAGATCAGCCAGATTTCCTCGTTGTTGAGCATTACCGCGCCACCACCGGCTTCCGCCCGACGCTTGCGGTACGCAGCCTGCTTCTCGGCATTGCTCAGGGCGCCTTCCTTACGCGGACGCCCCTTTGCCGGTGCCTCGAAGGCATCCCGGGTAGCTCGGTCCTTGAGGTCTTTCATGATGACTCCTGACTGGTAACGCGTTACTGAAATGCAGTGCAGTCAATGGTAACGCGTTACCGTAATATCGCCTATGGTCGCGTGAAAGAATCGTCGCAAGCCAGGCACAGCAAGGCATTACGCCTGGAAACCGGCGCAGAGGAGGGCAGTACAGCACCCCCTTGGTACGCCTGTCGGGCAAGCGCGCGTCAGTCGTCGGGTAGCCACGCGTGGAGACCAAACAAGGACTATTCCTCCATAGCCCAATGGGCAGGAGGCAGAAATGGAAAGACTACGGAAGGTCCTGCTGGCCTCGGCGTTGAACGAGACCTGCGTCGTCCAAGTGCTCCGCGAAGCAGCCCTGGAAATCTCCTCGCCAGGCACCGCCACGGCATTGCTGGCAGCAGCGCACATCCTTGAAAACGACGCCGAGTTACTCCTGCATGCAGCCCATCGTATCGACCTGGCGCTGCATCACGCACCGGCTGGCGGCGGTGATCCGCTGGTGGTGATGGACTGAAGCGTTAGCGCGCGACTTGCGTGGACGATGGACAGGGACGCCTTGTGCACAGTAACGCGTTACCGTAAGCAAGCCGAGTTATTAGTAACGCGTTACGCGACCGATCACAGGCATCCACCGATTCCGAGCAATGCGCCGGGTAAAACCCGTGGCAGCGGCAACATTGCACTGCACGGAGCTCGCGTGGACCTGCGCGACGGAAACCTGTCAGACATGCACCGGAAGAAATCGAATCTAGCGCGGCGAGCTGTGGTGGATGAATTCGCTACAGATTGAAATGCCACGAAGGTTTGGCCAGAACCCATCCAGCGAAGATTCAGCAGCGGAAATCCAGCCATTGAGCCGTGAAATCCGCGACACTCGATCCTGGCTTCGTTATAGGTAACTTCGCATAATGTATATTATGTTAAATTACATAGATGGGTAAGGTAGAGTCCCTGCTTGGCTATCTGTATGAATCGCCCCTGCCCGATTCTTAGCAATGAATGATAGAAAGCAGCCAGCTGCTCCAGAGAGATTATGGGAAACAACAATCCACATGCTCTCGTCATGGAACGCTCACGCTGGCTTCCGCAGTTTGTCGCTGGACTGTTCTGTCGCGCTCAAGCCTGATCGTCTGCACCGTGCAGCGCACGGTTGATGGTTACCGCGAATGGCGGTTCTGCTGTCGTCAGGCCAGGATACCGAGCGCCATGGCATTGCATGTGCCCTGGAGCGAGTCGCCGTTCTCTTGCCGGCTCGTACTGCCGTGGCCAACCTAGCCGGATGACTGAGCCGTGATGAAGACTGCCTTCGACCACTCGTACCTGGGTGTTGGAATTCAGGATGCCCATTCTCTGGAACACGTCGCGAAGCGAATTTCCCTGGCGCTGGGCGTCAGGCTCGAACGCGCCGGGAAATTCAATGAGTTTCCAGCCTTCCGCGTCGCGCAGAAGGATATCGAGTACGTGCTCTGGGGAAGGCCCGAGGACGAATCGCCAGAGGAGGCTGCCCATGATCCTTGCGACTACGCGCTGACCATCTACATCAACCCTCCCGAAGCGATCCAGTCCTCCCCTCCTCTGCTTAATCGCCTGCTGGCTCCTGGTCGTAATGCCGGCGACAACGAGCTGTCCCTGGCGCTTGCCTGCGAGCTGCAGAAGCTCGGCTTCAATGCCGAAAGCCTGTTCACCGCGCACAGGCAGCCGCGCCAGGGCGCCGCATTCTGATTGGATAGAAGACCCGCTGCCGGCTGGCGACCTGCACCAGGCGACAGCGCGAGATGATCAGTTGCTCGCCACGTCCGGCTGCCAGACCGGCACCGCGCGGGCGTCCACCGGCTTGGGCAGCAACCCCTGTGCATAGAAGGCATCGGCGATGCGTTGCTGCTCGTCCAGCCCATCAGCGCGCACCGGCTGCACGTCGTAGCTGCGGCGGGCGTTGGCCTGTTCGACGGTAGCGACGTCCAGGTTGCCCCACAGCGGGCCGAGCACCTTGGCAGCGTCGGTGGGATGTTCCTTTACCCAGCGGCCGGTTTTCTGCAACTCGGCGAAGACCTGCTTGAGCACTTCCGGATGGGCCTTGGCGTAGGCGGTGGAAGCCAGGTAATAGCGCTGGTAGCTGGCCAGCCCCTTGCCGTCGGCGAGCACGCGGGCATTCTGTTGGCGCTGGGCGCTGGCGACGTACGGATCCCAGGTGACCCAGGCATCGATCTTGTGGTTCTCGAAGGCGGCGCGGCCGTCGGCCGGCGTCAGGTACGCCGGCTGGATGTCGGAGAATTTCAGCCCGGCCTTCTGCAGCGCGGCGATCAGCAGGTAATGACTACCGGCAGCCTTGGTCACGGCCACGCGCTTGCCCTTCAGATCGGCCAGCGATTTGAGCGGCGAATCCTGCGGCACCAGGATCGATTGCGCAGTGGGCGACGGCGTTTCCCGGGCGAAATAGGTCAGTTGCGCGCCGGCAGCCTGGGCGAACACCGGGACGGTGTCGGCAACATCGGCAGACAGGTCGACGTTGCCGACGTTGAGTGATTCGAGCAGCGGCAGGCCGCTGGGGAACTCGTGCCAGGTGACCTTGATACCCTGCTTGGCCAACTCGCGATCCAGGCTGCCTTGCGCCTTGACGATGGTGAGCAGCGTGGACGACTTCTGGAAGCCGATGCGCAGGGTCTCTTCGGCTTGCGCAGACAGTGCGCCGAACAGGGCGACGGAGGCGCTCAGGCCAACGGCGAACCGGCGCAGGAACAGGTGGCGGGACATGGGTACGGCTCCTCGGAAACGGGTTGGCCGCCCGCAGAGCGAGGGCGGACCAGGGGACAGTTCGGGTGGTCTGAATGAGTCCGGTTGTCCGGCCAATCAGAGATTACAGATATAAAAAAACTAAAATAAATAATCTTTAGTTCTTAATTAATACCTGACGGAGGGGCCGTCTCGCCGTGCTCTGCGGAGCGTTCAACCCTCTCCTCCGCCCTGAGCCGGTTTCCGGCCTGCCCTGGCGGAGGGCTTTCCAGGCTACCGCGCGCCCACTGTCGGCCCCTGCTCCACGGCGAAGCCGCTGACGAAGGTCGGAGCCACGTCGAGGCGTTTGGGAATCAGGCCGTGGGCCTGGTAGAAGTCCGCGGTGTCCTGCTGCTGGGCTCGGGTTTGCGCATCCAGCGCCTGCCAGCGCAGTTGTCGGCGCTCGAACTGCAGGCGTGCAGCCTGCTCGGGGAAACCGATGATCTTCGCCAGGCTGCGCGAATACTCATCCAGGTGCTCGTAGGCCCAGCGCTGGGCGCCGGCCAGGCGCTGCAGATAATCCTGCAGGGCCTCGCGCCGAGCGGGATCGTCCAGTGCCTGGTCGGTGGCGGCAAGGAAACTGTTGCCCGCCCACAGCCCGCGACCGTTGGCCAGCACGCGCGCCTTGTCAGCGGTCTCGGCCAGCGCGGTATAGGGCTCCCAGGTGGCCCAGGCATCTACCGAGCCATTGGCCAGCGCCATCTTCGCGTCTACCGGGCCGAGGAAGCGGAACTCCACGTCTTTTTCACTCAGCCCGGCCGCCGCCAGCGCCTTGAGCGCGACGAAGTGACCGATGGAACCGCGCCCGGTGGCGATGCGCTTGCCCTTGAGGTCGGCGGCCGAGCGCAGGGCCGAGTCTTCGCGGACGATCACGGCGGTGCCGTAGGGATCGGACTTGTCCACGGCAATGGCTTTCACCTGCGCACCGGCGGCCAGGGCGAACAGCAGGGGCGCGTCGCCGATGATCCCGGCGTCCACGGCGCCCGCGTTGAGTGCCTCGGCCAACGGTGCGGCGGCGGGGAATTCGAACCACTGGATGTCGTAGTCCAGGTCCTTCAAGGCGCCGGCCGCTTCCAGTTGGGCACGCATGTTGCCCTTCTGGTCGGCCAGGCGAAGGGTGACGCGCTCGGCGGCGAAGGCATTGCCGGTCGCGAGGGAAAACAGCAGGAACAGGCTCAGGAAAGTGCGCATGCAAAGCTCCTCAACGCTGGCCGACGGCAAGGTCGGCGGTCAGGGTCCGGGCCACCTCGGCGGCGCCGTGCGACAAGCTGAAATCGAAAGCCGGCGAGACGTTCAACGCCTTGGGCAGCACGCCTTCGCTATGGAAGAAGTCGGCGGCCTTCTGCAGGGTCGCGGCGATGCGCTCGTCGAATACGATGGGGCTGATGCGCGCCTCGCCGACCCAACGCCGGGTGACCGCTTGCGGCATGTTCAGGTCCTTGGTCAGGGCGGCGGCGAATGCATCCGGGTGCTGCAGCGCCCAGACCTGGGCGCGCGCCAGGCGGGTCATCAGGTCGGTGATCGCGGCCTTCTTGCCGGCGATGGCGGCGTTGCTGGCCAGCGCATAGGAGTAACCGGTCATGATCCCGTCGCCGTCGGCGATCACCCGCGCCCCGTCCAGCAGCACGGCGCTGGAGGTATAGGGCTCCCAGGGCACCCAGGCGTCCACCGAGCCGCGCACCAGAGCGGCGCGACCATCGACCGGGCCGAGGAAGGAAAAGGTCACGTCTTCGGGCTTGAGTCCGGCGCGACGCAACGCCCCGAGCGCCATGAAGTGCCCCCAGCCACCACGGTTGACAGCGATGCGCTTGCCCTTGAGGTCAGCCACCGAGTGGATCGGCGAGTCCTTGCCGACCACCAGCGCCACCGTCGCCGGGTTGAAGTGCCAGGCTCCCACGGCCTTGAGCGGCGCGCCCGCGGCATACACGAAGAGGAACGGGATGTCGCCGGTGAAGCCGATGTCCAGGGCTCCGGCATTCAGCGCTTCGAGCACCGGGGCGCCGGAGGGAAAGGCGGACAGCTCCAGCTTGTAGGGCAGGTTCTCCAGCTCGCCGGAGGCGCGCAGCGAGGCGTAGCGGTCGCCCTTCACGTCCCCCAGGCGCAGGGTTACGGGGTCGTCGGCGCTGGCGGTACCGGCGGCACCGGCCAGCAGGGTCGCGGCCAACAGGCCGGCGAGAACTCGCAAGGATCGTTTCATGGGGCAATCTCCATAGGGCTGCGCACGCAAGCCGGGATGGTCTCTTGGGGCTATCCGTTCCGCCGGTGCGGTCGCCGATATGGCCGTCGTTTCTTTCCAGTGTTCGAACCCGTCAGGGAGACAGTGCCGCCCTCCCCGCCGCAATCCAGACGCTGTCCTTCTGCGGGGTGTGCACGCGTCCGCAGAGCACGTCGCGGTAATGCCGTTGCAGCGGGTTGTGGCGGCTCAGGCCGTGGTTGCCTGCCAGCTCCAGGGCCTTCTCGGCCACCGCTATCGCGTTGTCGGTGACGGACACCTTGATCAACCCCGACTCGCTGGCGCTGAGCCAGTCGCGGCAGGCGGAATCCAGCAACAGGCGGTTCTGCAGCAGCAGGCCTTCGATACCGCCGAGCGCTTCCTGCATACGTGGCAGGCTCGCCAGCGGCGCGCCGAGGCTGGCCGGCACGCGTTCGCGCAGCCAGTGCACGAGCCAATCGCGGGCCGCGCGGGCAACGCCGTCGTACAAGGCGCCCAGCAGCGCCGCGCTGGCCTGGGCGAAGTCGCGGGTCACGGCCTCGTCCGGCGCTGGCGGGCGGTCATGGGGATACAGGCCGATGGCATGCTCCAGCGGCACCGGAACGTCCTCGAATATCACCTCGTGGCTGCCGGTGGCGCGCATGCCCAGGTGGTCCCAGCTTTCCACGATGCGGATGCCGGGGCTGTCGCGGCGCACCAGCCAGCTGCCCACGCGCGGCGTCGGCTCATCGCTGCGCGCCCAGACCGCCAGCCAGGTCAGGCCGGGAATGCCCGTGGTGTAGAGCTTGTGGCCGGACAGCCGCCAACCGTCGCCCTCACGCCGCGCGATGGTCTGTGGCAGACCACCGCGCGCGGGCGAACCCAGTTCGGGTTCGACGCGCAGGCTGTTGATCAGCGCGCCCTGCTCCAGCGCTTCGCGAGCGACCCGCCGCTTGAGGGCTTCGGGCCAGTCGGGGTTATCCGCCAGCCGGCGCAGATGCAGGTACTGCATGCACAGCACCAGCGCGGTGGACGGCTCGCCACGGGCCACCGCCGCCACCGCCTGGCGCAGCTCACCCAGACTCGCACCAGGGCCACCCAGCGCAGGCGGCAAAGCCAGGCCGAGCAGGCCATGACGCTGCAGGAGGGCGAGATTGGCGTGGGGGAATTCGCCGTTGCGGTCCAGGGCTTCGGCGCCTTCGGCCAACTGTCGGGTCAATTCCGGAAGCTGGGCCAGTGCCACGGGAAGGCTCTGCAGGATGGTCATCCCGTCAGGCCGTGGCACGCCGGCGCTCGCGCTCGGCGACCTTGGCGCGGGTCAGCGGGATCAGTTCGCGGCCGTACTCCACGGCGTCATTCAGCGGATCGAAGCCACGGATCAGGATGCTGCGCACACCCAGGTCGTAGTAAGCCAGCAGCGCATCGGCGACCTGCTCGGGGGTCCCCACCAGTGCGGTGGAATTGTGCCCACCGCCCACCAGCCTGGCGATGCCGGTCCACAGGCGCTCGTCGACCCGGTCGCCCTGCTCCACCGCCCTGAGCAGGCGCTGCGCGCCCACGCTCTGCGGCTTGCCCTTGGGGAAACCGGCTTCGCCCAGGCGCTCGCCGGCGGTGGCGCGGATCTCCTCGGCCTTGGCCCAGGCCTCTTCTTCGGTGCGCCCGATAATCGGCCGGAACGACAGGCTGAACTCCACCTCGCGGCCGTTCAGGCGTGCCTGCGCGCGCACTGCGGCAATGGTTTCAGCGGCTTGTGCCAGGGGTTCGCCCCACAGCATGAACACGTCGGCCTGCTTGCCGGCGACCTTCAGCGCCGCCTCGGAGGAGCCGCCGAAATACACCGGGATGTGCGGCTTCTGCTGCGGGCGGATGGCAGCGAAGGCCTGCTCCACACGGTAGTGCTCACCGTGGAAGTCGAAGGGCTTGTCGGCGGTCCAGGTGCGCTTGAGCACCTCGATGAATTCCTCGCTGCGGGCATAGCGCTGGTCGTGGCCGAGGTAGTCGCCGTCCTTGCGCTGGTCGGCGTCGCTGCCGCCGCTGATGATGTGCACTGCCAGGCGCCCGTCGAGCAGGTGCTCCAGGGTCGCCAGCTTGCGCGCGGCCAGGGTCGGGGCGACGAAACCGGGTCGGTGCGCCAGCAGGAAATGGATCTTCGAGGTGGCCAGCCCAGCGGTGGCCGCCACCAGGAAGCCATCGGGCTGGTCCGACCAGTAGCCGACCAGGATGCGATCGAAACCGGCCTCCTCGTGGGCGCGGGCGAAGGCGGCGATGTACTGCTTGTCGAGGATCGGCCCTGCCGGGGCGATGGTTTCCGAGGCCAGGCGATGGCCGATCATGCCGAGGAACTGGATGCTCATGGTGGCGCTCCGTGCTCAGTCAGTGACTCAGTGGAAGGAAGTGGCGAAGGAGGTGTCGATCACGCTGGAGGCATCGAAAGCCTTGGGCAAAGCACCGGTCTGCAGAAGGAAATCGGCGGTGCCCTGGTAATCGGCGGCGGCCTGCTGGTCCACCGGACCGACGCTCATCGCGGCCTGGCCGATCCAGTGGCGGGAAACGGACTGATCGAGGTTGGCCTTCTTCGCCCAGATGTCGGCGTATTGCTCCTTGTGCGCTTCGACCCAGGTGCGCGCCTTCTGCAGGCGGCCGAGGAAGTCGGCGATCTGTGCGCGCTTGGGGTCGATGGAGTCGGCGTTGGCGGCGATGCTCGACAGCCCCGGCATCAGGTCGCGGGCGGTAAGGATCGGCCGGGCGCCGGAGAACACGATCTGCTGCGAGATGTAGGGCTCCCACACCGGGAAGGCGTCGATGCTGCCGCGCGGCAGTGCAGCGGCGGCATCGATGGGCATCAGTTTGACGAACTCCACGTAGTCGCTGGGCAAGCCTGCTTTCTCCAGCGCGCGCAGGGTCAGTTGCTGGCTCCAGGCGCCGGGCCAGTAGGCGACCTTCTTGCCCTTGAGGTCGGCGATGGTCTTCACCGGCGAATCCTTGGGCACCAGCAACGCGATGGTGTCGGGGTTCTGCCGCGAAATGCCGATCAGCTTCACCGGAGCGCCCTTGGCGGCCAGGAAGATGAAGCCCGAATCACCCAGGAAGCCGAGGTCCAGGGCGCCGGCCTGCAGCCCTTCGGCCACTGGCGCTGCGGACTGGAAATGCTTCCAGTCGACGGTATAGGGCGCGCCTTCGAGCACGCCGGAGGCTTCCATGGAAGCGCGCACGTTGTAGTAGTTCTGGTCGCCCACCCGCAGGGTCGGCAGGTCGGCGGCCTGGGCCAGCGGAGCACTCAGCAGCAGCGCAGCCAGGGAGGCACGCAGACGGTTTCTCAGGGTCATCGAAAAGCTCCTCAGCCGGCACGCCGCAGCTGCGGCAGGCGGGCGATCTGTTCATGGATGGCGGGAATCAGGCCCTGGCCGTAGCGCACGGCATCGCCGAGCGGGTCGAAGCCACGGATCAGGAAGGTGGAGACGCCGAGGCGGTAGTACTCACCCAGCGCGGCGGCGACCTGCTCGGGCGTGCCGACCAGTGCGGTGGAGTTCCAGCGCGCACCGGTCAGCCGGGCGACGCCGGTCCACAGGCGGGTATCGAGCACCTCGCCCTGCTGTGCAGCGGCGAGCAGACGTTGCGAGCCGACGTTTTCCGGCTGGTGGTCGTTTAGCGGCAGGCCCAGGCGCGTGCGGTTCTCGCGCACCTGTTCGAGGATGTCCGCGGCGCGCTTCCAGGCAGCCTCTTCGGTATCTGCGACGATCGGGCGGAAGGACACCGAGAAACGCGGATCGCGGCCTTGCGCCTGGGCGGCAGCTCGCACGCGACGGATGTGCCCGTCGACGGCCGCCAGCGGCTCGCCCCAGAGCATGTAGGTATCGGCGTGGCGGGCAGCGACCTCGATGGCCGCCTCGGAGGAGCCGCTGAAATAGATCGGGATGTGCGGTTTCTGCCGTGGACGCACGGCCGGCGAAGCGCCCTGGAAGCGGTAGAACTCACCGGCGAAGTCCACCGGGGACTCGGCGGTCCAGATCTGCCGCAGGGCCTGCAGGTATTCGTCGGTGCGGGCGTAGCGGCGGTCGTGGTCGAGGTAGTCGCCGTCACGCGCCAGGTCTTCATCGTTGCCGCCGCTGACCACATTGAGGGCCAGGCGGCCGTCACTGAACTGATCGAGCGTGGCAAGCTGGCGGGCGGCCAGCGGCGGCGCGATCACACCCGGCCGGTAGGCCAGCAGGATGCCCAGCCGGCGGGTAGCAGCGGCGACAAAGGAGCTGACCACCGCGCCCTCGGCGGCATTGCTGAAGTAGCCCACCAGCACGCGGTCGAAGCCGGCGTCCTCATGGGCCTGGGCGAATCGCCGGACGAAGCCGGCATCCACCGCGTCCCCCAACGGCTGATCTACCTCGGAACTCGGGGTGGCGGTGATCATGCCGAGAATTTCCACGCTCACTGTGTTGCCCTCGCCTGGGCCGCTGACGGAGTCCGGCGGCTTTCGTTATAAGAAAAACGTCTTGTCTGACGTCGTTCTTAGAAGCTATAGGCAAGCACTTCATGATGGAAATTCATTTTTGTCATATCCTAATATGCAAATGTCGCATATTTAGGCGTGACCAAGTTGCGCGCTGGGCTTTCCGCTTTTCATAGGAGCGAACTAGCTCGCGAACAGAGCCACGACGGCACCATCCGGCTGACACATGAGTGAAGGGGGGGCGCGACAAGCTCGCTCCTACAGGGCCACTCCCTGCGTCACATTTGACCGTAGGGCGCATAACGCGCCAGCGTTATCCGCCGTTGTGGCATCGGCGGATAACCCGTTCCGGGTTATGCGCCCTACGGGGATTTGTGATGTCGGGGAGATTCGCGAGCAAGCTCGCGCCTGTAGGGGTCAGGCTGCAGAGATATCCAGCCCCTTGGCCACCGCGCCGCCGAACAGTCGTGCCGGTGTTTCCAGGTTGCCCAACAACCGCGGGCGCACCAGCCAGAGCTGAATCAGCGGCTGGAAGTCTTCCAGCTCCAATATCCGCAACTGCTCGCGATAACGGCTACGCGCCAGGGCCGGCGCCGGCACCAGACCCAGCCCCCTGCCCTGCGCCACCAGTCCCAGCTGCAATTCGCTGCCGAAGGTCTCCAGGTTCAGTTGCAGCCCAAGGCCCTGATCGGCCAGGGCGCGCTGCAGGCCGGCGCGGAAGCCGCAGCCATCCGGGTTGAGCACCCAGCCCTGTTGGTAGCAATCGAGCAGCCGGCGGGCCTGCACGTCGCTGTCTTTCGCCGCCACCACGCAGAGCTCGACGCGCCCCAGCGGCGTGGCGCCCAGGTCATCGGGGAACACCTTGCTCGGCGGAAACAGCACCACCGCCGCATCCAGTTCGGCGTTCTCCAACCGCGCCAGCAGGTGACTGCCCCAGCCGCTGCTGACCTGCGCACGCAGCTCGGGGAACTCGCCGGCCAGTTGTCGCAGGGCTTCGAGCAGCACCACTTCTCCGATGCTCTGCGGCACGCCCAGGCGCAGTATGCCGCTGGGCGGGGTGTCGCTGGCCACCAGTTCGCGCAGCCCGTCCACCTCGCGCAGCACCCGCAGGCACTGCTCGAACACCCGGCGTCCGGCGGAGGTGGGCTTGAGCGGCTTGGTGTTGCGGTCGAGCAACTCCACCCCGAGGGACTCCTCCAGGCTCTGCACCCGCCGGGTGATCGCCGACTGGGTGAGGCCCAGGCTCTCGGCAGCCTGGCTGAGGGAGGCGTTGCGGATCACTGCGACGAAGGCGTCGATGTCATCGATTTTCATGGGCCAGGCACCAATTGCATTTCTCGCATATTAGCTTAGATTCAAAATGCATTTCAGGAATAAAAAACCGTTTGCTACCGTAGCGCCAAAACCGACCGGAGTGAATCCATCCGTATGTCAGCTCCCCTGCGCCTCGACCGCTTGCGCCAGTTCATCGGCGATCTCGCGGCCCTGCTCGACGACCATCCCGATGAAGCCACTTTGCTGGCCCAGGCCGGCCCACTGCTGGCGGAACTGGTTCGCCACGACGACTGGCTGCCCGACGACTACGCCCGCCCTGATCCGCAGCGCTACCAGCAATACCTGCTGCACGCCGACTCGCAACAGCGCTTCTCGGTGGTCAGCTTCGTCTGGGGCCCGGGCCAGCGCACGCCGGTGCACGACCACCGCGTCTGGGGCCTGATCGGCATGCTGCGCGGCGCCGAATACTCGCAGCCATTCGCCTTTGCCACCGATGGCAGCCTGCAGCCGGTGGGTGAAGCGCATCGCCTGGAACCGGGCGAGGTAGAGGCGGTATCGCCGCGCATCGGCGACATCCACCAGGTGAGCAACGCCTTCGCCGACCGCTCCTCCATCAGCATCCACGTCTACGGCGCCAACATCGGCGCGGTGCGTCGTGCCGTCTTCAGCGCCGAGGGCGAAGAGAAACCCTTCATCTCCGGCTATTCCAACAGCCAGCTGCCCAACATCTGGGACCTGTCGAAAGAGAACCCCGCATGAGCCAGATCACCCACCGCTCCTTCCACGCCATTCGCACCGCCCTCCTCGCTCGCGAGGAACTGGCGCTGCTCGATGTGCGCGAGGAAGACCCGTTCGCCCAGGAACATCCGCTGTTCGCCGCCAACGTGCCGCTGTCCAAGCTGGAGCTGGAAATCTATGCCCGCGTGCCGCGTCGTGACACGCCGGTGACCGTCTATGACGACGGCGAAGGGCTGGCAGAAATCGCCGCGCAGCGCCTGCTGACCCTGGGCTACAGCGACGTCGCCCTGCTCGAAGGCGGCCTGGCCGGCTGGCGCAGCGCCGGCGGCGAGCTGTTCAAGGACGTCAACGTGCCGAGCAAATCCTTCGGTGAACTGGTGGAAGCCGAGCGCCACACGCCGTCCCTGGCCGCCGAAGAAGTGCAGGCCCTGCTCGACGCCAAGGCCGACGTGGTCGTGCTCGATGCCCGCCGCTTCGACGAATACCAGACCATGAGCATTCCCTCCGGCATCAGCGTGCCCGGTGCCGAGCTGGTCCTGCGCGTCGCCGAACTGGCGCCGGACCCGGCCACCCGCGTCATCGTCAACTGCGCCGGACGCACCCGCAGCATCATCGGCACCCAGTCGCTGGTGAACGCCGGCATTCCCAACCCGGTGTCGGCGCTGCGCAACGGCACCATCGGCTGGACGCTGGCCGGGCAGCAACTGGAGCACGGCCAGGCGCGGCGCTTCAGCGACGTTTCCGCCGCCACCCGCGGCTCTGCCGCCGAGCGTGCTCGCGCCGTGGCGGATCGCGCCGAGGTCGCGCGCATCGATCTCGCCGGCCTGCGCCAATGGCAGGCCGATACCACCCGCACCACCTACCTGTTCGACGTGCGCACCCCGGAAGAATACGAAGCCGGCCACCTGCCAGGTTCGCGCTCCACCCCGGGCGGCCAGCTGGTGCAGGAGACCGACCATGTCGCCAGCGTGCGCGGTGCGCGCCTGGTGCTGATTGATGACGATGGCGTGCGCGCCAACATGAGTGCCTCCTGGCTGGCCCAGATGGGCTGGCAGGTCGCCGTGCTGGACGGCCTGGCCGCCGCCGATTTCAGCGAGCAAGGCGCCTGGAGCGCCCCGCTGCCGGCCAAGCCGCAGGCCGAGACCATCACCCCGCAGACCCTGGCCGACTGGCTGCGCGCACCGGGCACCGCCGTGCTCGACTTCACCGCCAGCGCCAACTACGTGAAGCGCCACATCCCCGGCGCCGCCTGGGCCCTGCGCAGCCAATTGCGCGAGGCGCTGGCCCAGTCGGGAGACGCCGACCGCTATGTGCTCACCTGCGGCACCAGCCTGCTGGCTCGTTTCGCCGTGGCGGACGTGGCTGCGCTGAGCGACAAGCCGGTATTCCTGCTCGATGGCGGCACCAGCGCCTGGGTCGCCGCCGGCCTGCCGACCGAGGAAGGTGAAAGCCTGCTGGCCGCTCCCCGTATCGATCGTTATCGCCGCCCTTACGAAGGCACCGACAACCCGCGCGAAGCCATGCAGGGCTACCTCGACTGGGAGTTCGGCCTGGTGGAGCAACTGGGTCGCGACGGCACCCACGGCTTCTTCGTGATCTGAAGCGAAAACGCCCGGCTGTCCTTTCGAGGGCGACCGGGCCTGATCTCAGGACGGGCCAGGCACGCCTGCGCTGGCCGCACCATCGAAAGGGAAATCACATGATCGAAGGCAAGACTCTGGTCATCATCGGCGGGACGTCCGGTATCGGCCTGCGCGCTGCTCGGCTGGCGCTACAACGGGGTGCGCGCGTGGTCCTTGGCGCGCGCGACGAAGCACGACTGGCCAGCGTGGTGGAGAGCCTTGGCCCCCGCGCCGAGGGCTACCCGGTGGACAACACCGATCGCCGCTCGCTGGGCGAGTTCTTCGCCCGCCTCGAGCGGATCGATGGCCTGTTCACGCCCGCGGCGAGCTATCAGGTTGCCGACTTCAACGAGCAGGACGAAGAGAAGGTGCGCAGCGCCTTCGAGCGCAAGTTCTGGCCGCAGTACTGGGCGGTGCAGGCCGCCCTGCCGGTTCTCGCGCCTGACGCCGGTATCGTGCTGGTCGGCGGCGCAGCCGGTGCGCGCCCGGTGCCGGGAGCGGCTTCCTACGCGGCCTGCAACAGCGCCATCGAAGGCCTTGCGCGGGCACTGGCGGTGGACCTGGCGCCGCGCCGGGTCAACGTCATCGCCCCCGGCACGCTGGATGGTGAATTGTGGCAAAGCCGCGATGCGCATCTACGCGAAAGCGCCTTCGCCCATTACGCCCAGGCCACGCTGCTCAAGCGTGTCGGCACCGTCGAGGATGCCGCCGATGCGGCGCTGTTCCTGCTCGGCAATCCCTACATGAGCGGTGCGACCCTTTCGCCGGACGGCGGCTACACCCTGCGTTAGCCGGGCAAGAAAAGGGGCGCAGCTGCGCCCCTCATCTCGCCTCAGCGCGGCGCCAAACCGACCGAGACGAACTTGGTGTCCAGGTATTCCTGGATGCCCCAGACGCCACCCTCGCGGCCGATGCCGCTCATCTTCACCCCGCCGAACGGTGCCTGGGCGGTGGACGGTGCGCCGTCGTTGATGCCGACGATGCCGTAGTCCAGGCGTTCGGACACGCGGTGCGCGGTATCCAGGTCGCGAGTCCAGAGATACGCGGCCAGGCCGTAAGGCGTGTCGTTGGCGGCTGCCACCACTTCATCGAGCGTGTCGAACTCGATCACCGGCGCCACCGGACCGAAGGTTTCCTCTTCGAGGATGCGCATGCCGGGAGCGACGTCTCGCAGTACGGTCGGCTGGTAATAAAGGCCCCCCAGCGCCTGGCCGCCGACTACAACGCTCGCACCACGGCTAAGGGCATCGGCGACATGCTCGCTGACCTTGCGCAGCCCCTGCTCGTCCACCAGCGGGCCGATCTGGGTGGCGTCGTCCGCGGGGTCGCCCACGCGCAGCTCCTGCACGCGCGCGGCCAGCGCTTCCAGCAACTGGCTGCTGATGGAGCGATGAACGTAGATGCGGTTGGTACAGACGCAGGTCTGCCCGGCATTACGGAATTTGCAGGCCATGATGTCGTCCACCGCGCGCGGGATATCGGCGTCGGCGAAGACAATGAACGGCGCGTGGCCGCCCAGTTCCAGGGAGACGCGTTTCATGGTCTCGGCAGACTGGCGGTACAGCAGCACACCCACTTCGGTGCTGCCGGTGAAGGTCAGCTTGCGCACCCGGCGGTCCTTGAAATACACCGCCGAGACGGTCGCCGCCTGGTTGGAAGTGATGACCTGGAAGGTCCCTTCCGGACCGCCGACTTCGCGCCAGTATTGCTCCAGCAGGATCGCGGTGATCGGCGACTGCTCGGCCGGCTTGACGATCACCGTGCAGCCCGCGGCCAGCGCTGGCGCGACCTTGCGGGTGATCATCGCCGCCGGGAAGTTCCACGGCGTGACCGCGAACACCGGCCCGACCGGCTGGCGGCTGGCGTACAGGCGCTTGTGCTCGTGCTGGCTGGAGAAGGTCTCGCCATACACGCGCTTGGCCTCCTCGGCGTACCACTCGGCGAAACCGGCGGCGTACATCACCTCGCCCAGGGCTTCCTTGATCGGCTTGCCCATCTCCTGGCTGATCGCCGAGGCAACTTCATCCGCGCCGCGAACGATGCGCTCGAACCATTTGCGCAGCAGTTGGCTGCGCTGGAACGCCGTGGTCTGTTTCCAGCTGTCGAAGGCCGATACGCAAGCCTCCAGCAGACGTTGTGCCTCTTCCTCGCCGCAGTCGGGTACGCGGGCGAAGACATCCTGGGTCGCCGGGTTGACCACGCTGTAGAAGCGGCCGTCGGCGGCCCCGCCGGCCAGCGATGGCAGTTCCCAGTCAGCACCGGCTGCAACGGTTAGCTTGTCATTCACGAATCATCACTCCCGTGGAAATGGGCATCCAGTTCAATGCCGGGTCGAGTCAGGCGTCGGCGGCGATCAGTGCGCGCTCGAACAGGCGCAGCGCCTCGGCGACATCCTGCTCGGAGATCACCAGCGGACAGAGGAAGCGCACCACGTTGCGGTAGACGCCGCACTTGATCACCAGCAACCCCTCCTCCCGCGCCGCGTCGATGACGCGTTGCGCCAGTGCTGCATCGGGGGCCTTGGAATCGCGGTCGGCCACGAACTCCACCGCGGCCATTGCGCCGATGGCGCGGATGTGGCCGATGCTGCGGAAGCGCGATTCCAGCGAGCGGAAACCCTCCAGCAGTTGTGCGCCGATGGCCTGGCTGCGCTCCAGCAGGTTTTCGCTCTCGAAGATGCGGATGACCTCCAGCGCGGCGGCGCAGCCCAGCGGGTTGCCGCCGTAGGTGCCGCCCAGGCCGCCGGGCTTGGGTGCGTCCATGATCGCTGCGCGGCCGACTACGCCGGAAATCGGCAGGCCGCCAGCGAGACTCTTGGCGACGGTGACCAGGTCCGGCTGGATGCCCGAATGCTGGAAGCCGAACAGCTTGCCGGTGCGGCCGAAGCCGGTCTGGATTTCGTCGCAGATCAGCACGATGCCCAGCTCTTCGGTCTTCTTGCGCAGCGCGCGCATGAACTCCACGGGCGCGGCGACGAAGCCGCCGTCGCCCTGCACCGGCTCGATGATGATGGCGGCCACACGGTCGGCGGCGATCTGCGTGTCGAAGACTTCCTGCAGCGCCGCCAGGGCCTGCTCGCTGCTGACCCCGCGGTACTCGTTGGGATACGGCACGTGGTAGACGTCCGGTGCCAGCGGGCCGAAATTCTGCCGGTACGGCTGGCTCATGCCGGTCAGGCTCATGCCCATCAGCGTGCGGCCGTGGAAGCCGCCACGGAAGGCGATCACGCCAGGGCGATTGGTGTGGCCACGGGCGATCTTGATGGCGTTCTCCACCGCTTCGGCGCCGGTGGTGAGGAATACCGACTTGTAGTGCTCTTCGCCGCCGACCAGCTGGTTCAGCTTCGCCGCCAGTTCGACGTACTGGTCGTAGGCTGCCACCTGGAAACAGATGTGCGAGAACAGCTCCAGTTGCTTGCGCACCGCCTCGACGACGCGCGGGTGGTTGTGGCCGACGTTGAGCACGCCGATGCCGCCGACGAAGTCCAGGTACTTCCTGCCCTGGTCATCCCAGACATAGGCCCCGGCAGCGCGGTTGAGGGTGATCGGATGGGCAACCGCCACGCCTTGGGAGACGTGCTGGTTGCGGGCGGCGACAGACGAATACGGACTGGAGGACATGGGCATCACCTTTGCGGATTGTGGAGAAATCCTATCCACCGTCCGGGACGCCAGATACCTGTGCCAGGCAGGAGATTGCGCGGGAGACTTCGAGCTGAAAGTAGGAAGGTCCAGCCACGGAGGCGGCCTTCACGCACGACTGTGACCTGGCTGGAAATGACTGCAGATGACAGCCCGGCAAGCGCCGGACCGCAAGGCTGAATCTGTTGTTCAGGCGTTCTCGTGGATAAGCCGGTACATCTGCGCGGCGACCTGCAACCGGAAACGATCGTCCGGATTCTCCAGCGAGATACCGAGGATGGTCTCCATCCGTGACACCCGGTAGCGCAGCGTGCTGATGTGGATGTCCAGCGCCCGCGCGGTATTGAGCAGCTGGAAACCCTCGCTGGCCAGGCACAGCACGGTGTCCACCAGCGAGTTGCCACGCCTGGGGTTCTCCAGCGGCGCGATCAGCCGTTCCAGCAGCATGCGCCGGGCATCCTCGTCGCCCATCAGCGCCCGCGGAAACAGAACTTCGTCGAAGTTGTGCAGCTTGCCTGGGCGCAGCAACGGCATCAGCGCCGCCACATCCTCGGCGCCCAACGCCATGCCGGATGCGCCGCGATGTACACGGCTCACCGCGAGCGCCCCACCCTCCTCCCCCAGGGCCTTCCAGACGCCATCCGCCGACACCTCGGCCGGAAGCAGGAAGCTGATCTGGTTCAACGACACGGAAATCAGCGGCGCCACCTCCAGCTCCTGCATCACCCTGGCGATGCGCTCGGCGCTGCGCGCGCGCCGATTGAAGCCATCCAGCGCCAGTGGAATCGGCTCGTCGAGCAGCAGCAGGCACACCCGGTAATCCCGGTTCTCGCTCCAGCCGGAGGCCTTGGCCCGCTCGATGGCGCTGGGCGTCGCCGAGAACTTGCCTTCCAGCAGACCGGCGACGAAGGCATAACCCAGGCGGGTTTCCTGGTTCGACAGCTCGCGCTGGTGGGTCAGGTGCAGCGCCGCGATCACCGCCGCATGTTCCAGGGCGCGGGAATCCAGTTCCTCGAATTGACCGTCGGCACTCTCCAGCCAGACGATGCCGATGACCTCGTCATGGGCGCGGATCGGGCAGCCCAGGCGTGCAGCGGCCAGACCGTGGGCTGCATCGAACAACGTCGGCGCATTGCCGTGGAAGGCATTGAACAGCGACTGGCGCTGGGTGATCCGGCTGATCAGCGTGCGCTCCTCGTCCTCCCTGCAGTCCGGCCGGGAACTGCCGAGCAAGGTGCCATCGGCCGAAACCAGGGTGGCCGGTTTCTCCAGCGCCTGGTTCAGGGCGATGGCAACCCCTTCCAGGTTGCTGGCGTCGATGGCGGCCGCGGTCAGGGTGCGATGGATGAGGTCCGAGCGGCGGATGATCTCCGCCTGCACGTTGATGATCCGTGCCAGCACGTCATGGGTGATTTCGCTGAACGGGATTTCCCAGGGCAGCTCCAGCAGCGGCAGGTCGCAGCGGTCGGCTTCGTCGATGGCGGCCTGGGTGAAGTGCTCGCGGAAATACGGCACCGCCAGTACCACACCGGCCAGGCCGATGCGGCTCAGGCTGCGGACCATCTCGCGGCAGGTCTGGTCGTCTTCCGGCCAGTTGTAGCCGGTGGTCAGCAGCAGCTCGCCGGGTTTCAGCCAGTTGGTGATCTCCGGGTGGTCGACGATGTGCACCCAGGTGATCTCGCGATCCATCGCACCGCGCCCGGCGACGACGGTGGCCTGGCGCAGAACCGTGTTCTCGATGGCGGTGTCGAGCTTCATGGGACCCCTTCAGAATGCTGAAAGCCCGCCGGCCAGTCGCGACAAAACCCTCGTGGCGAGGGTTCTGGCGGAACAGCGGCGGGTCGAACGAAAAGCATCAGCCATGGGCCTGCGCCCACGGCTGATCGATTGCCTCGCTTAACGGCTGGCCCAGGACATGAAGCGTTGCTCCAGCGCCTCGCCGTTCTCGGTCCAGAAGTCCACGTCCATCTGCAGCGCGTTCTTCATGTTCTCCGGCGCGGTCGGCAGCGCGCTGGCCAGCTTCTTGTCGAGCAAGGCGGCTGCGGCGGTGTTGGACGGGCCGTAGGCCATCTTCTCGGTGTAGAGCTTCTGCTGCTCCGGGCGCATGGCGAAGGAGATGAACTGGTAGGCGGCGTCCAGGTTCGGCGTGCCCTTGAGGATGGCCCAGTCATCGAACTGGTAGAGGTTGCCGTCCCAGACGATCTTCAGGTTGGCGCCGCTTTCCTGCGCGGCGTGGATGCGGCCGTTGTACGACGAGCTCATCACCACGTCGCCGGACATCAGGTACTGCGGCGGCTGCGCGCCGGCTTCCCACCACTGGATGCTCGGCTTGATCTCGTCGAGCTTCTTGAAGGCGCGGTCGACGCCGGCCGGGGTGGACAGCACCTTGTAGACCTCGCCCGGAGCGACGCCATCGGCCATCAGCGCAAACTCCAGAGCGCCACGGGCCGACTTGCGCAGGCTGCGCTTGCCGGGAAACTTCTTCAGGTCCCAGAAATCCTTCCAGCCGGTGGGCGCGACTTTCAGCTTGTCGGCGTTGTAGGCCAGCACGTTGGACCAGACGAAGATGCCCACGCCGCACTCGGACTTGGCGCCTTCCACCAGCGGTTCCTTGATGCCGAGGCGCTCATAGTCGAGCTTCTCGAACAGGCCGTCCTCGCAACCGCGGACGATGTCGGTGTCCTCGATGTCCAGTACGTCCCAGGAGACGCTTTTGGTATCGACCATGGCCTTGACCTTGGCCATCTCGCCGTTCCACTCGCCGGCGATCAGCTTGGTGCCGGTTTCCTTCTCGAACGGCTTGTAGAAGGCCCCCACCTGGGCCTCCTTGCTGGCGCCGCCGTAGGAAATGACGGTCACGCTGCCAGCCGCCATCGCCTGGCTGGCCAGGGCCAACCCGCTCAAGGCCACCAGGGCCAGTGCTTTTGCCTTCATTGTTGCGCTCCTGTAAAGCTGCAAGTCATTGTTGGAATTAGAAAAGGCAGAATTGGGGAACAGGCGGATCGACTTTCTTGTGGGATGTTTCCGCAGTGCCAGGGGCAATGGGGCCAGGTACGAACCGGCGATATCGTCAGCGTGACCGGCCAGGCGGGATCCGACTGTCCCGAATGATCCTAGGGCAGCCCCGCGCTGGCCGCTATCTACTTCAAGTATCAGGTTGGCGCCTGAAATTGGTACATGAAGTGGGAAATGTCTGTCGATCATAGCCGCGGAATCGGCAAATGCGCATCCACGTTGCTCACCATGGGCTGACGTTCCGCAGGGCGAATAATGCGCAGCGTTATCCGCCTTCCTTCGCGCTACGGCGAACAGGCTGACATACGCGAACCTCGAAAACTGCCACCCTCACCCACCTTTCCTGGACCTCGCTCCTACGCCGCGAAGCATCCTTCCGACGTGGCGCGGGCTTCCGGGAAACGCCCGACTTGCCATTGGCATTGCGATCCTACAAGGCCCCTGCTTAGCGTTCTTCCCGCCACGGAACAGCCGTGGCCAGGTGTGGAAGCCTGTTTGATAAAGCCTTGCTGTAGCAGGGACGGCCCGGCCTTTCGCGAGGCGGGGTCGTCCCTGGCTGTCTATGGCGGACCGTGTGAGGCGGGCTTCGGCCCGACCGGTCTATGGCTCTATCAGCCGGCTTCCACCCTTGCACGGTCCGCCTCCCCTTTGGGTGGCGGTTTGATCGCTGTACTTCCTGCCCTGCGCACGGAGAACGCCATGACCCCAAGCATCGAATTCCCGGCCAATCCCGGCCTGAGCGTCCAGACCTTCCAGCGTTTCGACCGCACCCTGCGCGGCCTGATGATCGACCAGCAGGCCTGGTTCGTCGCCCGCGACCTGGCGCGCCTGACCAACACCCATTTCAGCGCCCGCGTGCCGCGCAAGCTCGACCCCGACCAGTACCGCTGGGAGCTGCTGGCCGGCGGCCGCGAGGATGAGCTGCTGGTCAGCGAAAGCGGGTTGTACACCCTGCTGCTGGTCTACTTCTTCCACCCGGAGAATCGCAACCTGCGCCAGTGGCTGAGCAACGAGGTGGTGCCGGTGCTGCGTGACTCGCGGCTGCAGCAAGGCGGTGGCCCGCGCTACTTCCTGCGCAAGGTGCAGGAGCACTCGCTGGCGATGCTGGAGTGGCAGGGTGGCGTGTGGATGCGCGTGGGCGATGCGGCGCGGCTGCTGGAGGCGGAAACCCGCCTGTCGCGTTGAGCCCGGCTCGACCCTGTGAGAGTTTCAGCCCGCCTGCGTGCGGGCTTTTTCAGGCTTGCTCGGCCGTCAATTTGAAGCTGACGTCATGCACGTTGTGTCGCTCCACGCTGTTGCGGATGGAGTGATAGGCCTTCTGGAACCCTTGCAGGTCAAGGATCGGAATCTGCAGGTGGCGGGCGACATGGCACCAGGCGCGGGCTTCGCTCATCGCCGGGTCGGCCACCTGGAATTCGTGGGCGCTGCCGTCCCTGACGAAACACACACGGTATTGCGGTGCCGATAAATCATGCTGCATGGCTACCTCGGGCGTCTGGCTCTTGTGCTGCAGAAGACCGGAGGCTGGGCGCAGCGGTTCCGCCTTTTTAAAGAGAGCCGGCTGCGGAGAGCGTTGAGCAAGCCGTAGCCGCGAAGCCTGGCCGGCCTTGCGGTATTGCCGGCGGGATTTCGCGGACAAGGTCCGCTCCTACGGGGAGCGGCGGCGCAGCGCTTGCAGGAGCGGAGTTTCTCCGCGAATCCCCGGCAACGCCGGGGCAGACCGTAGGGCGCATAACGCGTCAGCGTTATGCGCCGTGGGGCATCGGCGGATAACCCGCTCCGGGTTATGCGCCCTACGCGGGCATAGTCGGGTGGGTTCGCGAGCAAGCTCGCTCCTACAGCCCGGCCCACGCTTGGTGCTACACGGCGAGCTGGCTGTCAGTTCGCGCCCACCGCCCGTGCCCGCGCCTGGTGCAGCTTCTTGTAGCTGTCGATCAGGCGCAGGTGGCGGTCAAGGCCTTCCAGTTTCGTGCTGGTGGGCGTCAGGCCGTAGAAGCGCACGCTGCCGTCCAGCGAGCCGAGTACCGCGTCCATGCGCGGGTTGCCGAACATGCGGCGGAAGTTGGCCTCGAAGTCGGCCATGTCCATTTCCTCGTCCAGGTGCACGTCCAGCGCGGCGTTGAGCGCCTGGTAGAACAGCCCGCGGTCGACGGTGTTGTCGTTGTACTGCAGGTACATCTCCACCAGTTCCTTGGCCGTCTCGAAGCGTTTCACCGCGAGGTTGATCAGCAGTTTCAGTTCGAGGATGGTCAGTTGGCCCCAGACGGTGTTGTCGTCGAACTCGATGCCGATCAGCGTGGTGATGTCGGTGTACTCGTCCACCTCGCAGGCTTCCAGGCGCTTGAGCAGCGACTTGAGGCGGACGATGTTGAGGCTGTGCAGGTTGAGGATGTCGGCGCGGAACGCCAGGGCCTTGTTGGTGTTGTCCCAGATCAGGTCTTCCACCGGGTAGATTTCCGAATAGCCAGGCACCAGGATGCGGCACGCGGTGGCGCCCAGGTGCTGGTAGACGGCCATGTAGACCTCCCTGCCCTGCTCTTCGAGGATGCCGAACAGGGTCTGCGCTTCCTGCACATTGGAATCGTCACCGTGGCCGGAGAAGTCCCATTCGACGAAGTCGTAATCGGCCTTTGCGCTGAAGAAGCGCCACGACACCACACCGCTGGAGTCGATGAAGTGCTCGACGAAGTTGTTCGGCTCGGTCAGCGCCTGGCTTTCGAAGGTCGGCTTGGGCAGGTCGTTCAGGCCCTCGAAGCTGCGGCCCTGGAGCAGTTCGGTGAGGCTGCGTTCCAGCGCCACTTCCAGGCTCGGGTGGGCGCCAAAGGAGGCGAATACACCGCCGGTGCGCGGGTTCATCAGGGTCACGCACATCACCGGGAACTGGCCGCCCAGGGAGGCGTCCTTGAGCAGCACCGGGAAGCCCTGCTCCTCCAGGCCCTGGATGCCGGCGAGGATACCGGGGTACTTGGCCAGCACCTCCTGGGGCACGTCCGGCAGTGCCAGTTCGCCTTCGAGGATTTCGCGCTTCACCGCGCGCTCGAAGATTTCCGACAGGCACTGCACCTGGGCTTCGGCCAGGGTATTGCCGGCGCTCATGCCGTTGGACAGGTAGAGGTTCTCGATCAGGTTGGACGGGAAGTACACCGTCTCGCCATCGGACTGGCGCACGAAGGGCAGCGAGCAGATGCCGCGCTCAGTGTTGCCCGAGTTGGTGTCGTAGAGGTGCGAGCCGCGCAGTTCACCGTCCGGGTTGAAGATGTCCAGGCAGTGCTCGTCGAGGATTTCCTCCGGCAGTTCGTCCTTCGCGCCGGGCTTGAACCAGCACTCGTCGGGGTAATGCACGAACGGCGCGTTGGCGATTTCCTCGCCCCAGTACTGGTCGTTGTAGAAGAAGTTGCAGTTCAGCCGCTCGATGAACTCGCCCAGCGCCGAAGCCAGCGCGCTTTCCTTGGTGGCGCCCTTGCCGTTGGTGAAGCACATCGGCGACTGCGCATCGCGGATGTGCAGCGACCAGACGTTGGGCACGATGTTGCGCCAGGAGGCAATTTCGATCTTCATCCCCAGGCCGGCGAGGATTTCCGACATGTTGGCGATGGTCTGCTCCAGCGGCAGGTCCTTGCCCTGGATATAGGTGCTGGCACCGGCGGCGGTGCTCGGCATCAGCAGCGCCTGGGCGTCGGCGTCGAGGTTCTCGACCTGCTCGATGACGAAGTCCGGGCCGGTCTGCACCACCTTCTTCACCGTGCAGCGGTCGATGGAGCGCAGGATGCCCTGGCGGTCCTTCTCGGATATGTCCGCCGGCAGCTCCACCTGGATCTTGAAGATCTGCTTGTAGCGGTTCTCCGGGTCGACGATGTTGTTCTGCGACAGGCGGATGTTATCGGTGGGGATGTCGCGGGTCTGGCAGTAGAGCTTGACGAAGTAGGCCGCGCACAGCGCCGAGGAAGCCAGGAAGTAGTCGAACGGTCCCGGCGCCGAACCGTCGCCCTTGTAGCGGATCGGCTGGTCGGCGATCACCGTGAAGTCGTCGAACTTGGCCTCCAGGCGAAGGTTGTCGAGAAAGTTGACCTTGATTTCCATGCGCGCGCACCACGAAAAGAGAAAAACAACAGGGCCGGCATTATCCGGACAAATGCCGCCGGGGGATACCTTGAGCACCGCGAGCCGTGCGCCGGGCGACGCGCGGCCCGCCCCTCGCGCCCCGCTGACGCGGCGCTTGCGGTAAGATGCGCGGCTTTGCGCCGGCCAGGCGCCCGTCCACGAGGAATCCAGCGTGCTCACATCCCAGGTCATCATTATCGGCGCCGGCGCCGCGGGACTGATGTGCGCAATGAGCGCCGCCGAGCGCGGCCGCCAGGTACTGCTGCTGGACCACGCCAACAAGGCCGGCAAGAAGATCCTCATGTCCGGCGGCGGGCGCTGCAATTTCACCAACCTGTACTGCGAGCCGGCCAACTTCCTGTCGCACAACCCGCACTTCTGCAAGTCGGCGCTGGCGCGCTTCACCCAGTGGGACTTCATCGGTCTGGTGGCCAAGCATGGCGTGCCCTACCACGAGAAGAAGCTCGGCCAGCTGTTCTGCGATAACAAGTCCAGCGACATCCTCGGTCTGCTGCTGGACGAGTGCGAGCAGGCCGGCGTCGACCTGCGCCTGGACACCTCGGTCAGCGAGATCGCTCGCCTCGACGAAGGCGGCTACCAGCTGCAGACCAGCCTCGGCCCGGCGCGCTGCGAATCCCTGGTGATCGCCACCGGCGGCCTGTCGATCCCGACCCTGGGCGCCACCGGCTTCGGCTACCAGATCGCCCGCCAGTTCGGTCACAGCGTGCTGCCGACCCGCGCCGGCCTGGTGCCCTTCACCCTTACCGACCCGCAGCTCAAGGCCCTGTGCACCGAGTTGTCCGGCACCTCGGTGGAAGACTGCCGGGTCAGCTGCAACGGCCAGAGCTTCGTCGAGAACATCCTGTTCACCCACCGCGGCCTCAGCGGCCCGGCGATCCTGCAGATTTCCTCCTACTGGCAGGCCGGCGACGCCATCAGCATCGACCTGCTGCCGCACATCGACCTGCCCACCTGGCTGGCCGAGCAGCAGCGCGAGCGTCCCAACAGCGAGCTGAAGACCCTGCTGGGCGAGCTGTTCACCAAGAAGATGGCCGGCCTGCTGGCCGAACAGTGGTTCGTCTCCAAGCCGATGAAGCAGTACACCCCTGCCGAGCTCAAGGCGATTGCCGAGCGCCTGGGCGACTGGCAGCTGGTGCCAGCCGGCACCGAGGGCTATCGCACCGCGGAAGTCACCCTGGGCGGCGTGGATACCCGCGAGGTGTCGTCGAAGACAATGGAGTCGCTGAAATCCCCCGGCCTGTACTTCGTCGGCGAAGTGCTCGACGTCACCGGCCACCTGGGCGGCTTCAACTTCCAGTGGGCCTGGGCCTCGGGCTACGCCGCCGCGCAGTACGTCTGAGTCGGCCGCTGAGTTCCCGCACAGGGCACCGCTCAGCCCCTTGAGCTGAACTTCTGCGGGCAGCGTGCCCCCAACCCTACTCCTGTCACCGTTGATGAGGAGGGAACATGGGGTCGCTCAATGCCTGGCTGGACCTGACCCAGCTCAGCCGCCTGCTGTTGGTGGTGCTCGCCGCCGCCATCGGTTTCACCATCCTGCGCTTCCTGGTCGGTTCGGCGCGCAGGCGCCTGGAAGGCCGCACCAGTCAGTGGGCGTGCTACGCCGCCGCCATCGCCGGGCGCACCAGCAACCTGCTGATCTTCGTCTTCGCCCTGATGCTCGCGCTGAAGCTGACCACCCTCCCCGACAACTGGAGTTCGGCCCTGGCCCACGCCTGGTTCGTCGTGCTTGCGCTGCAGGTGGCCTGGTGGATGGATGCCTGTGTGCGACTGTGGACGCGCGACCTGTCGCGGCTGCGCTTCGGCGGCATGCAGAACCCGGTGATGGCCTCGCTGATCTCGGTGGTGGTGCTGCTGGTGGTGTGGGCGGTGATGCTGCTGTCGATCCTGGCCAACCTGGGCGTGGACATCACCGCGCTGATCGCCAGCCTCGGTGTGGGCGGCATCGCCGTGGCACTGGCAGTGCAGACCATCCTCAGCGACATCTTCGCCTCGCTGTCGATCGGCTTCGACAAGCCGTTCGAGATCGGCGACTTCGTGGTTTTCGGCGATGTCGCCGGGACCATCGAGCACATCGGCCTGAAGACTACCCGCATCCGCAGTCTGAGCGGCGAGCAGATCGTCTGCTCCAACGCCGAGCTGCTCAAGCAGACGCTGCACAACTACAAGCGCATGAACACCCGGCGCATCGTCTTCCAGTTCGGCGTCAGCTACCGCACCCAGGCAGACAAGGCCGAAGCGGTGGCCGAGCTGGTCCGGAAGATCATCGACGGGGTCGGCGAGGCGAAATTCGACCGTGCGCACCTGCTCTCCTTCGACGAAAGCCGCCTGCTCTACGAGGTGGTCTACATCATGCAAACCGCCGACTACAACCGCTACATGGACGTGCAGCAGCACATCAACCTGCGCCTGTTGGCCGGCATGCAGGAGCTGGGCGTCGAGCTTGCCCTGCCGGTGCGGGAGCTGCGCAATGTGGAAGTCCTCGCCGACGCTCCGCGCAAGCCAGTGGAGCGAAGCCATGCCCATTCGGCGCCTCAACCCGAACAAGGGCGGACCAGTCACTGAGCAGGTGCTTCACTGTTCTGGGCGGCATTCGATGGCTTGGGCGATCGCTGCGGCAACCAGGGGTTTGCAGCAGATCGCCAGGAATTGATATCCAATTGCCATCATTGTGTGCTTAAGTCGGTGCATCGAGCGGGCTGGCAGGGAGGCGGCGTGGTGGCGATCTACAGCAAGGGCAGCTACGAGGTGTATACCCCCGGCGGGGTTGGCAAGCGCATCGGCGTGCTGCACAACGGCCGGGTGGAACTGGCGGACAGCGCCGAGCGCTTCCGTGTCTACGCCAACCACCTGTTCATCGAGCTCGACGGCCAGGACCTGGGCCAATGCGTCGGCGAGATCGACGCCCATGGCCGTGCCCAGTGGCTGGATGGCCGTGCCCTGTTCCGCCTGGTACCCAAGGATTCCTGAAGCCGCCTCAGCAGGCGCTGGCAGCGCCGCTGCGCTGCAGTTCGGCGAGGCAGTCCAGCGCAGCGGCATAGCTGCGGCGCCGTGCGCGCTCCAGGCCGCTGGCGCAGTCGATGACCTGGTAAAGCCCGGCCTCCAGCGCCTGCACGCGAAACTGCGGCTGCGCCAAGGTGATCCGCCGCCGCGACTCGAAAGCCTCGCGGGCCAGAGCGGTGCGGCGCAACAGATTCGGTAACGACTGGCGATCGGGCATGGCAATCCTCTGCCTGGAAGTCCCTGGAGGCCCGCTGATCCTGGCGAGCCGTTCTTCGATTACGCCCCGATAGTAGCCAAATGATATCAATTCGAGTTTGTCGCTGCTCCCGCGCAGGAGCCGGGGAATATCGCCCAGGACCGTAGGGCGCATAACGCGCCAGCGTTATCCGCCGTGGGACATTTGGCGGATAACCCGTTCCGGGTTATGCGCCCTACGTGGGGTTGCCGCGTCGGGAGGGGGCGCGAGGACCGTAGGGCGCATAACGCGCCAGCGTTATCCGCCGCGGGACATTTGGCGGATAACCCGTTCCGGGTTATGCGCCCTACGTGGCGTTGCCGCGTCGGGAGGGGGCGCGAGAAAGTCCCAGCAGGATTCAGCGGACGCTTTCCGGCATATAACAGGCGACGAGGTCGAGGCAGGCGCTCATGCCGTGCTCGATGGCCTTCATGTTGCGTCGCCGCTGCCAGTCCAGCCACAGGCCGTCGAGCATGGCCATGATGGCGTCGGCGGACTTCTCGATGCGCTCGGCGCCCACCTCGCGCTCCTCGGCGATGCGCCGGAGGATTTCCACCAGGCGCTCGCGGTAGATGGCGTAGAGCTTGCGCTCGGTATCGGCGATGTCTTCCTGGAACAGCGAGGCGGACCACAGGTCGATGCGCACCGAGAGGTAGCTGCGGTCGAGGAAGGTGGCGGTGAAGCCGCTGCGCAGGAACACTTCGAGCTGCGCCATGGCGGTGCGCGGCTCGGCTTCCAGCCCGCTGCGGGTCGCCTGGTAGAGCTGGTGCGAGGCGTACTTGTAGGCTTCCACCAGCAGCTCGTTCATGTCCTTGAAGTGGTAGCTGATGTGCCCCAGCGCCATCTCGGCGCGGGCCGCCACCTTGCGTGCGGAGAGCTTGGCGTAGCCCTCCTCGCTCAGGCAGAGGAAGGCCGCCTTGATGATTTCCTCACGGCGCAGTTCAGGGTCGTAGATCTTCTTCGCTTTGGGTTGCGCCACTTTCTGCTGCGACACTTTCTGTTGCGACATAGTGTGCCGGTTCCATCTTGGGCAAATCAGGGTTGGCCATTCGGGGCGGATTATTCCGCCCCGTGTCCGTGCCGGTCAAAAGTTAGTTCATTCAGAGCCTGATCCAGGTCGCCTTCAGCTCGGTGTACTTGTCGAAGGCGTGCAGCGAACGATCACGCCCGTTGCCGGACTGCTTGAAGCCGCCGAAGGGCGCGGTCATGTCGCCGCCCGAATACTGGTTGACCCACACCGAGCCGGCCCGCAGCGCGCGCGCAACCTGATGCGCGCGGGAAAGGTTCGACGTCCACACCCCCGCCGCCAGGCCGTAGGGCGTGTCGTTGGCGATGGCCACTGCTTCCTCGGCATCCTTGAAGCTGATCACCGAGAGCACGGCGCCGAAGATTTCCTCGCGGGCGATGCGCATGTCGTTGCGCACGCCATCGAAGACCACCGGCGCCAGGTAGCAGCCCTCGCCTTCCCCCGTGCCGGCCACCAGCCGGGCGCCCTCCTCCAGGCCGCTGGCGATGTAGCCCTGCACTGACTGCAGGTGCTGGGCATCGACCAGCGCGCCGTAGCGGCTGGCCGGGTCGAGGGCGTCACTGGGTGTCCAGGCGCCGAGCGCGTCGCCCAGGTGGTGCAGAAACTCTTCGCGCACCGAGTCCTGCACCAGCAGGCGCGAGCCGGCGGTGCACACCTGGCCCTGGTTGTAGGCGATGGCGGAGGCAGCGCTGGTGGCTGCCGCGCGCAAATCCGGCGCGTCGGCGAAGACGATGTTCGGGCTCTTGCCGCCCGCCTCCGTCCACACGCGTTTGAGGTTGGACTGCCCGGAGGCGACCATCAGCCGCTTGGCCACGCCGGTCGAACCGGTGAAGGCGATGGCGTCCACATCCATGTGCCGCGACAGCGCGTCACCTGCCTCGGCGCCGAAGCCCGGCACCACGTTCAGCACGCCCTCGGGAATCCCTGCCTCGCAGGCCAGCGCGGCGATGCGGATCGCCGTCAGGGGCGAGCGTTCGGACGGCTTGAGCACCACCGAGTTGCCGCAGGCCAGCGCCGGGCCGAGTTTCCAGCTGGCCATCAGCAGCGGGAAGTTCCACGGCACTATCACTCCGACCACGCCTACCGCCTCGCGGGTGACCAGGCCGAGCTGGTCCTCGGCGGTGGCGGCGATCTCGCCGTAGACCTTGTCTATGGCCTCGGCGGACCAGCGGATGGCGTTAGCCGCGCCGGGTACGTCGGTGGCCAGGGCATGGGCGATGGGTTTACCCATGTCGAGGGTTTCCAGCAGCGCCAGTTCCTCGGCGTGGCTCTCCAGCAGCTCGGCGAAACGGATCAGGGTGCGCTTGCGCTGCACCGGCGCCAGGCGCGACCAGTGCCCGGCCGCAAACACGCGGCGCGCGCTGGCCACCGCGCGGTCGATATCCGCCGCGCCGCCACGGGCGATGGCCGCCAGCTTGCGACCGTCCAGCGGGCTGGTCTTGTCGAAACTGCGCAGGTCCTGCGCGTCGTGGTACTGGCCATCGATGAAGCAGCGGCCTTCGATGGCGAGCGCGGCGGCGCGTTCGCTCCAGTGCTGCCGAGTGGTTGCGGTCATGCTGTGCTCCTTGAGTGGAAAGAGATTCAGGCCACGCCCCGGTGCGCCAGGCCGTCGAGCCAGTCCGGGTCCATCTGCGGCATGCTGTCGAGCAGGCGCGTGACGTAGCTGTCGCAGGGCGGCGTGAACACCCGCTGTTTTTCGCCGAAGTCGACGACCTTGCCGGCCTTGAGCACCAGCACGTCGTCGGCGATGGACTTGACCACCGAGAGGTCGTGGGTGATGAACAGGTAGGTCACGCCCAGGCTCTGCTTGAGGTCGTCGATCAGCCGCAGGATGCCTTCGGCGACCAGCTGGTCGAGGGCGCTGGTGATCTCGTCGCAGACGATCACCGCCGGGTCTGCCGCCAGCGCACGGGCGATACCGACGCGCTGCTTCTGCCCGCCGGACAGTTCGCCCGGCCGCCGCGCCATGAAGCGACCCGGCTCCAGGCCCACGGCGGCGAGCAGTTCGCGGGTGCGCTCCTCGCGTCGCGCGGCACTCAGGCCGCCGTAGAACTGCAGCGGCCGGCCGACGATGTCGCCGATGCGGTGGCGCGGGTTCAACGCGGTGTCGGCCATCTGGTAGATCATCTGGATTGCCCGCAGGTCGTCGCGGCTGCGTTTGGCGTAATGCCCGGCCAGGGGCGCGCCGTTGAACAGCAGGCTGCCCTCGCGGGCCGGCAAGGCGCCGGTGATGCAGCGGCCGAGGGTCGACTTGCCCGAGCCGGACTCGCCGACAATGGCCAGGGTGCGCCCGGGGAAGACCTTCAGCGACACATCGTCGAGCACCTGCTTGTTGCCGTAGCCGGCGCGGATGCCGCGCAATTCCAGCAGCGGCTTCTGGTCGGCGGCCACCGGCGGCCGTGCCTCGCACGCCAGGTTTCGCACCGCCCACAGCGAGCGGGTGTAGTCCGCCTGGGGTTGTGCTATCAGCCGGCGCTTGTCGCCACGCTCCACCAGGTGACCATCCTTGAGCACCATCACCTCGTCGGCCATCTGCGCCACCACGGCCAGGTCGTGGGAGATGTAGATGGCCGCCACCTGGAACTCGCGGACCAGCTCGCGGATGGTCAGCAGCACGTCGATCTGGGTGGTGACGTCCAGCGCCGTGGTCGGCTCGTCGAAGATGATCAGGTCCGGCCGGCAGGACATCGCCATGGCCGTCATGATCCGCTGCAACTGGCCGCCGGAGACCTGGTGCGGGTAGCGCTCGCCGATGCTCTCGGGCTCGGGCAGGGAAATCTTACGGTACAGCTCCACCGCGTCCCGGCGCGCCTGTTCGCGGGCGGCCAGGCCGTGCTCCAGGGCGCTCTCGCAGTGCTGGTCGATCAGCCGGTGCGCGGGGTTGAAGCTGGCTGCGGCGGACTGCGCGACGTAGGCAATGCGTGCGCCGAGCAGCTCGCGATGCTGCGACTCGGGCACCTGGCGCAGGTCGATGCCATCGAAGAGGATTTCCCCGCCGCTGATGCGGCAGCCATCGCGGGTGTAGCCCATGGCGGCGAGGCCGATGGTGGATTTGCCGGCGCCGGACTCGCCGACCAGGCCGAGAATCCGGCCGCGCTGCAGTTGCAGGTCGATGCCGTGGACGATCTCGTTCCAGCCGTCCGCGCCGCCGGCCTCGATGCGCAGGCCGGTGATCTTCAGCAAGGGTTCGCTCATGTTGCGTGTCCTCAGGTACGGGAGCTGACGTTCATCGCCGCTGGGCGAGGAACCAGTCGGCGACGAAGTTGACGGCGATCGCCAGCACGCCGATGGCGGCGGCGGGAATCAGCGGAGTGAGGTCGCCGAAGGAAATCAGCGAAGCGTTCTCGCGGACCATGCTGCCCCAGTCCGCCAGCGGCGGTTGCAGGCCCAGGCCGAGGAACGACAGCGAGGAAATGGTCAGGAACACGAAGCAGAAGCGCAGGCCGAACTCCGCCACCAGCGGCGCGCGGACGTTGGGCAGCAGCTCCACCGCCACCAGCCAGAACAGCCCCTCGCCGCGCAGCCGGGCGACTTCCATGTAGTCGGTCACCACCACGTTGAGCGACACCGAGCGCGCCAGGCGGAAGATCCGCGTGGCGTCCACCAGGGCGATGACGAACACCAGGTTGGCGATGCTGGTGCCGAAGATGGTCAGCAGCAACAGCGCGCAGATCAGCTGCGGCACCGCCATCAGCACGTCCACCAGGCGCGACAGCGCGCCGTCGACCCAGCCGCCCACGGCAGCGGCGATCAGCCCCAGCGAGCCGCCGATGAAGAACGCCAGCGCGGTGGACAGCAGCGCGATGCCGATGGTGTTGCGCGCGGCGAAGATCACCCGCGAGAGCATGTCGCGCCCCAGGGCGTCGGTGCCCAGCCAGTGCTGTGCGCTCCACGGGTCGTATTCGCTGCCGACGATCTCGGTCTCGCCGAAGGGCGCCACCAGCGGGCCGAACAGCGCGAGGAAGGTGTAGAAGAGGATGATCAGCAGGCCGATGCGGGCGGTCCAGGTCATCTGCTTGAAGGTTGCGATCAAGGCATTCATCGGTTCGCCCTCACTTGCGATGCAACAGGCGCGGATTGGTGACGATGGACAGCACATCGGCGAGCAGGTTGATGCCGATGTAGACCACCGCGAAGATGCAGCAGCAGGCCTGGACCACCATGACGTCGCGCTTGATCACCGAGTCCACCATCAGCTGCCCGAGGCCGGGGTAGACGAACACCACCTCGACCACCACCACGCCGGTGATCAGGTACGCCAGGTTCACCGCGATGACGTTGACGATGGGCGCCCAGGCATTGGGCAGTGCGTGGCGCAGGACGATCTTCAGCCGCGACAGGCCCTTGAGCCGGGCCATCTCGATGTAGGGCAGCTGCAGCAGGTCGAGCACCGCGATGCGGGTCATGCGCATCATGTGCGCGGTGATCACCAGGGTCAGCGTCAGTGCCGGCAGGAAGGCCGCCTGCAGGTGCTCCAGCAGGCTCGCCGAGGGCGGCACATCGGCGATGGAGGGGAACAGCGGGTGCTTCACCGCCAGCCAGAGGATGAGGATGTAGCCGATGAAGAACTCCGGCAGCGACACCGCCGCCAGGGAGATGACGTTCACCACGCGGTCGTACAGCGAGTCCTTGTACAGCGCTGCGAACAATCCCAGTAGCAGCGCCAGGGGCACTGCGATCAGCGCCGTGTAGCCGGCCAGGAACAGGGTGTTGAGCAGGCGCTGGCCGATCAGCTCCGACACCGCCCGGCCGTTGGACAGCGAGGTGCCGAAGTCGCCCTGCAGGCTGCCCAGCAGCCAGTGCAGGTAGCGCGTCAGCGCCGGCTGGTCGAGCCCCAGCTCGTGACGCAGGGCGTGCAGTGCCTCGGGAGTGGCGGACTGGCCGAGCAGCTTCTGCGCCATGTCGCCGGGCAGCAGCTGCACCGCCGCGAAGATGAGTGCGGAGACGCCCAGCAGGGTCAGGGCTCCGAGAAGAAAACGCCGCAAGAGAATGGGATAAATCAGAGCCATGTCGTCGACCTGCTGATCGGTGGGCCATTGTTGTTTTTGTGGTGATGGAAACTGCGGGGAGGGCCGCACGCGCCCTCCCCGGCTTGCCGGCAGGCGTTACTGCGAGGCTTTGGTCAGGAAGGCCTTGAGATGCGGCACCACCTGGTCGCTCGCTTCGATCAGGATGGCGTGCTTGAGGTCCGGCAACACCACCAGTTCGGAATGCGGCAGCGCGTCGGCGATCTGCCGGTTCAGCCCCGGATTGCAGCCGCCGTCGAACTCTCCGGTGAGCACCAGGCACGGCTGGGTGACTTCATGCAGCCAGGGCGCCATCTCGGTTTCGGCGTAGATGTGGAAGACGTTGAGGAACACTTCGGCTGGCGTTGCCATCACCTGCTGCTTACGCCACTCGATGACCTCCGGATGCGCCGCGCAGAAGCTTTCGGTGAACCAGCGCTGGGTCAGGGTATCCAGCACCGGGCCGATGCCCTTTTCCTCCATGGCGCGGACCACCTTGCGCACGTTCTCGCTGTCCTGTGGCGAGCGGAATGCCGCGGTGGACAGCAGGCCGACGCTCAGCACGCGCTGCGGATACTTGTGCGCATAGGCCGGGCCGATCATGCCGCCCAGGGAATGGCCGATGATGTGCATCTGCTCGATGCCCAGCCTGGCGCGCAGGGCTTCCAGGTCTGCGACCAGCTCGTCCAGGCCGAAGTCTTCGCTGGGCAGCGGCGACTCGCCGTGGCCGCGCAGGTCATAGCGGATGCAGGTGAAGCTGTCCTTGAGCGCCTCGGTGACCTTGTCCCAGCCGGTCTTGCGCGCGCCGATACCGTGCACCATCACCAGGGCCGGGCCCTGGCCGTCCACCACGTAGGCGCAATCGATTGCCTTGCTCATCGTTCGCCTCCTCAGGCCTGCGTCTTGGCTTCAGCAATGCTCTTTTCAGCAAGAATCTCGGCGTAACTGCGTCCGCCCGTGCCCCAGTCCACCGGATCCACCTCCTTGAGCAGGATGGTCACCGCCTGGGCCTTGCCACCGCAGACCTGCAGGTAGGTGTCGGTCAGCGCCTGGATCAGCTCGCTTTTCTTTTCAGGGGTGCGTCCGGGGAAGAGCTCAACGGTAATCAGGGGCATCAGCCGGTCCTCTTGTTCAGGGTAGGTTGCGTGGTATTGGCGCTGAAGTGCGGAATGATCTGCTCGCCGAAGCGCCGCATCATGTCCAGGCTGTCCTCCTGGGACTGGCCGAAGTTGGCGGTCATGATCACTTCGTCGATGCCCGCCTCGGCGTAGGCCGAGAGCTGGTCGATCATCTGCTCGCGGGTGCAGATCAGCAGGTTCTTGCCCAGTTCCTCGATGGACTGCTGGCGCGGCAGCGCTTCGATGCCGCCGCCATGGACGATGCCGGGGCCGGTGAACACGTTGTCGAAGCGCCGGTAGTACTCGTAGGCAAGCTGCAGCTTCTCGCGGGCATCCGCCTCGTCGCGGGCCAGGTAGGTGGCGCGCTGCAGCGAAAGCCGGGCGTGCCGGGAAGATTTCGGCTTGGCCTCGGCCTTGCCGCGGCGGAAGGCGTTGACCTGGTCCAGCAGCATCTGGTGGTCGCCACTGAGCGGCGTGGTCTGCACCGAGAAGCCCTTGCATGCGCTGGCCTGGATGCCTTCGGGGGCCATGCTCGCCACCACCAGCGGGATTTCCCGTTCGGGGCGCGGCATCACGGTCAGCGGGCCGAACTGGTAGTACTTGCCGTCCCAGCTCACTTCCTTGCGCGTCAGCAGCGCCTGCAGCACGGCGAGGGATTCGTCGAAGCGCTCGCGGGTCTCGTGCATCGGCACGCCGAGCATCTCGATCTCGTACTTGAAGGCGCCGCGCCCGACGCCCAGCACCAGCCGGCCATCGCACAGCGCGTCGGCCTGCACCACTTCTCCGGCGAAGACGCGCATATCGCGGATCGGCAGCACGGCGATGGAAGTGACCAGCTCGATGTGCCGGGTGACCGCGGCGATCTTCACCGCCATCTGCAGGGGCGAAGGCACCAGCAGGATGTTGATCAGGTGGTGCTCGGGGATGGAGATGCCGGCGTAGCCGACCTCCTCCGCCACCACGGCCTGCTCGACCATCTGCTCGTAGAGTCGTTTGCCGGAGGCATCCGGGTCGGGCAGGTAGGAACTTAAGAAATGGTTGAATTCCATGTTGTCATCCACTCGGTGGTCTTAGTGTTTCCAGTCCAGCCAGGGCACGGGCTGGCCCGCGATGCCGGCGATGCGTCCGCCGTCGGCGGTGTCGCAGTAGATGCCGAAGCTGTCGGCCTGGCGCTCGCTGAAGAAGCGGTGGAGCATGCTGGTGCAGTAGTCGCCGCGAACCAGCCGCCAGGGCTCGTCTTCGGCACGGAACAGGCGTACCTCGCGGCCTGCGCTGGCGGTCGGGGCCAGCTCGCCGCTGGCATCGGCGCGGAAGATCAGGCGGGTGAAGTCGTCCCCCGCCTCCTCGAACATCGAGTAGATGAACGACACCTCGCCGACCAGGCCGACGCGGCGGAACACCTCGTCGATCACCGCTTTCTGGCTCACCCCGGCGCGCCAGAACACCTCGGGAATGTTCCAGTGTTCCTGGCCCGCCTCGCGCACCAGCAGCACGCCGTTGTCGCGGGCGATCAGGCAGCCGACCTTGAGCGCGCTGCCGCGCTCGACCTGGATGGCCTTGGCGCCCTCGGCGAAGTCGATGTAGCTGCCACGGAAGTAGCCCAGCGGGCTGCCGACGCTGCTGCGGTAGCGCTGCACCTCGCCGATCAGGATCACGTGATCCCCTGCTTCCACCAGGCTGTGGCGGGTGCAGCTGAGCACGCTCAGGCTGTCGGCCAGGCACGGCACGTCGGCCTCGCAGGAGAGCAGTTCGACGCCGGCGAACTTGTCCGCCGTACGCCCGGCGAAGCGGTTGGACAGCTCGCGTTGCCAGTCGCCGAGAATGTTGATGGCGAAGCGCTCGGCGGCGCTGAACACCGCCAGGCTGCCGGCGCTTTTCGCAATGCACACCAGCACCAGCGCCGGGCTCAGCGACACCGAGGTGAAGGAGTTGGCGGTGAAGCCGCGCGGAGTGCCATCGGCCTCGCGGGTGGTGACGATGGTGACGCCGGTCATGAAGGTGCCGAAGACGTTGCGCAGGCTGCGGGTGTCGTCGGCGCTGACCGGATGCCAGTCGAGGTTGCTCATCTCGCTCTCCCTCACGCCAGCGACCAGCGCTCGATGGCGCGCATGCCGTCCAGCGCCATGTCGCCACCGATGGTGGGCGAAGTGACCACGTCGTTGCCCATGCCCATGATGTGGTTCATGAACATCGGCACCACGGTGGAACCCTCGTCGCGCAGCATCGCCTGCATGTCCCAGTAGATGGCCTTGCGCCGGGCTTCATCGAGCTCGGAGCGCGCCTGCAGCAGCAGCTTGTCGAAGCGCTCGTTGTTCCACTGGGTGTCGCCCCAGGACGCGCCGCTGGCGTAGATCTGGCTGAAGATCCAGTCCGGGGTCGCGCGGCCGGTCCAGTAGCACATGCACATCGGCTTCTTCGCCCAGACGTTGATCCAGTAGCCGTCGTTGGACTCGCGCACCACCTTGAGGTTGATGCCGGCCTTGCGCGCGCTTTCCTCGAACAGCACGCCGGCATCCACCGCCCCTGCGAAGGCTGCGTCGGCGGCGCTGATGCTGATGTCCAGGCTGTCCATGCCGGCCTGCTTGAGGTAATAGCGCGCCTTGTCCGGGTCGTACTGGCGCTGCGGCAGCTCGCTGTTGAAGTACTTCTGCTGGCGGCCGATGGGATGGTCGTTGCCGACGCTGCCGTGGCCGCGCAGCAGGGATTTCACCCACTGGTCGCGGTCCACCGCGTGCTTGAGCGCCAGGCGCACGTTGTTGTCCTGGAACGGGCTGACCTGGGCGATCATCGGCATGGTCGCGTGGTTCAGGCCGGTGACCTCGGCGATGCGCACCTTGTTGCTGCGCTGCAGCAGCGACAGGGTCTTGATCTCCACGCGGTTGATGACGTTGACCTTGCCGGTGAGCAGCGCGTTCTGCCGCGCCACCGAGTCGGCGATGGCGATCAGCTCTGCCTCTTCGACGTGCGCCCGGCCGGGCTTCCAGTAGTTGGGGTTGCGCACCACGTAGGCACGCACGCCGGGGTTGTATTCCTTGAGCATGTAGCCGCCGGTGCCCACGCCGGAGCGCCAATCGACCTGGCCGTCGGCGCCGCGCGGCAGGATGCCCAGGTGGTAGTCGCTCATCAGCACCGGGAAGTCGGCGTTGCCGCCCTTGAGGGTGACGCGCACGGTGGAGTCATCGACCGCCTTCACCTCGTCGATCTGCGAGACGATGGACTTGGACAGCGACTTGGAGCCGTCCTTGCGGTGGTAGTCGAGGGTGGCCACCACGTCGTCGGCGACGAAGGCCTTGCCGTTGTGGAACTGCACGCCGCTGCGCAGCTTGAAGGTCCAGACCTTGGCGTCCGGCGAGGACTCCCAGGACTCGGCCAGCTCGGGAATGGCGTTGCCGCTGCTGTCGATCTCCACCAGGTTGCCGCGCAGCGCCTGGCTGAGCAGCATCATGAAATCGTCTTCGGCCAGGCCCGGATCGAGGCTGTCGGTGGTCGATGCGCCGGCCAGGCCGAACACCAGCCGCCCGCCCTTCTTCGGCTCGGCGAACGCCGGCAGCGGCAGGCCGCCGAGCAGCACGCCGGCCCACAACAGCCCCATCGTGCCCTTCACCAGGTCACGGCGTGTTACTCCGCCGACCTGCTCCCCAGGTTGCTTTTCCTTCATCGCGCACCTCGCAAGACACTTGAGTTTTGTACGACCGTACAGGCGTCAGACGAAGTTGCACCTGTGGTCTTCTGATAATTGTTATTGCCTCAATGCGGCTGGCCGTGAAGTTCTCTACCGGAACCAGTCTGGACAGTTGTACAAATTAATATCAGCAAGCATTCTGACCTGCAAGATATTTCTGTACAGTCGTACAGAAGATTCGCGACAAACCCTGCTGGCCGGCGAAATCGGCTATGGTCGTGGCTTCTTCCGCCAGCGCCGAGATACCGCCCCATGCGCATTGTCATTCCCGACGACTACCAGCAGGTGATCGCCACGCTCGACTGCTTCGAGCGCCTGGCCGGGCACCAGGTCACCCTCCTCCACGATCTGCAGCCGGCAACCCGGGACGAACTGGCTGCGCGCTTCGCCGACGCCGACGCCCTGGTGCTCACCCGCGAGCGCACACGCATCGATGCGGCGCTGCTCGACCGCCTGCCGAACCTCAAGTTGATCAGCCAGACCGGCAAGGTCTCCAGTCACCTCGACCTGCAGGCCTGCACCGAGCGCGGCGTGGTGGTCACCGAAGGCCGCGGCTCGCCGGTGGCGCCCACCGAGCTGGCCTGGACGCTGATCCTCAATGCACGCCGGCTTCTGGTGCCGGCCATCGAGGCGTTCAGGCAGGGGCAGTGGCAGGTCAACCTGGGCCGTGCGCTGGCCGGGCAGACCCTGGGCATCTGGGGCTACGGCAAGATCGGCCAGCGCCTGGCGCGCTACGCCACGGCCTTCGACATGCCGGTGCTGGTCTGGGGCAGCGAGAACAGCCGTGCGGCGGCCGAGGCCGATGGGCACCGCGCCGCCGCGTCGCGGGAAGCGTTCTTCGCCGAGGCGGATATCCTCAGCCTCAACCTGCGCCTGTCCGATGCCACGCGGCATCTGGTCAGCTTCGAAGACCTCAGCCGGATGAAGCCCGACGCCCTGCTGGTCAACGTCAGCCGCGCGGAATTGATCGCCCCCGGTGCGCTGCTGCAGGCGATAGATGCCGGGCGACCGGGACAAGCGGCGCTGGACGTGTTCGAAACCGAGCCGCTGCTCGATCCCGCCGATCCCCTGCTCAACCACCCGCGCATCCTCTGCTCCCCGCACCTGGGCTATGTGGAGAAGAACGGCTACGAGCTGTACTTCGGCGATGCCTTCGACAACCTGCTGGCGTTCTTCGACGGCCAGCCGAAGAACGTCGCCAATCCGCAGGCGCTGGAACGCTGATTGCCGCGCGGGATCGTGCCCTGCCCCGCCTGGCGCTGGCCGGCGGAAATGCCGTTTCACAGCTTGGCGGGATGCAGCATCCAGAATGGCGCCCTGGCGCATGACGGTGGCCGCCGCCCTCTTTAGCGTGCGCTCTGCACACAGAAGAGGACTTCAGCATGGATCAACCCCTTTCCCAGCGTGTCGTAGCCATTACCGGCGCCTTCGGCAACCTCGGCCAGGTGCTGGCGGAAATGGCCGCCAGCCAGGGCGCACGCCTGGTCCTGATCGACCACGCCAGCTCCGAACGGCACAGCTCAGCGGACTGCCTGCTGCTCCCGGATACCGACCTGACGTCCAGCACGGCCTGCCAGGCTGTGGCCGCACGCATCGAAGAACACTTCGGTCGGCTCGATGCGCTGGTCAACGTCGCGGGCGGCTTTGCCTGGGAGCCGGTGCAGGGTGGCGATGTCGAGACCTGGGATCGGCTTTATGCCCTCAACCTGCGCACCGCGCTGCTTACCACCCAGGCGCTGCTGCCATTGATCCGTCGCTCGGATGCTGGGCGCATCGTCAACCTCGGCGCCGGGGCGGCAGCCAAGGCAGGCCTCGGCATGGGCGCTTACGCCGCCTCGAAGGCCGGCGTGATGCGCCTGACCGAAAGCCTCGCCGAAGAGCTCAAGGACCAGGGCGTGACCGTCAACGCCGTGCTGCCGAGCATCATCGATACACCGCAGAACCGCGCGGCCATGCCTGAAGCTCCATTCGACCGCTGGGTGACCCCGCAGCAACTCGCCGCGGTGATCCTGTTCCTGCTGTCCGACGCGGCCTGCGCGATAAGCGGCGCCGCCATCCCGGTCAGCGGCAGGGTCTGATCGCACCGACCGGCGCCACTCGCCAGGGTGGCGCTCGCGTTGCTAGATTGCGCTTCCCATAACGACAACCGGACCACCGGACTCCCTTGCCCCTATGCGCCCCGCCACTGCCAGCGCCGCCTTCATCAACCACGTTCTGGACACAGCCGAGCAGTACGGCTGCGACGCTGACCTGCTGCTGCGCGAGATCGGCCTGCCGCGCGAGCGCCTGGCCGACCCGATCCTGCGCATCCCCATGCAGCAGTTGCGCGCCCTGCTGGAACTGGCGGCGCGCATGAGCGGCCTGCCGCATTTCGGCCTGCTGGTGGGCACTGGCGTGCGTCCGGGAACCTACGGCGTGCTCGGCTACGTGCAGATGACCAGCGCCACCCTGGGCGAGTCGATGAGCATGATCCGGCGCTTCGGCAAGATCGTCTTCGACAGTCCGTCCAGCCAGACGCATATCACCTTCGAGCAGGGCCAGGTGGTCCTAGAGGATCGCCGCATCACCGAACTGGAGCCCTACAGCGCTCTCCTGCAGGAAGCCGTGCTGGCCGGCTGGCTGGCCTTCGGCCGCTGGCTGATCGGTAGCAGCGCACCGGCCACGGCGGTGCAGATGATGCACCCGGCCCAGGGCGACCCGGCGCTCTACGAACGCTTCTTCGGCTGTGCGGTGCAGTTCGGCGCCAGGCGCAACGCGCTGGTCTTCCCCGAGGCGATGCTCACCGCACGCATCCAGGGCGCCGACCCGCGCACCCACAAGAGCCTGCTGCTGGAGGCGGATCTGCAACTGGGCCGCTCCTACGCGCCGCTGTCGGTGATCGGCCGCGTGCGCGCGCTGCTGGTGGAGCACATGCCCGGCGGCGAAGTGAGCCTGGAGGGACTGGCCAGCGAGCTGGCCATGTCGCCGCGTACCCTGCAGCGCAAGCTGGCCGCCGAGGGCGAGAGCTTTTCCCAGGTGCTGGAAACCATGCGCATGGAACTGGCTGACCACTATCTGCGGCGCACCGACTCCAGCGTCATGGAAATCGCCCTGCTGCTCGGCTTCTCCCAGGCCAGCGCCTTCAGCCATGCCTTCCGCCAGGCGCGCGGCATCTCCCCGGCGGATTTCCGCAAGACGCTGCGCATTCACTGACCTCGTTTTCCCTCAACCTTCCCATCGGCGGATAACCGCAAGCGGTTATTCGCCCTACGCGTGTATCAGCCTCGGTGGGCGCCGATCCGGTCCCGTAGGGCGCATAACGCCAACGGCGTTATCCGCCGCCTCGCTGACATACGACGCCTATGCCGCGTCATCACTGCCCCTGATACAACGCCGATTGACGTCAGCCGACATGCGCTCTGGCGCCCTGCATCACGCCCGATTCGCGGCACCGCGTTAGCCTCCTCGCATCATAAGAAGGAGGCAGAACATGCCCAACATGATCGTCTATGCCGTACCGGCATTCCTTGTGCTGCTGCTGGTGGAACTGCTCTGGAGCTTCTGGCGCAAGCGCCAGACCTTCGCCCTCTCCGACAGCCTGTCGAGCGCGTCCCTGGGCCTCAGCGGGCAGGTCATCAACCTGTTCGTGCGCGCCATGAACTTCGGCATCTACCTGCTGGCCTACCAGTACCTGGCGCTGTTCGACCTTTCCACCTCGCACTGGTGGGTCTGGGTCATCGGCCTGCTCGGCTACGATTTCTGCTACTACTGGCACCACCGCATGGGCCACGAGGTCAATCTGGTCTGGGCGTCCCACGTGGTGCACCACTCCAGCGAGGAGTTCAACTACTCCACCGCGCTGCGCCAGACCAGCACCGGCTTTCTGACCAACTGGTTCTTCTACTGGCCGCTGGCGCTGATCGGCATTCCGCCGACCGTGTTCATCGTCGCCGGCGCGGTGATCCTCGGCTACCAGTTCTGGATTCACACCCGCCATATCGGCCGCCTCGGCTGGTTCGACTACTGCTTCGCCTCGCCCTCCAACCACCGCGTGCACCACGGCCAGAACGAGTATTGCGTGGACAGGAACTACGGCGGCGTGCTGATGCTCTGGGACCACCTGTTCGGCACCTTCGCCAAGGAGCGCCCGGCCGCCGAAGAACCGATCATCTACGGCATCCATGGCCAGCTGAAGACCTTCGATCCGCTCAAGGCCAACTTCCACAAGTACCGCGACCTGCTGGCCGATGCGCGGCTGGCGGACAGCTGGGGCGACCGCCTCCGCGTCTGGTTCGCCCGCCCCGGCTGGCGCCCTGCCGCCGCCTTGCGGCTGGACCCGAAGCCGCCCCACGACATCACCCAGTTCCGCATCTACCGCCCGCGCATCTCCACCGCCACGGCCTTCTACTGCCTGCTGCAGATGCTCCTGCTGATGGTGCTGGGCATGGGCTTCCTGGCCTTCGCCTACCAGCTGCCGCTGGCAGGCAAGATCGTCGGCGCGATCTGGATCATCGCCTCGCTCTGGGTCCTTGGTCGCAGCCTGGAGAACGCGCCGGGCAACGGTCGCTGGCAACTGCTGTGGCTGGGTTCGCTGGCGGTTCCGGCAGCCGTCGCCCACCTGCAATGGGGCCTGCCGGTGGCCTGGGCGGTGGCGCTGTTCTGCGCCGCGACCCTGGGCCTGCTCGGCATGCTGCTGCGCTCGCTGCGCCAGCCACAGCCGCTGGAGGCCTGAGATGAATGCCAGCGTGATCTGCGAACTGCTGCTGAGCGCCGCCTGCCTGTGGGCCGCGGCCGACAGCCTGCGCCACGGCCAGTTCTGCCGCCTGGCCGGCTTCGTGCTGATCGCCTGCACCGCCCTGCTCGGCGCGCTGGTCTACGGCGGCGTCGAGACGGCGCGGCCGGCGCACCAGTGGCTGACCGGCGTGTCCGGGCGCATCAGCCTGCTGCTGATTGCCGTCGGCAGCCTGCACGGTTTCTCCCGCCATCTGCTGCTGGCCGTACTGGGCGCGCTGATGCTCTGGCTGCCGCAACAGGCCGCGCTGGTCGGCAACCTGCTGGCCGTGATCGCCATTGCCTGGCCGGGGCGCTCCGGGCGCTGGCCACTGGCGCTCGGCGGCGCACTGCTGTTCGTCCTCGCGGGGCTCGGCATCGCCGGCCCCGGCCAGTGGCTGGGCGTGCCGCGCGTGGACCTCTATCACCTGACCCTGGCGCTGGCGGCGCTGTGCTGGGCCCACGCCCGGCTGCAAGGCACCCGCTGGCAACTCCGTTCACCCACGCCGCTCGCTCGCTGAAAGGCGAGCGATCACACCCCAGGAGAATTCACCACCGCTTCACCTTCCATCCAGCGTTTCACCCTCCGCCTGCGTTGCCAACAGGGCGTCCCCAAGCGCCCGGCTAATGACAAACACAATAAGAATCCGTCGTTGGAGTAGCCTCACATGACCACCAGCACCCGCAAGCGTCGCTTGCAGACCGGGTCCGCCATTGCCTGCGTACTTCCCTTCATGCTCAGCGGCCAGTCGAAGGCCGTCGAGTTCAGCTTCCTCGACAACCAGCTCAGCGGCTCGCTGGACACCACGGTGTCCTACGGCGCGTTGTGGCGCGTGCAAGGTCAGGACAAGACCAACAACGACGTCAACAGCAACGACGGCAACCGCAACTTCAGCCCGGGGCTGGCCTCGGAGGTTTACAAGATCACCTCGGACCTGGAGGCGACCTACCAGAACTACGGCCTGTTCATGCGCGGCTCGGCGTTCTACGACACGCAGATCATGGACAAGCGCAACGACTACTACGACCACAACGATCCGCCGCAGCCGTCGCAGAGCTACCCGCACAACGACCACTTCACCGACGCCACCCGCGACACCGCCGGCCACCGCGCGGAAATCCTCGACGCCTACCTCTACGGCAACTGGGACGTCGCCGAGCACCCGCTGAGCGCGCGCCTGGGTCGCCAGGTATTCAACTGGGGCGAAGGCGTGTTCTACCGCGGCGGGGTGAATACCACCAACCCGGTGGACGCCGCCAAGTTCCGCCTGCCCGGCTCCGAGCTGAAGGAAGTGCTGATGCCGGTGGAGGCGGTCAGCTTCAACCTCGGCCTGACCGACAATCTGTCGATGGATGCCTTCTACCAGTGGAACTGGAAGGAAACCCGGCTCGATCCGGCGGGCACCTTCTTCTCCGAGACCGACCTCTTCGCCGACGGCGGCAACACCGGCTACACGCGGGTCCGGGCGCTGTCCGACCCGACCTTCCAGAGCCTCTACCCGATGCTCTCGGCCAGCCACTTCGCCGGCCTGCAGGGCACCGACTACCTGGACTCCAACGGCTACTTCAAGGTGTCGCACATCGGCCAGGACATCAACGCGAAGAACGACGGCCAGTTCGGCGTGGCCTTCCACTACATCGCCGAGCAGCTCAACTCCACCGAATTCGGCTTCTACTTCGTCAACTACCACGCCAAGGACCCGGTGATCTATGCCGACCTGAACAAGAGCTACGCCGGACTGGACATGGACCAGTTGGCCCGGCTGGTCGGTTCGTCGTCCTACGACGCGCTGATGCAGAGTGGTGGGCAGATGCTCGGGCTGGTCAACGCCGCCGCGGCGGTGGACATGGCCAACCAGGCCACCGCGCGCCGCGAGTACGTCGAGAACATCCGCATGTACGGCCTGAGCTTCAACACCACCCTGGGCGATGCCTCGGTGTTCGGCGAGATCGCCTACCGGCCCAACCTGCCCATCGGCGTCGCCACCACCAACGACCTGCTCGGCGACATGCTCGCCCAGGCCGGCAAGATCGCCGATGGGCAGAAGGTCAACGTCGGCGGGCAGATGGTCGGCCTCGGCGGTGCGGTGCACGACTACGAGCGCGTGGAGTCCTTCAACAGCTCGCTGGGGACCATCTACAACTTCGGCCCGTCCCTGAGCTTCGACTCGTTCATGGGCGTCTTCGAGGTCGCCGCCGAGCAGCTGCGCGGCAGCAGCCTGCAATACACCGCTTACGACGGCAGCACACGCTACTACTCCGGGCGCAGCAACGGCGCCTACGTCTCCGGCTTCGACCGCAGCGACCAGGTGAACCGCAACGCCTACGGCGCCACCCTGCTGCTGACCGGCACCTGGAACGACGTGTTCGCCGGGGTCAACCTCTCGCCCTACGCCGTCTACAAGGACGACTTCAGCGGCAACTCGCAGCAGGCCGGCAACTTCATCGCCGGGCGCAAGGCCTACACCCTGGGGCTCAAGGCCACCTACCTGAACAGCCTGGAAGCCGAACTGCAGTACACCGAGTTCTACGGCGCCGGGCAGGAAAACGCCGCCCGCGACCGCGACAACGTCGGCTTCAACGTCAAGTACTCCTTCTGATGCGGAGAACCACCATGGGCAACATCCGTACCCTGATCGGCGCCGCTGTCGCGCTGACCCTGTCCGCCAGCGCGCTGGCGGCGGTTTCCCCGCAGGACGCGGCCAGATTGCAATCCACCCTCACCCCGCTGGGTGCGGAAAAGGCCGGCAACGCCGCCGGCACCATCCCCGCCTGGACCGGTGGCATCACCCAGGCGCCGGCCGGCTTCAAGCCCGGCCAGCACCCCATCGACCCCTACGCTGCCGACAAGCCGCTGTTCACCATCACCAAGGCCAACCTGGAGCAGTACAAGGCCAACCTGACGCCGGGACAGCTGGCGATGTTCAGCAACTACCCGGACACCTTCCAGATCCCGGTCTACCCGACCCGCCGCAGCGGCTCGGCGCCGCAGTGGGTGTATGACAACACCCTGAAGAACGCCACCAGCGCCAAACTGGCGGAGAACGGCAACGGCTTCGTCGATGCCTTCGGCGGCATTCCCTTCCCGATTCCGCAGAGCGGCGTAGAGGCGGTGTGGAACCACATCGCGCGCTACCGCGGCACCTACATCGTGCGCCGCGCCGCCGAGGCCGCCGTGCAGCGCAACGGCGACTACTCGCCGGTGGTCACCCAGCAGGAAGCACTGTTCAAGTACTACCAGCCCGGTGGCAACTTCGCAGACCTGGGCAATCGCATGTTCTACTTCCTCGCCTTCACCAAGAGCCCGGCGCGCCTGGCCGGCAGCGCGGCGCTGGTGCACGAGACCCTCGACCAGGTGAAGGAGCCGCGCCAGGCCTGGGCCTACAACGCCGGCCAGCGCCGCGTGCGGCGCGCGCCGAGCCTGGCCTACGACACCCCCATCGCCTCCTCCGACGGCCTGCGCACCGCCGATGACACCGACATGTACAACGGCGCGCCGGATCGCTACGACTGGAAGCTGCTCGGCAAGAAGGAGATCTACATCCCCTACAACAACTTCCGCCTGGCCGGCGGCGAGCTGAAGTACAAGGACCTGCTCACGCCCAACCACCTCAACCCGCAATACACGCGCTACGAGCTGCACCGCGTATGGGTGGTGGAAGGCACGTTGAAGCCGGGCGCGCGGCACATCTACTCCAAGCGCGTGCTGTTCCTTGACGAGGACAGCTGGGGCGCCGCCGAAGTCGACCAGTACGACGGCCGCGGCGAGCTGTGGCGCGTCTCCATGGCTTACCTGCGCAGCTACTACGAACTACCCACCACCTGGACCTCCGTCGACGTCTTCCACGACCTGCAGGCGCGCCGCTACGTGGCGATGAACCTGGACAACGAGGAACCGGCAAGCATCGACTTCGGCCAGGCCATCCCCGACGGCGAGTATTTCAGCCCCTCGGCGCTGCGCCGTCGCGGTACCCGCTGATAGCCCCTGCTCCCCGGCAGCCATTGCCGGGGAGCCCATCCTTGAGTGAATGAGAGAGCACCATGTCCCGCGCCGCCCTGACCCTGAAGTACTTCGCGATCTACCTGATGCTGCTGGGCATCGCCCTGGTGCTGTTGCCCAACCTGCTGCTGACGCTGTTCGGCATGGCGCCGACGGCGGAGGTCTGGGTGCGGGTGGTCGGCGTGCTGGCCTTCAACATCGGCCTGTACTACTGGTTCGCCGCGCGGGCCGAGTGCCGCGAGCTGTTCGTGGCCTCGGTGTATACGCGGGCCATCGTGCTGGCGAGCTTCGCTGCCTTTGCCGCGCTGAAACTGAGCGAGCCGGTGTTGGTGCTGTTCGGTGCCGTGGACTTCTGCGGCGGCCTCTGGACCCTGCACGCCCTGCGCAAGGACAGGGCGAGCTGAGCGCTGCCCCTCAGCCGGCTTCCACCTGAGCGGCCAGCCACTGGAGAAACTCGGCAAAGCCGCTCGCGCCCTTGACCCGCTGCGGATACACCAGGGTGTAGCGCGCGCCGGTGGTGATACAGCCGTCATGCACCCGCACCAGTTGCCCACCCAGCAGTTCGTGGCGGGCGATCACTGCATCCACCAGCGCCACGCCCTGGCCATGCAGCGCCGCGACGATGGCGGACTCCAGCGTGTCGAAGGTCAGGTGCGCATTGCCGCCGGCCAGCGAATCCGGGTACAGCTCCTCCCAACGCCGCCAGTCCACGCGGTCCAGGCTGCCGTCCACCAGCCGCGCGTTGCGCAGCACGTCGGCGCCGCTGGAGCCGGCCAGCAGGCCCGGCGCGCAGACCGGAATCAGTTCCTCTTCCCACAGCTCCAGTGCGGCGAAATCCGGCCAGGTCGCGGTGCCGTAGGTGATCATCCCGTCGAGGGCATCGAAGGCAAAATCCGGGAAGCGCTCGTAGGCGGTGTCGACGCTGACGCTCACTTCCGGATGCTCGCGGTAGAACTCGCTCAGGCGCGGGATCAGCCAGCGCGTGGCCATGGTCGGGTGTGCCCGCAGGCTGACGCTGCGCCCGACGCTGGCAAGCATCTGCGAGGCATCGGAAAGCAGACCGATGACCTGCTCCGCCACCGGGATCAGCGAGGCGCCCTCGGCGGTCAGCACGATGCGCCGCGTGTGGCGTTCGAACAGGCGATTGTCCAGGCACCTTTCCAGCTGCGCCACCTGGCGGCTCACCGCGCTCTGGCTCAGGTGCAGCTGCTCCCCCGCCTTGCCGAAATTGCCGGTTTTCGCAACCGTCAGGAACGCCTGCAACAGCTCGATGGAGGGCAACTGGCGGGTCATCTTTCTATGCATTCCTCACATGGGATAAATGCCGAGACGTCACTTATCTTCCGCCCCCGGCGGGCTCACTCTGGACGCAGCCACGACGCACGACGCTGCGTCCCCACAATCTAGCGGGCCACGCCATGAACAGTCCAGAAACGGCATTGCACAAGACATTGCACGCGTCCTCGCACAACGCGGTGAACGCCGACCATGGTCGCCTGCCGGCGCAGGTCGACGTGGCGATCATCGGTGGCGGGCTGATGGGCTGCTCCACCGCCTACTACCTGGGCAAGGCCGGCGCCAGCGTGCTGCTGCTGGAAAAGAGCACCCTGGCCGGGCAGCAGTCGTCGCGGGCCTGGGGCTTCGTCCGCCAGCAATCGCGGGACGAGGCCGAAGTGCCGCTGATGCAGGCCAGCATCGGAATCTGGCGCAACCTGGAGCAAGAGCTGCAGGCGGACCTGGGCTGGCGCAATGACGGCTGCCTGTTCGTCGCCGGCAACGAGGTCGAGCGCGCCGGTTACGAAGCCTGGCTGAGCGTGGCGCGGGACTTCTCGCTGGACACCGTCATGCTCTCGCCCCGTGAGGTGGAAGCCCGCCTGCCGGGCTACGCCGTGGCGCAGCTGGGCGGCCTGTTCACCGCCAGCGACGGCCAGGCCGAACCCACCCGCGTGGCCCGCGCCTTTGCCCAGCGCGCCCGTGAACTGGGCGTGCGGATCGTCGAGCAATGCGGCGCCCGCGGCATCGACATGGCCGCCGGGCAGGTGGTGGGCGTGGACACCGAGCGCGGTTACGTGAAGGCGAAAACCGTGGTCTGCGCCGCCGGCGCCAACACCTTCCGCCTGCTGCGGCAACTGGGCATCGAGCTGCCGCAGCAACTGGTGCGCGGCACCGTGGCGCGCACCACCGCAGGGCCGGCATTGAGCGGCATTTCCACCATCGCCAACGGCGTGGGCTTCCGCCAGCGCCTGGATGGCAGCTTCAACATCGCCGACGACGCCCACGTCGATGTCGACATGACCCTCGGCCACCTGCGCGCGCTGCACTGGTACGCGCCATCGCTGTGGGCGCATCGCAAGTCGTTCCGCTTCAACCTCAACGGCGCCTGCCTGACCGACCTGAAACAGCGCCTGCCCTGGTCGGAAGCCGTGCGCCTGGGCGACGGTATCCACGTCCGCGATCCGCAAGTGCGCCCTAACCGCCGCAGCCTGGCGACTGCCCTGCATGGCCTCAAGGCGGCCTTCCCCGACCAGCGCCATTTGCAGATCGCCGACAGCTGGGCCGGCGGCATCGACGTGTTGCCCGACGGCATCCCGGTGATCGATGCGCAGACCGCGCCGGTCGGCCTGGCCGTGGCCACCGGGTTCTGCGGCCACGGCTTCGCCATGGGGCCGGTGGTGGGCAAGACCCTGGCCGACTGGATCCACACCGGCCAGCCGGGCCTGGACATGCGTCAGCTGCGCCTGTCGCGCTTCGCCGAGGGCGATGTCAAGCCGCCCTCCTCGCTGTTCTGACCAGACTCCATTGGGGAGGCATTCAGGTGAAACGACCACTCACGCCCAACACCTTCTACGATCCCGCCTCGGTGGCCGGCAAGGCGCCACCGATCACGGACGAAACCGACCTGCTGATCGTCGGTGCCGGCGCCGCCGGGTTGGCGGCAGCCCTGGCCGCCGCCGGGCGCGGCCTGCGCGTTACCCTGGTGGACGAAAACCCGGTGCCGCTGGAAACCATGGGCGAGGACGTGCCGCTGCATTTCGGCGGGCGCATGGATGCGGCGGTCGCCAACCGCAACGCCGTGCTGCAGAGCCTGCTCGATGCCCGGCCGGAAATTGCCGATGCGCTCGACGCCGGCGTCGATGTGCGACTCGGCACGGTGGTCTGGGGCCTGTTCGCCCAGCAGCCGACCCACGCCTGGATCGAGGGCACCGTCGCCGGCCTGGCCGATGAAGAGCACGCCTACCTGCTGCGCTTCCGCCAGGTGATAGTCGCCGCCGGCCGCCGCGACATGGGCCTGGCCTTCGATGGCTGGCAACGCCCCGGCGTCATGGGCGCCAGTGCGGCGTACCGGTTGGCCAGCCTGTATGACGCACTGGCCAGTGAAACCGGCGTACTGGTGGGCAGCGATACCCAGGCGCTCGCCACTGCCCTGGCGTTGATCGACAAGGGCGTGCGCATCGCGGCTGTCGTCGAACAAGCCGATGAAGCCGTCGGCGAGCCAGCCCTGCTGGAGCAACTGCTCGACCATGGCGCGGCGCTGCTCACCGGGCATGTGATCCGCGAGGCCGCCGGCAACGCTTTCGGTGTGCAACGCGTCAGCGCCGTGGCCCTGGATGCCGAGGGGCTGCCGGACGCTGGCCGCACCACGCTATTGGACTGCGACACCCTGCTGCTGGGTGTGGCCGCCATCCCCGCCATCGAACTGCTGGAAGCGGCCGGTTGCACCATGGCCTTCGACAGCGAACGCGGCGGTCATGTCGCCGTCTGCGACGGCCAGCAGCGCACCTCCCTGCACTGGCTGCTGGTGGCGGGCGACTGCGCTGGCATCTGGGCGCGCAAGAGCCTGGACGACACCATCGCCCGCCGCGAAGGCCGGATCGCCGCGCGTACCGCGCTCGCCGCGCTGGGCATTCATACCGGCGACGAAGAGCCAGCCGTGATGCCCGACGAAGCCAGTGGCGATCTCGCCGCCCGGCGCAGCGCCTGGGTCCGGTCGACCATACTGCACGCGCAGAACCAGCCCCACGTCTGCCTGTGCGAGGAAGTCACCGCCGGGGAAATCCTCGGCCACCTGCCGCCGCGCTACCTGGGCTGGACGCCCGACCCTTCGACGCCAGCCCTGCGCAAGGGCGAGCCGCATCCGGACGTCACCAAGCGCCTGACCCGCGCCTGCATGGGCCCCTGCCAGGGCCGCCGCTGCCGCGAACAGGTCGCCGGATTGCTCAGCCTGGATTCCGGGCAGGGGCTGGCCGGGATCGCCCTCGCCTCCTTCCGTCCGCCGGTGCGGCCGCTGTCGCTCAGGCAACTGGCGCAGTTCGAAGAGACCGTCGAGATGCGCGGCCGCTGGGACGCCTGGTTCGACATGCCGTCGCAGTGGACGCCGTTCTGGCTGTGCGGCGACCAGCCGACCCTGGCCCGGCGCCCGCCCCTTTCCCAACCCCGCAGCGAGGAGTGAAGCGATGAGCACAGGATCGACCCTGGGAGCCTCCGTGGTCATCGTCGGCGGCGGCGTGACCGGTCTGAGCGCCGCCTGGTGGCTGGCGCGCGAGGGCGTCGACGTGCTGGTGCTGGAGGCCGGCCTGATCGGCTGGGGCGCCTCCGGGCGCAACGGCGGCGGCTGCTCGCACCACCACAGTCCGCTGTTCCTCGAGGAGCAACGGCTCTGGCCGCGGCTCGACGAACTGCTCGGCTACCCCACCGAGTACCGCCCCGACCGCATCAGCATCGACCTCGACGAGCACCAGCTATCGCTGGACCGCAAGGTCGTCGGCGAGATCGCCCACCACGGCCTGCACGCCGACCTGCTGGACCCGCAGCAGGTGCGCGAGCTGGTGCCCTTCTGCGGCGACAACGTACTGGCCGGCTACTACTACCACTTCGGCGGCCACGCCAACCCCCATCGCACCCTGCAGGCCTATGCCTGGGCAATGCAGGATCACGGCGGGCGCCTGCTGGAAAACACCGCCGTCAGCGGCTTCCTCCGCGAAGGCTCACGGGTCACCGGCGTGCAGACCGCACTCGGGCCGATCGGCTGCGACCAGCTGGTGATCGCCGCCGGCCCGCATACCGGCGAACTGGCTGCACAACTGGGCGTGGCTATTCCGCTGGTCACCGCGCGGGCCGAGATGATCGTCACCGAACCCCTGCCGCTGCTGGCCGTGGGCGGCGTCGACGGCAACGGCCTGTACGGCCGGCAGACCCTGCGCGGCAACCTCGCCTACGGCGGCGGCCCCCACGAATGGGTCGACCTCGACGACCTGCGCGGCACGCGCCCGCAGTCGACGCCACTGCAGGGCAACATCGCCCGCCGTCTGGCCGAGCTTTTCCCGAAGATCGCCCACAAGCGCATGATCCGCAGCTGGGCCGGCTTCATCGAGAACACCCCGGACGGCCGCCCGGTGATCGATCGCCCGGCTGCACTGGACAACCTCACGGTGGCGACAATGTCCGGCGTCGGCTTCGGCCTGTCGCCGGCCAGCGGCCACGCCATCCGCGACCTGGTGCTGGACCGGGCGTGCAGCTTCACTGACCTCAGCACCTTCTCCCTGTCGCGCTTCGCCCAGCTCGAAGCCGACTGGCCAAGTATCCAGGGCTGGCTGCCGCTGCCGGCCCCGAGCGCAAACAAGAACAATCATCCAGACGCCTGAAAGAGGGATTCGCCATGAAACCACTGCTGCGCCCACTGGCCCTGTTTGCCGCCCTCGGCCTGAGCCTGAACCTGCTGCCTTTCGCCGCGCCCGTCCAGGCCAGCGAGACGCTGAGCTTCGGTGTCGCCGCCGAGCCCTACCCGCCGTTCCTGGTGAAGTCGCCGTCGGGCGAGTTCACCGGCTTCGAACCAGACCTGATCCGCGCCCTCTGCCAGCAGATGCAGGCCACCTGTGAAATCCGCGAAGTGGCCTGGGACGGCATCATCCCCGCGCTGCTGGCGAAGAAGTTCGACGTGATCTTCAACTCCATGGGCATCAGCCCGGAGCGGCAGAAGGTCATCGCCTTCTCGCGGCCCTACTACGAGGCGACCGGCATCTTCGTCGCCGCCAAGGACAGCCAGCCGGACCTCTCCCCGCAAGGCCTGGCCGGCAAGTCCATCGGCGTGCAGGGCTCGACCACCAACGCCGCGTTCATCCGCACGGCCTACGGCAGCACCTCGGACGTGCGCCTGTACAACACCCAGGACGACTGCAACGCCGATCTGGTGGCCGGGCGCATCGACGTGATGTTCCTAGACAAGCTGGGCGATGCGGTGTTCCTCAACTCCCCCGAGGGCGCGATGTTCGAGGAAAAAGGCACCGGCAGCGTGAAGATGGACCCGCTGCTCTACGGCCTGGGCGTCGGCGCCGGCCTGCGCAAGGAAGACACCGCGCTGAAGACGCGCATCGACAAGGCGCTGGACCAGCTGCATGCCTCGGGCAAGTACACGCAGATTTCCCGGCAGTACTTCGACTCCGATCTCTGGCCGAAGTAGTCCGCCCACAACCCACCACGCCCCATCCAACAATCTCCATCCAACAATCTCCATCCAACAGTCCCCATCCAACCATCCCCATCCAACAAGAATGAGAACAGGATGAACCACACCCTCTCCCGCTTCGCGGCGAGCGCCGCCTGCCTGGCCATCACCCTGGCCACCCAGGTCGCCCACGCCGACACCCTGTACATCCACGCCGGCCGCCTGCTCGACGTGCAACGCGGCAAGGTGCTGGAAGACCAGCGCATCGCCGTCGACAACCAGCGCATCGTCGCCATCGAAACCTGGAGCCCGCCGCTGGCCGGCAGCCAGGTGGTCGACTGGTCCGCGCGCACGGTGCTGCCAGGGCTGATCGACATGCACACCCACATCGCCGACTGGGACATGACCAGCAACGTCGCCGAACCGCTGCTGCATTCGCCCCAGGCCTACGCGCTGCTGGGAGCCAAGCATGCCTACCAGACGCTGCGCGCCGGCTTCACCAGCGTGCATGACGTGGGCACCTACCGCGCCTTCACCGACGTCGCCCTGCGCGATGCGATCAATGCCGGCCAGGACCTCGGCCCGCGGATGAACGTGGTCGGCGCCTACATTTCGGTGGCCGGCGGCGGTGGTGAAGTCACCGGTTTCGCGCCGGGAACGAAACTGCCCGAAGACATGCGCGTCGGCGTGTACCGCGACGCCAACGACGCCAAGCTGAAGACCCGCTACCTGTTCCAGCAGGGCGTCGACACCATCAAGATGGTCGGTACCGGCGCTGTGCTCGCCGAAGGCACCGAGCCTGGGCAGATGGAGATGACCGAGGAGGAAATGCGCGTCGTGGTGCAGGAGGCCAAGGTCCACAAGAGCTATGCCACGGTGCACGCCCACGGCAGCGACGGCATCAAGGCGGCGATCCGCGCCGGGGTGAAGTCGGTGGAGCACGCCTCGCTGATCGACGACGAAGGCATCGCCCTGGCGAAACAACACGGCACCTGGCTGGTGATGGACATCTACAACGGCGACTACATCGACAAGGTCGGCCGCGAGGAACACTGGCCCGAAGGCTACCTGCGCAAGAACCTCGAGACCACCCAGGTGCAGCGCGAAGGCTTCCGCAAGGCGGTGAAGGCCGGGGTGAAGGTCGCCTTCGGCACCGACGCCGGCGTCTATCCCCACGGCCAGAACGCCCGGCAGTTCGCCTACATGGTCAAGTACGGGATGACGCCGATGCAGGCCATCCAGGCCGCCACGGTGGTCGCCGCCGAGCTGCTGAACTGGCAGCAGGACGTGGGCGCCGTGGAGGTTGGCCGCTACGCCGACCTGATCGCCGTGGACGGCGACCCGCTGGCGGACATCGCCCTGCTGGAGAAAACTCCGCAGGTGATGAAGGGCGGCAAGCTGGTGCCCGCCGACCTGCTGCCCGTCGACTAGCGGCGGCCGTCCCTGGCCGTGTGAAGCGTGCCGGTCAGAACTGTTGTCGCTCAGAACTGTTGTTACTCAGAAGAAATGGGTGAAGCGTATCGCCCCTTCGTTCATCCGGTAGCCGTCGCCGGACTGGCCGGTGTAGTCCAGCCTGACCTCCGAGGTGGCGTTGACCTTGAGGTTCAGGCCGGCGGCGTACTGGTTCACCTGGCGCGGTGTGGACAGCTGGCTGTTGAACGAGCCCACCGAGTCGTCGGAGCCGATCAGGCGCATGTCGGTGTTCCAGTCGTCGCCGGTGGAGAAGGAACGGCCGACGCTGACCGACGGCGTCAGCTCGGCGCCATTGGCGAAGTGGATGTGTTTGCCCGCTTCGAGCATCGGTGCCGCCGTGTAGAGCGTGTCGTTGCCCGCGTCCACCTTGAGCCCCAGTGCACCGGCGTTGGTCTCGCGGAAGCTGTCGGTGTGGATGTTGACGGCGTGCACGTCCAGGTAGGGTTTGACGTACCAGTCGTCGCGCCCGGCCAGGTACGACACCCGCGAGTGCAGGCCGAGGTTGTAGCCATCGAACGAGCCATGGGCCTGCAGGCGCTGGTCGCCCACCTGCAGGTTGCGGCTGGAACGGTAGCTGCCCTGGGCCACGTCCAGCGCCCCGCTGAAGGTCCACGGGCCCCACTCGCGCTTGATCACCGCACCCAGGCTGTAGCTATGGTCGGTCACCCCGCCCACGCCGCTGGAGGAAGACTCCTCGCCATCGTTGTAGGCCACCGAGCCACCCAGCCACCAGCCGTCGGCGATCTGGTGCTGGCCGCCGATCTGGAACACATGGTTGGTCAGGCTGTAACGATCGCCGTCGCTGCCATCCACAGAGCTGTTCTGGTCCACCGCACGCGCCCACAGGCAGTCGCGCTCATGCTGGCCGGCGGCACTGGCGTCGTTGTCCGGGCAGCTGTTCATGCGGTTGACGAAGGCTTCGCTGGCGGTGAGCCGCGCCACGCCGACCATCTGCAACGCTTCGGCGCTCAGCCCGGCGAGGGTGGCGCGGTACTGGCCGGGATTGCTCACCTGGTCGAGCGCGCCGTACAACGGCGACAGCGCCTGCGCGCCGGCGTCGTAGTTGGCCTGCAGGTGATCGGCCAGTTGCTGGGCGTTGCGGCTCAACCCGGCGGCCCGCGCGGCGCTGGAGAACTGTGCGTTCTGCGTTACCGACAACGAGTCGCTGGTGATCTGCGGGGTGTACTTGTACAGGTAGTTGGAGGCGTCCTCCACGGTCAGGTTGCTGGTGGTCAGGCCCTGGCTGGCGGTGAGAATCTGCGCCGAGGTGCTGGCCATGGTCACCGGATTGATCTTCACCGTGCCGGACAGGTCCGCCGCACCGAAGACGTTGAGGGTCGAGACCTGGCCGCCAGCGAAATCGACGCTGCTGGTCAGGGTGCCGCTGCTGTTCAGGTGGCCGGTGAGCAGGGTGTTGGGCGCCTGGTTGGTGGCGCTCAGGCCGTTGCCGACCTGCACATTGCCGCTGCTGTCGACCTCGGCGGCCGAACTCACGGTGCCCATCTGAGGTGCCCAGGTGCCGGCGTTGGTCAGCGTCCCGCCGTTCAGCCGCACAGCGCCGCCGAGGGTGCCACTGGCCTGGTTGTCGACGGTCACCACGCCGCGCAGGGAGTCCACCGCATAGCCCGAACTCGGGCCATGCTCGATGGTTCCGCTGTTGGTCACCGTGTTGCTCGTCGCGTTGCTGTTGAAGACGATGGTGTTGCCGTTCTGGCTGCTGACCGTGCCGGTGACCTTGACCGCCGTGGCGTTGCTGGAGGCGCTGCTGCCATCGGCGTTGACGAAGATCGCCGGCGCATTGTTGCCGGTGGTGGCGACCGCACCGTCGACCTGCACGGTGATCGGTCCGGAAGTGCCGGTGCCGCCGGCCGTGCCCATGTAGGCGGTGCCGTCGCTGGCGACCAGGCCGCCACCGCCGCCCACGCTCTGGGCGAAGATGCCGGTGGCGGCGCTACCGGTGGTGGTCACGCTGGCATTGACCGGCACATCGACGATGACCGCGCTGCCATTGCCGGTGCTGCCCAGGTTGAGCAGGCCACGGTTCTGCGGGGTGAATGCGCCCGTGGCATCGCCGGTGATGGAGAAGTCCCCACCCAGCAGGCCACCGCCACCCACGCTCTGGGCGATCACGCCGTAGGAGCCGGCGCCGCTGGTTGCCACGTTGCCCAGCACATGCACGCTGGCACTGGAGCCATCACCGACCACGCCGTTGGCCACGGCGAAGTAATTGGCCGCGCCGGTGGCTGCCGCCTGCAACCAGCCGCCGCTGCCGCCGATGCTCTGCGCCAGGACGCCGGGCGCATTGATGCCGGAGGTCTGGACGTTCTGCGCCATCACCAGCACCGGGCCACCGCCGCCGCAGGTGGCAGCGGTGCCGCCGCAGGCCTGCACGGCGTCCTTGCCGGCCAGCTGGAAGCCGCTCATGGTCAGCCCGCCGGTGCTGACCGCGCCGCCGGTGAGCGGGTTGCTGGTGGTGTCGTTGAGCGACACCAGGCCACCGCCGCCGCCGATACTCAGGCCGGCGATACCGGCCGCGTAGCTGCCCGAGGTGGACACCAGCGTCGCCGGTCCGCCGCCCAGGTCGGGCATGCTGTAGATCGCCACGCCGCCGCCATCGCCGGTGGCGCCGCTGTTGCCGCCCAGCTGCACGTTGACCGTCTGCGGCTTGGTGTTGCCGTTGAGACCGCCGGTGGAAGTGAAACCACCTACGCCGCCGCCACCGCCGATGCTCGCGGCGAGGATACCCACCGAGGCACTGCCTTCGGTGGCGATGCTGCCATTGTTGGTCACGCTGACATCGTTGCCATTGCCCGCCGCGCCACCCTGGCCGCCCACGGCGATGGTGGCGTTCATCTTCGCCGGATCTTCGCTGGAGTTGTTCGAAGCGCTCACCAGGCCACCCGCGCCGCCACCGCCGCCCACGCTCAGGGCGAAGATGCCGTCGGCCATCGGGCCCAGGGTGTGGATCGCGCCGGTGCTGGCGTTGAGGACGTCGACGGTGCCGCCGTCACCGCCGGTGCCGCCCTTGCCGGCAAAGCCGCCGCCGATGTTCAGGGTCATGTTCAGGTCGCCGTTGCCATCGCCCGCGGCCGGCAGCTTGGCGCCGTCTTCGCTGTTCTGCGTGTAGTAGCCCTTGACCAGCCCGACCACCTTGTTGACGCCCTTGTCGAACAGCGAACTGGCATTGGGCACGAAGCCCTGGGTGTTGTTGCTGTAGGTGGTCACCACGCTGGGCAGGGATTTCTCCAGGTAGTTGAACAGCTGGGTCTGCGGGTCGTTGCCGCCCTTGCCGCCGCCTCCGCCGACGCTCTGCGCGTAGATCGCCGAGGCATCGCCGCCACCGGTGACGATGCTGCCGGCGTTGTTCACCGTGACGCTGCCGCCGGTGTTGCCCGAGCCGCCATTGCCGCCGACCGCCACCCGCGCATTGAGCGTGCCGGAGCTGCCGTTGGCCACCCCGCCGCCGCCATTGCCGCCACCGCCACCGATGCTCTGGGCAAGGATGCCGTGGGCGTTGTCGCCCAGGGTGATGATCGCCGCCGCGGCCGAGTTGTTCACCGTGACGCTGCCGCCGGTATCGCCGGTGCCGGCGCCACCGCCGATGCCCAGCTCCAGCTCGCCGGCCTTGCTGCTGTCGTTGTCGGCGAACTGCCCGCTATCGGCACTGCCCACGCCGCCGTTGCCGCCGCCCCCGCCAATGCTCTGCGCGGCAATGGCACTGCTGTCGTTGGCCATGGTCCAGATCAGCCCATTGTTGTTCGCGGTGACCGAGCCGCCGCTGCCGCCGCCCTTGCCGTCGCCACCGATGGCCATGTTGATGTTGAGGGTGGAGCCCTTGGTGTTGAGCTGGGTGGCGCTGGAGTCGCCGCCGTTGCCGCCACCGCCGCCGATGCTCTGCACCAGCAGGCCGTGGGAGCCGGTGCCGTTGGTGACGATGGAGAAGTCGTTGGTGCCGGTGACATTCCCCCCATCGCCACCGGCGCCGCCCTGGCCACCGATGGACAGGGTGAAGTTCAGCGACGGCGCTTCGGAGCTGTTGATCAGCTGGTACGCCGCGGCCTTGCTCGCACCACCGTTGCCGCCACCGCCGCCGGCGCTCATCACCTGCATGCCGTAGGCGTCGTTGTTCTGGGTGAGAATCTGCCCGTCGTTGAGCCCCTGCACGTCACCGGCGTCGCCGGCCTTGGCGCCTTTACCGCCGACGGCGACGGTCACGTCGAGCTGGGCGCCGCCTTCCACCGAACTGGCCGAGCCGCCGTTGCCACCGCCGCCGCCGATGGCCATGGCCTGCATCCCCACCGAGTGCGCGCCGGACGTCTGGATCACGCCGTTGTTCGCTGCCGAGACCTGCAGGGTGCCACGCTGGCCGGCGCTACCACCGCTGCCGCCGGTACCGCCCACGGTCATGTCGAACACGCCGCCGACGGTGCTCGACGCGTTGCCGCCGGAGCCGCCGCCCCCGCCGATGCTCATCGCGGTGATGCCGTTGGAGCGGTCGCCCTGGGTCAGGATCACTGCGCCGTCCAATGGCTTGCCGAAGGCATCGAGGTAATCGCCGTTGTTCACAGTGACCGTGCCGGCGGTGCCACCGGTCTCGCCATTGCCGCCCACGGCGAAGCCGGCGATCACGCTGCCGGTGCTGACGTCGCCGCCCGCCCCGCCACCGCCGCCGATACTCTGTGCAACGATGCCGCTGGCGTCGTTGCCCACCGTCGAGATGGTGGTCTGGGCGCTGTCCCCGGCGCTGGTGGAAAAGGTCTTCACCGACACGTCGCTGCCATTGCCGCCGATGGCGCCATTGCCGGACTTGGCCTTGAACACCGAGCCGGCGCTGGCCCCGTCGCCGCCCGAACCACCGATGCTCTGGGCGAGGATCGCCGGCGCGGTATGCCCGGTGGTGCTGACGTTGATATCGCCGACGGTCAGCTGCACGCCGCCACCGGACCCCGCCGCCCCGCCGCCGCCGGCATAGGCCGTGGGGCCCGAGGCGATGCCGCCCAGGCCACCATCGCCACCGAACGACTGCGCCGCCACGCCGGCGCTGAGGAACGAGGTTTCCGCCGTATTGCCCTGGGGCAGGTTGATGATGTTGCCCTTGTCGGTCACCGGCGAGCCCACTGCGGAAATCAGCCAGCCGGGATTCTGCGCCTCGCCGATGAGGGTCGCCGTCACCTGGCCACCCGAACCGCCCTTGCCGCCGTAGCCGCCGCGGGCAGTACCGCCGCTGGCGGAAGCATTGACGCCGACACTGCCCGCACCGCCCTGGCTGAGCAGCTGGACCCCGGTACCGCCGGAAACGAAGCTGGCGGTCTGGGTGTTCAGCGTCACCGAGCCGCCATCGCCGCCGGCGCCGCCGCTGCGCCCGGTGGAATCGCCGACGGTATGGATGGATTCGCCGCTGCCCGAGTTCGCCGGATTGGGCCCTGCCCCGGCGCCACCGATGGAAGACATCAGCAGTGCCGTCGCGCCAGGCGTGGTGCCGACCCAGCCCTGCTTGCTGACGATGCTGCCACTCAGGTTGCCGATCACGGCGCCGCCGTCACCGCCCGAACCAGCCGCGCCCGAGGCACCGTTATTGGTGTCGTAGCCGCCGCTGAAGCCGCCCATGCCACCGGTGCTCTGCACCGAAACGGCTGCCGGGCCGCTGCTGGAGCTGTTGACCTGGGTACCTTCGGCCAGGGTCAGGGACAGTTCGCCCGGCGTGCCGCCCAGTCCGCCGTCGCCACCGGTCGGGCCGCTATTGCCGCCTTCGGTATCGTTACCTGCACCGCCTTGGCCGCCGGTGACGGACAAGCCCAGGGTCGGACCGCTGCCGCCCGCCGTCAGCGTGGTGCCGCCGTTGACCTGGACCTCCAGGTCCGGGCCGGCCGGTGCGGCGCCGCCGGGCTGTGGGTCCTTGTCGTCGCCGGTGCCGACGGCGCCAGGCTGGCCGGTCTGATTGTTCACATAGGCGCCCTGCGGGCCGCTGGGCAGGATGACGCTCTGGGCCAGGGCCGGGTGGGCCTGGAGCACGGCGGTCAGCACCAGGGCCAGCGGAGTCAGGGTGAAAGGGTTCAGTCCGGGCAGCCGGGGGCCGCCGAGGCGATTCGGGGACATGGGAAAAGTACCTGCGGGATTGCCCGGGAAGCCGGGCTGGGAGCGCACATGATAGGAACCCGGCCGGGAGTTTTTAACTCGCTTTCCGGGTGCCTGCGCTTACTCGAAAAAACGCTGGAAAATCAATTTCCTGCAGAGAAAAACCGGCATGATCCAGGGCCCATCGCGTACCTCGACCTCAGGTTTGGATGCGCCTCAGAAGTTCAGCAGCAGCTTGATCAGCGCATCCTCGATGCCTTTGCGGCGCTCGGGTTCGCGGGTCTGCGGATCGTTGAGCATCGCCCGCAGTACGCCGCTGACGGAATGGGTCAGCACGAACGCCTCGTTCTCGTCCACCTCGCGCAGCTGTTGACCCGCGCCCGCCAGGCCGTTGGCCTTCATGTGCTCGATAATCGCCAGGCGCAGCTGCGGCAGCGGCGTGCTGCCGTGGCGCGTGAGCAGGTAATTGACCAGCACCGGGTGCACGCCGGCGCGGCCCCCGTAGGCGTTGACGATGGCGCCGACCATCGCGCGGATCCGCCCGCCGGGCTCGGTGACGTCCTCGCGCGTCAGGGCCACCATGACGTCTTCTACCAGGGCGCTCATCTCCCGTTGTGCCAGCTCGTCGAGTATCCGCTGCTTGTTGGGGAAGTACTGGTAGAGGGTGCCGACGCTGACTCCCGCGCGCTCGGCCACACTGTCAGTGGTGAAACCGTCCAGGCCATCGCGTTCGAGCAGCTGGCGGGAGGCCTCCAATATGAGGTCGACCTTCTCCAGCGCCCGCGCCTGGCGCGGAGTCCGCCTTGCAACCTCTTGATTCTTGATGACTTTTCTTGGCATTGGCGGGCGCTCGAAAGGCGAGTACTGGGGAAGCCGGACCCTTTCTATGATGGCAGCCACCCCACCAACCACAAGGTGATCCGATGACACACACTACCGCAACCCCACCGGAAAACCCCACCCGCCGCCTGGGCATGCGCTACCGCTTCGCCGACGAGCACATGGACCTGTTCTTCATGGCCGCGCTGGGCTGGGGCCCGGCCGGCGGCCTGGATGTCGGCCAGGCCTGGTACATCGCCGAGCAGATCGTCGATGGCGACCCGGACAGCTGGGTAGATGCCTTCGAGCGCTACGGCGCCTACCTCGACCAGCAGGCCTCCTCCTGGCTGGCCCGCGGCTGGCAGCGCCAGGCCGGCGAGATGCGCCTGAAGGCCTTCGCCAGCTACCGCTCGGCCTGGCAGTTCGCCGGGCCCGGCCAGCGCTTCGTCGAACTCTACCAGCAGCAGCGGCGCGCCTTTGGCCAGGCGCTGGAGGAGCTGCGGATTGCCAGTGTGCGCTTCGACACGCCCTGGCAGCACAGCCAACTGCCCGGCCGATTCTTTCCCCATGCCGACGCGCAGGCCCCACTGGTGCTGGTGATCGGCGGCGCGGATACCAGCCATGAAGACCTGTTCCTCACCGTCGGCCGCAACCTCCTCGAACGCGGCTACGCCGTCGCCCTGGCGGACCTGCCCGGCCAGGGCCTGACCCAGGCCGACGGCCTCTACTGGGAGGGCGAGGCAGAGAAGCCCATTGCTGCCGTCATCGACCAACTGATCGAGCGCTTCGGCGCCCGCCCTGGCCACATCGCCCTGCTGGGCCTGAGCCTGGGCGGCTACTTCGCCGCACGGGCCGCCGGCCATGAAACGCGACTGGCGACATTGATGGCCAGCACGCCGCTGCCGAATGCCGGAGAACTGTTCGCCCGCTCGGTGCAGGCGACCGAGCAGCAGTTCGACGCTGCGCCGCCCTCACCCGCCGCCATGCGCAACCACCAGACGACCTTCTGGAAAGCCGGCGCACAAACTCCCGAGGAGTTGGTCACCCGCACCGTCGCCATGCAGGCCGATCCCAGCCTGGTCCGACTGCCGTTCCTGTCGCTGCTGGGCGGTGGCGAGTCGGAGCTGTTCGCCAGCCAGGCGCGCCACTGGCACGACAGCATCCGCTCAACCCGCAAAGCCCTGGTGGAACTGCCGGCGGAAACCGGCGCCGACGGTCACGTGCAGGTCAACAACCGCCTGCGCCTGGCCCAGGAATGCAGTGGCTGGCTAGACGACCTGTTCGGCCGGCACTGAGGAGCCCATCACCATGCTTGTGCAACGACACCCGGGCGAAGACCTGCTGCCCGAGCCGCTCGCGCTGCCCACCCATGAGGATGCTGCGACAGGCCGGCGCCGCTCGCCGTCCCTGGATGACGATATCTGCATCCATATCTTTACCGTCTCGGCCACCATGGTCGGCGTCTGCCTGACGGTGATCGGCATCATCCGGGTGATCCTCACCCTGCGTCAGGAAGACCTGCTGATCGACGATCTGGTCGCCTCGAACATGCTGCTCTACATGCTCTCGGCGTTCTGCTCCTACTGGAGCCTGCGCACCCACCGCACGCGGCGCGGGTTGCAGGTCATCCGGGTGGCCGACATGGTGTTTCTGGTGGCCCTGGGGTTCACCGCGCTCAACGCCTGCATCATCACCTGGGCTATGAGTTCGACACCTGTGCCCTGAGGCCCGAAACCCGGCGAAGCGGCATTGCGCCCGCGTGCTTCCCGCAATCCTCGCCAGCTCCACAGGAGACAACCATGTATATCGCTATCGTCCTCGCCCTCATGCTGGTGCTGCCGGTCGGCTGCATCGCCGTCGAAGCCGTCGTGGGCAACCACGGGCTGACGGCGCTGCTGGTGGCGAAGTGGTTCGTCATCTGGTCGGTGGGCGCGCGGCTGTCGCTCGCCGGACTGCGGCAGATCATCCAGCCGCGCTATACCGCCGAAGTGATCCTCGGCCTGCGGCACGAGGAATCGCACTTCCTGGTCCGTGAGCTGGGCTTTGCCAACCTGGCGATGGGCATTACCGGTCTGGCCTGCGCGCTTTTCCCGGCATGGATTCACGCCATCGCCCTGTGCGGTGGCGTGTTCTATGCCCTGGCTGGCATCCATCACGCCCTGCAGGCACACCGCGGCCCGCTCGCGGACCTTGCCATGGTCTCGGACCTTTTCGTGGCGGCAGTCCTGCTGCTGGCCTTTGCGGCCATCCTGCTGTTTTCCAGCTGAGGCTTGCCGTCCGGCGGGCACTCACCTGTAGGAGCGAGCTTGCTCGCGAACCCGCATGGCACAGCGCACCGGGTAAAAAGAGCTTCGCGAGCGAGCTCGCTCCTACAGGAAAAGCGATCAGTGACCGGCGCTGGCCAGCAATCGCTGCGCGCGGGCCAGCACGGGGGCATCGACCATCTGCCCGTCGACCTGGAAAGCCGCCGCGCCACTCTCCGCTGCCGCCACCACGCGGCGCGCCCAGTCCAGTTCATCAGCGCTGGGCGCCAACGCGGCGTGGACCACGGCGACCTGTTTCGGATGGATGCACAGCGCGCCCAGCAGGCCAAGGTCGCGGCCATGGCGGATGGTCGCGGCGAAACCTTCGGCATCGTCGAAGGCCGGGAACACGGTGTCCAGCGGCGGCTGCAGGTCGTTGATCCGCGAATGCAGCAGCAGGCCCAGGCGCACCTGGTCATAGACCCCGGCAGCCGCCGGGGTGCCGCTGGCCATGCCGATGTCCAGCGCCAGGTCGAGGCCGCCGAAGGTCAGGCGCTCGACGCCTTCGCAACTGGCGATCTCGCCCAGGGCCAGCAGGCCGCGGGCGCTCTCGATCAGCGTCCATACCGGCTTGCCGCAGGAAGCGGCGATGCGCACCTGTACCGCGCGCTCGGCCTTGGGCAGCAGGATGCCGATAACTCCGGGCAGGCGCCCGCACAGTTCAAGGTCGGCGGCTTGCTCGGGGTCGCCGGCGGCGTTCACCCGCACCCGCACGCGGGCATCCGGGTTGGCGTTGAGAAAGGCTTCGAGATTGTCCCGTGCCTGGGCCTTGAGCGCCGGCTCGACGGCGTCCTCGAAGTCGACGATCACCGCGTCGGCGCCGCTGGCCAGGGCCTTGGCGAAACGCTCCGGGCGGCTGCCGGGTACGAACAGCGCGGTGCGTACGATGGATTCCTGGGTCATGAAACTCTCCTGGGTCATACCGCGCCCTGCTCGTGCAGGCGCTGGATATCCCCGGCGGTATAACCCAGTTCGCGCAGCAGGTCATCCGTCTGCTGCCCTAAAGCCGGCACGGCATCCATGCGCGGCGCGTAGGCATTGCTGTTCACTGGCGGCAGCAGCGCCGGCAGGCGGCCGGCCGGGCTGTCGATCTCCCGCCAGCGGTCGCGAGCGGCCAGTTGCGGGTGCTGCCACAGGCCGCGCATGTCATTGACGTGGGCGTTGGCGATCTGCGCCTGCTCCAGACGCTGGACCACCTGTTCAGCGCCCAGATTGGCAAAGGCTTCGACGATCAGCGCACGCAGCGCATCGCGATTGGCCACGCGCAGGCTGGTGGCGGTGAAACGCGGGTCGGCGGCCAGCTCCGTGCGTTGCAGGACGACTTCGCAGAACAGCTTCCACTCGCGTTCGTTCTGCACGCCGAGCATGACGCTGCCGCCATCGCCGGTAGGGAACGGCCCGTACGGGTAGATGGTGGCGTGGGCGGCGCCGGCACGTGGCGGCTGCGACTGGCCTTCGAACGCGTAGTACATGGGGAAGCCCATCCACTCGGCCATGCCTTCGAGCATCGACACCTCGACGCGGCTGCCCTCCCCGGTTCTGCCGCGCAGCAGCAACGCCGAGAGGATGCCGCTGTAGGCGTACATGCCGGCGGAAATGTCGGCGATGGAGCAGCCGGCCTTGGCCATCTCGTCGGCGCCTGGCCCGCCGGTCACCGAGAGGAAGCCGCTCTCGCTCTGGATCAGCAGGTCGTAGGCCTTCTTCTGCTCGTAGGGGCCGCCTTCGCCGTAGCCGGAAATGTCGCAGACGATCAGCCGCGGGAAGCGCTCATGCAGCGCCTCGAACGATAGCCCCAGGCGCGCGGCAGCGCCCGGCGCGAGGTTCTGCACCAGCACGTCGGCAGTTTCCAGCAGTTGCTCCAGTACGGCCTGGGCCGGCTCCTGCTTGAGGTCCAGGGACAGGCTTTCCTTGGAGCGGTTGGTCCAGACGAAGTGCGAGGCCAGGCCGCGCACGCGCTCGTCGTAGCCACGGGCGAAGTCGCCGACGCCGGGGCGCTCGATCTTGATCACGCGGGCGCCGAGGTCGGCCAGCTGACGGGTGCAGAACGGCGCGGCGATGGCGTGTTCCAGGCTGACGACGGTGATGCCGTCGAGGGGACGCGAACTCATGGGCAACTCCAGACGCCGGCCGGGCGGCCGACGCTCGTTCTTCAGGAATATCGGACGGTGGCACCGGGCGGCTGGCCGCCTGGGAGTCTCTGTCAGTGGAAGTCGTCGAGGTTCGCCAGTTCGTGCAGGCTCCAGCTGGCCCGCACCAGGCGATCCGCTTCGGCCTCGCTGCGCTGGCCGGCGAAGGCCAGCAGGCGACGGAACTTGTCTTCCAGTTCGGCGCGGCTCAGGCCGTTGCCCGGATCGCCCTTGGGCTCGTCGATGGCGCCGTGCAGCTGGCGGCCATCGGTGGTGAGCACGTCGACGCGGCCGAGCCAGCGTCGCGGGTAGGCGCCGTCCACTTCGGGGTCGAGCTGCATGCTGACCTTCTCGCGGAACGCCGCGACCTCGGCGTCGCTCAGGGAGAATTCCTCGAACTCCACCAGCCCGGCCTTGCCGTGCACGGCGATCAGGCCCAGCACGGTACCCATGGAGAACTTCGCCTGGTGCACCGTCTGCGGCACCACCACGCGGCCGAGCACATCGATGGCGCCCTGGTGGACGCGCGTGGTGACCTGGGCGATATCGCCGTGCTTGAGGCCTTCGCGCTGCATCAGGCCCAGCAGCGCGTCGGCGGCGGGATGGGTGTGGCGGCAGGAGGCGTGGAACTTGTAGGAGGTCTCGCAGAGCGCCCAGCGGGTGCCCAGGCCGTCCACCAGACGGCTCGGGTCGGCGTCGCTGGACATGCCGGCGGCCATGCCCTGTTCGCCTTCGAGGATGTTCTGCGCGCCGCTCAGGCCGTCGGCCGTCAGGTAGGCGGCGAGCAGGCCGTCAGCGGCGGCCTTGGCGGTGTGCAGCTGCTTGGAATCGGCGGCGTCGCGGAGGAACTCCCAGAGCCCGGCGGCCTGGGTGCCGGCGCTGCCCAGGCAGTTGACGAACTGCCGGCTGTCCAGGCCCAGCAGCTTGCCGACGGCCACCGCAGCGGCCAACGTGCCGACCGTGGCGGTGGTGTGGAAGATGCGGTAGTGCGAGCGGCCGAGGAACTCGCCGATGCGAATGCCCGCTTCATAGCCGGCGACGCTGGCGAGGATCAGCTCGCGGCCGGACTTGCCCAGCTCCTGCGCGGCGGCCAGGGCCGCCGGGAAGACCACGGTGGCCGGGTGCAGTACCGAGCTGTTGTGCAGGTCGTCCTGCTCCACCAGGTGCGAGCTGGCGCCGTTGACCAGGGCGGCGAAGTACGCCGAGGTCGAGGTGCCGTCCACCAGCACGCGGCTCTGGCCGCTGGCCGGGCCCATGCGCTGGGCGTAGCGCTGGAACAGCGGGATCGGGTGGCGATTCTGGCTGGCCAGGGCCGAGCCGAGCCAGTCGAGGAACAGTTCCTCGGTGTACTCGACCACGGCGCTGGGCAGGTCTTCGTAACGCAGGCCGGCAAGGAATTCGGCAAGGGCGTGGGTATTGTTCATTGTTCTTCGTCCCGGCTCAGAAGGAACGCGGCAGTTCGAGCAGGTGCTCGGCCACGTACGACAGGATCAGGTTGGTGGAGATCGGCGCCACCTGGTACAGGCGGGTCTCGCGGAACTTGCG
>NZ_JACHLI010000014.1 GCF_014204515.1 Pseudomonas nitroreducens | reverse complement strand
GGCCCGCCGCGAAGGGCCATCCCTGGCCCATCGCGGCTCTCGCGGCATCCATGCCGCTCAACCCCTGAAACTCCGCTTCAACGAGGCCTCCTGAACGGGGCAGTCGGAGTGCGCGGACGTTTTTCTGGAAGTCTTCTTTAAAGCCAAAGCCAAAGCCAAAGCCAAAGCCAAAGCCAAAGCCAAAGCCAACGCGAGAGTCGTTGCTCTTCGTAGGATCGAGGGGGACGCCTAGTCCTTGCTCGCGAACCGCACTGCACGGACCGTAGGGCGCATAACGCGTCAGCGTTATCCGCCGCAGGGCAACCGGGCATAACCCGATCCAGCACATGCGTCCAATAGGCCGGCCGTTCCCGCCGCCATAGTGGCCGGACCTCAACCCGAGCCCGGAACCCCATGAGCGCCGATGCCATCGATCTGAACAGCGTGGTGACGCTGGTGGTCCACCACAAGGTGCGTTGCGAAGCCCTGCCCACCTACGAGGACTGGCTGCGTCGCACCGTCGCCGCCGCACGGCGGCAGCCGGGGCACCTGGGGGTGAACGTGATCCGCCCGGATGGCGAGGGCGCGGTCTATACCACGGTGGTGCGTTTCGCCGTCGCCGGCCAGTTGCAGGCCTGGATCGATTCGAGCGAGCGCGCCGAGCTGGTGGCCGAGGTGCTGCCGTTGCTGGAGGAGGGCGACCACCCGCTGATCCACAACGACGCCGAATTCTGGTTCACCCCCGAGCACGGTAGCGTCCGCCAGCCGCCGAAATGGAAGCAGGCACTGCTCACCTACCTGGTGATCAGCCCGCTGACCATGGTCATCCCGCCGCTCTGGGGGCCGGCGTTCGAGCGCTTCCCGCTGCTGGCCGGGCGAGTGCCGAGCAACCTGCTGGTGACCCTGTGCATCGTCTTGCCGGTGGTCTACCTGATCATGCCCTGGGTGACCCGACGCTGCGCCGGCTGGCTCAACGCCGACTGAGCTTTCCCCTGACTTCCCCTCCCGCGGCGCCTGCGTGGCGCCCGTCCCACATCGTCCTGCATGGCAGGCAGAGGAGTTTCCATGAGCACTTTCGTCACCCGCGACGGCACCGAGATCTATTACAAGGACTGGGGCAGCGGCAAGCCCGTGCTGTTCAGCCACGGCTGGCCGCTGGACGGCGACATGTGGGAATACCAGATGCACTATCTCGCCAGCCGCGGTTACCGTGCCATCGCCTTCGACCGTCGTGGTTTCGGCCGTTCCAGCCAGCCGTGGAACGGCTACGACTACGACACCTTCGCCGACGACATCGCCGGCCTGATCGAGCACCTGGACCTGCGCGACGTGACGCTGGTGGGCTTCTCCATGGGCGGCGGCGACGTCAGCCGCTACATCGGCCGCCACGGCACCGCCCGCGTCGCCGGCCTGGTGCTGCTGGGCGCCGTCACGCCGATCTTCGGCCAGTCCGCCGACTTCCCGCAGGGCGTGGAGAAAGGCGTGTTCGACGGCATCAAGGCCGGACTGCTGCAGGACCGTGCGCAGTTCATCGCCGACTTCGCCGCGCCGTTCTACGGCACCAACCACGGCCAGAAGGTCTCCGACGGCGTGCTGAGCCAGACCCTCAACATCGCGCTGCTGGCCTCGCTCAAGGGCACCGTGGATTGCGTGACGGCTTTCTCCGAGACGGATTTCCGCGCCGACCTGGCCAGGGTCGATGTGCCGACCCTGGTGATCCACGGCGATGACGACCAGATCGTGCCGTTCGAGACCACCGGCAAGCTCGCCGCAGAGCAGATTCCCGGCGCCCAGCTGAAGGTCTACGCCGGCGCGCCCCATGGCTTCGCCGTCACCCATACGCAGCAACTCAACGAAGACCTGCTGGCCTTCCTGCAACGCTGAGGTACCCGAGCATGAACAACGCAGAGCGCAACGCCGACCTCATCCTGTTCAACGGCAAGCTGCACACCGTCGACCCGGAACGCCCCCATGCCACCGCCGTGGCCATCGCCGACGGCAGGTTCCTGGTCGTCGGCAGCGACGCCCAGGCGATGGCCTACCGCGACGCCTCGACCAAGCTGGTCGACCTCAATCGCCGCACCGTCATCCCCGGCCTCAACGACTCGCACCTGCACCTGATCCGTGGCGGGTTGAACTACAACCTGGAGCTGCGCTGGGAGGGTGTGCCCTCGCTCTCCGATGCGCTGGAGATGCTGCGCCTGCAGGCCCAGCGCACGCCGTCGCCGCAGTGGGTACGGGTGGTCGGCGGCTGGAACGAATTTCAGTTCGCCGAGCGCCGCCTGCCGACCATCGAGGAGCTGAACAAGGCGGCGCCGGACACCCCGGTGTTCGTCCTGCACCTGTATGACCGCGCGCTGCTCAACCGCGCCGCGCTGCGTGTGGTGGGCTACACCAAGGACACGCCGAACCCGCCCGGCGGCGAGATCGTCCGTGACAGCAACGGCGAGCCCACCGGCATGCTGATCGCCCGGCCGAACGCGATGATCCTCTACGCGACCCTGGCCAAGGGGCCGAAACTGCCGCTGGAGTACCAGGTCAACTCGACCCGCCAGTTCATGCGCGAGCTGAACCGCCTCGGCCTGACCAGCGTGATCGACGCCGGCGGCGGCTTCCAGAACTACCCGGACGACTACCAGGTGATCCAGCAACTGGCCGATGCCGACCAGCTCACCGTACGCATCGCCTACAACCTGTTCACCCAGAAGCCCAAGGAAGAGCTCGCGGACTTCAAGAACTGGACCTCCAGCGTGACCTACGGCCAGGGCACCGACTTCCTGCGCCACAACGGCGCCGGCGAGATGCTGGTGTTCTCGGCCGCCGACTTCGAGGACTTCCTCGAGCCGCGACCGGACCTGCCCGGCACCATGGAAGCCGAGCTGGAGCCGGTGGTGCGCCACCTGGTGGAGCAGCGCTGGCCGTTCCGTCTGCACGCCACCTATGACGAGTCGATCTCGCGCATGCTCGACGTGTTCGAGAAGGTCGATCGCGACATTCCGTTCAACGGCCTGCCGTGGTTCTTCGACCACGCCGAGACCATCACCCCGAAGAACATCGAGCGCGTCCGCGCCCTGGGCGGCGGCATCGCCATCCAGGACCGCATGGCCTTCCAGGGCGAGTACTTCGTCGACCGCTACGGCAAGCAGGCCGCCGAAGCCACGCCGCCGATCAAGCGCATGCTGGCCGAAGGTGTGCCGGTGGGGGCCGGCACCGATGCTACCCGCGTGTCCAGCTACAACCCCTGGACCTCGCTGTACTGGATGGTCAGCGGCAAGACCGTCGGTGGCCTGAGCCTGTACCCGGAAGGCCTGTCCCGCGAGGTGGCGATCCAGCTGTTCACCCACGGCAGCGCCTGGTTCTCCAGCGAGCAGGGCAAGAAGGGCATGCTCAAGGCCGGCCAGTTGGCGGACCTGGCGGTGCTCTCGGAGGATTTCTTCAGCGTCGAGGAAGAGGCGATCAAGACCATCGAGTCTGTGCTCACCGTGGTCGGCGGCAAGATCGTCCACGGCGACCGCGAGTTCGACAAGCTGGCCCCGCCGAGCATCCCGGTGGTGCCGGAGTGGTCGCCGGTGGCCATGGTCCCCGGCCACTGGCGCCCGCAGGCGCCGTTGCAGCAGGTCGTGCACCAGTGCGTCGGCTCCTGCGGCGTGCATGGCCACAGCCATGAGCGTGCGCGCCAGTCGAGCGTGCCGGTGAGCGATTTCCAAGGCTTCTGGGGCGCTTTCGGCTGTTCCTGCTTCGCCTTCTGACCCAGGGAATGCTCACCGTAGGATGGTGTGGAGCGCAGCGATACCCATCAATGGTGGCAACACCGACAGCATGGGTATCGCTGCGCTCCACCCATCCTACGTTCTGCGGCCGATTGGCCCGCGAAGAGGGGGGATATCCATCGCGGACGGAGGCGCGGCACGCACTGGCGCCTCCCTGGGCCGTAGGAGCGGACTCCGTCCGCGATAGATTTCACGTCCGCAGCGGACTGACCGGTTCGCGAGCAAGCTCGCTCCTGCACTGCCCGTCCCCAACCCGCATCAGGCGGTCTCCCCATCGATAGCCTTTTACCGCTGCTGCCCATCGAAAACTGCAATAGCAGCCCGTCCCGTTTGATCTATCTTCTGATGGGTTGTGCGATTACAAGGCGCCAGCGATAGGCGCCCACAAGGAGCCTGCAATGAGTGAAGAAAGCAAAGGTAGCTGCCCGTTCCACCAGACCGCTGGTGGTGGCACATCGAACCGTGACTGGTGGCCCAACCAGCTGAGGCTGGACCTGCTGCACCAGCATTCTTCCAGGTCCAACCCCATGGGTGCGGACTTCAACTACGCCGAGGCCTTCAAGACCCTCGATCTGGAAGCGGTCAAGGCCGACCTGCGCGCCGTGATGACCAATTCCCAGGACTGGTGGCCGGCCGACTTCGGTCACTACGGCCCACTGTTCATCCGCATGGCCTGGCACGCCGCCGGCACCTACCGCATCGGCGATGGCCGGGGCGGCGCCGGGCGTGGCCAGCAGCGCTTCGCGCCGCTCAACAGCTGGCCGGACAACGTCAGCCTGGACAAGGCGCGCCGGCTGATCTGGCCGATCAAGCAGAAGTACGGCGCCAGGCTGTCCTGGGCCGACCTGATCGTCCTCACCGGCAACGTCGCCCTGGAATCCATGGGCTTCAAGACGTTCGGCTTCGCCGGTGGCCGCGAGGACGTCTGGGAACCGGACATGGACGTGTACTGGGGCGAGGAGACCACCTGGCTGGGCGGCGACAAGCGCTACACCGGCGAGCGTGACCTGGAGAACCCCCTGGCCGCCGTGCAGATGGGCCTGATCTACGTGAACCCCGAAGGCCCCAACGGCAACCCCGACCCGGTGGCTGCCGCCCGTGACATCCGCGAGACCTTCGCGCGCATGGCCATGGACGACGAGGAAACCGTCGCCCTGATCGCCGGCGGCCACACCTTCGGCAAGACCCACGGCGCCGGCCCGGCGGACAACGTCGGCGCCGACCCGGAAGCCGGCGGCCTGGAGAACCAGGGCCTGGGTTGGGTCAGCAGCTTCGGCAGCGGCTCCGGTGGCGACGCCATCACCAGCGGCCTGGAAGTCACCTGGACGTCCACGCCCACGCGCTGGAGCAACAACTTCTTCTGGAACCTGTTCGGCTACGAATGGGAACTGACCAAGAGCCCGGCCGGCGCCCACCAGTGGCAGCCGAAGAACGGTGCGGGGGCCAACAGCGTTCCCGATGCCCACGACAAATCCAAGCGCCGCGCGCCGTCGATGCTCACCACCGACATCTCGCTGCGCGTCGACCCGGCCTACGAGAAGATTGCCCGGCGCTTCTACGAAGACCCGGACGCCTTCGCTGACGCCTTCGCCCGTGCCTGGTTCAAGCTGACCCACCGCGACATGGGCCCGCGCGCCCGCTACCTGGGCCCGGAAGTGCCGGCCGAGGAGCTGGTCTGGCAGGACCCGATCCCGGCGGTCGACCATCCGCTGGTGGACGAACAGGACATTGCCGCGCTCAAGGCCAAGGTGCTGGCTTCGGGGCTGTCGGTTGCCGAGCTGGTCTCCACCGCCTGGGCCTCGGCCTCGACCTTCCGCGGCTCGGACAAGCGCGGCGGCGCCAACGGCGCACGCATCCGCCTGGCGCCGCAGAAGGATTGGCCGGTGAACCAGCCCGAACAGCTGGCCAAGGTGCTCGGTGTGCTGGGTGAAATCCAGTCCGAGTTCAACGCATCCGCCACCGGCGGCAAGAAAATCTCCCTGGCCGACCTGATCGTCCTGGCTGGCGATGCCGGCGTGGAAGAGGCGGCGCGCAAGGGCGGTCACCAGGTGAGCGTGCCGTTTGCCCCCGGCCGCATGGACGCCAGCCAGGAACAGACCGACGTGCACTCGGTAGGCATGCTGGAGCCGGTGGCCGATGGTTTCCGCAACTTCCAGAAGGCCAAGTTCGCCGTGCCCGCCGAAGCGCTGCTGATCGACAAGGCGCAGCTGCTGACGCTGACCGGGCCGGAAGTCACCGTGCTGATCGGCGGCCTGCGCGTGCTCGGCGCCAACACCGGCGGCTCGCAGAACGGCGTGCTCACCGAGCGCCCGGGTACGCTGAGCAACGACTTCTTCGTCAACCTGCTGGACATGGGCACTGTGTGGAAGCCGACCTCGGCGGACAACGACCAGTTCGAAGGGCGTGACCGCAAGACCGGTGAGGCGAAGTGGACCGGCAGCCGCATCGACCTGCTGCTGGGCTCCAACTCGCAGCTGCGCGCACTGTCGGAGGTCTACGGCTGCTCGGACGGCGAAGGCAAGTTCGTGCGTGACTTCGTCAAGGCCTGGACCAAGGTGATGAACCTCGACCGCTTCGACCTGCCGCGCTGATCGGCCAGGGGTGAGCCAGAGCCCGCGAACGAGCGATCGTCCGCGGGCTTTTTCATGGCGGGCAATACCGAGGGAATTGCGCGGGACGGGCAGGGTCCTATGCTCGAAAGATCTTATGCTCCTGTGCTGTTGCCGCTTTTCTTCGCGCCTGGTCGCACAAGCTTCACGCTGCTGCGCCAGACTGGCCCGCTTGGCCGTCATCGATCGAAGGGGTTCCGCCTATGCGCCGTCGTCTCATCGCTGTACTGGGCAGTCTCACCCTGGCTTGCGCTAGCCTTGCCGTTGCCGCCGAAGAGTCTCCCGGCCGCGCCCTGAGCGCGGCAGCCGGCGTGCCCTGGCCCACGGTGATCGCCCACCGCGGCGCCTCCCACGACGCGCCGGAGGAGACCGCTCCGGCCTATCTCGCCGCCCGCGATCTGGGCGCGGATTACCTGGAAGCGGACCTGCAGCGTACGAAAGACGGCGTGCTGGTGGCCCTGCACGACGACACCCTGGAGCGCACCACCGACGTGGCCAAGGTCTTCCCCGGCCGCGAGAAGGACCCGATCAGCAAGTTCACCCTGGCCGAGCTCAAGCGCCTGGACGCCGGCAGCTGGTTCAACCAGGCCTATCCCGAGCGGGCGCGCGCCAAGTACGTGGGCCTGCGCATCCTCACCCTCGAGGAGATGATCGACATCGCCGAAGGCGGCGGCGAGACGCCCGGCCTGTACCTGGAGACCAAGGCGCCGGGGCAGTTCCCCGGTATCGAGGAGGACCTGCGCAAGGTCCTGGAAAACCGCGGCTGGCTGGACGCCGACGGCGCGCCCCAGGGCAGGATCGTCCTGCAGACCTTCGAGAAGAGCAGCCTGGAACTGCTGCACAAGAGCATGCCGAAGGTGCCGAAGATACTGCTGCTGTGGACCGGAGACGGCTACATCGCGGCGAAGAGCCCGACCCCCTTCGCCCAGTCCGGCGAAAAGCTCAAAGCCGACTTCTACGCCCGCCAGGAAGTGAAATCCAAGGACGAATTCTTCGCCTGGCTGGACTGGGCCAAGGCCCATGGCGCCCTGGGCACCGGCCCGTCGGCAACCCTGACGGCGCGCGGCGACCAGAGCTACATGGATCTGGTGCAACCCTGGATGAACCAGGCCGCCCACGAGCGCGGGCTGTTCGTCCATGCCTACACCGTGGATGACGCGGTGGACTTCGACAAGCTCACCCAGGCCGGGGTGGACGGCTTCTTCACCAACCGTACCGACCATCTGCTGACCTTCCTCGGTCGGCCGCCGAGCCGGGACGTCGACGAGGTGCTCAAGTCGGTCGGCTATTGAGTCGATTGGCGCGGGTGGCGACTACACTCGCAGTGATCGTTTCACTGCACCTTTGCTCAAGGAGAGTCCCATGAATCCTCGCAAGCTGCTTCCCGCCGTCTTCGCTGCCAGCCTGTTGCCCTGGTCGCTGGCCCATGCCGCCTCCCTGGGAGACGTTGCCGGCAGCCTGGGCGGCCTGGGCAACCTGTCCTCGGTGTCGTCCAGCAGCAGCGGCAACGTCGCCGGGCTGCTGGAGTACTGCGCGAAGAACAACTACCTCAATGCCGACGCCGCGACCCAGGTGAAGGACAAGCTGCTGGGCAAGCTGCCCGGCAACACCACCACCAGCGACAGCGGCTACAAGGACGGCGCCAAGGGCATCCTCACCGGCAGCGATGGCAAGAGCCTGGACCTGTCCGGCAGCGGCCTGAAGGAGAAGGTCACCAAACAGGTCTGCGACAAGGTACTCAGCCAGGGCAAATCGCTGCTCTGAGCCTTCTCGGGTCAGCCAGCCGCTCCACCATTGCCGGCTGACCGCTGAGTAGGATGGGCTGGAGCGCAGCGATACCCATCACCGGGCAGCGCTCCATGACACCCGCTTACATCGCGCTGAAATGCGTCAGCATCCGCTGCGCGTTCGCTTCCATGCCACTGAACAACTCGAACGCCTTCACCGCCTGGAACACCGCCATGTTGCCGCCATCCAGCGTGCGGCAGCCGAGGCAGCGGGCGTGCCGAAGCAGTTCGGTTTCCAACGGGAAGTAGATGATCTCCGCCACCCACAGGCGCGGGTGCAGCAGCTCCAGCGGCAGCGGCGCGCCGGGCAGCTTGGCCATGCCCACCGGGGTGGTGTTGACCAGCCCGTCCGCCTCGGCAATCGCGCCGGCCAGATCATGGCCGGCCCACGCACGCTGGCCGCCGAAATGCGCGTTGAGGTTGTCCACCAGCGCCTGGGCGCGAGCCAGGTCCACGTCGAAGATCGTCAGTTGTGCCACGCCTTCGCTGAGCAGCGCATGGGCCACCGCCGCGCCTGCGCCGCCGGCGCCCAGTTGCACCACGCACGCCCTAGGCGCATCGCTGAGGTTGCGCCGGAAGCCTTCGGCGAAGCCCAGGCAGTCGGTGTTGTGGCCGATGCGCCGGCCATCGCGCAGCACCACGGTGTTCACCGCACCGATGCCGCGCGCCTCGTCGGATAGCTCGTGCAACAGTGGCATCACCGCCTGCTTGCAGGGAAAGGTGATGTTCAGCCCGGTGTAGCCCATGCGCTCGGCGGCGGCGAGCAGATCGGGCAGGGCGCCGGCATCGACGCCGAGGGTGTCCAGGTCGATCAGTCGATAGAGATAGCGCAGCCCCTGGGCGTCGCCTTCGCGTTCGTGCAGCGCCGGGGTGCGCGAAGCCTGGATGCCGGCGCCGATCAGGCCGGCCAGCACGGTGCGGTATTCGCTCATGGAACTCACTCCTGCAGCCGCTTGGCGAAGTGCTGGATACCGGCGCGGTAGCCATCGCTGCCCAGCCCGGCGATCACGCCAACGGCGATCCCGGAGACGAAAGAGTGATGACGGAATTCTTCGCGTCGGTGCACGTTGGAAAGGTGCACTTCGATCACCGGCAGCTCCACGGCGGCCAGCGCATCGCGGATGGCCACTGAGGTGTGGGTCCAGGCGGCCGGGTTGATCAGGATGCCGACACAGCGGCCACGCGCCTGGTGGATCCAGTCGATCAGCTGGCCTTCGTGGTTGGTCTGGCGGAAGTCGATTTCCAGGCCGTTCTCGGCGCCGGTGCGCTGGCAGAGCGCAGCGAGGTCGTCGAGGGTTTCGTGGCCGTAGGTGGCCGGCTCGCGGGTGCCCAGCAGATTGAGGTTCGGCCCGTTGAGCACGAGCAGGGAGTGAGGCATGAGGTTGGCTCCGTTGTTTTTGTATGGCCGGAAAGGAAGGGCCTGTCGGAGCAAAATGTACCAAATGGTTAATTTAAGCAATGTAGCTTGGGATCAGCGGATCTTGCCGGATTAGGACCTGTTGATGCGGTCATCATGCAGGCATCCTCAGCGAACCCGTGCGTTGATAGACGCCTTTGGCTGCATTGGCACATTCACAATCCGTGCGGTGATCGACCACAGCGCGTAGGAGCGGACTCCGTCCGCGATCGGCATTCGCTGTGAAGACATCGCGGATGAATCCGCTCCTACGGATTCGATCAAGGACGTAGGGCGCATAACGCGCCAGCGTTATCCGCCGCCAGGGCAACGGCGGATAACCCGTTCCGGGTTATGCGCCCTACGATCGGCCGGCAAAAAAAGACCCGCCAAGCGGCGGGTCAGGAGGGGGAAGCCGGGAGGCCTTTCCCTTTGGAGAGATCAGGCTTCAGACATGCAAGGCATGCCCCAGCGCACGCAGCGCAGCTTCCTGCACCGCTTCGCCAAGGGTCGGGTGGGCGTGGATGGTGCCGGCGATGTCTTCCAGGCAGGCGCCCATTTCCAGGGACTGCACGAACGCCGTGGACAGCTCCGACACCGCCTTGCCCACGGCCTGCCAGCCGAGGATCAGGTGGTTGTCCTGACGCGCCACCACGCGGACGAAGCCGTCGCCCGATTCCAGGGTCATGGCACGGCCGTTGGCGGCGAACGGGAAGTTCGCGGTGATCACTTCATGGCCGGCGGCCTGGGCCTGCTCCGGGGAGAGACCGACCACCACCACTTCCGGATCGGTGAAGCACACCGCCGGGATCGCCGTGGGGGTGAAGGCGCGGCGCCTGCCGGCGATGATCTCCGCGACCATCTCGCCCTGGGCCATGGCGCGGTGGGCCAGCATGGGCTCGCCGGCGATGTCGCCGATAGCCCAGACATCGCGCATGGAGGTGCGGCACTGGTCGTCGATCTGCACGGCGCGGCCATTCATGTCCAGGCGCAGGGTTTCCAGTCCCCAGCCGCTGGTGTTGGGGTGGCGGCCAACGGCGACCAGCACCTGGTCGGTCTCGATCACCCGCTGCGAGCCGGCGCCATCCTGCACGCGCAGGCCTTTGCCGTCCGGCTCCAGGCCCATCACGCTGTGGCCCAGGTACAGCTCGATGCCCAGCTTGCGCAGGGCGTTGGCCACCGGTTTGGTCAGTTCCTCGTCGTAGGTCGGCAGGATGCGCGGCTGCGCTTCCACCACCGTGACTTCGACGCCCAGCTTGCGGTACGCGGTGCCCAGCTCCAGGCCGATGTAGCCGCCACCGACGACCGCCAGGCGCTTGGGCAGTGCCTTCGGCGCCAGGGCTTCGGTGGAGGAAATCACGTTGCCGCCCACCGGCAGGAAGGGCAGCTCGACGGATTTCGAACCGGCTGCCAGCAGCAGGTGCTCGGTATGAATGTGCTGGGTGCCGCCTTCGGCCAGCTCGACCTCGACGGTCTTGCCGTCGACGATCTTCGCCCAGCCGTTGACCACGGTGACGCCGTGCTTCTTCAGCAGCGCGGCGACGCCGGTGGTCAGGCGGTCGACGATGCCGTCCTTCCATTCCACGGTGCGCTGGATGTCGATGCTCGGCGCCTGCACGCTGATGCCCAGCGGCGACTTGCCGGCGAACTCGCGGGCCTTGAGGTATTCCTCGGCGGCGTGGATCAGCGCCTTGGACGGGATGCAGCCGATGTTCAGGCAGGTGCCGCCCAGGGCCGCGCCTTCCACCAGCACGGTGCGGATGCCCAGCTGGCCGGCGCGGATGGCTGCGACGTAGCCGCCGGGGCCGCCACCGATCACCAGCAGGGTGGTTTCGAGAGTCTGGTTCTGTTTCATGTCAGCGGCCTTGGGTCAATCGATGAACAGGGTGGCGGGATGTTCGAGCAGGGCGCGCACGGCCTGGATGAAGGCCGCTGCGTCCATGCCGTCGACCACGCGGTGATCGAAGGACGAGGACAGGTTCATCATCTTGCGCACGACGATCTGCCCGTTGATCACCATGGGCCGCTCGACCATGCGGTTGACCCCGACGATGGCCACTTCCGGGTAGTTGATCACCGGCGTGCTGACGATGCCGCCCAGGGCGCCGAGGCTGCTCAGGGTGATGGTCGAGCCGGACAGTTCCTCGCGGCTGGCCTTGCCGTGGCGCGCGGCTTCGGCGAGACGCGCCACTTCCGCGGCATTGCCCCACAGGTCGCGCGATTCGGCGTTGCGCAGCACCGGCACCATCAGGCCATTGTCGCTCTGGGTGGCGACGCCCAGGTGCACGGCGCCGTAGCGGGTGATCACGTCGGCATCATCGTCGTAGCGCGCATTGAGCTGCGGGAAGTCGCGCAGGGCGACGACCATGGCGCGGGCGATGAAGGGCAGCAGGGTGAGCTTGCCGCGCGCCGCGCTGTGCTTGGCGTTGAGGTGGACGCGCAGGTCTTCCAGGTCGGTGACGTCGATTTCCTCGACGTAGCTGAAGTGCGGGATGCGCCGCTTGGCCTCGGCCATCTTCTGCGCGATCTTGCGGCGCAGGCCGATCACCGGGATCTGGTGCTCGTCGTGGCGTGCGGCGTAGCCGGAGGCGATGGTCGCGCCGCCGTGTTCGAGGAAGTGCTCCAGGTCTTCGCGCAGTATGCGCCCGGCCGGGCCGCTGCCCTGGACGAACTGCAGCTCCACGCCCAGGTCGCGGGCACGCTGGCGCACTGCCGGCGAGGCCAGCGGTTTTTCACCCGGCGCGCGGCGCGGGGCGGCAATCGTGGCAGGGCGTGCGGCCGGGGCAACGGGTTTGCTCTCGACACGCGGCGCGGGTTTTGGTGCTTCGGCGACGGCGGCGGGCTTGGCTTCCGCCTTCGGCGGCGGGGCCTGTTCCTGGGCTTTCGGCTGTGCGGCTTCGCGATGGTTGCCGTGGCCTTCCACTTCCAGACGGATCAGCTCGCCGCCCACGGCCATCACCTGGCCGGGCACGCCGCCCAGGGCGAGGATCTTGCCGGCTACCGGCGAGGGGATTTCCACCGTGGCCTTGTCGGTCATGACTTCCGCCAGCAGCTGGTCCTCGTGGACCTCGTCGCCGACCTGGACATGCCACTCCACCAGCTCGACCTCGGCGATGCCTTCGCCGATGTCCGGCATCTTGATGACGTGAGTGCCCATTCAGACCTCCATGGCGCGCTTGAAGGCCGCGCCGACGCGGGCGGGGCCGGGGAAGTAGTCCCATTCCTGGGCGTGCGGGTAGGGCGTGTCCCAACCGGTGACGCGGGCAATCGGCGCTTCGAGGTGGTGGAAGCAGTTTTCCTGCACCAGTGACATCAGCTCGGCGCCGTAGCCGCAGGTGCGGGTGGCTTCGTGGACGATGACGCAGCGGCCGGTCTTCTTCACCGACTCGACGATGGTGTCCAGGTCCAGCGGCCAGAGGCTGCGCAGGTCGATGATCTCGGCGTCGATGCCGGTTTCCTCGGCGGCGGTCTGGGCCACGTAGACGGTGGTGCCGTAGGTCAGCACGGTCAGTTCGGAGCCGGGGCGGGCGATGGCCGCCTTGTCCAGCGGCACGCTGTAGTAACCCTCCGGCACCTGGCTGGCGGGGTGCTTGGACCAGGGCGTCACCGGGCGGTCGTGGTGGCCGTCGAACGGGCCGTTATACAGGCGCTTGGGTTCGAGGAAGATCACCGGGTCGTCGTTCTCGATGCAGGCGATCAGCAGGCCCTTGGCGTCGTACGGGTTGGAGGGCATGACGGTGCGCAGGCCGCAGACCTGGGTGAACATCGCTTCCGGGCTCTGGCTGTGGGTCTGCCCGCCGTAGATGCCGCCGCCGCAGGGCATGCGGACCACCATGGGCACGGTGAAGTCGTTGACCGAGCGGTAGCGGATGCGCGCGGCTTCCGAGACCAACTGGTCGGTGGCCGGGTAGACGTAGTCGGCGAACTGGATTTCCACCACCGGGCGCAGACCGTAGGCGCCCATGCCGACGGCGGCGCCGATGATGCCGCTCTCGGAGATCGGCGCATCGAACACCCGCGAGGTGCCGTACTTCTTCTGCAGGCCCTCGGTGCAGCGGAACACGCCGCCGAAGTAGCCGACGTCCTGGCCGAACACCACGACGTTGTCGTCGCGCTCGAGCATCACGTCCATGGCCGAGCGCAGCGCCTGGATCATGGTCATGCTGGTGACCGCCTGGGCGTTCTCGTGTTGCGGGTTCATGGCATTCATACCCCAAGCTCCTGGCGCTGCCGGCGCAGGTGTTCCGGCAGGTCCTTGTAGACGTCGTCGAACAGGTTGGCGGCGCTGAACACGTGGCCGTCCACCAGGGAGCCGTGGCGCTCGGCCTCTTTCTGCGCGGCGATCACTTCGGCTTCCAGCTCCTTCTTCAGCGCTTCCTGCTGCTCCTCGGACCAGATGCCGAGGCCGATCAGGTGCTGCTTGAGGCGGGCGATGGGGTCGCCCAGGGGGAAGTTCTCCGCATCGTCGGCGGGACGGTACTTGGACGGATCGTCCGAGGTGGAGTGCGGGCCGGCGCGATAGGTGACCCACTCGATCAGGCTCGGGCCATGGCCACGGCGGGCGCGCTCGGCGGCCCACTGCGAGGCGGCGTAGACGGCGAGGAAGTCGTTGCCGTCGACCCGTAGCGAGGCGATGCCGCAACCCACGCCACGGTTGGCGAAGGTGGTGCCTTCACCGCCGGCGATGGCCTGGAAGGTGGAGATCGCCCACTGGTTGTTGACCACGTTGAGGATCACCGGCGCGCGGTAGACGTGGGCGAAGGTGAGGGCGGTGTGGAAGTCGGATTCGGCGGTGGCGCCGTCGCCGATCCAGGCGGAGGAAATCTTCGTATCGCCCTTGATCGCCGAGGCCATGCCCCAGCCGACGGCCTGGATGAACTGGGTGGCGAGGTTGCCGGAAATCGAGAAGAAACCCTTCTCGCGGCTGGAGTACATGATCGGCAGCTGGCGGCCCTTGAGCGGGTCCTGCTCGTTGGAGAGCAGCTGGCAGATCATGTCTTTCAGCGGGTAATCGCGGGTGATCAGGATGCCTTGCTGACGGTAGGTCGGGAAGGTCATGTCGCCGTCGCGCAGGGCCATGGTGTGGGCGGTGGCGATGGCCTCTTCACCCAGGCACTGCATGTAGAAGGACATCTTCTTCTGGCGCTGGGCGGTGAGCATGCGCGCGTCGAAGAGGCGTGTCTTGAGCATCAGGCGCATGCCGCGCAGCAGCTGCTCGTGACTCAGCTCCGGGGCCCAGGGGCCGACGGCCTTGCCGTCCGCGTCGAGCACGCGCACCAGGCTGAAGGCCAGGTCGGTGGTCTGTGCCGGTTCCACGTCGATGTCGGGTTTGCGCACCTCGCCGGCGGGCGACAGGTGCAGGTAGGAGAAGTCGGTCTTGCAGCCCGGGCGCCCGGTGGGTTCGGGGACGTGCAGGCGGAGTGGGGCGTAATCGGTCATGGCGGGTCTCCAGTTGTGATCGTGGGTGTGGATCAGCAGACGGAAGCGGCCATGCCTGGCGGGCGCACCCGGCCGGGTAGGGCTACGGTGCGGGTGCCGCGCGGGGTCGCGTGGCGGGGGGTGACATCACTCATGGTGAGGTCCTCGGTTGTTGTAGTTGTGGTTTCAGTATAGGTGTGACCGAGTGGTTTTTTGCTCCAAATTGACTAGCTGTAAGCTTCAGGATTAGTGTGTTTGAACTATAAAAACAGCACTGAGTAGTACGACGGAAAATGGCTGACCTTGACCGCACCGACCTGAAAATCCTCCGCGCCCTGGCCGATGACGGCCGCCTGTCCTGGCGCGACCTGGCGCAGAACATCGGCCTGTCGCTGACCCCGACCCTTCGCCGGGTGCGCCGCCTGGAGGAAGAGCAGTACATCCAGGGCTATTTCGCGCGGCTCGATGAAGAACGCCTGTCCGGCGGCATGAGCGTGTTCGTCTCGGTGTCCCTGGAAAAACAGACCGGCGACTACCTCGCCCGGTTCGAAGAACGCATCGTCCAGGCGCCCCAGGTGATGAGCTGCTTCCAGATGACCGGCGACGCCGACTACATGCTGCGGGTGGTGGTGAAGGACCTGTCGGCGTACCAGCTGTTCCTGACCAACACCCTGACGCAGATTCCCGGCGTGGCGGGGATCAAGTCGGCCTTCGCGCTGAAGTCGGTGATGCTGCGTTCGGCTCCGCCGATCTGAATCGGGGCGTTTCCTGGAGCGCACGCCTTGGCCTGGGCGTGGCCGGGGAGCCATCGCGGACGGAGTCCGCTCCTGCGTCAGCCGGCACCGTTCTCGCCTGGAGCGTAGGAGCGGACTCCGCCCGCGATCGTTTCGCTGCCGCCCCAGCGCCTGCCCTGGTTCGCGGGCAAGCTCGCTGCGACAGGGAACCCAAGAAAAAGCCCCGCACTTGGCGGGGCTTTTTCATTGCGCGCAGAGAGAGATCAAACGATCACGCCCTGGCTGCGCAGGTAGTCATCGTAGCTGCCGCTGAAGTCGGTCACGCCGTTTTCCGACAGCTCGATGATGCGGGTGGCCAGGGAGGACACGAACTCGCGGTCGTGGCTGACGAAGATCAGCGTGCCCGGATAGTTCTCCAGTGCGAGGTTGAGCGCCTCGATGGATTCCATGTCCAGGTGGTTGGTCGGCTCGTCCATCACCAGCACGTTGGGGCGCTTGAGGATCAGCTTGCCGAACAGCATGCGGCCCTGTTCACCACCGGAGATCACCTTCACCGACTTCTTGATGTCGTCGTTGGAGAACAGCATGCGGCCGAGGGTGCCGCGCACCAGCTGCTCGCCACCCTGGGTCCACTGGGCCATCCAGTCGAACAGGTTGTAGTCGTCCTCGAAGTCCTCGGCGTGGTCCTGGGCGAAGTAGCCGACGTCGGCGCTGTCGGTCCACTTCACTTCACCGGCGGTGGGCGCCATGTCGCCCACCAGGGTGCGCAGCAGGGTGGTCTTGCCGATGCCGTTGGGGCCGATGATGGCGATGCGCTCGCCGGCTTCCACCTGCATGCTCAGGTTCTTGAACAGTGCGGTACCGTCGAAGCCCTGGCTGATCTTCTCCAGGGTCACTGCCTGGCGGTGCAGCTTCTTGTGCTGTTCGAAGCGGATGAACGGGCTGACGCGGCTGGACGGCTTGACCTCTTCCAGCTGGATCTTGTCGATCTGGCGCGCGCGGCTGGTGGCCTGCTTGGCCTTGGAGGCGTTGGCCGAGAAGCGGCTGACGAAGGTCTGCAGCTCGGCGATCTGGGCTTTCTTCTTGGCGTTGTCCGACAGCAGGCGCTCGCGGGCCTGTTCGGCCGCGGTCATGTACTCGTCGTAGTTGCCCGGGAACAGGCGCAGCTCACCGTAGTCCAGGTCGGCCATGTGGGTGCAGACGCTGTTCAGGAAGTGACGGTCGTGGGAAATGATGATCATGGTGCTGTTACGCGCCGTGATGATGTTTTCCAGCCAGCGGATGGTGTTGATGTCCAGGTGGTTGGTCGGCTCGTCGAGCAGCAGCAGGTCCGGATCGGAGAACAGCGCCTGGGCCAGCAGCACGCGCAGTTTCCAGCCCGGAGCGACGGCGCTCATCGGGCCGAAGTGCTGGTCCAGCGGAATGCCCAGGCCCAGCAGCAGCTCACCGGCACGGGATTCGGCGGTGTAGCCGTCGAACTCGGCGAACTGCACTTCCAGCTCGGCCACGGCCATGCCGTCTTCCTCGCTCATCTCCGGCAGGGAGTAGATGCGATCGCGCTCGGCCTTGACCTTCCACAGTTCCTCGTGGCCCATGATCACGGTGTCGATCACGCTGAAGTCTTCGTAGGCGAACTGGTCCTGGCGCAGCTTGCCCAGGCGCACGCCGTTCTCCAGCATCACCTGGCCGCTGGATGGCTCCAGTTCACCGCCGAGAATCTTCATGAAGGTGGACTTGCCGCAACCGTTGGCGCCGATCAGGCCGTAGCGGTTGCCGTTGCCGAACTTGACGGAGACGTTTTCGAACAGCGGTTTAGCGCCGAACTGCATGGTTATGTTGGCGGTTGAAATCAACTGGGTAACCCTTGGCTGGAACATGATGCGCGCCGGGCGCGAGCGGCGCGGGCGGGCAGGGAAGGCGGCGCTCGGAGGCGACCTGACAAAGCCGCCTATTATGCCACAGCAGCGACCCGCCTTGCATGTTTTGCCGCTGCAGCGCCCGGTTCATGGGCGTATGGCACAGCCGACAGTTGAAACCCGCCAGTGTCCTGCAGCAGAATTCGGTGTTCAGAATTCTGGTGGGGGCTGTATGAAAATCCTTAACGCTCAAAAATCGCTCAAGCAGTACCTGGAGCAGCTCAGCGGCAAGCTGATCACCGTCGTCTCGGCCTCCGCCAGTGAAACCGAGTCGCTGATCGAAACCCTGGTGGAGAAAGGCAACCGCCTCGACCTGCTGGTGGGCACCATCAACTCCTTCACCTCACCGGACTTCATCGATTTCTGCGTCCGCGACTGCGGCGCCGGCGTCACCCTGCACGTGGATTTCCGTGCGCAGAACAGCGTGCACTGGAAGCTGATCCTGGTGGAGCCGGACGTGGTGATCCTGGGCAGCGCCAACTTCACCGAGGTCGGCCTGAGCCTGACCCGCGATACCTGCACGGTGATCCAGGACGCGGCGCTGTATGCCGATTACCTGGCGCGCGCCACGGAGATCAAGGGCATGGAAGGCGTTGTGCTGGGTGAAGATGCCCCGGCCTTCGACGAGCAACTGGAGGAGTACCGCCAGAGCCATCGTCGTGTGCAGGCCAGCCTGGCGCGCAGCGCGCAGTACCTGGACGGCGAGAGCTGGCTGGGCGACGAGACCAACCAGAGCATCCCGCTGTTCATCTGGTACAGCGACCACTCCGACGATTCCGAAGAGAAGGCCGAGGCCTTCCTGCACGCCAGCAGCGACGGCGTGGACTGGGACGACGTGCGCGAGTTCTTCACCTACGAATGCGCCGAGGGCGTGCTGCCTTACGAAGAGGGCGACATGGTGCTGACCGCGCGTTGCAACGGCACACACATCGGCTTCTACACCTTCGACCGCATCCTCTACCGCGACGGCACCTACTACATCTATTCCTACCGCAAGAAGCGCTACACCCAGCCGTTCAAGCTGGAAGACGCCAAGGAGCGGCTCAAGGACGTGATCCCCGAGTGGTACGAGGAAATGCGCACCTCGCTCAACCGCCATGACATCAACAGCGTGGTGCGCTGAGCCTGCCGTTCATCGGTGTGCGGCCCGGAACAGGGTGATCCTGCGCTGCGCACCTTGGCATTTTGATTTCTCATAGCTAGCATCCTGCCACTATCTCGACGTCGCATTCCGCTGTTGCGTGAGCCCGTCAGAAACCGGTCAGGAGGCAAGGGAACATGCCGCAACTTCCCCGCGATGAAGTGCCCGCGCGTCGTCGCATGCGCTGGCACTGGCGTCTGTTGACGCTGAAGATCTACATCCTCTGCACTTTCCTGCTCGCCTGCCTGCTCGGCGGCAGTGCCATGCTGTTCCTCAATACCCTCAATGAGACCCTGGAACCTGCCCAGCGCGTCGGTTCGCTGCTGGCGGGCGGGGTGATCCTGCTGGTGTGCCTGCATATCCTGCGCATGGCCTTGCCGCCGCTGCCGGGGTTGTCACGGCGACGTGGCCTGGAGTAGCCAGCGCCGGCAATGAAAAACGCCCCGTGGCATCGCTGCCACGGGGCGTTTTTTCGAGCCGGGTCAGGTCATCAGAAGATGTTGACCGGGTACTCGACGAAGACGCGCACTTCGTTGCCGTCGTCGTTGTAGGAGCGGGCGTCGTTGGACACGCGCAGCCAGGAACCGCGCAGCTTGACCGACAGGTCCTTGGCCGGGCCGCTCGGTACCACGTACTTCAGCTGGTTGAAGATTTCGCGCTCTTTGCCGTTGCTGGTCTCGGCGGTCTTGATGTTGTCGCCGTAGACATAGGCCACTGTGTAGCTCAGGCCCGGTACGCCGTACTCGGAGAAGTCCAGGCTGTAGCTGCCCTGCCAGGAGCGCTCGTCCTCGCCGTTGAAGTCCGACCAGTAGGAGTTGGCCAGCCAGATGGTGGTGCCGCCATCGCCCAGGCCGCCCTGGTTCTGGTACCAGCCGTAGTTGTAGCCGGAGTCGCCGTTGTTGCGCTGGTGCGCGACCATGAAGGTGTGCGCGCCGATGTTGTAGGCGGCCGACAGGCTCCAGATGGTGTTCTTGGTGCCGTCGATGCCGTGGTCGGCAGCGAAGTCTTCGTTGACGCGGGTGCGGTAGCCGTTGAAGTCCAGGGTCAGGGACTGCTTGTCGGCCACCGGGATGACGTAGTTCAGGTTCATGTACTGCTTGCGAGCGACGTCTTCGCTCTCGTAGCCGTACAGCGAGCCGCTGAAGTTGTCGGTGAACTTGTAGCTGCCGCCGAACACGTCGATGCGCTTCAGGCCGCCGCTGTCACGCCCTTCGGCGCTCTTGCGGGTTTCCGAAGTGAAGCGGCCGACGTTCAGCTCCAGGCCTTCGATCTCCTTGGAGGTGATCAGGGTGCCGGTGAAGCTTTCCGGCAGCAGGCGGGAGTTGTCGTAGCTGAGTACCGGCAGGGCCGGCATCTGGTCACCGTACTTGATCACGGTGTTGGAGAAGCGAGCCTTCACCGCACCACCGGCGCGGGCCAGGTCGTTGGCGGCTTCGCCGCTGTCGCCCTGCTTGAAGAAGTCGATGCCGGCGGCGCCGCTCTTGCCCTTGCCGCCGTCCAGGCGCAGGGCGTACATGCCGAACGCGTCAACGCCGAAGCCGACGGTGCCCTGGGTGAAGCCGGAGGTGAAGGTGGCGGTGGCGGCCTGGCCCCACTCGGCCTTGTCGTCACGACCGTGCTTGTAGTCACGGTTCATGTAGGCGTTGCGGAAGAACAGGTCCAGGTGGCTGTCTTCGACGAAGCCCTTGGCGGTGGACTGGTCTTCGGCCATGGCGGCGGTCGAAGCGAGGATCCCCAGTGCGAGCAGACTGATCCGGTGGTTCAGCATCTTGATTCCTTAACGGTGCAGCGCCAGCGAACAGAAAGAAAAAAGCTCTCCGCCCCGAAGTGCGTGAACGGGGTAGGTGGAGTTCTGTGCTGGCATGTTCTTTTGGTTGTATTCGGGGCGTGGTCGCCCCGGCGCCGCGGGATGATAACAGAGGATCGAACTTTTTCGTCCAGTCCCTGTCACGCTCCTGTCATGCTGATCTGATCAGCGGCGTTGGCCGCCGGATCGCGGCGGCTCGACGGCAATGGCCGCCGTCGCGACGGATTGCCGCGCAGGGCGTGCAGGCGGATATCAGGAGCGCTGGTACAGCCAGAGGCTGAGGATCAATCCGCTGAATGCCGCCAGTGCGGCACAGAGAAAGATCGAACCGAAGCCGAAGCCGCTGGCCACCGCGCCCATCAGCGGCCCGGTGACGCCCAGGGATACGTCGATGAACAGCGAGTAGGCACCCAGCGCGGCGCCGCGGTTGGAAGCGGGCACCAGGCCGACGGCTTCCACGCCCAGTGCGGGGAATACCAGGGAGAAACCGAAGCCGGTCAGCGCCGCGCCGGCCAGGGCGATCCAGGGTGTCGGGGCGTTCCACAACAGCAGCAGGCCGAGGCTTTCCACCGACAGGCAGGCAATGGCCACGCGGAAGCCGCCATGGCGGTTGATGGCATTGGCGAACAGCAGGCGCGCGCCGATGAAGCAGCCGCCGAAAGCAGTCAAACAGTAGACGGCGTCCTTCCAGCCGAGGCTGGCGTAGTACAGGGTGATGAAGGTGGCGATGGTGCCGAAACCGATGCCGCCCAGCGCCAGGCCCATGCCGTGGGGGAAGACACGGCCCAGCACGTGGTGGAAGGGCATGCGCTCGCCATGCACCAGCGCCGCCGCGCGTTTCGGCCAGGCCAGGGCAAAACCCAGCGCGGCCAGCAGGACCACGCTGCCACCCAGGCTGGCCAACCCGAGCTGGCCGACCATCAGCACGCCCAGCGGCGCGCCGATGGCCAGGGCGCCATAGCTGGCGATACCGTTCCAGGAAATCACCTTGGCGGTGTTCGCCGCACCGACGCGATCGATACCCCAGGCAATCGAGGCGCTGCCCACCAGGCTTTCCGAGGTGCCCAGCACCAGCCGCGCGACCATCAGCAGGCCGAGGCTGAGCCACGGCAGACCCTGCATCGCCCAGGAACCGAGCATCAGTGCGCCGCTGCCGGCGCAGCCGAGCATGCCGTAGAGCACCGCGCGCTTGGGGCCGAGGGTGTCGATCACCTTGCCGGCGTAGGGGCGGGTGAGCAGGGTGGCGAGGTACTGGATACTGATCACCAGGCCCGCCATCACAGAGCCGAAGCCCAGGTCGCTGTGCACGTAGCCGGGCAACACGGCCAGCGGGATGCCGATGGTCAGGTAGGCGATGAAGGTAAACAGGACAACGGACACCACCTGCAGGGTGGTGGACGTGGAGGGGGCGGTCTGGGCGGACATCTGCGGCGGTTCGGTACGGCGAGTGGCCCTACATGATGGACCGTGGTTTGCCTGTAGGAAAGCTAGCTAACGAACTACCTTTGCCGAGAGGCAGCCGGCAGGGCGAATAACGAGTCAGCGTTATCCGCCGCCGTCTGGGAGGCGGATAACCTGTTCCAGGTTATGCGCCCTACGCCGCTGGTGTCTCATATGTAGGAGCGGACCTTGTCCGCGAAGTGGTTCGCTTTCCGCCAAATGGTTCAGGGCGCGCCGGTCGGATTTCGCGGACAAGGTCCGCTCCTACGAAACCGGTTACGCCGGAGTCGGCGCGTTTCTATAGGTCAGACCCGGCGGAAGAGGGTTGGGTAATCGACCACCAGCCCCTGGTCATCCACCGTCAGCCGCGCCTTGAAGTCGGTGCCTTCGAGGTTCTCGTACAGATAATGATGTGCGTCGATGCGGGTATAGCCCTGGCGCATCCGCACCGGCTTGAGCTGCGGCGCTTCCAGGTAGACCACCGTCAGTTCGTGGCGCTCGCCGTCTGCGAGCCCCAGGCGGCGGATGGGGAAGGTGTTGGTGAAGGGCGATGGCCAGAGGTCGATGTCCAGGCAGCCATCCAGCTCCGTCAGGTTCTCACCTTCGGCAGTCCGCCAACGACCTTCACCATCGCTGAGCAGCTGCAGTTGATGCAGGCCGCGAGCGCTCTCCACGGTGAAGTGCGCCTTGCGCAGTCGCCATTGCGCATCCCACTCCAGTTGGTAGTCGAGTTGATAGGACGGTCCACCGGCTTCGTCGATCGCTCGCAACTGGCTCTCGGCGCGATGCTCGTCCAGTTGCAGCGACTCCCAGCTGGCTGCCGGTGCGTGCCAGAGGCCTTCCCAGTCCAGCGTGCGCATCAGGGCGCGTCCAGCACGAGGCCCAGGCGTTGGCGCTTGGGCAGGCGGGCGACCACCAACTGGTGCGAGCGGGTCAGCGCTTCGCGCAGTTCGGCGTCAGCCATGGGGTAGGGCTGCTGCATGGAAATCCAGAAGGCCCGCGCCAGGTAAGGCGCTGGGCGGATGCCGGGGCGGTCGACGTAACCCAGGAACAGTTCCGGGCCGACCTTGAAGGCCAGGCCGCCATTGCCGCTGTCGAGAAAGTCGAGAATGGCGAACATCTTGTTGCCGGCCACCGAGAACACCCGGTTGCTGCCCCATTTGATGTCTTCGCGGGCGCCGGGCAGTTCCAGGCAGAAGCGGGCGATCTGTTGCGGCGTCATAGCCGTTCAATCCCGAAAATAGACGTAGACCAGATGGTAGCCGAATTGGCTTTTTACCGGTCCGTGGACCACGCCGACCGGCTTCCTGAAGATCACCTGGTCGATGCTGCGCACCATCTGGCCGGGGCGCACCTCGCCCAGGTCACCGCCGCGCTTGCCCGAAGCGCAGGTGGAATGCTTGCGCGCCAGGGCGGCGAAATCCTCGCCCTTGGCCAGGCGCTGCTTGATCTGCTCGGCTTCGGCGGCGGTCTTGACCAGGATATGGCGAGCCATGGCGACGGGCATGTTGGTTTCCTTGAAAAGAGAAAGCGTTTGGCGCGGCATTGTACGGGAGCAGTGAATCAGGTCGCATTTTCCGATGGGTTGCATTGTCTGGTGTAGGAGGGCTCCCTAGAGTCAATGAGCAAATTCTTATTCTAAAGACGCTGCTGACAGACAGCGTCTGCCGCCACCTTGCGTACGGATGCAGTTCAATGGATATCCAAGCGATGCTCAAGATCCTGGCCACCCAGGACGGTTCGGATCTTTACCTCTCCACCGGCGCGCCGCCCTGCGCCAAGTTCAACGGGGTGCTCAAGCCGCTGACCAACGAACCGATGAAGGCCGGCGACGTCGCCCGCATCGGTTACGGCCTGATGGACGAGGAGCAGCGCGCGGAATTCGACCGCGAGCTGGAGATGAATCTGGCGATTTCCGTGCCCGGTGTCGGCCGCTTCCGTATCAACCTGTTCAAGCAGCGCAATGAAGTGTCAATCGTGGCGCGCAACATCAAGCTGGACATCCCGTTGTTCGAGGACCTGAAGCTGCCGGAAGTGCTGCTCAAGGTGGTCATGGAGAAGCGTGGCCTGGTGCTCTTCGTCGGCGGTACCGGCTCGGGCAAGTCCACCTCCCTGGCGGCGCTGATCGATCACCGCAACCGCAACAGCGGCGGCCACATCATCACCATCGAAGACCCCATCGAGTACGTGCACCGGCACCGCAAGTCGATCATCAACCAGCGCGAAGTGGGCGTGGACACCCGCAGCTTCCATGCCGCGCTGAAGAACACCCTGCGCCAGGCGCCGGACGTGATCCTGATCGGCGAGATTCGCGACCGCGAGACCATGGAGCACGCCCTGGCCTTCGCCGACACCGGCCACCTGGCGATCTCCACGCTGCATGCGAACAACGCGAACCAGGCGCTGGACCGCATCATCAACTTCTTCCCGGAAGAGCGCCGGCCGCAACTGCTCAACGACCTGGGCAACAACCTCAAGGCATTCGTCTCCCAGCGCCTGGTGCGCACCCAGGACGGCAAGCGCCGCGCCGCGGTGGAGGTGTTGCTGGGCACCGCCACCATCAGCGATATCATCAAGCGCGGCGAGTTCAGCCTGATCAAGGAGATCATGGACAAGTCCCGCGCCCTGGGCATGCAGACCTTCGACCAGGCGCTGTTCGACCTGGCGGTGGAGGGGGCGATCAGCGAGGAAGAGGCGGTGAAGAACGCTGACTCGGCGAACAACCTGCGGCTCAAGCTCAAGCTCTACAAGGACAATCCGGGCAGCGTCGGCAGCACCGCCACCCCCGCGGCGGCCAAGCCCGCGGCTCCGGCACCGGTTGCGCCGCCAGCGGCTACCCAGCCGGTGGAGGCCTCCAGCTGGGGCCTGGAACTGGCGCTGGAAGAGATCGAGGCGGAAGACGCCGAGAAGCCCGCTGGCCAATAGTCCTCCAGTTGAGCGCAAAAAAGCCCCGGCATGTCGGGGCTTTTTTATTGGGGCTGGATTCTGGGCTGCGCCGTTGTGCTCCGGCATGCAGACGTGAGCGCTGCTCACGGTTCGCGAGCAAGCTCGCTCCTACGGGGAATTCACCGCCGCTCCTACGGTTGTCGGTGAGATCGGCGGATTGCCGGCCCCACAGCAACAACCGTTTCGTAGGGCGCATAACGCGCCAGCGTTATGCGCCGACTATGGGCTGGCGGATAACCTGTTCCAGGTTATGCGCCCTACGGTTGGCAATCGACGGTGGCTACAGCAGTGGCAACGGGTAGCTGATGATCAGCCGATTCTCGTCGAAGCTGTTGGTGCTGCCCCAGTCCCGGCGCAGGGTGGAGTTGCGCCATTTGACGTTCAGCGTCCTGAACGTGCCGCTCTGCACCGTGTAGGCCAGCTCGCTCTCGCGGCCCCATTCGCGGCCGTCGTCGGTGCTGACGTTGTGCACATTGCGGCCCTGGATGTAGCGGTTCATCAGGGTCAGGCCGGGGATGCCGAAGGCCGCGAAGTCGTAGTCATGGCGCAGTTGCCAGGAGCGCTCCCTGGCACTCTCGTAGCTGGCGTTGTAGCTGTCGTTGGCCAGGGTGCCGCCGCTGGTGCCGTTGACGCGGAACCATTCGTCCTTGCCCATGACCTTCTGCAGGCCCAGGTAGAAGGTGCTCGCGCCGTACTTGGCGGAGAACAGCCCGGAGAAGGTGCGGTTGTCCAGGTCGCCAGCCTTGGCGCTGCCGTCCTCCTTGCCCCAGAAGTAGCCGATATTCGCACCGAGCGCCCAGTCGCCCAGCGGCTGGCTGTGCTGCAGTTGCAAGTACTGCTGCTGGTAGATGTCCTTCAACTGCGCATTCCACAGGCCGAGCAGGGTGCGCTCGCCGTTGAAGCGGTATTCGCCGCCGGCGAAGTTGAAGCGGGCGGAAGTGAAGGCCGGGCGGTTGAACAGCGACAGGTCCTCCATGCTGGCGTCATTGCGCGGGCTGTTCTGGCGGAACTGGCCGCCGTAGAGGGTCAGGCCGTCGATTTCCTTCGAGGTGAGCTGGGCGCCCTGGAAGGTCTGCGGCAGCGAGCGGCCGTCGTCCGAGCGCAGGATCGGCAGCACCACCATCCATTCACCGGCCTTCAGCTCGGTCTTCGACACCTTGGCCTTGCCGGCGACCGCCAGGCGGCCGAAATCGTCGGCAGGGCGACCGTCGTCGTGGGTCGGCAGCAACTGCGTGCCGGCAGTGCCCTTGCCGCCGTCGAGCTTCAGGCTGTAGAGCCCGAGCACGTCCAGGCCCAGGCCGACGGTGCCCTGGGTAAAGCCGGAGCGGGCATCGAGAATGAAGCTCTGGGTCCATTCCTCGGCCTTGTCCTGGCGGGCTGCGCCGACGTAGTTGCGGTTCAGGTAGAAGTTGCGCAGCAGCAGGCTGGCCTTGGCGTCTTCGAGGAAGCCGCCTTCCTCGGCATTGGCCAGCAAGGGCAGGGCAGGCAGCAGGCAGGCGCTGATGGTGAGGTGGGGCAGGTGACGGAGCATGGGTGTTCCCTCGGCATTCTTGTCGTTGTTCGGGGCGAGCGGAAACCTCCGCGCGGCTCTCTGGGGAGCGGCGGATGGAGGCGGACGGCGGTCAGTGGGCGTGGATCAGGCGATCAGCCAGACGCGACAGGAATGCACAGAAGAACGCTGAACGTGATGCGCGGGGCAATGCACGCGCGCAGGCGTGCCGGGGAGAGCGTGGGCATGTGAACGGGCCTTTCTTATTAGTGGCGGGTCTTATAGTTGTTGACGCCGCATCGAGGCGGCGGCTGAGGTCATAGTGGTGCTCCGTTGCGGGCTGTCGCAATTGAATGGAGGCGTAAGTGTTCGCTGTTCGAACGTGAATTAACCAAATGGAACATTCAGCGGTCGGTATTGCGCGTAGCATGCCGGGAACAACGCCGAGCGGGATGCGTATCGCCCGGCCTTCCCGCGGACCCGCGCGTTGCTCCCGGTCTGGCCTGGCGGATTCTTTCTCCGCTGTGTCCTGCTAGGCTGTGTTGCTGCCGAGTGCCAGCCGCTTCTGCCCATTGAATCCGTGAGTCGATGAGTACCAGCCAATCGCCGTTGTCCGGCGTCCACCAGCCCTTCAAGGGCATCCTGCTCATCGTTCTGGCGACCTTCCTGTTCTCCAGCCACGACGCGCTGTCCAAGTACCTGGCGAGCATCTACCCGATCGTCATGGTGGTGTGGGCGCGCTATGTGGTGCACACGCTGCTGATGGCGGGCATCTTCCTGCCGCGCGCCGGCCTCGCCGTGCTGCGCACCCGCCATCCGTTCCTGCAGACGGCGCGCGCACTGTGCCTGCTGGGCACCAGCTTCCTGTTCACCACCGGCCTGCAGTACATCCCGCTGGCCGAGGCGACTTCGGTGAACTTCCTTGCGCCGCTGCTGGTGACGGCGCTGTCGGTGCCCTTGCTGGGCGAGCGGGTGACGCTGGGACAGTGGGCGGCGGTGCTCGTCGGCTTCGTCGGCGTGCTGATCATCGTCCATCCCGGGGGCGACCTGTTCACCCCGGCGGTGCTGCTGCCGTTCGGCTCGGCGCTGTGCTTCAGTTTCTACCAGCTGCTGACCCGCAAGCTCAGCCAGGTGGACAGCCCGACCACCAGCAACTTCTTCGCCGGGCTGTGCAACACCCTGATCGTCAGCGCGCTGGTGCCGTTCTTCTGGCAATGGCCGGGGCTGGTCCACGGCCTGATGATGCTGGCCCTGGGCACCTGCGGGATGACCGCGCACCTGTTCCTCACCCAGGCCTTCCGCCACGCGGCGCCCGCGTTATTGGCGCCGTTCAGCTATTGCCAGATCGTCTTTGCCGGGCTGCTGGGCTTCCTGATCTTCGGCCATACGCCGGAGCCGTCGGCGCTGCTGGGGATCGCGGTGATCTGCGGCAGCGGGCTGGCGGCGGCGTGGTTGCAGAGCCGCAAGCGATAGACGTGTTGCTCTTCCTGTAGGAGCGAGCTTGCTCGCGAAGGGATTTGCCGGCGGCTCGGGAGCTGGGCGGATTCGCGAGCAAGCTCGCTCCTACAATGTTCTGCCCGTCATTCGATCTCGAACAACCCATGGCGGATCGGCCCGGCGGCCAGGCGTTCGCGCACGTCATCGTCGATGCGTGGGTCGTCCGGCTGGTACAGCTTCACCTGGCGGTAGGCGCTGATGCGGTTGATCTCCGTGCCCAGGTATTCCCAGACCACCCGGGTGCACGCCGGGGTGCGGCGGTCGCCGCTGGAGACGCCGGTCTTCAGGCCGTTGAGGCGGGTGATGCGGCTCTTGAAGCTGGGGATGAGGATGGTCTGGCTCATCTCGTTGACGGTGAGCGACTCGTAGTCCATCAGGAACACCCGGTCCTGCAGCTGGAAGGCCGCGCCCAGGTAGCGGCAGCGCACCCAGTCCTCGGCCTGCACATCGGTGCTGCTGGAGCGCTCCTGGCGTTCCTGGCGCTCGAAGAGGAAGTTGCCGTCCTGCTCGTACAGGTGCACCAGCGACAGCAGGATCGAGCCGGGCACCGACATGCAGTTGGAATACTCGAAGTAGTAGCCGCAGTAGCGCGACAGGTTGCCGGCGTGCTCGCGCAGGGGGCGGAGCATTTCCAGCACCGGGTCATCCCGTTGCACGGTGCTGGTGGACATGCCGCGGGCACCGATCAGTCGGGCGAACTGATCCGGGGGCAATTGCAGCTCGTAGTCCTCGACGCCGAAGAAATCGCCGATGCGTTTGAGGTTGTACGCCGTGGGTTGGCTCTGGCCGCCCAGGTACTTGTTGAACTGCGCGCGGTTGATCGAAAGCTTGCGGCAAACCTCCGAGATAGAGCGGTAGTGGGCGCAGAGCAGCTTGAGGTTGGGGCCGAGGTTATCGGACATTCGTGCCAGATCCGGGTGATGCGAGTGACGCCAGTATAGCGTCAGGTAGCATCAATTCGTAGCAAGCCGCGAAATTGTTTCCAGAGGCTTCGAGCGCAACCATGCGCCCCCAGTGAACGGGCCAGCCCCAGGTCCGTGCTCCCCACAATAACAATCGAGGCCCCAGCACATGCTCGACGCGATCAACGATTTCCTCTCCGGGAAAGTCCTCATCGTCCTCATCGTAGGACTCGGCGCGTATTTCACCATCCGCTCCCGTTTCGTCCAGTTCCGTCACTTCGGCCACATGTTCGGCGTGTTCAAGGAATCGATCCGCGGCCAGTCCGGCCAGCTGAGCTCGTTCCAGGCGCTGATGCTGTCCCTGGCCGGTCGCGTGGGCGCCGGTAACATCGCCGGTGTCGGCATCGCCGTGACCCTGGGTGGTCCGGGCGCCGTGTTCTGGATGTGGGTCACCGCGCTGGTGGGCATGTCCAGCAGCTTCTTCGAGTGCACTTTGGCCCAGGTCTACAAGCGCAGCGACGGCAACGGCCTGTACCGTGGCGGCCCGGCCTACTACATCCAGCACGGCCTGAAGCTGCGCTGGATGGCCATGACCTTCGCGGTCCTGCTGCTGGTGACCTACGGCTTCGCCTTCAACGGCCTGCAAGCCTTCACCGTGACCCACTCGCTGCAGAACGCCTTCGACATCCCCGTGCTGTACTCGGGCATCGCCCTGGCCGTGCTGCTGGCCGTGGTGTTCTTCGGCGGCATCCAGCGCATCGCTGCCGTGTCGGACCTGCTGGTACCGGTCAAGACCCTGGCCTACATCGCCGTGACCCTGTACGTGATCGTCACCCAGATCGAGCTGGTGCCGGGCATGCTGACCACCATCGTGAAGAGCGCCTTCGGCCTGGAACCGGCGTTCGCCGGCCTGCTCGGCGCGGCCATCGTGATGGGCGTGAAGCGTGGCGTGTTCGCCAACGAAGCGGGCCTGGGCAGTGCGCCGAACGTGGCTGCCGTCGCCGCCGTGCGTCACCCGGCGTCCCAGGGCGTGGTCCAGGCGTTCAGCGTGTTCCTCGACACCTTCGTCATCTGCACCTGCACCGCGCTGCTGATCCTGCTCTCGGGCTTCTACACCCCCGGCTTCGAAGGCGACGGCATCACCCTGACGCAGAACTCGCTGGCCGCGGTGGTCGGTGACTGGGGCCGCATCTTCGTCAGCGTCGCACTGTCGCTGTTCGTGTTCACCTGCATCACCTACAACTACTACCTCGGCGAGAACGCCCTGCAGTTCATCGTCGGCCGTAGCCGCAGCGCGCTGATCGCCTTCCGCGTGCTGGTCCTGGGCCTGATCCTCTGGGGCTCGATGCAGAACCTGGGCACCGTGTTCGCCTTCGCCGACATCACCATGACCTGCCTGGCCTTCGTCAACCTGGTGGCCCTGGCCATGCTGATCAAGACCGGCCTGCGGGTGATGCGCGACTACGACGAGCAGCGCCGCGCCGGCATCGAGCGCCCGGTGTTCGACGCCAGCAAGTTCGCCGACCTGGACATCGACCACGATGCCTGGCGCGACGCGCACAAGATCAATGCCACCGCTCCAGCCCACGGCAGCCTGTCCGCCCAGGGCTGATCCTTCCTCGGACCAAGGTCTGACACGCGAGGCCGGGACTTCTCCCGGCCTCGCGGTTTATCCTGTGAACTTTCCTACAAGAGCACTGGCATGCGTCGAGTGAAGAACCTCTTCGTCCTCTATACCGGCGGCACCATCGGCATGCTGCAGACCGCCGAAGGCCTGGCCCCGGCTGGCGGTTTCGAAGCTCGCATGCGCGAACAACTGCAGGGCCAGGGCGACATCCGTCTCGACTGGTCCTTCGTCGAGCTGCAACCGCTGCTCGACAGCGCCAACATGACCCAGGCCAACTGGCTGGCGATGCGCGACGCGATCGTCGAGGGAGTGGAGCAGCGCGGCCAGGATGGCGTGCTGGTCCTGCACGGCACCGATACCCTGGCCTACAGCGCCGCTGCGCTGTCGTTCCTGCTGCTCGGCCTGGACGTCCCGGTCGTGCTGACCGGCTCCATGCAGCCCATGGGCGCGCCGGACAGCGATGCGCCGGGCAACCTGTTGGGCGCGTTGAATGCTCTGCAAGCCGGCGTCGAGCCGGGTGTCTGGCTGTTCTTCAATGGCGAGCTGATGCATGGCGCCCGCGTCACCAAGCTGCGCAGTGAAGCCTTCGATGCTTTCGCCGTGCTGCCGCGCGAGCGCCAGGGCGAGCGCGCCGAAGCGCTCCCTGTCGAACTGACTTATCGTCAGCCGCGCCAGGCGGTGAACCTCGCGGTGCTGCCGCTGTTCCCCGGCCTGCGCGCCGAGCACCTGCGTGCGCTGCTGGGCAGCGGCGTGCAGGCCCTGTTGCTGGAATGCTATGGCAGTGGCACCGGCCCCTCGGACAACGAGGAACTGCTGGCGGCGCTGCGCGAAGCCCACGCCCGTGGTGTGGTGCTGGCGGCGATCAGCCAGTGCCCGCAAGGTCATGTGGTCTTCGACATCTATGCCGCCGGTAGCCGCCTGCGCGATGCCGGCCTGGTCTCCGGCGGCGGCATGACCCGCGAAGCGGCGCTGGGCAAGCTGTTCAGCCTGCTGGGTTGCGGCCTGCCGCCGGCGGAGGTGGAGCGCCTGTTCGCCCTCGACTTGTGCGGCGAGCGCGTCGGTTAAGCGATGAGGAACACGCCCCGCTCAGGGGCGTGATTCTTCCAGCGGTACGTTGAGCACCTCGCGCACCAGCATGGCGATACTGCTGACACCCATCTTTTCCTTGATCTTGGTGCGGTGCACGTCGACCGTCTTGACGCTGATATTCAGCTCGCGGGCGATGACCTTGCTGGCCTTGCCGTCCACCACCATCATCAGGATTTCCCGTTCGCGCCCGGTGAGCAGGTCGAGCTTGTGCTGCAGGTTCTGCTTCTGCTCCTGGCCGGCGTGCACCTGCACTGCGCTTTTCAGCGCGGCCTGGATGCGGTCGAGCATCTGCTGCGGGTTGTAGGGTTTCTCGACGAAGTCCAGCGCGCCGTTCTTCATCGCCTTCACCGACATCGGGATATCGCCGTGGGCGGTGACGAAGATGGTCGGCAGGGCGATGCCCCTGTCGTTGAGCATTTCCTGCAACTGGAAGCCGCTGGTCTCGGGCATGCGCACGTCGAGCACCAGGCAGGCGGGAAGGCGGGGATCGTATTCGCGCAGGAACTCTTCGGCGCCGCCGTAGCACAGCGATTGAATGCTGACCGAGTCGAGCAGCCAGGCGAGGGAGGTGCGCAGGTCCTTGTCGTCGTCGACGATGTAGACCACGGGTTTTCTAGCATCCATCAGGCGTTGCCACTTTCTTTTTTATCGTTGTAGAGCTGCACGTAGGCCGCGTCCGCCGGATGTTCGCCCCGGTCGTCGCAATGGCATGACCCGGAGCATACCCATAGTCGCCGGGGCTGACGATAAAGAAACCACCTAGATGACTAGCGGCCACCACCCTCTGGCGTGGTGATCGTCTGAATATGGCGCGCCCCCGCGCTGCCCTACGCTGGCCCCATACAAGAAAGGCCGGGCGTGCCGGCCACTCCAGCACAAGGGGCGAAACAATGGCCAACACCCTCAGCCAGACCCAGATCGACTTCCGCAACGCCATGGCGCAGCTGCCGGCGGCGGTGAACATCATCACCACCAACGGCCCGGAAGGCCGCTGCGGGATCACCGCCAGCGCGGTGTGCTCGGTCACCGATTCGCCACCCACCGTGCTGGTCTGCGTCAACCGCGGCAGCGCCACCCACGACGTGTTCCGCAGCAACGGCCACCTGTGCGTCAACGTGCTGTGCGGCGAGCAGGAAGAACTGGCCAAGCACTTCGCCGGGATGACCAAGGTGTCCATGGAAGAACGCTTCACCTGTGACCTCTGGGACGACGGCTACGCCGGCCTGCCGGTGCTGCGCCAGGCGCTGGTGAGCCTGGAAGGGCGGATCAGCGACTGCAAGGAAGTCGGCTCCCACACGGTGATGTTCGTCGAGCTGGAAAAGGTCGCCGTGCGCGAGCGCCAGGACAGCCTGGTGTACTTCAACCGCGTGTTCCACCGCGTCGAGCGCGAGGCCGTGCGCTGCGCCAGCTGATGTCCTGCCAATAACAACAACGAGGTGATTCACCGTGACCGTGAAGATTTCCCAGACTGCCGATATCCAGAAGTTCTTCGAAGAAGCCAGCGGCGCGCTGAATGACCAGGGCAACCCACGGGTGAAGAACCTCGTCCTGCGCATCCTGCAGGACACCGCCAGGCTCATCGAGGACATGCACGTCACCCCCGATGAGTTCTGGAAGGCGGTGGACTACCTCAACCGGCTCGGCGCTCGCCAGGAGGCCGGACTGGTGGTCGCGGGCCTCGGCGTCGAGCACTATCTCGACCTGCTACTGGATGCGCAGGACGCGGCGGCCGGCATCGGTGGCGGCACCCCGCGTACTATCGAAGGCCCGCTGTACGTGGCCGGCGCGCCGCTGTCCGAAGGCGAAGCGCGCATGGATGACGGGAAAGATGCGGGCACCGTGATGTTCCTCTCCGGCCGTGTGTTCGACCTCAACGGCAAGCCGCTGGCCGGTGCCGTGGTCGATCTCTGGCACGCCAACACCAACGGCACTTACTCGTACTTCGACAGCACCCAGTCGGAGTTCAACCTGCGCCGGCGCATCGTCACCGACGCTGAGGGCCGCTACAAAGCCCGCAGCATCGTGCCCAGCGGCTATGGCTGCCCGCCGGATGGCCCGACCCAGGAACTGCTCGATCAACTGGGTCGCCACGGCCAGCGTCCGGCGCATATCCACTTCTTCATTTCTGCACCGGGCCATCGCCATCTGACCACGCAGATCAACCTCGCCGGTGATCAATACCTGTGGGACGACTTTGCCTATGCCACCCGCGACGGGCTGATCGGCGAGGTGCGTTTCATCGAGGACGCAACTGCCGCGAAGGCGCGCGGTGTGGAAGGGCGCTTCGCCGAGATCGAGTTCGATTTCCAGCTGCAGCAGGCGGTCAGTGCCAGCGCCGAGGACCGCAGCAGCCGTCCTCGCGCGCTGCAGGAAGCCTGACTCCCGGCCCTACCGGTAACCCCGACGTAGGATGGGTGGAGCGCAGCGATACCCATGCTGTCAATGCACGGGCCGATGGGTATCGCTCCGCTCCACGCCATCCTACGCAGAGCACCTCAGACCCCGGCGGGGCCGGGGAGCCATCGCGGACAGAGTCCGCTCCTACGCCCCGGCACCTTTATCGCCTGGATCGTAGGAGCAGGCCTCGTGCGCTGCAGGAAGCCTGATTCCCGACCCTGCCGGTAACCTCGACGTAGGATGGGTGGAGCGCAGCGATACCCATGCTGTCGATGCACGGGCCGATGGGTATCGCTCCGCTCCACGCCATCCTACGCAGAGCACCTCAGACCCCGGCGGGGCCGGGGAGCCATCACGGACGGAGTCCGCTCCTACGCCCTCGGCACCTTTTTCGCCAGGATCGTAGGAGCGGACTTCGTCCGCGATCGTTTCGCCGCCGCTCCTGCCTCCAACCGTGCTCGCGAGAATCCGGTGCGCCGAATCGATCGGTATCGCTGCGCTCCACGCCATCCTACGGCGAGGCATGCCAGGTGCTCAGCCCCCGCGGCGGAACTGCTCGCGATACTGCGTCGGCGTCACGCCCAGGCGCTGGGCGAACACCAGGCGCAGGCGCGCCGGGCTGCCGAAGCCGCAGCGCCAGGCGATGACCTTCAACGCCAGATCGCTGCCTTCGAGCAATCCGCGGGCGGCGTCGATGCGGGCGCGCTGGACGAATTCCGCCGGTGTCACACCCGCCTCGCGAACGAAGGTGCGGGCAAAGCTGCGCGGGCTCATCGCTACTTCGGCGGCCAGTTGTGGTACGCCCAGGGGTTGATCAAGGTGTTCCTGCACATAGCGCTGGATGCGCGCCACCGGCGAAGTCTCGTCGGCCGGCGCCTGGAGGAAGGGGCTGAATTGCGACTGCCCGCCCTGACGCTGCGCGACCACCAGCAAACGCTTTGCCACCGACAGCGCCACCGCCGCGCCGTGGTCTTCGGCGACCAGTGCCAGCGCCAGGTCGATGCCGGCGGTCACGCCCGCCGAGGTCCACAGCGCGCCGTCGTGCACATGGATCCGGTCAGGTTCCACCAGCGCCTGCGGGAACAGTTCGGCGAGGCGCCGCGCATCGCTCCAGTGGGTCGTCACGCGCTTGCCATCGAGCAATCCGGCATGGCCGAGCAGGAAGGCGCCGGTGCAGATCGAGCCATAGCGTGGTGCCTGGGCGCAGGCACTGCGCAGCCAGTCGAGCAGCTCAGGCGTGGGTGATTCTTCCGGGAGTTGCGGCCCGCCCGGCACCAGCAGGATATCGGCCGCGCCATCACCCTGTTCGAGGCTGAAGTCAGCGCCGAGCCATTGCCCATTGGAAGCGCGCAAGGGGAAGGGCGGGTTCGCCAGCGTTACCACCTGGTAACCCTGGCCGGCGGGCACGAAGGCATTGGCCTCGGCGAACACGTCCAGCGGCCCGGAAACATCCAGCGCCTGCACGCCGGGGAACAGCAGCATGGCTACGCGTTTCATGGCGTCTCCCGATCCGATCGATGGCGTTCATTCTTGCGGCGGATCGCTCTGGCTGCAAACGCTTCGAGGGTGCGGATGCTGCCAATCAGGCGACAGCGAGCGAGACAATCACACGCACGGGAAGCCCGCAAGGCAGCATTGTTGCGGCTTCTGCAGAAATGCATTGTCGAAGTCGCTCTGTGTGGGAAAGGTCCCATCGGCTAGATTTATGGCAGTGGGCCACGATCGACGCGACCCGCGTGATCCCTGAGGTTCCTGCCATGAAATCGACCCTGAGCGCACTCTTCGCCATCCCCGCCTTGCTGCTGTCCTTCACCGCCTTCGCCGACGATGCCGCCGTGTACCACTACGGCATGCCGCTCGACGTCGCCAAGGTGCTGAGCATCTCGCAACCCAACGAGCGCTGCGAAGTCAGCCAGGCCACCATGGTCTACCTGGACTCCCGAGGCCAGCAGCACACCGTCAAGTACCTGCGCCAGACCCCGCGCTGCAGCGACATCTGAGTCAGGCGCGGAACTGCTCCACCAATCCCTGCTGCCGGCTGGCCAGGTCGTTCAGTGAACGACTGGCGCTGGCGGCCTGCTGTGCCTGGTCGGAAATGCTCTGGGTGACGTCGCGGATGCCGGCGATGTTGCGGTTGATCTCCTCGGCGACGCTGCTCTGTTCCTCCGCCGCGCTGGCAATCTGCAGGTTCATCTCGCTGATCAGGTTCACTGCTTCGCCGATCCTGCGCAGCGCATCGATGGCCTGGCGCGCCTGATCGACGTTGCCCTGGGCCTGGGCGAAGCTGCCCTGCATGGCGCTGGTCACCGACTGGCCGCGCGCCTGCAGGTTCTCGATGACCTCGCGAATCTCTTCCACCGACTCCTGGGTACGCCGGGCCAGCCCGCGCACTTCATCGGCGACCACGGCGAAACTGCGCCCGGCATCCCCGGCACGCGCTGCTTCGATGGCGGCGTTGAGAGCCAGCAGGTTGGTCTGCGCGGCGATGCCGCAGATGACTTCGAGGATCGAGCCGATCTGCTCGTTGCTCGCCGCCAGTTGCTGCAACTCGACCATGGCCTGGTTCATCCCGGCTGCCAACTGATCGATGCCGCTGTTGGTGGCATCGAGGGTGCGGAAGCCGTCGTCGCAGGCCTGTTCCGCCGAGCGCGCGGCATCGGCGGCGCGGGCGGCGCTGCGGGCGGAATCCTGGGCGGTGGCGGACATCTCCTGCAGCGCCGTGGCCACCATGTCGATTTCGCGGAACTGCTGCTGCATGCCGTCGCTGGTTTGCCGGGCGATCTGCGCCGAGCGGTCGGCAGTTGCGTGGGCTTCGCGGGTCGACGACTGCACGGCGGCGATGCTCGGTTGCAGCTTGTCGAGGAAGCGGTTGAAGGCGGTGGCCAGGCGGCCCAGTTCATCGCGGCGCGGGTAGTCGAGACGGCGGGTGAGGTCGCCTTCGCCATCGGCGATGTCCTCCAGCATGCGCGCCAGGCGCAGGATCGGCCGGCTGATACCGAGCGCGGTGAGTGCCACCAGCAGCATGCCGAGCAGCCCGGCGGCGATGCCGAAGCCGATCTCCAGCACGGTGCTGTTCCAGCGCAGGTCATCGAGCGTGCCCTTGAGGCGTTCCGCCGGGGCGAGCATCACCGAGCGCGGCACGCTGAGCAGGATGCCCCAGGGCGCGGCGTCCGGCACTGGCGCCAGGCTGTGCAGCACGCTGATGGACTCGCCGTCATCGAAGGACTGCGAACGCCCGGCGGCAATCTCGGCGAGCATGGCCGTGTCCTCGAACTTCTGCCCCAGCTTCGACGCATCGCCGCTGTCGCTGGCGATGAGGCCGTTGGGGCTGAGGATGCGGATGCGACCCTGGCCATCGAACAGGCTGCGGCTGCCTTCCGCGCTGCTTTGTTGAAGCGCTGCCAGGTCGATATCGAAGCCCACGGCGGCGATGGCTTTGCCGTTCTCCAGCAAGGGCAGGGTGACGCTGGTGACCAGTCGGCGCTGACCCGAGGCGTCGTCGAAATACGGATCAAGCACGCAGGGGCGGGCGTGCGCGGTGGAGCAGGTGAAGAAGGCGTTGTACGGCTGGCCGCTGGGGCCGGGCGTGGTGTCGCCAAGGACCTGCTCGGTGCCGATCACCCGCTGGGTGTCCTTGCCGTTCTGCAGCAGGTAGAGGGCAAAGCGGCCGGTCTCGTTGCTGCCCAGCTCTTCGCGGGCGGCGAACTGTCCGTCGGCTGCGTCGAGTGCTCCGGGCTGGAACACCAGGAACAGGCCGAGCAGCTCCGGGTGCGCGCCGAGGGTATCGGCCATGGTGCGATTGAGCGCGGTACGCAGCGCGGCGGGGTCGAGAACGCCTTGCTGATGTTGCGCGCGCAGGGTCTGCACGCTGCGCAGCAGACCCTCGCCGAGCAGCAGGTTGTTCTGCAGTCGTTCGCGGATCAGCAGGGCCTGCACCTGGCCCTGGGTTTCCAGGTTGTGCCGCGCGGCAACGGCGAACAGTTCGCCGCTGTCGTGCTGGATGGTGCGGCTGTCCTGCCGCGCCTGGTACAGCGAAAGGCCGATCAGCACGCTGGCGACGAGGATCAGGCAGAGGCCCGCCAGCCAGGTGATTCGGCCCTGGATGGAAGTCAGGAGGCTGGGCATGGCGGGCTCGCTTTCGGGTCGATCAGAAGGTGGTGGAGAACATCAACTGGCTGTAGAGGTTGCTGTTGTCGTTGCCGATCTGGGTACCGCCTTCGGCCGCGCTCTTCTTCGGCTGATACAGGCCCACCAGCGGGATGATCACCAGGTGCTCGTTGATCGCCCATTCGGCGTAGAGGTCCAGCTCGCGGCCGTCGGTATTGCCCAGGTCGGTGTCCAGGGTGTGGAAGTCGAAGAACTGCGCGCCGATGGAGAGGTTTTCCAGCGGAGTGACCTTGGCGCCGATGTTGTGCACGCGGGTGTTGCTGTTGAACGGGCCGGCATAGTTGCCCGCCACCTCGCCCTGGAACCAGGTGCCGAAGCCGCGGCTGAAGCCGTAGAAGAGGGTGTCGTAGCCTTCGGAGAAGCGGCTGAAGCGGTAGCTTACGTAGGGCTTCCAGGCGATGTCGGAGAAGGTCCAGCCGGCTTCGAGATACCAGGCATTTTCCTTGTCATCGCTGTACTGCGCATCGCGCTTGTCCTGCCAGGCGTATTCGCCGGAGAGGAACAGGTTCTCCACGCCGGCGTTGCCGGTGCCGCGCAGGCTGTAGACCTTCATGTCCTTGCGGTCGAGCTGGATCGGCGAGGCGTAGCGCTCGTCGACATCGGTGACGTCGATGTAGGTCAGGCCGAAGGTGGCTTCCGGGGTCACGTGCTCCAGGGTCGCGGCATACAGCTCGGTGTTGGCCTGGGCGCGGTTGTCGGACTTCAGGCGCATCAGGTCGCCACGCCAGCCTTCCTTGCCGCCGATGCGCAGCACGGCGGTTTCGTCGAAGGCGCGACGGCCGGCCAGGTAGTAGGCGCCGCCACGGTTGTATTCGCCGTCGGCCAGGCCCTTGCCCATGTTCAGGGCATCGCCGTCGATCAGGAAGCCGTCGCCGACCACGATGTTCTGGCGGCCGAAGGACAGGTCGATGCCGTCATCGCCCAGCACCGGGAACAGGCCGCCCGAGCGCCAGCCAGAGTAGGCGTCTTCGATCTTGGTGGTGCGCTCGGAACCGTCGCTGAAGCCGGCGGCGTCGCCGTCGTCCCAGGTGCCGGAGCTGATCAGGTTGAAGGCCCCGTAGGCGGTGCCCGCGCCGCCCAGCTTCTGGTCGCCGCTCAGACCGTACTTGATGAAGCCTTCCTGCCAGGACGACGAGCCCTCATCCAGGGTGCCGGTCATGTTGTAGCGCTCCTGGCTGTGGAACAGCCCGAAGGTCGCCGAGAGATCGGCATTCAGGTGGGTGTCGTCGGTGGCGTACAGCTCGTAGGCGCTGGCGGAACTGGCCCCGGCGATGAGCAGGGCGAGCAGGGTGGGGCGCAGCACGGCGGCGTGGGTCATGGCGAAGGCATCCGTTTCGTTATTGTCGATTGAGGGGATGTGACTTCTGCCGATGCTAAGGAAGGGATGGCCCTGTGCCGTTGCGTGTCCCTGCCAAGTGATTGGGTGTGGTTGCCAGATGGGGTGGGAGGCGGTTTGTAGGATTCGTACGGGCTGAACGACCCTCTCCCTGAAGGGAGAGGGAGCCGATCGTGCCGGCTGATGACGTGGTGTCATCCTGCACGGACTAGTCCCCTCTCCCTTCAGGGAGAGGGTGTGCGAGCGTCTTCCAGTAGCCTCAACGGGCTCTTGAAATCACCGATGGCTGCTCCGCATACAGCCGCTTGTACAAGGTCGAGAAATGGCTGGAACTGGCAAACCCCAAATCCAGCGCCAGATTGGTGATGCTCTGCTGCGGCTCCTGCTTGAGCCGGCGGCGTGCCTCGGCCAGGCGCAGGCTGAGGAAGAACTGCTGCGGCGTGCTCTGGCAGATCTGCCGGAAGCAGTACTGCAAAGTGCGCTGGCTGGTATTCAGGCTCTGACTCAACTCCAGCAGCGACAGCGGCTCGGCAAGATCGGCCTGCATCCGCTCGATCGCCGCCAGCACCAGCCGGCGATGTTGCTGCAGCGAGCGTGGCGCGCCCTCGCGGTCGTGGCCGGGAAGGATTTCCTCCAGCGCCTGCAACACATGGCTGAGCACCAGCGCGACGGCGTGGCCGGCCTGCTGCGGATCGTCCACCCGCCAGGGTTCGCCTTCGAAGGCGGCCAGGGCGTCGCACAGGCTGCGGCGCAGGTCGCCCGCGCCGGTCGGTGAAAGCTGCAGCCGCCGTTGCACCAGCGCGCGCTCGAACAGTTCGCGCTCCTCGGCGCCGAGCAGGCGTTCCAGCTGCGGCTGGCTGAAGGTCAGGCCGAGCATGTGGATTTCCCCGGCGGCGCAGATTTCCAGCTCGCGGCCGCCTTCGAGCACCAGCAGGGTGTCGTCGTGCAGGGCCTGGCCGTTGAAGCGCGAATCGGCACTGGCGCGCAGGGGAATGCCGATCACCAGGTGGCCGGCGGGCGGCGCCATGTTTTCGTGCAGGTGCAGGTTGGAGTGTTCGTAGATCAGCGAGGCATCGGGCAGTTGCACATGCAGCAGCTCCGCCTGCAGGCGGCCATGGCCGAGCTGGGTGTAGTCCTGGCTCCAGCCGGCGAGGGCGCAGGCCAGTTCATCGGAGTCGGTTGCCTGGTGGCGGGCGATGCCGGTCATTGCGGTTCACCTCGGTTGTGCGCCGAGTATCGGTCAGTGCTGGCGCGCAGGGTTGTGCCTGCGCGCCAGGGTGTTGCGGCGCTCTGCCAGATTCAGCGGCCGGCGAGGTAGGCGGCGGCCAGTGTACAGGCGCGCTCGATCAGCATGGGTGCCAGTTCCCGAGCGGTCTCGCTGTTGCGCCGGGTATGCACCCAGCCCAGGTACGTGGTGCCGCGCAGGGCGAGGAACAGCGGCAACGCGGCAAGGTCGGCGGCGGACAACGGTTTGACCGAGTCGTAGCCGGCCAGCAGCGCCGCCTGGATTCGCGCCAGGCGCGGGTCGTCCAGGCAGAAGTACAGTGCGGTGGCCAGCTCGAACATGTGCCAGCCGAAGCCGGCGTCGTCGAAGTCGATCAGCTGCAGTTCGCCGCCTTCGAGCAGCAGGTTCTCCGGCACCAGGTCGGCGTGGATCATGCCGAAGTTGCCCAGGTTGCGACCGTAGTGGCGCAGGTCCAGACGCGCCTCCTGGCGGGCCAGTTGCAGCAACTCGCGTTGCTCGACGCTGAGCAGGTCCAGCTCCCAGAAGTGCCCCCAGAACGGGTTGGCGCCCACCAGGCCTTCTTCGTCCCAGGCGTGCCGGGTGAACTCGTTGGGCTGGCGCCATTGCGCCGAATTCAGGTGGATACGCGCGGCCACGGCGCCGGCCTGCTGGAACAGCGCCTCGATGTCGCCGTCGGCGCTCAGGCCCTGTTCGGCGGAGCCCAGGGTGCTGCCGCCGAGCCAGCCGAGCATGTCGACGAAGCGCGATTCTGCCAGCGCGGCGCTGCGCACCTCGGCCAGGTGTTCGCCGCTGCGGGTGCGGATGATGCTCGGCACGCCGATGCCGCCGGCGGCCAGTTGTTCCATCCAGGTCAGCTCCGAGCGCAGCGCGGCTTCGCTGTGGTAGCCGCCGCGGTGCACGCGCAGGGCGCTGCGGGTGCCGTCGCTGCGGGTGGCGCAGAACACCGCGTTTTCGCGGTACTTGAGCAGCTCCAGGCCGACGAAATCGCCGTCCCAGTGCTGCAGGGCGTCCAGCGCCAGCTCGCGCAGGCAGGCGATCTGCTGGTCGTGATCGAGCTCGGCGAAACAAGCCTTGGAAAAGTCGTTCATGTCGGCTCCTCAGAGTTCGCCCAGGACCTGGTCCAGGGTGTCGATGAACAGCTCGCCATGCTCGGCCTCGAACACCAGCGGCGGGCGGATCTTGAGGATGTTGTCGGCGCCGCCGATCTTGCTGATCAGCACGCCGCGCTGGCGCATCGCATTGACGATGCGCCGCGCTTCCAGGCCGGCCGGCTCGCGGCTGGTACGGTCGCGCACCAGCTCCACGGCGAAGAACAGGCCCTGGCCACGCACGTCACCGATGATCGAATGGCGCTCGGCGAGGCGCTGCAGCTCGGCGCTGAGCTTTGCGCCCTGGCGCCGGGCGTTGCCTTGCAGGTCCTGCTCAGTGATCACGTCGAGCACCGCCTGGCCGACCGCCGCAGCCACCGGCGAGCCGCCGAAGGTGTTGAAGTACATGTTGCTGCGGCCGAAAGTCTCCACCCGCTCGCGACTGGTGACCACGCCGGCCAGGGGGAAGCCGTTGCCCATGGGTTTGCCGAGGGTGACGATGTCCGGCACCAGCGGATGCGACTGGTGGCCCCACATGTGGTCGCCGGTGCGGGCGAAGCCCGACTGCACCTCGTCGGTGATCAGCAGGCCGCCGGCCTCGCGCACCAGCTTCGCCACACGCTCCAGGTAGCCGGCCGGCAGGCGCGGGATACCTTCGTTGGCGAACAGGGTGTCGATGAGCATGGCGGCGAGGCCGACGCCGGCGGCCTGCAGCTCGGCAATGGCTGCGGCAACCTTGGCCACGTAACGCTCGGCGACCTGCTCGGGCGTGCCGTCGGCCTGGTAGAGGCAAGGGATCGGCACCGCCCGCGCGTGGGCCGAGAACGGCTCGGAGCTGGGCAGGGCGGTGGTCACCGCCGCCAGGCTGGTGGTGTTGCCGTGGTAGTTGTAGTCGCTGACGATCACGCCCTGGTTGCCGGTGGCGAAGCGCGCCATGCGCAGGGCCAGCTCGTTGGCCTCGCTGCCGGTGCAGGTGAACATCAGGCTGTCCAGGGGCTCGGCGAAGGTCGCGGTGAGGCTCTCGGCGTAGCGCACCACGCGCTCGTTGAGGTAGCGGGTGTGGATGTTCAGCGTTGCTGCCTGCTCGGCCATGGCCGCCACCACCTGCGGATGGCAGTGGCCGACGCAGGGCACGTTGTTGTAGCAGTCCAGGTAGCGCTTGCCGGCGGCGTCGATGAGCCAGACGCCTTCGCCTTTCACCAGTTCCAGCGGTTCGTCATAGAACAGCGGCGAGGCGTCGCCCATGACCCGGTGGCGGCGTTGCAGCAGGGTGGCTTCAGACATTCTCGGCATTCTCCAGGGGCTTGCCGGCGCGGGTGGCGGCGCGCAGCAGGTAGTTGAGGATGAGGACGGCGACCACCAGCGCCAGGGCGCTGAGCATGGCCACTTCGAGCTGGAAGCAGGCGGCGATCACCACCAGGGTCAGCAGCATGCCGACGCTGGCGATCACCGGACCGCCGCGCAGGCGGAACGGACGGGCCAGGCCCGGCTGGCTGCGGTGCAGGCGCAGGTAGGCGGCGAACAGCACCAGATGGCAGCTGCCCAGCAGCAGGACGATGCACAGCAGGAGTTTTTCCGGCGGTACCAGGGTCAGCGGCAGGCCGATCACGGTCAGCACCAGCAGCGCGACGTAGGGCGCGCCACGGCGGTTGGTGCGGGCCAGCGCGGCGGGGAAGAAACCGTCGCGGGCCAGGGCGAACAGCTGGCGGGAAGCGGAGAACACCACCGAGAAGAAGGTTGCCAGCAGACCGCACACGGCGCCGGAACCGACCAGCAGAGGCAGCCAGTCGCGCTCGCCGTAGAGCCCGGTGGGTCATGGCGGCGTACAGCGGATCGCCGGCGTTGCCGACCACTTCCACACCGGCGGCGCCGGGCGCGCTGATCACCACGGTCAGGGCGGTCAGCAACAGGGTGCCGACGGCGGCGATGATCCCGCGCGGCATGCTGCGGCCCGGCTCGGCGGCTTCCTCGGCGGCGGAGGCGACCTGTTCGAGGCAGATGAACATCCAGATGGCGAAGGGCACGCAGGCGAACACGCCGGCCACGCTCACGCCCGGCAGGGCGCTGCCGGCCCCGGGCAGCGTGCTGCTGGTTGTAGCCAGCAGGTTTTCCCAGTGCACGTGGGGCAGCATGGCGCCGCCGAAGGCCAGCAGGGCGATGGCCGCCACGGCGCCGGCCAGGAGGGTCAGCCCGAGGGCCTCGCCGACGCCGATGATATGGATGCCGATGATCACTGCGAACAGGCCGATGCGCACTGGCCAGCCGCCGAAGCCGAACACCGACTCCATGTAGGCGGCGAGGAAGTTGGCGGCCGCGCCGGTGCCGATGGTCAACGCCAGCGCGCAGGCGGCGCCGACCAGATAACCGACGAAGGGCCCGAAGGCCAGTTGGGCGTATGCGAATACGCCGCCGGCATGGGGCCGCGCGGTGGAAAGTTCGCACACGCACAGCGCCAGGCCGCCGCAGAGCACGGCCATCAGCAGGGTGGCGACGAGCATGTTGGCCCAGCCGCTGCTGGCCAACCCGTAGTTCCAGCCGGAGAACTGCCCGGCGATGACCAGTGAAATGCCGAGCCCGGCGATCTGGGGCCAGCGGAGTACGCCTTGTTTGAGCATGGTGGTTGTCCCTTGCCTGTGAGTGATGGGGAGTGGACGGCAGTCAGCCGCGGGCGCCGGTGGGCGACGGGCAAGGGAGGTATGGGAATGGAGTCATGGAGCGGCCCTTCTTGTTGTTTTATGGGGGTTGCACGCGCCCGCCGTCAGGTGCGGCGGGCAGGGAGAAGGTACGAAGGGCGGGGGTGGGGCGATATCAGAAATGCGCAAAGACGTCAGGTGGAGATTTGGCGTGCGGGCAGCATGGGTATCGCTGCGCTCCACGCCATCCTACGGACGAGGTTTTCCGGCAAGGTTCGTAGGGTGCATAACGCGCCAGCGTTATCCGCCGTTGTTGCATCGGCGCATAACCCGTTCCGGGTTATGCGCCCTACGTTCGCAGATTGCCGTTGACGTTGCCGCCGGCTCTGGCTCTGGCTTTTGAAGTCTTCCAGTGAAACATCCGCACGCGCCGGAGTGCCCCTTTCAGGAGGCCGAAGGTGATCGGAGTTCCAGGGGCCGAGCGACATGGATGTCGCGAGAGCGTTGTCGGGCCAGGGATGGCCCGTCGAGGGGGACGCCTAGTTCGGGCCCCTGGAACTCCGAGGAACCGAGGGTACTTTTCGCGAAGCGAAAAGCCGGATGGCAGGGGCGAGACCTTTGCCTACTTTGGGTCTTTCCAAAGTAGGTCGCCCGAGGGGGCGAAACAAAATCTCTCAGCGCACGCCGAAGCGACGCTGGAACACCCAACTACAAGCAAGAACATCGCGGACAAAGTCCGCTCCTACGCAACCGGATAAATCGGAACCGGCCAGCGGGCGCCGGCCCTGCCGGCGGATCGCGGGCGAGGCCCGCACCTACAGGTACCGGCGGGCATAAAAAAACCGGCCCGAAGGCCGGTCGAATAATCACACCGGAGTCGCAGCGCTCAGCGCATCACGCGCGCTTGAGCACCAGGGTGAGGATGTCGTAGCTGGCCACCAGCTCGCCGAGCTGGTTGGTGACCTCTACGTCCCAGGCCACTACGCCCTGCGGCTCGCCCTTGGGGCTCTTCTTGCCCTGGTCGATCTTGCGCTTGCAGGTCAGGCGCGCCTGGATGGTGTCGCCGATGCCCACCGGGTTGATGAAGCGCAGGGTGTCCAGGCCGTAGTTGGCCAGCACCGGGCCGACGCCGGGGGAGACGAACAGGCCGGCGGCCGCCGAGAGCACGAAGTAGCCGTGGGCGATGCGCTTGCCGAACTGCGAGTCCTTGGCAGCCAGTTCGTCGAAGTGCATGTAGAAGTGGTCGCCGGACAGGCAACCGAAGTTGACCAGGTCGGCTTCGGTGACGGTGCGGCGGTGGGTCAGCAGCGACTCGCCAATCTTCAGCTCGTCGAAGTAGCGGCGGAACGGATGCACTTCGGTCTCGTAGACCTTGGCGCCGCGCACGTATTCGCCTGTGACGGCCATCAGCATGCTCGGCGAACCCTGCACGGCGGTGCGCTGCAGGTAGTGCTTCACCGCGCGCAGGCCGCCCAGTTCTTCACCGCCACCGGCGCGGCCCGGGCCGCCGTGCTTGAGCACCGGCAGCGGCGAGCCGTGGCCGGTGGATTCGGCGGCGGATTCGCGGTCGAGGATATGCAGGCGGCCGTGCAGCGCGCCCATGGCCGGAACGACCTTGGCGGCCACTTGTGGGTCGCGGGTGATCAGGCTGGCCACCAGGCTGCCTTTGCCGCGGGCGGCGAGGGCGATGGCTTCGTCGATGTCGTCGTAGGCCATCAGGGTGCTCACCGGGCCGAAGGCCTCGATGTCGTGGGCGCCGCCTTCGGCATGCGGGTCGCGGCTGCGCAGCAGGGTCGGGGCGAAGAACGCGCCTTCGCTGACACCATCGCCACGCGGGGCGAAACCATCCTTGGCGCCGAAGACCAGTTCGCTGGACTTCAGCAGCGCTTCGACGCGTTCGGCGACGTCGGACTGCTGGGCATGGGAGGCCAGGGCGCCCATCTTCACGCCTTCCACCGACGGGTCACCGACCACCACCTTGGCCAGGCGCTCACGCAGGCGCTCGGCCACGGCGTCGATGTGTTTGGCAGGAACGATGGCGCGGCGGATGGCGGTGCATTTCTGCCCGGCCTTGGCGGTCATCTCACGGGCCACTTCCTTGACGAAGAGATCGAATTCTTCGTCGTCCGGGGTCACGTCCGGGGCAAGGATGGCGCAGTTCAGCGAGTCTGCCTCGGCGTTGAACGGCACCGAGTTGCGGATCAGGTTGGGGTTCACGCGCAGCTTGGCGGCGGTGTCGGCGGAGCCGGTGAAGGTCACCACGTCCTGGCCCTGCAGGCGGTCCAGCAGGTCGCCGGTGCCGCCGATGATCAGTTGCAGGCTGCCGGCCGGCAGCAGGCCGGATTCGTGCATCACGCGCACCGCGGCTTCGGTGATGTAGCTGGTGGCGGTGGCCGGTTTGACGATGCACGGCATGCCGGCGAGGAAGCTCGGCGCGAACTTCTCCAGCATTCCCCAGATGGGGAAGTTGAAGGCGTTGATGTGCACGGCGATGCCGCCGCGCGGCACCAGGATGTGGCTGCCGGCGAACTTGCCGGTCTTCCCCAGGGGGATGGCCGGGCCTTCGTGGACGACGTTGCCCGAGGGCAGCTCGCGACCGCCGACGCCGGCGTAGGCGAACAGGGTGCCGGCACCGCCTTCGATGTCGATCCAGCTGTCGGCGCGGGTGGCGCCGCTGTGGCGGGAAATCTCGTAGAGCTGTTCCTTGCGCTCGGTCAGGTACAGCGCCAGGGCTTTCAGGCGCTGGGCGCGCTGCTGGAAGTCCATGGACATCAGTTCTTTCAGGCCCTGCTCGCGGGCATGGGCCACGGCTTCGGCGAAGTCCAGCGCCTCTTCGTGGGTGCGTGCCACGGTCTGGCCGTTGAGCGCGCTACGCAGCGCCTGGGCGCCGTGCTGGCCGACCCAGCGGCCGCCGATGAAACTTTGCAGGATTGGCTCTTGGGCCATGTTGTTTTCCTCCGGATCGCTACGCAAGGGTGCCGGCTGCTGCCGGTGACCGCCGCGCCGGGTGGGCGTCGGCGGCACGTTGATCAGTGGCGGAACGAGACCGCCGGATTAGGGCCGCCAATACCTTTGTGAGGAGTTGGCGGTGACACGGGAACGATCTGTCGTGGGGCGGGGCCGATCGCGGACGGAGTCCGCTCCTACCCAATGTCGAACCCCGCGTAGGAGCGGACTCCGTCCGCGATCAGGGTTCCGCTTCATGCCGGATTCGGCAGGGGGCGGTTCGCGAGCAAGCTCGCTCCTACGAAGAGCCGAAAATCAGAGCTGGTCGAAGTCCAGCACCACGCTGTCGCTGATCGGGTACGCCTGGCAGCTGAGCACGTAGCCGGCCGCCACTTCGTAGTCTTCCAGGGCGAAGTTGCTGTCCATCTCCACCTCGCCGGAGACCACCTTGCACTTGCAGGTCGAGCACACGCCGGCCTTGCAGGAGTAGGGTAGTTCGGCGCCCTGTTCGTTGCCGGCGTCGAGCACGCTGACGCTGTTGCGGGCCAGCTCGAAGGACAGCTCGCGGCCATCGCTGATCACGGTGATCCGGCTCTTCGCGCTGTCGACCGCGGCGGCGGCCTGGCGGGCTTCGCGCTTGCTCTCGCTGCCAGCGGCGGCGAACAGTTCGAAGTGGATGCGCTCGGCCGGCATGCCGTTGCCCTTGAGCTGGTCGCGCACGGTCTCGGTCATTGCCTGCGGGCCGCAGATGAAGGCGGCGTCGAGGCTCTTCACGTCGAGCCAGCGGCTGAACAGCTGGCCGCACTTGTCGGCGTCGATGCGGCCGTTGTAGAGGTCCACGTCCTGCTGCTCGCGGCTGAACACGAAGATCAGGTTGAGGCGCTGCAGGTAGCGGTTCTTCAGGTCTTCGAGCTGCTCGCGGAACATCGCGGCATTGCTCGAACGATTGCCGTAGAGCAGGGTGACGCGGCTGTGCGGCTCGGTTTCCAGGGTGGTCTTGACGATCGACAGGATCGGCGTGATGCCGCTGCCGGCGGCGACCGCCAGGTAGTTGCCGTGGCGCGCCGGGTCCAGTTCGACATTGAAGTGGCCGGCCGGCGGCATGACTTCCAGGCTGGCGCCGACCTTCAGCGCCTCGTTGGCGTAGGCGGAGAAACGCCCGCCCGGTACGCGCTTGATCGCCACGCGCAGCTCGCCATCGTTGACGCCGCTGCAGATGGAGTAGGAGCGGCGCACTTCCTCGCCACCCAGCTGGGTGCGCATGACCAGGTGCTGGCCGTGCTGGAAGCGGAAGCTGTCGGCCAGGTCCGCCGGGACGTCGAAGGCGATGGACACGGCGTCACGGGTTTCCGTGCGCACTTCCTTGATTTTCAGGCTGTGGAACTTGCTCATTGTTCTTCTCCGGCGGCGGTGCCGCTCAGATGCACTTGAAGTAGTCGAACGGCTCGCGGCAATCGACGCAGCGGTACAGGGCCTTGCAGGCGGTGGAGCCGAACTCGCTGAGCAGCTCGGTGTGCGCGCTGCCGCACTGCGGGCAGCAGACTTCCGGGCTTTCGCCGAGCAGGCTGCGCTTGCTGGTGCTGCCGGCCGGCGGGGCGATGCCGTAGACGCGCAGCGCCTCGCGACCGCTGTCGCTGATCCAGTCGGTGGTCCAGGCCGGATTCAGCCGGCGCTCCAGTTGCGGCGCGGCGAAGCCGGCGTGCTCCAGGGCGTGCTGGATGTCCTGCTCGATGACCTCGGTGGCCGGGCAGCCGGAGTAGGTGGGGGTGACCACCACGTGCAGGTGCCCGTCCTGCCAGTCGAGCCCGCGCACGATGCCCAGCTCGACGACGCTGACCACCGGCACTTCCGGGTCCATCACCGCGCCGAGCACGTGCCAGGCGCGGCTGAGGTCGTCAGCCGTGCCGGCGCGTGCGCCGCGGTCGCTGGTAATCAGCTCACCAGGTCGCATCGGGGTAGGCCCGCTGGAGGAACTGCATCTCGGCCAGGAGGATGCCCAGGTGCTCGGTGTGCAGGCCGCGGCGGCCGCTGAGGTAGAAGTTCACCGCGGGTTCGGGCAGCGGCAGGGTCGCGGCGGCGAAGATGTCGGCGACCTTGGACTTCCAGGCATTGGCCAGCTCGGTCGGGTTCGGTGCGACCCCGGCCTCGAACAGGCGCTGCTCGATGTCATCCGCGTTGCAAAGTTCGAGGGTGAAGCGCCACACCTGCGGGATCGCCGCGAGCATGCGCGCGCGGCTTTCCTCGGTGCCGTCGCCCAGGCGCTGCATCCACTCACCGGAGCGGCGCAGGTGGTAGGTGACCTCCTTCAGACCCTTGGCGGCGATGGCGGAGATGCGCTCGTCGCTGGAACTGCTCAGGGCATGCAGCACATGGAAGTGCCACGCGTCATAGAGGAACTGCTTGGTGATGGTCACGGCGAAGTCGCCGTTGGGCTGCTCCACCAGCAGCAGGTTGCGGAAGGCCCGCTCGTCGCGGCGGAAGGCCAGGGCGTCGGCGTCGCGGCCGTCGTCCAGCAGTTCCACGGCGTACTCGTACCAGTTGCGCGCCTGGCCCACGAGGTCGAGGCCGACGTTCATCAGCGCCAGTTCTTCTTCCAGCGCCGGGGCATGGCCGCACCATTCGCACAGGCGCTGGCCCTGGATCAGGGCGCTGTCGGCGAGGCGCAGCAGGTATTCGATCTTGTCGTTGTTCGGGTTCATCGCACGCGTCTCACATGTGGCCGACTTCGGGCGGCAGCTCGTAGAAGCTGGCGTGGCGGTAGACCTTGTCCTGGGACGGGTCGAACAGCGGGTCCTTCTCGTCGGGGGAGGAGGCGGTGATCAGCGCGGAGGGCACCACCCACAGGCTCACGCCTTCGTTGCGGCGGGTGTACAGCTCGCGGGCGTTCTCGATGGCCATCGCGGCGTCGGCGGCGTGGACGCTGCCGACATGCTTGTGGTTCAGGCCGTGTTTGCTACGCACGAATACTTCGAACAAAGTCCACTCGGACATGACTTTTCTCTCCTCGCGGCTCAGGCGGCGTCTTTCTTCTGTTGTTGTTTGCGGGCGTAGGCGACCGCGGCTTCGCGGACCCAGGCGCCGTCTTCGATGGCTTTGCGGCGGGTGGCGACGCGCTCGGTGTTGCACGGGCCGTTGCCCTTGAGCACTTCGTAGAATTCTTCCCACTGGATGTCGCCGAAGTCGTAGTGACCGCGTTCCTCGTTCCACTTCAGGTGCGGGTCCGGGGCGGTGCAGCCGAGCAGTTCCAGCTGCGGCACAGTCTGGTCGACGAAGCGCTGGCGCAGCTCGTCGTTGCTCTGCCGCTTGATCTTCCAGGCCATGGACTGGGCGCTGTTGGGAGAGTCGGCGTCGCTCGGGCCGAACATCATCAGCGACGGCCACCACAGGCGATTGATAGCGTCCTGGACCATGTCCTTCTGCGCCTGGGTGCCGTGGCGCATCATGGTCAGGAGGATTTCGTAGCCCTGGCGCTGGTGGAAGCTCTCTTCCTTGCAGATGCGGATCATTGCGCGGGAGTAGGGGCCGTAGGAGGTGCGCTGGAGCACTACCTGGTTGACGATGGCGGCGCCATCCACCAGCCAGCCCACTGCACCCATGTCGGCCCAGTTCAGCGTCGGGTAGTTGAAGATGCTCGAGTACTTGGCCTTGCCCGAATGCAGCTTGGCGATCTCGGTGTCACGGTCGGCGCCCAGGGTTTCCATGGCGCTGTAGAGGTACAGGCCATGGCCGGCTTCGTCCTGGATCTTCGCCATCAGCTGCAGCTTGCGCTTCAAGGTCGGCGCGCGGGTCACCCAGTTGCCTTCGGGCAGCATGCCGACGATCTCCGAGTGGGCGTGCTGGGAAATCTGCCGGATCAGCGTCTGGCGGTAGGCGTCGGGCATCCAGTTCTTCGCCTCGATCTTCACCTCGGCGTCGATCTTTTCCTGGAAGGCGCGTTCTTCCGGCGACATCTCATCCAGCGCCTTGATGCGCTTCACGCCGGTCTCAACCAGTTGTGCGTACATGCTGTGTCTCCAGCCTTTTGTCTTGTTCGTGGGACGGCCTTGGCCATGGCTGTCTTTTTAAATGATACAGAAATGAATGTCTAACACTAAATGATGTGTCGTAATTGGATTCGGTATCGCTTGGCGGGATTTCGGCGGTCGCGGACGGCTCGGGAAAACCGAGTATTTCTAGATTGAGCATACAAATTCGGCGATAACGCGAGTGGTGTAGGGGAGGTTTGGCTGTTGCTGCAGAGCCGCCAAGTATCGTCACTGCGTATCAGGAAGACTGATAAGTGATACAGAAACGTGTTTTTATGAATCAATCGTTGCTGCGGTTTTGAGGCGAGAGGCGTCGCGGTGGGCTGGCTTCGGAGCAGGCGGGGAGCGATCGCGGGCGGAGCTCCAGGGATGATGCTCAGCGGATCAGCGAGTTGGAAAAACAACTGGCGCAGATGAAGCGTGCCGTGGACGGGGCTCAGGAAGAGCGCGGCACGCCAAAAAAACCACGGCTTTCTTCGCTCGAAAAGTGCTGCGAGCAAGCTTGTGGTCGCCCGATTGAAGGGGCGGGAGCGTTGTGCGTGGGTGCCGACTGCCAGGGCGTTCGCGCGGCAGCTATCTATCTATACGAAACGCAGTGACCTGCTACCAGCAACATCGCCGGCATTCGGCTACCAGCTGCCATGGCGGTGCCCGCGGCGGGCGGACCACTACAGGTCCGCCCCTGCGCCGGGATTACGCTTTGCGAGCGATGCCCTTGCCCGGCAGGTGATCGCGCCCATGTGGCCCGCTGAAGCCCTGCTGCGGGCCCAGCGGCACGATGCCGGTCGGGTTGATGGTGCGGTGGCTGGCGTAGTAGTGGTTCTTGATGTGCTGGAAGTCCACGGTTCCGGCAACGCCCTCCAGCTGATACAGCTCGCGCAGCCAGCCGGACAGGTTCGGATAGCCCGCCAGGCGCCGCAGGTTGCACTTGAAGTGGCCGTGGTAGACCGCGTCGAAGCGGATCAGCGTGGTGAACAGGCGCACGTCGGCTTCGGTCAGGTACTCGCCTGCCAGGTAGCGCTGCTGGCCCAGGCGTTCTTCCAGCCAGTCCAGCTCGTTGAACAGGGTCTTGAAGGCCTCTTCGTAGGCGTCCTGCGTCGTCGCGAAGCCGGCGCGGTAGACACCGTTGTTCACCGCCGGGTAGATGCGCTCGTTCAGCTCATCGATCTGTGCGCGCAGCGGCTCCGGATAGAGATCCAGGGTATTGCCGGTGATGCCGTCGAAGGCGCTATTGAACATGCGGATGATCTCCGCCGATTCGTTGCTGACGATGCGCTGCTCGTGCTTGTCCCACAGCACCGGCACGGTTACGCGGCCGGTGTAATTCGCATCGTCCCGGGTGTAGCGCTGATGCAGGAAGGTCAGGCCATCGAGCTTGTCGCCTGTGGAGCCGAGCGCCTCGTCGAAGGTCCAGCCGTTTTCCAGCATCAGCCAACTGACCACTGAAACGTCGATCAGCGTTTCCAGGCCCTTGAGCTGGCGGTAGATCAGCGTGCGATGGGCCCAGGGGCAGGCCAGCGACACGTAGAGGTGATAGCGACCGGCTTCGGCACGGAAGCCGCCTTCGCCGGTGGGGCCGGGCTGGCCATCGGCGGTGATCCAGCTGCGGCGCTGGGCGTTCTCGCGCTGGAAGCGGCCGTCCTTGCTGGTGTCATACCACTGGTCATGCCAGCGGCCATCGATCAACTGTCCCATCTGATTGCTCCAGAAAACGGGGGAGATGGGATCAGTCTATCGGCTGCAGCTCGATTGTTTAGCGCAAAAACAGGATTCCAGATATCGATTAAATCGATCTATCCCGCGCAGCCCAGCGTCTATCAGCCTCTGCGAAAGCCTCCTCTCGCTGCAGCCCTGTGGCGCGCAGGGCGAGCGCCAGGGTGGCGCGGACCGCCAGCGCGCCGTAGGCGTCCTCGATCTCGCCCCGCCAGAAGGCGACCAGATGCGCCGGCTCCAGCGTTTCCGGCTTGACGTGACGCAGCGGCGACAGCGCCGGCCACTCCTCGTCCCAGGCCTCGCCAGAGCGGCAGCCGTAGAGATGCGAGGTGGCATCCGGATTCATCTCGATCTCGCCGCCTTCGCCCTTGATGACGATGGCGTAATCGCCGAGCAGGCGGCTGCCTTCGCGGTGCACTTCCTGGTAGCCGGGGTGGAAGATGCTCTGCAGCACGCAGGTGGCGCCCAGCGGGTTGAGCAGGCGCACGGCCGAGTGCATGGGGGAGCGCAGGCCCAGGGTGTTGCGCAGGTCGATCATGTGCTGCAGGCGCGGCATCCAGTCCACCAGCGGGGCAAAGGCTATGCCCTTGGCATCCATTGCAGCACTGACCGAGTTCCAGTCACGGCACAGCGGCAAGCCGAGTTGTTCCAGCAACTGTTCGCTGTACACCCGGCCGGCGGTATGCGCGCCGCCGCCGTGCAGCAGGATGCGCGTGCCACTGCCGCCCAGGCATTTGGCGGCCAGCAGGTACCAGGGCAGGTGGCGCTTCTTGCCGGCGTAGCTGGGCCAGTCCAGGTCCACGGCAATCTTCGGCGCCTGCAGGCGCTGGCGCACCGCTTCGGTGAAGCCGGCCAGTTCTTCCGCGCTTTCCTCCTTGTGCCGCAGCAGCATCAGGAAAGCGCCGAGCTGGGCTTCCTCGACCTTGTCGTCGAGGATCATGCCCAGTGCTTCGCGCGCCTCCTCACGGGTCAGACCGCGGGCGCCGCGCTTGCCCTTGCCGAGGATGCGGACGAACTGGGCGAAGGGATGTTCGGCGGGTGTCTGCAGGACGAGCGGGGCGGCGGTCATAGGCAATTGGTCGGCTTCGGCAGGCCGGCGAGCTTGGCGGCAAGCTTGGCCGGGGTGCCCTTGAACAGGAGGTTGAGGTGCAGGCTGCTGCCTTTTTCCGCGCCCAGCTTCTGGGCCACGTACTTGATCAGCGGGCGGTTGGCCGGCGACAGCTGGAATTCGCCATGAAACTCGCGCAGCAGCAGGAGGATTTCCCAGTGTTCGGGAGTCAGGTGGATGCCTTCGTTGTACGCCAGGGCTTCGGCGGCGGCATCGCTCCAGTCGCTGAGCTCGACCAGGTAGCCGTCCTTGTCCAGCGGCAGGGCCTGGCCGTTGACCAGTAGAGTGTTCATAGCCAGGCGTTCACCTTGTCGAAGCGGGTGCAGAGGTCGACGAAGCCGGGATAGTCCACGGCGACCACGCGGCTGGGGAGATCGTCCAGCCCGCGTGCCTGCAGGTCTTCCTGCAGGGCGAACAGGGCGTTGCCGGCGGACAGTGCCAGCAGTGCCTGGGCGGGAGTGCTGCCGGGCTGCAGGGCATGGGTGGCATCGCCGGACAGCAGGATGCCGTCGTCATCTCCGAGCAGGAGCAGGCAACTTTCGAAACGGCCATCGTTGAACGGGGAGTGCGAGAGCAGGTGGAGAGTAGCCATCAGATCGTGATCACCTGGTCGTGGGTTTGCAGCAGGCTGCGCAGGGCCGCGGTGTCCAGTGCCTGGGCCGGCAGGGTCAGGCTGGCGGCGTCCAGGCCTCGCTCGGCAAGGCTGAGGGCGCTGGCATAGAGCGACTCCACGCCGAACAGCGGCAGTGCTTGCAGATTGGCCTGCAGGTCCTTTTGTTCGATGCTGGCCGGGCGTTGGCCGGGGGCGAGCTGGAACACGCCATCATCGAGGAACAGCAGCGAAATCGGCAGATCGAAGGCGCCGCCGGCGAGGGCGATATCCAGCGCCTCGCGCGCAGCGGGGCCGGCCCAGGGCGCCTGGCGGCTGATGATGAGCAGGGACTTGGCCATCAATCGCCTCCAAAGCAGACGAGGCGGTCCGCCAGTTGCACGGCCTCATGCAGCTGTCCGAGACCGGAAAGCTCCCAGGGCGCGACAAGGTTGGCGGCCGGGCGCGCGTAGCGGTTGGCTTCTTCCGCGTTCAGTACGCCGCGGCGCAGGGCGGCGGCGATGCAGACCACGCCGTCCAGCCGGTTGTCGCTGACGAAGCGCGTCCAGGCGGCGGCGACATCCAGTTCGTCCTGGCCGGAGACGGCATTGGCCGAGGCGCTGTGCACGCCATCCTGGTAGAAGAACAGCCGGGAGATTTCATGGCCGCCGGCCAGCACCGCCTCGGCGAAGCGCAGGGCGCGTCGGGCGGCCGGGGAGTGCGGCTGTGAGAAAAGGGCGATGACGAACTTCATGATTGGGCTTCGAGCGGCGGTGTATCGCGCAAATGATACGGCACCGTGCCTTCTTTGCCCCGCCGGAAATGAAAAAAGCCCGTCGAAACGGGCTTTTCCGGAGAGTGCGGCGATCAGTCGTCGCTGCTCATGATGCCGAAGATCTGCAGCAAGCTGATGAACAGGTTGTAGATCGACACATACAGGCTGATGGTGGCCATGATGTAGTTGCGCTCGCCACCGTGGATGATCGCGCTGGTCTGGAACAGGATCATCGCCGAGGAGAACAGCACGAAACCGGCGCTGATGGCCAGTTGCAGGCCGCTGATCTGGAAGAACAGCGAGACCAGTACGGCGCCCAGCAGGACGAAGAAGCCTGCGGTGATGAAGCCGGACAGGAAGCTCATGTCCTTGCGGGTGGTCAGCACGTAGGCGGACAGGCCGAAGAACACCAGGGCGGTCATGAAGAAGGCCGACGAGATCACGCTCGCGCCATTGGCCATGCCCAGGTACATGTTCAGGATCGGGCCGAGGCTGTAGCCCATGAAACCGGTCAGGGCGAAGGTGCTGATCAGACCCCAGCCGCTGTTGCGCAGCTTCACGGTGAGGAAGAACAGACCGTAGAAGCCCAGCAGGGTAACGATCGGCCCGAGGTAGGGCAGGCGCAGCTGCTGCGAGGCGTAGGCGACCACGCCGCTGAAGGCGAGGGTCAGTGCCAGCAGGCCGTAGGTATTGCGCAGGACACCGCTGACCTCTTTCTGCTCCACGGCTGTGGAGTCGAGATATTGCCGTTCTTGCATGTCGAGACACTCCTGTTAAGCGGGATACGGATCCATGGCCGTAGTGGGACGCATCATAACAGAGGGAAAAGCGTGCTGAATCATCAGAGTTTGACAGTGTGTTGCGATCCGGTACTATTGCCGCCCGCTCATGTGGAAGCGTGGCCGAGTGGTTTAAGGCAACGGTCTTGAAAACCGTCGACGGGCAACTGTCCTAGAGTTCGAATCTCTACGCTTCCGCCACTATTACAACGTTGAAAGCCCCGCAATGCGGGGCTTTCGCGTTTCTGCGGCAAGGCTGCGGGCAAAGTCGCCAAGTTGGCGGCGGCCGGTTAACCGATGACGGCGCAATTTGAACAAGTCCACGAAATGTCACTCATCCCGATGGATGATTCTGTAGGGCGTTGATCCTCTCAGTTAGACTTTTCGTCCTACTACCCGGAAAACTCTTAATGAACCAAGTCGAAGATCTCGAGCGGCAGATGCGCGAAGCGCTGGGTGTCGCTCCCAAAAAAGTAAAAAGTGTGCGGGAAGCCAGCAACCCCATGCGCGGCTATCTGGTCGTCCTGAGCGTACGGGGCAACAGCGGCCCGGCCTTTCGCTTCGAGCACCGCTCGCGCTCGCTGAGCCGTACCGAGGCGATCCTGGAGGCGGAAAAGGCCGCGCGTGCCGAGGGCTACAAGCCCTGGGTCCTGCTGGATGCCATCGAGGCCTGAGTCGCCAGGGCGGACAAAGTCTGGCGGGTTCGCAACAGATGGCGGTCTCGAATGGCCGACGCTGATTTCGGGAACCGTGCAAACAAAGTCCTTCTTTTCTTCCGATCATTCGTTCAGGGCGCTGAAATTTCCGGTACGCGCGTCCTAGACGGTTTGAGGGCATTCTGCCAGCATCTGCCCATTCGCGACCTGATTTCTCTGGCGCTTGCATTTTGACGAAGCGCTTCCAAGCTAGGTCGTAGAGCTGCTTTCTGTTAAGGTTCGGCAATTGTCCGAAGCTCCTGCCGGGTCTTCGCCATTCCATTTTCCTTCAAGGGGTGCTGCGTGATTAAGGTGCTGGTGGTCGATGATCACGATCTGGTGCGCACCGGAATTACCCGCATGCTGGCCGATATCGACGGTCTGCAGGTCGTTGGCCAGGCCGACTCCGGCGAGCGCGGATTGCAGCTGGCCCGCGAGCTCAAGCCCGATGTCGTGCTGATGGATGTGAAGATGCCGGGCATCGGCGGCCTGGAAGCGACCCGCAAGCTGCTGCGCAGCCAGCCGGACGTGCGCGTGGTGGTGGTGACCGTCTGTGAAGAAGACCCGTTCCCGACCCGCCTCATGCAGGCAGGGGCGGCCGGCTATCTGACCAAGGGCGCGGCGCTGGAGGAGATGGTCCAGGCCATTCGCCAGGTATTTGCCGGGCAGCGCTATATCAGCCCGCAGATTGCCCAGAGCCTGGCGCTCAAATCCTTCGAGCCGGAAAAGAACGCCTCGCCGTTCGATACCCTGTCCGAACGCGAGATCCAGATCGCGCTGATGATCGCCAACTGCCACAAGGTGCAGAGCATTTCCGACAAGCTCTGCCTGTCACCCAAGACCGTGAATACCTACCGCTACCGCATCTTCGAGAAGCTCTCGATCACCAGCGACGTCGAACTGGCGCTGCTGGCCGTCCGGCACGGCATGGTCGATACCAGCATCTGATCATGGCGCCATTCGATTCGGCGGCCTTCCTGGCCACCTGCAGCGGGCGGCCGGGCGTCTACCGCATGTTCGATGCGGAAGCCAAGCTGCTCTACGTCGGCAAGGCAAAGGACCTCAAGAAGCGCCTCTCCAGCTATTTCCGCAAGACCGGCCTGGCGCCCAAGACGGCTGCCCTGGTGGCGAAGATCGCCCAGGTCGAGACCACCATCACCGCCAACGAGACCGAGGCGCTGTTGCTGGAGCAGACGCTGATCAAGGAGTGGCGGCCGCCGTACAACATCCTGTTGCGCGACGACAAGTCGTATCCGTACGTCTTCCTTTCCAGCGAAGACCAGTACCCACGGTTGACCATCCACCGCGGTGCAAAGAAGGCGAAAGGGCGCTATTTCGGGCCGTACCCGAGCGCCGGCGCCATTCGTGAAAGCCTGGCGCTGCTGCAGAAGGCGTTCTTCGTCCGGCAGTGTGAAGACAGTTATTACCGCAACCGCACGCGCCCCTGCCTGCAATACCAGATCAAGCGCTGCAAGGCGCCCTGCGTCGGCCTGGTGAGCGAGGAGGAGTACGCCGAAGACGTGCGCCACTCGATCATGTTCCTCGAGGGGCGCAGCAATGTGCTGGCGGAGGAACTGTCCACCAGCATGGAGCAGGCGGCGATGCGCCTGGACTTCGAGAAGGCCGCCGAGCTGCGTGACCAGGTGCAGATTCTTCGTCGCGTGCAGGACCAGCAAAGCATGGAGTTCGGCACCGGCAACGTCGATGTGGTGGCGGCAATCGTGACTCCGGGCGGCGCCTGCGTGCACCTGATCAGCGTGCGCGGCGGCCGTGTGCTGGGCAGCAAGAACTTCTTCCCGCAGGTAGCGATCGAGGAGGAGGTGGGCGACGTGCTGCTGGCTTTCCTCGGCCAGTACTACCTCAGCCATCACGAGCGCGACCTGCCCAGCGAACTGATCGTCAACGCCGTGCACGAGGACTTCCCGATCCTCGCTGCCGCCATTGAAGAGTCTCGCGGGCGGCTGCTGGAAATCAGCCACCGCGTGCGTACTACCCGCGCGCGCTGGCAGCAGCTGGCCGTCACCAACGCCGAGCAGGCCCTGGCGGCGCGCCTTGCCAATCGCCAGCACATGGCGGCGCGTTTCGATGCGCTGGGTGAGGCACTGGACCTGCCCGAGCCGCCGCAGCGACTCGAATGCTTCGACATCAGTCACTCCAGCGGCGAGGCAACGGTGGCGTCCTGCGTGGTATTCGGCCCGGAAGGCGCGCTCAAGTCGGACTACCGCCGCTTCAATATCGAAGGCATCACCGGCGGCGACGATTACGCCGCGATGCACCAGGCGCTGACCCGCCGCTTCAGTCGCCTGAAGGAAGGCGAGGGCAAGATGCCCGACATCCTCCTGGTGGATGGCGGCAAGGGGCAGTTGGCAATGGCCCAGGAGGTGCTCCAGGAACTGGCGGTCGTCGGTCTTACCTTGCTGGGCGTCGCCAAGGGCGTGACCCGCAAGCCCGGTCTGGAGACCCTTTATCTCAACGACGCCGAACACGAATTCACCTTGCCCGCCGACTCGCCCGCGCTGCACCTGATCCAGCAGATTCGCGACGAGGCTCACCGCTTCGCCATTACCGGCCACCGCGCACGTCGCGGGAAAGCCCGCCGTACCTCGACCCTGGAAGATGTGGCGGGCGTTGGTCCCAAGCGCCGCCGCGATCTGCTCAAACACTTCGGTGGGTTGCAGGAACTGGGTAGAGCCAGTATCGATGAAATCGCCAAGGCCCCCGGCATCAGCAAAAAGCTGGCAGAGCAGATTTATGCTGCACTGCACAGCGAGTAGAATGCCGGCTCAACTCGCAGACCTTCCGACCCGATGAATATCCCGAACCTGCTAACCCTGCTCCGCGTTCTGCTCATCCCAATCTTCATCCTGCTGTTCTACCTCCCGTTCCCGGCCAGCCACCTGGCGGCCAGTTCCGTATTCGCCCTGGCGGCAGCGACGGACTGGCTGGACGGCTATCTCGCGCGCAGGCTGGGGCAGAGCACGCCGTTCGGTGCCTTCCTCGATCCGGTAGCGGACAAGCTGATGGTGGCCACGGCGCTGGTGCTGCTGGTGGAGGAGCATGCCAACCTCTGGCTGACCCTGCCGGCCGCCATCATCATCGGTCGCGAGATCGTCGTTTCCGCTCTGCGCGAATGGATGGCGGAAATCGGCGCAAGGGCGCACGTGGCCGTTTCCAGCCTGGGCAAATGGAAGACCGCTGCACAGATGCTGGCGTTGGTCATCCTGCTGGCCAACCCGCCACTGATGACCTTCTGGGTGCTGGTAGGCTACGCACTGCTGATCATTGCCGCGATTCTTACCTTGTGGTCGATGCTGCACTATCTGCTGGCCGCCTGGCCGCACCTGAATACGGCCCCGAAAGAAAAATAACTTTTTTGAATCAAGGAGTTGACAGGCATTTCTGAATCGTTAGAATGGCGCCCGTCAACACGACAAAGCGGGAATAGCTCAGTTGGTAGAGCACGACCTTGCCAAGGTCGGGGTCGCGAGTTCGAGTCTCGTTTCCCGCTCCAGATTTTGATGATTCGCGTTGAGTCATCCGTGTCATGGCTGAGTAGCAGAGTGGTTATGCACCGGATTGCAAATCCGTGAACGCCGGTTCGATTCCGACCTCAGCCTCCAATAGAAAAGCCCTGTAAATCTTCGATTTACAGGGCTTTTTCTTTAGCCGATCAACTTCAGAATGCGAGCCTCGACCGCTTGCGTGCGAGGTTGGGGGCTGTATATAGTCCAGCCCCTTCGGGTTCCCAGGAGCCCGGATGACGTACAACGCGCTGCCGCCCGGATGGCGAAATCGGTAGACGCAGGAGACTTAAAATCTCTCGCCCTTTGGGCGTGCCGGTTCGAGTCCGGCTCCGGGCACCATATTCCTTGCTCCATGTCTCGCTCCCTGAACCCTGCCGTTTGCTTCGCAGGCGCTGCATGGACACAAAAAACCCGGCCTTGGCCGGGTCTTTTCATGCCCTGACTAAGCTCAGGCGCCGATGTTCGCCATGGAGCGCAGGCGCGCGCCGGCCTTGACGATGCGGCGCTGGCGCAGCGGCTCGGTGTTCTCGTAGAAGTTCTGCAGTGGCATCTGATCCTTGAAATGATCAGCATCGCGCTCCTGCAGCGGGCCGTACTCGGTGGCGAGGTCGCGGCGAATGCGGTTGACCAGGCTGCACAGCAGTTCCTCGTTGCGTTGCTCTTCGAGGCGCACCACGCGGCAGGCAGTTTGCTCGCCTGCATCCTTGCTCAACGTCATGATCAGATTGCCGTCCGGGCGGGTGGTGAAACTCACCTCGAAATCGGCGAACTGTTGGCAGAGATATTGGGCGGCAGGCAGACGTTCGATCGGCATGGTGTCGTCCTCGGCAATGAAGGGAAGGTCTTTCCCATACATTGCAGGCTGCATGCCAGCTTCTCGTTAATAAAAAAGCCTTTAAAATCAATTAGATAGATTGTGATCTCTGCCGCTTCGCCATGCACCTTGCAAGGTGGGCCTGGAAAGTCGTGGCATTTTGCACGATGCCAGAAGTGGCGCTGGGATCAATGCGCAATGGGATGGTGCCGGGAAGAGCGGGATTTCGGCTTGGCCTTCTGCAAGCGGGCGCGACGCAGGGGGACTCGCAGGATGGCCCACAGCGTCACCAGGGCCAGCACGACCCAGCCGAGAATCATGAGCGTAACGAATGTGCCTGGATTCATATCGATATCCTCACCCCTCCCTAAGGGTAGCCCACCGCCAGCAGTGCGCCGTCCTATCGGTTGAGCGGCGTTTGCCTGCAGAGGTTCCATGCAATGGCTTGATGGACCGACGAACTTCTGTTATCTGTATGAATATACAGTATTCGAGTATGTCGCCATGCAGCAAGCCATTCTGGAAGTCCACGATGTCCTCCGCCCCGGCCAGGCTGCCTGTGCCGCGGCCCTTCATACCTACATAGTCCGCGCTCATGGCGAAGACATGACGGAAGCCGGTATTCGTGACAGCGATCTGCTGCTGGTCGATCGCTCCGAGCTGGCGGTCGCAGGGGAGATCGTGGTCGCGGCACTCAACGGCGAGCCATTGATCCGCAGGCTCGCAATCGTCGATGGCTCGTTCGCCTTGCTGGCGGCGCGGGAAGGCTTTCCGGCGCTGAAGGTGGAAGAGGGCGATGAACTGTCGATCTGGGGAGTGGTGAGACGGCGCATTTCTGCCGTGGAGCTGGCGACTGCCAGGGATAGTTGAGCTTGGGGCAGGAGCGGTCGGGGGATCGTGCTGACCTTTTGCCAGTAGGTTTTCGAACTATTCCGGAGCAAGGGTGGTCAGATACGCTTGGCACCGGTCAGCAAGATTTCGCACAAGTCGTGCAGCTTGCAATCCGGGGCATTGTAAGGCGGGCGCAGCCTGATTAGACTGCGCGCAACTCGCACCCCTGTCCCTCTCGAAGGACTCCCATGATCAAGAAATGTCTGTTCCCGGCCGCCGGCTACGGTACCCGCTTCCTCCCGGCCACCAAGGCCATGCCCAAGGAAATGCTGCCGGTGGTGAACAAGCCGCTGATCCAGTACGCCGTTGAAGAGGCGCTGGAAGCCGGTCTCGGCGAAATCGGTATCGTTACTGGCCGCGGCAAGCGCTCTCTCGAAGACCACTTCGATATCAGCTACGAGCTGGAGCACCAGATTCGCAACACCGACAAGGAAAAGTACCTGGTCGGTATTCGTCGCCTGATCGACGAATGCACCTTCTCCTACACCCGTCAGGTCGAGATGAAGGGCCTGGGCCACGCCATCCTGACCGGCCGCCCGCTGATCGGTGACGAGCCGTTCGCGGTGGTGCTGGCGGACGACCTGTGCCTGAACCTGGAAGGCGACAGCGTCCTCAAGCAGATGGTCAAGCTGTACAACCAGTTCCGCTGCTCCATCGTGGCGATCCAGGAAGTGCCGCCGGAAGAGACCAACAAGTACGGCGTGATCGCCGGCGAGATGATCCGCGACGACATCTACCGCGTGAACACCATGGTCGAAAAGCCCAAGCCGGAAGACGCGCCGTCGAACCTGGCGATCATCGGCCGCTATATCCTGACTCCGGATATCTTCGACCTGATCGAGCAGACCGAGCCGGGCAAGGGCGGTGAAATCCAGATCACCGACGCCCTGATGAAGCAGGCCCAGGACGGCTGCGTGCTGGCCTACAAGTTCAAGGGCAAGCGGTTCGATTGCGGTAGCGCCGAGGGTTACATCGAGGCGACCAACTTCTGCTACGAAAACCTCTACAAGACCGGCAAGGCCTGGTAACCCCAGACTTTATCGATCTTGAAAAAGCCACCTTCGGGTGGCTTTTTCGTTTCCGACCCTACATCGAACGGGGGATTGGCATGGCTTCCGAGCCGGGCCCCAGTGGCTGGCCGTAGCTGAACTCGACGTAGTTGCCGGCCGGATCGCGCAATCCACAGTAGTAGCCAACCGGATAAGGTTCGTCGCGTGGCGCCCAGATCAGGCAGCCGGCGGCGGCCGCTTCGCGGGCAATTTGGTCGATCGCTTCACGGGATTCCACGGCGAAGCCGAAGTGACTGTAATCATCGCTGGCCAGGTGCCGTTCCTGGCCGCCGGGCATGATGACGAAGATGAACTGGTGTTCCTTGCCCGGCTCCGCCATCCAGACGATGCGCGACCCCTTGCCTTCGCGCTGATGGATGACTCGCATGCCGCAGAAGCGCTCATAGAAGGCGATGCAGGCATCCAGGTCGGGCACATGCAAGGCCAGATGGGTCAGCGTCGAGCGCATGGCGGTACCTCCTTCGCGGTCGGCTGATGGCAGGATAGGACAGGCGGCATGAGGTATGCTGCCTGGCATATCCCAGCGGAGATCCATGATGTCTTTCGATTTTGACCTGTTCGTCATCGGTGCGGGTTCCGGCGGCGTGCGCGCCGCGCGCTTCGCCGCGGGCTTCGGCGCCAAGGTGGCCGTGGCGGAAAGCCGCTACCTGGGCGGCACCTGCGTCAACGTCGGTTGCGTGCCGAAGAAGCTGCTGGTCTACGGCGCCCATTACCATGAAGACTTCGAACAGGCCTCCGGGTTCGGCTGGACCCTGGGTGAGGCGAAGTTCGACTGGTCGACCCTGATCGCCAACAAGAACCGGGAAATCCATCGGCTCAACGGCATCTACCGCAACCTGCTGGTGAACAGCGGCGTCACGCTGCTGGAAGGGCACGCCAGTCTGAAGGACGCGCATACCGTGGAGGTCGACGGGCAGAGTTTCCGCGCCAAACACATCCTCATCGCCACCGGTGGCTGGCCGCAGGTGCCGGATATCCCCGGCAAGGAACATGCGATCACTTCCAACGAGGCGTTCTTCCTCCCATCCCTGCCGCGCCGGGTGCTGGTGGTGGGCGGCGGCTATATCGCGGTGGAGTTCGCCGGGATCTTCCACGGCCTCGGTGCGCAGACTTCGCTGCTGTACCGCAAGGAGCTGTTCCTGCGCGGCTTCGATCGTAGCGTGCGCGAGCATCTGCGCGATGAGCTGAGCAAGAAGGGGCTGGACCTGCAGTTCAACAGCGATATTGCCCGCATCGACAAGCAGGCCGATGGCACCCTGGCCGCCACCCTGAAGGATGGCCGCGTGCTGGAGACCGATTGTGTGTTCTATGCCACGGGTCGCCGTCCGCAGCTGGACAACCTGGGCCTGGAGAATGTCTCGGTCGCGCTGGATGAGCGTGGCTACGTCAAGGTGGACGAGTCCTATGGCACCAGCGAGCCGTCGATCCACGCCATCGGCGACGTCATCGGCAGAGTGCAGTTGACCCCCGTGGCGCTGGCCGAGGGCATGGCGCTGGCGCGCAAGCTGTTCCGCCCGGAGGAATATCGTCCGGTGGACTACAAGCTGATCCCCACGGCCGTCTTCAGCCTGCCGAACATCGGCACCGTTGGCCTGACCGAGGACGAGGCGCGCAGCGCCGGGCACAAGGTGAAGCTGTTCGAGAGCCGCTTCCGGCCGATGAAGCTGACCCTGACGGAATGCCAGGAAAGGACGTTGATGAAGCTGGTGGTCGACGCCGATACCGACAAGGTGCTCGGTTGCCACATGGTCGGCCCGGATGCCGGCGAGATGCTCCAGGGCATCGCCATTGCGCTCAAGGCCGGAGCCACCAAGCGGGTGTTCGATGAAACCATCGGCATTCACCCGACGGCCGCCGAGGAGTTCGTCACCATGCGTACGCCAGTCGGCGCCTGAGGACAATAAAAAAGCCGGTGCAGCTGCACCGGCTTTTTTCTGCGCGCTTTCCAGCCGTCAGTTGGCGCGCTCCAGGGGCGCATGGCTGTCATCCTGGCGCTGCGCATAACGCTGGGCGAGCACGGCGCAGACCATCAGCTGGATCTGGTGGAACAGCATCAGCGGCAGCAGGATCACGCCGACCGTGCTGCTGGCGAACAGCACCGAAGCCATGGGCACGCCGGTGGCCAGGCTCTTCTTCGAGCCGCAGAAGACGATGGTGATGCGGTCTTCCAGGGAGAAGCCCAGGTAGCGGCCCAGCAGGTTGGTTGCGATCAGCGCCAGGGCCAGCAGGACGCAGCAGGCGACTACCAGGCCGGCCAGGGCGGGCAGCGGAATCTGGTGCCAGAGGCCCTGGATCACCGCGGCGCTGAAGGCGGTGTAGACCACCAGCAGGATCGAACCCTGGTCGACGTATTTCAGCACCGGCTTGTTGCGTTCGACCCAGGCGCCGATCCAGTGGCGCAGCAGTTGGCCGGCGATGAAGGGCACGAGCAGCTGCAGGGTGATCTTGCCGATGGCGTCGAGCGTGGAGATGCCGGTATCGCCATGGGCGCCGATCAGGAATTGCACCAGCAGTGGGGTGAGGAAAACGCCCATCAGGCTGGAGGCCGAAGCGCTGCAGATCGCGGCGGGTACGTTGCCGCGCGCCAGGGAAGTGAAGGCAATGGACGACTGCACGGTGGCGGGCAGGGCGCAGAGGTAGAGCATGCCCAGGTACAGGTCCGGGGTGACCAGCGGCGACAGTACCGGCTTGAGCGCCATGCCGAGGATCGGGAAGAGGATGAAGGTGCAGGCGAACACCAGCAGGTGCAGGCGCCAGTGGGTGGCGCCGGCGATGATCGCCTGGCGCGACAGCTTCGCGCCATGGAGGAAGAACAGCAGCGCGATACCCAGGTTGGTGATCCAGCCGAAGATCACCGCGGCGGTGCCTTGGCAGGGCAGCAGGCTGGCAACGGTCACGGTGGCGATCAGCGCCAGGGTGAAGTTGTCGGGGAGCAGGCGTGGGCGAGCCATGGGCACATCTCTCATCGTTGTTGTGTGTGAAAGACCGCTAGGGTCAGGTTCGCACTCTAAGCCCCTGAGAAAGTGCCGGCTAACGCCAGAAAGCCAGCTTATGTCGCTGAAAGGACAGATTCGGCAGCGTGAACGTGCAGGTCCACCGACCATACACTGACCATGCCGCGCATGCGCTGGGCGATCACTTCGGCACGGTGGCGCGGCAGGCTGTCCACCCGCAGGGCAATGTCCAGCCAGTCCTCCCGGCGCGAGGACTCGACCTCGGCCGGTACGTGGCCCTGGAGTGCGAACTGGTTCAGCAGTCGACAGAGAATATCGGCATCGAGCTCCGCGCGGATCAGGTAGCGCACGTCGGCAGCGGATTCCGTAGGGACGGGGCGGTCCAGGGCGGGCGCGGGAAATTCGACGAGGTGGAGCGCAGGGAGTGTCATGGCGGCTGGCCGAAGCAGTTGGGAGTGGGAAGATTCTGCAGCCACTCAGGAGGATTTATTTGCCTGCTTTCTGCCTCTGTGCGATTTTGTGTGCATTAATAAGTCTGAATATCAACCTGAAGAGACTTGTTCATGCCTGTTTCATTGGATGCCCATGACCGCAGGATCCTCGCTCTGCTTCAGGAAGAGGCGACGCTCTCCACGGCGGAGATCGCCGAGCGCATCGGTCTGTCCCAGTCGCCCTGCTGGCGCCGTATCCAGCGTTTGAAGGAAGAGGGAGTGATCCGCAAGCAGGTGACCCTCCTGGATCGCAAGAAGATCGGCCTGAACACACAGATTTTTGCCCAGGTGAAGCTCAACGCCCACGGGCGCAATCACCTGACCGATTTTGCCCAGGCCATGGAGGCATTTCCGGAGGTGCTGGAATGCCACGTGCTGATGGGGGCGGTGGACTTCATGTTGCGCATCGTCACCGAGGACGTGGAGGCCTACGAGCGCTTCTTCTTCGAACGCTTGTCGCAGGTGCCGGGGGTGCAGGAGATCAACTCCATCGTGGCGCTTTCGGAGATCAAGTCGACCACCACGCTGCCGCTGCCGCGCGGCTGAAAGGGCGCCGGCAAGCCCGGCGCCCGGGGCGGTCAGACGCCGCCCAGGTAATCCATCTTGCCGACTTCCACGCCGTTGTGGCGGAGGATGTCGTAGGCCGTGGTGATGTGGAAATAGAAGTTCGGGTTGACGAAGCCCAGCAGGAAGTCCGCGCCCTTGAAGCTGACTTCGCGGGTGCGCAGTTTCAGTTCGATGGTGCGCTCTTCGGCGCCGGCGAACTGCTCGGGCTTGAGCGACTTGAGGAAGTCGACGGTCTTGGCGATGCGCGCCTGCAGCTCGTCGAAAGTGGTCTCCTCATCGGCGAAGCTCGGCACCTCGACGCCGGCCAGGCGCGCACCGGCGCCCTTGGCGGAGTCGGTGGCGATCTGTACCTGGCGGGCCAGGGCGAACATGTCCGGCGCGAGGCGGGCATTGATCAGGACGGCAGGATCGATGGATTTGGCCTGGGCGTGCTCGGCGGCCTTGGTGAGTATCACCGAAAGGTTGCCGAGCATGCGGATGAAGACGGGAACCGAAGCCTGGTAGATCGAGAAGGACATGCTGCGTACTCCAGACAGAGATAAGTGGGGCTCGTCGCGCTGGACGGCTGTCGGAGTCTACTGCCGGCGCTGGCGGCTGTCGCCAGGCATCAGCGTCGGGCCATTTTCGGCGCCGGGCAGCGGTCGGTCTCGATCGGGCCGACATAGGGGTTGCCCCAGCCCATGACGCAGCCAACCATCTGGTTGCGCTGGCGCTCCCAGGCTTCCACCGGGTACTGCTTGCTCCAGGCGCTGAACAGCTGGCGGTCCTGGCGGGACAGCTTCAGGCCGTAGCGGTCGCTCATGTAGAAGTAGGTGCGGGCGATCATGCCGCGGATCTGTGGGCGCGGCATGGCTTTGCGGGCCTTGAAGTCCACCACCATCGGGCAGGCGCCATATTGCGACGGCTTCTGCTGCAGCCAGCCGAAGCTGAAGTTGTTCCGGTCGCCGTTGACTTCGCCGATGCTCGGCACCAGGTTGTGCAGGTCGGCCTCGGCCTTCTGATATACCCGATCATTGCGCGTGCAGTTCTTGCGCCCGCCGCTCTGCCAGCACTGACGCTGGTGGCCGATCACCCAGGCGGGGACGATGTGCTCCCATTCGATGCGCGCTGCGCGGTTGGCGTTCTTGCGCGGGGTGTAGCCGCAACTCTTCAGGTCGACCTTGGTGCCGTTGTAGCGGCAGCCACAATAGAACTCCACCGACTGTCGGGCGTACAGCTTGCGACCGACCTTCTTGGCTTCCTCGAAGGTGCGCGGTGCGGCGGCGGAAGCGGCGGTGGGAATGGCGAGGATCAGCAGCAGGGTCAGGCAGCGTCCGAACATGAGGCGTTCCTTACGAAAGTCGCTGCATCTTACTGATTGAGAAAGAAATGCCAATCGTGGCAATGGAATGGCAAGGGTCGATTCAACCCGCTGGCTGTGGCTGTGCCATTTTCGGGCTGGGCATGCGGGCTGGAACGCTGATTTTTTCCCTAATTGCTTTAAGTATGAGGCGTAAGCTTTTGATTAATATGAATAAAATATTCTATAAATCACTTGAGCTAAGCGCTGTATCTTGCTGTTTTCTGACGTGATCCACTGGAGGTGATGGGATTTGGAACTCGCCAGTCCAGATTATGAGAATTTTTCTCGAGGAAACATTATTTATCGCAAGTAAGATATTGAATTATAAGTATTAAATAGGTTTGATGCGTGAGGCTCCACGGATTCACCCAGGCTTGGTAAGCTGAAGCCTTTCCCCATCGGGAGATCGCCATGATCGATCTCAGAAGCCTGGCAGTGGCCGCCTGTTGTGCCCTGGCATTGCCGGCATTCGCTCAGAAGTTTTCCGGGCAGGAAGTCCAGCCCCAGAATCAGCCGCGCTACCAGACCCAGCCGCAATGGCAGCAATCGCCGCCGGCCGTCCAGCGCATCTATGTCAGCCCCGGTTCCAGCGGCAGCGTGGGAACATCCTCCAGCTGGCAGACCTACGACGGGTACGGGGGCACGCAGGTACCTCGCAGCTACGGCGAAACGCGTTCGGGCACGGTGATCATCGACCAGGGTAGCGGCGGCGTCCGCCAGAGCATCGAGTACCCCAATGGCGCGGTGTATCCGCGGGGTAACGGCTACTACCAGCAGCAATAGGTTCGCTCAGTCGATCGAATCGTCGCGGGTCAGGCGGGATTTGCGCAGGCCGCCGTGGCTGTAGAACAGCCCGGTGTCGCCGCGGTAATGGAAGAGTGTGGCGAGAAAGGCGGAGCTGACCCGGCCCACATCCCAGCTACGGAGTTTGCGGTAGGCCCAGAGCCAGTTGTCATCGGGGGAAGGGTCGCTCATGGAATCGTCCTTGATTCGGCAAGCGGGAAAAAGTGCATGGGACATTAGTGCGCTGGGTGGTCCTTCGCAAGTCGCTGCTCCCGCAACCGCGACCTGCGAAAAGGCACGCGCCTTCAGGCGGTGCTGACCGCCTTCGATTCCTCGACGTATTCCTTCAGCCAGCGCAGCACTTCCACGGCGTCCCAGCGACTGGGGTCGAACATGGCGTAGGCCTGGCCCTGGTAGCCCACCACGTCCAGCGGACGGTGATAACCCGCGCGCTGCATCAGGGCTTCGATTTCCGCGAAGCAGACGTTGAAGTGGGTTCGGCTGAAGGGCGTCTTGCCCTCTGTGACCAACCCCTCCAATTGCAGTTCCGCCACGGCCTCGCTGACTTCTTCGATGGTCATGTGGTTCACGGTGTATTTCAGCTGATGGATGCTCACCATCGCTTGCTCCTCAATGGGTGTCAGGCCCATGCCCTGTTATCCGAGGTGATCGACGTAGCCAATGGACTCCGGCCATTCGTCGATGGTTTAAAAAATTTTCGCAAAATACTGTATGCATGAACAGTGTTTTCTCCTAGTATCACTTCCACGATCTGACAGAAACCCTGAAGTGCCCGTCGCCACTGGGCTGGCGGGCATTCCTCGAAGAACAGGAGCGATGGCGATGCTGCAGAAACTGATGCTTTGCGCAGGTGTGGTGATGCTGGCGGGCTGCGCCCAACCCCAGGCTGACGTCCCGCGCGCCAATGGCGCCTATCTCGTCATCGACGGCAAGGAGGCCTGGGCGGTGCTGGTGGCCGACGGCAAGCGCATCGAGGAGCGCGGCACCGTGCGCGACGCCATTCGTCTGCCCAGGGAGCGGTCCGCCATCGCCGCCAGCTACGTGATCGACACGGCCAACTGCGGGCGCCTGCAGTGGTTGACCGAAGGCGAGGGGAACTCCACCGTGCGCCTGTCTTCCCACGGCGAAGCGGGCGATCTGTCCGCGTGCCGGATCAGCGACGGACTCAGCCGTGTCTGGACGGCGCTGGACTATTCGAGCTGATCAAGCTGATTGCCGATCTCCCACAAAATGTGTCCACCGGCTGTCCCTTCACGTTTTTTTCACACCCGGGGGCAGAGGATGGAAATCAGCTAAGGGATTAGCTCCCCATCGAAAGCCCGCTTCCATGCGGGCTTTTTATTGCCTGCCGACCAAGGTCGGCTCGCCTGCCAGAAGCTGCGCGGCTATGGTGGTGGTTCCACGGGAACGCCGGAGATAGACATGCAGCGGATTCTTGCCGAACGACTATGGGCCGCCCTGGGTGGACAGACCGAGCGTCTGGGACAATTGGCGTTTCGCGGCGACGGCGCCTTGCCTTCGGCCTTCGCCGTGACCGAACTGGCCGCCGCCAGCATTGCCGCTGCCGGCCTTGCCCTGGGCGAGTGGCTGGAGCCGGAAGCCGGTGCGGCTGCCTCGCTGGTGGTGGATCGTCGGTTGGCGAGCTTCTGGTTCTCCACTTCGCTGCGGCCCCAGGGGTGGACGCCGCCAGAGCTGTGGGACGCGATCGCCGGCAACTACCGCACCAGCGACGGCTGGATCCGCCTGCACACCAATGCTTCTCACCATCGTGACGCCGCGCTCCGCGTGCTCGGAGTCGGCAATGAGCGCGAGCAGGTGGCCGCTGCCGTGGCTGACTGGAGCGCCGCCGAGTTGGAGCTGGCGATTGTCGAGGCGGGCGGTTGCGCGGCGCAGATGCGCTCCTGGGAGGCCTGGCAGCAGCATCCGCAGGGGCTTGCTGTTTCCCGCGAGCCGTTGGTGTTGCGCGAGCTGCAGCTGATTTCCGCACCTGCGCTGGCTATCGAGGTCGATCGTGAGAGGCCGCTGGCCGGCTTGCGCGTTCTGGACCTCACCCGCGTGCTCGCGGGCCCCGTCGCCACGCGCTTCCTGGCCGGCTACGGCGCCGAAGTACTGCGCATCGACCCGCCGCACTGGGATGAGCCGGGCGTGGTTCCGGAGGTCACTCTGGGCAAGTCCTGCGCGCGCCTGGATTTACACCAGCCAGAGGATCGTGCGCGTTTCCAGGCGCTGCTCGCCGAGGCCGACGTGCTGGTGCACGGCTATCGCGCCGATGCGCTGGATGGCCTGGGCTTTGGTGCGGACGTGCGCCGGGCGATCGCTCCGGGCCTGGTGGATGTCAGCCTGAACGCCTATGGCTGGAGCGGACCGTGGAGCGAGCGGCGCGGCTTCGACAGCCTGGTGCAGATGAGCTGCGGGATTGCCGAAGCCGGGCAGCGCTGGCGTGGCGACGACAAACCAGTACCGCTGCCGGTGCAGGCGCTGGATCACGCTACCGGCTACCTGATCGCCGCTGCCGCACTGCGCGGGCTGGCCGAGCGCCGCCGCAGCGGGCGTGGCAGCCGCTGGCGGCTGTCGTTGGCGCGTACCGCACAGTTCCTGCTGGAAGCCGGCGCGCCGCCCGCTGCGGCAGCAGAGCTGGCTGTGGAGACAGCGGCCGATCTGGCCCCGGGCATCGAAACCACGCCGTGGGGCTACGCGCGCCGCCTGCGTCCGCCGCTGCAGGTGGCCGGCGCTCCGCAGTACTGGGAATTGCCGGCTTCCGAGCTGGGCTCGGCGCCGGCACAGTGGCAGTCGATCAGCTCCGACTGACCTGGAACGCCTCGCCGATGGCGAAGAAGGCGCCGCCAGCCTGGTAGTGGATGGTGCGCAGATCGTCGCTGGGGAAGTGCCAGCGACCGTTGGAGAAGGCGCGCTCATCGGCGTAGGCGGCGACCACCTCGGCGATGAACAGGTCGTATTTCTCCTGGTTGTGCGGCTCGTTGATCACCTTGCATTCCAGATAGGCCACGCAGCCATCGACGATGGGCGCCTCGATCTGCTTCGCACGCGACGTGCGGATATCCAGCTGCTCGAACTTGTTGCCTTCGCCACCGTTGCTCGAACCCACCGCCAGGGTCAGTTCCGCCTGCAGGCGTGTCGGCAATTGGATGACGAAGGCGCCGGAGCCTTCCACCAGGTGGCGCGACCAGGTGTTGCGGTCGAGCACCAGCATCAGCTTGGGCGGATCGAAGTCCAGCGGCATGACCCAGGCCGCGGCCATGACATTGGCGACGCCTTCGTGCTCGCTGGTGACGATGGTGCTCGGGCCATGGTTGAGCAGGAGATAGGCCTTGTTCAGCGGCACGTCTTTCAGGTGGTTCATCGGGTTTTCCTCAGGGCCGGATCAGAGCAGCAGGCCGTCCACCGGTTGCAGCGGTTCGGGCAGGTTGGTCTCGCCGAGGATTTCCAGCACGGCGATTTCCAGGTTGCGGCTCATGGCATCCAGCGGCAGGTCATTGGGTTGGGTGTCGAACGGATCGGCGATCTGGTCGCCCAGGGCGTCCAGGCCGAAGAAGGTGTAGGCCAGTACGCACACCGCCAGCGGGGTGAACCAGCCGATGCTGTCCACCAGGCAGAAGGGCAGCAGGAAGCAGTAGACGTGCACGATGCGGTGCAGCATCAGGATGTAGGGGTAGGGAATCGGCGTGTTGCGGATGCGCTCGCAGCCACCCAGCACGTAGGACAGCCGGGTCACCTGCTGGTCGATGGCGGCCAGGGTGATGTCGCTGGCGCCGCTGGTGCGGCCGCGTTCTGCGAAGCGCTGGCCGATGCTGGCCAGCAGTGCGTTGGTCGAGCTGCGGCTGGCAGCCAGGGCGGCGGCCTCGTCGCCGAGCAGCCGGCGCACGTCGTCACTTTGCGGAATGCCGCGCAGCTGGTCGCGCAGGGCATAGGTGAAAGCGATCAGTTGGTTGCCCAGCTGGCGACGGCCTTCGTTGTCCAGTTCCGGCAGCAGCGAGCGGGTCTGCCGCGCCAGGTTGCGGGTCACGATCAGCAGTTCGCCCCACAGCGTGCGCGCCTCCCAGAAACGCTGGTAGGCGACGTTGTTGCGGAAGCCGAGGAAGATCGCCAGCGTCAGGCCCCAGAGGGTGAAGGGCGTGGAGGTGAGGATCACCTTGTAGTGGTAGAGCGTGCCGTGGGTGGCCACCACCAGCGAGCTGAGCAGCACCGTGTAGAGCACCTTGCGCCAGATGGCCGGGATGATCGAGCCCTTGAGGGAAAACAGCAGGACCCAGAGCGTCGGGGTTTGTGGGCGGAGGATCATCGGGCTGCATCCGGTGGGGCGGAGCGCGCATGATAGCCGAGATAGGCGGGTCGCAGGGGCAGGCTTGGGAGCAGAAACAGGCGTAGGAGCGGACTCCGTCCGCGATGAATCCGCATCGCGGCGCAAGCCATCGCGGACGGAGTCCGCTCCTACGGGAGGTTTTTCAGTCCTGCTGGTAGAGCTTGACGATGGCGGAGAAGTCCAGCTGGCCGTTGCCCTGGTTGCTGAAGGTCTGGAACAGCTGCTGGGCCAGCGCGCCGAGCAGCACCGGCTGGCGGATCTGCCGGGCGGCCTCGCTGGCCAGGCCCAGGTCCTTGAGCATCAGGTCGGTGCCGAAGCCGCCGCTGTAGCCGCGCGCCGCCGGGGCGCCGGTGAGCGGGTTGTTCACCTCCGAGCTCCAGCAGCGGCCGCTGGAGGTGTTGATGATGCCGGCCAGGACTTCCGCGTCCATGCCCAGCTTCACGCCCAGGGACATGGCTTCCGCCACGCCGATCATGGAGATGCCCAGCAGCAGGTTGTTCGCCACCTTGGCCACCTGGCCGTTGCCGGCGCCGCCGCAGTGCACGAGGTTCTTGCCCATGGCGGCGAGGACCGGGCGGGCGCGCTCGAAGTCGGCCTGCTCGCCACCGACCATGAAGGTCAGGGTGCCGGCCGCCGCACCAGCGGTGCCGCCGGAGACGGGCGCATCCAGCATCGGGTTGCCGTGGGCAAGGGCGGCGGCGCTGACCTCGCGGGCGTTCAGCGGGTCGATGGTGGACGAATCGATCAGCAGCACGCCGGGCTGCACGTTGGCCAGCAGGCCGTCGTCGCCGAGGAAGACCTGCTTCACGTGGGCGGCGGCGGGCAGCATGGTGATGATCACCTCGACATCGTCGCGCGCCACCTCGGCAGGCGAGGCCAGGGCGCGGGCACCGAGGGCGACGGCCGCTTCCACGGCCTTGGCGGAGAGATCGAAGACGCTCAGGTCGAAGCCGGCCTTGAGCAGGTTGGCGGCCATGGGGCCGCCCATGTTGCCGAGACCGATGAATCCGATGCGCATGGGTTCATTCCTCTTGTTGTTCTGGATCGGCGATGCGGGAACGCTGAAAGGATGCCCGCCCGCGTGGTGCCGAATCCGGACCAGCATCCATGCTGAAGTCCGGGCCGGCTCGGGGCAGGCGGGCGGGCCTGGCGGATTACTTGAGGTTGATGGTGGTGTTCACCGCGCCGCCGACCTCATTCTCATCGAACCAGCGTTCGGTGACGGTCTTGGTCTGGGTATAGAACTGCACCACCTGCTTGCCGTAGGGGCCCAGGTCGCCCAGCTTGGAGCCGCGCGAGCCGGTGAAGGAGAACAGCGGCACCGGCACCGGGATCGGCACGTTGATGCCCACCTGGCCGACGTCGATCTCTTCCTTGAAGTGCCGCGCGGCGGCGCCCGAACGGGTGAACAGCGCGGTGCCGTTGCCGTTGGGGTTGGCGTTGATCAGCTCGATGGCCTCGTCGAAGGTCTTCACCGAGACCACGCAGAGCACCGGGCCGAAGATTTCCTCGCGGTAGATGCTCATCTGCGCGGTGACGCCGGAGAACACGGTCGGGCCGACGAAGTTGCCCTTGGCGTAGCCGGCCACCTGCGGATTGCGGCCGTCCAGCTCCAGCCTGGCGCCTTCCTGGGTGCCGCGCTCGATCAGGCCGCTGACGCGGTCCAGCGCCGCGCAGGAAACCAGCGGGCCGACGTCGGTGCCGTTCTCGGTGCCGCCGCTGACCTTGAGGGTCTGCGCCTTGGCCACCAGGTCGGGAATCCACTCGTTGGCTTCGCCCACCAGGATCGCCACCGACACCGCCATGCAGCGCTGGCCGGCGGCACCGAAGGCGGCGCCGGCGAGGGCGTTGAGGGTCTGCTCCTTGTTGGCGTCGGGCAGCACCACGGCGTGGTTCTTCGCGCCCATCATGCATTGCACGCGCTTGCCGGCCAGCGAGGCGCGGTTGTAGACGTGGGTGCCGACGCGGGTCGAACCGACGAAGGAGACGGCCTTGATGTCCGGGTGGTCGCAGATGGCGTTCACCACGTCCGGACCGCCATGGATGACGTTGAGCACGCCCGGCGGCACGCCGGCTTCATGGGCCAGCTCGACCAGGCGCATGGTCACCATCGGGTCCTGTTCGGACGGCTTGAGGACGAAGGTGTTGCCGGTGGCGATGGCCATCGGGAACATCCACAGCGGAATCATCGCCGGGAAGTTGAAGGGGGTGATCCCGGCACAGACGCCGATGGGTTGGAGGATGGTGAAGGTGTCCACGCCGCCGGCGACGTTGTTGGCCAGCTCGCCCAGCTGCAGGTTGCCGATGGCGGAGGCATGCTCGACCACTTCCAGGCCGCGGAACACGTCGCCTTCGGCGTCAGGCAGGGTCTTGCCCTGTTCGGCGGTGAGGATCGCCGCCAGCTCCTTCATGTTCTCGCGGATCAGTTGCTGGTACTTGAGGAAGATGCGCGCGCGGGCGCCGATGGGGGTCTTCTTCCAGGTCTTGAACGCGGCCTTGGCGCTGGCCACCGCGCGCTCGACTTCCTCGGGCGTGGCGAAGGGCACGTGGGCGAGGACTTCCTGGGTGGCGGGGTTGATCACCTCGCGCCATTCGGACGTGGTGGACTCGACGGGCTTGCCGTCGAGGAACAGTTTGACGGTCGGGACGGCAGGTGCAGTCATCGGGGTTCTCCCAGCCTGAAGGCTTTCTTGTTGTGTGGTCCGATCCTAGCAGTGCATTTTTGATGTGCTCAATGCGGCGATGTGCAAGTATGCTCTGCGTTTTTGCACACACGCTTTGCGCCGAGGCAGATATGGACTGGGACAACCTGCGTTTCTTCCTCGAACTCTCCCGCGCCGGCAAGCTCACCGTCGCCGCCCGGCGCCTGGGCGTGGACCACACCACGGTGGCCCGCCGCCTGCAGGCGCTGGAGAAGAGCATCGGCGCGCAGCTGCTGGTGCGCGAGCCCGCCGGCTACCGGCTGACCGAGGCCGGCCACGGCCTGCTGCCCCAGGCCGAAGCCATGGAAAGCGCTTGCAAGGTGATCGAGAAACGCCTGGCCGGCGCCGAGGACAATCTGTCCGGCAAGGTGCGCATCGGTGCCACGGAAGGGTACGGATCGACGCTGCTGACCTCGCAACTGGTGGAGCTGAACCAGCGCCATCCACACCTGGGCGTGGACCTGCTCGCGGTGCCGCGCGCGCTGCAGCTGTCGCGCCACGAAGCGGACATCGTCATCACCCTGGAGCGCCCCGGCCGCGGCCCGTACCTGATCACCCGGCTGACCGATTACGTGCTGCGCCTGTACGCCTCGAAGGACTACCTTGCCGAGCGCGGGCCGATCCGCAACCGCGACGATCTGCGCGAGCACGCGCTGGTGGGCTATGTCGACGACCTGCTGTACAGCAAGGAGCTGCAATACCTCGACGAGATCGGCCGGCCGCTGCACATGGCGCTGCGCTGCACCAGCATCCTTGCCCAGCAGCGCGCGGTCGCCGAGGGCGCCGGGCTGGCGATCCTGCCGGCCTTCGCCGCGGCCGAAGACCCGTCGCTGCAGCCGGTGCTGGCCGGCGAGATCGAGTTCGTGCGGACCTTCTGGATGCTGATGCCCCAGGAGCTCAAGGACATCGCGCGGATGCGCACCACCTGGGATTTCCTGCGGGAGAAGGCCGAAGGCAGCCAGGACGTACTGATGGGCTGTGCCGTGTGAGCGGCGGCAGGCTGGAAGTTTCAACAGTGACAGGGGCCCGCCAGGAGAGCGCGGGAACCGTTTGAGGAGAAGGAAGCATGGCCGAAATCATCCCGCTGTCGGCGGATCTCGAACAACAACTGGCCGACCTGCAGCAGCAGGGCCAGGAGCTGCTCAAGCTGGCAGCGGAATTACCGCCCCACGAGGTGGTCGCGGCGATCACCCAGTACGTGCGCGATGCCAAGGCGCAGCAGCGCGAGGTGGACGATGACGCGGTGTTCGCCCTCGGTGCGCTGCTGGGGCGGCAGTTCGTCGAAGGGCTGGGCTGGCACTGGGGCGATGTCATCTGGGACGACGATCCCGACACGGCGGCCATTGGCGTGCTCAATCCGGATGATTCGCTGTTCAACAACCCCATCGGCTGGGTCAGCCAGACGCTGGGCAGCGAAGGCGGCGTGACCTTCATGCTGAGCTACAACATGATCCAGGCCAATGAGACTCCGGTCTTCGAGCCGGGGAGCGCGACCGGGTTGTACTGACTCGGCAGCGAGGGGCTGGGTATGGCCCAGCCCCTCGCGACTGCGGGTTATGCCAGGCCGACGTAGAGGTTCTGCACGTCGTCGTTGCCGTCCAGGGCGTCGAGGAAGGCTTCGACTTCCTCCAGCTCCGCGTCGGACAGGCTCACCGGGTTCTTCGCCTTGTAGCCAAGCTTGGCCGAGGCGACGGTGAAGCCGTGCTCGGGCAGGGCGCGGCAGACGGCGTCGAGGTCGGTGGAATCGGTGAGGAACAGGGTGTCGCCGTCTTCTTCGCCCGGCTCGAAGTCCTGGGCACCGGCCTCGATGGCGGCCAGTTCAGGGTCGGCATCGGCGCTGGCCGGAGTGGCCTCGACCAGACCCAGGTAATCGAAGTCCCAGGACACCGAGCCGGAAGCGCCCAACTGGCCCTTGCGGAACAGCACGCGGATTTCCGCGATGGTGCGGTTCACGTTGTCGGTCAGGCACTCGACGATCACCGGCACGCGGTGCGGGGCGAAACCTTCGTAGACCACGCGTTCGAAGCTGGCGGCGCCGTCCAGCAGGCCGGCGCCTTTCTTGATGGCGCGCTCCAGGGTGTCGCGGGGCATCGAGGCCTTCTTCGCCTGTTCGACGACCAGACGCAGTTTCGGGTTCATGTCCGGGTCGGCGCCATTGCGCGCGGCGATCATGATTTCCTTCGCTAGTTTGCCGAACACGCGGCCTTTGACGTTGGCGGCGACTTCTTTATGTTTGGCTTTCCACTGGGCGCCCATAGTGATCTCTTGCTGGCGGTTGCTGATGGGCGGCAAGTCTAAGGCCTCAAGCGGCCGCTGGCGATATCCAGCGGATCAGCGCGGGACCGCGAACACCGCGCTGGCTTGTGCCACCACCTTGTCGCCGACCGACAGCAGCGCATTGGCGAAAGCCATCTGCTTGCCGAGCCGGCTGTGCAGCAGGCGGATGCTCAGCCAGTCACCGATCTGTGCGCTGGAAACGTAGTCCAGGGTCAGGCTGGCGGTGACCAGCGGCTGCGGCGGCTGGCTGGAGAAGGCCATCGCGTAACCCATGCCGATGTCCGCCAGGGTGGCGAGGATGCCGCCGTGCACGCCGCCGCGGCTATTGGTGTGGCGTTCGTCCAGCAGCAGGCCCAGTTCAAGGGATTCGCCTTCGCCGCGCACCAGGAACGGTCCGAGCAGGTCCAGCAAGGGATTGCGCCGCTGCAATGGCTGGAAGCCCTCGGGGTAGCCCAGGTCGGCGATGGCGTTCATTGCCAGCCTCCGGTGTGCTGCTGCAGTACGGCGCGGACGGTTTCGATCACCCGTTGCGGCACCTGGTAGTCCGGATGTGCGCGGAAAACCGCCGCCGCATCTGCCAGGCGGGTGAGGGCGAGCAGTTCGCTTTCGGCCTTGCGGGTGTCGCTGGCGCCAGCCGGCAGTGCCAGGGCCTGGCGCTCGCAGGAACAGGCCGCCTGCGCATTGACCAGTCCGCAATGCTGATGCATGAACTCATCCAGCCGCTGGCGCGCCCGTGACAGGCGCTTGCGGTAAGCCGCCGGCGCGATCTCCAGTACCGCCGCGGCCGTCTCCGAATCCAGGCCGAAGGCGATGTCCAGCACGTAGGCCAGGCGCTGCTCGCGCTCCAGGCACATCAGCATGCCCTGGGTACAGGCGAGGGCGATGCGCTCGGCGGCCAGCTTGTCGGCCGGTTCCAGCGGGCGCTCATTGGCCTGGGCCAGACGCAGGCCGAGGTCGAGTTTCTCGGCCAGCGCTTCCAGCGACACGGTGGGCGTCTCGCGGACCTTGGTGCGTGCGGTCAGCAGGGCGTTGCTGGCGACGCGGAAGGCCCAGGTGGAGAACTGGCTGTCACCACGGAAGCTGGCGAGGTGTGTGGTAATGCGCAGGAGGATTTCCTGGCTGGCGTCCTGGGCGTCTTCGCGGCGGCCGAGCATGCGCAGGGCGAGGTTGTAGACCGGCGCCTGCAGGGCCAGCAGCAAGGCGTCGAGGGCGGCGGGTTCGCCGCGCTGGGCGCGCTGCAGCTGTTCGGGGTCGATGGCGGGAAACTTCACGGTGTCCTCCTGACGTGCCGGACGAAATGCCGGTTGTTCTTCCTTGGACTCGGTGTCGCTGATTTTTGTGACCGCCAAATCGGTTGAGCTGAAAAGAGGTGCTTGGCAGTCCTCGTAAGAAGAGCGGAGGGTGTCAGCCCTGGGCGGACAAGAAGGTGTAAAGCCGTTCATCCAGCGAGTGCGCGACGTTGAAGCGCATCCACGGCACGCTGCGGCCGTCGGGCATGAACAGCTGGCCGGGGAACAGCAGGATCTTCGCCTCCTTGGCGCGGCTGGCGAGCAGAGTGGCGTCGTCCACGGCGCGGTGGCGGGCCCAGAGGAACAGCCCGGCACGCGGCTCGTGGAAGACCTCCAGGCCAGCGGCTTCCAGACGCCGCGCCACGCTGTCGTGGGCCTCGGCGAGCTGGTCGCGCAGCTGGCGCACGTGCTTGCGGTGGCGGCCCTGCAGGAGGATGTCCAGGGCCAGGGTCTCGGTGAGTTCCGAGCTGGTCAGGCCACTGACCATCTTCAGCGGTACCAGCTCTTCGATCAGCTCGGGATGCGCGGCGATGAAACCGGTGCGCAGGGCCGGCGCGATGACCTTGGACAGGCTGCTGATGTAGATCACCCGCGCCAGCTGGTCGAGGTTGGCCAGCAGCAGTTGGCCGGCGGGGTCGAGGTCGGCGTAGATGTCGTTCTCGACGATCAGGAAGTCGTACTTCTCCGCCAGTTGCAGCAACCGGTGTGCGGCAGCCAGCGACAGGCTGCCGCCGGTGGGGCTCTGCAGCCGGGCCTGGGTGAAGTAGACCTTGGGCCGGTGCTCGCGGGCCAGTTGCTCCAGGCGGTCGAGGTCCAGGCCGTCGGCGCTGCGTGGTACGCCGAGCAGCTGTGCGCCTTGCAGGCGCAGGTTGAGGAACAGGTTGTGGTAGCCGGGTTCGTCCACCAATACCGGGTCGCCGCGCTGCACCAGGTAGCGCACGGTGAGGTCCAGCGCCTGGCTGGCGCCGGCGGTCAGCAGCAGTTGCTCGGGGCTGGCGGCCACCCCGGCATCGGCCAGGCGATCGGCCAGCTTGCCGCGCAGTTTCAGGTTGCCCTTGCTGTGGCCGTAGTTGCCGAACTGCGTCGGTTCCTCCCGCGCCAGGCTGCGCAGGCCGCGCAGCAGCCCCTCGCCATCCAGCCAGTGCTCGGGCAGCAGGCCGACGCCGGGGCGCAGCTCCATGCCCAGCGGCTGGAAGACCTTGTGCAGCAGCAGGTGGGCATCGAAGTCGAATTCGGTGGGGGCCTCATCGCTGGCGCCGCCTTCCGCCACCTGCCCGCGCACGAAGAAGCCGGCGTTGGGCACGGCGTTCAGGCAGCCGCGCGCCACCAGCCGGTCATAGGCTTCCACCACGGTGAAGTGGCTGACGCCGTTGGCCTGGGCGAACTTGCGGATCGAGGGCAGCTTCGCGCCGGGTCGCAGGCGCTGCTCGTCGATGGCCTGGGCGATGCCATCGACGATCTGGGTGACCAGGGGAATGTCCGAGGTGGGGTCGAGCAACAGCATCCGAAGGTCCGATTCTGGTGGAGAACGATCTGTACCGGTCCGCGGACCATAACAGCACTGCAAATTCGGCGATGTCCCTGTGCATGGTGCCGGCCGGGCGCGCGCAGCACACTCGGTCTCAGAAAGCGGCAAAACGCCGCACAGCCTGAATACAAGAACAAGGGACAGCCCGTCATGCGTGACACAGCTTACAACATCGACCCGTCGAGCATTTCCGCCGAAGAGTGGCAGGCGCGTTGCGACCTCGCCGCGCTGTACCGGCTGATCGCGCACTTCCGCTGGACCGACCACATCGACACCCACATCTCCGCGCGGGTGCCGGGCGAGCCGGGTCATTACCTGATCAACCGCTATGGCGTGCTGTTCCATGAGATGCGCGCCTCCGACCTGGTCAAGGTCGACCATGCGGGCGACGTCATCGACCCGCGCTTCGGCCCGAAAAGCGTCAACCGCGCCGGCTTCAACATCCACTCCGCGGTGCACGCCGCCCGCGAAGACGTGGCCTGCGTGATTCACACCCATACCGCCGCCGGCATCGCGGTGTCCGCCCAGGAAGACGGCCTGCTGCCGATCAGCCAGCACGCGCTGAAGTTCTACAACCGCCTGGGTTACCACAACTACGAAGGCATCTCCCTGGACCCGGAAGAGCGTGCGCGCCTGGTCAACGACCTGGGCAGCCACATGGTGATGATCCTGCGCAACCACGGCCTGCTGGCCACCGGGCGCTGCATCGCCGAAGCCTTCAACCAGATCTACTTCCTCGAACGTGCCTGCCAGGCGCAGGTCCAGGCCCTGGCCGGCGGCCGCCAGCTGCGTTTCCCGCCCGAAGCGGTGTGCGAGCGTGTGGCGGTGCAGGAAGAAGAAGCGCTCACCGACGGCCTGCACCTGCTGGCCTGGGAATCGGCGCTGCGCCTGATCGAGGACGGCGAGGCGGTCTACCGCAGCTGAGCCTGATATCGTGCCCCGGTCCGCAGAGACCGGGCGCCTGCGTGCTTGAAGCATCTGCCAACAACAAAGCCAAGAGGTGGAAATGAAAAACCCGATTCTGGGAGCCCTGCTCATGGGCGTGGCGTCCGGCGCCATGGCTGCTGACCTGACCGTGATCTCCTTCGGCGGTATCAGCAAGGACGTACAGACCGAAGCCTTCTACAAACCCTTCGAGAAGAAGGAAGGCATGAAGGTGATCGCCGGTGAGTACAACGGCGAAATGGGCAAGATCAAGGCCATGGTCGACACCGGTGGCGTCAACTGGGACGTCGTCCAGGTGGAAGGACCGGAGCTGCTGCGCGGCTGCGAGGAAGGCCTGTTCGAACAGCTCGACCCGGCGATCCTCGGCAAGGCCGAGGACTACGTACCCGGCACCATCTCCGACTGCGGCGCTGGCCTGCTGGTCTGGTCGATGGCGATGGTCTACGACGGCAAGCGCCTGGCCAACGGCCCGACCGGCTGGACGGACTTCTGGGATACGAAGAAATTCCCCGGCAAGCGCTCCCTGCGCAAGGGCGCCAAGTACACCCTGGAGATCGCCCTGCTGGCCGACGGCGTGAAGAAGGAAGACCTGTACAAGGTGCTGGCCACCAAGGAAGGCGTGGATCGCGCGTTCAAGAAGCTCGACCAGATCAAGCCGTCGATCCAGTGGTGGGAGTCCGGCGCGCAGCCGATGCAGTTCCTCGCCAGCGGCGATGTGGTCATGAGCACCGCCTACAACGGCCGCGCCTTCGCGGCGCAGGAAGAGGGCGTGCCGATGAAGGTGGTGTGGAACGGCAGCCTGTACGCCATCGACTCCTGGGCGATCCCCAAGGGCAGCCCGAACAAGAAGGCTGCCGAGGACTTCATCGCCTTCTCGCTCTCGCCCGAACAGCAGAAGATCCACACCGTGAAGCTGGGCTACGGCTCGGTGAACCTGGGGACCAACAAGCTGATCGATCCCAAGCTGATCGAGCGCCTGAACACGGCGCCGGCGAACCTGGAACAGGCGGTGCCGGTGAACTTCGAGTTCTGGGTGGATCACGGCGAGGACCTGGAGCAGCGCTTCAACGCCTGGGCGGCCAAGGGCTGACCGTTGCGGGCGCCGGTGGTCGCACCGGCGCCCTGGCTGAGGCATCGCGGACGAGGTCCGCTCCTGCGAGGATCGTGTTCCCCCGCAGGGGTGGGCCTTGTTCGCGTTTTTGTTTGCGGCCTTTTCTGTAGGAGCGAGCTTGCTCGCGAAATGTACTCGGCAGGGCCGATGGGAGCCTCGTCGTAGGATGGGTGGAGCTTGCGATACCCATGCTGCACTGTGCATTGGCAGACCGCTCTACGTAGGAGCAACTGTCTTTCTCTGACAGACCGTGCCTGGGATTTCCCCTCTCCCTAACCCTGGCTGCGCGCCCCGCTCCGAAGGGAGAAGGGACTGGTTCGGTGCCGACTGAAACCGCAGTGTCAGCCGGCACGGATAGCTCCCTCTCCCTTCAGGGAGAGGGCTGGGGAGAGGGGGCTCCTGCGCAGAACTTCACGTAGGAGCGGACTTTGTCCGCGATGCTGTTGCTTCGGGTTAGGTGTTTCTGCGCCGCTTCGGCATGCGCTGGGAGATTTTGTTTCGCCCCCTCGGGCGACCCACTTTGGAAAGACCCAAAGGTGGGCAAAGGTCTCGCCCCTGCCATCCGGCTTTTCGCTTCGCGAAAAGTACCCTCGGTTCCTCGGAGTTCCAGGGGCCCGAACTAGGCGTCCCCCTCGACGGGCCATCCCTGGCCCGACAACGCTCTCGCGACATCCATGTCGCTCGACCCCTGGAACTCCGATCACCTTCGGCCTCCTGAAAGGGGCACTTCGGCGCGTGCGGATGTTTCGCTGGAAGACTTCAAAAGCCAGAGCCAGAGCCAGAGCCAGAGCCGATGTCGACGGCAATCTGCGAGCGTAGGGCGCATAACCCGGAACGGGTTATTCGCCGGCTCCCCGGCGGATAACGCTGGCGCGCTATGCGCCTTACGTGGCTGACGGTCTTTCCGGTGGCGTAGGAGCGGACCTTGTCCGCGAAGTCGTCGAGGCGGACTTCGGGATATCAATCGGGCAAGGGCAGCCGCCAATCGTAGGAGGATGGGACTGACGGCCGCAGGAGGGGGGAGCGCAGCGATACCCATGCTGCTGATGCTGCGAAACGATGGGTATCGCTGCGCTCCACGCCATCCTGCGTCGAGCGGTCTGGCGTGGAGGCAGGCCGTCAATGGGCGGGCAGGATCCGCCCACGGCACTCGCCGAAGCCGATGGAGGCATGGCCGTCACGGCGGCAGCGGGCACGCAGGATGATCTCGTCGCCATCTTCGAGGAAGCGCCGCTCTTCGCCGTTGCCCAGCACCACTGGCTGTTTGCCACCGAAAGTCATCTCCAGCAGGCTGCCGAAGCTGTCCGCGGTTTCGCCGGAGAGGGTGCCGGAGCCGAACAGGTCGCCCGCCTGCAGGCGGCAGCCATTGACGCTGTGGTGCGCGACCATCTGCGCCACGGTCCAGTACATGTTCAGCGTGTTGCTCAGGGCGATGCGTTCTGCGCCCTGGTGCTCGCGGCGCATGCGTGCGGTGAGCAGCAGGACTTCCAGTTCGATATCCAGCGCGCCGCGCTGCTGGTCGTTCTCGTCGTACAGGTACGGCAGCGGCTGCGGGTCGCCTTGCGGGCGGGCCGGCTGGGCGACGCGGAACGGCTCCAGCGCCTCGGCGGTGACTACCCAGGGCGACACCGTGGTAGCGAAGCTTTTCGACAGGAACGGCCCCAGCGGCTGGTATTCCCAGGCCTGCACATCGCGCGCGGACCAGTCGTTGAGCAGGCAGAAGCCGGCGATATGACCGGAGGCGGCGTTGATCGGGATGGCCTTGCCCTGGTCGTTGCCCTGGCCGATCCAGATGCCCAGCTCCAGTTCCAGGTCCATCCGCGCGCAGGGGCCGAACACCGGGACGTCGACGCCGGCCGGCAGGGTCTGGCCATTCGGGCGGCGCACTTCGGTACCCGAAGGCACGATGGTCGAGGCGCGGCCGTGGTAGCCGATGGGTACGTACTTGTAGTTGGGCAGCAGCGGGTTGTCCGGGCGGAACAGCTTGCCGACGTTCTGCGCGTGGTGGATGCCGACGTAGAAGTCGGTGTAGTCGCCCACCCTGGCCGGCAGGTGCATGCGGCACGCCGCCTGGGGCTTGAGCAGCGCGGCGCCCAGGTGCTCCATGCGTTTCTGTTCGCCGCTGCCTTCGCTGAGCAGGTGGATCAGCGCGTCGCGCAGGGTGCGGCGCGCGGTGCCGCCCAGAGCGAAGAAGGCGTTCAGGCTGTCGCCGCTGGCCACCAGCGCTGCCTGGTGCGCGGCGCCGTGGAACAGGCCGGTATCGCAGGCGGTCTTCAGGTCGAAGATGTAGTCGCCGATGGCGACGCCGCCACGGGGCGAGTCACCGGGTGGGCTGAACACACCCAGCGGCAGGTTCTGCAAGGGGAAGTCCGGGTGGCCGTTGGCCGATTCGATCCAGCTTTGGGCGCTGTGGACGTTGCTCATTTCTTTGCTCCGGAAGGGTCGAAGGTCTTCTGCATGCCGTTCCAGCAGCTGTCGTAATCACGCTGCAGCTGCGGGCAGTCGAGGGCGAAGCGGCTGGGCCGCAGCACGCGGCCGGTCTCGAACATGAAGGCCATGGTCTGGTCGATCTTGTGCGGTTTGAGGTCCGCGGCAATCGCCTGGCGGGTGGTGGCGTTGTCCGGGCCATGGGCGCTCATGCAGTTGTGCAGCGAGGCGCCACCGGGGACGAAGCCGTCGGCCTTGGCGTCGTACACGCCCTGGATCAGGCCCATGAACTCGTTCATCAGGTTGCGGTGGAACCACGGCGGGCGGAAGGTGCTCTCGGCCACCATCCAGCGCGGCGGGAAGATCACGAAGTCCATGTTGGCCATGCCGTGGGTGTCGCTGGGCGAGGTCAGCACGGTGAAGATCGACGGGTCCGGGTGGTCGTAGCTCACCGTGCCGAGGGTGTTGAAGCGGCGCAGGTCGTACTTGTAGGGCACGTTGTTGCCATGCCAGGCGACCACGTCCAGCGGCGAGTGATCGAGCTGGGTGGCCCAGAGTTCGCCGAGGAATTTCTGCACCAGTTGCACCGGGCCTTCCACGTCTTCGTAGTGCGCCACCGGGGCAAGAAAGTCGCGGGCATTGGCCAGACCGTTGCTGCCGATGGGGCCGAGGTCCGGCAGGCGCAGGGCGGCGCCGTGGTTCTCGGCGAGGTAGCCGGCAGCCTCGGCGTCCAGCAGTTCGACGCGAAAGCGCATGCCGCGCGGGATCACCGCGATCTCCAGCGGCTCAACCTCCAGCACGCCCAGCTCGGTGACCAGGCGCAGGCGGCCGGCCTGGGGCACGATCAGCAGCTCGCCGTCGGCGTTGAAGAACACCCGGTGCATGGAGCTGTTGGCGCGGTAGGCGTACAGGCTGACGCCGCTCACCGCGTCGCCTTCGGCATTGGCGGCCATGCCGTGCAGGCCGTCGATGAAGTCGGTAGGCTGCTGCGGCATTTCCAGGCTGTTCCAGCGCAGCCGGTTGGGCGTCACCGGGCCCAGTCCGCCACCGATCAGCTGCCGCTCCAGGCGCTCGAAGCGCGGGTGCGCGGCGGACGGGCGGATGCGGTACAGCCAGGTGCGCCGGGCCTCGCTGCGCGGGACGGTGAAGGCGGTGCCGGATAGCTGCTCGGCGTAGAGGCCGAAGGGCACCTGCTGCGGCGAGTTCCTGCCCACGGGCAGGGCGCCGGGCAGGGCCTCGCTGGAGAATTCGTTGCCGAACCCGGACTGGTAGGCAGGAGAGGCGGTCATGGTGGTTTCACTCTTTTTATCGTAATTGAATTACGATTAACGTAATTTCGTGTCGTCGGGCCGTCAAGCCCACCCGGGAGCTCCTTTAAGTTGAAGACCATGAACGAACCCGAAGAGTCCGCGCCGACGAAGGGCGCGAAGGTGCAGTCCGCCGAGGTCGGCACGCAGATCCTCAAGGCCCTGGCGGACCTGGCGCCGAGCACCTCGCTCAAGCGCCTGGGCGAGTATCTGGAGATGCCGGTGGCCAAGGTCCACCGATACCTGCAGGCGCTGATCGCCAGTGGCTTTGCCGAGCAGGACCCGACCACCAATCACTACGGCCTGGGGCGTGAGGCGCTGTATGTGGGCCTGGCGGCGATCCGCCGGCTGGATGTGGTGAAGGTCGCCAGCCCGGCCCTGGCCGAGCTGCGCGATGCGCTGGAGCAGACCTGCTTCCTCGCCATCTGGGGCAGCCATGGGCCGACCGTGGTGCAGGTGGAACCGGCGCAGGGCATGGTCACCCTGGTGACCCAGGTCGGTTCGGTGCTGCCGCTGCACGGCTCGTCCACCGGGCTGGTGTTCGCGGCCTACCAGGACGGGCTGGAGCAGGGCGCGGAGCCGCAGGTGCTGGAAGGCATTCGCGCAGCGGGTCTGCACGCCGTCCACGGGTTGCTGATGCCGGGGGTGAATGCGCTGTCGGTGCCGCTGTTCAAGACCGGCCGCGAACTGGCCGGGGTGATCACCGTGGTGGGATCGGAGGTGAGCTTTGCCGCCGAGCCTCAGAGTGAGGCGGCGCGGGCGCTGCTGGAGGTGGCGCGGGAGGTCAGTTTGCGGATGGGGGGAGAGGTCTGAGATACCGACGTTCTGGCTTGCCCTCACCCTAACCCTCTCCCAGAGGGAGAGGGCTGGGGTGAGGGGCTCTTTCCGAATGAGGTGGCCCATCTCACTCCCGCTCCATCCCCGCCCAGTCCGTCCCCTTCACCAGCACATCGCTCAGCGCCTGCGCGGCGCTGGAGAGCTGGTGCTGCGCCAGGCAGAACAACCCCACCCGACGTTCGATGCGCGGTTCGTCCAGCGCCACGCAGCACGCGCCCAGCTCCTGCATCTGCTGGCGGCACAGGCGCGGCACGGCGCTGACGCCCAGCCCCTCGGCGACCATGCGGCCTACCGTCACCAACTGGTGGCTTTCGAACGCCACCGGCAGCTTGCCGTGCCTCGCGGCGACGCGCTCTTCCAGCAGCAGGCGCACGGCAGAGGGGCGCTGCAGGGTGATGAAGTTGCCTTGCAGCAGTTGCGCCCAGCTGATCGAGGAAGCCTGCGCCAGTGGCGAATCGGCCGGCAGCACGGCGTCGAAGCGGTCGGTATAGAAGGGCGTGAAGCTCAGCCCGTCGAGGCTGTCCGGCTCGAAGGCGATGCCCAGTTCGACCCGGCGGTTGCGCACCATCTCCAGCACCTGCTCGTTGATCACGTCGTGCACCGCCACGTTCACCTTCGGGTGACGGTCGCGGAAGCTGCGCAGCACGGCCGGCAGCAGGTTGCCGGCGAAGGAGGGCATGGCGGCGATGGAGACCTTGCCCAGCTGCAGGGTGAAGTGCTGGTGCATCAGCTCCTCGGCGTTGTCCCAGTCCGCCAGCAGGCGGCGCGCCAGGGGTAGCAGGGTCTCGCCCTCCGGCGTCAGCGCCACGCTGCGGGTAGTGCGCACCAGCAACTGGCCGCCGAGGGAGTCCTCCAGGCTCTTGATCGCCAGGCTCAACGCCGGTTGCGACAGGTGCAGGCGCTCGCAGGCCTGGGCGAAGCTCAGGGTCTGGGCGACGGTGAGGAAGGCGCGCAGCTGCTTGGCGGTCATCGCGGGCTCATATTGATAAGTAAAGCGGAATAATCGATTGGAAAAACAAACTTAACAAATCAGTTCGCGCCGGTGAAGCTGCATTCGCGCTCTGACCGATGGGTCGGACACTCCAATTACAAGAGAGGCAGCAGCAACATGGCAGGACTCGACAAGCGTGTAGGCAGTTACGAGGAAGCCCTCGCCGGGCTCACCGACGACATGACGGTACTGGCCGGCGGCTTCGGCCTGTGCGGCATCCCGGAAAACCTCATCGCGCAGATCCGCAAGCTGGGCGTGAAGGGCCTGACCGTGGTGTCCAACAACTGCGGCATCGACGGCTTCGGTCTCGGCGTGCTGCTGGAGGACCGGCAGATCCGCAAGATGATCGCCTCCTACGTGGGCGAGAACTCGCTGTTCGAGCAGCAGCTGCTGTCCGGTGAACTGGAGGTCGAGCTGACCCCGCAGGGCACCCTGGCGGAAAAACTCCGCGCCGGCGGCGCCGGCATTCCGGCCTTCTTCACCGCCACCGGCTACGGCACCCCGGTCGCCGAGGGCAAGGAAGTGCGCGAGTTCGACGGCCGCCACTACGTGATGGAGCGCGCCATCACCGGTGACTTCGCCATCGTCAAGGGCTGGAAGGCCGACCACTACGGCAACGTCATCTACCGCCACACCGCGCAGAACTTCAATCCCATCGTCGCCACCGCCGGCCGCATCACCGTCGTCGAAGTGGAAGAGATCGTCGCGCCGGGCGAGCTGGACCCGACCCAGATCCATACCCCTGGCATCTACGTCGACCGCATCATTCAGGGCAGCTTCGAGAAACGAATCGAAAAGCGCACCGTGCGTTCCTGAGCCCACACGACAAGAGAGACAAGAAGATGGCATTGACCCGCGAACAAATGGCCCAGCGCGTGGCGCGCGAGCTGCAGGACGGCTTCTACGTGAACCTGGGCATCGGCATTCCGACCCTGGTCGCCAACTACGTGCCCGAGGGCATGGAAGTGATGCTGCAATCGGAGAACGGCCTGCTCGGCATGGGCGCGTTCCCCACCGAAGACACCGTCGACGCCGACATGATCAACGCCGGCAAGCAGACCGTGACCGCGGTGAAGGGCGCGTCGATCTTCGACTCCGCGCAGTCCTTCGCGATGATCCGCGGCGGCCACGTCGACCTCACCGTGCTGGGCGCCTTCGAAGTGGATGTGCACGGCAACATCGCCTCCTGGATGATCCCCGGCAAGCTGGTGAAGGGCATGGGCGGCGCCATGGACCTGGTGGCCGGCGCCGACAACATCATCGTCACCATGACCCACGCCTCCAAGGACGGCGAGTCCAAGCTGCTGGACCAGTGCTCGCTGCCGCTGACCGGCGCCGGCTGCATCCGCAAGGTGCTCACCGACCTGGCCTACCTGGAGATCGAAAACGGCGCCTTCATCCTGCGTGAGACCGCGCCGGGCGTGAGCGTCGCCGAGATCGCCGAGAAGACCGCCGGCCGCCTGATCGTGCCGGACGATGTGAAGGAAATGACCTTCTGATCCCCTGATACCTGTAGGAGCGAGCTTGCTCGCGAACCCGCCCGAGCTTCGGTGCGAGGCAAGAGCGTTCGCGAGCAAGCTCGCTCCTACCGGCAAGGCCAGTTTTGGAGTGAAACCCATGCAAGACGTCGTCATCGTCGCCGCCACCCGTACCGCCATCGGCGCCTTCCAGGGCAGCCTGGCGAACATTCCCGCCCCTGAACTGGGCAGCCTGATCATCCGCTCGCTGCTCGAACGCAGCGGCGTGAAGCCCGAGCAGGTCGATGAAGTGATCCTCGGCCAGGTGCTCACCGCCGGCTCCGGGCAGAACCCCGCGCGCCAGGCCGCCATTGGCGCCGGCCTGCCGGTGGAAGTGCCGGCCATGACCATCAACAAGGTCTGCGGCTCGGGTCTCAATGCGCTGTTCCTCGGCGCCCAGGCGATCCGCTGCGGCGACGCCGAAGTGGTCATCGCCGGCGGCCAGGAGAGCATGAGCCTGTCGCCCTACGTGCTGCCCAAGGCGCGCACCGGCCTGCGCATGGGCCATGCCCAGCTGCAGGACAGCATGATCGTCGACGGCCTGTGGGACGCCTTCAACGACTACCACATGGGCATCACCGCCGAGAATCTGGCGGAACAGTTCGGCATCAGCCGCGAAGCCCAGGACGCCTTCGCTGCGCAGTCGCAATTGAAAGCCGCCTCGGCCATCGAGGCCGGCCGCTTCAAGGACGAGATCACCCCGGTACTGATCCCGCAGCGCAAGGGCGATCCGCTGGCCTTCGACACCGACGAGCAACCCCGCGCCGGCACCACCGCCGAGTCCCTGGGCAAGCTGAAACCGGCCTTCAGGAAGGACGGCAGCGTCACCGCCGGCAACGCCTCCACCCTCAATGACGGTGCCGCCGCTGTGCTGCTGATGAGTGCCGAGCGCGCACGCCAGCTGAACCTGCCGGTTCTGGCGCGCATCCAAGCCTATGCCAGCAGCGGCGTCGACCCGTCGATCATGGGCATCGCCCCGGTCAGCGCGACCCGTCGCTGCCTGGAGAAGGCCGGCTGGAGCCTGGACGAGGTCGAGCTGATCGAGGCCAACGAGGCGTTCGCCGCCCAGGCGCTGTCGGTCGGCAAGGAACTGGGCTGGAATGCCGGGAAGGTCAACGTCAACGGTGGCGCCATCGCCCTGGGTCATCCCATCGGGGCCTCGGGCTGCCGCGTGCTGGTGACGTTGCTCCACGAAATGCTCCGCCGCGATGCGAAGAAGGGTCTGGCGACCCTGTGCATCGGCGGCGGCCAGGGTGTGGCCCTGGCCCTGGCCCGCGACTGAGGTCGCGCGGTCGAGGCCATCCGACCAACGATTGATTGGCGAGCGCCGCCCAGCCTGTCTGAATGCTGGTGCGGCAGGCGTGATGGGAGGTGGGTACACCGACAGACGACATCACTGCTACGGCCTGGCGATGGCCCCCGGCATCGACCAGGACCCTTGCGTCACCGCCCGACCCCACGCAGGTCGGGCGGCTTTTCTTTTTGCCGAAGAAAAGCACCATTACAAGAACAACGAGGTAGAAATCATGAATTCCCCCGTACATACCCCCGGCGCCGCCCTGCAGGACAGCCGTTCGGCGCGCTTCGCCATGGCCTGCTCCAATTGGGCCGAGCGCTGGTTCCCCGACTCCTGGGTGTTCGCCGCCCTCGCGGTGCTGATCGTCAGCGTCGCCGCCCTGGCCATCGGCGCGCCGGCTACCGAAACCGCCAAGGCGTTCGGTGACGGCTTCTGGAGCCTGATCCCGTTCACCATGCAGATGGCCTTCGTGGTCATCGGTGGCTATGTGGTCGCCAGCTCCGGCCCGGCTTCCAGGCTCATCGACCTGTTCGCCCGCGTGCCGAAGAACGGCCGCTCGGCTGTCGCCTGGGTCGCTGTGATCTCCATGCTCGCCTCGCTGCTCAACTGGGGGCTGTCCCTGGTGTTCGGTGGCCTGCTGGTGCGCGCCCTGGCGCGCCGCGAAGACCTCAAGATGGACTACCGCGCCGCTGGCGCCGCCGCCTACCTGGGCCTGGGCGCCGTGTGGGCGCTGGGCCTGTCGTCGTCCGCCGCGCAGCTGCAGGCCAACCCGGCCAGCCTGCCGCCGTCGATCCTGGCGATCACCGGGGTCATCCCGTTCACCGAGACCATCTTCCTCTGGCAGTCCGGCGTGATGCTGCTGGCCCTGGTGCTGGTGTCCCTGGTCATCGCCTACATGACCGCCCCCGGCGCGGCCAGCGCCCGTGACGCCAAGGCCTGCGGCGTGGATGTCAGCTTCACCCCGCCCAGCGCGCCGAAGGCGACCCGCCCGGGCGAGTGGCTGGAGCACAGCCCGCTGCTGATCCTGATGCTGGTGGCCCTGGCCGCCGGCTGGCTGGTCCACGAGTTCAGCACCAAGCCGGCGATCACCGCGATCTCCGGACTGAACACCTACAACCTGCTGTTCCTCATGGTCGGCGCGCTGCTGCACTGGCGCCCGCGCAACTTCCTCGACGCCGTGGCCCGCGCGGTGCCGACCACCACCGGGGTACTGATCCAGTTCCCGCTGTACGGCTCCATCGCGGCCATCCTCACCACCGTCAAGGGCGGCGACGGCTCCACCATCGCCCACCACATCTCCACCTTCTTCGTGCAGATCGCCTCCCACGACACCTACGCGCTGCTGATGGGCGTGTACTCGGCGGTGCTGGGCTTCTTCATCCCCTCCGGCGGCGGCAAGTGGATCATCGAGGCACCCTACGTGATGCAGGTGGCCAACGAACTGCAGTACCACCTGGGCTGGGCGGTGCAGATCTATAACGCGGCCGAGGCGCTGCCGAACCTGATCAACCCGTTCTACATGCTGCCGCTGTTGGGCGTGTTGGGCCTCAAAGCCCGCGACCTGATCGGCTTCAGCTTCGTCCAGCTGCTGGTCCATATCCCGCTGGTGCTGTTCCTGCTCTGGGCACTGGGCACGACCCTGCAATACGTGCCGCCGATCCAGCCGTAGCCGAACCTTCGGCCCTGGCAGAAAAAAGCCCGGATGTCGCCAGACATCCGGGCTTTGTCGTTACCGGCATGCTGGTTCGCCAGTCAGTCCTCGCTGCGCCGCAGGGTGAACAGGGCCAGCGAGCGTGCGCCCAGCGGATAGGCGCTGCCGAACTCCCAGCTGCGTTCGTGGCCTTCGGGCTCGGCGGTGTCGAGCAGGTACTGCCATTCGCGGCCCTGGGCGGTCTGCGGGAGGAGGAAGTCGACGCCTTCGTGGCCGGCGTTGAGCAGCAGGAGCAGGGTGGCGTCGCCGCCGCTGCGGCGGATGCCGGTGGGTTGCGCGCGGCCGTCCAGAAGCATGCCGAGGCTGCGCCGCTGCGGGTCATGCCAGCGCTCCTCGGTCATTTCCTCGCCTTCGGGGGCGAGCCAGGTGACATCGCGCACGCCCAGCTCCTCGTTGTACTCGCCGACCAGGAAGCGCCCGCGACGCAGGATCGGGTAGGCCTGGCGCAGCCGGATCAGGCGGCGGCTGAAGGCCAGCAGCTCGTGGCCCTCGTCGTCGAGGTTCCAGTCGACCCAGCCCAGTTCGTTGTCCTGACAGTAGACGTTGTTGTTGCCCTGCTGGGTGCGGCTGAATTCGTCGCCGGCGACCATCATCGGCGTGCCCTGGGCGAGCAGCAGGGTGCCCAGCAGGTTCTTCATCTGGCGCACCCGCAGGCGGCGGATTGCCACGTCGTCGGTGGGGCCTTCGACGCCGTGGTTCCAGGAGCGGTTGTCGTCGCTGCCGTCGCGGTTGTCCTCGCCGTTGGCCTCGTTGTGCTTGTGGTCGTAGCTGACCACGTCGCGCAGGGTGAAGCCGTCGTGGGCGGTGATGAAGTTCACCGAGGCGTAGGGCCGCCGGCCACGCTGGTCGTAGAGATCGCCCGAGGCGGTGAGGCGCCGCGCCAGGTCCGGCAACTGGCCTTCGTCGCCGCGCCAGAAGCTGCGCACGGTGTCGCGGAAGCGGTCGTTCCATTCCACCCAGCCGGGCGGGAAGCCGCCCACCTGGTAGCCGCCGGGGCCGCAGTCCCAGGGTTCGGCGATGAGCTTGCGGTGGCTCAGCACCGGGTCCTGGCGGCAGGCGACGAGGAAGCTGTGGCGCTCCTCGAAGCCTTCGGCATAGCGGCCGAGGATCGACGCCAGGTCGAAGCGGAAACCGTCCACGCGCATCTCGGTCGCCCAGTAGCGCAGTGAGTCGGTGACCATCTGCAGCACGCAGGGATGGCTCAGGTCCAGGGTGTTGCCGGTGCCCGAGTCGTTGACGTAGTAGCGGCGGTTGTCGGCCTGCAGGCGGTAGTAGGAGATGTTGTCGATGCCGCGCATGGACAGGGTCGGGCCCAGCTCGTTGCCCTCGGCGGTGTGGTTGTAGACCACGTCGAGGATCAGCTCGATGCCGGCGGCGTGCAGGTGCGCGACCATCTCCTTGAATTCGTTGACGTGGCCGCTGGCGAGGTAGCGGGCGTGGGGCGCGAAGAAGGCGATGCTGTTGTAGCCCCAGTAGTTGTTCATGCCCTTTTCGAGCAGGTGCTTGTCGTCGAGGAAGCCGTGCACCGGCAGCAGCTCCAGGCTGGTGATGCCCAGCTGGTGCAGGTGCTGGATCAGCTCGCTGTTCATCAGCCCGGCGCAGGTGCCGCGCAGGCGCTCGGGCACCTGCGGATGGCGCATGCTCAGGCCGCGCAGGTGGGCCTCGTAGATCACCGTCTCGTCCCAGGGCACGCGCACCGCTTGCTGCTCGCCCCAGGTGAACGCCGGGTCGATGACCTTGCACTTGGGCACGAATTCGGCGCTGTCGCGCTCATCGAAGCTGAGGTCGGCGTCCTTCGCGCCGATGGTGTAGCCGAACAGTGACTCGGACCACTTCAGCTCGCCCACCAGTTGCCGCGCGTAAGGGTCGATCAGCAGCTTGTTGGGGTTGAAGCGATGCCCGGCGTCCGGCTCGTACGGGCCGTACACCCGGTAGCCGTAGATCTGCCCCGGATGGGCGTCGGGCAGGTAGCCGTGCCAGATTTCATCGCTGTACTCGGGCAGCTCGATACGTTCGATCTCGCGTTTGCCCTGGGCGTCGAACAGGCACAGCTCGACCTTGGTGGCGTGGGCGGAAAACAGCGCGAAGTTGACGCCCAGGCCGTCCCAGGTGGCGCCCAGGGGGAAGGGGCGCCCTTCGGTGACGCGCGATTGTGCTCGTCGGCTCATGTCCGGCTCCTGGGGTCAGACGCCCTGCGGCTTGGCGCCGGGCTTGGGTTTGGCCGGCGCGCCGGGCGTGGCCTGCTCGGCGGGGCTGGGTTTGGACCTGCGCTGCTTCTGCGTCGGCGTGACGGTGGGCGCGCTTTTGGTCGGCTTGGCCTTGGGCGGGGATTTGCGCGCGGAGGGCGGTGGTGTGGGCGCCACGGTTTCGCCTTCTTCCTGCGCCGGCTGCTGCTGGGCCGGCGCTTCTGGATCAGCCTTGGGCAGATTTCCCTTGCGCCGTGGCGGCTCCTGCAGGATGGCCGGCTTCTCCGGCTCGCGGTCGCCCTCGAAACGCGGCTTCACCGGATCTTGCGCGCCGGCCGAGCCGCTCGCCTCGGCTTGGGCGAGGCTGCGGGCCATGCGCCAGTGGCGGTCGTGCTGGCCCTCGGGGCGGCCTTCGGATTCCCAGATCTGGTAGGCCAGTTCGCGGACCCTGCGCTCGTCGACTTTCATCGTTCACCTCCGGATATCAGCAGATTGACCGGGACCTCGCCCAGCAGCTCGGCCAGGCGCGGTTCCGAGTTATGCGGGTCGACCGGGCCGGCCAGTCCGTTCCAGCGGATGGCGGCGAGGGTCGGCGGCAGGTGCAGGCGGGTGTCCTGCCAGGCTTCGGCGGGGATGTGCGGCCGGGCGGATTCCCCCAGCAGCCCGCTGGCACAGCGCGGCGCCACCACCAGCAGGTGCTGGCCGGCGTGGCTGCGAACGAAGGCGACGACCTGCGCAGCGTGCTCGCCGCGCACCTCCAGCGGCAGGTAATCGCCTGCGCCGAACAGCGCCGGCCAGCGCTTGCGCAAGCCGAGGGTGTGGGCCAGCAATGCCTGCTTGATGTGGCCGTCGCGCCAGTTGTCCAGCAGTGCCGGCCAGTCCGCCGTGGTCGCCAGGGCGTTGTCGCGGGCAAGAAAGTCGGGGATGCGGCGGTTGTCCGGGTCGACCAGGCTGAAATCCCAGAACTCGCACCCCTGGAACAGGTCCGGCACGCCCGGCGCGGTGTTGCGCAGCAGGCACTGGGCGAGCGAGTTGAGCGCGCCGGCGGGCATCAGGCTGCTCGCCGCGGCGGCGATGGACTGGCGCAGGGGCGCAGCGCTGTCCTCCAGCAGGATCGCGGCGAGGAATTCGCCGCAGGCCTGTTCGTAGGCTTCGTTGGGCGCGCTCCAGTCGCTGTCCAGCTTGGCTTCGCGGAGGGCCTTGCGCTGCCACTGCTCCAGGCGCGCGTGGTAGTCGCGCAAGCCGTCCGTATCGTCGGCTGCCAGCCCCAGCGGCCAGCTGCCCAGCAGGCACTGGTAGAGGATCAGCTCATCGCCGCCGCTGGGCGCCGGGCCGCGTTCGAGGTGCCGGCGCAGCGGCGCGGCGTGCTTCCACCAGCTCCAGACCTGCTGCGCGAACCACTCGGCGCGCTCGCTGAGCACCGCCAGGCGCGCCCGGCAATCCTCGCCGCGCTTGTGGTCATGGGTGGCGGTGGCGAGCATCGCCTGGGGGAAATCGCCCAGGCGTTGCCGGCACGCCTGGTGGAAGGCCTCGGCGCTGCCGCCCAGCTGCTGCGGATCGAAGCCGACGTCGTTGCGCCCCAGGGCCGCCGCCGAGCGATAGCAGGCGGTGTCTTCCAGGGATTTGGCGGCAATCGGCGGGGTGAGCTGCTGGAAGCGCTCCAGGGCCAGCTTGCGCAGCTGCCGCATCGGCCCTGGCGGCTGGCGGCGCAGGGCTTCGCCGCCGAGGATGCGGTCGAGCCAGCCGAGGGTGCGCTGGTCGCCGGCATCCAGGTGCTGCTGGGCTTCCTCCAGCGCCTGGCTGAAGAAGCGTTCGTCCTGCTGGGAACGGCCCATCGCGTCGGTGTAGGTGCGATACACCGGGAAGGCGACGAGCAGCTGGAACAGCGCGCGGCGGATCGAGCCCAGGGGGATGTCGCGGCTGGCCAGGGCGTAGCGGGCGATCTGCCAGAGCTGCAGCGCCAGGCCCTCGACGTCGCCGGCGAACAGCGAGCTCAGCACGTGCTTGCGCGCCTGGCGGACTTCGTCGGTGAAACCCTCGTGGCGGCCGCTGACTTCCTGCCACAGGTGGCGCAGCGCCGGTTCGCCGTGGGCATCGTGCTGCAGCAGCGACAGCTGGTTCATGAAGTCGTAGCCGGTGGTGCCGCAGACCTTCCAGTCCGCCGGCAGCGTCTCGCCGGGGCCGAGGATCTTCTCCACGTAGACCGCTGCGCCACCGGTGGCGCGCCACAGGCGCCGGCAATAGCCGCGCGGGTCGGCGAGGCCGTCGACGTGGTCGATGCGCAGGCCGTCGATCAAGCCTTCGTCCAGCAGTTGCAGCAGGTAGGCGTGGCTGTCCTGGAACACGTCGGGGTATTCGGCGCGCAGGCCCACCAGTTCGTTGATGTCGAAGAAGCGCCGCCAGTTGATGTCGTCGGCGGCCACCCGCCAGTTGGCCAGGCGGTAGTGCTGCTGCTCGATCAGCCGGTGCAGGCTGTGCCAGTCCTCGCGGTAGGAGGCCAGCAGGGTGCTCAGGCGGCCGTCGTCGGCCAGCGGCGCGGCGGCTTCGCGGCACAGGCCCTGGGCCAGGTGGCGGGCCATGGGGTGATGGTGCAGCTCGACGAAACGCGGCGCCAGGGCCAGCAGCTCGGGGCATTCGGTGTGGCAGAGGATCATCCCGTAGCTGGACGGGCAGATCGGGAAGCGCTGCTCGCCGTAGCGCAGCAGGAAGCGCGCGCTGGTGCTGTCGTAGTCGAGCTGGATGCGCCCGCCGGTCACCTCGTCGATGTAGTCCTCGCCCAGGCACGGCAGCAATACCTGTTGGTCCAGCAGCGGGTCGTCGCTGTGCCAGCGGATATCGAAGAAGTGCGCGAAGGGGCTGTCCAGGCCCCATTCGAGGACGTCCTGCCACCAGGGGTTGGCGTCGCCGATGCGCATGTGGTTGGCCACGGTATCGACGATCAGGCCCATGCCGTTCTGCCGCAGGCCGGCCACCAGCCGGCGCAGCGCAGGTTCGCCGCCCAGTTCGTCGCTGATGCGGCTCGGGTCCACGGCGTCGTAGCCGTGCATCGAGCCGGGCTGTGCGGCGAGCAGGGGCGAGGCGTAGAGGTGGCTGATGCCCAGGCGGGCGAAGTAATCCAGCCAGGGCAGGGCATCGTCGAGGGTGAACTCGCGGTTGAACTGCAGGCGCAGGGTCGCGCGGATCTCAACCATGCTCGCCGCCTCCTATGCCGCTGCCGCTGCCGCTGCCGCTGCGGGCGCGGCGCAGGCGTTCCAGGCGGGCGCGGACCTGCGGGTCGTCGAGCATTTCGCCGGCAGTGCGCTCGAAACGCCGCCGCCAGTTGGGATGGCTGTCGCCGGGGCCGGGCAGGTTCGGTTGTTCGATGCAGGCCAGGGCGTCCTCCAGGGGCAGCAGCACCAGCGGCGCGGGCGTGGCGCCGAGGAACTCGATGGCACCGTCGAGCAACGGGTCGGGCTGGATGGCGCTCTCGCCCAGCGCCCGGCGCAGGGAGAAGGTCTCGTGCTGGCGGGTGTTGCGCTCGTCGGCAGCGACTTCGCGGGTGCGCTGGCCGAGCTGTTCGCGCCAGTCGATGTCGCGGCCCCGCTGCCAGCCTTCGAGGGTCGGCAGGTCATGGGTGGTGCTGGTGGCCAGGGCGCCGTCGGGCCAGTGCGCGGGAGCGATGAAACGCCCATGTTCCTGTTCGAACAGCAGCACGCGCATGCCGAGGATGCCGCGTTCGGCCAGCGCCTCGCGCAGCCCTGGCGGCACGGTGCCGAGGTCCTCGCCGATGATCACCGCCTGGGCGCGCTCCGCCTCCAGGCAGATCAGCCGCAGCAGGTCTTCGAAGGGATAGTCGAGGTAGGCGCCGTCCTGTGCCTCGGCGCCAGCGGGGATCACCCAGAGGCGGCGCAGGCCGAGGATATGGTCGATGCGCAGGCCGCCGACATAGCGCAGGTTGGCCCGCAGCATCTCGATGAAGGCGCGGAAACCGTGGCGCCGCAGGCCGTCCGGGGAGAAGGCGCAGATGCCCCAGTTCTGCCCGGCACGGTTGAGGATGTCAGGCGGGCAGCCGACGCTGACGCCGCTGAGCAGTTCGTCCTGGCGCATCCAGGCCTGGCTGCCGGAAGGCTCGGCGCCCACGGCGAGGTCGGCGATCAGGCCGATGCCCATGCCCGCGGCCTTCGCATCGCGCTGCACCTGCTGCAGGCCGCGGGCGATCAGCCACTGGCCGAACGCCTGGGCGCTGATGGCGCGTTCCTCGTCGAGCATGAAACGCCCCAGCTCGGCGCTGCCGGCATCACGGTAGGCTTCGGGCCAGAAGCGCCAGTCCAGTCCGTCGCCGGCCTCGCGGCGGCGCTGTTGCAGGACCTGGTAGCAGCAGTGCTGCAGCAGCTCGGCGCCGCCGAGGTGGCGGAAGGCGAGAAAGTCCTCCAGCAGGTCGTCGTTCTGTTGCGCCGGTTGCCGGCCCTGGAACTGCTCGTAGAGCTGCGCCAGCAGGCGCTCGCGCAGCCGGGCGACGCCCGGCCAGTCGATCAGCGGCAGCGCCCGCAGGCGCTCCAGCTCGGCCTGCAGTCCGCCGGCGGCCAGCGCCTGGCGCACCGGCCCGTCGCCGAGCACCAGGGCGGGCGCGGCGTACAGCTCGTTGAACAGCAGGCGGCTGGAAGGCGAATAGGGGCTGTAGATGTCCCGCGCAGCCGGGAACATCGCGTGCAGCGGGCTGATGGCGAGGGCGTCCGCGCCTTGCCCGGCGGCGGCGCGAACCAGTTGGGCGAGGGCGGCGAGATCGCCGGCCCCGCTGTCACCTTCGCCGCGCAGCGAATACAGCTGGGCGGCAAGCCCCCAGACGCGCTGGCGACCGCCGCAGTACTGGGTCACCGACGGGCAGCGCGGCGGCGCCACGGCGAGGATCAGCTCATGCCGGCCCAGGTGCAGCGGGTAGTAGCCGCTGTGCTCCAGGGCGGGAATCTGTCCCTGGGCGTCGACCTGGCCCTCGCTGTGGCCGCTGTCGTCCTCGTTGAACAGCCGGTAGCGGGTGCCCGGCGCCACAGGGACGCTGATCGGCCGGCCGCGATCAGCCGTCAGCAGCGGCGGCACCTCGGCGCGCCGCCGCTCCAGCGCCTCCAGGCTCTGGCGAATCTGCTCCGGGCTCTGCGCCGGGAAGCCCAGGGCTTCCAGCACGTTGCGCTGTACCTCGGCACTCAGGCGCTGCGGGCGGTTGTCGGCATCCATCCAGTCGATGGCCAGGCCCGCTTCGCTGGCCAGGCGCTGCAGTTGCGCGTCGCTCATCAGCTCGTCTCCAGGCTGGCCACCAGCGCGGCGGCGCCGAGCCAGCCATGGCGGTAGTGGGCGGCGCTCTAGCCGCAGCAGAACAGCACCTGGGCGCCTTCCGCCGGTGGCTCGATGGCGATGTCGTCCGGGCCCAGGTTGAGGTCGAGGCGCCACAGGCTGCCGTCGCCCAGGCGCCATTTCGCACTCAGGGCACGCGGGCCCAGCGCTTGCGCATCCAGTGCGCGGCTGCCGGGCAGGCGCGGGGTCAGCCAGTGCTGGCGAATCTCCAGCAGCTCGCGGCAGTGCGCGCGCCAGCTTTCGTCAGCCTGCTCGGGGCGCGGGCGCGAGGCGACGAAGGTCTGGTAGTCGTTCGGATCGGGAATCCAGGCCGCCGCGCCGGGCGCGGAGAACCGGCTGAAGCGCTTGAACTCCTCGCGCCGGCCTTCGGTGACGGCGCGAGCCAGCTCGCCCTGGTAGTCGGTGAAGAACAGGAAGGGCTGCTGCTCGCCCCATTCCTCGCCCATGAACAGCATCGGCACCATGGGGCAGAGCAGCACCAGTGCGCTGGCGGCGCGCAGGCGGTCGGCGTGGGCGAGGGTGGTCAGGCGCTCGCCCAGGGCGCGGTTGCCGACCTGGTCATGGTTCTGCAGGAAGGCCACGAAGGCCTGCGGGCTCAGTTCGCCACTGGGCTCGCCGCGGGCGACGCCGCGGTAGTTGGTCTCGCCCTGGAAGGCGAAGCCCTCGCACAGGCAGCGGCACAGTTGCTCGATGGGCTGGTGCGAGTAGTCGACGTAGTAGGCCTCGTCCTCGCCGGTGAGCAGTACGTGCAGGCAATGGTGCAGGTCGTCGTTCCACTGCGCGTCGAAGCCATGCTCGCCCTGCAGCAGGCTGGCCTCGTTGTGTTCGTTTTCCAGGATCAGGTGCAGCTCGCGGCCTGCGGCGGCCTGGCGGGCGCGCTCGGCGAGCTGGCGCAGGAAGTCCTGGTCGGCGATGGCGTGCACCGCGTCGATGCGCAGGCCGTCGACGCGGTATTCGCGCACCCACATCTCGGCGTTGCCGATGAAGAACTCGCGCACCGCCGGCTGGCGGAAGTCGATGACCGGGCCCCAGGGCGTCTGCCGGTCCTCGCGGAAGAAGGCGCTGGCATAGCGCCCGAGGTAATTGCCCTGCGGGCCGAAGTGGTTGTAGACCACATCGACGAAGACCATCAGGCCCAGGCCGTGGGCCTTGTCGATCAGCCGGCGGAGGGTGTCCGGGTCGCCATAGGCGCAGGACGGCGCATAGGGCAGGACGCCGTCGTAGCCCCAGTTGCGCCGGCCGGGAAAGGCGTTGAGCGGCATCAGTTCGATGGCGGTGATGCCCAGCGCCGCCAGTGCTTCCAGGCGCCCCTGCAGCGCGGAGAAACCATCGAACAGCCCGGCATGGACTTCGTAGATCACCGCTTCATGCCAGGGCCGGCCGCGCCAGTGCGGATACAGCCAGCGGTAGGTGGTCGGGTCGACCACCCGGCTTTCGCCTTCGACGCCGCCGGCCTGGTCCCGCGAGGCCGGGTCCGCCACCAGCAGGTCGTGGTCGATGCGGTAGCGGTAGGTCTGTCCGACGATGGCGGGAACTTCGCCGCTGAACCAGCCGTCCGCGCCGGCCGCCAGGTCGTGCCGCCTGCCGCCGCCCAGTTCCAGCTCAACCCGTTGGGCATCCGGCGCCCACAGCGCGAAGCGCACCCTGCCACCGGGCAGGACCTGTGCGCCGTGTTGTGGAGTGTGCTGCGGGGTCATCGCACGGCCTGCGCCGGTACCCGCTGCAACAGGCGCTGGTAGAGGGCGGTGTAGGGGCGCACGGCTTCGTCCCACGGCAGCGGCGACTCCATGGCCTTGCAGCGCATGGCATGGAGTAGCTCCGGGTAGCGGTAGATGTTCAGCGCGCGGCGCACGGCGTCGAAGTAGCTGGCCGGGGTCTCGTCGCGGAACAGCAGGCCGGTGACGCCGTCGATGATGGTGTCGGCCAGGCCGCCGGTGTGCCGCGCGATCGGCAGCGAGCCGAAGCGCTGGGCGTACATCTGGCTGAGGCCACAAGGTTCGTAGCGCGAGGGCATGAGCAGGAAGTCGCTGGCGGCGTAGATGCGCCGGGCGGTGGTCTCGTCGAAACCGATGTGCACCGCGACGCGCCCCGGATAGCGCTCGGCCAGCTCGCGCATGGCCTGCTCCAGTTCCGGCTCGCCGCAGCCGATCGACACCAGGCGCCCGCCGGCGGCGACCACGTCGTCGGCGATGGCCAGGGTCAGGTCGATGCCTTTCTGCTGCACCAGGCGCGAAACCACGGCGAACAGCGGGCCGCGGCCCGGCAGCAGGCCGAACTGCTTCTCCACGTATTCGGCGTTGCGGCGCTTGCCGGCCAGGCGCGCGGCATCGAAGCCCTCGATCAGGTGCGGGTCGTTCAGCGGGTCCCAGCCGGCATCGATGCCGTGGGTGATGCCGCTGAGCTGGCCGCGGTCACGACGCTGAGACAGCACGCCATGCATGCCGCAGCCCAGGTCTGGTCCGGTGATTTCGCGGGCGTAGGTCTCGCTCACCGTGGTGATGTGGCTGGCGTGGCTGATGCCGGCCTTGAGGAACGACAGCTTGCCGTAGAACTCCATGCTCTCCGGCAGGCCGGCGGTTTCCGGCAGGCCCAGCTCGGCGCTGCAGCCCATCGGACAGGCGCCCTGGTAGCCGAGGTTGTGGATGGTCAGCACGCTGGGCGTGGCCAGCCCGCGCCAGGCCATGTAGGCCGGTGCCAGCGCGGTGGGCCAGTCGTTGACATGCAGCAGGTCGGGTTTCCAGCCCAGTTCGCCCCTGCCGGCGGCGAGGTCGGCGGCGGCCAGGCTCAGGCGGGCGAAGCGGATGTGGTTGTCGGCCCATTCATGGCCGTGCTGGTCGACGTAGGGGGTGCCGGGGCGGTCGTACAGTTCCGGGCAGATCACCGCGTAGACCACCAGCCCGTCGGCCAGCTTCAGCTCGCCGATGTCGCAGGCCGGCAACGCCGCCAGCCCCGGCAGGCGGCCGACCAGCCGGCAGGCCACGGCGCCCTTGAGCACCTGCGGATAACCGGGAAGCAGCACGCGGATATCGTGATCGGCGAGCAGCGCCCGCGGCAGGTCGGCGGACACGTCACCCAGGCCGCCGGCCTTGACGAAGTCGCTGAACTCGGAGGTGGCGAAGAGTATTCGCTTGCGCGGTTGGGACGGCGCACCATCGGCCGATGGCAGGGAGGTGAGGTTGACTGTGGCTGGTTCCAGGCGCACATCGGCCAGCTGGTTGCGCATTGTTCGTTCCTCGCTCGTGTCTGTCGGCTGTTCCAGGGAGTTGGGTCCGCACGTCCTGGCGGCCCGACTCGAAGTCCTAGGCTCGAAAACCTTGTAGTGCCCTGCGGCGCCAGGCTGGGTTAACCCGTCCTGGCGATGCTGCGACGATCTGCCGACCTCCGTGCGGCTGCCCGCTCCCTGCCTGGAATGCCCGCCGCGCACGAAGGCGCGCAAGCGGCAGCCTCGGCTTTGCGGGGCGGCACGCTCTTCGGCAGTCATTCAGGCAGGGGAGAAAGGCGCCGTCCGGTGGAAGTCCGGGTCGACACCTGTTACTGCAAGCAGGGTCCGTACCAATCCGCGGCTCGTGCGCAAGTGGCTGATCTGGCTGCAAATCAGGCCGCGGGCGTGGCCATGTGCGACCAGCAAACTGCACGAAGCACGGAGTGGCTGGTTGCAAAATGCCTTGCCGCTTCGCTTACCCGCACCCGAGGTGGCAAACCGGCGAGCAAGGCGAGCACGCGCTCTGCCACGGCCCCCGTGGAGGCCATCCTGCGCCCCTGCCGGGCAGACAATTCCCGGCTCACTTCGACGGATGCGCCTTGACCAGTTCCTGGGCCATCTCCAGGTGCTGCTGCAGAACCGGCAGGGTCTGCTGGGCGAACGCCTTGATCCGGGTATCTGCGGAATTGTTCGCCGCATCGGTGAACAGCTTCACCGCGTCTTCGTGGGCGCCGACCTGGTTGTTGGCGTAGGCGGCGTCAAAGGAGTCGTCACGCACATCCAGCACCTTGGCCTTGGCCTGGTCGACCATCGCCGGGGAGTCGGCGAGCTCCAGCTTCTGTTGCTGGGCGATGACCTTGAGCTCCTCGCCGGCCTTGGTGTGGTCGTCGATGATGTGCTGGGCGAAGGCCTTGACGTCATTGGACTGGCTCTTCTTCAGCGCCAGCTTGGCCGCGTCGATCTCCGCCATGCCGGCGGCGGAGGCCTGGCTGACGAAGTTCTGCGCCTGGGAATGGGGATCGGCGGCCAGCAGCGGGCCACTGAGCAGCAGGGCGGCACTGACGATTGCGCCGTGGAGCAGGGTGGTGGTTTTCATGGGGTTCTCCCGGTCATTTAACTGGCCTCGCCAGGCGAGGATTACAGGGTTGATCCGGGGGCGTGGGCGGGGGTTCAGGTTTTTCCGCCAGTGGCGGCAATGCCAGAGGACAAGCCGTCTGGCGGCAGATTGGGTAGGATGGCGGCGCCTATGCTTTGCTGAATGAGCCAAGGGAGCGAAGACTTCATGCCCGATACCATCGCCAGCACCGCCCAGCTCGTGGAGGATGCCCGCTACCGCCTGCTGGTCGAGGCGGTGACCGACTATGCGATCTACATGCTCGACCCCGATGGCCGGGTCAGCAGCTGGAGTTCCGGCGCGCAGCGCCTGAAGGGCTACGCCGCCGACGAAATCCTCGGGCAGCATTTTTCCCGCTTCTACACCCCCGCCGACCGCGAGGCCGGCCTGCCCGAGCACGCCCTGGGCGAGGCGGCGCGGGTCGGCCGCTACGAGAGCGAGGGCTGGCGGCTGCACCGCGACGGCAGCTCGTTCTGGGCCCACGTGGTGATCGACGCCATCCGCGACGTTTCCGGCGAGCTGCTGGGGTTCGCCAAGATCACCCGCGACCGCACCGAGCAGCACGAGACCGAGCAGGCCCTGCGGCGCAGCGAGCAGCACTTCCGCCTGCTGGTCAACGGCGTCACCGACTACGCGCTGTACATGCTCGACCCCCAGGGCAACGTCACCAGCTGGAACCCGGGCGCGGAGCGGATCAAGGGCTACTGCCCGGAAGAGATCATCGGCCGCCGCTTCGACTGTTTCTACGGCGAGGACGACCGCCAGGCCGGGATTCCCCAGAGCAGCCTGGATACCGCCCTGGCGGAAGGCCGCTATGAGGAAGAACGCCAGCAGATGCGCAAGGACGGCTCGCGCTTCTGGGCCAACATCGTTATCGACCCGGTGTTCGACGACAGCGGCAAGCTGGTGGGTTTCGCCAAGATCACCCGCGACATCACCGACAAGAAGCGCGCCCAGGAGGAGCTGGAGCGCGCCCGCGACGAGCTGATCCAGTCGCAGAAGATGGAGTCCCTGGGCCAGCTCACCGGCGGTGTCGCCCACGACTTCAATAACCTGCTGACGGTGATCCTCGGCGGCCTGCAGCTGCTGGAGCGCCAGCTGCCGCGCGACAACGAGAAGGTCCAGGGCATCTGGCGCAACGCCCTGGAAGCGACCCGCCGCGGCGCCCAGCTGACCCAGCGGATGCTCGCCTTCGCCCGCAAGCAGCGCCTGTTCCCGCAGCCGATCCAGCTGCCGGCGCTGCTGCAGGACATGAGCGAGCTGCTGGTCAGCTCCCTCGGCCCGACCATCAGCCTGGAGACGCGCTTCCCGTTGCAACTGGATTGCGTGATGAGCGATCAGAACCAGCTGGAACTGGCGATCATCAACCTCGCCACCAATGCCCGCGACGCCATGCCCGGCGGCGGCAGCATTACCTTTTCAGCGCGCAACGAAGTAGTCGGCCCGCAGCAGAGCGGCAAGCTGGCAGCGGGGAGCTACGTATGCCTGGCGGTCACCGACTCCGGCCAGGGCATGGACGAGGACACGCTGCGCCGCGCCGCCGAACCCTTCTTCACCACCAAGGCCACCGGCAAGGGCACCGGGCTGGGGCTGTCCATCGTCCATGGGCTGGCCCAGCAGCAGGGCGGCGCTCTGTTGTTGCGCAGCGCGCCGGGCCAGGGCACCACGGCGGAAGTCTGGTTGCCGGCGGTGAAGGTCAAGGCACCGGCCGAGACGGCGTCGACGGCAACAATCGAACAGCCCGACAGCGCCGCGAGCGGCCCGGTGGGCCTGCGCGTGCTGGTGGTGGACGACGATGCCCTGGTACTGGCGGGTACCGCCGCGCTGCTGGCCGACCTCGGCTGTCAGGTCGGCCGTGCCGACTCGGCGCGGGTGGCGCTGCAGCTGCTGGACCAGACCAGCTACGACCTGCTGATCACCGACTTCGCCATGCCCGACATGGACGGCATGCTGCTGATCCAGCAGGTACGACAATCCCATTCGCGCCTGACCTGCGTGCTCACCACCGGCTATGCCGGGCGCCTGGACACCCTGGCCGAATCGGTGCTGCGCCTGCCCAAACCGTTCGACCGCGACCAGTTGCTGGCGCTGCTGCTGCAGGTGAAGGCTGCCGGCTAGAAAAAGCGAACCTCCGGCGGCACGGCGCAGCCCAACAGGTGACTGCCCTGTCCCGGAGGATTCGCCATGAACGTCCAGCCCCACGCCCAGCAGCCAGACCCGATGCAGCCGCCGCCCGATCGCGAGAGCCAGATTCCCGAGGATTTCCCCGAGGAGGTGCCCAACCAGCAGCCTCCCGAGGAGCCGCTGCCGCGCCCGGAGCAATGACCTTCACCCCGCAGGGCTCCAGGCCGGAGCCATGCGGGCCGGCCCGGGCCGGATCGCGGATGAATCCGCTCTTCAGGCGTTTTCGTAGGAGCGCACTCCGTCCGCAATTTTCCGCAGCGCGCGCAGGGTAGCTGAAGGGCCCCAGCGCGTTGAAACGTGCGCAGGGGGGAAGCTACTCCTGCAGATATTCCCCCGCCCCGGCCATCGACTGGCTCCACAACTCGAGAAAGGCGAACGCTGTGGTCAGCAGAGCGAGGAAGCCCAGGGCGAGGATGCAGCTGGAGTAGAAGGCCGCACTGCGTTGTGTCAGGCGCATGTAGATGGGCAGGCCGAGGAACAGCAGCCAGCCCGAATAGGCCGTTGCCGCGACGGCGGCGAGGAGCAGCAGCCAGCGCGAGGGCAGCAGCGCAGCGATGCCGGCCAGCATCAGCGGCAGCGCCACCGCCGTGGAAAAGCCCATGCTGCGGTTGACGTTGGGCCGCACATCGGTGCGGAACAGGACCCAGCGCGTCAGGTAGGCGATGATCACGATGCCGGCCACCAGCCCGACGTAGCACCAGACCGCCAGCAGCGCACCGCTGATGCCACTGAGGAACTGGGTGGCGCCATTGCCGGGCAGGCGCCAGCCGACCTGGGTGGTGCCGATGAACAGGCAGACCGCCGGGATCAGCGGCATCAGCAGCCAGAACGGCAGGTAGCTGGCCGGGTGCTCTTCGGTGTTCTCGCGCAGCTCGTGCCATGCCCGCTCGGGATGGGAAAAGAAATGGGTCAGGGGAAAGATCATGGAATGCTCCTCTGGTCCGGGAGGCTCCTCCGGCCTCGGAAAGGGATCACGGGCGTTTCGGCTCCCGCGCCGGTCGCAGGCCCTCGGCGACTTCCATCTCGATCAGCGAACCGGGGTCCTCGTTGCCCGGATCGTTGATCGGCGACAGCTTCAGTTGCGGGTCGTCGATGGCCGGGTCGAGCCCGCCCTGGGGCATCAGGCCTTCGCTGCGGGACGGGCAGTCGAGCAGCGGCAGCAGCTCCTGCTGGAACTGCAGCTGCTGCTCTTCGGAGAGCGCGGCGAAACCGTGGTTGAGGATGTAGCGGGCGAGTATCTCGCGGCGGCTGTCGGATTCCGGCGCACCTTCATCCAGCAGTCGCTGCAGGCCCTGGTTGAGTTCAACGTCTCGATGATCGTTCCAGCCCATGTGGGGCACCTCCGATAGCTGATGTGAGATGTCTGACTTGAACAGGCGACTCGGCGAAACCGCGGCATCAGCCACGTTCCCGGAAGACTGCCCGCCGGCCGGTGGTGTTCAGCGTCGGGGACGAATGGTCGGCTTAGGCCTGGAGCAGGCTGTCCATGGGGTGACCCAGGCGCTAAACCGGCTCTGGCCTGACGCTGGCGAGCCGCCAGCTAGTCGCGGCTGACCACGCGGTTGCGCCCCGCCTGTTTGGCGCCGTACAGGCGCTGGTCAGCGAGCTTGAGCACGGCGTCCGGGGTGGGTGCCCGGGTGCCCAGGTCGGCCACGCCGATGGACAGGGTGACCTGGCCGACCAGGGGAATCGGCGTCGCCGCCACCGTCTCGCGGATGCGCTCGGCGATGCTGGCGGCGCTGTCCAGGGAGGTGTCGGGCAGCAGCAGGACGAACTCCTCGCCGCCGGCGCGGCAGGCCAGGTCGTCGGCGCGCGAGCTGTCGCGCAGGATCGCGGCCACCCGCCGCAGCGCTTCGTCGCCGCTGTCGTGGCCCCAGGCGTCGTTGACCTGCTTGAAGTGGTCAATGTCCAGGGCCAGCACCGCGAAGGGCTGGCCGGACTGCTCCAGGGCCGCCAGCGCAATGCCCAGCGCCCGGCGATTGGCCAGCCCGGTGAGCGGGTCGCTCTGCGCCTCCAGGCTCAGCCGGCCGAGCTTCTGCTGCATCAGCCCGACGCCGGTGAGCAACGCCGCACGGATGGCCGCCGCCTCGCGGTACCAGGTACGGATGCCTTGCAGCTCGCGCGGGGTGTCCGGGTCCGACAGCTGCTCGGCGCTCTGCGCCAGCTGACGCAACGGCCGGGTGATCAGCAGGGTGCCGGCCCAGATCGCCAGCACGCCCAGCAGGCTGGCCGGCACCAGGCCGAGGAACATGTCCTTCATCAGCAGGTGCAGCGGCGAGAGGCTCAGGTCGCGCGGCTGCTGGGCGACCACCGCCCAGTTGGCTTCGGGCACCTGGGCATAGCCGGCCAGCATGGGCACGCCCCTGGAGTTGCGGATTTCCATGGAGCCACTCTCGCCGCGCAGGGCGGCGTCCACGGTGGAGCTGTGGCCGAGCAGCTCGCCGACGCGCTGGCGCTCGGGGTGGTGCAGCAGGCGGCGGTTGGCGTCGGCGACGAAGGCGAAGGTGCCATCCTGCTGGAAGTGGCTGCCGATGATGGTGTGCAGCACGCTGGGCTTGAGGATGTACACCGAGCCGCCGACCAGCCCCAGGTATTCGCCGCTGGGGCTGATGACCGGCTGGGAGATCAGCACCACCAGGTTGCCGGCGATGGACACGTAGGCCTGGCTGACATTCGGCCGCTTCAGCCGCAGGGCTTCCTGCACGCTCTCCGAGCGCAGCGTGGTGCCGACCACCTGCAGCGAGTCGGGGTAGGCCTGCAGCACCTTGCCGCGGGCATCGACGATGATGATCGAGTTGAAGAAGGTGTCCTGGGCCTGCAGGCGCATGGCTTCGGCGTGCAGCACCGGCGGCTGGTCGAAGTGGTTGGCGAGGATGCCGGAGCTGTAGGCGAGGTTGCGCCGCGCCGAGTTGAGGAACTCGCTGATGCTGGAGGCGACCTTGGCGGCGTAGGCGCGGTTGGCTTCCAGGGTGGAATGGATCAGCGCGCTGCGTTGCACCTTGTAGGCGACGAACAGGCTGTTGCCCAGGGTCGCCAGCGCGGCGAGCAGCACGAAGGCCAGGATGAGGGTGCGCAGTGTCAGCGGTTGGCGGCTCCAGCGCTTCATCGCGTGGCCTGCCGGGGCCGACGCGGAACTTCAGTCGGGTTCTGATCCATGGAGTGGCCGGTTCTGGTGAAGGACGTGCAGCCTATCCGTCGATCCTCGACGGTGCGAGTTTCAGGATAGGCAGGCTTGGCGCGTCCGTCACATTGCCGGCGTTCAGTCGTCCAGGCGGATCAGCGCGTCGAGCAGGCGGGCCAGGTCCTGCTCGTCGTTACCGGCGTGATGCGCATGACTTCGCCAATGGCTTGGGCGCTGCGCGCCGCGCCGATGGCTCAGCCGCGGCGCTCGCGGTGCATCAGCCAGAGGAAGTACGGGCAGCCGATGAACGCTGCCAGCAATCCCGCCGATACCGGCCAGGGATAGGCGATGTTCCGTCCCAGCCAGTCGGCCACCACCATGATCAGCGCGCCGGCCACCGCGCTGAGCAGGATCTGCGGCGCCGCACGGCGCACGCCGAGGTGGCGGGCGATGTGCGGGCCGATCAGGCCGACGAAGCTCAGCGGGCCGACGATGATGGTCGCGGTGGCGGTGAGCACCGCGGCGGTGAGCAGGATCGCCAGGTGGCTCAGGCGCAGCCGCATGCCCAGCGCAACCGCAGTGCCGTTGCCCAGCGTCAGCAGGTCCAGCGGCCGCGCCAGCAGCAGGCTGGCGCCGATCATCAGCGCGCCGACCGCCAGCCCGGTGCTCGCCGACAGCGCATCCACCTGGTAGGTCGACCCGGTCATCCAGCTCATCATCGCCGTCATGCGCGGGTCACCGCTGGCCAGCAGCAGGGTGCTCAGCGAATGCAGCAGCGTGGTCAGGCAGACGCCGGTGAGCAGCAGGCGCTCGGCATTGAAGGTTTTGCGCCAGGCGAACCACAGCAGCAGGCCGAGAGTCAGCAGCGCGCCGAGGCTGGCTGCCGGGACCATGTAGGCCTGCGGCTGCGGCATGACCAGGAACAGCACCAGCACGGCGATCGCCGCGCCCGAGGTGGCGCCCAGCACTTCCGGGCTGGCCATGGGGTTGCCGGTCAGGCGCTGCACCAGCAGGCCGGCCACGGCGAGCATGGCGCCGGCGGCCAGTGAGCCAAGCACGCGTGGCAGGCGCCATTGGGCGATGGCATCACTGAGACCGGCGTCGCCCCAGTGCCAGCCGTTGGCGTCCACCGCGAAGTAGATCGCCGGCAGCGTCAGCAGGGCGAGCAGGATCGCCGCGCCGATGATCAGCCGCCACGGATGCTCGCGCTGCGGCCTGGCCGGCGCCGGCCGCGGGATGATGCCGCCGCTGCGCTGGCGGCCGAGCAGCCACAGCAGCAACGGCACGCTGAAGACGCCGGTGAGGATGCCGGCAGGAATTTCCCCGGCGAAGCGCGACAGTTCGCGGGCGATCTGGTCCACCACGCAGAGCAACGCAGCGCCCAGCAACGGCGCCCAGATCAGCCGCTGCTTGAGCGTGCGCGCACCACAGAGGCGGGCGATGGCCGGGGCGGCAAGGCCGACAAAGGCGAGCATGCCCACGGCGCTGGTGACGAAGGCACTCAGCGCCACGGCGACAGCCAGACCCAGCACGCGGGTGCGCCGCAGGTTCACACCCACCGCCGCGGCGCCTTCGTCTTCCAGGCCGAGCGCCGCCAGTGGGCGCACCATCAGCAGCGCGATGACCATCGCCACCGCCAGGCGTGGGGCAAGATAGAGCACGCCGTCCCAGCCGCTCTGGTTCAGCGAGCCGGCCTGCCAGAGCAGCAGGTCGATCAGGTAGTCGTGGTTGAACAGCACCAGCAGGGCGTTGAGCGATACGCAGTAAAGGCTGATGACCATGCCGGCGAGGATGAAGCGCAGCGGCGACAGCGTGCGGCCCCAGGCGAAGGCGAACAGCAGGCCGGTGGCCAACGCGGCGCCGGTCAGGGTGACGGCTTCCAGACCATGTACCAGCAGGGTTGGGGCGAAGATGGTGGCCGCCGACAGGGCGAGGTTGGCGCCGGCCGAGACGCCCAGGGTCACCGGCTCCGCCAGCGGGTTACGGAGTATCTGCTGGAACAGCGTACCGGCCAGGGCCAGCGCGGCGCCGGCCATCAGGCTGACCGCCAGGCGCGGGAAGAAGCTGAAGTGCAGCAGCACCTGGCGCACGTCGTCCAGGTCCGGCGCCCACAGTGCCTGCCACCACAGGTCGCGGGGCAGGGCGCCTTGCAGGCCGTGGAACACCAGCAGGCCGGCGAGCAGCGCCAGCACGAGGGTGCAGATCGCCGGGCCCATGGGCAGGCCGCTGCGCGGGGCGGCGAGGCCGAGGGTCGATTCAGACATGGGCTTGCTCCGTGGCGCTGTCCAGGTAGGCCGCGATGCGTTCGGCGAGGTCGAGCACCGAGGCGGCGCCGGCATAGGGGTAGAAGCGCTGCAGCGTCAGGGTGTGGCCCTGGCGTACGGCGGGCAGGTTGGCCCACAGGTCATTAGGTTGGCGCAGGCTCTGCAGGCGCGCCGAAGTCGTCGGGATGTCGACATAGACCAGGTGCGCATCCGGGCGCTCGGCCAGGCGCTCGATGCTGACCATGGCCAGCCCCACCGGGCCGACCGGGCCTTGCCAGGCGTTTTCGACGCCGAGGCGGTCGAGTACGTCCTGCACCATGCTGTTCCTGCCGTAGACCGCAGCGTGGCGGCCGTCCTGGTTGAGCACGGCGACGCACACCGGCGGTAGGGAGCGGTTCGCCAGTCTTGCGCGCAGTTCCGCCAGGCGCTGCTCGCCTGCGGTGATGTAGTCGGTGGCAACCTGCTCGACACCCAGTCGGCGCGCCAGGTCGTTCATGAAATCGGTGGTGGCTTTCCAGGCGCCCTCGGCAGCCGGGTAGATGGCGACTTTCTCGGTGGGCGCAATGCCGTTGAGTCGGCGCTGCAAGGTCGGCGTCATCGGGTCGCTGAGGATCAGCTGCGGTTGCAACTGCTGGATCAGTTCCAGGTTCGGCTCCCAGTACGGCCCCACGTCACGCACGCTGTCGGGCAGCGGCAGGGTCGGCATGCGTACGCGGTAGTAGCGGTCGTCAGAGATCGCCAGGGGCGGCACGCCCAGGGTCAGCAGCGTTTCGGCGGCGACCCAGTTGAGCGCGACGATCCGCGTCAGGCGTTCGCCGGCGAAAACCGGCAGGCCCGAGGCGCAGGCCAGCCCGCCGATGGCGAGGCCCTGCAGCAGGTGGCGACGGGTGAGGGACATGCACTACTCCTCGCGTGAAACAGGCTTCAGGAACAACCGGCCCTGGAAACAACAAAAGGCCCCCTGCGAACAGGGAGCCCGGGAACAGCAGGCGGAGACGGCGTGCACCGGCCTCCGTCGCTGCCTTACCAGCTGTACTTCACGCTGGTCATGACGGTGCGGCGCAGGCCGGGGTAGCAGGAGATCGGGCTGTCGCAGGTGGCGGCGTACTCTTCGTCCAGCAGGTTCTGCGCGTTGACCGAGAGGGTCACGTTCTTGTTCAGCGGGTAGCTCACGCCGGCGTCGAACAGGGTGTAGTTGTCGACGTGGTAGGTGTTGGCGTTGTTGCCGTACAGCGAGCCGGTGTAGCGCACGCCGCCGCCGATGGAGAGGCCGTCGACCGCGCCTTCGTGGAAGGTGTAGTTCAGCCAGCCGTTGGCCATGTGTTCGGGCACGTTGGCCGGGCGGTTGCCTTCGTTGCCGTCGTTGCTCTTGGTGATCTTGGCCTTGGTGTAGGTGTAGGAGGCCAGCAGGTCCCAGTTCTGGTCCAGCTTGGCTTTCAGCTCGGCCTCGATGCCGCGCGAACGCTGCTCGCCGGTCGGCTCGCTGAAGCCGGTGGGTACGCCGTTGGCGTTGAGCTGGGTGGTGAGGATGTTCTCCTTGGTCAGCTCGTAGGCGGCCAGGGTGATCAGCAGGTTTTCGTCGGGCTGGAACTTCACCCCGGCTTCGTACTGATGCGCCTCGCTGGCCTTGAACGCGCCGCCGTCGGAGGTGATCCCGGAGTTGGGCACGAACGACTCGGAATAGCTGACGTAGGGCGCCAGGCCGAAGTCGGTCAGGTAGGTCACGCCGACGCGGCCGGTGAAGGCGTTGTCCTTCTGCATGCTGTGGGCGCCGGTGTGGCTGTCCAGGTCGTTGCGCACGTAGTCGTAGCGGCCGCCGGCGGTGAGGATCCAGTGGTCGTCGAACTTGACCTGGTCCTGGATGTAGCCGCCGACCTGTTCGATGTTCTGGTCGTAGTCGATGGCCTGGCCGGGAAGGGTGGTGTCCTTGGTCGGACGCTGCACGCTCTGGCCGTATTGCGGGTTGTCCAGGTTCAGCGACGGGCCGAGGGTACGCCAGCGGGCGATGTCGGCGTCCTGCCAGCTGTAGTCGACGCCCATCAGCAGGGTGTGCTTGATGGAGCCGGTGTCGAAGTTGGCCTGGAACTGGTTGTCCAGGTTGAAGGTGTCCAGGTGCTGGTCGAAGCGGTCCGCGGTGCGGATGATGTTGCGGCCGACCTGGGCCTGCGGCAGCAGGTTGGCGAAGACCAGGTCGACCTGGCCGTAGCGCGCGTTCTGGCGGAATTCCCAGACATCGTTCAGGCGGTGGCGGAACTCGTAGCCCAGGGTGTACTGGTCCTGGCTGAAGTGGTTGTAGCTGTGGTCGCCCAGCAGGGTACCGGTGGTGTGGCCGTTGATGCTGTAGTCGAAGATCGAGCCGGAGTTGCGGTCACGCAGGAAATCGGTGAGCACGGTCAGGCTGGTGTCTTCGTCCGGCGCCCAGGTGAAGGACGGGGCGATGTAGTAGCGGTCGTCCTCGATCTCGTGGCCGTCGTCGTACTCGGCCTGGGTGTTGGCGTCACGGGCCAGGCCCACTACGCGGTAGAGGAACTGGTTCTGCTCGTCCAGGGCGCCGCCGAGGTCGAACTGGCCCTGCTTGCGGTCATGGTTGCCGCCGGTCAGCTGGACTTCATTGATGTGGTTGGCGGTGGGCTTCTTGCTCACGCGGTTGACGATGCCGCCGGCGTCGCCCAGGCCGAACAGGCTGGAGGACGGGCCGCGGACCACGTCGATGCGCTCGAAGGCATAGGGCTCGCTGCGAAAGTAGGCGTAGTTGTTGTTCTGCTGGCGCAGGCCGTTGAGGTAGTCGCTGGTGGCCTGGGCGTTGAAGCCGCGGATGTACATCCAGTCGAAGCCTTTCGGGTCCAGGCCATAGGCTTCCACCTTGACGCCGGGCACGTAGCGCAGCGCTTCGGTCACGGTCTGGGCGCCCTGGGCGTCCATCTGCTTGCGGGTGATCACCGAGATCGACTGGGGAATTTCCAGCAGCGGGGTGTCGGTCTTGCTGCCGCTGGTGGAAGTGCGCGGCACGTAGCTGTCTTCGCCTTCGATGGTGCCGGTGACGACCTGCGCGGACATGTTCAGGGTATCGCCGCTGGCGGAGTCGGCGCCCAGCAGGGTCACGCGGCTGCCTTCGACCTGGTACTTGATGCCGGTGCCCTGCAGCAGGCGTTCCAGTGCCTGGGTGGGCTCCATCTCGCCGCGCACACCGGGAGCGCGGAGTTTCTGTACCTGGGTCTGGTTGAAGACGATCTGCAGGTTCGACTGCGCACCCAGGCTGGTGAGGGCGGAAGCCAGGGACTGGGCCGGGATGTCGATGCGGACCGGCGCGGCGTGGGCGGCGGTAGCGGTCAGGACCATGCCCAGGGCCGTGGCGCGGACCAGGCGGGCCAGCGGTTTGACCGGGTGCTGGGATTGCAGCGCAGTGCGGGTGCGACTCACTTGTTTTGCTCCTATGATCTTAATGCAGTTTCTAATAAGAATGATTCAGCTTTATGTGACGCGCCGGTGGTGAAAAACCGGAAGAATCCGTTCGATCTTTTTTTCTTGCTGAGCGACGGCAGGAGGAAAGGGCGGCGCTCCAGGCCGCCCGGCCGTCAATGCATCGCCATGCCGGAGCCGCCCCGAGGGGCGCTGGCGCGGTGGTCCTCGATCGCCGCGATCTGCCCGGCGCGCAGGCGCAACAGGCGATCGGCGACGTCGAAATAGCGGTCGTCGTGGGAGATCACGATCAGCGTCTTGCCCTGGGCGCGCAGCTCGGGCAGCAGCTCGGTGTAGAAGATGCGGCGGAACTCCGGGTCCTGGTCCGCCGCCCATTCGTCGAACACCAGCACCGGCCGCTTCTCCATCCAGGCCTGCACCAGGGCCAGGCGCTTGCGCTGGCCGGTGGACAGATCCGTGGTAGAGAACTCCTGGCCCTCGAGGCTGACCTTGTGGGCGATCTCCAGGCGCTCCAGGTAGCGACCGGCTTCGGCCGGGATGTCCTGGCTGCCCTTGAGCAGGTCCTCGAAGAGGAAGTAGTCGGCGAAGATGGTGGTGAACAGCTGGCGGTAGTCGTCGCGATTGGCATCGGTGACGGCGGCGCCATTGAGCAGCAACTCGCCGCCGCGCGGAGCGTAGAGGCCCAGCAGCAGCTTGATCATCGTCGTCTTGCCGCAGCCGTTGTCGCCGGCGATGAAGAGGATTTCGCCACGCTTGACCGTCAGGTTCAGCGGGCCTACGCCGAAGCCTGGCGAGCCATCGTCAGTCGGGTAGTGGTAGGCCAGGTCGCGCAGCTCGATGGACTGGAAGGCCAGCGGCTCGCGACCATCGTCGGCCAGCAGCAGGTTCGGCTCCGGCGAGGAGAAGCGCACCGACAGCTCGGCGATGCGGCGGAATGCCACCTGGGCGCGGGTCACCACCGGCAGTTGGCCGATCAGGCCTTCCAGCGGACCTTTCATATAGAGCAGCACCAGGATGAAGCCCGACAGCGTCGCCTGGTCGGTGCTCGGCCACAGCGACTGGTAGGCCAGGGCCACGCCGATGACGATGAAGAACAGCGTCGAGCCGAAGCCCTTGGCGACGTTGAACAGGTTGATCGAGCGCAGCTGGATGTCGCAGATCTCGTCGGCAGTGCCTTGCAGGCGCTCGCTGTAGTGCTGGAAGCGGCGCGGGCGGCTGATGCGCAGCTCCTTGGCGCCCTCGGCGATGGCGCGGTAGTGCTTCTGCAGCTCGTCTTCCTTGTCCCGCGCCTCGAAGAAGCCCTTGATGCCTTTCGCCCGCGCCACGTACTGCACGGCGCTGCCGATGACGATGGCCACGGCGGTGGCGAGGAACATCGGCGGCGACAGCCAGGCCAGGTAACCCAGGCAGCCCAGGGTGGTGGTCAGCGCGACGGCCAGCGGGGCGAAGGCGAAGGCGAAATCGCTGATGGTGTCGATATCGTGGGTCAGCACCGGGATCAGCCGGTGGCTGCGGTAGCGCTCGATCTGCTCGATCGGCGCGGCGATGATCTTGCTGCCCAGCTCCTTGCGCAGGCTGGCGATGACGTGCTGGCCGACGTAGTTGGTGCCGCGGTCGGAGATGATCGAGCCGACCAGTGCGACGACGCACAACCCGCCGAAGCCCAGCAGCAGAGCGGCGCTCATGCCGCCTTCGGCGTGCAGGCCGTAGTTGATGGTGGCGAGCAGGGCGGTGATGGCAGCGCCGCCGAGAATGCCCAGCAGGGTGGCGATGGTCAGTGGCAGCCAGTAGGGCCGCAGCAGCTTGAGCATTTCGCGCAAAGCGCTTGGAGCGGGAGTCTGCATCGTCTATTCCTGAACCCGGCCTGCCGGAAGACAGGCCGCACAACGGGACGAGACGGCAGCGCGGATCAGGAAATCATCGGCAAATCCGAATCGTTCCTATCAAGACGAATGAGCCGGGAAAAAACTGAAGAGAATTTGCGAAAGTCTCTCAAACAAGCGGGCGTTATGGCTGGCCTGGATGCGTCGGTCGTTAGACGGCGGATAACGCTGGCGCGTTATCCGCCCTACGGGAGAGCAGGGGCGGCGGCGCAGGGCGCATAACCCGGAACGGGTTATCCGCCAACCCGGCTAGAGCTGAACGTACCGACTCGCCAGCACCGTACGACCCTGGCTGTCCTTGCGCAATTCCACCGGCAGCACCTTGGGCAGCGAATCCACCAGCGCCTGCAGGTCGTCGGTGCGGTAGATGCCGCCGATGCGCATGGCCGCGGCGGTGGCGTCGTCGAGGAACACCGGCTGCCTGAGGTAGCGGTTGATCAAGGGGATGGCGGCCTGCAGGGTCAGGTCGTCGATCACCAGCTTGCCTTCGGTCCAGGCGATGGCGCCGGCCGGCGCCACCTGGGCCAGCTCGATGCGCTCGCTGCCCTGGCTGTAGCGCGCCTGCATGCCCGGTGTGAGCTGGGCGCTGTTGCCGTCGACGCTGTCCGGCGGGCTGACCACCACCGAGCCTTCGAGCAGGGTGACGAGCATCTGGCGCTGGTCGGTCCAGACGTTGAAGCGTGTGCCGGTGACCCGCACGCTGCCGTTGTCGGTCCATACCGAGAAAGGCTGCAAGGTGTCGTGGGTGACCTGGAAATACGCTTCGCCGCCGCTTTTCAGCCAGGCGCTGCGACGGTCGCGGAAGTCGGCGAAGATCAGCTGCGAATTGCTGTTGAGCTCGACCTTCGAGCCATCGGCCAATTCCACCAGGCGCGGCGCGGGCTGCGCCGCGTAGTAGCCGATCCGTGAGGGCAGCAGCCCGGCCGACCAGCCCGCCGACCACAGCGCCCCGACGGCTACCAGTACGCCTGCGGCCACGGCGGCGATGCGCTTGCCGCTGCGCGGACGGCGGGCGCTGCTGCGCGGACGCGCCCCAGCCAATGGAGTCGGTGCTGCGGGAGCAGGAGCTGCGCGCAGCGTCGACGGCAGTCGTTCGGAGAGCTGCCAGATTTCCAGCATCGCCTCGTATTCCACCTCGTGGCGAGGGTCGAGCGCGAGCCATTGGGCGAACTCGGCGCGCTCGGCGTCGCTGCACGCTTCGTCGTGCAGACGCGCGCACCAGTGCGCAGCTTCGGCGCTGATGCGGTCATCGTCGAACGGGGCGGGGGAGCTGTTCATCAGGGATCTCGGTAAGGCCGTTTGCGGCCGATATCACACTTTCTTTTCGCGTTGATGCGAGTGATTATAAATAAGCCTGACTCGGACTGTCAGCAGGCGCCTGCAACCTCGACTGTTTTTCATAGGATGCCCGACGGGGTGGAAAGCGCGTTCATCCGTTACTACAAGGAACTGGTCCTGTACCTGAATCGTACCCTTGGCGATCGCCAGGCGGCGGCCGATCTCACCCAGGAGACCTTCCTGCGCCTGCTCGACCGCAAGGGCGAGGAGCCTATCGAACAACCGCGGGCGTTTCTCTACCGTACGGCGGTCAATCTGAGCATCGATCTGCACCGGCGTGGCCGTGTTCGACGCAGCGAAGAGCTGGAAAGCCTCGACCGCGAAGGCTGCCTGGACGAGCGTTGCCCGCAGGAAGAGGCCAGCCACCAGCAGCAGTTGCAGATGCTCCAGCGCGCCCTGGGCGAGTTGCCCGAGGCTTGCCGCCGTGCCTTCGTCCTGCGCAAGGTCGACGGCTGCAGCCACAGCGAAATCGCCCAGACCATGGGCATTTCCCGCGACATGGTGGAAAAACACATCGTCAACGCCATGAAGCACTGCCGCCTGCGCCTGAAGGCCTGGGGCGGGCAGGGCTGAGCCCCGCGCCGGGTCCATCCCGTAGGAGCGGACTCCGTCCGCGATGGGTAGGCTGTGCTCCCTGTTCCAATAGAGCGGTGGCGAATCGATCGCGGACAGAGTCCGCTCCTACGGCAATGCACCAACCGGTATTTACCTGATTGACGCGCAACTCCCGCGGGGATTTAGTCCCACGGGGCCCGCGCGGGTTTTCTGGGAAAAATCCTGCTGCCGCTCGCCGCCCCTCATTCTGAAATTTTCATGACTTAGTGAGAATCATTCTAAATTTCGCCGGACCTGCCTCGTCTCTCCAGATAACGCGCTATCGACAGCGCAAATCATGGGCGACACGCAGGAGCGAGCGCCGACCGCCGGATGGCGGGGCGCTCCGGGCAGAGCAGTAAGCCGCCGCCTCCCGCGTGGTCACGCCCCACGGCCATCGCGACACAGGACATTGGCACCATGACCCAGATGATCACCCCGACCTACGACGTGCTCGGCATCGGTTTCGGCCCCTCCAACCTGGCGCTGGCGATCGCCCTGCAGGAGCAGGCGCGACGCGAGGGTCGTCACTACCACGCGCTGTTCCTCGACAAGCAGGCCGACTACCGCTGGCACGGCAACACCCTGGTGGCACAGAGCGAGCTGCAGATTTCCTTCCTCAAGGACCTGGTGACCCTGCGCAACCCCACCAGCCCCTACAGCTTCGTCAACTACCTGCACGCCATGGGGCGGCTGATCGACTTCACCAACCTGGGCACCTTCTACCCGTGCCGCATGGAGTACAACGACTACCTGCGCTGGGTCAGCGAGCAGTTCGCCGAGCAGCGCGTCTGCGGCGAGACGGTCAGCCGCGTCGAGCCGGTGCAGGGGCCGGACGGCATCGAACTGGTCAAGGTGCTCTCCACCGATGCCCGCGGCCACGAGCGCTTCCGCCTGGCGCGCAGCGTGGTGGTCAGCACCGGCGGCACGCCGCGCTTCCCGTCGGCCTTCAGCCACCTGCGTGACGATCCGCGCGTGTTCCACCACGCCCGCTACCTGGAATGCATGGCCAAGCAGCGCTGCAACCAGAACGAGCCGATGCGCATCGCGGTGATCGGCGGTGGCCAGAGCGCGGCGGAAGCCTTCATCGACCTCAACGACAGCTACCCCTCGGTGCAGGTCGACATGGTCCTGCGCGCGGCGGTGCTCAAGCCGGCCGACGACAGCCCCTTCGTCAACGAAATCTTCGCCCCGCGCTACACCGACCTGGTGTTCAACGAACCCAAGGCCGAGCGTGAGAAGCTGATCCAGGAGTTCCACAACACCAACTACTCGGTGGTGGATCTGGACCTGATCGAGCGCATCTACGGCATCTTCTACCGGCAGAAAGTGGCCGGTGTGGACCGCCACGCCTTCCTCTGCCGCCGCAATGTGGAAGCTGCCAAAGCCGACGCCGAGGGCATCGAGCTGACCCTGCGCGACAGCGCCACCGGCGCGGTGGAAACCCATCGCTACGATGCGGTGATCCTCGCCACCGGCTACGAGCGCAAGTCGCACCGCGAACTGCTCGCGCCGCTGCAGCACTACCTCGGCGATTTCGAGGTCGGCCGCGACTACCGCGTACTGGCCGACGAGCGCCTGCACGCCGGCATCTACCTGCAGGGCTTCACCCAGGACAGCCACGGCCTGAGCGATACGCTGCTGTCGGTACTGCCGATGCGCGCGCAGGAAATCGCCGCCTCGATGTTCGAGCATCTGCCGCCCCAGGAATCCGCGCACAAGCCCAGCCGCCCGCTGAAAGCCGAAAGCGCCTGAGCCGCCCGGCGCGGACAGAACGTCCGGGCCGACTAAATTCCTGCCGACCCTGCTCGTCATACGGGCGGGGTCGTTGCATTCACGAAAGGTGATTCACCATGAAGCCGGATTTTTCCCTGCCCTTGCCCGATGGCCGCGTTCTCTCCGCCGATCGCGGCGCCAACGCCCTGACCCTGCTGCTCGACGGCCAGCCACTGCTGGCTGCACAACGCGAAGGTGATTGCTGGCAGCTGGCTGCCGCGCCTTCCCCGCAAGCTTTGTGGGCGTTGGCTTACTGGACCTTCGCCAGCGACGCGCAGAGCGAGCGCGTGCAGTTCGCCGCCGCGGATGTTCCCGCCGAGGTGTTCGAGCAGGGCCTGGTGAATCGCGACGAAGTCGGCGGTCGCCTGCAGATCGAACGCGCCGCCTTCTGGCAACTGCCCTCCGCCTGGCACAAGGGCGTGGCCAGCGCCGACTACCCGCAGGTCTACCGCATCAGCGGCGGCCGTCGTCATCCGCTGCGGGCGCCCAAGCCTCGGGGCGAAGTCTACCGTCGCTTCGACGCCAAGCTCGGCCAATGGATTTCCCTGCGCACCCTGGACATCGACCTGGACCTGGAGCGCTTCAACCGCTGGCAGAACAGCCCGCGCGTTCTGGAATTCTGGCAGGAGGGCGGCACCCTGGAGCAGCACCGCGCCTACCTGGAAAAGGCCGCCGCCGACCCGCACACCACCACCCTGATCGGCTGCATCGATGACGGACCCTTTGCCTACTACGAAGCCTACTGGGCCAAGGAAGACCGCATCGCGCCGTTCTACGAAGTGGGCGACTACGACCGCGGCATCCACATGCTGGTGGGCGAGGAAAGCCATCGCGGCCCGCACAAGGTGGAAAGCTGGATGACCGCCCTGGTGCACTACCTGCTGCTGGACGACCCACGCACCCAGCGCATCGTCGCCGAGCCGCGTGCCGACAATGCGAAGATGATCGGCCACATGCAGCGCCTGGGCTTCTGGCGCGAGAAGGAATTCAACTTCCCGCACAAGCGCGCCGCGCTGATGGTGCAGAGCCGGGAAACCTTCTTCGAGCGTTGCGGCCTGTGCTGACAGCGGGTCTTTGCCGGATTGAGGGCTGTCGGTGATCGCAGCCCTCGCACCCCTGTATTTCGGCGAGTTCGCCAGCTACCGCGAGGTGCTGGTGACCCGCGACGATCCCCGTCCCTCGATTCCCGCGCGCGCCTTGCTGCAGCGCGAGATGCTCGACAGCGTGCTGCGCCGCTTCGACCCACCCCACGCCGACGGCGACCGTCGCGCCCTGGCTTCGCAGTGGTCCAAGTGGTACCTGGTGCGCCTGATTCCACCGGTGGTGGCCGCCGCACTGGCACTGGGCCGCACGCTGCCGTTGGCGTTCGACGAGGTGGAGGTGGTGCTGGATGCCCAGGGGATTCCCGAGGCGTTCAAGTTGCCAGGGGAGGGCGGACCTTTCGCCATGCAGCCGGGCGATCCGTTCCAGCGTTTCGCCCACCTGCTGGAGGGCCATCTGCAGCCCTTCATCCAGGCCCTCGCCAGTGAGGTGCGCCTGTCGCCCAAGGTGCTCTGGAGCAACGCCGGCAATTACTTCGAATGGTTCCTCGGCGAGATGGCCAGGTTGCCGCCGCTGGCTCCGCTGCTCGGCCACGGCCGCGAACTGCTGGCAACCGAGCGCCGCCCGGATGGCACGCGCAATCCGCTGTACCAGCCGATCCAGTATGTCGAAGTGTCCTGCGAACAGCGCGCCGACGGCCTGTGGCGGCAACGGCGGACCTGCTGCATCCGCTATCGGCTGGGTACGATCGGGCATTGCGACAACTGCCCATTGATAGATGAACCGCCGGCGGAGCCGAGCGACCTTTAGCAGAACACCTGATCAGCGTTTCCGCTCGCACAGGAATCGAGGTGGAGCACGGACGTAGGATGGCGTGGAGCGCAGCGATACCCATCGCTCGATATCCGCGCGCCGACAGCATGGGTATCGCAAGCTCCACCCATCCTACAGATGCGCTCGCTGGGGAGGGAGGCGGCGGATAACCCGTTCCGGGTTATCCGCCCTACGTACTACGCACAGACACCAGCGCTGGCCCTGGCCCTGGCTCTGGCTCTGGCTCTTGAAGTCTTCCAGAGAAACTTCCGCACGCGCCGAAGTGCCCCTTTCAGGAGGCCGAAGGTGATCGGAGTTCCAGGGGTTGAGCGACATGGATGTCGCGAGAGCGTTGTCGGGCCAGGGATGGCCCGTCAATGCGGGCCCCTGGAACTCCGAGGAACCGAGGGTACTTTTCGCGAAGCGAAAAGCCGGATGGCAGGGGCGAGACCTTTGCCTCCTTTGGGTCGTTTGCCAAAGGAGGTCGCCCGAGGGGGCGAAACAAGACGTCTGCGCGCACGCCGAAGCGACGCTGAAACTCCGAACCCGAAGCAAAAGCATCGCGGACAAAGTCCGCTCCTACGCAACCAGGACAACCGGAGTTGCCCAGTAAGCGCCGAACCAGCCGGCGCATCGGGCACATGGGCTGGACGCCCCCGCCCAACCCGCAGGCCGGTGCCGACCTCAACGCAGATAACTGATCGGCGACCCATCCACCGGGTTGTTCAGCACACCCATGGGAATCCCGTAGATGTCCTCCAGCGTCTCCCCGCGCATCAGCTCGGCCGGGGTGCCCTGGGCCTGCAGGCGGCCGCCGTGGAGGGCGATCAGGTGGTCGCAGTAGCGCGCCGCCATGTTGATGTCGTGCAGCACCACCAGCACGCCCAGGCCCAGCTCGCGGCTGAGCTCATGGACGCGGGAGAGCACCTCTACCTGGTGAGCGATGTCCAGCGCCGATGTCGGCTCGTCCAGCAGCAGGTAGCGGCTGTTCTGCGCCAGCAGCATGGCCAGCCAGACGCGCTGGCGTTCGCCGCCGGAGAGCAGGTCCACCGGGCGGTCGGCGAAGGCGAGGGTATCGGTGAGGTCCAGCGCGCGGTCGATCTGCTGGCGGTCTTCCGCGGTCACCCGGCCCAGTGCGCCGTGCCACGGGTAGCGGCCGAAGGCGACCAGCTCGCGCACGGTCAGGCCGTCGGTCTGCGGCAGCTGTTGCGGCAGGTAGGCCACCTGGCGTGCGAAGTCGCGATTGCCCCAGTCCTGCAGCGGCTTGCCGTCCAGGCGGATGCTGCCGCCGCTGGCCTGTTGCTGGCGCGCCAGCAGCTTGAGCAGGGTGGACTTGCCCGAACCGTTGTGGCCGATCAGGCCGATCATGTTGCCGTCGGCCAGCTGCAGGCTCAGCGGTTGCAGGAGGGTGCGACCGGGGACGCTGAAACTGACATTTTCCAGTTCGAACATGGGGTCATCCGTAGCGGCGGCGTGGCCGGAAAAAGCGGGAGCCCGACTCTAATCCAATCGCTAATGCTTATCAATTTTCCATGGCCGCGCGGAACCGTCGGATGGATTGCCTGTCCCTGTCCGAAAGCGCTTATGATTCAACGTCGTACATGATCTGGTAGGGCCCATGGAGTCTGCTGTCGAACGCTACAAGCGGCTGGTCGCCGAAGCCCTTGCACGTTATTTCCCCCGCACCACCGAATACCTGCGCGCCGAGCGCGAAGCGGCGCAGCCCAAGCCGGGTGCGCGTGGCAAGGCGAAAGGTAGGACCAAGGCGCCGGCCAAACGCACCGCCAGGGCCAAGAAGGACGGCGACGCGCCTGCGCCCAAACGAGCGCGAGTACCCGCTGTCGCCGGCATCTACGGCACGGCCACGGCTCCCGACGAGCAGCACGCCATCGACATGCGCCAGCGCGTGGCCCAGGCCGCTGCCCACGGCGTGGTGAGCCCGCCGTCGGACGAGCAGTGGGCGATGATCCTCGCGCCCGAACCGCTGACCCGCATCTTCGCCGGCGCCGGCTCCGGCAAGTCCACCACGCTGGTGCTGCGGGTGGTCTACCTGCTCTGCCATCTGGGTATCGAGGCCGAGAAGGTCACGGTGATTTCCTTCACCAACGCCTCCTGCGCGCAGCTGCGCGAGCAACTGGTGAAGGTGCTCGGCTACTGGGGCCATCCGTTCGACGCGGCGCAGGCGCGGCAGTGCGTGCGCACCTTCCATTCGGCCATGGGCACCTTGGCGAAGGTCGCGCTGAAGAATCCGCGCTGGTTCGAGCAACTGGACGAACGTACTCCAGCCGACGAACTGGACAACCCCTTGCTCGCCGGCCGCCTGCGCCCGGCGCAGCAACGTCTGCTCAAGCAGGTCTATCAGCAGTGCTACGTCGACCAACCGGCTTTCCGCACGCTGGTGCATCAGTTGCTGGAACTGCCGCCAGCGCCGGAAACCGGCGAGGACGGCAAGCCGCCACGCATCGGCAAGGCGCCGCTGGATGCCTTCAAACTGGCCGGCGAGTTCACCGCACTGCCGCTGTTCGAAGCCTTCTACGCGCAATCCGGGTTCATCGAGAGCATCGGCCTGCGTATCGCCCAGTTGCAGCCGAAAAAGCTCGCCTGCCCGGCCCGCGAGCGGCAGTTCCTCGAAGCGCTGCAGCTGTTCTGGGCGGCCTTCGACGCCGCCTTGCAGGAGCAGGGCCTGCTGACCTTCAACCTGGCCTTCCAGCGCCTCACCGACCAGCTCGGCGACGGCAAGCTGCCGGCCGAGGCCCTGGCGCCGTTCCAGCACCTGCTGATCGACGAGTTCCAGGATGTCTCGCCGCAGATCGTGCAATGGCTGCAGGCGCTGCACCGCGACCTCGCCAAGCGCGGCGAGGCGGTCAGTCTGATGGCTATCGGAGACGACTGGCAGTCCATCTACGCCTGGCGCGGTAGCTCGCCGGAGCTGTTCATGGACTTCGACCGGCACTTCCCCAGCAAGGGGCGGCGCAAGAGCCGCGTGCTGCTGCTGGAGACCAACTACCGCAGCATCGACCCGGTGATCCGCGATGGCGAACGGGTGCTGGTGGGGGTTGCCAGCAAGCAGGCCAAGACCTGCCGCGCGTTCAAGTCGGCGGAGGCGGGCGACCACGGGGTGAAGCTGGTGCAGCGTTTCGATGCGCGCAACAGCCTGCCACTGCTGCTGGAGGAAATCCGCAAGCAGTGCGAGCACGTCGCCGCGCGCGGCTCGCGGGAGAAGACTGCCGTGCTGCTGCTCAGCCGGCGCAATGAAACCCTGCAGACCATCCTCGGCGAGCTGGACCGCAAGCTGCCGGTAAAGGGCATGACCATCCACCGCGCCAAGGGTTTGCAGGCGGAAGTGGCGATCATCGTCGACGACTGCGCGCCGCCGGAAAAACACCCGCTGCGCAGCGCGCTGTATGCGGCATCCGGCTTCTTCTCCAGCAGCTACGACCAGGCCCAGCAGGACGAACAGCTGCGCCTGGCCTACGTGGCGATCACCCGTGGCGTGAGCCGGGTGTTCTGGTTCACCCGCAAGGCCCAGGGGCCGACGGCGATCCTGGCCATGCGGCGCAGCGTGGAAACGACTCCAGCCTGATTCGGAGTGCGGGAATCAGTCGTCGCGGGTGAGCACTTCCAGCAGCTCGATCTCGAACAGCAGGTTGGAGTTGGGCTGGATGTGCGCGCCGACCTGGCGTTCGCCGTAGGCCAGGTGCGCGGGGACGAAGAGCTTGCGCTTGCCGCCGACCTGCATGCCCATCAGGCCGATGTCCCAGCCCTTGATCACCCGGCCGGTGCCGATCACGCACTGGAACGGCCGGCCCTTGTCGTACGACGAGTCGAAGACCGTGCCGTCTTCCAGGGTGCCCCTGTACTGGGTGGTGATCAGGGCGCCCTTGACCACGGCCTTGCCGTCGCCGACGACGATATCTTCGATCTGCAGTTCGCTGCCCATGGCGTTCTCCGGTGCTGCGGGTGCGGCACGAGCGCCGCGAGGGCGTGCGTTTTCGCAGGAATACGCGGCGAAGGCAAGCCTCACTCGGGCCTGGCGTAGAGCGACGATTGCCGGCCGCTGCGGGCGCGGCCCCAGATTTCCTCGTCGCTCAGGCCGGTCTGGATCAGCTCCACCGGTACGCCGCCGTCGATGATCACCGCCACGCGATAGTCGTCGATGGGCTCGTAGGGCCCGAGGACGACTTCCTTGCCCTGGATCGCCCGCTCCAGATCCGAGACCTTGAACGCCGGGTGCGGCAGGCTGCGCATCAGTGCATGCAGGGTGCTGGCAGGGCCGTAGCGGTGGTACTGCACGTGCAGCAGCTCGCTGTCGGCATCGCTGGTGTACATATCGTACAGCGCGCTGTAGCGCTCGCCCTCGCGCGGCTGGTCGGTGGGAATGCCCAGGTGGTGGAACTCGTAGGTGACGCCGTCGCGCTCGAACATGATGGGCCCTGGCCGGAGGATCAGACCGGCAGTCTGCGCCCGGTGGATGCTGCCGTCGAGCCTGACCGTCCGTCGCAAAGCCCGCCTCGCCAGCCCTCCAGGCAGGCATTCGGGGAATTCTGGGCAATGCTCAGCAGGCGAGCCGAAAACACCGGAGACCGCCATGCCCCGTCACGTCCTGCAACTGGCCTGCCTGACCGTCCTCTGCCTTGCCTTTGGCTGCAGCAGCCAGGCGGGGCCGCCGCAGGTCGATATCGGCGAGCGCCACGGCAACCTGCGTGCCGCCCAGGAGCATATCGTCCAGGCCTGGCGGCTGATCGGCGAAGCGCAGTACGACAACAACTCGAAACTCGGCGGCCATGCCGGGCGGGCCCGTCAGTTGCTCGCCGAGGCCGATGCGGAGCTGCGTGCCGCCGCCGACGTCGCCAACGAACATGAGCTTTGAACACCCCAGGGAGATCCCCATGAATCGCATCAGCCACGCCTTCTTCATCGGCTTCGCCGTCTTTGCCCTGAGCGCCTGTGCGGCGAACGGCGGGGGCGGTTATGGCGAGTCCAACAACGTGCCGGGCGAGATGGAAATCCGTACCGGGGTAGTGGAGCAGGTCACCGACACCCAGGTGAAGACCAACCACGACACCGGCGTCGGCGCGATTCTCGGCGGCTTGGGCGGCGTGGCGCTGGGCAGCCTGATCGGCCGCGGCACCGGGCGCGACGTGGCGATGATCGCCGGTGCCCTGGCCGGTGGCGTCGGCGGCAACTACGCCGAGCAGCGCCAGTACGACAAGCCCCAGGAGGCGCAGCAGGTCGTTGTGCGGATGAAGAATGGCGTGCTGGTCTCGGTGACCCAGCCGGTGAATGCCGAGCTTCACCCCGGCAGCAAGGTCTATATCGAAGGGCAGGGCGGCGGCGCCCGCGTGGTGCCCCAGGGCGACTGAGTCAGTCGGCCAGCTCGGCCATGATCCAGTCGCGGAACGCGGTGACCCGTGGGTCCTGCGCGCTGGCCTGCGGGTAGACCAGGTTGTAGGCGTAGTCGTCGGCCACCCGTACGCCCAGTTCGAAAGGCTGCACCAGCAGACCCTGCTCCAGCTCGCGCATGACCATGGCGCGGTCGGCCAGCCCCACCGCGCCGCCTTCCAGTACCGCCTGGACCACGTGGCTGGTGTCCTCGAAGTTGACGCAAGCGCTGGCGTCGAAGTCCTCCACGCCGGCCGCGGCCATCCAGCGCGACCAGTCCGGCCAGGCCGCTCCTTCGGTTTCGCACACCACATGGCACAGCGTGTGGGCCTGCAGGTCACGCGGCTCGCGTAGGGGCAGTTGTTCTTCCAGCAGGCTCGGGCAGCACACCGGGACTATCTGCGTATCGAACAGGCGCTCGGCGAGCAGGCCGGGATAGCGCCCGCTGCCGAAACGGATGGCCAGATCGATATCGTCGACGGCGAAATCCCGCAGCTCGTCGCTGACATCGAAGCTGAGTTTCAGTCCCGGATGCAGCGCGCGGAATTGCGGTAGCCGCGGCAGCAGCCAGTGGGTGGCGAAGCGTGCAGTGAGCGAGACCCGCAGTTGCTCGGACGTCCGCGCCAGCCGCCGCGCCCGCACAGTGGCGCGATGCAGCAGGCCGAGGGATTCCGCCGCCGCTTCCAGCAGCAACGCACCCGCCGGAGTCAGCTGGATGCTGCGGCTGGTACGCACGAACAGACCGAGGCCGAGCTGATCCTCCAGCTCCTTGATCTGGTGGCTGACCGCTGCCGGGGTGAGGCCGACTTCCTCCGCGGCGCGGGTGAAATTCAGGTGGCGGCCGGCCGCCTCGAAGGTGCGCAGCGAGCGAATGCCGGGAAAGGGACGGCTCATCGATCTTCAAACCCTGCTTGATGATCTGACGAGAAATACTCGTTTCTCCTGGCTTCGTCAAAGGCCGATAGTTTGATCACCTTGAAGATTGCCTTGAAGATTCCCTTGAAGATTCCCTTGAAGAAAGCCGAGCAGAGGAAGCCAACGCCATGTCCGCCATCCATCCCTACATCACCCAGCGCAACGCCCACCCCGCCAGCGCCGATGACCTCGCGCCGCTGGCCTTCGCCGGCTATGCGCACTTCACCGCCATGCAGGTGCGCGGCGGCGGTATCCGTGGCCTGGACCTGCACCTGGAGCGCCTGCGCAATGCCTCGCAGCGGCTGTTCGGCCAGAGCCACACCGACGAGGAAATCCGCGCGGCCCTGCGCGCCGCACTGGAGCAGGCACCGGCGGACACCTCGCTGATGGCGACCGTCTATTCGCCGGCCGGGGAGTTCACCGTCGCCGGCCCCGAGCATCGCCCCGAGCTGCTGGTGCGAACCGCGCCGCCGTCTGACGGGCCGCAAGGCCCGCTGTCGCTGGCCATTGCCGGCCACGAGCGGGTGCTGCCGGAGATCAAGCACGTCGGCGAGATCGCCAAGACCTGGTACCTGCGCGAAGCCGTCGCCGCTGGATTCGACGATGCGGTGTTCACCGATCATCGCGGCCGCTTCAGCGAGGCGACCATCTGGAACCTGGCGTTCTGGGATGGCGAATCGGTGATCTGGCCGCGGGCGAAGATGCTCACCGGCACCACCCTGGGCATCCTCCAGCGCCAGTTGGAGAGGCTGGGCGCGCGCCAATCGTCGCTGAGCATCGACCAGCAGGACCTGCCGCGCCTGGCCGGCGCGGTGCTGATGAACTCCTGGACGCCGGCGGTGCCGGTAAGCCGTATCGGTGAGGTGGAGATTCCGCCGGCGCCGGAGTTCGTCGAACTGCTGCGCAGCGCCTTCGAAGCGGAGCCACGCGTCCGGCCCTGAGGAATGTCTGCGGTTGGGCGGTTCGCGAGCAAGCTCGCTCCTACAGGACCAGGCAGCGCTGCTCTTCGTAGGAGCGAGCTTGCTCGCGAACAGAGGATTACCCCAATGCGCCGCGACTTCGAGGCGGAGCCGCGCATTCGGCCCTGATTCAGAGAGGCAGGAGACCGGCGCGCTGGCGATGCTGCGCCGGTGCCGGTCGCTCGCAACGCAGGAACAGGCCGCGCCCCGGTTGCAGGTGCGGCTCCCCGTCGAATACCACCTCGCCACGTGACAGGGTGAACGCCGGCCAGGCTTGCAGGTGCATGCCTTCGTAAGGCGTGTAGTCGACGTTGTGGTGCAGCATGCGGTTCTCCAGGCGCAGGTCCAGGCCATCGTTCCAGATCACCAGGTCGGCATCGGCGCCAATGGCGATGGTGCCCTTGCGTGGCGCCAGGCCGTAGAGTCGAGCGGCATTGCTGGAGGTCAGCGCGACGAACTGCTGCGCGCTGATGCGACCCTTGAGCACGCCTTCGGACCAGAGCAGCGGCAGGCGGGTTTCCACACCGGGGATGCCGTTGGCGATGCGCTCGAAGGAGGCGTCGTCACCATGGGCGCGCTTGCCGTCCGGGCCGTCGTAGCAGAACGGCGCGTGGTCGGAGGAGAACACCTCGAAGCTGCCATTGACCAGGCCGTTCCAGATCACCGACTGGTTGGCCGCATCCCGTGGAGGAGGGCTGCAGATGCATTTCGCCCCTTCGAAGCTGTCATCGCAGCCCAGTGCGTCGGCGGTGAGGAACAGGTATTGCGGGCAGGTCTCGGCATACACCTTGAGCCCCTGGCCCTGGGCCCAGCGAATCTGCTCGATGGCTTCGCGGCCGGAAACGTGGACGATGAGGATCGGCACGTCCACCAGTTCCGCCAGGGCGATCGCCCGGTGGGTCGCCTCGCGCTCGACCAGCATCGGCCGCGACGCGGCGTGGTAGCGCGGCGCGCTGTGGCCCGCCGCCAGCAAGCGCTCGGTCAGCCAGCCGATGCAGTCGCTGTTTTCCGCATGCAGCATCACCATGGCGCCGTGCTCGCGGGCGACGCTGAGGGTTTCCAGGATCTGCCGGTCATCCAGCTTGAGCGCGTCGTAGGTCATGTAGATCTTGAACGAGCTGTAGCCTTCGTCGATCAGCGCGGGGAGTTCCTCGCGCAGGACCTGCTCGGTCGGATCGGTGACGATCAGGTGGAAGGCGTAGTCGATCAGTGCCTTGCCGTCGGCGCGGCGGTGGTAGTCCTCGACGGCAGCGCGCAGGGATTGGCCTTTCTGCTGGCAGGCAAAGGGAATCACCGTGGTGGTGCCGCCGCAGGCGGCCGACAGCGTGCCGCTGCGAAAATCGTCGGCCATCCGCGAGCCATCGCCGGTGGACTGGTCGAAATGCACGTGGCTGTCGATGCCGCCGGGTGTCACGTAGCGGCCGGCGGCGTCGATCTCGCGCCTTGCCGCCGGCAGGTCGCGGCCCAGCGCAACGATGCTCCCGTCGCGCACCGCGATGTCACAGTGGAATTCGTCCGCGGCGGTGACCGCGCGGGCGCGGCGGATGACCAGGTCGAACGGAGACGTCGGTGCGCTGGCGGGATCGTTCATCTCAGCTGCGCTCCAGCCAGGCGCGGGCGATCTGCTCGCGGGTGGCGAACCAGACGTCGGCGTGCTGCTGGGCGTACTCGATGAAGCGCTTGATCGCCATCACCCGGCCGGGGTGGCCGACCATGCGCGGGTGCAGCCCGATGGAGAGCATGCGCAGGCCATCGGCGGATTCCTCGTAGAGCACGTCGAAGCTCTCCTTCATGTACTCGAGGAAGTCCGAAGCCTGGTTCAGCCCCGGCGTGTTCCAGTAGCGGAAGTCGTTGACGTCGGAGGTATAAGGCACCACCAGGTGGCGCTTGCCTTCGACTTCGACGAAGTAGGGCACGTCATCGTTGTAGGCGTCGGAGTCATAGAGGAAGCCGCCTTCTTCGGCAACCAGCCGGCGGGTATGCACACTGGCGCCATAGCGGCAGTACCAGCCCACCGGACGCTTGCCGCAGGTGCGCTCGAAGGACTCGATGGCCAGGCGGATGTGCTCGCGCTCCTCGGCTTCACTGAGGCGGAAGACCTCTTCCCAGCGATAGCCGTGGCTGCAGATTTCGTGGCCGAGTTCGACGGCGGCGCGGGCGACGTCCGGGTTCTGCTCGAAGGCCACCGCACAGGCGTGGAAGGTGGCCGGTACATCGGCGGCCTGGAGGATATCCAGGATGCGCCAGATGCCGACGCGCGAGCCGTATTCGTACATCGACTCCATGGCCAGGTTGCGCACGCCGGGCGGGCACTGGTAGCTGCCCCACTCGGTCATCGACTCCTGGTCCGCATCGCCCATGGCCAGCGAGCGCTCGGAGCCTTCTTCGTAGTTGATCACCAGGCTGATGGCCAGGCGCGAGCCGTTCGGCCAGCGACCGGTGGGGCGTTTCTGGCCGTAGCCAACGAGGTTGCGAACAGGTTCTTTCATGCAGACGGACTCCTGGCAGCGGCCCAGGGGCCGCACCGAACAAGAGGGTTTTTTGTGGAGTAGCGGGGTGGATCAGCAGTCGATGTCTTCGAGCACCTGATGATCGAAACTGCCGTCCGCGGCCTGGCGATCGCGGAAGGCCAGGCCCATGGCCAGGGTCTGCGCGACGCAGAACGATGCGGTAAGCGATCGGAAGCCGAGCAGTTCGGCGTCGCTGACCTCGATCAGCACCGCGGCACCCTGGGCAATCGGGCTGAGCAGGCTGTCGGTGATGGCCAGCACCTTGGCACCGGCGGCCAGGGCCTGCTGGCAAGCCTCGACGGTGTCGCCGGCGTAGGGCGGGAAGCTGACGGCTACCAGCACATCATCGGCGCGCACGGCGCCGACCTGCTCGCGCAGGGTGCCGCCGAAGCCACCGATGTGCACCGACGGCCGTCCGCCGCGACTGAGCGCGTAGCTCAGGTAGCTGGCCACCGGGAACGAGCGTCGCATGCCGATCACGAAGGCGGTGCGCGAGCTTTGCAGCAACAAGATGGCCTCTTCGATGGCTGCCTGCTGGGTGCCTTCTGCCAGATGCTCCAGCGAGACGATGTTGGCCCGGCTGAACTCGCGCAGGATACCGCCGACATCGGTGGGATCTTCCAGCAGCTGTTCGCCCTTGTGGTGGCGGATGCGCTCGCTGAAGCTGCCCTGGCCGGCCTGCTGCAGAGGCTCCTTGAACAGCTTCTGCAGCTCGCTGAAGCCGTTGAACCCCAGCGCCTTGGCCAGGCGGATGAAGGCAGTGGAGGCGATACCTGATTGCTCGCTGAGCGCCGCGACGGTGTTCAGCGCGACGTCATGCGGGTGGTCGGTCAGGTAGCGCGCGGCATCGCGCATGCGCTGGGTGAGGTCGGCCTGCTGGGCGACGATGGCGGCACGCAGTTCCGTGAGATTCTTCGGGGCAGACATAAGAGGCTCGGTCAGGTTGGGGAGCTTCGATCAGCGCAGGCGATCGAGCGTGCCGTCGAGGTGTTCGACCAGCCGGTCGATCTCTTCGAGTGTGTTGTAGTGGGCGATGGATACCCTCACCACGCCGCCCTGTTGCGCCAGGCCGAGGTGTTCGATCAGGCGCCTGGCGTAGAAGTCGCCGAAGCGGATGCCGATGCGCTGCTCGTCCATGGCCCGCACCACGCTCTCCGACTGCAGGCCGTCGGCGACGAAGCTGATGGTAGGCACACGGGCGCGATCCTTCACCTGCGCCCGGCCAATGATACGCACACCGGGCTTGTCGCGGAGGAACTGCAGCAGCCGCTCGGCCACCCGGTCTTCCTGCTGCTCGAAGGCGTCGAAGGCGGCCTGCATCACCTGCCGCGGCTGGCCCTGGGCGCCCAGGCGGGTGCCGATGTCCAGCAGGTAGTCGTTGATGCCGACGCAGCCATGGGACAGCTCGTAGTTGAGGTTGCCGGGTTGCAGCTTGTAGGGCAGCACCTCGCGGCCGATGAAGAAGTGGTTCAGGCTCGGCAGTTCCAGCAGCGCCTCGCGCTGGCCCCAGAGCACGGCGAAGTGCGGGCCGAAGACCTTGTAGAAGCTGAACACGTAATAGTCGGCAGCGCTGGCCTGGACGTCCACCAGACGGTGCGGCGCATAGGCGACGGCATCCACGCACAGCTTGCCGCCGACCGCATGGACGCGCCGCGCCACCTCGGCCACCGGGTTGACGCTGCCGAGGATGTTGGAGGCGTGGGTCATGCTGACGTAGCGGGTGCGCGGGCTGAGCAACTGGTCCAGGTCGGCCAGCTCCAGCTCACGGCTGTCGCGGTCGACTTCCCAGAACTTCAGCGTGGCGCCGCGTTCTTCGGCCAGGCGCACCCAGGGGCCGATGTTGGCTTCGTGGTCGCTGTTGGTGACGATGATTTCGTCGCCGGGCCCGATGCTCGGCGCCAGGGCGCGGCAGAGCGTCTGCAGCAGATGGGTGGTGGAGCCGCCCATGATCACTTCTTCGTGGTGGCGGGCGTTGATCAGCTGGGCGATGGCCTGGCGGGCCTGCAGCACCAGCGCGCCGGCATCCACCGAGCCGCCGTAGGAGGCGCCCAGCTGCACGCTGTGGTTGAGCAGGTAGTCGCGCACCCGATCGGCCACGCGACCCAGCACCGCCGAACCACCGGCGTTGTCGAGGTAGGCGAAGCCGTCGGCCAGCATGGGGAACTGGGCGCGCACGTAATCCATGTCGAGTGCGCCATGGCGGGAGGCAAGGGGCAGGTTCAAGGCAGTGCTCCTATTCGGTGAGCATTATTCAGTGATGCAGGATGGCCTGCAGGAAGGCCTGGGTGCGCGCTTCACGGGGTTGGGTGAAGAAGGCCTCGGGTTGGCTTTCTTCGACGATGCGTCCGCTCTCCATGAAGATCACCCGATCGGCCACGCGCCGGGCGAAGCCCATCTCGTGGGTGACCACGATCATGGTCACGCCGGTGCGGGCCAGGGCCTGCATGACGTCGAGCACCTCGCCGACCATCTCCGGGTCGAGCGCGGAGGTGGGTTCGTCGAAAAGGATGACCTTGGGCTCCATCGCCATGGTGCGGGCAATCGCCACGCGTTGCTGCTGGCCGCCGGAGAGTTGGCCGGGCAGCTTGTGCGCGTGGCTGGCCATGCCGACCTTTTCCAGCAACACCCGGGCGCGGGCCTGGGCGTCGCGGCGTGACATCTTCCTCACGCGGATCGGCGCCAGCGCCACGTTGTCCAGCACGCTCAGGTGCGGATAGAGGTTGAAGCCCTGGAACACCATGCCCACTTCGCTGCGGATATGCGCCAGGCGCGGGCCGCTTTCGACGCGCTCGCCGGCCACCAGGATGTCGCCCTGCTGGTAGTTCTCCAGCAGGTTGATGCAGCGGATCAGGGTCGACTTGCCCGAACCGGAGGGGCCGAGGATGACGACCACCTCGCCCTCGACCACATCGAGATCGATGCCGTGCAGCGCCTGGAAATCGCCGTAGTGCTTGGACATGCGCTTGACCTGGATGATCGGCTTCATGCGGCTTTGCTCCGGCTGTGATTGCGTTGCTCGATCCAGCTCACCAGCTGCACCATCGGCAGCAGCAGGAGCAGGTACATGGCGGCGGCGCCAACCAGCGGCGTCGGGTTGGCCGCCAGTGCCTGCGCCTGGGTCGCCTGCTTGAGCAGGTCGGGCATCGCCACGACCGAGGCCAGCGCGGTGTCCTTCATCACGTTGATGCAGTTGCTGGTCATCGGCGGCATGACGATGCGCATGGCCTGCGGCAGGATCACGTCGCGCATGGTGTGGAAGAAACCCATGCCCTGGGAGGCCGCGGCCTCGAACTGGCCCCGCGGGATGGCCTCGATGCCGGAGCGGAAGATTTCCGCGGCATAGGCGCAGGAGACCATCGACAGCGCCACGGTGGCCGCGGCGAAGGATGACAGGCGAATGCCCATGAACGGCAGCGCGTAGTAGATCAGCACCAGCAATACCAGCAGCGGGATCGAGCGCAGCACATCGATGTAGGCCCGTGCCAGGGCGCGCAGGGGCGCCAGGGCGTACAGGCGGACCATCGCCAGTGCCAGCCCGCCGACCAGGCCCAGCACGATGCTGACGAGACCCAGCATGATGGTCACGCCAAGCCCGCGCAGCATCACCGGCAGGGCGTCGACGAAGACGCTCCAGTTGAAGAAGGTATGTAGCAGTTCCATCGGGGCTTCCTGAAAGAAGCGGCCTTAGCAAGGCGGCCTCAGCGAAGCGGCGCCGCCAGGGGCGCCGCATGGCAGGGAGGGTTTCAGCGCGGCGCGTCGACCACTTCCAGGGTGCTGGAGCCGGCGCTGGCGTCGGCGCCGAACCACTTCTTGTGCAGGCCGGCGATGTAGCCGTCCTGTTTCATGGCGCTGATGATGTCGTTGAGCTGCGCCGAGGCCGGCCAGTTCTTCGCGTGCATGATCGCGTAGCGCTCGCCGGTGGGGATGTGCGCGACCACGGCGTACTGCGGCTTGTCCTTGATGTAATAGAGCACCGCGGGAATGTCGCTGATGTAGCCGTCGATGCGCCCGGAGGCGAGGTCGAGCATGGCCGGGGACAGCCCTTCGTAGCGCGACACGTCACCGATCTTGTATTGCGCGCCGTGCTGGCCGACCCACATGTCGCCGGTGGAGCCGGTATCGACGCCGACCACCTTGCCGGAGAGGTCGTCCAGGCTCTTGATCGGGGAGGACTTGAGCACCGACAGGGACTGGTCGCTGTCGTAGTACGGCTGGGCGAAACCCACTGATTCCAGGCGCTTGGGAGTGATGGTGATGGAGGAAATGGCCAGGTCCGCGCGCTGCGACTGCACGGCGCTGAACAGGCCATTGAAGGGGATGTTGACGAACTCGACGGTCTTGCCGGCGCGCTTGGCGGCCTCGCGGACCACGTCCACCTCGAAGCCGACGATGTCGCCCTTGGCATCCTGGAATTCCCAGGGCACGTTGCCGACGTTGGCGCCCACCGTCCAGTCAGCGGACCAGGCGCTGGAGGCTCCGGCGGCGAAGGCGGCTGCCAGGGCGAATCCCGCTACACACTTTGCTTTCATTGCTGCTCCCCTCGTTCTTGTTGTAAAGAGGCCGCTGTTGAAAGGGCCTGTTCTGAAGAAGCTGGCGATCCCGTCTGGGGGATCTGTCGCCGAGGGTAAGCCTGTAAATCAAATAGTTCAATAACTAATTTTACTGAATTAAATAGTTCTATGAGAGTGCATTGCGCACCCTTTCGGGGCGCCCCCGGCAGAGCTCTGGGGGCAGGAAATGCGCGCCCCAGAGCCTTCCCTTGAAGTTTCCTGCACCGCTTTGCAGCAGGCGTTGGTCTGTCAGTTCAGGTGGGCCTTGAAGCCGCTCACCTGCGGTTCGATCTCCTCGCGCAGGGTCAGCGCGGGGATCTCGTAGTCGCCGCCGTTCTGTCGGCGGAAGGGGATGGGCGCCGTGGTCTGCAGGGTATCCAGGCGTTCGCCCAGCTCCTGTTCGATCTGCGCGTAGCGCTGCTCATCCACACGGCTGGTGCGGTACACGAGGTAGGGCGGCAGGACGTCGAAACCGGGGTAATGCAGCACACCGTGGTGGATCGGGAACAGCAGGTCGTCGATCGGTCCGTTGATGCCGCGGGCACTGTAGTGCGATTCCCAGCCGCCGGTGGTGACCACCAGCATGGCGCGCTTGCCGGCCAGGTTGCCCTCGCCGTAGCGGTCGCCCCAGCGGGCATCGGAGTGCTCGCCCACGCCATAGGCGAAGCCGTAGGCGTACACCCGTTCGAACCAGCCCTTGAGGATCGCCGGCATGGTGAACCACCACAGCGGGAACTGCAGGATCACCGTGTCGGCCCAGCGCAGCTTGTCCTGTTCGGCGGCGATGTCCGGGCTTTGCCGGCCGGCGGCGTAGGCGCGCTTGGAATCCTGCGAAGGGTCGAAGCGCGCGTCGGTGTCGCGGTCGAGGCTGTCAGAGGCGTCCAGCGTGGCTTTCCAGTTCATCGCGTAGAGGTCGGAGACCTGTACTTCATGACCGGCGGCCTGCAGGCGGCGCACGGCGAAATCCTTCAGCGAACCATTCAGCGAGCGCGGTTCGGGGTGGGCGTAGACGATCAGTACATTCATGGCGGTTCATCCGGTGAGGAGGGGATGAGCGCAGTCTGGGAGTTGCCGAGGTATAGTTGAAATGAATATCCGGTATCCCAGGTATATGAATGAATAATCTGCGCAGGCTCGACCTCAATCTGCTGGTGACCCTGGACGTGCTGCTCGACGAGCACAACGTGACCCGCGCGGCCGAGCGGCTGAGTTTCTCCCAGCCCTCGGTGAGCGTGCACCTGGCCAAGCTGCGCGACATCTTCGACGACCCGCTGCTGCTGCCCGGCCCACGCGGCATGCGCCCTACGGCCCGGGCGGAGTCCCTGCGCGAGCCGTTGCGCGTCGCCCTGGAAGCGCTGGAGCAGGCGGTGGCGCCGTCCGCACCTTTCGACCCGGCGCAGGCGGACAACACCTGGCGCATCGCCGCCACCGATTACGGCGAGTCCACCGTCCTGCTGCCGGCCTTGAGCGCTATCCGCGGCAGCGCGCCGGGCACGCGCCTGGCACTGGTGGAAATGTCGCCGCCACGTATCGCCCGGCAGGCGGAGCAGGGCGAGATCGACCTGGCCTTCCACACCACCGAGGGCAGCCCGCCGGGCATGCGCCGCCGCACGTTGTTCAGCGAGCGCTACGTACTGGCCGGCCGCGCCGGGCACCCGAAGCTCAAGCGCAAGCCGAGCCTGGCGCAGTTCTGCCAGCTGGAGCATGTGATGGTGTCGCCCGATGGCGGTGGTTTCAGCGGCGTGACCGACGAGGTGCTGGCGGCGGCAGGCTTGAGCCGGCGGGTGGCGTTGTCGGTGCCGCACTTTCTCTTTGTCATCTCGGCCATCGCCAGCAGCGACCTGGTGGCGATGGTGCCGGCGCGGCTGGTGCGGGATAACCTGGCGCTGCGGGTGGTGGAGGCGCCGGTGCAGGTGCCGGGGTATGAGATGTCGATGCTGTGGGACGAACGCTCGCACCGTGATCCGGCGCATCGGTGGTTGCGTGAGCAGATTGCCGGCTCGGTTTGAGGCTTTGCATTGCTGTAGGAGCGAGCTTGCTCGCGAACCGGTTCGCCGGCCGCTTGGGTGCTGGGCGGGTTCGCGAGCAAGGACTAGGCGTCCCCCTCGCTCCCACAGGTTGGACTTCGGAGCTGGGCAAGCCCTCACCCTAACCCTCTCCCAGAGGGAGAGGGGACCGTTCGGAGCAGGATGAAGCCGCCGCGTCAGCCGGCACGGACTGCTCCCTCTCCCTCTGGGAGAGGGCTGGGGTGAGGGGATTCAGCCAACGCAGGAATATCCAGTCACTCCACGAACCTCACCCGCAACAGATACTTCAACGAAGCCTCCAGCGTCTGCCCATGGCTCATGCCGTCGAAGGCATGGAACTGCGCCGTCACACCGGGTACGCGACCGAGGTCTTCCACCAGTTGCTGCGCCGCGCGAGGCGCGCTGGGGGTGATGTCTTCGCGGGGCCTGAAGGGCTCCTGGCCGCCACGCATCAACAGCAGTTGCACGGAGTGCCCGGCCAGGCGCTGGGCGAAGCCGTCCTGCTCCTTGAGGATGGCGCCGTCGCCCCACCAAAGCGAAGGGCTCGCCGGAGCGTAGAAGCTGAACTGCTGCGGTCGGGTGAGCAGCGCGTGAAGCGCCAGCAGGCCGCCGTAGGAGTGGCCCCAGAGGGTCTGCTGCGAGCGGTCGATGGGCGCCTGGGCGGCCACGGCTGGCAGCATCTGGTCGCGCATCAGGTCGAGGAAGGCGTCGGCGCCGCCGCTGGGGTCGCCGGTGAGCGGGTCCTTCTGCTCGGCGAGCTGCGGGCGTGGCGGGGTGTAGTCGCGGGTGCGACCGCTGCGGTCGATGCGCAGGGGCGTCTGGTAGCCGACGGCGACCAGCAGCGGCGCCTTGCCGTCGTTCAGCTCGGCCAGCAGCTTTTCATCGAGGGCACCAATGGCGGCGTTGCCGTCGAGCATCCACACCACTGAGTAGCCGGCGGCGGGGGCGGGGCGATTGGGGCGGGCGATCCACAGCTGGTAGTGACGCTGTCCGTCGGCGGAGTCCAGTTTCAGCTCGCTGAAGCGGTAGGCCAGGTCGCTGCGTTGCAGCAGGTGGGTATCCATTTTCTGGTCGGGGGCAGGCGCGGCGTGCGCTGCCAGCCCCGGCACGGCGAATGCCAGTGCCAGGGCGAGGAGGCGAGATATCATCAGGCTTTTTCTCGTTCTACGAATCAGAAGGACGCGGTGAGGCTGGTGTACAGCGTGCGGCCCGGTTCGTTGTAGGTCGCGGCACCGGCGCCCTCGATGTTCGCCACGCCCTGGGCGTTGCCCTCGCGGAACAGGCGCTTGTCGAAGACGTTGTCGACGCCTGCGGTGAAGCTCAGGTTCTTGGTGAACACATAGGTGCCGCTCAAGCCGGCGATGGCGTAGGGCGAGAGCTGGTTGTTGGCGCTGCCGGTGACGCGGTCGCCGTGGTAGTCGTACTTCTTCGGCTTCTGCTTGCCGTACCAGGCGACGCTGGCCTGCAGCGAGAGGGCGTCGGTCGCCTGCCAGTCGAGCATGGAGTTGAGGGTGTACTTCGGCGTTACCGAGAGCACGTCGCCGGTTTCCTTGTTCTTGGACTGCAGCATGTAGGTGAAGTTGTTGCTCCACTTCAGCTGTTCGTTCAGCGGGATGGTCAGGGTGCCTTCCAGGCCCTCGACCAGCGCCTTGGGCACGTTCTCCCACTGGTAGATCGACGCGTTGGCGTAGCTGCCGGTGCCGCCGCTGGCTTCATCGATGGGCGACAGGCCCGACTCGATCTTGTTCTTGTAGTCATTGCGGAAGTAGGTCAGGCCGGCGATCAGACCGTCGCGGTTGAACTCGATGCCCAGCTCCTTGTTGACGCTGGTTTCCGCCTTGAGGTCCTCGTTGCCCTGCAGGTAGCAGCTGGTGGTCTGGCCGTAGCAGCCCTGGCCGCGGCTGTAGAGCAGGTAGTCGGAGTTCAGCTGGTACAGGTTCGGCGCCTTGTAGGCGCGGGCGATGCCGGCCTTCAGGGTGACGCTGTCGGTCAGCGCGTGGGACAGGTTCAGCGACGGGCTGAAGTTGTCGCCGACGATGCTGTGGTGGTCCCAGCGCAGGCCCGGCGTGAGCATCGTGCCGGGCAGCAGCTCGATGTTGTCCTCGGCGAACAGCGACAAGATCTGCGCCTGCGAGCTGGTGTCGCGGTTGCTGCTGGTCAGGCCCGGCACCGAGCCGCCTTCGCTGGTGGTCTGGGTGTTGGCGCTGGGGTCGTCGAGCTTCTGCTGCACCCACTCGCTGCCCAGGGTCAGGGTCTGGTCGCGCCAGGCGTGCAGCGGCAGGTTCAGCTCGCCGTGGGCGGTCAGGTCGCGCAAGGTCGCGGTGTAGAAGTCGGTGTTGCTGAAGATGCCCTCGGTGCCGCCGGCCAGGCCTTCGTTGATGCGGCTGTTGCGGGTCTTCTCGTACTGCAGGTAGGCCATGGAGCTGCCGAAGTCCCAGTCGCCGCGATGGGTGATCGAGTAGTTCTCGCGGTACATGCGATTGGTCTCGTGACCGAGCATGGACTTCACGTTGGCGTTGCTGTTGGTGTTCTGCGTATCGCCGGTGTAGATGTTGCCCTGGCGGCTGAAACCGGCCTCGAAGTCCAGCGTCTGCTCGGGCGTCAGGTGCCAGCTGAGCAGGCCGTTGACGTCCTTGTTGCGCACGCCTTCGCGGCCGGCGGGAAGGGTGCCGACCTGGTTGCCGGTACGGTTGGACTCGTGGCCCTGGTTGATGTCCCAGTCGTCCGAGTCGGTCTTGGCGACGTTGCCGTAGATGCGGTAGCTCAGGCTGTCGGTCAGCGGGCCGTTGAGGCCGAAGGTCATGCGCTGGGTGGCGCCTTCGTCGCTGTGCTGCGGGAAGTTGCTGTAGACGGTGACGTCGCCGTGGGTTTCCTTGCCGGCCTGCTTGGTGATGATGTTCACCACGCCGCCTGCCGCGCCGTTGCCATAGCGCGCCGCTGCCGGGCCGCGCAGCACTTCGATGCGTTCCACCTGGTCGGCCGGTACCCAGTTGGTGTCGCCGCGCGAATCGCGTTCGCCACGCCAGCCGTAGCGCACGGCGTTGCGGCTGGCGACCGGCTTGCCGTCCACCAGGATCAGGGTGTTCTCCGGGCCCATGCCGCGGATGTCGATCTGGCGGTTGTTGCCGCGCTGGCCGCTGGTGGAGTTGCCGGTCAGGTTGACGCCCGGCATGGTGCGGATGATCTGCGACAGGTCGCTGGCCGGCGGGCGTTTCTTGATGTCCTCGGCGGTGATGATGGACACGCCCGGCATCTGCTTGGCTTCCTCCGCGGCGGTGGCGACGATGGTCTCGCTGTCGAATTCGACAGGCTCGGAATCGGCACTGGCGGCCTGCACGGCGAAGGACAGCAGGCAGCTGGACAGCAGCAGGAAGGGCGGAAGGAACGGCAGCGGACGGGACGACATCGGTGATCTCCGGAGGAGGACGATTACTGGAAGATCACAAATGATAATGACTGCTATTTGCTAGTAAAGCGCATTAACTTTCTAAACACTTGCGGCGGATTGTCGGGCAGGAACTACCGGCAGCAACAGGTGCAGGCACAGACCGGCCTTGGCGCTGCCAGTACCGTTTTCCGCCCAGAGACGCCCATCGGCCAGTTCCACGCCGCGTCGGGCAATGGCCAGGCCAAGGCCGAAGCCGCTGGCTTCGGACGGCTGCAAGCGCTGGTAGGGCTGGAAGATGCGTTCCAGATCCTGCTCGGCGACACCGGGGCCATCGTCGCTGACGCACAGGTGCCAGAACTCGCCTTCGCGCCAGCCGTCCAGGCGCACGCTGCCGCCGCGCGGGGAATGGCGGATGCCGTTGCGCAGCAGGTTCTCGATGGCCTGGGCGAAGCTGTCCAGGTGCACCTGCACCACACAGTCGGTGCCCAGCGAGCAGGGCAGCCGCTCGGCCTCCCAGCCGCTTTCGAAGCAGGCGTCCTCGCGCAGCGCTTCCCACACCGACAGCACCAGCACTGGTTCGCGCTCCAGCTGCGGGCGTTCGGTGTCCATCCAGGCCAGGTCCAGGGTGTCTTCCAGCAGGCGCTGCATGTCGTTGATCTCGCGGTCCAGCCGTTCGCGCAGCTGCTCCGCCGGCAGGTCGCCGTCATGGGCGATGCGCAGGCGCGCCAGGGGCGTACGCAACTCGTGGGACAGGGTGCGCAGCAGCAGGCGTTGCTGGGCCAGGCTATGCCGCAGGCGCTCGGCCATGTGATCGAAGGCCAGCGCCAGTTCGCCCAATTCGTCGCGGCGCTTGGCCAGCGGCGTGCCGGGGCCTTCACTGTCGAGATCGTCGGCGCGCAGGGCGTCGGCACGGGCGCGCAGGCGATTGAGTGGCAGCACCAGATGGCGGTAGATCAGCAGGCCGAGGAGGGCGGCCAGCAGGGTCGGCACCACGCCGTGGCTGAACAGGTGCGTCCAGGGCGTCAGACCGCTGGGCAACAGACGTTCGGGCAGCTGCATGACCAGCCGGCCATGCTCGGGGTGCTGCGGGAACGCGATGCTGACATAGGGCAGTTCGTCCTGCAGGCGCCGGCTCATCGGCCAGTGCAGCATGCGCATGAAGGTCAGGTGGCTGGATTCCTCGGCGCTCAGTGGCGTGGTGCCCAGGCTTTGCAGGTGTGAGCCGATCACCGCGACCCAGGTGTCCTCGGCGGCGGAAAGCTCCCGGCGAAAGCGCTCCACACCCTCGGCGCCCTGTTGCTCCCAGACCCTTTCAGCCTGCTCGGCGTAGCGCGCCAGGTAATCGCGATCGGCTTCGCCAAGGAAATAGGTGCTGCGTTCCAGCGACAGGCCCCAGGTCCAGATCAGCCAGGTCAGCAGCAGGCAGAAGCCGACCTGCAGGGCGGCGAGTTTCCACAACAGCGGATGACGGCGCATCAGTGACGTTCCGCATCCACCAGGATGTAGCCCTGGCCACGTACGGCCTGGATCTGCACCTGCTGCGCGCCGATGGCGGCGAGCTTGCGGCGCAGGTTGCAGACGTGCACGTCCAGCCCGCGGTCGAGCCGCGTATAAGCGCGGTGCAGCACGCTCTGATAGAGGAAACTTTTGCTCAGCGCCTCGCCGGCGTGGGCGTTCAGCGTCGACAGCAGGCGGTACTCGGAGTGCGTGAGGCCCGCGTGATCACCGTTGCGGGAAACGTCCTGCAGCTCATCGTCGAATTGCAATGAGCCCTGGGGGCGCGGTGCCTCGCGAGAGCGATCGAGGTTGACCCGGCGCAGCAAGGCATCGATGCGCGCATCCAGCTCCGCCAGGCTGAAGGGCTTGGGCAGGTAGTCGTCGGCGCCACGGGTGAAGCCGGTGATGCGGTCCTGCTCCGCGCCCAGGGCGGACATCAGCATCACCGGCGTGCTGCGCGCGCGGCGCAGGTCGTCCAGCAGGGACAGGCCGTCCACGCCGGGCAGCAGGATGTCCAGCAGCACCAGGTCGAAGTCGTTCTGGTGCACGGCCACCAGGCCCTGGTCACCGTTCGCGCAGGTGGTGACGGCAAAACCGCGCTGACAGAAATGGCGTTCGAGATCCAGGCGAAGACGGGAATCGTCTTCCACCAGCAGGAGCGAAGGGGACACAGTAGACCTTGATGAGAATATTTAGCATTTGCAAATATCTCATTCCTGTCTGCCAGAAGGCAATGGCGATTTGCCTGACGCCTGTCTGAAACAGCCTCAGACCCAACGCCGCACTCGCCCACAGAAAGCATCGAACTCCGCCCCGAACAACTCGCGCAGCGCTCGCTCCTCCGGGCGGATCTGGAAGCGTCCGATGTACAGCACGAAGGCCGCCACGCCGATCACGGCCAGAGCCGAGCCGAGGAACACGCACCAGCCCAGCAGGATGATGGCGAAGCCCAGGTACATGGGATTGCGTGTGTGCCGGTAGATGCCGGCGACCACCAGGGACGAGGCGGACTCCGGCTTCAGCGGATTGACCGTGGTGCGGGCGCGGCGGAACGACGCCACGCCCGCCAGGCACACCGCGACCCCGGCCAGCACCACCAGCAGGGCCAGCCACAGCCGACCGCCCAGCGGGGCGATCGGGCGTACCGCCAGCCACATCAGCAAGCCCGTGATGGTCGCCACCAGGGGCGGGGGAATTCGGTGTTCCAGCCAATCCATAGCGTTCTCCGGGCCGCTGCGGCCATCTCCAGTGAGGTGACCACACTAGCCCAGATTGCCATCATTGGCGCGGTCGACGTACCGCACGCACCTTGCCGCTGTTGCCGCCGCCGCAGTAGAAACGCTCCCCGCCGTCCGCCTCCAGGCCGGAAACGTGGACGCCCTCGGGCAGGTCCAGCTGCTCCAGGACCGCGCCAGTCTGCGGGTCGATGCGACGTAGCTCGCTGTAGGTCGCTTCCGGCTCCCAGGTGCCGTGCCAGAGTTGGCCTTCGACCCAGGTCACTCCGGTGACGAAACGATTTGAATCAATCGTACGCAGGACTTCACCGGTTTCCGGGTCGATCTGGTGAATCTTCCGGGCGCGGTACTCGCCGACCCAGAGCGAACCTTCCGCCCAGGCCATCCCGGAATCGCCACCGTTGCCCGGCGCGGGAATGCTCGAAAGCACCTTGCCGCTGGCCGGGTCGATCTTCTGGATGCGGCTTTCGGCGATCTGGTACAGGTGCGTGCCATCGAACGCGGTGCCGGCGTGGGCGGGGACTTCGATGGCGCGTTCCAGGCGACCGTCCTTCGGGTCGAGGCTCTGCAGGTGTTCGCCGGTGGCGAACCAGACGCGCTGGCCGTCGAAGGTCAGGCCGTGGACGGTGCTGACGCCGGGGAAGGGGCCGTATTCCTGCAGCACCTGCGCCGGGGATTGCTTGTAAGGGGTGGTCATGGTCTAGCCCTGTGCGTTGTGAGTGAGAGCCTTGAGCCTATTCAAACCCCGAAGGGCGCTGGGAGTAACAAGGTCGTCGCGAATCCCGGAGCGGGCGGCAGAATCCAGCGTCGTGCACGGCCTCGGCCCAGGGCCTGCACCCGGCCATCGGTGGCGAGCGCTTCGAGGGCGCGCTGCACGCTGCGCTGGCTGGTCTCCAGCGCCAGGGCCAGGGCGGAGCTGGACCAGGCCTGGCCGTCGCTGAGCAGCGCCAGCACTTTAGCGTTGGCGTCTTCCCGCAGCGGCGCAAGCACCTGCGGATTGGCGGCCACCAGCCGGTAACCGCGGGCGGTCGATTCGATGGTCGCCAGCGGTTGCAGCAGGCGCCGCAGGCGACCGATTTCCACCCGCAGGCGGGCGCGGTGGCTGTCGTCCGGATGACGGGTGCGGAATACCTTGCCGATCAGTTCCACACGCGCGACATCGCCCGGCCAGGCCTCGGCGAGCAGGCGGGCGAGGGCGAACAGCAGCGGTCGGCGGCCCAGTTCGAGGCTACCGATGCGCTGGCGACAGGCGTCCACCACCAGGGCATCGGAGCGCAGCAGGCGCTCCACGTCGTCCAGTGACAACGCACGTTCCGCCTGCCGGGAGATCAGCCGGGCCGCCGGGGCTTCGAGAAGGTTGCGCGCCTGCTCGACTTCCGCACGCAGGGCAGGAATGGCCGAAGCCAGCGCCGCTGCGGCGGCCTGCTGCAGGGCGCCGCGAGCCACGCCTGCCTGCAATCGGCGCACGGCAATACCGGAGACGATCAGCCAGTGCACCGCGCGCAGGGGCGCCGGCAGCGTGGCTGGGTCGAGAGTGCCCAGTTTCGCGGCGGCCTCGTCGACCCGGCCGATCAGCAGGGCGCGGCGGATCAGCAGGTATTGCGCCTGGGCCGCATTGCTGGTGTCACCGTGGCTGCGCAGCGTCTGCGCCACTTGTTCGAGGGGCTCGCCCGGCCAGTTCAGCTCACGACTGGCCAGCGCCACTTCCGCTTCGGCCACCCGGCAGCGGGCGCGCTCCATGGGCTCGTGGGGGCCGAAGGCGCGCGCAGCCCGGCGCAGCAGGTCGCGCGCGCGGGGAAAGTCGCCCAGCTGGGCCATGGCGATGCCGCGCAAGGCGAGGGCCGGCGGGTCGCCGCGCAGTGCCACGCGGTTCAGCGCGCCCAGCGGGTCGCCCGCCGCCAGTGCCGCGGCTGCCGCCGTGATCAGCGAATCCATGGAAATCCCGCCACCTTTGTCACTCCCATCGACGTCAGCCCGCTGGCTAGTCTAAGGCATGCCCACCCAGCCGCCGTTGGCGCAGGAGACTGCCATGACCACCCACAAGACCGGAACCCGCGAAGAATGGCTGGCCGCACGCCTGGCGCTGCTGGCCGAGGAAAAGGCCCTGACCCGGCGCAGCGATGAACTGGCGCGGCAACGCCAGGCATTGCCCTGGGTGCGCATCGACAAGGACTACCGCTTCGACACCGAACAGGGCCCGGCCAGTCTGGCGGACCTGTTCGCAGGCCGCTCGCAGTTGCTGGTCTACCACTTCATGTTCGGCCCGGACTACGTGGCCGGCTGCCCATCCTGCTCGAACATCGCCGATGGCTTCGACCGCTACGCCAGCCACCTGGCGCACCACGACGTCAGCCTGCTGGCGGTGTCCCGCGCGCCGCTGGAAAAGCTGCTGGCTTACCGCCGGCGCATGGGCTGGAGCTTCCCCTGGGCGTCGTCCCACGGCAGCGAGTTCAACTACGACTTCAATGTGTCCTTCACCGAAGCGCAGCAGCGCGGCGGAGAGGTCGACTACAACTTCCGTCGCGAAGGCCCTGCCACGGGCCCGGCGCCGGAGCCGGTAGTGGCCACCGCCGCCTGCTGCGGTACCGACGTGGCGACCTTTACCCGCGACCTGCCGGGCATGAGCAGCTTCGTCCGCGAGGGCGACAGCCTCTACCACTGTTACTCCACCTACGCCCGCGGGCTGGACGTGCTCTGGGGCCTGTTCCAGTGGCTGGATCGCGCACCGCTGGGGCGCAACGAGCAGGGCAACTGGTGGCGCCGGCATGACGAGTACGGCCGCTGAGGCTCAGCCAGCCTGCGTCGGAACCGGGAACGCCACGCTGACGCACAGGCCGCTGCCATCGGCAGGATCGGTGGCCGCCAGTTCGATGGTCGCCCCGAGCCGGCTGGCGATGCTGCTGACGATCGACAGCCCGAGCCCCGAGCCGATTTCCTGGCTGCCCGGCACGCGATAGAAAGCGTCGAAGACGCGCTCGCGCTCCGCCGCCGGGATGCCGGGGCCGTTGTCGCGCACCTGCAGCAGAATCCTGTCGGCTTCGCGGCGGACCAGCAGGTCCACCTTGCCGCCGGCGGGGGTGTAGCGCACGGCGTTGTCGGCGAGGTTCTTCACCAGGGCCAGCAGGTCGGTCTCGCTCGCGCTGATGGAACAGTCCTCGCCATCCACCCCCAGGTCGATCTGCTTCTTCTCGGCCAGCGGCAGCAGGTCTTCCAGCACGGCACGGTAGATGCGGTGCAGCGAAACCGGTGCGCCACTGATCGGCGCGGCCGCCTGCGCGCTGGCCAGGCTCAGCAACTGGTCGATCAGCTTGCGCCCGCGCTCGATGCCCTGGCGCAGGCGGGCCAACCTTTCCCTGGCCGGCGCCGACATTTCCGCCGCCTCCAGGCGCTCCGCCTGCAGCGAGAGGGCGGTGAGCGGCGAGCGCAGTTCGTGGGCGGCATCGGCGACGAAGCGCCGCTGGGTTTCCATGGACTTCGCCACTCGTCCCAGCAGGCGGTTGATCGCCAGGGCGAACGGGCGGATTTCGGTCGGCAGGGCGCTGGCATCCACCGGCGCCATGTCCTGTTCGTCGCGCTGGTCGATCTGCCCGGCGAGGGTGGCGATGGGGCGGAACAGCTTGCGCACCAGGTCGGCCATCACCAGCAGCAGGACCGGGATGAGCACGATGAAGGGCAGCAGCCCGCGCCAGGCGCTTTCCCGCGCATCGCGCTCACGGCTGCCGGTTTCCTGGGCGATGGCGATACGCTGGCCGCTGGCAGTGGTGCGCACCAGCACGCGGAAGTGCTCGTCGGCGACGCTGACGGTGGACAGCCCGTCCGCCAGGTCGGTGGGCAGGGGCAGCGGCAGGCTGTTGTCGCCCGTACCCGGCGCCCTGGCGCCATCGGCCAGGTACTGCACGACGATGCGGGTCTCCTCGTTGTCGCCAGCGATCTTCGCCGCGTCGTCGGGGTAGTGCAGGCTCATCTGCTGGCGCTCGACCAGCGCGCCGATCTGCCGCAGGGTGTTGTCCTGCAGCTCCAGCGCTTCGTCGTAGGCCGAGGCGAAGGCGAACACGCCGGCCAGCAGCGCGACCAGCAGGATGGTCAGGGACAACGACAGCGAGAGGCGGAACTGCACCGATTCCTTCATTCGCCTTTGCAGACCATCCATCCCATGCCCCTGACATTCCTGATCACCTGGTTGCCCAGCTTGCGGCGCAGCGAGTGGATGAGGAACTCCACCGCGTTGCTCTCGACTTCGTGGCCCCAGCCGTAGATGCGGTCTTCCAGCTCGCTGCGCGAAAGGATCGCGCCGGGGCGGATCAGCAGCGCCTGCAGCAGGCTGAACTCACGATTCGACAACTGCACTTCGCCGGCCTCGGCGCTGCTCGCCAGTTTCGCTACCGGGTCCAGGCTCACCACACCGTTGCTCAACAGCGGCGCGGCGCTGCCGCCCTTGCGCCGCAGCACAGCGCGCATGCGGGCGAGCAGTTCGGCCATCTCGAAGGGCTTGAGCAGGTAGTCGTCGGCGCCGCCGTCGAGGCCGCGCAGACGGTCCTGCAGGCTGTCGCGGGCGGTGATGATCAACAGCGGCACGGGGTTGTACTGGGCGCGGATGCTTTCCAGCACGCCGAGCCCGTCGCGCCCTGGCAGGCCGAGGTCGAGCAGCACCAGGTCATAGGCCTGGGCGGCGAGGGCGGACAGGGCGGTGAGCCCATTGTTCACCCAGTCGACGGCGTAACCGGCGTCGTTCAGCGCGCCTTCGACGGCCTCGCCGATCATCGGGTCGTCCTCGACCAGCAGTATGCGCATGGCTTGTCTCGATAGTTCCGGGGCGTTGTCGCGATCATCTGACGATAGCCCCTGGCGGGGCAACGTCATGGGATTCAGGCCTGGCGCGGGCCCTGCAGCGTATCGAAGACCTTCATCAGGTCATCCATCGCCGCCTGGCAGGCGGCCTGCTGCTGGTGGCTGTCGCGCAGGGCGTCCAGGGCCCGGTCGATGGCCTTGTCGAGGGTGTGCCAGTCGTTCACGGCGCGTGGCTTGAGACCGGCTTCGGCCTCGTCCCAGGCCAGTTCCAGGTCCTTGATCCGCGCCTTGCCCTGGTCCAGTTCGTGGCGCTGGACCATTGCGGTGACGTCGGCGGCGATCTGGCGGAACGCGGAGAGATCACCCAGCGCAGTGGCCTGGTGCTGCCCGGTGCTGGCCGTGCTCGCGGCGGATTCGGGCTTGGAGCAGCCGGCGGCCAGGCCCAGCAGGGCGATGGCGGAGGCCAGGGCGAGTTTGCAGACGGTCTTGCGGATCAGTGGCATGGGTTGGAAACGGGTCATGGAAAATCCTCGGGTAACCGGTTGAATGATGCGGACTTGGTTATTGGGGAAGGCGTTTGTCGCCGTTGGCGCCCAGCTGGGCGAAGGTGACCAGCAGCAGGATCACGCAGAGGAACAGCGCGCTGGTCCAGGTCGCGCCCATGCCCAGGCCGCCATAGGTCTTGGCCTGGGTCAGCAGGTCGCCCAGGGAGGCGCCGAACGGACGGGTCAGGATGTAGGCGGTCCAGAAGCCCAGCACGGCATTGGCGCCGAGTTTCCAGGCGACGAAGGTCGCGGCGATCAGCGCGCCGAACAACAGGGTGCCGACGGTGAAGCCCATGCCCAGGGCCTCGGTGGCGAGGTCGCCGGCGGCGGTGCCCAGGGCGAAGGTGCAGAGCACCGTGGTCCAGTAGAAGAGTTCGCGGCGCGGGGTGACGATCTGCTGGATCGACAGGTTGCGCTCCACCGCGTACCAGACCGCGAAGTTGATCGCCAGGAGCCCGGCGAAGGCGGCGCTGCTGGCGTACAGGCTGACGTCCAGCACATCGGTGAGGATGTCCGTCAGCTGCGTGCCGAGAATGCTCACCAGCACCACGCTCAGCCAGTAGATCCAGGGTGTGTAGGCGCGGGTGCGCAGCTGCCAGGCGAGCGCAGCGCTCAGCGCCACGGCCATGGCGGCAGTGGTGATGGCCAGGCCCAGGCCGGCATCCACGGCGAGGAAGTCGGCGAAGGTCTCGCCGACGGTGGTCGAGAGAATCTTGATGACCCAGAAGGACAGCGTCACTTCCGGGACCTTGTTGAGCCAATGGGCCTTGCTGCTGGGGTTCATGGCGGGCTGCCTCCTGGGGCTGCTGGCGAGCGGTTGGAGGACAGCGTACGGAGGCAGACTTAGATGACACTGAGGGCGGGTGGACAGTCTTCCTGTTGGCGGGCGGCCACTGCGGAGCAAGGGAGCACTCCAAACACGGTCGTCGCGCGCTTCTGATTTATCCGTTCAGTGCATGTCCGGTGCCGGAAACAGATGGGCATGGCCGCTGACGAACAGGTGTACGCGCTCGCCGGGATCGGGGCAGTCCATCGCTGGCACGCGGACCGGAATCGCCGGTTCCGAGTGCGCCCCTTCCAGATGAACCATGACCGTGCAGCGGTCGCCGCCGAAGTCGCTGCCCACCACGGTGCCGTAGCAGCCGTCCGCGCTGCTGGGGAACATCGCGCGGCGGCTCAGGTGCAGCTGCTCCGGGCGCAGCAGCAACTGTCCGCTGGCGTCGGTCGACGGATTGGCCACCTGCACGTTGCCCAGCGGGCAGTTCGCCCAGCGTCCCTGCAGGCGCGCGGAAAACACCAGGGCGTCGCCGAGGAAGGCCGCTGTCTGTCGGTCCACCGGGCGGAAGTACAGGTCCTTCGGCGCGCCGGCCTGGACCAGGCGCCCCTGGCGGATCACTGCCAACTGATCGCCGAAGGACAAGGCTTCCTCCTGGTCATGGGTGACCAGGATCGCCGTGACGCCGGCATCGCCCAGCACCTTGCAAACCGCTTTGCGCATGGCCGCGCGCAGGCCACTGTCCAGCGCCGAGAAGGGCTCGTCGAGCAGCATCAGACGCGGGCTCTGGGCCAACGCGCGGGCAAGAGCGACGCGCTGTTGCTGGCCGCCTGAAAGCTCGTGGGGCCAGCGCCCGGCCATCTCGGCGTTCAGCGAGACCATCTCCAGCAGCTCGTGGATGCGCGCGGTACGCCGCTCCATGCTGCGCGGCAGGCCGAAGCCGATGTTCTCGGCCACCGACAGGTGCGGGAACAACGCACCGTCCTGCGGCACGTAGCCGATGACGCGGCGATGGGCGGGAACGAAGCCGCTGTCGTCCGCCAGGGTCGTGTCGCCCAGGCGGATGCTGCCCAGGTCCGGTACTTCGAAGCCGGCGATCAGCCGCAGCAGGGTGGTCTTGCCCGACCCGGAAGGGCCGACTATGGCCGCACGGCTGCCGGCCGGGACGTGCAGGCTGAAGTTCTCGATGGCCGCGTAGGCACCGAAGAAACGCGAGACGGAGTGAAGTTCGAGGCTGCTCATCGGCCGGCTACTCGCTTGGACTGGTGGTAGAGAAGCCCGGTCAGGGGCAGCGACAGGAGGATCATCAGCAGCGCATAGGGCGCCGCGGCGGCGTAGTCGATCTCGCTGGTCTTCGCCCAGAAGGCGGTGGCCAGGGTCGCGGTGCCGCTGGGGGAGAGCAGCAGGGTGGCGGTCAGCTCATTGACGATGGCCAGGAACACCAGCGCGACGCCGGCCGCGGCACCCGGTGCGGCAAAGCGTAGGGTCACGCCCCAGAGCGCGCGGGCCGGTGAGCGCCCCAGGCTGCGGGCGATGTTCTCCAGCTCGACCGGTGCCTGGGCCAGGCCGGCACGCAGGCTGACCAGGGCGCGCGGCAGGAACATCAGCACGTAGGCCAGCAGCACAGTGAATACCGTCTGGTAAAGCGGCTGGGCATAGCGGATGGTCACGCTGACCAGCGCCAGGGCGACCACGATGCCGGGCAGGGCGCTGGTCACGTAGTTGCTGCTCTCCAGCAGTTTCTGCAGGCGGCTGGGCGCGCGCACCGAAATCCAGGCGATCGGCACCGCCGCCACTGTGGTCAGCAGCGCGCCCGCGCCACCGAGCAGCAGGGTCTGGCCCAGGCAGTTCAGCAGGTCATCCGAGGCCCACACCGCGAGGCCGCCAGCCTTCAACCACTGGCCCAGGGTGACCAGCGGCACGCCCAGCGAGGCAACGCTGAAGAGGGCGCAGAGGATCAACGCGCCGGCCGCAACCGCGCGGCCCAGCCGATACTGCCGTGGCGAGCGCGGGCTGCCGGCGCCCAGCCGGGCATAGCGGGCGCTGCCGCGGGTGGCGGATTCCAGGCTGAGCAGCAGCAGGCAGGCCAGGGCCAGCACGCCGGCGAGCATGTTCGCCGCCGGGCCGCTGAAGGACGACTGGAACTGATCGAAGATGGCCGTGGTGAAGGTGTCGAAACGGATCAGCGCGAACAGCCCGTACTCGGCCAGCAGGTGCAGCCCCACCAGCAGCGAACCACCCCAGATCGCCACGCGCAGTTGCGGCAGCACGACGCGCAGGAACACCTTGAACGGCCTGTCACCCAGGGACTCCGCCACGTCTTCCAGCACCGGGTCGAGGCGCCGCAGCGCCGCTGCCGCAGGCAGATAGATGAAAGGCGAGTAGGCGATCACCGACACCAGCACCGCCGGGAACAGCCCGTGCAGCGCGGGCGCCAGGCTGATCCAGGCGTAGCTGTGGACGAACGCCGGGATCGCCAGCGGCGCAACCACCAGCAGCGACCAGACGCGCCGCCCCGGCAGGTTGCAGCGCTCGGTCAACCAGGCCATGGCCACGCCGTGGAGGACACACAGCGGCACGGTCAGCAGGACCAGCAGCACGGTGTTGCCAAGCAGCTCGCCGACCCGCGGGCGGAATACCAGCTTGGCGATCAGCGGCAAGCCGGCCTGCACTCCAGCGGTGGCCACGAACAGCAGCGGCAACAGTGCAAAGGCCGACACCAGCAGGGCGGCGCCGAGCACCCAACCCTGGCCGGTGCGATTACGCCAGCGCCGCAGCGCCTGGGGAACGGGCGCCAGCCGGGTGCGGCTGGCGTTGGGCGGGTCGAGCTGCTGCGCGGTCACTTAGAACAGGCCTGCCTGGGTCATCAGTTCCACGACCTTGCGGCTGTCCAGGCGGGACACGTCCACCTGCGGTGCGTCCAGCTGTTCCAGGGGAATCAGCTTCGGGTTCGACGGTGCGCCTTCGCCCACCGCGTATTCGTAGGAGGCGCCTTCGCGCAGCACGGCCTGACCCTGGGCGCTGGTGATCCAGCGCAGGAAAGCCTGCGCCTGCTCGGCGTGCCTGCTCGAAGCCAGCACCGCGCCGCCGGACAGGCTGGTGAAGGCGCCGGGGTCCTTGTGGCCGAAGTAGTGCAGCGCCGAGTGGTTGCTGTTCTCGCCGGTCCGGGCCCGGTCGCCGACGTAGTAGTAGTGGTAGATCACCCCGGCGTCGATCTGGCCGGCGTTGACCGCCTTGAGCACCGCATTGTTGCCGCGATAGACCCGCGCGCCGGCCTTCATCGCATCCAGCCAGTCCTGGGTGACCTGTTCGCCCTTGAGCTCCAGCAGCGCGCCGACGATGGCCTGGAAGTCGGCGCCGGCCGGCGAGGCGGCCCAGCGGCCGATCCACTGCGGCTCGGCGAGGTCGAGCAGGGAGGCGGGAAGTTCCGACTCCTTGACCTTGTCCTTGTTGTAGACCAGCACGGTGGAGCGTGCAGCGATGCCGATCCAGCGCCCCTGGGCCGGGCGGAACGGCGCGGCGACCTGGGCAATGGTGGTCGGCGCCACCGGCGCAAGAAGCCCGGCGTTGTCCAGCATCACCATGGCCGGCGAGTTTTCCGTGAGGAACACGTCGGCCGGGGAGGCCTTGCCCTCCTGGATGATCTGGTTGCCCAGTTCGCTGTCGTCGCCGTTGCGCAGCGTCACCTTGATCCCGGTCTCGCGGGTGAAGCCTTCCACCCAGGCCTTGGTCAGCGATTCGTGCTGGGCGTTGTAGATGACGATGCCGTCATCCGGCGCGGCGCCGAAGGCGGCTCCCAGCTCCAGCAACGCCGCGGTTCCCACCGCCAGCCACATCACCCACGAGGCACCGCGCCATTTCATCAATCGCCACTCCAGCAGGTTGTCCGGGGGGCGACTGGCAGCCAATTGGCCAGGGCATCGCCCGATTCTGGCGGCGATCTTCGCAATCGGGGCGTTAAGAAATTGTCATTCTCATTTGGTAGACGCGAACTGTATACATGACAGCCTTGCGACCGAGCCCGTCCAGTGGGACAGTCACTGGTCACGCCGGGCGCTGTGCAGCCCCGTCCATCCATTCGCGAAAGATTCAGAGACCATGGAAGAACTACTCGAACTCATCCGCCACGGCAGCTTCTCGTTGTTCTTCACGCTGCTGCTGACCGGGCTTGCCCAGGTGCTCTGGCGGGTTTTCGTGCCAGGGCTGGAAGCCGCGTGGTTCTACGCGCTGCTGACGATCCTGCTGGTGGTGTTCGCCTGCCTGCCCAATGGCCTGCACTGGCTGCTGGACATCCGCCATGTCGACCTGGAGGCGGTGGATCGCGGGCAGTCGTATTTTCCCTACTCGCTGCTGTTCCTCGCCGACATAGCCGGGACGGCGCTCGGTGCGCTGGTCGGCGTGCTGCTGGGGTTGCGCTGGCAGCGGCGCCGCTGAAGGGCTGCCGCTGCGGGATCACTTGCGCAGGATGTAGACGCGAACGCCGTCCGAGCCCGGGGTGAAGTTGTAATGGCGGATCTGCGAGAAGCCGATGCGCAGGAACTCCTGTTCCAGCGCTCTGGCATGGCTGGCCTCGGCCGCCACGGCATGCGAGTCGCCACAGTGGCAGGCGTCCCCGGCTTGCGGCGCTGGCCGCTGCGAGCCGACCCGGGCGAAGAGGATCGCGCTGTCGCGGGTGACGTGATGCAGTTGGCCGAGCAGGCGCAGCGTATTCGCGTTGCACGGCGAGGGGGGGATTTCGGCGAGCAGGATGCAGTCGACCGACGCCGGCCGCAGTTCGGCGTAGTCCAGCGGGCCGGGCATCACGCGGATGCGCCGGGTGACGCCCTGGGGCAGCAGGCGGTGGGCTTCGAGCAGGGATTCCGCGGCCGGGGAGGTCGCCACGATCACGCGGTTGTTGTGCTCGGTGAGCACCGGCCAGAACAGCCCCGGCGCCTGCGACACCTCCAGCATCAGGATCGGCTCCTCCGCCACCCGCAACGCCAGCCGCAACAGCCGGCGCTTGCGCCACGCCGCGACCCTGGCGCGCAGCCGGGCGGTGAACTGCCGGCCGGAGGCGTTATCGCTTGCACGCGGCGCAACAGGGGCCACCAGGCGTTGGGGTTCATTCATGGACAGGGCTCGGCAGCTGCGACGGCTCATTGTTTCCGGCCATTATCGAGTCGGCCGATCAAGGTCTCGTCAAGGACATGTGAAAAAGTCGTGGTGGCCCGCCCAGCAGGCAGGTGCTGAAAGGGCGCGAAGAGATTCGTGAGATCAGCGCGTTTTTGACATTTTTTTTCGTCCTGCCTTGTAGGGTGCCCGCCCAACAGCCGGTTCCGGCTCTTCCGAAGTGCCGTGGCCGCGTGTTCCGGTGCATTACAACAAGGGTGTCTCCATCCCGTTCCTCCGCTCTGCGCCAATGCGTTTCCTGGCGCTGGCCGCCGTTCTCTGGCTCGTCGTCTTCTTCCTCACCCGCACGGTTCTGCTGGCGAGCCACCTGTCCGAGCTGGGTGCCGGGCACCTGGCGGTGTTCGCCATCGGCCTGCTGTATGACCTGAGTTTCCTGGTCTACGCCCTGTTGCCGCTGGGCCTGCTGCTTCTGCTGCTGCCCGCGCGGCTCTGGCGCAGCGCCTTCTGGCGCCGGGCCCTGGTGGCGCTGCTGTTCGTCAGCCTGTACGTGATGCTCTTCACCGCGGTGGCCGAGTGGCTGTTCTGGGACGAGTTCGGTGTGCGCTTCAACTTCATTGCGGTGGACTACCTGGTGTACTCCGACGAGGTGCTCAACAACATCCTCGAGTCCTACCCGATCGGCAAACTGCTGGGCCTGCTCGCGCTGATCGCCGCGCTGGCCACCCTGGCCCTGCGCAAGCCGTTGCGCAGCATTGCCCAGGCCGACGTGCCGCCGCTGCGCAAGCGTCTCGCCGGTGCCGTGGGCCTGCTGCTGGTGATGCTGCTGCCGCTGTTCCTGGTCGACCAGGAGCACCCGCGCGGCCAGGGCGGCAACGCCTACCTGCGCGAACTGGAAAGCAACGGCCCGTACCAGTTCTTCGCCGCCTTCCGCAACAACGAGCTGGACTACCCGCAGTTCTACGCGACCCTGCCCGAGCAGGAAGTCGCACGGCAGATGCGCGCGGAGCTGGCCGAACCCAATGCGGCCTTCATCGGCAGCCAGGCGCTGGACATCCGCCGCCGCATCAGCGCTGCCGGCCCGCTGAAGAAACACAACATCGTCCTGGTGACCATCGAAAGCCTCAGCGCCAAGTACCTGGGCAGCAATGGCGACGAACGCAAGCTGACGCCGAACCTCGACGAGCTGCGCCGCAACAGCCTCTACTTCAACAATTTCTACGCTACCGGCACCCGCACCGACCGTGGCCTGGAAGCGATCACCCTGTCCATCCCGCCGACTCCGGGCCGCTCCATCGTCAAGCGCATCGGCCGCGAAAGCGGCTTCGCCAGCCTTGGCCAGCAGCTCAAGGCCGTCGGCTACGACTCGGTGTTCCTGTATGGCGGGCGCGGCTACTTCGACAACATGAATGCCTTCTTCGGCGGCAACGGCTACCGCATCGTCGACCAGTCCAGCGTCAACGAGGCCGACATCCACTTCAAGAATGCCTGGGGTATGGCCGACGAAGACCTCTACGCCCAGGCGATCAGGCTTGCCGACGAGGACCACGCCAGGCAGCAGCCATTCCTCCTGCAACTGATGACCACCTCCAACCACCGGCCCTACACCTACCCGCAGGGGCGCATCGACATTCCGTCGGGCAATGGCCGCGATGGTGCGGTGAAGTACACCGACTACGCCATCGGCAAGTTCCTCAGCGAGGTGAAGAGCAAGCCGTGGTTCGCCGACACCATTTTCGTCTTCGTCGCCGACCACACTGCCGGTAGCGCAGGCAAGGAAGACCTGCCGGTGGAGAACTACCAGATTCCCCTGTTCATCTACGCACCGGCGCTGCTGCCCAGCGGCGAGCGGGGAGAGCTGGCCAGCCAGCTGGACCTGGCGCCGACCCTGCTGGGCCTGCTGAACCTGGGCTACGACTCGACCTTCTATGGCCGCGACCTGATGCAGCCCGAAGCACTGCCGCCGCACGTGGTGATCGGCAACTACCAGCACCTGGGGCTGTTCGACGGCAAGGACCTGGCGATCCTCAGTCCGCGCCAGGGGCTGCGCCGGCACAACTAGGCGCTGGGGGCCAGCGTGGAGGTCACGGCCAGGGCGGATGATCCTCTGGTGGCACGGGCAATCGCCTACTACCAGTCGGCCAGCTACGGCTTCTCCCACCACCTGCTGGAGTGGCAGCCGCAGCCGACGAAGTGATGCCCTGCGGCAACCTCAGCTGGCGGCAGGCTTGCCGCGCAGGCTCATGATGCAACCGGGGCTGGCATCCTCGACGCGCAGCTGCAGGTCATGCAGCCGCGCTACCGCCGCCACCAGGCTCAGCCCCAGGCCGTTGCCGGCGGTCTGCCGGCTGCTCTGCGCGCGGTAGAAACGGCGGAACACCGATTCGCGCTCGGCCTCGGGGATGCCGGGGCCGTTATCGCGCACGGTGAGGCCGACAGCGCCGTCCGCCGCACCGATCTCGACGCGGACATGGGCGCCTTCGGGGGAGAACTTGATGGCGTTGTCGATCAGGTTGCAGCTGGCGTCGAACAGCAGCTGCGCGTCGCCCGAGAGCAGCGCTGGAGTCGCCGCGGGTAGCAGTTCGAGGTGGATGCGCCGTTCTTCCGCCAGCGGCTCGGAGAGCTCCACCGCGTCGCTGCCGATGCGGTTCAGGTCCACCGGGGCGAAGTGGCTGCGGCGCACGCTGTCCTCGATCTCGGAGATGCGCAGCAGCGCGCGGAAGGTCAGCAACAGGCCCTTGGCCTCGTTCAGCGCGGCATCGATGGTCTGCTCGTAGTCTGCGGCCTGCAGTTCGCGGCGCTGGGCGCGCTCCAGGCCGGCGATAAGGCGGGTCAGCGGGGTGCGCAGGTCGTGGGCGATATCGTCGCAGACGCCCTTGACCTCGCTCATCAGCCGCTCCAGTTCATCGAGCATGCCGTTGACCACGGCGGAGATGCGGTCGATGTCGTCGTCGTTGCCGCGCACCGGCAGGCGCCGGCTGAGGTCGCCCTCGACGATGCGGCGGATCGCCGTGCTCAGGTCGTTGAGCCGCACCCGCGTGGAGTTGCCCAGCCACACCGCGCCGATCAGACCGACCACCAGCAGCAGGACGCCGCCGGAAGCCAGGGCATTGACCAGCAGTTCGTCGAACTCGTGGATGTCGTGCACGTCCTGGGCGGCCACGAGGATGCCGCCGTCCTCCAGGCGATGCTTGATGTAGCGGACCGGCCGGTGCTCACCGTCGGGCCGTTGCCAGCGGAACTCACCCGGTACGTCGAAACGCTTGCCGGCCGGCAACTCCTTGAGCGGCCCGGCGAGCGGCTTGCCCTGGGCGTCGAACAGCGTGTGCGGCACGCGGCCGTCGTGGTCCTGCAGGGCGTGGCGGCGGATTTCCTGCAGGCGCGTGTCCGCGTCCTGGGCGCCGCGGTTGTCGATCTGCCGGTGCAGGTTGGCGTCCACCTCGCTGCGCAGATAGACCGCGGTCTGCCAGTAGGTGTAGCCGAACAGCGCAAGGAACGACACACCGAACAGCGCGAGGAACAGCAGGCCGACGCGGAAGCCGCTGGTGCGCGGGATCTCAGCGAGGCGAACGGAGGACATAGCCGGCTCCCCGCACGGTGTGCAGCATGGGCTCTTCGCCGTCGCCGTCGATCTTGCGGCGCAGGCGGCCGATGTGCACCTCGATGACGTTGGTGCGCTCGTCGTAGGTGTAGTTCCACACCGCCTCGAAGAGCATGGTGCGGGTGACCACCTCGTCGGCGTGCAGGGCCAGGTGTTCGAGCAGCGCGTACTCGCGGGGCAGCAGGTCGATGGCCCGTTCGCCACGGCGCACGCTGCGGCGCAGCTGGTCGATGGCGAGGTCGCCGATGTGCAGCTGGTTGCTCGCCGGCAGCACCGGCCGCAGGTTGCCGCCGCGGCGCAGCAGGGCGTCCAGGCGTGCAGTCAGCTCGATGAATTCGAAGGGCTTGGTCAGGTAGTCGTCGCCGCCGGCGCGCAGGCCGCGCACCCGTTCATCGAGGGCGCTGAGGGCACTGAGGATCAGCACCGGGGTCAGCACGCCGGCGGTGCGGATCGCCGTCAGCACGCCCAGGCCATCCACCAGCGGCAGCATGCGGTCGAGCACGATGAGGTCGAAGGGCAGGCTCAGCGCCTGGACGATGCCGCTGCGGCCGTCGGCAGCCAGGGTCACCGCGAAGCCGTGGTCGACCAGCGCCGCTTCGATCTCCAGGGCGGTGGAGCTGTCGTCCTCGACCACCAGAACGTGGGCCATGCGGTATTCTCCAGGCAACATCATTCATCAGGCAGCATTGGCAATCACGGCGGATTCACATCCGCCTGGGCATAGTCTGCTGCCCGGCGGCGAAAGCACAGCTCGCCGCAACCTGAACAAAAGTTTATCTGGCCAAAGTCTATCTATCTGCGGAGCGCCCTGGATGAGAATTTTGCTGGTGGCCGAAGACGCCAGCCAGGCCGCTTACCTGGCGCGCGGCCTGAGCGAGAGCGGCTACGTCGCCGATGTCGCCGGCAATGGCGTGGATGGCCTGGAGATGGCCCTGGAGGGCATCTACGACGCGCTGATCGTGGAGCGCGAGCTGCCACGCCTGGGCGGCCTGGAGCTGGTGCGCCGGCTGCGCGCCGAAGACCTGCACCTGCCGGTGCTGATGTGCAGCGCCCAGCCCAGCGCGCTGGAACGTGTGGAAGGCCTGCGCGCCGGCTGCGACGACTACCTGTCGCGGCCCTATGCCTTCGTCGAGGTGCTGGTGCGGCTGCAGGCGCTGCTGCGCCGGCCCGGTCGCGGCGCGACCGGAGACATCCTCCGCGCTCCCGGCCTGGAGCTGGACTGCAGTGCCCGCCTGGCGTGGCGGCGGGGCAGGGAAGTGCGCCTGCAGTTCCGCGAGACCCTGCTGCTGGCCCGCCTGCTGCGCCACCAGGGCCAGCCGGTGAGCCGCGACCTGCTGCTGGAAAGCGCCTGGGACTACCATTTCGACCCCAACGACAACGTGATCGACAAGCACATCCATCGCCTGCGGCGCAAACTCGACGAGGGTCATTCGCGCTCGATCATCCGCACCGTCGCGGGCGCCGGCTACCTGCTGGAGACGGACGATCCGGACTGATCTTTCGCTCCCTTCGCCCAACTAAATCGTCCAGCCAGATCGCCCAGCTAAATTTAAGTTTAACTTCCGGGGAATGGCCTGCCAGCAAGCCGGCCTTACCGTGGAACCCAGTCAGGACGCAGTCCAACCCGGTTCCATGGAGACCCCACCCGTGCCAGACGCTGCCCGTCCCCAACGCCTGTTCCTTGCGCTGCCGCTCGCCCTGGGGCTGAGCCTGCTGGCGGGCTGCTCGCTGGTGCCGCAGTACCAGGCGCCCAAGGTTCCCGCCGCTGCCAGCTGGGACTCGGTCAGTGCGCAGAAGGGCACGGCCGCTGCCGGTGGCGCCTGGTGGCGCGAGTTCTCCGACAGCGAACTGGATGCGCTGATCCAGCTCGGCCTGCAGAGCAACAACAACCTCGCCGCCGCCATGGCGCGCATCGACCAGGCGCGGGGCAACGCCGAGGTGGCCGCCAGCGGGCTGTTTCCGCAACTGAGCCTGGATGGCACCTACCAGCGGCAGAACGACTACTCGACCACCGCCAAGCGCTCGATTGCCCTCGGTGCCAGTTACGAGATCGACTTCTGGGGCGCCCACCGCGCGGCGGCCGATTCGGCGGACCAGTTGACCCAGGCCTCGCGGCTGGATGCGCAGACCGTACGCATGACCCTCACCGCGAGCATCGCCGACAGTTACTTCCAGGTGCTGTCACTGCAGGACCGTATCCGCCTGGCGCAGACCATCGCCGACGATGCCCGCCAGATGCTGCAACTGGTGCAGGTACAGGCCGGTCTTGGCTCCGCGTCGGACCTGGAAGTGGCCCAGCAACGCAATGCCCTGAAGACTTTCGAGGCCGCCGTGCCGGCCTTGCGGCAGCAGCGCGACCAGGCGCTCTACCAACTGGCGGTGCTGGTGGGTGCAGCGCCCCAGGGCTTCAGCCTGCAACGCCAGCAACTGGGTGAAATGGCCGTGCCTTTCCCCAGCGTCGGCGTGCCGCTCGACCTGCTGGCCCAGCGCCCGGACATCCAGGCCGCCGAAGCGCGCCTGAAATCCGCCAACTTCGACGTCGGCGTGGCCCGCGCGGCGTTCCTGCCGAACGTCTCGATCAACCTGCTGGGCGGCGTCGACACCCTCGGCTCCGGCGCGATCTGGAGCGTGCTCGGCTCGATTGCCCAACCGCTGTTCACCGGCGGCCAGCTCGAAGGCCAGCTGGACACCAGCAAGGCGCGCTCCCGCGAGCTGCTGGCGAACTACCGCGAGCAGTGGATCGAGGCACTGCAGGACGTGCAGACGCAGATCAGCGCCCGCCAGCAGTTGCAGCAGAGCTACGGGCTCAATCAGGCCGCCGTGCAGGCCGCCCGCGAGGCTTCGCACCTGGCCCAGGTGCGCTACCGCCTGGGCTCCATCGACTTCCAGACCCTGCTGATCGCCGAGCGCACCCAGTACCAGGCCGAGGACGCGCTGCTGCAGGTGCAGTTGCAGCACCTGCAGTCTTCCGTCGGCCTGTTCCGCGCCTTGGGTGGCGACTTCAGGCAGGCCAGTACCGCTGTCGCGCAGGCTTCCAGCGTTGCCGCTTCCATGCCGTCCGATTCCGCCCGCCAGGAGCCCCGTCCATGAACTTCCCCCCTCTGTCACGCCAGCGCCTGGCCTGGTGCATCGTGGCCGGCATCGTCGTGATTGCCATCGCCGCCGTGAGCCTGCCCAGGGTCGGTGCGGCGCCGGCCAAGGCGGAGCCCGCCGCGATTCCGGTGCAGACCGCCCAGGTGGACCGCCGCGACATGCCGGTGTGGGTGTCGGCGATCGGCGACGTACAGCCGCTGAACAGCGTCAACGTGCGCGTACGCGCCGATGGCGAGCTGACCGACGTGCTGTTCGGCGAGGGGCAGATGGTCCAGGCCGGCAGCCTGCTGGCGAAGATCGACCCGCGTCCGTACCAGGCCCAGCAGGACCAGGCCCAGGCGCTGGTCGCCCGTGACCAGGCGCAGGTGGCCAACCTCAAGTCGAACCTCGACCGCGCCAGCAAGCTCGCTGCCGCGAAGGCCGGCCCCAGCCAGGACGTCGACACCTACCGTGCACAGCTGGCTGCCCAGCAGGCCACCCTGCGGGCGGACCAGGCGGCCCTGGACAGCGCCCGCCTGCAGCTGTCGTTCACCCAGATTCACGCGCCGTTCACCGGCCGCACCGGCCAGCGCCTGCTGGATGCCGGTTCGATCGTCCACGGCAGCGAAGCCACCGGGCTGGTGACGCTGACCCAGATGGACCCGATCTCCGTGGCCTTCGCCGTCTCCCAGGACCAGCTGCCGCAGATTCTCGCCCGCCAGGCCCAGGCGCCGCTGGAAGTGGTCGCCATGAGCCGCGACGGCAGCCAGGAGATCGCCCACGGCAAGCTCAGCTTCATCGACAGCCAGGTGGCCACCGCCAGCGGCCAGGTGCAGCTCAAGGCGCAGTTCGACAACGGCGCGCAGAAGCTCTGGCCGGGCCAACTGGTCACCGCACGCCTGCTGCTCGATACCCAGCGCGCGGTCACCGCCATTCCGGAGAACGCCGTGCAGCTGGGCCGGGATGGCGACTATGTGTATGTGGTCAATGCCCGCCAGCAGGTGGAAGCGCGCCCGGTGCAGGCCGCGGACGTGGTGGTCGACGGCATGCAGTGGATTCGCCAGGGCCTGGCGCCGGGCGAGACCGTGGTGACCATCGGCCAGCCGCGCATTGCCCCTGGTGCCCGCGTGGCGTCGGTCAAGGCGGAGGCCGTGGCGAGCAGCGCGAGCACGCTGAACGCCGCCAATGCCGGGGGGCGCCAGCCATGAACGGCCTGATGGGGCTGATTCCGCGCCGCGTCGGCCTGAGCATGCTGGCCATCGGCGCCATGCTGCTGGGCGCCTTCGCCTACCTCAACCTGCCGGTGGCGGCGCTGCCGACGGTGGACTTCCCGACCATCCAGGTCACCGCGCTGCTCTCCGGGGCCAACGCCGAGACCATGGCCAGCTCGGTGGCGACGCCGCTGGAACGGGCGTTCTCGGCCGTGCCGCAGATCACCGCGATGACCTCCTCGAACGCCGCCGGCAAGACCCAGATCGTCCTGCAGTTCGACCTCAACCGCGACATCGACGGCGCCGCCGGGGACGTCCAGGCGGCGATCAACGCCGCCACCGCCAACCTGCCCAAGACCATGACCAGCCTGCCGACCTTCAACAAGGTCAACCCGGCGGAAGCCACCGTGCTGTCGCTGGCGGTGACCTCGCCGGTGCGCACGCTGCCCGAGCTCAACCAGTACATCGACAACTACATCTCCCAGCAGTTGTCGCAGATCCCCGGCGTCGGCCTGATCGACTTCCACGGCCAGCAGAAGCCGGCGGTGCGCATCCGCATCGACCCGGACCGCCTGACCGCCCGCGGCCTGACCCTGGAAGACCTGCGCGCGACCATCGGCAACGCCACCCTCGACCAGCCCAAGGGCAACCTCGACGGGCCGACCCGCTCGATCACCCTGGGCGCCACCGACCAGTTGCTCGACCCCAGGCACTACCGCGAGCAGGTGATCGCCTACCGCAACGGCACGCCGATCAAGGTCGGCGATGTCGGGGGTGTGATCGCCGGCGCCGAGGACACCGAGCAGGCGGCGATGCTCGATGGCCAGCCGACAGTGATCGCCGACATCCACAAGCAGCCCGGCTACAACGTCATCCAGACCATCGAGAACATCAAGGCGCGGCTGCCGGCGCTGATGTCGCAGCTGCCGGCGGACGTCCAGGTGCACATCGCCGGCGACCGCACCCAGACCATCCGTGCCTCGGTGGCCGACGTCGAGTTCACCCTGCTGCTGTCCATCGCCCTGGTGGTGCTGGTGATCTTCCTGTTCCTGCGCCGGGCCACGGCCACGCTGATCCCGGCGATGACCATCCCGCTATCGCTGGCGGTGACCTTCGCGGTGATGTACGTGCTCGGCTACAGCCTCGACAACCTGTCGATCATGGGCCTGGCGATTGCCGTGGGCTTCGTGGTGGACGACGCCATCGTGATGATGGAGAACATCGTGCGCCACCTGGAGATGGGCAAGCCGCGGCTGCAGGCCGCCATGGACGGCCTGCGCGAGGTGGGCATGACCATCGTCTCGATGACCGTGTCGCTGGTGGCGGTGTTCCTGCCGATCCTGCTGATGGGCGGCATTGTCGGCCGCCTGCTGCGCGAGTTCGCCATCACGGTGAGCATCGCCATCCTGGTGTCCTGCGTGATTTCCCTGTGCATCACGCCGATGCTCTGCGCCTGGTTGCTGAAACCCCATGCCGAGGAGGCCGCGCCGGGGCGCTTCTCGTTGTTCTGCGAGCAGTGCCTGCAAGCGATCCACGATGGCTACGCACGCACCCTGGACTGGGTATTGCGCCACCAGCGCGTGACCCTGGCCGGCGTGCTGGCGACGCTGCTGGCCACCGCTGTGCTCTACGTGGTGATTCCCAAGGGCTTCTTCCCCGAGCAGGACACCGGGCTGATCGTCACCGTTGCCGAGGGCGCGCCGGACAGCTCGCCGCTGGCCATGCGTGAACAGGTCCGCGAGGCAGCGGAAATCGCCCGCCAGGACCCGGCGGTGGACAAGGTGTACTTCTGGATCGGCCCCAGCCCGACCATCAGCCAGGCGCGCATCGTCCTCGCGCTGAAACCCTTCGCCCAGCGCGACGTCTCGGCGCGCCAGGTGATCAACCGCCTGCAGGGGCCGCTGGGTGCGGTGACCGGCCTGCGCCTCTACATGCAGCCGACGCAGGACCTGCAGTTCGGCGGCCGGATCAGCAAGACCCTCTACCAGTACACCCTGCAGGACCCCGACAGCAGCGAGCTCAGCCACTGGGCAGACGTGCTGCTCAAGCGCATGCAGGCCCTGCCGCAACTGCAGCACGTGGCCTCGGACCAGCAGCAGGGCACCGCCCAGGCCACCCTGCAGATCGACCGTGCTTCGGCGGCGCGCCTGGGCGTATCGATCCAGACCATCGACGACGTGCTCTACGACGCCTTCGGCCAGCGCCAGATCGCCACCATGTTCACCCAGCTGGACCAGAACCACGTGATCCTCGAACTGGACCCGAAATGGCAGGTGTCGCTGTCGACCCTGCAGCACCTCTACGCGCGCTCCGACGCCGGCAACCTGGTGCCGCTGGACATGCTCGCCAGCATTCACCGCGAGCTGGTGCCCATCGTCATCAACCACCAGGGCGTGTTCCCGGCCATCACCCTGTCCTTCGACCTGGCGCCGGGCAAGTCGCTGAGCGACGCGGTGGCGGCGATCCGGCAGTCCACCGCGCAGATCGGCCTGCCGGATGGAGTGCAGGGCAGCTTCCAGGGCACCGCCCAGGCCTTCCAGGATTCGCTGAGGTCGCAGCCCTGGCTGATCCTCGCGGCGGTGCTGACCGTCTACGTGGTACTCGGTGTGCTCTACGAGAACGCCATCCACCCGCTGACGATCATCTCCACCTTGCCCTCGGCCGGCTTCGGCGCGCTGGTCGCGCTGCTGCTGTTCCGCCTCGACCTGTCGGTGCTCGGGCTGATCGGCATCCTACTGCTGATCGGCATCGTCAAGAAGAACGCAATCATGATCGTCGACTTCACCCAGGCCGCCCAGGAACGTGGCATGCCCGCCACCGAGGCGGTGCGCGAGGCGTGCCTGCTGCGCCTGCGGCCGATCCTGATGACCTCGCTGGCGGCGCTGCTGGGCGCGGTGCCGCTGGCTTTCGGCCATGGCGCCGGCGCCGAACTGCGCCAGCCGCTGGGGATCGCTATCGTCGGCGGGTTGCTGGTATCGCTGATCCTCACGCTGTATTCCACGCCGGTGATCTACCTGTGGTTCGAGCGCCTGCGCGAGGCGCGGGCAAAGGCCGCCACGCCGCGCGCGGAGGCCCTGCCGGGCTAGGGCGTCGGGTCCTTCATTGCCTGCAGCCGATCCACCAGCGCCCGCGCGCAGGCGGGCAGGGCCTCGCGGTCGCGCAGCAGCACGCTGCGCTCGCGGATCACCCAGGGCTCGTCCAGCGCCAGGATGCGCAGGTTCATGGTGCGGCTGTGGCGCACGGCAGCCGTTTCGGGGATCACACCGATGCCGACGCCGGCCTCGATCATCCGGCAGATCGCCTCGAAGCTGGCGACCTGGATGCGCAGATTCAGCTCGCCGCCCATGCGGTCCACCCGCTCACGCAGGAAGCTCTGCAGGGTGCTGCCCTCGTGCAGGCCGATGTGCGGGTAACCCAGGGTGTCGGCGAGGGTCAGCCGGGGCAGGGCGCCCAGCGGATGATCCGGGGCCACTGCCAGCACCAGGCGGTCGGTGCTGAAGTGCACCACCTGCAGGCCTTCGGCGCGCACCGGTCCGGCGACTATGCCCAGGTCCGCCGAGCCATCGAGGATGGCGCGGACGATGTCGCGGTTCAGCCTTTCCTGCAGGTCGACGCTGACGCCGGGGCGCCCGGCGAGGAAGTCGGCCAGCAGTTCGGGAAGGAATTCGGTGCAGGCCGTGGTGTTGGCGAAGATGCGGATATGTCCCACCTGGTCGCCGGCCTGGCCGCTGAAGTCGCTCTTCAGGTGATCCACCTGGCGCAGGATCAGCCGCGCGTGCTGCAGCAGGCGCTGGCCCGCCGGGGTCAGTTCGACGCCACGGTTGTCGCGGTAGAGCAGGCGGCACTCCAGCTGGCCTTCCAGCGCCTTGATCCGCGCGCTGGCGGCAGCCGCCGAAAGATGCGCGCGGCGCGCGCCCTGGGTAAGGCTGGGGGCTTCGGCGATATGGGCGAAAAGCCGCAGGTCGGCCAGGTCGAAGTGCATGGACGGTTCTCCGTAAAGCGATGAGCAGGCCCGCTAGGCTTTGAATGCCGGGATAGCGTTAGGCAAAAGCTAACGCTGGATTATGAAAATGTGGATTCGACGAACGCAAGCCCTGTTGCATGCTCCGTCCATCCACTCTGACAGCCACGAGAGAGCAGAAATGAGCGATTCGCCTTACGCCGACTGGATCGGCCGCTCCCAGGAGCGCGAGGAAGAACTGAGTGCGCTGCTGGTGCGCCGCCTGGCCGTGACCCTGGCGGAAGAGGTTCCCGTAGCGGGCGACGCGCTGCCACCGCTGTGGCACTGGATGTTCTTCCAGGACGAAGTGGTCGAGTCCGGCCTGGGCGCTGATGGCCACCCTGCACGCGGCTGCTTCCTGCCGCCGGCCGAGGGGCGCAACCGAATGTGGGCCGGCGGCCGCCTGGAATTCCACGAGTCGCTGCGGGTCGGCGGCGTGGCGAAGCGCACCACCACCATCCTCAATGTCGAGGAAAAGCACGGCCGCACCGGCGCGCTTTTGTTCGTCACCCTGCGCCACGAATTCGCCCAGGACGGCCGCCTGGCGTTCAGCGAGGAGCAGGACATCGTCTACCGCGAACCCACGCCGCCCAAGCTCTCCAGCGGCGACGCGCTGCCCGCCGGAGACTGGAGCGAAGCCGTCGAGCCGACGCCGATCCTGCTGTTCCGCTATTCCGCGCTGACCTTCAACGGCCACCGCATCCACTACGACTGGCCCTACGTCACCGAGGCCGAGGGCTATCCGGGGTTGGTGGTCCACGGCCCGTTGATCGGCACCCTGAACCTGCGCGCGTTCTGCCGCGCCAATCCCCAGGCCCGCCTGCGCCGCTATGCCTACCGTGGCCTGCGCCCGCTGATCAGCCCTGAAGCGTTCGAAGTCGGCGGCCGCCTGAGCGGCCCCGGCAAGGCCGAGGTCTGGGCCGGCAACGGCGCCGGTATCGCCCAGCGCGGTGAAGTGGAATTCGACTGACCGCACCCGGCTGCTGCTCCAAAAGCCCGGTGCCTCCAACAAGCCCACGACTTACAAGAAAGACATGAGGTGTTTCGATGACGTCCACCCCCGAAGAACTCCAGGCCATCCGTGACGGCGTACGCGCTCTCTGTGCGGAGTTCCCCGCCGAATACTGGCGCAAGATCGATGAAGAAAAGGGCTTCCCCGA